>CAVXDJ010000009.1:0-721897 GCA_963760555.1 uncultured Actinomycetota bacterium | reverse complement strand
TCCCAGAAGCCACAGGTCGTCATCGACACGATGGTCGACCACCTCGAGCGTCACAACGCCAACATCTCCCGGGCGATGCACCAGCTCGGCGCGGAGTCGACCGAGGCGTTCGAGGACGCGCGCGACAAGATCGCGGCGTTCTTGCACGCGCCGTCTCGCGACGAGGTCGTGCTGACCAAGAACGCCTCCGAGGCGCTCAACCTCGTCGCCAACACCCTGGCCTGGGCGCGCGGTGACTGGTCGGACCGGGTGGGCACGCTCGGCGAGGGCGACGAGGTGCTGATCACCGAGATGGAGCACCACTCCAACATCGTCCCGTGGCAGCTGCTCACCCAGCGCACCGGCGCGACGCTGCGGTGGTTCGGCCTGACCGAGGACGGCCAGCTCGACCTCTCGAACATCGACTCGCTGATCACCGAGCGCACCCGGGTGGTCTCGCTGACCTGGGTCTCCAACATGCTCGGCACGATCAACCCGGTCGCCGAGATCGCGCGCCGCGCCCACGAGGTCGGCGCCCTCGTCGTCGTCGACGCCTCGCAGGCCGTGCCGCAGATGCCGGTCGACGTGGTCGCCAGCGGTGCCGACCTCGTCGCCTTCACCGGCCACAAGTGCGTCGGCCCGACCGGGGTCGGCGTGCTCTGGGGTCGCCGCGAGGTGCTCGACCAGCTGCCGCCGTTCCTCGGCGGTGGCGAGATGATCGAGACCGTGCGGATGGAGTCCTCGAGCTACGCCGGGATCCCGCACAAGTTCGAGGCCGGCACGCCGCCGATCGTCGAGGCCGTCGGTCTCGGCGCCGCCGTGGAGTACCTCGACGCGGTGGGCATGGAGGCGATCCACGCCCACGAGCAGGCCATCACGGCGTACGCCCTCGAGGGCCTGGCCACGCTGCCGGGCATGCGGGTCCTCGGCCCCCTCGACGCGACCCGGCGCGGGGGAGCGATCAGCTTCGAGATGGCCGGGGTCCACCCCCACGACATCGCGCAGGTCCTCGACTCGCGCGGCGTCGCGGTCCGCGCCGGGCACCACTGCGCCAAGCCGGCCCACGCCCGCTTCGGCGTGCAGAGCTCGACGCGGATGTCGTCGTACCTCTACACCACGCCCGCGGAGATCGACGCGCTCGTCGAGGCCCTGGAATACACCCGCTCCTACTTCCGGTTGGAGGGAGCACGATGACCAGTGCAAGCAGCGGACAGGACCTGGACGCGCTCTACCAGGAGATCATCCTCGACCACTACAAGAACCCGCACCACGCAGGGCTGCGCGAGCCCTTCGAGGCCGAGGTGCACCACGTCAACCCGACGTGCGGCGACGAGCTGACACTGCGCGTCCACCTCGAGGACGGCGAGTCCGGCCCCGTGGTCACCGACGTGTCCTACGACGCGCTCGGCTGCTCGATCTCACAGGCCTCCGCCTCGGTGATGGCCGACCTCGTGATCGGCAAGCCGGTCGCCGAGGCCCTCGAGATCCACGAGTCGTTCCTGACGCTGATGCAGGGCAAGGGCAAGGTGGAGCCGGACGAGGACGTCATCGAGGACGGCATCGCCTTCGCCGGGGTCGCCAAGTTCCCGGCGCGCGTCAAGTGCGCGCTCCTGGGCTGGATGGCCTGGAAGGACGCAACCGCCACCGTGATGGAGGAATCCGCATGAGCAAGCCGATCACCCACCAGCCGACCGCACCCGACCACACCGACCTTCCCGAGGTCCCGGAGGCGGCCGCGACGAGCGGCGGCGCACCGGCCGGTGTCTCGACCGTCGATCGCGACGACGTCATCGAGGCGATGAAGGACGTCGTCGACCCCGAGCTCGGGATCAACGTCGTCGACCTCGGCCTGGTCTACGACGCCCACCTCGACGAGGGCTCCAACTGCGTGCTCGACATGACCCTGACCTCGGCGGCGTGCCCGCTGACCGACGTCATCGAGGACCAGACCAACGCCGCGCTCGAGGGCCTGGTCAACGACGTCGCGATCAACTGGGTCTGGATGCCGCCGTGGGGACCGGACAAGATCACCCCCGACGGCCGCGAGCAGCTGCGCGCGCTCGGCTTCAACGTCTGAGTGGGCGATGGAGCCCGCGCTCGACGGTGAGACCGACGGCCACGCCGGGACCGAGGGCGAGGCCGGGGTGAGCGTCGACGAGACCGACGTCGAGCGCTTCTGGGACCACGCGTGCCACGTCACCCGGTTCACCTCCCTGCCGGGCTACCTGCCCCCGGGCTCGCGGGCGATGCTCGCCCCGCCGGCGTGGTCGTTCGGCGGGACGGCGACGGAGGCCGACCTGCTGGTGCGGGCGCTGCTCGACGGGGAGCGCACGGCGACGGCCGCCCCGCGGCGCGACTACGACCGCGAGGGCCTCGACCTCCCGCAGGTCGGCTCGATGGGCATCGTGGTCGACGGTCGGGGCGCTCCTCGCGCGCTGGTCGAGACCACGGAGGTCTCGGTGGTGAGGCAGGGCGAGATCACCGAGGCACTGCTGGTGCCGGTCTCGGCACCGGTCGAGGCGGACGACGCCGTGGTGGTCCTCGAGCGGTTCCGGGTGCTGCACCCGAAGCCGTCCCGCTCGTCGCGGTGACTCCCCGTGGCTGACGCCGAGGTCGTCACCGAGCGGCTGCTGCTGCGACCGATGGTCCAGGCGGACGCCGACGCGCTCTTCCCGATCTTCTCCGACCCCCGGATCTGGTGGTTCGAGCCGGACGGTGTGCACACCGACGTGGCGCAGACCGCCGCGTACGCCGCCTCGGCGGGCTCGCGGTGGGCCGTCGACGGGCTCAGCTACTGGACGCTCCGACTGCGCGAGACCGGCGAGGTGGTCGGGTCCGGCGGTGCCCAGCGGCACGGGCGCGGTGAGTGGAACCTCAACTACCGCGTCGCGGTCGAGCGCCAGGGCCGCGGCTACGCCGGGGAGATGCTGCGTGCCGCACTGGCTGCCACGGCCGCGGTCGACCCGTCGGCGCCCTGTGTCGCGAGCATCGACGCGGTCAACACGCCCTCGATCAGCGTCGCCCTCGACGCCGGGCTGAGCTACGCGGGCGACCGCCGGTCCTCCTTCGACGGCCGGGTCCGCCGCTACTACGCCGACCGGCCGCTCGACGACGCCTTGTTCCCGCCCGAGCAGGCGTCGTCGTGACGGCGGTGCTCGTGCCCCCCGAGCGGGTCGAACGGTGGGTGGCCAACTTCGCCGACCGCCACGGTGGCGCGGATCTCGCGGTGGCCGACGGGTCGACTGTGCGGGGCGGCCGGGGACGGGTCGAGGTTCACCGCCGCGCTGCCGTTCGGGACGGCGTACGACGGCTCCGCGGACGCCGACGGCTTCGCGGCCGCGCTGGGTGCGGCGGCCCCGCACGAATGGGGGGTGCTTCTGGTGCGCAAGGGCGGCTTCGCGGTGGCGCGGCTCGCCGCGACGACCACGGTGGCCTCCAAGACCGGGCAGCGTCACGTCCAGGGCCGGACCAAGGCCGGCGGTCAGTCCCAGCAACGCTTCGCCCGGCGCCGCGACAACCAGGCACGCCAGGCCTACGAGGCGGCCGCGGGTCACGCCGTACGGCTGCTGACCGAGCCGTCGGTGCTCGCCGGGCCGCTCGTCACGGGTGGCGACCACGCCGCGGTCCAGGCCGTCCTCGAGGAGCCCCGGCTGCGCGGACTGAGCGTCGACCCGCGCTGGCTGGCCCTGCCCGACCCGCGCCGGTCCGTGCTCGAGCAGGGCGTCGCCGACGCGCTGTGCGCCCTCGTCGAGGTCGTCAACGCCTGAGTCTCGCCTGAGCCCCTCCGGGACCCGTCCAGTCCTAGGCTGACCCCATGGAGCACGTGGTCGAGGTGTCCGGGCTGGTCAAGACCTTCGGACGGGTGCGCGCGCTCGACGGGCTCGACCTCGCCGTCGCGCCGGGGGAGGTGCACGGGTTCCTCGGACCCAACGGCGCGGGCAAGTCGACCACGATCCGGGTCCTCCTCGGCCTGCTGCGTGCCGACGCGGGCACGGTGCGGCTGCTGGGAGGCGACCCGTGGAGCGAGGCCGCGAGCCTGCACCGGCGCCTGGCCTACGTCCCGGGCGACGTCAGCCTGTGGCCCAACCTCACCGGGGGCGAAGCCATCGACCTGCTCGGCAGGCTGCGCGGCGGCCTCGACCCGAGGCGCCGAGAGGAGCTGGTCGAGCGCTTCGAGCTCGACCCGACGAAGAAGGCGCGCACCTACTCCAAGGGCAACCGGCAGAAGGTCGCGCTCGTCGCCGCGCTGGCCGCCGACGTCGACCTGCTGCTGCTCGACGAGCCCACCTCCGGGCTGGACCCGCTCATGGAGTCGGTCTTCACCGGGTGCGTCGAGCAGGCGCGCGGGCGCGGGCGGCAGCGTGCTGCTCTCGAGCCACGTCCTGGCCGAGGTCGAGCAGCTGTGCGACCGGGTCAGCATCATCCGCGACGGGCGGACCGTCGAGAGCGGCACCCTGGCCGACCTGCGCCACCTCACGCGCACCTCGATCGAGGCGACCCTCGTCGGCGCGGCGCCGGACCTCACGACGTACGCCGGGGTGCACGACCTCGCAGTCGACGGCACGCGGGTGCGCTGCCAGGTCGACACCGAGCACCTCGGCGGGCTGCTCGGTGCGCTGACCGGCGTCGGCGTACGGACGCTGACCAGCACGCCGCCGACGCTCGAGGAGCTGTTCCTGCGCCACTACGGCGACGAGCCGGTCGGTGCGAGGGACCAGGCGTCGGCGTGAGCGGCTCGGCGGTGCGCGTCCTGCTGCGCTCCCACCTGCGCCGGGACCGCTGGATGATCGGCTGGTGGGTGCTCGGCGGCACGCTCCTGTACTACTCGCAGGCGGTGAGCATCGACGGGCTCTACGCCTCGCAGGCCGAGCTGGACCGGGCCGCCGCCGGGATGGAGGGCAACGCCGCGCTCGTCGCGATGGCGGGCCCTGCCCGCGCCCTGGACACGATCGGTGGCCAGGTGACCTGGCAGGCCACCGCGTTCGGGGCGGTCGTGGCCGGGCTGATGAGCATGTTCCTGGTCACGCGGCACACCCGGGCCGAGGAGGAGAGCGGTCGCGACGAGCTGGTGCGCTCGGCGGTGGTCGGGCGGCTCGAGCCGCTCCTGGCCGCGCTGCTCGTGACCCTGGTGGCCAACCTGCTGCTCGGCGCCCTGGTCACGCTCAGCCTGGTCTCGTACTCGCTCGCCGTCCCGGACTCGGTCGCGCTGGGCGTCGGGCTCGCGCTGACGGGCATGGTCCTCACCGGGGTCGACGCTGGTGGCCGCCCAGCTGAGCGCGTCGAGTCGCACCGTGCACGCGATGGTCGGCGCGGTGCTCGGGGCGGCGTACGCCCTGCGCGCCGTCGGCGACGTCACCGGCGGCGCGCTGAGCTGGCTCTCGCCGATCGGGTGGTACCAGGCGATGCACGCCTTCTCGGGGCTGCGGTGGTGGCCCGCCGGCCTGCTCGCGGCCGCGGTGGTGGTCACGGTCCCGGCGGCGGTCGCGCTCTTCGGGCGCCGCGACGTCGGCGGCGGGTTGTGGGCGGCCCGACCCGGCCCGGCGGTGGCCGGACGGGGCCTGCACGGCGCCCTCGGACTGACCTGGCGCCTGCAGCGGACCTCGGTGGCGGGCTGGAGCGCCGGGCTGCTGCTCACGGGGGTGGCCTACGGCTCGATCGGCGACTCGGCGGGGGAGCTGCTCGGCGACTCCGGTGCCGCACGCGAGGTCTTCGTGGGCGGAGGGGACCTCGTCGCCGGCTTCTTCGCCACGTCCGGGGTGGTGCTGGCGCTGTTCGCGGCCGGCTTCGCGGTCTCCTCCGCGCTGCGGCTGCGCGGCGAGGAGGACGACGGACGCGCCGAGGTGCTGCTCGCGACGGCGCTGCGGCGGCGCGACTGGCTCGGCGCCCACGCCGCCGTCACGGCCGCGGGGAGCCTGGTGGTGCTGGCCTCGGGGGCCCTGGGCATCGGGCTGGGCTACCTCGGCGTCACCGGCGACGGGGCGGGGGCCGTGCGCAACGCCGTCCCGGTGCTGACCTACGCCGGACCGGTGCTGGTGCTCGCAACACTCGCGCTGCTCGTGCAGGCCGTCGTGCCGCGACTCGCGGTGCTGGCGTGGGTGCCCCTGGTGCTCGCCGTGGTGGTGGCCTTCTTCGGCGAGCTGTGGCGGCTGCCCGGCTGGGTGCGCGGGCTCTCGCCGTACGACCACCTCGCGCTCGCGCCCGTCGAGGCGGTGGACTGGGTCGCGGTCGTCGTGGTGCCGCTCGTGGCGCTCGCCCTGGGTGTCGCCGCGCAGGTCACGCTGGATCGGCGCGACATCGGCTAGCGTCCGGCGCATGTGGCAGCCCGAGCCCGGCTGGCACCCGATGCCGGGGGCCGCCGGACCCTCCACGGTCGGTGTGTGGCGCACCGTGGCCGACGACCGACCCCTGGTGGTCAAGCGGCTGGCCGTCCCCGGCCCGCACGACCCGCCCGAGCTCTCCGACCCCCGGCACTTCGCCTTCTGGCGCCGCGAGGCCGACGTGCAGGGCGGCGGGCTGGTGACCCGCCTCGAGGGTGTGCGCGGGCTGCCGGCCGCCGTCGAGGAGGACGAGGACGGGCTGACGATCACCGCGGAGTATGTCGAGGACGCAGCGGTGAGCGGGCTCTTCGTGTGTCGCGCGCTCGGTCGGCTCGCCGGGACACCACTCGAGGAGGGTGCCGACGCGCTGCTGGCCCGGGACCAGCTGCGCGACCGCCTCGCGCGGGTCTCGGCCCGTGGCGGGTGGCCGACCCTGGCCCGCACGACCGTCTCCGACGTCGCCGACGCGCTGTGGCGACGCCGCGAGGCGTGGCTGGAGCGGGTCGGCCTGCTCCCCGAGGTGCTCCAGCACGGCGACCCGACCCCGGCGAACCTGCGCGGCCGCGACGACGACGACGTGCTCGCGGTGGACTGGGGGAGCCTCGGCCTGGGCCCCGTCGGCGCCGACCTCGGCTACTACTCCCTCTCGGCGCGGGAGGAGCTCGACCCGCTGGTCGACAGCTACCTGCTCGGGCTGCCCGAGCGGGTCGGGGCAGCACGGGCCGAGGTGCTGCTCGGCGCGCAGGTCACCGCGGTCTACACCGCGCTCAACCGTGCCGAGTGGGCGCTGGCCCGGGTCGCGGGCGGCGAGGGCGCGCTGGCCTCCAAGTTCCGCCACCCCGCCGTCGCGCCGTACCTCCGCTCGCTCCAGCGGCAGTCCGATGCGATCGAGGCGTTGCTCGACGGTTGAGGGGCCGTGACTCGGTGAGGGGCCGTGAGTCGGTGAGGGGCCGTGATCGTGAGGGGCCGTGAGTCGGTGAGGGGACAGGGTGCGCCGCCACGGCCTCCCCGCCCCACGGGTCACATCGGGTCGTCGTTTGGTCACCAACGACAGCGATCCGGGCCGGAGACGTGTCGTTGGTGACCAATCGGCACGGGGCAGAAGGCCCTGCGCGCTGGCGAGCTCGGTGACAGTGATCTGCCCCCACCCGCCCCAGGGTCACATCGGGTCGTCGTTTGGTCACCAACGACAGCGATCCGGGCCCGAGACGTGTCGTTGGTGACCAATCGACACGGGGCAGAAGGCCCTGAGCGCTGGCGAGCTCGGCTGACAGTGATCTGCCCCCCCGCCCCACGGGTCACATCGGGTCGTCGTTTGGTCACCAACGACAGCGATCCGGGCCCGAGACGTGTCGTTGGTGACCAATCGGCACATCGCCGGCACATCGCCGCACATCCCCCACATCCCGGCCCCATGCCGGGTGTACGCCGCCCGGGCCGGCCTCACAGCGAGGACGCGGAGAACGTGTCGCAGGCCTGCAGGGAGCCCTGCTCGTAACCGGTGGTGAACCACCTCATCCGCGAGGCGGCGGAGCCGTGGGTCCAGGTCTCCTCGGTGACCTGACCCTGCGTCTTCTGCTGGATCCGGTCGTCTCCGACGGCCTGGGCGGCAGCGAGGGCCTCGCGGACGTCCTGCTCGGTCAGCTCGGAGATGAGCACGTTGCCGTCGGCGTCCTCGGTGGTCGTCGCGGCGTACGCCCACATGCCCGCGTAGCAGTCGGCCTGCAGCTCGAGGCGTACCGCATCGCTGGTCGGCACCCTGCTGGGTGCGGACCTTGCCCATGGTGCCGAGCAGGTTCTGGACGTGGTGGCCGTACTCGTGCGCGAGCACGTACGGCTCGACGAAGCCGCCGTCGGGTCCGCCGAGCTGGCGCTGGAGCACCTCGGCGAAGAACGAGGTGTCGAGGTAGATCGGTCTGGTCGACCGGGCAGTAGAACGGCCCGACGTCGGAGCTCGCGCCGCCGCAGCCGGTGCTGGTCCGGGAGTCGAAGGTGACCAGCTCGTCCTCCGGCTGGAACCGCGAGCCGAGCTCGCCGGCCCAGAAGTCGGACAGCGAGTTCTCCACCGCGACGCGCGCACAGTCGGAGCTGTCGTTGGCGTCCTCGCCGGTGGTGCAGGAGGCGTACCGGTCGGTCTCGCTCATCCGGCTCGTGTCGAACGCGCTGCCCGCCACGCCCCCGAGACCGCCACCGCCGCTCCCACCGCTGCCGCCGCCGAAGAGCTGGATCGCGACGAAGACCACCACCACGACGACGACGGTCCCGATCCCCCGCCGCCGCCGAGCGCGGCGGGCGAGATCGGCAGCCCGCCGGACCCGGATCGCGACCGTCCGCCGCCGCCCGAGGAGCCGCCCGGGCCGCCGCCGCCGCTCCGGCCACGGTCGCGGACCCGGCTCGGTGTCGAGCCGTGCCTTGGGGTTGAACCGCATCGCCTGTCCTCCTGCCCGACGGCCGCCGTCGGCGCGTCTCGCAGGCGAACCTAGACTAGAGAGCACGATGATCACTGCTTCGAACCTGGAGGTCCGCGCCGGCGCCCGTCTCCTGATGGCCGACGTCTCCTTCCGGGTCGGACCCGGCGACAAGGTCGGGCTGGTCGGGCGCAACGGCGCCGGCAAGACCACGCTGACCAAGATCCTGGCCGGCCAGGCCCAGCCGGCCTCCGGCTCGCTGAGCTCGACCGGCGCGGTCGGCTACCTGCCCCAGGACCCCCGCACCGGCGACCCCGAGGTGCTCGCCCGCGACCGGATCCTGTCCGCACGCGGTCTCGACGAGGTCGTACGCCGGATGCGCGAGGCCGAGGAGGAGATGGGCTCCGACGACGAGAAGGTCCGCGAGCGCGCGATGAAGCGCTACACCCGCGCCGACGCCGACCTCCACGCCGGCGGCGGGTACGCCGCGGAGTCCGAGGCCGCGACGATCGCGGCCAGCCTCGGCATCGAGGACCGGATCCTCCACCAGCCGCTCAAGACCCTCTCGGGCGGTCAGCGCCGCCGGGTCGAGCTGGCTCGGATCCTGTTCTCCGACGCCGAGGTGCTGATCCTCGACGAGCCCACCAACCACCTCGACGCCGACTCCATCCTGTGGCTGCGCGACTACCTCAAGGGCCACAGTGGCGGGTTCATCGTGATCAGCCACGACACCAACCTGCTCGAGGAGACCGTCAACAAGGTCCTGCACCTCGACGGCAACCGGATGGTCATCGACGTCTACAACGTCGGCTGGCGGCGCTACCTCCAGCAGCGCGAGACCGACGAGAAGCGACGCAAGCGCGAGCGGGTCAACGCCGAGTCGAAGGCCAAGACGCTGACCGACCAGGCCAACAAGATGCGCGCCAAGGCCACCAAGGCCCAGGCGGCCCAGTCGATGCTCAAGCGGGCCGAGAAGCTGATGGCCGGCATCGAGGGGGAGCGTCAGGCCGACAAGGTCGCACGGATCGCCTTCCCGGCGCCCGCCCCGTGCGGGAAGACCCCGTTGACAGGCTCCGAGCTGTCCAAGCGCTACGGGTCGCTCGAGGTCTTCAGCGACGTCGACCTCGCCATCGACAAGGGCTCCCGGGTGGTCATCCTCGGGCTCAACGGTGCCGGCAAGACCACGATGCTGCGCATCCTCGCGGGCGTCGACGAGCCCGACACCGGCCAGATCGTGCCCGGCCACGGCCTCAAGCTCGGCTACTACGCCCAGGAGCACGAGACCCTCGACACCAGCCGCACGGTGCTGGAGAACATGCAGGCCGCGGCACCGCAGCTCACCGACACCGAGGCCCGCTCGGTGCTCGGCTCGTTCCTGTTCTCCGGCGACGACGCCCACAAGTCCGCCGCCGTGCTCTCCGGCGGGGAGAAGACGCGGCTCGCCCTGGCCTCGCTGGTCGTCTCGAGCGCGAACGTGCTGCTCCTCGACGAGCCGACGAACAACCTCGACCCTGCCTCGCGCGAGGAGGTCCTCGCCGCGATCCGGGAGTACGCCGGCGCGATCATCCTGGTCACCCACGACGAGGGGGCCGTCCGCGCCCTCGAGCCGGACCGGGTGCTGATCCTGCCCGACGGCGTCGAGGACCTCTGGAACGCCGAGTACGGCGAGCTGGTCTCGCTCGCCTGAGCCCGAGGAGCTGTCCTCGGACGCTCCTAGACTCCACCCATGACCCCCTCGCTGCCCCACGCCGACCGTCTCGCCGCCGCCGGGCTGCGCCTGGAGCAGCAGGGGTCCGTGGTGACGATCAGCCTCGACCGGCCCGAGAAGCGCAACGCGCAGACACCGACGATGTGGCGGACCCTGGCCGCGATCGGCGCGGGCCTGCCCGACGACGTCCGGGTGGTCGTCGTGCGCGGCGAGGGACCCAGCTTCTCCGCCGGTCTCGACCGCTCCATGCACCCCGGAGCCCAGACGAACGGCCAGACGAACGGCCAGTCGAACGGCCAGACGAACGGCCAGGCGAGCGGCGAGGAGTCGGTGGCCGACCTCGCGGTGGCCGGTGACGACGAGCGCGCGGTGGCCACGATCGCGGACTACCAGGCCGGGTTCACCTTCCTGCGCGACCCACGCTTCGTCTCCGTGGCCGCGGTCCAGGGGCACGCGGTCGGCGCGGGCTTCCAGCTCGCGCTGGCCTGTGACCTCCGGGTCGCCGCGGAGGACGCGACGTTCATCATGAAGGAGTCCGCGCTCGGCCTGGTGCCCGACCTCGCCGGCACCAAGCCGCTCGTCGAGGCCGTCGGCTACGCCCGGGCGCTGGAGATCTGCGTGACCGCGCGGGCCGTCCCGGCCGCCGAGGCGCTCGCGCTGGGGCTGGTGCAGGCCGTCGTCGGCGTCGATGCGCTGGACGAGACCGCGACGGGCCTGGCGGCGCTGCTGGCCGGCACCGACGGCGCGGTGCTCGCCGAGACCAAGGCGCTGCTGCTCGGCGCGGGGGAGCGCGACCTGGCCGAGCAGTGCCGCCTCGAGCGCGAGGCCCAGGTACGTCGCCTGCGCGCGCTGGCCGGGGAACAGCCTGGCGCCGGAGCGCGTTGAGCACTCTGCCCGAGACGGTCGCGGCACGAACCCGGACAAGGAGGTCGACATGTCGTTGATGAGTCACGGTGGCGGGTCGGCCTGGCGCACGTTGCGCTCGGACCGCGGGGTCGCCGAGAACAAGATCGAGCGTCGCACGCTGCGCCGCGTCCTGACCTTCGCCCGCCCGCACCGCAGGCTGATCTCGGTGTTCCTGCTCCTCACGATCCTCGACGCCGCCCTGGTCGTCGTGCCCCCGCTGCTGATCCAGCGCCTCGTCGACGACGGCATCGCCCCGCGCGACGTCTCGGTGGTCGTGTGGCTCTCCATCGGCATCGCGCTCGCGGCCGTCGTCACGGCGGTCTTCTCGGTGATCGGCGGCTACTTCTCCTCCCGGATCGGTGAGGGCCTGATCTACGACCTGCGCACCCAGGTCTTCAGCCACGTGCAGCGCCAGTCGTTGGCGTTCTTCACCAGGACCCAGACCGGGGCCCTGGTCAGCCGGCTCAACAACGACGTGATCGGCGCCCAGCGCGCCTTCACCTCGACGCTGTCGGGCACGGTGTCCAACGTCGTGTCCGTGGTCGTCGTCGGGATCACCATGCTGGCCCTGAGCTGGCAGGTGACGCTGGTCTGCCTCGCCCTGTTCCCGCTGCTCTTCCTGACCTCACGCTGGGTCTCCGGGCGCCTGGCCGGGATGACGCGCGACCAGATGGACGGCAACGCCGACCTCGGCAACGCGATGACCGAGCGCTTCAGCGTCGGCGGCGCGATGCTGCTCAAGCTCTTCGGCCACCGCGACACCGAGGACACGCTGTTCGCGACCAAGGCCGACCGGGTGCGCGACCTCGGTGTACGGATCTCCCTGCTGACGCGGCTGTTCTTCGCCGCGATGACGCTGGTGCCCTCCCTGGCCACCGCGCTCGTCTACGGCGTCGGGGGCTACTTCGCGGTCCAGCAGCAGCTCTCCGTGGGCACGCTGATCGCGCTGGGAACCCTGCTGCTGCGACTGCTCGGGCCGCTCCAGGGCCTGTCCAACGTGCGGATCGACGTGATGACCGCGCTGGTGAGCTTCGACCGTGTCTTCGAGGTCCTCGACCTGCCCTCGCTGGTGCAGGAGAAGCCCGACGCGACGCCGCTGCCGGCCGGCGCGGCCAGCCTCGAGTTCGACCACGTCTCGTTCGGCTACCCCCGCGCCGACGAGGTCTCCCTCGCCTCGCTCGAGGCCGTGGCCCGCACCGAGAGCCGCGACAACGCCGAGGTGCTGCACGACCTGAGCTTCACTGCCGCGACCGGCCAGATGGTGGCCCTGGTCGGACCCTCCGGGGCCGGCAAGACCACCGTCACCCACCTGGTGGCGCGGCTCTACGACGCTCGCAGCGGGACGGTGCGCGTGGGGGGCCACGACGTGCGCGACGTGCAGCTGGAGTCCCTCGAGGACACCGTGGGCTACGTGACCCAGGACGCCCACATGTTCCACGACACGATCCGGGCCAACCTGCTCTACGCCCGCCCCGGCGCCGACGACGAGCAGCTGTGGGCCGCGTTGCGGGCAGCGCAGGTCGAGCGTCTGGTGCGCAGCCTTCCCGACCGCCTCGACACGGTCGTCGGCGACCGCGGCTACCGGCTCTCCGGCGGAGAGCGCCAGCGCCTCGCGATCGCGCGGCTGCTGCTCAAGGCCCCGGCCATCGTGGTGCTCGACGAGGCCACCGCGCACCTCGACAGCGAGTCCGAGGCGGCCGTGCAGCGCGCGCTGGACGCCGCACTGGAGGGCCGGACCTCCCTGGTGATCGCCCACCGGCTCTCGACGGTGCGCGAGGCCGACGAGATCCTCGTCCTCGACGAGGGCCGGATCGTCGAGCGCGGCACGCACCGCGAGCTGATCGACGCGGGCGGGCTGTACGCCGACCTGCACCGCACCCAGTTCTTCGACGACGACGAGGCCGCTGCGCCCGTCAGCGCGTGAGCGGACCCGGCTGGTCGACGACCGGCCGGTCGGGCTCGGACCGGTCGGGCCCGGTCCCGTAGCGGTCGACGGTGCGCTCGTCGTCGCTGGCCAGCCGGACCGGGTAGCGCCGTGGACCCCGCTTGGCCGGGCCGCCGCGCCACTCGTCGAAGGCGAGGTAGCAGAAGCCGACGAGCGCCAGCAGGCCGAAGAACCACCACTGCAGGCCGTAGAAGAAGTGCGGGCCGTTGTCGAGCTCCGGCATCTCGACCGGGGCGAGCGCCGTCGCCGGCTCCGGGCTCTCGGAGCGCAGCTCGACGAACCCGCCGTACACGGGACGGTCGAGGGCCTGGCCGATGGCCTCGCTCGAGACCGCCCGGGTGGTCTGGTCGGTGACGGTCGTCGAGTCGCCGGTGCCGTCGGCGCGGACGTAGCCGGTCACCGTCACCTCCCCCGACGGGGGAGCAGGGACGTCCGGCGCCATCGCGCCGTTCTCGCTGGCGACCCAGCCGCGGTCGACCAGGAGCGAGGTGCCGTCGGAGGTGACCAGCGGGACCACGGCGTCGACACCCGCGACCCCGTCACGGGTGCGGTAGCGCACGATGACCGTGTCCTCGGGGTCGTACTCGCCGCGCGCCTCGACGATCCGCCACGCGGCGGCGTCGGGGACGGTGCCGCCCGGGGAGAGCACGGAGGACGACCGGTGCCGGCAGCCGCTCCTCGTTGGCCCGGATGATGGCGTTGCTGGCCTTGCGGTCCGCGAGCCGACCGAACTGCCACTCTCCGAGCCACCAGGCGGCGTAGGCGAGCAGCACCACGACGAGGGCCAGGACGATCCAGCGTCGACCAGCGAGGAACCGGAGCGAGCGCACGCCTCGAGGATATCGCTCGACCCCAGCCCCGCCGGCGTCCGTGGAGTCCAGCAGGGTGGGGTGCGCTGGACGCGGCCCCTAGACTGCAGCCATGCAGGCACAGGCGCTCTCAGACCAGTACGGCCGGATCGCCACTGACCTGCGGGTGTCGTTGACCGACCGGTGCAACCTGCGGTGCAACTACTGCATGCCGGCCGAGGGTCTCGACTGGATGCCGACGGCCGAGGTCCTCACCGACGACGAGGTCGCCCGCCTGGTGCGGATCGGGGTCGAGCTGCTCGGGGTGCGCGAGGTGCGCTACACCGGCGGCGAGCCGCTGCTGCGCCGTGGGTTGGTCGACATCGTGCGCCGCACCCACGAGGTCGACCCCTCGGTCGAGCAGTCGATCACCACCAACGCCCTCGGCCTGCAGCGCAACGCCGACGCGCTCGCCGAGGCCGGACTGGCCCGGGTCAACGTCAGCCTGGACACGATCCGTCCGGAGACGTTCGCCGAGATCACCCGACGTGACCGTCTCAAGGACGTCATCGCCGGCCTCGAGGCCGCGGACGCCGCCGGGCTCGGCCCGGTGAAGGTCAACGCGGTGCTGCTGCGCGGGGTCAACGACGACCAGGCCGCCGAGCTGCTCGGCTGGTGCCTGGACCGCGGCTACGAGCTGCGCTTCATCGAGCAGATGCCCCTCGACGCCCAGCACGACTGGAGCCGGGCGGAGATGATCACCGCCGAGGAGATCTTCGCCAACCTGGCCACCCGGTTCACGTTGACCCCGGCCGCCGAGCCGCGCGGGAGCGCGCCGGCCGAGAAGTTCGTCGTCGACGGCGGCCCCGGCACGGTGGGGGTGATCGCCTCGGTGACCCGGCCCTTCTGCGGCGACTGCGACCGGGTCAGGCTCACCGCTGACGGCCAGGTCCGCAACTGCCTCTTCGCCCGCCACGAGTCCGACCTGCGCACCGCCCTGCGCTCCGGGGCGAGCGACGACGAGATCGCGCAGCGCTGGGTCACCGCGATGGGTACCAAGGCCGCGGGCCATGGCATCGACGACGTCACGTTCCTGCAGCCCGACCGTCCGATGTCGGCCATCGGCGGCTGAGCCCGGGCTCGTCCCGCGCCGCCGCGGACGGTGGGGGCCGCTCAGGCGGGGCGGTGCGCCTCGGTCTCGCGCAGGAACCCGCGGGCACCCAGGAAGTCGCCCAGGGTGTCCCGGTGCTGCTCGCACGCCAGCCAGGTCTTGCGCCGCTCCGGGGTGTGCAGACGCGGGTTGTTCCAGCGCAGCTGCCAGAGCGCGGGCTCACGACAGCCCTTGGACGAGCAGACGTCGGGCTCCACGGTGATCGACCGGGTCCTCAGTCGCGGCGACCGGCGCTCAGCTCGGGCCGCTGCCGGCCCGGCTGCTGCAGGTCGAAGGCGTCCGTGCGGGTGGTCGCCGCGTTGGCCAGCACCACCGCGATGTAGGGCAGGATCAGCGCTCCGGCGATCAGGAACGGCCAGAGCCAGTCGACCCCGGCCAACGCCGAGACCCCGGCGCCGACGAAGCACAGTGAGCGCAGGCTCATCGACAACAGGTAGCGCTTCTGGCGCTGGGCGATGTCGAGGTCACGGCTCGAGGCGGCCGTGGTGATGCGGACCGCCGAGTCGTCTGATCGGGGTGCGCGGGCCATGTCCACAGTTTACGTCGCGCGAGCGGCCCGCCACGGGTCCGCAGGGGTGGTCCCGCTCACGCCGGACCCTCCGTCGTACGACCTAGACTCCCGGCCACACCGGCCACACACCGGCCACATACCGGGCACACCGGACCCACCGCCCCAGGAGGACCCATGACCGACCGCACCTACCGCGTCACCGAGATCGTCGGCACGTCGCCGGACGGCATCGAGGCCGCCATCCGCAACGGCGTCTCGCGGGCCGCCCGGACCCTGCGCCACGTCGACTGGTTCGAGATGACCGAGGTGCGGGGGCAGGTCAAGGACGGGGAGGTCGAGCACTTCCAGGTCGGCCTCAAGCTCGGTTTCCGCCTCGAGGACGACTGAGAGCGGCGCCTCGAGCGCCCATGGGCGGCACCTCGGTGGGTTAGGTCTACCTGGTGGTAATCACTAGCGTCGTGGCACGTGAGCCAGACGACTGCTGAGACCTCTCCGGACGGGACCGGGCGCGAGCCGCGCTCGGTGCTGGTGACCGGCGGCAACCGCGGGATCGGGCGCGCCATCGCCGAGGCGTTCCTCGCCCAGGGCGACAAGGTGGCCGTCACCACGCGCAACGGAGGCGCTCCCGACGGCGCGCTCGACGTGCGCTGCGACGTCACGGACGCTGCTGCGGTCGACGCCGCCTTCACGACCGTCGAGGAGGCGCACGGCCCGGTCGAGGTGCTCGTGGCCAACGCCGGGATCACCCACGACACGCTGCTGCTGCGGATGAGCGAGGACGACTTCACCTCGGTGGTCGACACCAACCTCACCGGCTCCTTCCGCCTCGCCAAGCGCGCGGCGAAGGGCATGCTGCGCCTGCGGCGCGGACGGATCATCTTCATCTCCTCGGTGGTGGGCCTGCTCGGCTCGCCGGGACAGGTCAACTACGCCGCCTCCAAGGCGGGCCTGGTCGGCATGGCGCGCTCGATGGCCCGCGAGCTCGGGTCGCGCTCGATCACCGCCAACGTGGTCGCCCCGGGCTACGTGGAGACCGACATGACCGGCGTGCTCACCGACGAGCAGCGTGCGGGGATCAAGGCACAGGTGCCGCTGGGCCGGTACGCCGGCCCCGAGGAGGTGGCCGGCGCGGTGACCTGGCTGGCCGGCGAGCACGCGGCGTACGTGACCGGGGCCGTGATCCCGGTCGACGGCGGACTAGGGATGGGACACTGAGATGGGAGCGGGGATGGCAGGACTTCTCGACGGCAAGCGGATCCTGGTCGCGGGCGTGACCATGGACTCCTCGATCGGCTTCCACACCGCGCGGATCGCCCAGGAGCAGGGCGCGACGGTGCTGATCTCCAACTTCGGACGCGCCCTCGGCATCACGCGTCGCATCGCCAAGCGGCTGCCCGCCGAGGCGCCGGTCCTCGAGCTCGACGTCACCGACGACGAGCACCTCGCGGGCCTGCCCGACGCCGTGCGCGAGCACGTCGACGGGCTCGACGGGGTGGTGCACTCGATCGCCTTCGGCAACCCCGAGACCCTGCTCGGCGGCAAGTTCCTCGACGGACCCTGGCCCGACGTGGCGCAGGCGCTGCAGGTCTCGGCGTACTCCCTGAAGTCGCTGAGCACCGCCTGCGCCCCGCTGATGGACGAGGGCGGGTCGATCGTCGGGCTCACCTTCGACGCCACCGTCGCCTGGCCGGCCTACGACTGGATGGGCGTGGCCAAGGCCGGGCTCGAGTCGTGCTCGCGCTACCTCGCGCGCGACCTCGGTCCGCAGGGCATCCGGGTCAACCTGGTCTCAGCCGGGCCCCTGAAGACCCTGGCCGCCAAGGCGATCCCGGGCTTCGAGGACCTCGAGAACATGTGGAGCGGGCGCGCCCCGCTGGGCTGGGACAACACCGACCAGGGGCCGACCGCGATGGCCGTGTGCGCCCTGCTCTCGGACTTCTTCCCCGCCACCACCGGCGAGATCGTCCACGTCGACGGCGGCTTCCACGCGATGGGCGCCTGAGCGCGGGGTTCCCGTACGACCCGACCGTCCGCGCCGGTAGCGTGCCCGGGTGACCTCCCTCGTCGAGCTGCGGGTCCTCGAGGGCCCCAACCTGTACTTCCCGCGCGCGGCGATCAAGCTGACCCTCGACATCGGGGCGCTCAGCGCCGCGCCCGAGGACGGGGTACGCCGCCTGGCCGCGGCCGTCGGCCTGCGCGGCGTCCGCGCTGGTGAGCCCGGTTCCGGCTTCCGCCAGCGGGCGGTGCTGCGCGTCGTCGAGCGGCTGCTGCGCGAGGTCGCCCGCGGCGCCGGCACCGCCCGGCTCGGGGTCCGGGTGCGCCCGACCGCCGACGCCGAGCGGCTGGTCGTGGCCTACCCCTGGCGCGACCGGTCGCGCGCGCGGGCGCTCGGTGAGGCCGTCGCCGGCCTCCTCGACGCGCTGGAGGTGGCCGACGGTCCGTCGTGGGCGGTGCTCGTCGCGGAGGCCTCGGCACAGGTCGTCGCGGTCGAGCGCGGTCCGGCGCCGACCACGGTGCGCCCGCGCGTGCCGGTGGTGGCGGTGACCGGCACCAACGGCAAGACGACCACCTCGCGGATGGTCGCGCACGTCGCCCGGCAGTCCGGGCGCCGCGTCGGGTGGTCGAGCACCGACGGGATCTACGTCGACGGCGTCCTGGTCGAGCCCGGCGACTACTCCGGACCCTCGGGGGCCGGGCGGGTGCTGGCCGAGGGCGTCGACCTCGCGGTGACCGAGACCGCCCGCGGCGGGATCCTGCTCAAGGGCATCGGGCTGACCCACAACGACGTCTCGGTCGTCACCAACGTCACCGCCGACCACCTCGGGCTGCACGGCATCGACACCGTCGACCAGCTCGCCGAGGTCAAGGCCGTCGTCCCGTGGATCACCCGCAAGGACGGCTGGGCGGTGCTCAACGCCGACGACCCGCGGGTGCACGCGATGCGGGGCACGACCAGGGCGCAGGTCTGGGTCTTCACCCGCGACCCCGACGGCCCCGCCGTGCGCGAGGCCCTCGAGCGTGGTGGCCGGGTCACCACGGTGATCGACGGCTGGATCTGCGTGCTGCGACCGGGCGCCGACCCCGACCCGCTCGTCGAGCTGGTGGACGTGCCGATGACCCTCTCGGGGCTGTCCCGGTTCAACGTGGAGAACGCGCTGGCCGCGGCCTCGGCCGCCCTCGCGGTCGGGATCGACCGGGCCGACGTCGTCGCCGGGCTGCGCGACTTCGCCCCCGACGCCGAGCACAACCCGGGCCGGATGAACTTCTTCACGCTCCCGGCGCGGGGATCGCTCCCGGCGACCTCGGTGGTGATGGACCTCGCGCACAACGAGGTCGGGCTCGGCGCCATGGTCGAGATCATGCGCGGCGTGCTGCCGTCGGGCGGGCGGGTCCTGCTCGGCCTCGGTGTGGTCGGCGACCGCACGCAGGAGCTGATCGAGGCCCTCGGCGAGATCGCCGGGCGAGACGCCGACGTGGTGGCGATCGGGCACAAGGCGAAGTACTTCCGCGACCGGAGCCAGGACCAGCTCGACGGGTGGCTGCGCACCGGGCTGGCCCGGGTGGGCGCCGAGGAGGGCGTGGTGTCGTACGACACCGAGCTGGCCTCGCTGCGCGCGCTGGTGGAGCAGGCCGGACCCGACGACGTGGTCGGGCTGATGTGTCATGCCGAGCGGCAGGAGTGCTACGACTGGATCGCCTCCGTGGGCGGCACCCCCGACGGCCCCGACCGGTTGCGCGAGCGGGTGCGGGCCGTGCGGGTCCAGGGGTAGGTCATCAGCGCCCAGACGACGGCGACGACCGCGATCTGCTGAGCCACGTAGACCGGCCACGGGCCGAGGTAGTCGAGCACGGAGCCACCGCCGGGTTTGGCGACCAGGTAGCCGTAGTTGGTCTCGGTGGCGACGTCGAAGGCGTAGACGCCGATCATCCAGACCAGCGTGACACCCACCGTGGTGGCGTAGTCGCGCCAGCGCGGCGTCAGTCGCAGGCCCCAGGTCAGGTAGATCGCGCCCCAGACGATGATCAGGTGCATCAGCCAGAACGTGATGAACTTCGGTGACGGGAACGCCGAGGCCAGGGCCGGCGTGATCAGGCCCTGGGTGGTCAGCACCAGGCCCCAGAAGTAGGTCAGCGACACCGCGACGCGGTGGTGGGTCCACAGGGCGACCGCGGTGGCGATCCAGGCCAGGTCGCACAGCTGGAGCGGCAACGTGGTCTGGAAGTCGAACTGACCCGGGAGCAGGTCGACCAGCTGCGCGGGCACCATGAACACCACGAGGACGACCGCGACGGTCCGGCTCGTACGCCGCCGGGCGGTCGCGTCGTCGCGCACCCGGCGCCCCAGCAGCACCGCCGCCGGGACACCGGCGGCGAAGACCGCCAGCACGATCAGGTGGCTGGTGCCGAAGGTCGCGAAGTCGTCCACGGGGTCCAGCGTGCGGGTTCGCTCGCCAGCGCGCCACCCGCACGCGTACTCAGCCCTGGTGGGTCTCGGCGCGGTCGGTCGCGGGCCGGTTCAGACGTCGCCGGGGTCGACGACGTGGCCGGGGTCGGAGACGTCGACGTCGCCCTCGACGACGAGGGCGACGAGCCCGCCGGCCGACGCGGTGCGGTGGGGCTCGCCGGGCTCCCACACCGCCGCCTGGCCGGGCCCGATGCCCACGGGACGGTCGTCGTGGCCCGAGACGGTCGCGTCGCCGGAGACCACGACGAGCACCTGACGCGCCGCCGCGGGGTGCCGGCCGATCTCGCCGCCCGGGCGCAGCCGGACCATGGAGAGGTGGGCGTCCGAGACCAGCCCGAAAGCCCCGAGCTCGAACCCGCGGCTCCCGAAGGAGTCGATGCCGCGGTGGGGTACCCCGGCGAGGTCCAGGATCCGCACTCAGGCGTCCGCGGTCCAGTAGTCCGGGTCGGCTCCGGCGGACTCCTCGGTCAGACCGGCGCCGGCCTGGGCCTGGGGCGCCCAGTTCTCGAGCTCGCTCATGACCATCGCGTGCTGGTCGACGCAGATGACGAGCAGGTCGCCGCGGTTGGCGCGCGACATCGCGTGGCGTACGGCCTCGATCTCGTCGTGGACCTGCTCGACCTGCTTGCAGCGCGCGCCGTGCTCCATGGCGCTGTGCACTCCCTCGGTGACCAGCCCCGCGACCTCGCCGCGGGCCCGGCCGCGCAGGGCGTTGTCCTCGCGCACGATGACGACGTCGAAGTGCTGGGCGGCGATCGCGCCGAGCTCGCGCATGTCCTCGTCGCGGCGGTCGCCGGCGGTGGCGATCACCCCGATCCGCGAGGGCCGGGCCAGGTCGTGGGAGTGCATCGACTCGCCGACCCGGTCGACGAAGTCACCGAGCATCAGCATGCCCGGGGCGTTGTGGCAGTAGTCGACGATGACGTTGACCCCGTTGACCTCGATCTCGTTGAGGCGGCCGGGAGCGAGGTAGTAGTTGGTCGAGAAGGTCCGCAGCCCCTGGCGGATGTCGTGCAGCGGGGCACCGGAGGCGAAGGCCGCGGCCGCGGCCGCCAGGGAGTTCTGGACGTTCATCCGGGCCCGGCCGGCGAACGTCGCGGGCAGCAGGTGGGTCCAGGCCAGCTGCATCTCGCGAGGGCCGTGCTTGACCACGATCATCTCGCCGCGCTCGGAAGGGTTGAGCACCAGCGCCTTGCCACCGCGCCGGCAGTGGGCGTCGATCATGTCGCGCGTCTCGGAGCCGGGCTCCTCCATCGAGATCCACACCACCTGGCCCGAGCAGCGGCGGCGCATGGCCCGCACCAGCGGGTCGTCGGCGTTGAGCACCGCGTGGCCGTCGCGAGGCACGGCCTCGACGAGGACGGCCTTGACCTTCGCGAGCTGCTCGACGGTGTCGATCCCGCGCAGGCCGAGGTGGTCGGGGGCGACGTTGAGCACGACTGCGACGTCGTTGCGCTCGTAGCCCAGTCCCTCGCGCAGGATCCCGCCTCGCGCGACCTCGAAGACCGCGAAGTCGACGCGGGGGTTCTGCAGGACCATCCGCGCCGAGCGCGGACCGGAGGCGTCGGCGCGGATGAGCAGGCGCTCGTCGATGACGACGCCGTCGGTCGAGGTCATGCCGACCTTGCGGCCCATGCCCTTGAAGATGTGGCTGATCATCCGGGCGGTGGTCGTCTTGCCGTTGGTGCCGGTGACGGCGACGATCGGGATCCGCGACGCCGCACCGGGCGGGAAGAGCATGTCGACGACCGGCTTGGCGATGAACTGCGGGTCGCCGATCGTCGGGTGGGTGTGCATCCGGAAGCCCGGTGCCGCGTTGACCTCGCAGATGGCGCCGCCGGTCTCGCGGACCGGCTCGGTGATGTCGGGGCAGATGAAGTCGATGCCGGCGATGTCCAGCCCGATCATCCGGGCCGCCTCCTCGGCGATCTCGGCGTTCTCGGGATGCGCCTCGAGGGTCCGGTCTATCGAGATCCCGCCGGTGGACATGTTGCCGGTCAGCGCCAGCTTGACGACCTGGCCCTCGGTGGGGACGTCACCCATCGCCAGGCCCTGCTCGGCCACGAGCGCCACGGCGGCCTCGTCGACCTTGATCCGGGTCAGCACCTTCTCGTGGCCGACACCGCGGCGCGGGTCGGCGTTGGCGGTGTCGACGAGCTGCTCGACGCTGCTCGTGCCGTCGCCCGTGACCGAGGCCGGGACCCGCTCGGCGATCGCCGCGACCCGACCGTCGATGATCAGGCAGCGGTAGTCCTTGCCCGTGATGAACGACTCCACGACGACCACGCCGCGCTTGGACTCGCTGCGGGCGATCTCGAAGCTCCTCGCGGACCTCGTCGACGTCCTGGAGACCCAGGCAGACCCCGCGCCCGTGGTTGCCGTCCAGCGGCTTGACCACCACCGGGAAGCCGATCCGCTCGGCCACCCGGGCGGCCTGGTCGGCGGTGCGCACCGACTCCTGCTTGGGCACCGGCAGGCCCGCCGCCCCGAGCAGCCGGGTCGTGAGGTCCTTGTCGGAGGCGATGTCGACCGCGATCGCGGAGGTCTCCGAGGTCATCGTGGCCCGGATCCGCTTGGCGTGCACGCCCTGCCCGAGCTGGACCAGGGAGTACTGGTTGAGCCGGATCCAGGGGATGTCGCGGCTCATCGCCTCGTCGAGGATGGCCTGGGTCGACGGACCGAACGCGGTGCGCTGGGCGCGCCGGATGAACGACTCGAGCTCGGCGTCCCAGTCCAGCTCGGGGTCGGCCTCCACGAGGTGGTTGACCAGCCGTACGGCGAGCCGGCCCGCCGCCAGGCCGACCTGCTCGTCGTCGTAGCCGTAGATCACGTTGTAGACCCCCGGCTGACCCTTGACGCCCCGGGTCTTGCCACGGCGTACGTCGTGCCCGACGACCTGCTGCAGCGCGAGCGCGCAGTGCTCGGCGACGTGGCCGAGCCAGGTCCCCTCGGTGAGCCGCTCCACGAACCCGCCGCGCCTGCCCCGCGAGCAGGAGTGCTCGCGCAGCCCGGGCAGCATCTGGAGCAGGTAGTCGGTGAACCCCGGCAACGTGCTGGTGGGGAACTCCTCGAGGTGACCGAGGTCCACGACGAGGTGGATGGCGCGGTCGTAGGACCAGACGTTCGCACCGCGGTAGACGCGCGTCTCGGTGATCGCGAGGTCGGGGGTGGGACGGGCGCTCATCGAAGGTCTCCTGCCGGTGGCTGGGGTGCGAGGTCGTGCTCGTCGCGCGGTGCTGGTCGCACCTGGTGGCGGGCCTGGCGGCGCCGCAGCGCCCCCGGCGAGGCGTCGCCGGCGGCGATGTCGCGGGCCAGGCCTCGCAGGTCCCGGCCGGCGGCGGCGAGCTCGTCGGCCTCGGTCGGGTCGACGACGGCGGCGGGCGGGACGAGGCTGCGCGTGGTGAGGTCGAACAGGCTGCCCTCGGGCAGCACGTGCAGCTGCACCCCGCTGGCCAGCAGGGGCGCCGAGCGTCGGGCCTCGTAGGCGTTCGTGACGATCCGGGCCGGGTCCATGATCGTCACCGCGCCGCGACCGAGGACGCTGAGCACCTGGTGCTCCGCGCCGTCGACCTCGACGTGCTCGACGACCGCGGCGGTGTCCTCGTCGATCCCCATCCCGAGCAGCTGGGGCGACTGGGCCACGATCATCAGCAACCGTCCGTAGCGGTTGCGCTGGTCGAAGTGCTGGTCGATGACGGTCGACGAGACCAGGTCGAGGCCCGCCGCGACCTGCGTCATCCGCTGCTTGGGTGTCGACCCGCCCACCCCGAAGGCGACCATGTGGCTGGACTGGATGCTCGCGCCGGCCGAGGTCCCGGCCACCACCGCGCCCCGCTCGTGGGCGGCCCGGACGGCGTCGCCGACCGGGGTCCCGCAGATGGTGCTGGAGAGCTTGAGCTGGTTGCCCCCGGTCATGAAGATCCCGGTGCAGCCCGCGAGGCGGGCGACCAGCGTCTCGTCGTGGGCGTCCTCGCGGGTCTCGGGGCGCACCTCGACGACCGCTCCGGCCCCGGCCGCGCGGAACAGCGCGTCGTAGACCTCGACGATCTCCGGGCCGAGCGAGGAGGCGGTCGGGACGACGGCGATCCGCGCGTCGGGTCCGCCGGCCAGGGCCACGAAGCGGGTGAGGATCGTGCGCCGACGCAGCTTGTCCTCCGCCCCGCCGATGATGAGTAGGGGTCCGCGAGGCATGGCGTCACGCTAGGGCATCTGCACCGCCGCCCCGGCGGCGCCCGTTGAGCCCGGACCCTGCGGGTGGGAGGGTGCACGGATGGACCAGGACGCCCCCCGCGCAGCCGATCGCACCACCCGACGCCTGGTGGTCGTGCGTCACGCCCAGGCCGAGGGCTCGGCCGCGAGCGACGAGGAGCGGGTGCTGACCGCCCGGGGCCGTCGGGACGCCCGGACGGCGGGCGGCTGGCTGGGCGCCCGCGTCCCGGGACCCCACGGTCCCCGATGCACGCAGGGTCTCGTGTCGTCCGCCCGGCGGGCCGTCGAGACCTGGGACGAGCTCGTCCACGGCTCGGGCTGGCAGGTCGGGGCCGCGCACGACGAGGGCCTCTACGTCGCCGGGCCCGACGCCGCGCTCGACCTCGTGCGCGCCACGTCGAGCGAGGTCACGACCCTCGTGCTGGTCGGGCACAACCCCACGATGGGCCTCCTCGCGCCGATGCTCGACGACGGCGAGGGCGACGACGAGGCCGCCACGTCGATGGCGACGAGCGGCTTCCCGACCTGCACCCTGGCGGTCCTCGCGCTCGAGGGCGCCTGGGCCGGACTGCAAGCAGGCGGCGCCCGGCTGGAGGCCTTCCACGTCGCCAGGGCCGACGACTGAGCCGACGACTGAGCCGACGGACGGGCCGGACGAGTCAGACGGGCGGAGCCGGTGTCGTGACGCCGGCAGCGGCGTCGGCCGCCTCGATCTCCTCCCGGGAGATGCCCAGCAGGTACAGGATCGTGTCGAGGTAGGGCACGCTGACCGCTGTGTCGGCCGCCTCGCGCACCCGCGGCTTGGCGTTGTAGGCGACGCCGAGGCCGGCCGCGGCGAGCATGTCGAGGTCGTTGGCACCGTCCCCGATCGCGATGGTCGCGGCCACGTCGATGCCGACCTCGGCGGCGAACTCGCGCAGCGCGCGAGCCTTCCCCTCGCGGTCGACGACGTCGCCGACGATGCGTCCGGTCAGCCGGCCGTCGGCGATCTCCAGCTCGTTGGCGCGCGAGAAGTGGACGCCGAGGTCGGCGGCGAGCAGGTCGGTCACCTGGGTGAAGCCGCCCGACACGATCGCGAACCGGTAGCCGAGGCGCTTGAGGGTGCGCACCATCGTGCGGGCCCCGGGAGCGAGCACGATCGCGTCGTACACCTCGGTGATCACGGTCTCGGGCACACCCTCGAGCAGCGCCACCCGGGAGCGCAGCGACTCCTCGAAGTCCAGCTCGCCGCCCATGGCGCGCTCGGTGACCTCGCGGACCTCGTCCTCGCAGCCGGCGTGGGCGGCGATCATCTCGATCACCTCGCCCTGGATCAGGGTGGAGTCGACGTCCATCACGATCAGCCGCATGCCGTGACGCAGCAGGTCGGAGGGCTGGACGGCGACGTCGACGCCCTGGCGGGACGCCTCGGTCGCGAGGACCGAGCGCAGCTCGACCGGGTCGGCCCCGGAGACGTGCAGGTCGAGCGCGGTCACCGGGTAGCGCGCCATCCGCTCGATCCGGTCGATGTTGGCGCCGGTGTCGGCGATGCGTCCGGTGATGGCGGCCAGCGCCACGGCGCTGAGCGGGGCCCCGATGACGGTGACGTGGCTGCGTCCCCCGGGACGGGGACGGTTGTCGCCGGTGCCGGGACTGACCTCGACGCTCATCTCCAGGGCGTGCGCGCTCTCCTCGACGGCGCGTGCCACGCGCTGCCAGTCGCGCGGGACCGAGACCAGGAGGCCGAGCACCAGACGACGGCGCAGAACGATCTGCTCGACGTCGATCACCTCGACACCGGCGTGGGCCAGGGTCGAGAGCAGGGTCGAGGTGACCCCGGGACGGTCCTTGCCGGTCACGGTGACCAGGAGCGTCTCGGTACGCCGGGGCGGGCGGGGGGTCTCGTCGGGGTGCGCGGCGGGCGTCATGGCCTCACGAGGCTAGGCCATGACGCTCCGGGTGGCGCCGGGACCGGTGTCGGTGGCCGCCGACAGGATGGACCCATGAGTGGAACCGAACCCGCGCCCGCCGGAGCGGCCCGGCCGACGGCGGGCGTGCTGCTGCGCGAGCTCGCCCGGGTGATCGACCGGCGCGACTGGGACGGCCTGCGGGAGCTGCTGGACCCCGACGCGGTGGTGGAGTACGCCTACGACGGGGAGCGCTTCGACCGCGAGGGGTTCGTGCGCCTCAACGCCGACTACCCCGGGACCTGGGGCTTCGAGGTGGAGCGCCTCGTCGACGGTGGCGGGAGCGCCGCGATGCTCGCACGGGTCAGCGACGGGAGCGAGACCCACTGGGTGTCCACGTTCGCGACGGCGGGCGGCGGACGGCTGCGCGAGCTCGTCGAGACCTGGGTCGAGCAGGGTGCGCCGCCCTCAGAGCGGCGGCCAGACCTCGGGGGAGCCCGCGGCGACCAGGGCCCGGCGCCCGGCCCGCTCGAGGGGTCGTAGGGCGTCCTCGCGCCGGACGATCTCGTGCGGCCGAGACCGCGCCACCCTGGTCCTCGAGCGCCACGTCCACGATGTCGAGCGCCTGCAGGCCCTGGGCGCCGAGCTCGACGCAGCGGGCGGGAACGCCGTCGGGGGCGAGCAGCGCCGGACCGTGACGCAGGTTCATCAGCAGGTCCGCGACCTCGGGCCGCCACCGGGCGACGTCGAGGTCGGCCAGGGCCTGCGCCGACTCGATCAGGGCCGCCCTCAGGGCCCGGTCGGCCTCGCCGACGTCGGGCAGCTGACGTGGCGCGGCGGCCTCGACGACCCAGGTCGTGGCCGCGCCGACGGTCGTGGGCACCAGGCCCAGACCGGCACCCCCGACGACGACGGCCTCCCCCTCCTCGAGGGCGGCGGCGTTGAACGCGGTCGGCCCGCCCAGTCCCAGGGGGTCGCCGTGGCGCGGCAGGGCCAGCCCGAACGACGTGGCACCGGCCGCTCGCAGCGCCGCCAGGCCGCCCATCAGCGTCTGCGTGCTCGTGGAGGCACGCGCGGCGCCGCCGGGGGTGGCGACGGGGGTCGAGCGGGCCCGACGCGGAGAGGCCCGCGACGGCGTGCGTGGCCTCGTCGGCGATCACGGCGTCGAGCAGCAGGTCGGGTGCGACCCGCCCACGCAGCCAGGCCGTCGACCACCACGCGAGGCGCAGCGAGCGCAACGGGGGAGGGGCGGCGGTTCTCACGCCCACCGAGGCTACGCGGGAGGGTCCCGGCGGTCCCGGGGGTCCCGGCGGCGGCGGCTAGGGTGCTGCCCATGGCCGCTGTGCTCGAGCTCGCCGACGTCGTCGTACGTCGGGGCGAGGCGACGCTGATCGACAAGATCACCTGGGAGGTCCGCGACGGTGAGCGCTGGGTCGTCCTGGGTCCGAACGGCGCCGGCAAGACCACGCTGCTGCAGCTGGCCTCCGCGCAGATGCACCCCACCTCCGGGGTCGTCGGACTGCTCGGCGAGGTCCTCGGCACCGTCGACGTCTTCGAGCTGCGGCCTCGCATCGGCCTGACCAGCGCTGCCCTGGCCGAGCGGATCCCGCGCCACGAGCTCGTGCGCGACGTCGTCGTGTCGGCCTCCTACGGCGTCCTGGGCCGCTGGCGGGAGACCTACGACGAGCAGGACCACCAGCGCGCCGAGGACCTCCTCGTCGAGCTCGGGTGCCCGCAACCTGCTCGACCGGGTCTTCGGGACCCTCTCCGAGGGCGAGCGCAAGCGGGTCCAGGTGGCGCGCGCGCTGATGACCGACCCCGAGCTGCTCCTGCTCGACGAGCCGGCGGCCGGGCTCGACCTCGGCGGGCGCGAGGACCTGGTCTCGACGCTGTCGATGCTGGCCCACGACCCCGACGCGCCCGCCACGGTGCTGGTCTCGCACCACGTGGAGGAGATCCCGCCCGGCTTCACCCACGCGCTGCTGCTGCGCGAGGGCGCGCTGGTGGCGGCGGGCCCGATCGAGAGCACCCTCACCGCGACGAACCTGTCGGCGACCTTCGGCATGCCGCTGGCGATCAGCCACGAGGACGGTCGCTGGTCGGCGCGTCGCCGACCGCGACGCGACGACCTGACGCCGCCTGGCCCGACCCGTTAGGGTCGGGGCATGGAATGGATGGGCGATCACCTGTGGGCCGTGTGGCTCGGCATCATGATCGTGCTCGGCGCCGCCGAGATGGCCAGCCTCGACCTGGTCCTCGCGATGCTCGCGGTCGGGGCCGGCGCCGGACTGATCACCTCGCTGACACCGCTGGGCCTGCCGTTCCAGATCCTGGTGGCCGCAGCCGCCTCCGCCGCCATGCTCGCCGCCGTGCGTCCCTCGGTGCTCAAGAGGCTGCACACCGGGCCCGAGCTCCGGCTGGGCCACGGCAAGCTGATCGGTCAGCGCGCGGTGGTGACCACCGAGATCACCGGCCTGCAGGTGGGTCAGATCCGGCTCGACGGCGAGACCTGGAGCGCCGCGCCGTACGACGAGCACCTGACCATCACCGCCGGTGAGACCGTCGAGGTCTTCGAGATCCGCGGAGCCACCGCCTACGTCCACCCCGTCCCGACGCTCGAGGCCTGACCGCGTCCGATCGCGAGAGACCCGCCGACCCGCTCGACCCGAAGGAGAACCCGTGACGCCCCTGCTCTTCATCCTGCTGCTCCTGGTGGTGTTCGTCGCCGTGATGCTCGGCAAGGCGGTGCAGATCGTCCCCCAGGCGCGCGCCGGCATCATCGAGCGCTTCGGCAAGTACCAGGGCACGCTCGACGCCGGCCTGAAGGTGATCGTCCCGTTCATCGACAACGTGCGCTACCGCATCGACCTGCGAGAGCAGGTCGTCAGCTTCCCGCCGCAGCCGGTGATCACCGAGGACAACCTGGTGGTCTCGATCGACACCGTCATCTACTTCCAGGTCACCGACCCGGTCGCGGCGACGTACGAGATCGCCAACTACATCCAGGCCGTCGAGCAGCTCACCATGACCACGCTGCGCAACATCGTCGGCGGGATGGACCTCGAGGGCACGCTGACCAGTCGCGACGAGATCAACATGCGTCTGCGCGGGGTGCTCGACGAGGCCACCGGCCGCTGGGGGATCCGGGTCAACCGGGTCGAGCTCAAGGGCATCGACCCGCCGCCGTCGATCAAGGACTCGATGGAGAAGCAGATGCGCGCCGACCGTGACAAGCGTGCCGCGATCCTCACCGCCGAGGGCCAGCGGCAGTCCGCGATCCTCTCCGCCGAGGGTCAGAAGCAGTCCGCGATCCTCTCCGCCGAGGGTGATCGGGAGTCGCAGATCCTGCGCGCCCAGGCCGACCGCGAGGCCGCGGATCCTGCGCGCCCAGGGTGAGGGCCAGGCCATCCAGACGGTCTTCCAGGCCATCCACGACGGTCGCCCCGACCAGTCGCTGCTGGCCTACCAGTACCTGCAGATGATGCCGAAGATCGCCGAGGGCGACGCCAACAAGGTCTGGATCGTCCCGAGCGAGATCGGCAAGGCCCTCGAGGGCCTCGGCTCGACGATGAACGAGCTCAAGGGCATCCCGACCGAGGTCGACGGCCCGCGCACCCGGGTCGACATGGGCTCGACGGTGCCGCGACCTCCCGCGGGGCTCGAGCGCCCTCGACGACGACCAGCGCA
The DNA here is from genome assembly GCA_963760555.1 of uncultured Actinomycetota bacterium. Lineage (GTDB taxonomy): Bacteria > Actinomycetota > Actinomycetes > Propionibacteriales > Nocardioidaceae > Nocardioides. Next base: position 691,917 of record CAVXDJ010000009.1, on the reverse strand, counting down.
GCACGAACGAGGCGGTCCAGGCCGCGATCAGGGAGGCCGCCGAGGCGGCCAACCCGGGCAAGGCCCGCACAGGGCGACCGGACCGTCGGAGGCGACCGCGGGCGTGAACCCCCGCGCCCGCCCAGCCCTAGCCGCCGGCGGTGTCGCTGCTCGACGCGCTGCTCGTCGTCCTCGCCGGGATCGGGGCCGGCACCATCAACACCGTCGTCGGCTCCGGCACCCTGATCACCTTCCCGACGCTGCTCGCGCTGGGCATCCCGCCGGTCACCGCCAACGTGTCCAACAACCTCGGGCTCGTGCCGGGATCGGTCACCGGGGCGTGGGGCTACCGGCGCGAGCTGGTGGGCCAGCGCGCCGCACGCTGGTGCTCCTGCGTCGGCTCGCTCCTCGGCGCCTCGATCGGGGCGGTCGCTGCTGCTCGTGCTGCCCGCTGGCGCGTTCGAGGCGATCGTGCCGGTGCTGATCGGCCTCGGGGTGCTGCTGGTCATCGTCCAGCCGCGGCTCTCGGCGCGAGTCGCGCGGCGTCGCGAGGAGGCGGGCACCTCGGGGTCGGGTGACGCTCGGTGGGTCTGGCCGACGGTTGCCGCCACCGGCGTCTACGGCGGCTACTTCGGAGCCGCCCAGGGCGTCCTGCTGATGGGCGTGCTCGGCATCGGTGTCGACGAGCCGCTGCAGCGGCTAACGCCGTCAAGAACGTGCTGGCCGCCGGCGTCAACGCGACGGCCGGGCTGATCTTCGTCTTCGTGGCCGACATCGACTGGCGGGTCGCCGGTCTGATCGCCGTCGGCGCGACCATCGGCGGACTGATCGGCGCCACGGTCGGCCGACGTCTGCCGGCCGCCGCCCTGCGGGTCGTGATCGTGGTGGTCGGCGTCGTCGCCCTCGTCGCCCTGCTGCGCTGAGCGACGAGGGCGCGCTGTCAGCTGGTCTTGACGACCTGCGTGCCACCGGCGAACCGGTCGTGCCAGGCCTGGCGCCGGTCGGTGTCCTGGGAGATGCCGACCGCGATCGTGATGTAGGCGACCAGGGTGATCAGCGGGCTGATCAGACCCAGGAACGGCACGAGGCCCAGGATCCCCACGGCGAGGAAGATGTTGCGCTTGACCGACTCGGTGAAGCTCGGGTTGCCGCCGTTCGGGCTGACCACGCGCAGGCTCAGCGCCTTCTTGCCCAGAGTGCCGCCCTGGGAGGAGTCGAGCAGGCCGAAGTAGGCGAAGCCGATGGCGACGCCGACCAGGCTGGCCAGAGCCGAGGCCGCGTACGTCGTGTCCTCCCCGGCACCACTGAGGGCGACGCCCCCACCGAAGACGATCCCCAGCACGATCGAGACGACGCCGAGGAGGATGCCGTCGATGAGGCGGGCCAGGAAGCGTGGGCAGCACCTCGGCCGGGGTGCCCCCTCCGGGCGCGCCGGAGCCGTAGGGGCTCCCCGGGGCGCCGCCGTACGGGTTCTGGTCGTAGGGGCCGGAGGGAGGCTGCTGGGACATCGGAGCTCCTGGTGGTCTCGGGTCGGACGTGGGCTCAGGGTAGAGGGTCCGTGGGCTGCTGAAGGGCCGGGACGTCACCGCCGGGGCGCAGCGCCGCCCGCGGACTTCAGTGCCGGCTGCGCTCGAAGGCGCCCACCACGGCAGCGCCCACGGCCGACGGCCAGGGCCGGTCCGGCGACGCGGGCACCGAGCGCACCGCTGCGACGACCGAGCACGCAGGCGGCGGCGTCACCGAGGTCGACCAGCACCCCCGAGGTCAGCAGGGACGGTCGCAGGGCGGGTGGGGCCAGCATGGTGGTGACGCCGAGCGCGACCTCGCGGACCCCGAACAGCCGCGCGACCACCGACTCGGTCGGGCTGACCGTGCTTCCCGGGTGGCCCGGGCTGTCGAGCGCGAGCAGTGCCGAGACGGCGGTGGGGCGGGCCAGGGCGACGGCGCCCAGGCCGACCCGGCCGAGGCTGAGTCCGGTGACGAGATCCATGGCGCAGACCCTAGGACCTCATGGTGGGGGACTCACCGGGGCAGGTCGACGTACGCCGCGCACCAGCGGTCGAGCTCCTCGTAGACCCGGGCGCGGGCCGATGGACGCGACAGGACCACGTCGTGGATCGCCCCCGGCACGGCGACGCAGGTGACGTGAGACCCGAGCGAGGTCGACCAGCGGCGGATCTGGTCGACCTCCAGCACGACGTCGGTGCTGCGCAGGTCCTCGTCGTCCTCGCTGCGCGGCTGGCTGGAGCGGTCCGAGGACAGCACGAGCACCGGCGCCGGCACCCTCGAGACCGCGGTGCAGCGCGGCGTGACCCAGGCGCACCGCGCGCAGCCACCCGGCGTACACCCCGAAGCTGAGCAGCGGCTTCCAGGCGAGGTCGTAGTCCCACTCGCCGGCGTGGTCGCGGTGCAGGGCGCGGCTGTAGAGCCCGGCGACGTCGCGGCCGATGACCGCCCTGGGCCTCGACGCACCGAGCCGGTCGACCAGCGCGGTGCCCACGAGCCGGCGCAGCGTGGGGCCCTGGAGCTCCAGCCACGGCGAGTTGCCGATCAGGCCGACCAGCTCGCTCGGGTCGTCGTCGGTCCAGCCACAGCGGGGTCGTCAGCCCGCCGGTGGAGTGCCCCGAGACCACGACGCGCCGGTGGCCGTCGCGCTCGGTGATCCGGTCCCAGGCGGCGTCGAGCTCCTCGTCGTAGGTCACGAGGTCGTCGACGTAGTTGGGGGTCTGGTGCTCGCGCAGCGACCGACCGTACTTGCGCAGGTCGAGGGCGTAGAAGTCGTAGCCCCGCTCGACCCACCAAGCGGCGTAGCTCGGTCTGGAAGAAGTAGTCGGCGAAGCCGTGCACGTGCAGGACCGCGCCGCGAGCCGGGCCGGTCCCGCTCGTCGCGGGCCGGTGGACGAGCGTCGCGACGACGGCTCCCTCGTCGTCGTCGGTCAGGTCGATCGTCTCGGCCGTCCACGGCTCGCCGAGGACGTCGACGGGGCGCTCGGGCAGGTCCTGGCTCACGCCGTCATGGTCCCAGGCACGTCCGGGTGGGGCCCGCGTGGGTCAGCGGTCGAGGGCGTACGTCGCGGCCGCGCGGACCAGGCCGGCCAGCAGACCGACGTCGGTCGCGGTCTCGGGGTGCCACTGGACCGCGACGGCGAAGCGGTCGCCGGCCAGCTCGATCGCCTCGAGCGTGCCGTCGTCGGCGTGGGCGACGCGGTCCCAGCCGGGAGCCTCGTGCACGGCCTGGTGGTGGTGGCAGCGCACGGAGGTCTCGGTGCCGAGCAGCCCGGCGACGCGCGATCCGGGCGTCGTGGTGACCGCGACGTCGCCGTAGTCGGGGCCGCCGGGGGAGTGGCGCTCGTGGCCGGTGCGGTCCGGCAGGTGCTGCTCGAGCGACCCACCCGCGGCCACGGCGATCACCTGCATGCCCCGGCAGACACCGAGCACGGGCAGGGCGAGCCGCTCCGCCGCGGCGAGCAGCGCGAGCTCCGCGGCGTCGCGCTCGGGCCGCCACGCGGCGGTGCGGGGGTGCGCCTCGGCGCCGTACCGCGTGGGGTCGACGTCGGCGCCGCCGGTGACGACGAGCCCGTCGAGTCGGGCGACCACCTCGTCCGCGGCTCCCGGGTCCCCGGCGTTCGGGCTCGGAGGCAGCAGCACGGGCAGGCCGCCCACGGCGGCGACCGCGTCGGCGTACGCCGCGTGCAGGACGTCGGCGCGCTCGTCCCAGACCCCGAAGCGGGCCTGCTCGCGGTAGGTGGTCAGGCCGATGACGGGTGCGGGCACGGCCGGCTCACAACGGGGTGACGTACGCCGCGGAGATGCCCCCGTCGACCAGGAACGTCGTGGCGGTCATGAAGGAGCTGTCGTCGGAGGCCAGGAACAGCACGGCGGCGGCCATCTCGGAGGGCTCGCCGAACCGGCCCATCGGCACGTGCACCATCCGCCGGGCCGCCCGCTCGGCGTCGGAGGCGAACAGCTCCTGCAGCAGCGGGGTGTTCACCGGACCGGGGCACAGCGCATTGACGCGCACGCCCTGGCGGGCGAACTGCACCCCGAGCTCGCGGGTCATGGCGAGCACCCCGCCCTTGGAGGCGGAGTAGGAGATCTGCGAGGTCGCCGCCCCCATCACGGCGACGAACGAGGCGGTGTTGATGATCGAGCCACGGCCCTGCTCGATCATGTGGGGCAGGGCGGCCTTCGAGCACAGGTAGACGCTGGTCAGGTTGACGTCCTGGACCTTGCGCCACGCCTCGAGGTCGGTCTCCAGGATCGAGTCGTCCTCGGGCGGGGAGATGCCGGCGTTGTTGAAGGCGATGTCCACGGAGCCGTAGGTGTCCTTCGCGGTCGGCGAACAGCGCGTCGACCTGGTCCTTGTCGGTGACGTCGGTGTGGACGTAGGTCAGCAGGTCGGGCCCGCCGAGCTGCCCGACGAGCTCGTGGCCGCGCTGGTCGTCGAGGTCGCCGATCACGACGCGGGCTCCCTCCTCGACGAAGCGCTGCACCGTGGCCAGCCCGATGCCCGAGCAGCCGCCGGTGACGACCGCGACCCGGTCCTGGATGCGTCCTGCCATGGTGTGGTCCTCCTGCGTGGTGCCGGGTGCGGGGGGCGCGGGTGCCGGCGGGTGTTCCTGGTGCGGGTGTGGCGGGCTAGTGGGCGATGAACACGTTCTTCTCCTCGCTGAACGAGGCTGGGGCGTCGGGGCCGAGCTCGCGGCCGAGACCGGACTGCTTGTAGCCGCCGAACGGGGTCCAGTAGCGCACGGCGGCGTGGGAGTTGACCGAGAGGTTGCCGGACTCCACCGCCCGGGCGACGCGCAGGCCGCGACCGAGGTCCGAGGTGAAGATCGAGCCGGACAGGCCGTAGTCGGTGTCGTTCGCGCGGGCCACGGCGTCGGCCTCGTCGTCGAAGGCCATCACCGACACGACGGGGCCGAAGACCTCCTCGCGCCAGATCCGGTCGGCGGGGTCGTCGGTGAGCACGACGCTCGGCGGCACCCAGAACCCCCCGTCCAGGTCCCCGCCCGGCACGGTCCCGGCGAACGCGACGTCGGCGCCGTCGAGGTAGCCGCGGACCCGGTCGCGGTGGGCGGCCGAGATCAGCGGACCCATCTCGCTGGCCTCCTCCGACGGCTCCAGCACCTTGACGCCTCGCACCGCGGGCTCGAGCAGGCTCAGGAACTGCTCGTACGCCGAGCGTTCGACGAGGATCCGCGAGCGGGCGCAGCAGTCCTGCCCGGCGTTGTCGAAGACCGCGTACGGCGCCGCCGCGGCGGCCGCGGCCAGGTCGGCGTCGGCGAACACGATCGTCGAGCTCTTGCCGCCCAGCTCGAGCGTGACCCGCTTGACCTGCTCGGCGCAGCCGGCCATCACCTGCTTGCCGACGCGCGTGGAGCCGGTGAAGCAGACCTTGCGCACCAGCGGGTGGGTCACGAAGCGCTCGCCGACGACGGGGCCCTCCCCGGGCAGGACCGTCAGCACGCCCTCGGGCAGACCGGCCTCGCGGGCCAGCTCGCCGATCCGGATGGCGGTCAGCGGGGTCAGCTCGGCGGGCTTGGCCACGACGCAGTTGCCGGCGGCCAGAGCCGGGGCCATGCCCCAGGCGAGGACGGGCATCGGGAAGTTCCAGGGCACGATGATGCCGACCACGCCGAGCGGCTCGTGGAAGGTGAGGTCGACCCCGCCGGCCACGGGGATCTGGCGTCCGTGCAGCCGCTCGGGCGCCCCGGCGTAGTAGTGCAGGCAGTCGCGGACGTTGCCGGCCTCCCAACGAGCGTTGCCGGTCGTGTGCCCGGCGTTGCGGACCTCGAGGGCGGCGAGCTCCTCGACGTGGGCGTCGACCACGTCGCCGAAGCGGCGCAGCAGCCGGGCGCGCTCCCCGGGGGCTACGTCCCTCCAGGCGGGGAACGCAGCCGCGGCGGCGTCGATCGCTTCGTCGGTCTGCTCGACCGTGGTCATGGCCACCTCGGTGACCGGCCGACCGGTGGAGGGGTCGACGACGGTCCAGGGCTCGCTCACGCGGGACACGCTCTCACTGTGCCGGTGCGTTCGTCGGCGGTGGGTCGCAGCGCCCGGCCCGCGCGTGCTCAGAGCCGCTCGAATCCGCGGCGACGCTCCCAGTCGGTCACGCCGCGTCGAACGCGGTCGAGCTCGACGTCGGCCATGTTGGGTAGTGGTCGACCACCGCGTCGCCGAAGGCCTCCCGAGCCACCTGGAGGCCGCGAACGCCTCGCGTGCGGCCCGCAGCGTGCGCGGCACCGTCGGCTTTCCGCTCTCGTAGGCGTTGCCCTCGGTGGCCGGCACCGCCTCGAGCTCCTTCTCGATCCCGTGCGAGGCCGCCGGCGAGCATCGCGGCGACCGCGAGGTAGGGGTTGACGTCACCGCCGGGCACCCGGTTCTCCAGACGGGCCGAGCCGCCGGAGCCGACCAGGCGAACGGCGCAGGTGCGGTTGTCCTACGCCCCACGCGATCGCCGTCGGCGCGAACGAGGCGTCGGCGAAGCGCTTGTAGGAGTTGATGTTGGGCGCGTAGAGCAGCGTGAAGTCGTCCATCGTGCTCCAGCAGGCCGGAGACGAACGAGTCGTAGAGCGGGGTGCGCTCGTCCTTCTCGCGGTCCCAGAAGACCAGGTCGCCGTCGAGGCCGCGCAGCGAGAGGTGGATGTGGCAGGAGTTGCCCTCGCGCTCGTCGTACTTGGCCATGAAGCTCAACGACCGGCCGTGCTGGGCGGCGATCTCCTTCGCCGCGGTCTTGTAGACGACGTGGTGGTCGCAGGTGATCAGCGCGGTGTTGAACAGGAAGCCGATCTCGTGCTGGCCGAAGTTGCACTCGCCCTTCGCGCTCTCCACGTCCATGCCGGCGGCGTACATGTGGTTGCGGATGTCGCGCAGCAGCGGCTCGACCCGCGTGGTGCCGAGGATGGAGTAGTCGATGTTGTACTGGTTGACCGGCACCAGGTGGCGGTAGTCCTTGTCGTGAGCCTCCTCGAAGGTGTCCTCGAAGGCGATGAACTCCAGCTCGGTGCCCGCGTGGACGCTGAAGCCCATCTCGCGGGCCTTGTCCAGCTGGGCCTTGAGGATCGTGCGCGGTGACTGCACGACCGGCGTGTGGTCGGGCCACACCAGGTCGCACTGGACCATGGCGGTCGCGGGCAGGTGGGTGAGCAGTCGGAGCGTGCTCCAGTCCGGCACCCACTCCATGTCCCCGTAACCACGCTCCCACGAGGAGATCTCGTAGCCGCCGACGGTGTTCATGTCGACGTCGACGGCGAGCAGGTAGTTGCAGCCCTCGGTGCCGGCGGCGAGGGCGACGTCGAGGAAGTACTGCGCGTGCAGCCGCTTGCCCGAGAGGCGGCCCTGCATGTCGGTGAAGGCCATCACCACGGTGTCGATCTCGCCGTCGGTGATCAGGTGGCGGAGGCGGTCGAGCGTCAGCATCCTGGCGTTCACCGGCTCGTCGGTGCCCTCGGTGGGGCTGGCGGGGGTGGCTCCGCTCATCAGCGCAGGTCCTTCTCGGCGTCGCCGATCGCCGCGAACTCCTCCTCGGGCGCACCCGCCTTGATGTGGTGGCGGGAGTAGAAGTAGAAGTAGGCGATCGCCAGGGCGAAGACACCGGCGGTGACCAGGATGACCCGCGGGTCGACCAGGAAGCCGGCGATCATGGCGACGACCGCGAGGACCAGCGCGATCCCGGTCGTCACCGCGCCGCCCGGCGTGCGGTAGGGCCGCTCGAGGTCGGGCTCCTTGTGACGCAGCACGATGTGGCTGATCATCATCAGCACGTAGGAGATCGTCGCGCCGAACACGGCCACCAGGATCAGCAGGTCGCCCTGGTTGAGCACCGCCATCACGAAGCCGATGATGCCGGGGACGATCAGCGCGAGGTACGGCGTCTTGCGGCTGCCGGTCTTGGACAGCACGGTCGGCAGGTACCCGGCGCGGGAGAGCGCGAAGGTCTGGCGCGAGTAGGCGTAGATGATCGAGAAGAAGCTGGCCACCAGACCGAGCAGGCCGATCACGTTGACGAACGTGCTGACCGCGGTCGAGCCGCCGTAGGCGGTGACCAGGGAGTCCACCAGCGGGTTGCCGGACTCCTGCAGGGAGTCGGCGCCGGCGGCCCCGGGTCCGACGACGAGGATCAGGGCCGCGAACGTGAGCAGGATCAGCATCGCGGCGATGATCCCGCGCGGCATCGACCTGGCCGGGTCGGCGGTCTCCTCGGCAGCCAGCGGGACGCCCTCGACGGCCAGGAAGAACCAGATCGCGTAGGGCAGGGCCGCCCAGATGCCGAAGTACCCGAAGGGCAGGAAGCTGCTCGACCCGGCCGCCTCGGGGTCGGCCGCGATGTCGGTGAGGTTGGCCGGGTCGAACTGCAGTGCCGCGGCCACGACGAAGACGATCAGGGCCACCGCCGCGATCGCGGTGATCACGAACATCAGCTTCAGCGCCTCGCCGACGCCGTAGATGTGCAGGCCGATGAAGACGCCGTAGAAGACCAGGAAGACGATCCAGCCGGAGATGCCGAACAACGAGTCGGTGTAGGCGCTGATGAAGTTGGCGATCGCCGCCGGGGCGATGGCGTACTCGACCAGGATCGCGGTGCCCGTCAGGAACCCGCCCCAGGGGCCGAGGGCCCGGCGGGCGAAGCCGTAGCCACCGCCGGCGGTCGAGATCGTCGAGGACAGCTCGGCCAGACCGAGCACCATGAAGAGGTACATCGTGCCGACGACGATGGTGGCGATCAGCATCCCGCCCCAGCCGCCCTGGGCAAGGCCGAAGTTCCACCCGGCGAAGTCGCCGGAGATGACGTAGGCGACCCCGAGGCCGGCGAGCAGGACCCACCCGGCCGCCCCCCGCTGGAGCTGACGCTCCTCGAAGTACGCCTCGTCCCCGCCCGAGCCTCCCGACCCGCCCGAGGTGCCGGACCCCTTCTCCGCACTGCCCGGTCGCTGCTTCTGGTCGCTCATGGCGTGCCCCCTGGCCTCGTGGCGACGAGCCGAGGGCCCGGCGCGAGTGGGACGACCCTAGTGACTCGGTGCCGTGGGGTAAATGACCTGCGCCGGCGACCGGGTCGCAGACACGACGGCGTCGCAGACGCCCTGCTCCGTGGCGTGGCCCGCCTGCGGCTCCCAGCCCGCAGGCGGCGTTGCGTGGAAGGTGTCGTGGTCCGAGGTCGGGAGGACCGGGTCCCGTGGGCCGACGACGGTGGCCGAGCACCCCGAGCGCGACAATGCTCGTCATGACCCCGTGGACCTCGTCGGCCTCCTCGTCGACCGCCTCGCCGGACCCCTACCCGGTCGGCCTGCGCCTGGCCGGACGTCGCGTCGTCGTGGTCGGGGGCGGCGCCGTCGCCCAGCGCCGGGTGCCGAGCCTGGTCGCCGCCGGGGCCGACGTGCTCGTGGTCTCACCGGCGCTGACCCCGGCGCTGGAGGGCATGGGCGCCGAGATCACCCATGCAGGGCGCGCCTTCGAGGACCGCGACCTCGACGGCGCGTGGTACGTCGTGGCCGCCACCGACGACCCGGAGGTCAACGCGGCCGTCCTCGCCGGGTCGGAGCGTCGGCGGATCTTCTGCGTGCGCGCCGACGACGCCGAGGCCTCGAGCGCCTGGACCCCGGCCGTGGGCCGTCACGGTGGTCTCACGGTGGCCGTGCTGGCCGAGCGGGAGCCGCGGCGCTCCACGCGGGTGCGCGACGAGATCGTCGCCGCCCTGCGCGACGGGCGGGTCGACCCGGGTCCGGACCGCACGGGGCCGCCGGGCGTGGTGCTCGTGAGCGGCGGTCCGGGCCACCCCGACCTCGCGACGGAGGCGGCGCGCCGCGCCCTGGCCGGGGCCGACGTCGTGGTCGCCGACCGGCTCGCGCCCCGCGAGCTGCTGGACCGGGTCGGTCCCGACGTCGAGCTCGTCGACGTCGCGAAGCTGCCGCGGGGTCGGCACACGACCCAGGAGCAGATCAACGACCTCATCGTCGACCGGGCGCGGGCGGGCAAGCGCGTCGCCCGGTTCAAGGGTGGCGACGGCTTCGTGTTCGGGCGGGGCTACGAGGAGGTGCTGGCCTGCCGGGCGGCCGGCGTCCCCGTCACGGTGGTCCCCGGGCTCACCTCGGCGACCGCCGTGCCCGGGCAGGCGGGGATCCCGGTGACCCACCGGGGCGTCGCGCACGAGCTGACCGTGATCTCGGGGCACGTGCCACCGGGTCACCCGTCCTCCCTCGTGGCCTGGGACGCCGTGGCGCGGATGCGGGGCACCGTGGTGCTCCTGATGGCGGTGCACAACGCGGGAGACATCGCCGCGACCCTCGTCGCGGGTGGGCGGGACCCGGCGACCCCGGTCGCGGTGCTCGTCGAGGGCACGATGCCGGGGGAGCGCGAGGTGCTCAGCACCCTGGCCGACCTCGCCGCGGACATCGAGGCGGCCGACGTCCGCCCGCCGGCGATCATCGTGATCGGTGACGTCGTCGCCGTCGCGCGGCCCGAGACCTACCCAGGTCGTCAGCCCGGCCTGGCGCCCGGGCGGGACTGAGGATGGTGGAGCTGCACGAGGTCACCGACCCCTCCGACGCTCGCCTGCGCGACTACCGCGACCTGCGCGACGTCGCGCTGCGCAAGCAGCTCGAGGCCGAGCACGGGTTGTTCCTCGCCGAGGGTGAGAAGGTCGTGCGTCGCGCCGCCGAGGCGGGCTTCACCGCCCGGTCTTTCCTGATGGCGCCGCGCTGGCTCGACGGACTCTCCGACGTCCTCGCAGCCTCGGACGCCCCCTGCTACGTCGTCTCCGAGTCCCTGGCCGAGGACGTCTCGGGCTTCCACGTGCACCGCGGGGCCCTGGCCAGCTACGAGCGCCTCGCCCTGCCCGACCTCGACTCGGTGCTGGCCGGGGCACGCTCCGTGCTGGTGCTGGAGGACCTCGTGGACCACACGAACGTCGGCGCGGCGTTCCGCAGCGGTGCGGCCCTCGGCTTCGACGCGGTGCTGCTCTCGCCCCGGTGTGCCGACCCGCTCTACCGCCGGGCGGTCAAGGTGGCCATGGGGGCGTGCTTCTCCCTGCCGTGGACGCGGGTGGAGGACTGGGCGGACGCGCTGCCCGCGCTCACCCGGCGTGGGTTCACCACGGTCGCGCTGACCCTCGCCCCCGACGCACTGCCGCTCGAGCAGGCCGTGCGTGGCCTGGACCGGGTCGCCCTCGTGCTCGGCTCGGAGGGCCCCGGCCTGTCCGGGCTCTGGCAGGCCACCGCGGAGCACCGCGCGACGATCCCGATGGCCGCGGGGATCGACTCCCTCAACGTCGCCGCGGCCGCCGCGGTCGCCTGCTACATCACCTCTCGCCGCTGACGGGACCGCGATGTTCGGGTAGACAGGGGCGATGGACACGCTCACCTTCCCCAGCCACGGCGTGCGCTGCGAGGCCTGGCACCTGCCGGCCCGCTCCGCGACCTTCACGACCGAGGCAGGCCGTCCGTGCGTGGTGATGGCCCACGGGTTCGGGGCGACCCGGGACTCGGGGCTGCTGCCCTTCGCCGAGCAGTTCGCCGATCTCGGCCTGGACGTCCTCGTCTTCGACTACCGCGGGTTCGGGACCTCCGACACGCCCCGGGGCGGCCAGCGCCAGGACGTCGACCACCGGCGTCACCGCGAGGACTACCACGCCGCGCTGGCCGCGGCTCGCGACCTCGAGGGCGTCGACCCGGACCGGATCGTGCTGTGGGGAGCTCCTACTCCGGCGGTCACGTGATCGTGGTGGCCGCCGCCGACCAACGGGTCGCGGGAGTGATCAGCCAGGGCGCAGCGATGGACGGGCTGGCGGCACTGCTCGGCGTACGCCAGGAGAGCGGGAGCGGGACGGCGGTGGCGCTGACCCGGGCCGGGCTGGGCGACCTCGCCCGCGCGGCGCGGCGACGCGCGCCCCTGATGCTGCCGATCACGGGACCGCCGGGGTCGGACGCCGTGATCTCGGCGCCGGGCGGTCAGGAGGGGTACGGCTCGATCATGGGGCCGACCTTCCGCAACGAGATGTGCGCCCGCGGCACGCTGCGGATCGCGACCAACCGTCCGGTGCGTCACGCCGACAAGATCACCTGCCCGGTCCTGCTGGTGGCCGCCGAGCAGGACAACATCGCGCCGGTCGGGTCGGTCCACGACGTGGCCGAGCGGATCGGTGACCTCGCGGAGACGCTCTCCCTCGACGTCGGGCACTTCGAGATCTACACCGGTGAGGCGTTCGAGAGGAACATCGCCCGGCAGCTGGCGTTCCTGCGGCGTCTGCTCAGCCGCTGACGGCCTCGTCCGGTCCGGCGCGCCCGCTCGCGCCGACCGGCCAGCCGGGCGGGAAGTCCGCTGCCGTGCGCTCCTGGGCCTTGGCCAGCTTCTTGCGTGCCTTGGTCGGGATCCGGTCGGCGAAGACGGTCCCCAGCGTGTGGTCGGTCTCGTGCTGCAGGCACCGGGCCAGCAGGCCGTCGCCGGCGAAGACCACCTGGCGCCCGTCGAGCCCGCGGCCCTCGACGCTGGCGTAGTCGGGGCGGGCGCACTCGACGAAGGCCCCGGGGAAGGACAGGCAGCCCTCGTCGTCCACGTCGAGCCGGCGCTCGCGGCCCTCAGGCAGGCGCAGCCGGGGGTTGCACACGACCCCCACGTGGCGCTCGCCCGCCTCGTCGGGGCAGTCGAAGACGAACACGGCCGTGTCCACGCCGATCTGGCACGCCGCGAGGCCGACGCCGTCGGCGGCGTACATCGTGGCCGCCATGTCCGCGACGAGCAGGCGCAGGTCGCCGTCGAAGGCGACGACCTCCTGCTGGGGCCGGTGCATGACCGGCTCGCCCCACCGCGTCATCGGACGCACGCTGCCGCCCTCGGGCAGGGGGCCGTACGGCGCGCGGGTCAGGATCGGCTCGTCCACGATGCCCGATGCTAGATCAGCACGGCCCCGCGGCCGACGGCGCGCCGGGTGTGACCCGGGCCACGGGCACCATCTGTAGCAGCGAGTGTAACTCCGAGTTACATTGAGGCCATGTCCCTCCTCACGAACCTGAAGCCGGGCGGCCGGCACGGGGTGGCCGGGTCCGAGACCCGCGACCCCATCGGTTACCTCGTCGCCGGGTTGGCCCTGCTCGCCCAGAGCGACCTGCTCGACCGGGTCGGGCTGCGCCGCAGCGCCGAGCAGGCCGTCTTCACGGTGACCCGCTCGGGGTTCAGGACCGTGACGTCCGCGAGCCGCACGTTCGCCAAGGTCGGCTCGGCCACCAAGCCGGGCACCCGCGCGCCGCACGTCAGCGCGCCGGGCGTCTTCGACCTCACCCCGACCGAGGACGAGCAGATGCTCGTCGACGTCGTCACCGAGTACGCCGCCGAGGTCGTGCGCCCCGCGGCCACCGAGGCGGACGAGGCGTGCGAGGCCCCCGAGGCCGTGCTCAAGGCCAGCCTCGAGATCGGGCTGCCGATCCTCGGGGTACCCGAGGCGCTCGGCGGGATCTCCGAGGAGCGCTCGGCCATGGCCGGCACCCTCGTCGCCGAGGCGCTCGCGCACGGTGACATGGGCCTGGCCGTCGCGACGCTCGCGCCCGGGTCGGTCGCCACGGCCCTCGGGCTGTGGGGCACCCAGGCCCAGCAGCAGACCTACCTGCCGGCCTTCACGGGGGACGAGGTCCCCGCGGCCGCCCTCGCGCTGACGGAGCCGGTCGTGCTCTTCGACGCGATGCAGCCCACCACCACCGCGACCCGTCATGAGGACGGCACGATCACGCTCACCGGCGTCAAGTCCGCCGTCGTCCGCGGCGCGCAGGCCGAGCTCTTCGTCGTCGGCGCGATGCTCGAGGACCGGCCGTGCCTGTTCCTGGTCGAGTCCGCTGCCGACGGGCTGAGCGTGGAGAGCGACCCCGCCATGGGCGTGCGTGCCGCCTCGCTGACGCGGTTGCGCCTCGAGCGCGTCGCGGTGGACGCCGACGCCGTGCTCGGCAGCACCGACGGCACGACGTACGCCGAGTGCGTGCGGCTCTCGCGGCTGGCCTGGTGCGCCCTGGCCGTCGGCACCGGCCAGGCCGTGCTCGACTACGTCACGCCCTACGTCAAGGAGCGCCAGGCGTTCGGCGAGCCGATCGCGCACCGCCAGTCGGTGGCCTTCATGGTCGCCGACATCGCGATCGAGCTCCAGGCGATGCGGCTGCTGACCTACAAGGCCGCCGGTCGCGCGGCGGCCGGCAAGGACGCCGCCCGCGCGGTCGCCCTCGCCCGCGCCGCCTGCGTGGACAAGGGCATGCGGATCGGCCTCGACGGCGTCCAGCTGCTCGGTGGCCACGGCTTCGTCAAGGAGCACCCGGTCGAGCGCTGGTACCGCGACCTGCGGGCCGTCGGCGTCATGGAAGGAAGCGTGCTGGTCTGATGATCTCTCTCGACGACCCCAAGAAGCTCAAGCCGCTGGTGGGCCAGGCCCACCAGGTCGCGATGAACATGCTGCGGCCGATCTCGCGCAAGTACGACAAGGCCGAGCACGAGTACCCCCAGGAGCTCGACATGCTCGCCGCGATGATCGACGGGCTCTCCGAGTCCGGCGCCGGCGAGGGCGCCGGCGCCTCCGGCGTGCGCCGCGGCACCGGCGAGGAGAGGAAGGGCGTCAAGAACGGCGCCAACCTCGCCTCGGTGATGTCGGTGGCCGAGATGTGCTGGGGCGACGTCGGCCTGCTGCTCTCGATGCCCCGCCAGGGTCTCGGCAACTCCGCGATCGCCTCGGTCGCCGACGACGAGCAGCTCGAGCGGTTCGCCGGGGTGTGGGCCGCGATGGCGATCACCGAGCCGGGCACCGGATCGGACTCGGCCAACATCTCGACCACGGCCACGCTCGACGGCGACGAGTACGTCATCAACGGCGAGAAGATCTACGTCACGTCCGGTGGACGGGCCGACCACATCGTGGTCTGGGCGACCCTGGACCGCGACCTCGGACGGGCGGCGATCAAGTCCTTCGTGGTGGCCAAGGGCACCCCGGGCATGCGGGTGGACCGCCTGGAGCACAAGCTCGGGATCAAGGCCTCCGACACCGCGACGATCATCTTCGAGAACTGCCGCGTGCCGACGCGAGAACCTCCTGGGCAGCGAGGAGGTCGACTCCAAGCAGGGCTTCGCCGGCGCCATGGCGACCTTCGACAACACCCGACCGCTCGTCGCGGCCATGGCCGTGGGCTGCGCGCGGGCCTCGCTGGACCTGACCCGCGACCTGCTCGCGCAGGCCGGCGTCGAGGTCGACTACGACCGTCCCGCCCAGGTGCAGTCGGCCGCGGCGGCCCGGCTGCTGGCGATGGAGTCGGACTGGGAGGGCGCCTACCTGCTGATGCTGCAGTCGGCGTGGATGGCCGACAACCGCGAGCCCAACTCGCTGGAGGCCTCGATGGCCAAGGCCAAGGCCGGCCGGGTCGGCTCGTCGATCACCCTCGGCTGCGTCGAGCTGGCCGGCAGCGTCGGCTACGGCGAGGGCGAGCTGCTGGAGAAGTGGGCCCGAGACTCCAAGATCCTCGACATCTTCGAGGGCACCCAGCAGATCCAGCAGCTGATCGTCGCTCGCCGGGTGCTCGGTCTGACCTCCGCCCAGCTGCGCTAGCCGCGACCGCCGGGCGGACCCGTACGCCCGGGCGCGGAGGGGTCATGGGGCCTTCCCGCGCCCGGGCACCCGGTCCTCGCAGCCGGCCGGACCGCGCCCGTGGAACAGTGACGCCATGGCCAAGCCCCCCGCCGCGAAGCGGCGCTCCGAGACCATCGTGTCCGTGCTCGACGACGCGTTCGCCGAGCTGATGCGCCACGACCCGGCCGCGTTCCGGACGAAGTACCGCAAGATGGCCGCCGACCCCCACTCCTTCTACCGCGGCACGGCATGCCTGTTCTACGCCGACGTCACGAGTGAGGACGACCCGTTCTGCGACGAGCGCAGCGGGCGGATCTGGATCCACGGCGACCTGCACGTGGAGAACTTCGGGACCTACCTCAACGCCGACGGCCGGATGGTCTTCGACGTCAACGACTACGACGAGGCCTACCTGGGCCGCTTCACCTGGGACCTCCAGCGCTTCGCCGCCTCGCTCGCCCTGACCGGCTGGCAGAAGGCGTTGCCCGAGGACGACGTACGGCGGCTGATCGGTCGCTACGTGCGCGCCTACCTCTCCCAGGTCGACGCCTACCGTGACTCCGAGCACGACGAGGACTTCGCGCTGCACCTCGACAACACCGACGGCCCGATCCGCGAGGCCCTCGCCGAGGCGCGCTCCCGCACGCGCACCGACCTGCTGACGCCGCAGACCGAGGTCGACGCCCGCGGCCGTCGTCGCTTCCGCGAGGACCCGACGATCCGGCCGCTGAAGAAGACCGAGCGGGCCAAGATCGAGAAGGCCTTCGCGCGCTACCTCGAGACCATCCCGAGCGACAAGCGCTTCGACCGCGACCTGTTCTACGAGGTGCAGGACATCGTCGGGAAGTCCGGCTTCGGGATCGGCAGCGCCGGGCTGCCGGCCTACAACGTGCTGGTCGAGGGCTACAGCGAGGCGCTGGAGAACGACGTGCTGCTCTCGATGAAGCAGGCCAACACCCCGGCCGTGAGCCGGTTCGTCGAGCACCGCGACATCGAGGAGTACTTCGAGAACGAGGGTCACCGCACCGTGGTGAGCCAGCGCGCGCTGCAGGTCCACACCGACCCGCTCCTGGGGTGGACCTCGGTCGACGGTCAGGGCTACCTCGTCGCCGAGGTCTCGCCGTACGAGGTCGACCTCGACTGGGAGGGCCTGATCGAGCCCGACGAGATCGCAGCGGTGGTCGAGCTGCTGGGTCGAGCGACGGCCAAGATCCACTGCGCCTCCGACGCCGACAGCGAGCAGGACCTCGTCACCTTCCAGGTCGAGGACGCGGTCGCCGGGTGCGTGGAGGGCCGTCGTCGCGAGCTGGTCTCCTGGATCACCGACTTCGCGATCGGCTACGCCGACCAGGTGCGCGAGGACCACGCCCTGTTCGTCGAGGCGTTCCGCAGCGGCTCGATCGGCGTCTCCGCGACCTGAGGCGACCCGTCGGAGCGATCGGCCTGGTCCGGGACCCGATGCTGCGCCGCTGTCGCGGTCGTGGGTCACCCTGCGGGCGACGTACCGGCCGCCGGGTGTCGCTCGCAGGGACGCCCCGTAGCGTGATCCCGTGGAGTTCCTGACCGAGGCCCCGGCCCACGACCTGACCTACGACGACGTCTTCATGGTGCCGCGGCACTCGGAGGTGACCAGCCGGTACGCGGTCGACCTGGGCACGCACGACGGCACCGGTGCCACGATCCCGGTCGTCGTGGCCAACATGACGGCGATCGCCGGCCGCCGGATGGCCGAGACCGTCGCGCGCCGCGGCGGCCTGACCGTCATCCCGCAGGACATCCCGACGAGCGTGGTCTCCGACGTGGTCGCCTTCGTGAAGTCGCGCCACCTGGTGCTGGACACCCCGATCGAGCTGTCGCCGCGGCAGACGGTGGGGGAGGCGCTGGCGCTCATCCCCAAGCGCTCCCACCGCGCCGCCGTGGTCGTCGACGACGACGCTCGCCCGATCGGGGTCGTGGCGGAGTCCGACTGCGCCGAGGTCGACAGGTTCGCCCAGGTCGGCACGGTGATGTCGCCGCTGGGCGCGACCATCGCGTCCGACACGGACCCGCGCGCGGCCTTCGAGGTCCTCGACGCCGCCCGGGCCCCCCTGGTGGTCGGGCTCGACGCGGACGGACGCCTGGCCGGTGTGCTGACCCGCACCGGTGCGGTGCGGGCCGGGATCTACGAGCCCGCCACCGACGCCCGCGGCCGGCTCCGGGTCGGCGCCGCGGTCGGCGTGAACGGTGAGGTGGGCCTGCGGGCCAAGGAGCTGCTCGAGGCCGGCGTCGACTGCCTCGTGGTGGACACCGCCCACGGCCACCAGGCCCGGATGCTCGAGGCGCTGGCCGCCGTGCGCGGCCTGGACCCCCAGGTGCCGGTGGTGGCGGGCAACGTCGTCTCCGCGGAGGGCACCCGCGACCTGCTCGAGGCCGGCGCGGACATCGTCAAGGTCGGCGTCGGGCCCGGTGCGATGTGCACCACCCGGATGATGACCGGCGTCGGGCGCCCGCAGTTCTCGGCCGTGCTCGAGTGTGCGGCGGCCGCGCGCGACCTCGGCGGGAACGTGTGGGCGGACGGAGGGGTGCGGCACCCGCGCGATGTCGCGCTCGCGCTGGCCGCGGGTGCGTCCTCGGTCATGGTCGGGTCCTGGTTCGCCGGGACCCACGAGTCGCCGGGCGACCTCGTCGGCGACGCCGAGGGTCGCTCGTACAAGGTCTCCTTCGGCATGGCCTCGGCCCGGGCCGTGGCGAGCCGCACGGCCGGTGAGAGCGCCTACGAGCGTGCGCGCAAGGGCCTGTACGAGGAGGGCATCAGCTCGTCGCGGATGTACCTCGACCCCGCGCGACCGGGCGTGGAGGACCTGATCGACCAGATCTGCTCCGGTGTCCGCTCGGCGTGCACCTACGCCGGCGCCGACACGTTGGCGGCACTGCACGAGCGCGCCGTGGTGGGGGTGCAGTCGACCGCCGGGTTCACCGAGGGTCGGCCCCTCTCCACCTCGTGGTGATGCTTCCTCAGCTCGCGCGGCGGTCGGCGTAGGCCAGCGCCCGCAGGAACAGCGAGGAACCGGCGGTCGGCGCGGCGTCGGCGAGCGAGGCCTCGGGCGCGTCGAGGTGGTGGCCGACCCCGCTGGCGATGTGCTGACACACGCGGACCGCGTCGGAGACCATCGCCGGGTCCAGCGACCAGCTGACCTCGAAGGCCCGGTCCATGTCCTTGACGGCACGCTGCCCGGGCACCTCCCAGCCGGCCATCACGACGGGCATGGTCGTGGACTCGCACACCACGAACCACTCACGGCGGCTGCGCGCCTCGGGCGGGATCGGCACGTGCTGGATCGACGGCGGCATCGGCGCTGCGCCGTCGGCGTGCTCGGCGAAGACGACCACCCCCTGCGAGATCCGCGCGAACTGCTCCCACCGGTGGGAGGCCGGCTCGAAGAAGGCGGTGGTCTGGAACCCACCGAGCAGACGGCCGCGGTCGGACGTGGTGCAGAACTCGTCCTCGATCGCGTGCGAGAGCGCGGTGAGCGTGCTCTTGTGCATCTGGTGCGAGGGCGCGTCGTCGTAGCGCTGTCGCAACAGGCCGTAGACCGACTCGCCGACGGGGGTCGGCGCGAGGACCTCGGCGACGGCGCGGTCGAGACGGGTGCCGCGGTCGCGGGCCTCGACGACCCGGCGTACGGCCTCGACGTCGCTCTCGCGGTAGCGGCGGTGACCGGACTCGAGCCGGACGGGGACCGGGAAGCCGTGCCGCTTCTCCCACATCCGCAGGGTGCCTGCGGCCACGCCGGTGCGGGCCGCCAGGTCGCCGACGGTCAAGGAGGAGTCCTCGTCACCGAGGATCGGAGTCATGCGCTGCCCCTCACCTGTCGACGGCATCGCGGAGCACGTCCGGGGGCCTGAAATGGTGATGGGGCCGACCTGTGTCGGCCCCATCGAGCACCTTGGGGGAAGGTGTGCCTCCAACGTACTTCAACAAGGCGTAAAAGTATACGTTCACCTCACCCCCCGGCGGGCCTGGCCGGCTCACCGCGAGCTGCGCGCGGTGCGGCCACGCACGACTCCGACGAGCTCCTGGGTCGCCTCGTCGTCGCGCTCGACCAGCCACACCAGGGCCACGGTGGTCGGGGGGAGGTCACGCACCGGGCGGTGCACCACGTCGCGACGGTGGTGCAGGCGCGCCACCGACATCGGCAGCACGGCCACACCCGCTCCGGACGCGACCACCTCGACGGCCTCGGCGTCGCTCATCGGCGGCCACGGACGCTGGACGGCCCGGGGCGTCCACCCCGAGCGCTCCGGTACGACGAGCTGCTCGTCGTCGAGGTCGGCGGCGTCGACCTCGACGACGACGCTGACCACGTGCTCGCCGTCGACGACGACGACCGGGACCTCGTCGTAGAGGCGGACGCAGTGCAGACCGCTCACGTCGACCGGGAGTCGCACCAGCGCCATGTCGAGCCGGCCCGAGCGCAGCTGCGCCTCGGCCTCGTCCTCGGGGACGGTCACGAGGTCGAGGCGCCCCCGGCCGCGCTCGGCGAACCGGGCCGCCCACCGGTCCGGGCTCACTCCGGGGACGAAACCCACCTTCAACACGAACTGTCCGGCCATGGGCCCGATCCTCGCAGAGCGCGTCCCTCCCCGAGCCCGCTCCGACCCGTTCCGGTGCAGACCAGTGGCCGTGGCCCGGGGGATACCTCAAGTTCGCGGCACGGCGACTCGATAGGACCAACGTGACCGAGCCTGCCGAACCCTCGAACCCTCTCGCGGGGCCGCCCTCGCGCGCGGTGGGCCTCGGCGACGGTGCGAACGGGTCCTCGTCCTCGGAGCCGTCCCGCGCGCAGGCGGGCGTCGCGCAGGGCACGCCGGAGCCGGCGCGGGGCCTGGTCGCCAAGATCCTCCGGCTCGGCGGGGTGGTCGCGGTGCTGTGCGCGGAGTTCGCCTTCCTGATCTGGATCTATGGTCTCGACGACCACCTCGCCGGCGAGCGGGTGGCGCTGTCCCGCGTGATGGCGCTGAGCGACGTCGTGACCGAGACAGGAGCCTCGACCACCTCCGGCCCGGTCGCCGACCAGCTCGACCGGGCCGTGGCGGACCTGGTCGCCAGCGGTGCCCCGGGCGCCGCCGAGGTCGCCGCCTCGATGCCCGGTGACGGGCTCAAGCAGGCGGCCGCCGCGAGCTCGGCGCTGCTCGAGCAGGACCAGACGCGCACCGACCACGTGGTGGTCCTGGTCCTGCTCGCGCTGTTCCTGGTCGTGTGCGTCGGCTGGTTCACCTGGTTCAGCCGCCTGGCGCGCCGCCACCGCGCGACCCAGCAGGCGCTGACCGAGCGCGAGGTCTCCGCCGTCGGCGAGCGCCGGGTCCAGGCCCTCGTCCAGCACAACACGACACTGGTGATGGTCCTCGACCCCGCCGGGCGCTCCAGCTTCGTCAGTGCGGCTGCGCGCACGATGGTGGGCCGGACGCCTGCGGACCTGGCCACCGGCTCGGTCGTCGACCTGGTCGCCGAGCACGACCGCCAGAGGCTGGCCGCGCTGCTGCGACGCCCCGACGGGGGAGAGCACCCGCTCCGCCTGGGTCTGCTGCACGCCGAGGGCCACGAGGTGGCGACCGAGGGCACCCTCAAGGACCTCCACGACGAGGAGGCCGTCGGCGGGTGGGTGCTCACCCTGCGCGACGTGAGCGAGCGGGTGGCCTTCGAGGAGACCCTCGCCCACCAGTCCCGCCACGACGCCCTGACCGGGTTGGCCAACCGCACGCTGTTCACCGAACGGCTCACCGGCGCCCTCGAGCGCCGCGAGGTGTCGCGCGCGCCGCTCAGCGTGCTCTTCGTGGACCTCGACGACTTCAAGCTCGTCAACGACAGCCAGGGTCACCAGACCGGCGACGCGCTGCTCGTGCAGGTGGCCGCTCGGATCCAGGACGCGCTGCGTCCCGGGGACACCACGGCGCGCCTCGGCGGCGACGAGTTCGCCGTGCTGCTGCCGGACACCGACCTCGACGCCGCGGCCCGGATCGCGCAGGGGCTGCTGGCCGAGCTCACGGAGCCCTTCGAGGCCGCACGGGTGAGTCACGTCGTCCAGGCCAGCATCGGTGTTGCCGGCGTCGAGCGCGGCGCCCACAACGACCCCCACCTGATGCGCAACGCCGACGTGGCGATGTACCACGCCAAGGACCTCGGCAAGGGCTGCGCCGCGACGTACGACGCCGTCCTGCACAGCCGGGCCCTCGAGCGACTCCAGCTGCGTGCGGAGCTGGCCCACGCGATCGAGACCGGCCAGCTGGTGCTGCACTACCAGCCCACGGTGGACCTGCAGAGCCAGCAGGTGAGCGGCTTCGAGGCCCTCGTGCGCTGGCAGCACCCGGAGCGGGGTCTGCTGCCGCCGGGCGAGTTCATCGAGGAGGCGGAGCGCTCGGGGTTGATCGTCGGCCTCGGCGAGTGGGTGCTGCGCGAGGCCTGCCGTGCGGCCGTCCGGATGGCCCCCGGCGTCGAGGGCCCCTCGATGGCGGTCAACGTCGCCGCCGACCAGCTGTGCGACCCGACGTTCCACGACCTCGTGCTCGACAGCCTGGCCCAGAGCGGGCTCTCCCCGCGCCGACTGGTGCTGGAGATCACCGAGACCGCCATCGTGCACGACCTCGACACCTCGATGACCATGCTGCGCGCCCTGCGCGATCTCGGGATCAGGGTGGCGCTCGACGACTTCGGCACCGGCTACAACTCGCTGGCCAGCCTGATCCAGATGCCCGTCGACGTCCTCAAGGTCGACAAGTCCTTCGTCGACCGGCTCGGCGGCCCCGACCACGACTCCGCGCTCGTGGAGGTCATCCTCGCGATGAGCAGCGCCATGGGCCTGGTCACCGTCGCCGAGGGCGTCGAGGGCTGCGAGCAGGCCCAGTGGCTCCACGACCACGAGGCGACCCTCGGACAGGGCTTCTGGTGGTCCCGCCCCGTCGAGCTCGAGGCGGCGCTCGCGATCCTCGAGTCCGGCATCACGGCGCATCGACGTCTCGACGACGCCGCCTGACCTGCCCCACCCTCGACCAGCGGGTTCGACAACGCTTTCTGATGGTGTCCGAGGGGGGACTTGAACCCCCACGCCCTAATACGGGCACTAGCACCTCAAGCTAGCGCGTCTGCCAATTCCGCCACCCGGACGAGTGCGGTCGGAACAGTAGCAAAGCCGGGGCCGTCCTCGTGCAGAGGGAGGGCACGGAGGGAGGGTGGGCCGATGGTCCGCCCGGATGCCACGATGGGACCATGAGCAGCGAGGACGCCACCCCGACCGAAGCCAGCGCCTACGACCCCACCGCCGAGGTCGTCGAGACCTGTCGTGACCTGATCCGGATGGACACCTCCAACTACGGCGACGAGGACGGCCCGGGGGAGCGCAAGGCCGCCGAGCACGTCGCGCGCCTGCTCGACGAGGTCGGGATCGACTCGACGCTGGTGAGAGCGAGCCCGGGCCGTACGTCGCTGCTGGCGCACTGGGGCGGGGCGGACCCGTCGCGCACCGACGCGCTGCTGCTGCACGCCCACCTCGACGTCGTCCCGGCCGAGGCCGCCGACTGGGCAGTGCACCCCTTCAGCGGCGAGGTCCAGGACGGCTACGTGTGGGGCCGCGGCGCCGTCGACATGAAGGACTTCGACGCCATGCTGCTCTCGGTCGTGCGCGCCCGGGCCCGCGCCGGCGCCGTGCCGGACCGGCCGGTCGTGCTGGCCTTCACCGCCGACGAGGAGGCCGGCGGCCACCAGGGTGCGGAGGTCCTCGTGCGCGACCACGCCGACCAGCTCGAGGCCTGCACCGAGGCGGTCGGCGAGGTCGGCGGCTTCTCCACGACGGTGCGGGGTCGCCGGGTCTACCTGATCGAGGCCGCCGAGAAGGGCATGGCCTGGATGCGGCTCAACGCCCGGGGCACGCGCCGGGCACGGCTCGATGATCAACGCCGACAACGCGGTCACCGAGCTCGCCGGCGCCGTCGCGAGGATCGGCACCTACCAGTGGCCGGTGCGGCTGACCCCGGCGATGCAGCACCCTGCTGGCCTCGATCGGGGAGCTCGCCGGCACCGAGGCCACCCCGGAGAACGCCGAGGACCTGGTCCAGGAGTTCGGCGGCGCGGCCCGGATGCTCGGCGCCGTGATCCGCAACACCGCGAACCCGACGATGCTCGACGCCGGCTACAAGGTCAACGTGGTGCCCCAGGAGGCCACAGGCGCACGTCGACGGCCGGTTCCTGCCGGGCTACGAGGACGAGTTCTTCGCCACCCTGGCCGAGCTGTGCGGCGAGCACGTCGACATCGACTTCGTCTCGCACCAGCAGCCGCTGGGAGATGCCCTACGAGGGCGACCTGGTCGACGCGATGAGCCGCTCGCTGCTCGCCGAGGACCCCGACGCGCTCGTCGCGCCGTACCTGATGAGCGGCGGCACCGACGCCAAGCACTTCGCCAAGCTCGGCATGCGCTGCTACGGCTTCGCCCCGCTGCGCCTGCCCGACGACCTCGACTTCACCGCGCTCTTCCACGGCATCGACGAGCGGGTCCCGGTCGACGCCCTCGAGTTCGGCGCCCGGGTCTTCGACCGGTTCCTCGACGACGTCTGAGCCGGTCCGCACGCGGCCGGTCGTCTCGGTTTGCATCGTCGACGCGCCAGGAATGGTGGACGGTCTTGCCCTGACCGCTAGCCCGAAGGAGAGCCGATGCTCACCCTCACCGAGAACGCCAGCACGATCGTCAAGGACATCACCGAGCAGATCACCGCCGCGGAGGGCCAGCCCGACGCCGGCCTGCGCATCTCCAGCGACGCCGCCAGCGCCGAGCCGGCCTTCGCCGTCGCCGCCGCCGGGGCCCCGGAGCCGACCGACCAGGTCGTCGAGCAGGACGGCGCGAAGGTCTTCCTCGACCAGGACGCGACCGCGCAGCTCGACGACAAGATCCTCGACGCCAGCGTCGACCAGACCGGCAACGTCAGCTTCGCCCTGGGTCTGCAGGGCTGAGCGCCGATCCAGCCCGTCACCACGCCCGCACGCCGGTCCGCTGCCGCGGGCCGGCGTGCGCTGTGCGTCTAGAAGGTCGGGCGCGAGCTGGCCGGATGATCTTGCGCCGCAGCACCACCCGGCGGGTGCCGTCGGCGCCGATCCGGACCCGGTCGAGCTCCCAGCCGCCGTGCTCGGCGCGCTCGACCAGCAGCTTGGTGACCACGCCGCGGGGGAACTCGCGGGAGAAGGTCACCTTGTCGAACTCCCACTCCACCGCGCGGCCCGGCGCGCGCCGTCCGGCGCCGCGTGCTCATCGCGCCACCTCCGAGACGTCGTCGAGCGCCGCGGCGATCTCGCGCGGGCAGGGTCTTGTCCTCGCTGCCCAGCGCGGCGCGCAGCTGGGCGGCGGTGCGGGCGCCGACGATCGGCGCGCGTGACCCCGTGCCGGTCGCGCACCCAGACCAGCGCCACCTCCAGCGGCGTCCAGCCCAGGCCGTCGGCCGCGCGCGCCACCGCCTCGACCACGCCGGGCGCTGTCGTCGTCGAGGTAGGCGCCGACGAAGCCGGAGAACACCGGCGAGGCGCCGCGGGAGTCCGCCGGGGTGCCGGCGCGGTACTTGCCGGTGAGCACCCCGCGGCCCAGCGGCGACCAGGCGCAGCACGCCCGAGCCCGAGCGCGGCCGCGGCGGGCAGCACCTCGCGCTCGACGGCGCGGTTGAGCAGGGAGTACTCGACCTGGGTCGAGACCAGCGGGCGTGCGCCCGGGCGCCGCGCGCTGCCAGGTGGCGGCCTGCGCGGTCTGCCAGCCGGTGTAGTTCGAGACCCCGACGTACGCCGCCCGCCCGGTGGTGACCGCGTGGTCCAGCGCGGCGAGCGTCTCCTCGAGCGGCGCGCTCGTCGGACCAGGTGTGGACCTGCCACAGGTCGACGTGGTCGACGCCCGAGCCGGCGCCAGCGAGGCGTCCAGGCTGCGCGAGCAGGTCGCGGCGCGAGGTGTCGACGACGCGCGTCGCCGCGGCGGCGCGAGATGCCGGCCTTGGTCGCCAGCACCACCTCGTCGCGGGCGACGACGTCGCCGAGGAGCGAGCCGAGCAGCCGCTCGGAGGCGCCGTCGGTGTAGCCGGCGGCGGTGTCGACGCAGCGTGCCGCCGGCCTCGACGAAGGCGACGAGCTGGTCGCGGGCCTCGTGCTCGTCGGTGTCGCGACCCCAGGTCATCGTGCCCAGCCCGAGCCGGGAGACCGACAGTCCGCTGCTGCCGAGTCGACGCTGCTGCATGGGCGCCACCGTATCCAGGCGGTCCGCGCCGGTGCGGGCAGGCGGCGCGCGCCCAGCGGCTCGGCCCTAGGCTCGCGCGCCGTGCTGGACCTCCTCAAGGCCGTCGTGCTCGGGACCATCCAGGGGCTCACCGAGTTCCTGCCGATCTCCAGCAGCGCCCACCTGCGCATCTACCCCGAGCTGTTCGGCTGGGGCGACCCCGGGCGCCGCGTTCACCGCGGTGATCCAGATCGGCACCGAGCTGGCGGTGCTGATCTTCTTCCGCCGCGACATCTGGCGGATCGCCTCGCGCTGGCTGCGCTCGCTGGTCCAGCCCGAGCACCGCGGCACGCTCGACGCCCGGATGGGCTGGTTCATCATCGTCGGCTCGATGCCGATCGTGCTGCTCGGGGATCGCGCTCAAGGACGTCATCGAGCAGGACTTCCGCAGCCTGTGGATCATCGGCACGACCCTGATCGTGCTCGGGCTGGTGCTCGGCCTCGCCGACCGGCTCGGGCGCAACGAGCGCGAGATCAAGGAGCTGAGCCTGCGCGACGCGGTGCTGATGGGCCTGGCCCAGGCCGCCGCGCTGGTGCCCGGGGTCTCCCGCTCGGGCGCCACGCTGTCGATGGGCCGGCTGCTCGGCTACGAGCGCGAGGCCGCGACCCGGTTCGCGTTCCTGCTCGCGATCCCCGCCGTGGTCGGCGCCGGGCTCTTCGAGCTCACCGCGATCTCGGGCGAGGACAACGCCTACGGCTGGGGACCGACGATCGTGGCGACCGTGGTCTCCTTCGTGGTCGGCTACGCCGCGATCGCCTGGCTGCTGCGGTGGGTCACGACCCGCTCCTACGCGCCGTTCGTGCTCTACCGGATCGCGCTCGGGGTGGGCACCCTGCTGCTGACCGTCGCCGGCGTGCTCGCAGGCCTGAGTCGGCCGACCGGGCGGGCCGCTCAGAGCCAGCCGGAGCGCTTGAAGAACCACCACAGCACGCTGACCGATGCCGCACCATCAGGCTGCAGCGCGTAGGGGTAGCCGAGCGCCCAGTGCAGCTCGGGCATGTGGTCGAAGTTCATCCCGTAGATGCCGGCGATCAGCGTCGGCACGACCACCAGCGCGGCGCCCGGCGGAGATCTTGCGCATGTCGTCGTTCTGCTGCACCGAGATCCGCGCCAGCTGAGGCGTCGAAGGCGGTCGAGAGCAGCGCGTCGAGGGAGTCGACGATGTCCGCGGTCTGGGTGAGGTGGTCCGCGACGTCGCGGAAGAACGGCGCGGCCTCCTCGCGGATGCCCGGCACCGTGCCGGCGGCGAAGCGCGCGCATCGGCTCACGCAGCGGCAGCACGGCGCGGCGTACCTCGGCGATCTCGCGCTTGAGGACGTAGATCCGGGTCGAGTCGTCGGTGCGGGCGGGGGAGAAGACCGACTCCTCGACCTCGTCGACGTCGACCTGGAGCGTCGTCGACGACCTCGACGTAGTCGTCGACCACCTGGTCGCACACGGCGTAGACCACCGCCGACGGCCCGTGGGTCAGCACCTGCTCGGCGCGACTCGAGGTAGCTGCGCGGGCCGCCTGCAGCGCCGAGCCCTGCGCCGTGGCGGACGGTGACGACGAAGTCGCGCGCCGACGAAGAGGTTGATCTCGCCGGTCTCGACGGCGTCGTCCTCGTCGACGTACCAGAGGGTCTTGAGCACCAGGAAGAGGCTGTCGTCGTAGCGCTCGAGCTTGGGGCGCTGGTGGGCCTTGACCGCGTCCTCGACGGCGAGCGGGTGCAGGTCGAAGGCCTCGGCGACGTGCGTCGAGCTCCTCCTGGGTGGGCTCGTGCAGGCCGACCCAGACGAAGTCGCCGTCGCCGGTGGCCGCCGCGCGCAGGGCCGCGTAGTCGTGCGGCGCGCAGTCGAGCTGGTCGCGCGAGCCCGTCGCGGTAGACGGCGCTGTCGACGATCACGCGGTCACGGTAGGCCACGCGCCCGCGTCGGGCGCTACCGGGCGCCCTAGAGTCGCGCCATGGCCACCGTCATCCTGGTCCGTCACGGCCGCACCAGCGCCAACGCCTCCGGCACCCTCGCCGGCCGGACGCCCGGGGTCAGGCTCGACGACGTCCGGCCGCGGCCAGGCGCGGCGCACGGCGGAGCGGCTGGCGCCGGTGCCGCTGGCCGCGCGTCGTGAGCAGCCCGCTGGAGCGCTGCCGGCAGACCTCGCGGGCGATCCTGCGCCGCCCAGACCGGCGACGGTCCGCGAGCCCGCTGCAGCACCGAGCGCGGGCTCGCCGAGTGCGACTACGGCGAGTGGCAGGGCCGGCCGCTCAAGGACCTGGCCAAGGAGAAGCTCTGGACGCACCGTGCAGTCCCAGCCCTCCGCGGTGACCTTCCCCGGCGGCGAGTCGATGGCCACCATGCAGGCCCGCGCGGTCGGCCGCCGTACGCCGCCACGACGCCGCGGTCGAGGCCGAGCACGGGGCCGGCGGCGGTCTGGGTCGCGGTCAGCCACGGCGACCTGATCAAGGCGGTGCTCGCCGACGCCCTCGGCATGCACCTCGACCTGTTCCAGCGGATCAACGTCGACCCGGCCTCGGTCTCGATCGTGCGCTACACCGGCACCCGGCCCTACGTGCTGGCCACCAACACCCACGCCGGCGACCTGTCGCTGGCTGGTCCCGCCGCCGCGCAAGCGGCCGACGCGCGAGGCCGCCGCCGACGACGCCGCGGTCGGCGGTGGCGCCGGCCCGGCGCGAGCGGCCGTGCAGGCCCCGACGCCGGCACCCTCGGGTCACGGTCATAGGGTGAGCGGCATGCCCATCGTCCACGGCTTCGACCCGCCGGAGCGCTTCGTCGCCGGCACCGTCGGCGAGCCCGGCGCCCGCACCTTCTTCCTCCAGGCCCGCGCCGGCGCGCGCATCGTCAGCGTGGCGCTGGAGAAGCAGCAGGTCGCGGCGCTCGCCGAGCGGATCGACGAGCTGCTCGACGAGGTGATGGCCAGCGCCAGAGCACCGAGGCCGTGGTCCCGGCGGTCGCCCCGCTCGACTGGACGACGCCGACCCGCTCGAGCAGCCGATCGAGGAGGAGTTCCGCGCCGGCACGATGACGCTGTCGTGGGACCCGGCCGACGAGCGCGTCGTGATCGAGGTCTTCCCCTACACCGAGGCCGCCGTCGTCACGCCCGAGCAGGTCGACGAGGACTTCGAGGAGCCCGAGCCCGACGAGGTGCTGCTGGTGCGGATCGCCGCCGGGCACGCCCGCGCCTTCGTCAAGCGCACCGAGCAGGTGCTCGAGGCCGGCCGGCCCGACTGCCCCTTCTGCGGCAACCCGATCGACCCCGAGGGCCACCTGTGCGTGCGGGCCAACGGCTTCCGGCGCCGCGACCCGTGACGCGCCGACGCCGCGCGCGAGTCGACGGACCCGCCGAGCTGCTCGAGCGGCGAGCTGCTCGAGCTGCGCGGGCGGATCATGCCGGCCTCCAACGCGACCTTCCTGGGCGACGCTCGACGGCGTCCAGGTCGTCTACAAGCCGGTCGCGGGCGAGCGGCCGCTGTGGGACTTCCCCGACGGGACCCTCGCCGACCGCGAGGTCGCGGCGTACCTGGTCTCGGAGGCCATCGGGTGGGACGTCGTGCCCCAGACCTGGCTGCGCGACGGCCCGCACGGCGTCGGGCATGGTGCAGCGCTGGCAGGAGCCCGACCCGGAGCAGGACGCCGTCACCCTCGTGCGCCGAGGGCGCGGTGCCCGCCGGGCTGGCTGCGCGGTCTTCGACGGCCTCGACGAGCGGGACCGCGCCGGTCACGCTGGTCCACGAGGACACCGCGGCGCTGCGCCGGATGGCGGTCTTCGACATCGTGGTCAACAACGCCGACCGCAAGGGCGGCCACGTGCTGGAGATGGCCGGCGGGCACCGCTACGGCGTCGACCACGGCGTCGCCTTCCACCACGAGCACAAGCTGCGCACCGTGCTGTGGGGCTGGCGCGGGCGAGCCGCTCGACCGACGAGGAGGTCGCCGGGCGTGCTGCGCGTCCGCGACGGCGCTCGGCGGCTGGCTCGGCGAGGCCGCTGGCCGACCACCTCACCGACCTCGAGATCGACGCGCGTCGACCGCGCGCTGCGACCGGCTGCTGCGACCGGCGGCTGCTTCCCGGCGCCGCGCGGGCGAGTAGCCCGCGATCCCGTGGCCGCCCTTCTGATCCGCGCCCGATCCGCGCCTGACTAGGCTGCCCCCATGCGTGCCTGGACGCCCCCGCGAGTGCCCGCCCTGCCCGTCGCCGGCCCGCCGGTGGCCGCTCCACGACACCGCGACGGGGCGCCTGGTGACGCCGACGCCGCCCGAGGGCGAGCCCGGCCCGGCTCTACGTCTGCGGGATCACGCCGTACGACGCCACCCACCTCGGCCACGCCGCGACGTACGTCGCCTTCGACCTGCTGAACCGGGCCTGGCGCACGCCGGGCCACGAGGTCCGCTACGTCCAGAACGTCACCGACGTCGACGACCCGCTGCTCGAGCGGGCCGACCAAGGTCGGCGTCGACTGGGTGGAGCTGGCCGAGCGCGAGACCGAGCTGTTCCGCCAGGACATGGCGGCGCTGCGGGTGCTGCCGCCCGACGCACTACGTCGGCGCGGTGGAGTCGATCCCGCTGGTCGTCGACGCTGATCGAGCGGCTGCAGGACGCCGGCGCGGTCTACGCGCGTCGACGGCGACCTCTACTTCTCGGTCACCGCCGACCCGGCCTTCGGCGAGGAGTCGGGCTGGACCGCGAGACGATGCTCGCGCTCTTCGGCGAGCGCGGCGGCGACCCCGACCGGGCCGGCAAGAAGGACCCGCTGGACTGCGTCGTGTGGCGCGCGCGAGCGCGCCGGGCGAGCCGTCCTGGGAGAGCCCGTTCGGCCCCGGCCGGCCCGGGCTGGCACATCGAGTGCGCCGCGATCGCCACGAGCACCTCGGCGGCGCCTTCGACGTGCAGGGCGGCGGCAGCGACCTGGTCTTCCCCCACCACGAGATGTGCGCCGGCCACGCCCAGGTCGCCGCGCCCGGGAGCGCCGTTCGCCCAGGCCTACGTGCCACGCCGGGATGGTCGGCTACGACGGCGAGAAGATGTCGAAGTCGCAGGGCAACCTGGTCTTCGTCTCGGCCCTGCGCAACAGCGAGGTCGACCCGATGGCGATCCGGCTGGCCCTGCTGCGCCACCACTACCGCTCCGACTGGGAGTGGACCGACGCCGAGCTGCTGCGACGCCGTCGACCACGCTCGCCGACGTGGCGCCGTGCGCTCTCGCCTCGGGCCGGGCGCCCCCGCGCTGCCGGTGGTCGAGGAGGTCCTCGCCGCCCTGGCCGACGACCTCGACGCCCCGCGGCGCCGTCGCCGCCGTCGAGCGCTGGGTCGAGGCCACCCTCGGCACCGACGGCCTCGCCGACACCGGCGACCCCGACGCCGCCGTGGCCGTGCACACCCTCCTCGACGCCGCGCTCGGGTCTGTCGCTGTAGCGGGTCGGTGATGCCGTTTGGTCACCAACGACATGTTTTGCGGGGTTGGTGGCGTCGTTTGGTCACCAACGACATGTTCTGGGGCGTCGATGATGTCGTTGGTGACCAAACGGCACCGGACCGACATCGCTTGCCCTCGTCCCCGCCGGACCCGGTCACCCGGCCGGGCCGACCTCAGGAGTCGTCGCCGCGCCGCTTGAGGTAGCGCTCGAACTCCCGGGCGATCGCCTCGCCGGAGGCCTCGGGCAGCTCGGTGGTGTCGCGGGTCTCCTCCAGGCTGCGGACGTAGTCGGCGACGTCCTCGTCCTCCTCGGCGAGCTCGTCGACGCCGCGCTCCCAGGCGCGGGCGTCCTCGGGCAGGTCGCCGAGCGGGATCGCTGACCTCGAGCAGCTCCTCGAGCTGGCCGATCAGGGCCAGGGTCGCCTTGGGGCAGGGCGGCTGCGCGACGTAGTGCGGCACGGCGGCCCAGTAGGACACCGCCGGCACGTCGAGGCGCACGCAGGCGTCCTGGAAGACCCCGACGATGCCCGGTGGGGCCCTCGTAGGTCGACTGCTCCAGCTTGAGCCGGTCGACCAGCTCGGGCTCGGTGGCGGTGCCGGTGACCGGGATCGGGCGGGTGTGCGGGGTGTCGGCCAGCAGCGCGCCGAGCGTGACCACCAGCTGTCCGCCCAGGTCGTCGCAGGCGGCCAGCAGCTCGGCGCAGAACTGGCGCCAGCGCATGTTGGGCTCGATCCCGCGGACCAGGATCACGTCGCGGTCCAGGTCGGGCGGGGAGGCGACCGCGATCTGGGTGGTCGGCCAGGTCAGGCGGCGGTAGCCCGTCTCGTCGGTGCCGACGTGGGGCGGTTGACCTGGAAGTCGTAGAACTCCTCGGGGTCGATCGCGCCGACGACCCGGGCGCCCCAGACGTCGATCAGGTGGTCGACGACCGCGGAGGCGGCGTCGGCGGCGTCGTTCCAGCCCTCGAAGGCGGCGATCACCACCGGGTCGACCAGGTCGGGGGTGTCCTCGATCTCGATCACCGGCCCAGCCTAGGAGATGCGCCGCGAGGATTACGGCCGGTGCGGCTCACCCGGTGACACGATCGAGACACGGTGTCCACCCAGTGGACGCGGCCGCCCGGGCGGTCCGGGTGCACCGCACCGAGAGGAGCCTGCCGTGACGGCATCCGAGAGCCGTCGCCCGCACCGACGCCGCGCGACCACCGGCCCGATGCCACCGACGAGCTCACCGCGCGCGCTGCGCGAGCGGATCCTGGTCCTCGACGGCGCCATGGGCACCGCCATCCAGCGCGACCGTCCCGACGAGGCCGGCTACCGCGGCGAGCGCTTCGCCGACTGGCCCAGCGACCTGCAGGGCAACAACGACCTGCTGACGCTGACCCAGCCCGACATCATCGCCGAGCATCCACCGCGAGTACCTCGAGGCCGGCGCCGACCTGATCGAGACCAACACCTTCAACGCCAACGCGATCTCGCTGGCCGACTACGGCCTGGAGGAGCTCGCCTACGAGCTCAACCTCGAGGCCGCCGCGGCTGGCCCGCCGCGATCTGCGACGAGGTCACCGCGCGGACGCCCGACCGGCCGCGCTACGTCGCCGGCGCGCTCGGCCCGACCACCCGCACCGCCTCGATCTCGCCCGACGTCAACGACCCCGGCGCCCGCAACGTCGCCTTCGACCAGCTCGTCGCGGCCTACCTCGAGGCGGCCCGCGGCCTGGTCGACGGCGGCGCCGACCTGCTCTTCATCGAGACGATCTTCGACACCCTCAACGCCAAGGCCGCGATCTTCGCCGTCGAGACGCTCTTCGAGGAGCACGGCCGCCGCTGGCCGGTCATCATCTCCGGCACGATCACCGACGCCTCCGGGCCGCACCCTGTCGGGCCAGGTCGACCGAGGCGTTCTGGGACTCCGTGCGCCACGCGCGCCCGCTGGCCGTCGGCCTCAACTGCGCCCTCGGCGCCAAGGAGATGCGCCCCTACATCGCCGAGATGTCCCGGCTCGCCGACACCTTCGTGCTCGCTGCTACCCCAACGCCGGGCTGCCCAACGCCTTCGGCGAGTACGACGAGGCCGCCCGAGGAGACCGCCGCGATCCTGCGGGAGTTCGCCGAGGCCGGGCTTCGTCAACCTCGTCGGCGGCTGCTGCGGCACCACCCCCGCCCACATCGCGCGCCATCGCCGGCGCCGTCGACGGCCGTCGCGCCGCGCGCGCGTGCCGACGGTCGCGCCCGCGCTGCGGCTCTCGGGCCTCGAGCCGTTCACCGATCGACGACGACAGCCTCTTCGTCAACGTCGGCGAGCGCACCAACATCACCGGCTCGGCGAAGTTCCGCAACCTGATCAAGGACGGCGACTACGACACCGCGCTCGCCGTCGCGCGTCCAGCAGGTCGAGAACGGCGCGCAGGTCATCGACGTCAACATGGACGAGGGCATGATCGACGGCGTCGCGGCGATGGACCGCTTCCTCAAGCTGATCGCCGCCGAGCCCGACATCAGCCGGGTCCCGGTGATGGTCGACTCCTCCAAGTGGGAGGTGATCGAGGCCGGGCTGAAGTGCGTGCAGGGCAAGTCGATCGTCAACTCGATCTCCATGAAGGAGGGCGAGGACGCCGTTCCGCGAGCAGGCCCGCGCTGTGCGCAAGCTACGGCGCCGCCGCGGTCGTGATGGCCTTCGACGAGGACGGCCAGGCCGACAACCTCGAGCGCCGCAAGGCGATCTGCGAGCGGGCCTACCGGATCCTGGTCGACGAGGTCGACTTCCCGCCCGAGGACATCATCTTCGACCCCAACGTCTTCGCCGTCGCCACCGGCATCGAGGAGCACGCCTCCTACGGCCGCGACTTCATCGAGGCCACCCGCTGGATCAAGGAGAACCTGCCCGGCGCCAAGGTCTCCGGCGGCATCTCCAACGTCAGCTTCTCCTTCCGCGGCAACAACCCGGTCCGCGAGGCGATCCACGCGGTCTTCCTCTTCCACGCCATCGAGGCCGGCCTCGACATGGGCATCGTCAACGCCGGCGCCCTCGTGGTCTACGACCAGGTCGAGCCCGAGCTGCGCGAGCGGATCGAGGACGTCGTGCTCAACCGGCGCCCCGACGCCGCCGAGCGGCTGCTCGAGATCGCCGAGGCGCACAACCAGCAGGGCGAGGTCGCCGAGGTCGACCGCCGAGGAGTGGCGCGCGCTGCCGGTGGGGGAGCGGATCACCCACGCGCTGGTCAAGGGCATCGACGCCCACGTCGAGACCGACACCGAGGAGCTGCGCGCCGAGATCGCCGCGCGCGGCGGCCGCCCGATCGAGGTCATCGAGGGCCCGCTGATGGCCGGCATGGACGTCGTCGGCGACCTCTTCGGCGCCGGCAAGATGTTCCTGCCCCAGGTGGTGAAGTCGGCGCGGGTGATGAAGAAGGCCGTGGCCTACCTGATCCCCTTCATCGAGCAGGAGAAGCTCGACAACCCGGCGCTGGCCACCGCCAAGGAGACCAACGGCACGATCGTGATGGCCACGGTCAAGGGCGACGTGCACGACATCGGCAAGAACATCGTCGGCGTGGTGCTGCAGTGCAACAACTACGAGGTCATCGACCTCGGCGTGATGGTGCCGGCCCAGAAGATCCTCGACACCGCCGAGCGAGGTCGGCGCCGACATCATCGGGCTGTCCGGGCTGATCACGCCCTCGCTCGACGAGATGGTCACCCTCGCCACCGAGATGCAGCGCCAGGGCCTGGACGATCCCGCTGCTCATCGGCGGCGCGACCACCTCGCGCGCGCACACCGCGGTCAAGGTCGACCCGAAGTACGACGGCCCGGTGGTCTGGGTCAAGGACGCCTCGCGGTCGGTGCCGACCGCCGCGGCCGCTGCTGCAGCCCGGAGCGCCGCGACGACGCTGATGGCCGACGTGCAGGCCGACTACGACTCGCTGCGCGCGCGGCACGCCGGCAAGGGCGAGCGCACGCCTCGCTCGACCTCGCCGACGCGCCCGCGCCGGCGCGACCCCGGTCGACTGGGAGCGGCTACGTGCCGCCGCTGCCGCGCGCAGCCCGGCGTGCACGTGCTCGACGACTACGACCTCGCCGAGCTGCGCGAGTACATCGACTGGCAGCCGTTCTTCAACGCCTGGGAGATGAAGGGCCGCTTCCCCGACATCCTGAACAACCCGACCACCGGCGAGGCCGCGCGCAAGCTCTACGACGACGCGCAGGCGATGCTCGACCGGATCATCGCCGAGAAGTGGCTGACCGCCCGCGGCGTCTACGGGCTTCTTCCCGGCCGACGCCGACGGCGACGACATCGTGGTCTGCGCCGACGACGACCGCACCGAGCGGCGCGCCGTGCTGCACCACCTGCGCCAGCAGGGCGAGCACCGCGAGGGCATCCCGCACCGGTCGCTGGCCGACTACGTCGCCCCGGTCGCCACCGGCCTGCCCGACCACGTCGGCGGCGTTCGCGGTCACCGCCGGGCATCGGGCTCGGCGAGCGGGTCGAGGCAGTTCCAGGCCGACCACGACGACTACAACGCGATCCTGCTCGAGTCGCTGGCCGACCGGCTCGCCGAGGCGTTCGCCGAGCGGCTGCACCAGCGGGTGCGCACCGAGTTCTGGGGTCACGCCGACGACGCCGGGCTCTCGCAACGAGGACCTGATCGCCGAGAAGTACGCCGGCATCCGCCCGGCCCCGGGCTACCCGGCGTGCCCCGACCACACCGAGAAGCTCACCCTGTGGGACCTGCTCGACGTCGAGAAGCCGACCGGCATCACGCTGACCGAGTCGATGGCGATGTGGCCCGGCGCCTCGGTCTCCGGGGTCTACTACAGCCACCCGCAGTCGCAGTACTTCGTCGTCGGCCGGCTCGGTCGCGACCAGGTCGCCGACTACGCCGAGCGCAAGGGCTGGAGCCTCGCCGAGGCCGAGAGGTGGCTCTCGCCCGAACCTCGGCTACGACCCCGATGACTGAGCCGGGCGCCCGACCGCCCGGGCGCGTGGCCGGCGGGTCGGAGGGTCGTCGTTTGGTCACCAACGACAACGATCCGACCCGCAGACGTGTCGTTGGTGACCAAACGGCACCACCAGCGACCGATCTGCCGGCCGCGGTGCTGTGGGACATGGACGGCACGCTGGTCGACACCGAGCCGCTACTGGATCGAGGCCGAGCACGCCCTGGCCGCCGCCCACGGCGGCGACGTGGACCCACGAGGACGCGATGGCGCTGGTCGGCAACGACCTGCTCGACTCCGGGCGCCTACATCCGCGAGCACGGATGGGGCTCGACCTGACGCCCGCGCGCAGATCGTCGAGGTGCTGCTCGACGGCGTCGTGGAGCAGGTACGCCGTGAGGTGCCGTGGCGCCCCGGTGCGCGCGAGCTGCTGGCCGACCTGCGCGCGGCCGGCGTGCCGTGCGGCGCTGGTGACGATGTCGTGGCGCCGGTTCGCCGAGCCGGTCCTGGCGGCCCTGCCCGAGGACAGCTTCGAGGTCGTCGTGACCGGTGACGAGGTCGACCACGGCAAGCCCCACCCCGAGCCCTACCTGCGCGCCGCCGCGCTGCTCGGGCTGGACCCGCAGCGACTGCGTCGCGATCGAGGACTCCCCGCCCGGCGCGGCCGCGGCCGCGGCCGCCGGGTGCCGCACGCTCGTGGTGCCGCACCACGTTCCCGTCCCGGCCGCCCCGGGCACGGTGCTCGTCGAGTCGCTGGTCGGTCTCGACGCTCGCTCGCTCCTGGCGACCCTCGGGCGAGGCTGAGACAGGATCGTTGCCGAAACGCGACCTGGCAGGACGCCGTCGGCTACAGACCTGGAGCCCCTGACCGCGCTATCGTCCCGCAGGTTCTGCTCCGTCACCCCGACGGGGCGAGAAGATGTGAGGTGAGACGTGCGACTCGCAACCAATCGCGCTCGGGCAGGTCTGGTCGGGTTGACCGCCGCGGCGTTGTTCCTGTCCAGCTGTGCCCAGAGCAACCGCGACGACTCCTCGGACGGCGGCGGTGAAGCCGCCACCGGCGGCACGTTCGTCTTCGCGGGCTCGGCGGAGCCGGTGACGCTCGACCCGTTCTTCGCCTCCGACGGCGAGAGCTTCCGGGTGGCGCGCCAGATGTTCGAGGGCCTCGTGGGCACCGAGCCCGGCACGGCCGACCCTGCCCCGCTGCTGGCGAAGTCGTGGGAGACCACCGACGACGGGCTGAGCACGACCTTCGACCTGCAGGAGGGCGTGACGTTCTCCGACGGCACCGACTTCAACGCCGACGGCGGTCTGCGCCAACTTCGACCGCTGGTACAACATGCCGAAGTCCGCGCAGACCGACGACCTGACCTACTACTACGCCGCCCTGTTCCGCGGCTTCGCCACCGGCGACCGCGCCGACGCGGCGATCTACGACTCGTGCTCGGCCGACGACGACCTGACCGCGACCGTCACGCTGAAGGAGCCGTTCGCCGGTTTCATCGCGGCGATGTCGCTGCCGGCGTTCTCGATGCAGAGCCCCACTGCGCTGGAGAAGTACCAGGACGACGGGGCGACCAACCCCAAGAACTCCGAGTACTCCACCGCGCACCCCACCGGCACCGGGCCGTTCGTGCTCGACGCCTGGAACCGGGGCCAGGACGTCACGCTCGACCGCAACGACGACTACTGGGGCGAGAAGGCAGTCGTCGACCAGGCCAAGGTCGTGGCGATCGAGGACCCGAAGGCCCGCGCCGACGCGCTCCGCAACGGCGAGATCGACGGTTTCGACCTCGTCGGTCCCGCCGACGTCGCGCCGCTGACCGACGAGGGCTTCCAGATCGTCAACCGCGACGCCTTCAACGTGCTGTACCTCGGCATGAACCAGAAGCAGAAGCCGCTCGACGACCCGGACGTGCGCAAGGCGATCGCCCACGCGCTGAACATCCCCGAGATCATCAGCGCCTCGATGCCCGAGGGCACCCAGCCGGCGGTCGAGTTCATCCCCGACATCGTCCAGGGCTTCACCGAGGACGTGACGACCTACGACTACGACCCCGAGCTGGCCAAGCAGATGCTGGCCGACGCGGGCGCGGACGGCGCGACGATCGAGTTCAACTACCCGACGGGGGTCAGCCGGCCCTACATGCCGCAGCCCGAGGACACCTTCAACGTGATCCGCTCCCAGCTCGAGGCGGTGGGCCTGAAGATCAAGCCGACGGCCGACCAGTGGAGCCCGGACTACCTGGAGAAGATCCAGGGCACCCCCGACCACGGACTGCACCTGCTCGGCTGGACCGGTGACTACAACGACACCGACAACTTCCTCGGCGTCTTCTTCGGGGCCAAGAGCAGCGAGTGGGGCTTCGAGAACCCCGAGCTCTTCGACGCGCTGAAGGAGGCCCGCGGGCTGCCGACGCCCGAGGAGCAGGAGCCCCTCTACGAGGAGATCAACAAGCAGGTCATGGACTACCTGCCCGGCGTCCCGCTGGCCCACCCCGTCCCGTCCCTGGCCTTCGGCCCGGACGTCCAGGGCTACCAGCAGAGTCCCGTGCAGGACGAGGTCTGGAGCGCGGTGACGGTGGGCTGAGCGCTCACCACCACCGCGCCCCGGCGCTCGCGCTTCTCCAGACCAGAGGTCCGTGATGCTCAGATTCACCCTGCGCAGGCTGGCGCTGCTCGTGCCGGTCCTGCTGGGCCTCTCGGTCCTGCTCTTCGCCTGGGTGCGCGCTCTCCCCGGTGACCCCGCGCGGTCACTGCTGGGAGAGCGCGCCACCCCGGAGGGCATCGCGCGGGTCAACGCCTCCTACGGCTTCGACCAGCCGCTGCTCAACCAGTACGTCATCTACGTCAAGGCGCTGCTGCGCGGCGACTTCGGGAACTCGATCAACACCGGCCAGCCGGTGCTGTCGACCTTCTTCGAGCGGTTCCCGGCGACCATCGAGCTGGCCACCGTGGCGTTGCTGCTCGCGATCGTCGTCGGGGTGCCGCTGGGCTACCTCGCGGCGCGCAACCAGGGGCGGCTGCTCGACACCGCGGTCGTCTCCGGCTCGCTGCTCGGGGTCGCCACCCCGGTCTTCTTCCTGGCCATCCTGCTCAAGCTGGTCTTCGCCGACTGGCTCGGCCTCCTGCCGACCTCCCTGCGCCAGGACGCCCGCGTCGACGCCACGCACATCACGAACTTCTACGTCCTCGACGGCCTGCTCACCCGGGAGTGGGACGCCGCGTGGGACGCCGCGATCCACCTGGTGCTGCCCGCGATCGCGCTCGGCACGATCCCGCTGGCCATCATCGTGCGGATCACCCGCGCCTCGGTCGCCGAGGTGCTGCACGAGGACTACGTGCGCACCGCGGAGTCCAAGGGGCTCCAGGCCCGTACGATCAGCCGGCGCCACGTCCTGCGCAACGCCCTGCTGCCCGTGGTCACCACCATCGGCCTGCAGGCCGGCCTGCTGCTGTCCGGGGCGGTGCTCACCGAGTCGGTCTTCGCCTTCAACGGCATCGGCAGCTACCTGTTCCAGGCGATCTCGCAACGCGACTTCCCGGTGCTGCAGGGCTTCATCATCTTCATCGCCATCACCTACTCGCTGATCAACCTGGTCGTGGACCTCGCCTACGGCGTGATCGACCCGAGAGTGAGGGTCTCGTGACGACCACCGAGCCTTCCGCGGACGGGGCCGCGGCACTGCTCGCGACGCCTGACGGCCAGCACGAGGACGACACCGGCGTCGGACTGTGGCGCGGCGCGTTCCGCCGGCTGCGGCGCAACCCGACCGCGATCATCGGCGCCCTGATCATCGTGCTCTTCGTGCTCGTGGCGATCTTCGCGCCGCTGCTGACCTCCTACCAGCCCGGGTCGGCCGCCGACGCCGGCAAGGTGACGCCGACCTCGGTGCCCGGGCCGTCGGCCGACCACTGGCTCGGCCTGGACCGGTTCGGCTCCGACATGTGGACCCAGCTGGTCTACGGCGCGCGCCAGTCGCTGATCTACGGCGTCGTCTCCACCGCGATCGGGCTCGCCGTCGGCGCCGGGCTCGGCGCCCTCGCCGGTGGGTTCGGCGCCCTCGGCGGGCGCGTCGGCGGCTGGGTCGACAACGCCGTGATGCGCGTGGTCGACGTCATGCTGGCCGTGCCGAGCCTGCTGCTTGCCGTCAGCATCGTGGCCGTCCTCGGGCAGAACGCCTACTCGGTCATGATCGCCATCGGCGTCGCCCAGGTGCCGATCTTCGCGCGGCTGCTGCGGGGCTCCATGCTCTCCCAGGGGCGCTCCGACTACGTCCTGGCCGCCGGCGCCCTCGGCATCCGCAAGCGCAAGATCGTCGCGGGCCACATCGTGCCCAACGCCATCGGTCCGACCATCGTCCAGGCCACGCTGAACCTGGCCACCGCGA
Source organism: uncultured Actinomycetota bacterium (assembly GCA_963760555.1). GTDB lineage: Bacteria > Actinomycetota > Actinomycetes > Propionibacteriales > Nocardioidaceae > Nocardioides. Next base: position 651,337 of record CAVXDJ010000009.1, on the reverse strand, counting down.
TCATCGAGGTCGCCGCCCTGTCCTACCTCGGCCTCGGCGAGTCCGACCCCGCCGTGGCGGAGTGGGGTCGCATGCTGGTCGCCGCCCAGGACCGGTTCTCCTCGGCCGCCCGGCTCGCCCTGCTGCCCGGCTTCGCGATCGCCTTCACCGCCCTCGGCTTCACGCTGCTCGGCGAGGCGATGCGCGAGGCCCTCGACCCCCGGTCGCGGAGGTGACCAGCGTGACCAGTCCAGCGACTCGACACCCGCCACGACCGTAGGACCACGCGACCCGGCAGGGTCGCCTCGACGCCCGTGAGCCGCTGCTCGACGTACGCGACCTCTCGGTCGTCTTCGGCGGGCGTGGACGCCGCGACGTCGTCGCCGTCGACGAGGTCTCCTTCGACGTCCGCCCCGGCCAGCACGTGGCGCTCGTGGGGGAGTCCGGCAGCGGCAAGTCCGTGACCTCCCTGGCCGTGATGGGGCTGCTGCCCCGTCGCGCAGCCCGCACCACCGGTGAGGTCCGCTACGCCGGCCGGGACCTGCTGAGCGTCGGCGCGAAGGAGATGAAGCGACTGCGCGGGCGCGAGATCGCGATGGTCTTCCAGGACCCGATGACGCTCGCTGAACCCGGTCGTCACCGTCGGTCTGCAGCTGCGCGAGGTGCTGCGCGCAGCACCTCGACGTCGACAAGGCCGAGGCCCAGGACCGCGCCGGTCGCGCTGCTGGAGAAGGTCGGCATCCCCGACCCCGGCCGGCGGGTGCGCGAGTACCCCCACCAGCTCTCCGGCGGCATGCGCCAGCGGGTGCTGATCGCGATCGCCCTGGCCTGCGAACCGCAGCTGCTGATCGCCGACGAGCCGACGACCGCGCTCGACGTGACCATCCAGGCCCAGGTGCTCGAGGTGCTCAAGGACCTCGTCGCCGACACCGACGCCGCGCTGCTGATGATCACCCACGACCTCGGGGTCGTGGCCGGGCTGTGCGACGAGGTCAACGTCATGTACTCCGGCCGGATCGTGGAGTCGGCCAAGCCGCGGACCGCTGTTCGCCCAGCCCCGCCACCCCTACACCGCGGGACTGCTGGCCAGCATCCCGCGCCTGGACTCGCCCGCGCGGGACGCCGCTGACCCCGATCCCGGGCTCGCCGACCTCAGACGATCCCTTGGAGCCAGGGCTGCGCGTTCGCGCCGCGCTGCTCAGCGCGCGTCGAGGAGTGCACCGCGCACGCGCCCCGGCTCGAGCGCGACGGTGAGCGCCCGCTGCGTTGCTTCCACCCGCGTCGCGACGGCCGCGACCGCGGGCCGCGCGGTGCCGTCGTGAGCCAGCAGACGACGAGCCCCAGGCGAGCGACCGGCGAGCGAGCGCCGCAGGAGCCGCTGCTGTCCGTGCGCGGGCTGAAGGTCCACTTCCCGATCCGCGGTGGGCTGCTCGGCGGACGCACGGTCGGCGCGTCGAGGCCGTCGACGGCGTCGACCTCGACGTCGCCCGAGGGCGGCACCCTGGGCCTGGTCGGCGAGTCGGGCTGCGGCAAGTCCACGCTCGGGCGCGCGATCCTGCGGCTGAGCCCGATCACCGCGGGCACCGTCCACTTCGACGGCACCGACGTCTCCAGCCTCAAGGGCGAGGGCTGCGCTCGGCCCGGCGGAACATGCAGATGGTCTTCCAGGACCCGCTGGCCAGCCTCAACCCCCGGCAGAGCGTCGAGACGATCCTGACCGAGCCGCTGCGCGCCCACGGGATCGACTTCGACCCGGCCACCCGCGTCCGGGAGCTGCTCGAGCAGGTCGGGCTGCCCGCCTCGGCCTCCGGGAAGTACCCCCACGAGTTCTCCGGGGGCCAGCGCCAGCGCATCGGCATCGCCCGCGCGCTCGCCCTCGAGCCCCGCTTCATCATCGCCGACGAGCCGGTCTCGGCCCTCGACGTCTCGGTGCAGGCCCAGGTGCTCAACCTGCTCGAGGACCTGCAGCAGCGCGCTCAACCTCACCTACCTGGTCATCGCCCACGACCTCGCCGTGGTCCGCCACGTCAGCGACGTGGTCGCGGTGATGTACCTCGGCTCGATCATCGAGCAGGCCACGCCGACGACCTCTACGACGAGCCCGCTGCACCCCTACACGCGCTCGCTGATGTCCGCCGTCCCGGTGCCCGACCCCGAGGTCGAGGACACCCGCGAGCGGATCCTGCTCCAGGGCGACCTCCCCTCGCCGTCCGACCCGCCCTCGGGCTGCCGGTTCCACACCCGCTGCCCGTTCCGCCAGGAGACCCGGTGCGACGACGAGCGGCCCGAGCTGCGTCGAGGTCCGGCCCGGACACACGGTCGCCTGCCACTGGGTCGAGGAGATCGTCCGCGGCGAGATCACGCCGCACCAGCTGACCGCCCAGGAGGTCGAGGACAGCAGCGGCTGACCCCGTGACGCGTCAGCCACGTGGATCTCAGGGGTGGGTGGGTGCGGCCGCCAGCGTGAGCTCGACCGGTGACGGGGTGCCGACGGACACCGGTGGCCCGGACGACGACGCGTCCTCGGGCAGCGGCGGGGGCGTCCCGCCGTACGCCGGGCACAGCGCCTTGAACGAGCACCAGTCGCAGTGGCGACCGGTGCTCGGGCGCCAGTCCCCGTCGGAGCGGGCCGTCTGGATCGCGTGCCACAACGCCTCGACGCTTGACGCTGCGTGGCGCGCAGGTCGTCCTCGTCGGGGGCGTAGCGGAGGATCTCCCCGTTGCCGAGGTAGACCAGCTGGAGCATCGCCGGCACCACGCCGCGGGCGCGCCAGAGCACGAGGGCGTAGAAGCGCATCTGGAACAGGGCCTGCGCCTCGTAGGCCGGCGACCGGGGGAGCGGCCGGTCTTGTAGTCCACGACGCGCACCGCACCGTCCGGCGCGACGTCGATCCGGTCGACGAAGCCGCGCAGCAGCAGCCGCGAGTCGAGCAGTGCCTCGACGTACGCCTCCCGCTCCGCCGGCTCCAGGCGCTGGGGATCCTCGAGGGTGAACCAGCGCTCGAGGACGCCGGCGCACCCGGCCAGCCAGGCGTCCGTCCCGGCGGCCTCGTCGGTCTGCGCGGCGAGCTCGGCGAGGGCCTCGGTCCTGCTCCACCAGCGACGCCCACGCCGGCGCGAGCAGCTCGCGGGCACGGACAGGGGTGCGCTGGTCGGCGGGCAGGTCGAAGAGGTCTCGAGGACCTTGTGCACCAAGGTCCCACGAGCCGCCTGCGGTGAGACCGGCTCCGGCAACCTGTCGACGACCCGGAAGCGGTAGAGCAGCGGGCAGGTGGCGAAGTCCGCGGCCCGGCTCGGTGAGATCGCTCCCAGCACCGCGACGCCGTCGACGGGTGTCGATCGCGCGTGGGCCGGTGAGTCCGGAGCCTGGACGCGCTCGGCGCCGCTCGGCTCGGCGCCGTTCGGCGGGGTCGCGCCGGGCTGGGGCTCGGGGCTCGGGGCTGGCACCCGGCCGAGCGTAGGCGAGAGCGAGGACACCGGGTCCGGTCCGGTAGGTTCGCCCGGTGCCCGACCCCCGAACCGGCCCTGCTCGCCGGCGCCCGCCCGGCACGCTGCGGGTCGGCTCGATCGGTGGCACCGAGATCCTGGTCTCGTACACGACGCTGTTCTTCGCCGCCCTCTTCGCGGTCGTCCTGGGCCCCCAGGTGGAGGCGGTCCGTCCTGGGCTGGGCCCGCTGCGCTACCTCGGCGGCGCCGTCTTCGCGGTGCTGCTCTACCTCGCGGTGCTGCTGCACGAGGCCTCGCACGCGGTCGTCGCGCGCCGCTTCGGCGACGTGGTGCCCTCGATCACCCTGCACTTCCTCGGCGGGATGACCGCCGTGCAGGGCGAGGCCCGCACGCCCGCGCCAGGAGTTCCTGGTCGCCGTCGTCGGGCCGCTGACCTCGCTGGCCGTGGGCGGCGCTGGCCGTACCTCGCCTACGTCCGGGTCGAGCCCGGGGCTGCTCGCGCTGGCCCTGTTCGGTCTCGCCGAGCGGCAACCTGCTGATCGGGGTCCTCAACCTGGTGCCCGGCCTGCCGCTCGACGGCGGCCGGGTCTTCAAGGCCGCCGTGTGGGCGGTCAGCGGGGACCGCCTGCGCGGGGTCGTGGTCGCGGCGTGGGGCGGTCGGGTCGTCGCGGTGCTGCTGCTGGCCTGGCCGTGTTCTCGCGAGCGTGGTCCTCGGGCTCCCGCCGGACCTCACCGACCTGCTGGTCTCGTTCCTGCTCGCCGCGTTCATCTGGACCACCGCGGGCGCGGAGCTGTCGACCGCCCGGCGTGCGGCGCCGGCTGCCGGCGCTCGTGGCGCGCGACCTGGCCCGACGTACCCTCGCGGTCCCCGGCGACCTGCCCCTGGCCGAGGCGGTACGCCGTGCCCGCGACGGCCCAGGCCGGCGGGATCGTGACGGTGACCAGCGCCGGCGTACCGGTCGGCGTCGTGATCGAGAGCGCCCTGGTCGCCACCCCCGAGGACCGGCGCCCCTGGGTCCCCACCTCGAGCGTCGCCCGCACCCTGGACGCCTCGCTGCGCCTGCCCGTGGACCTGCGCGGGGAGGACCTCGTCGGCGCCATCACCCGGCGCCCGGCGCCGGAGTACCTGGTCGTCGAGGACGACGGCACGGTGCACGGCGTGCTCGTCGACCGCCGACGTGGACCGTGCCGTGCGCGGCGAGCGCGGTCGGCGTGGCCAGCGCGGCCGGGCCGGTCGGGCCGGTCGGCGTCCGCGACCCGAGGGAGCACTGTGAGCACCATGGACGAGGACGACGTGCCGACCGAGGCCTGGGGCGGGGTGCACCGCGGACCCGCTGCGCGAGGGGGAGTGGGTGCGCCTGGTCGACGCGAAGGGCCGCCGGCACAACTTCTCGCCTCGAGGCCGGGCAAGCGGTTCTTCTCCAACCGCGGCCACCTCGAGCACGACGACATGATCGGGCGCGAGGAGGGCTTCGCGCTGACCTCCTCGGCGGGCGGGGAGTACCTCGTCTTCCGGCCGCTGCTGAGCGAGTTCGTGGTCTCGATGCCGCGCGGCGCGGCCGTGGTCTACCCCAAGGACGCCGCCCAGATCGTGGCGATGGCCGACATCTTCCCCGGGCGCCGAGGTGGTCGAGGCCGGGGTCGGCTCGGGTGCGCTGACCTGCTCGCTGCTGCGGGCGGTCGGGCCCGCACGGCCGGGTGGTCTCCTACGAGCGCCGCGAGGAGTTCGCCGCGGTCGCCCGGCGCAACGTCGACCAGTTCTTCGGCGGCGCCCACCCCGCGCTGGGACCTGCGCGCTCGGCGACCTCGTCGAGGGGCTCGCCGGCCACCGGCGAGCGCTGCGACCGCCTGATCCTCGACATGCTCGCCCCGTGGGAGTGCGTGGACGAGGCCGCCGACGCCCTGCGCCCCGGCGGCATCGTGTGCGCCTACGTCGCCACGACCACCCAGCTGTCGCGCTTCGTCGAGACCGTGCGCGCCCACGGCGGCTTCACCGAGCCGCACGCGTGGGAGTCGCTGGTCCGCGACTGGCACGTCGAGGGGCTCGCCGTCCGCCCCGAGCACTCGATGGTCGGCCACACGGCGTTCCTGGTCACCGCCCGTCGGATGGCCCCGGGCGAGCAGGCCCCCCGCAAGAGACGCCGCCCCGCCCCCGGCGCCTACGGCCCCGACTACTCCGGCCCCCGGCCCCCCGGGGTTGGCGAGGACGGCCTGGGCTGAGGTCGTCGCCGTTTGGTCACCAACGACATGCAGACGGCCCGAGGACGTGCCGTTTGGTCACCAACGACAACGATCCGGTCACCAGACGTGCCGTTGGTGACCAAACGGCACCGCCGGCACCGCCCCGCCGCACCGACCGACGACGACCCCGCGCCCAAATCGCGACGAAGACCGCGCGTTCCACCCTGTGGTGCCGCGGGGGCGACGGTAGTGTCGCCAGGACAGGAGGTGGGACCGTGTCGATGCACGACAGTGATGCCAGCACACCCGGGCGCGACCCGGAGCAGTTGATCGAGCAGGTTCGTTTCCTCGAGGCCGAGGTGGGCGACCTGCGCCGGCGGCTGACCGAGGCGCCCGGCGGCTCGCGCGGGCTCGAGCTGCGCCTGGCCGACACCCAGCGCTCGCTCGCCGCGGTGACCTCGCAGAACGAGCGCCTCGCCCAGACGCTGCGCGAGGCGCGCGACCAGATCATGAAGCTCAAGGAGGAGGTCGACCGGCTGGCCCAGCCGCCGGCCGGTTTCGGCACCTTCCTGGCCCGCAACGACGACGACTCCGTCGACGTCTTCACCGGCGGCCGCAAGCTGCGGGTCAGCGTCAGCCCCGCGGTCGACCTCGACGACCTCCGCCGCGGCCAGGAGGTCATGCTCAACGAGGCGCTCAACGTCGTCGCGGCCCTCGACTTCGAGCAGGTCGGCGAGGTCGTGATGTTCAAGGAGCTGCTCGCCGACGGCGAGCGGGCCCTGGTCATCGCCAACGCCGACGAGGAGCGCGTCGTACGCCTCGCCGAGCCGCTGCGCGACGAGACGCTGCGCGCCGGCGACTCGCTGCTGCTCGACGGCCGCGCCGGCTACGTCTACGAGCGGGTGCCCAAGTCCGAGGTCGAGGAGCTCGTCCTCGAGGAGGTCCCCGACATCGCCTACGAGTCGATCGGCGGGCTCGGCGGCCAGATCGAGCAGATCCAGGACGCCGTCGAGCTGCCCTACCTGCACCCCGAGCTGTTCAAGGAGCACGAGCTCAAGCCGCCCAAGGGCGTGCTGCTCTACGGCCCTCCCGGGCTGCGGCAAGACGCTGATCGCCAAGGCCGTGGCCAACTCGCTGGCCAAGAAGGTCGCCGCCAAGACCGGCGCCGGAGGGCAAGTCCTACTTCCTCAACATCAAGGGCCCCGAGCTGCTCAACAAGTACGTCGGGGAGACCGAGCGCCACATCCGCCTGGTCTTCCAGCGGGCCCGCGAGAAGGCCAGCGACCGGCACGCCGGTCATCGTGTTCTTCGACGAGATGGACTCGCTGTTCCGCACCCGCGGCTCCGGGGTCTCCTCCGACGTCGAGAACACCATCGTCCCGCAGCTGCTCAGCGAGATCGACGGCGTCGAGCTGCTGGAGAACGTGCTGGTCATCGGCGCCTCCAACCGCGAGGACATGATCGACCCCGCGATCCTGCGCCCGGGTCGCCTCGACGTGAAGATCAAGATCGAGCGGCCCGACGCCGAGTCGGCGCGCGACATCTTCTCCAAGTACCTCACCACCGACGCTGCCCCTGCACGCCGACGACCTCGCCGAGTTCGGCGGCGACCGGGAGGCCTGCGTGGGCGGGATGATCCGGGCCACGGTCGAGCGGATGTACACCGAGACCGAGGAGAACCGCTTCCTCGAGGTCACCTACGCCAACGGCGACAAGGAGGTCCTGTACTTCAAGGACTTCAACTCCGGCGCGATGATCCAGAACATCGTCGACCGGGCCAAGAAGATGGCGATCAAGGACCTCCTCGACCACGAGCAGCGGGGTCTGCGGGTCTCGCACCTGCTCCAGGCCTGCGTCGACGAGTTCAAGGAGAACGAGGACCTGCCGAACACCACCAACCCCGACGACTGGGCGCGGATCTCGGGCAAGAAGGGCGAGCGGATCGTGTTCATCCGCACCCTGATCACCGGCAAGCAGGGCACCGAGCCGGGCCGCTCGATCGACACGGTCTCAACACCGGGCAGTACCTGTAGCCGAGGCCGGACCGGTGGGCACCGGTCGGCGGACGCAGGAGGCGGGGCATGGCGGAGGACGACGTGACTCGGGCCGACGCCGAGGCCCTGCTCGAGACCCGTCGCGACCTCGGCCTGCGCTATGACGCCGAGCTCGTCGACGGGTTCGCCGATCGGGTCGAACGTGCGGTCGAGTCGCGAGCCGCTGAGCGAGGCGCCCAGCGGGACCTGGACCGGAGGCACCAGGCGGCCGCCGGTGGCCGTCAGGTCGCTCTCGGGATCGTCTCCGTCGTCGCGCTGATCCCGATCTCGATCGTGCTCGGCCTGAACGGGGCGCTGGTGGCTCTGCTGCTCGTCGTGGCGGGCATCGTGACGGTCAACGTCGCTCACGCCTGGTTGTCCAGGACCTCCGGCGCCTGATCGCGCACGTGCGGGCGCTACCCCGCGTGGGGTGGCGCGCCGCGAGGTCCGCAGCCTGGTAGACAGCTCCCCAGCACGCAACGTCGCGTGCACGTCATCGGAGGTTTGTCCCATGGTCAAGATCATCGTCATCGATCCTCGTCGTCCTCGTGCGTCCTCGTACCTGGCCCGCATGCTCCTGCGCGAAGTCGCGCTGACCAGTCGCGCGACCGGACCGCGGCGTACGCCCGGCACCCCCGGCGCCGCACCCTTGCGGGGAGCGGTGGCCGGGCGGCTGCGCGCGTAGGCTCGTCGCCATGAGCGTGCGTCGGGTGATGGGCACCGAGATCGAGTACGGCATCGCCGTGCCCGGGCCAGCCCGCGGCCAACCCGATGGTCGCCTCCTCGCAGGTGGTCAACGCCTACGCCTCGGCCACCGTGCGGGCGCGGCGCGCGCGCTGGGACTTCGAGGAGGAGTCACCGCTGCGCGACGCCCGCGGGCTTCGACATGTCCCGCCAGGTCGCCGACCCCAGCCAGCTCACCGACGAGGACCTCGGCCTGGCCAACGTCATCCTGACCAACGGCGCCCGGCTCTACGTCGACCACGCCCACCCCGAGTACGCCACGCCCGAGGTGACCACGCCGCTGCGACGTCGTGCGGTGGGAGAAGGCCGGTGAGCAGGTCATGCTCGACGCCTCACGCCGTGCCGCCGCGCTGCCCGGGCGGGCCGCACGATCGCGCTGTACAAGAACAACACCGACGGCAAGGGCGCCTCCTACGGCGCCCACGAGAACTACCTGATGCGGCGTTCGACGCCGTTCGCCGACATCGTGCGCCACCTGACCCCGTTCTTCGTCAGCCGCCAGGTCGTCTGCGGCGCCGGTCGGGTCGGGATCGGCCAGGACGGGCGCGACGCACGGCTTCCAGCTCAGCCAGCGCGCCGACTTCTTCGAGGTCGAGGTCGGCCTCGAGACGACGCTGAAGCGCCCGATCATCAACACCCGCGACGAGCCGCACGCCGACCCCGAGAAGTACCGCCGACTGCACGTGATCATCGGCGACGCCAACCTCGCCGAGGTCTCGACCTTCCTCAAGGTCGGCACCACGTCGCTGGTCCTGGCCATGATCGAGGACCGCTTCCTCGACCGCGACCTGAGCGTCGAGGGCCCGGTCGCTGCGCTGCGCGCGGTCTCCCACGACCCGACCCTGCGCGACCTGGTCACGCTGAACGACGGGCGCCGGCTGACCGCGGTCCAGCTGCAGCTGGAGTACCTCGACCTGGCCCGCAAGTACGTCGAGGACCGCTACGGCGCCGACGCCGACGCGCAGACCGTCGAGGTGCTGCGCGCGCTGGGAGTCGGTGCTCGACCGCCTCGAGCGCGACCCGATGGCTGTGCGCCAGCGAGCTCGACTGGGTGGCCAAGCTGCAGCTGCTCGAGCAGTACCGCAGCCGCGACGGCCTCGGCTGGGACGACGCCAAGCTCGCAGCTCATCGACTACCAGTACTCCGACATCCGCCCCGAGAAGGGCCTCTACCACCGCCTGGTCGGCGCCGGACGCATCGAGCGGCTGCTCGACGACGCCGACCGTCGACGCGGCGATGCACGACCCGCCGGACGACACCCGCGCCTACTTCCGCGGCCGGTGCCTGGAGAAGTACGCCGACGCCGTCGCCGCCGCGTCCTGGGACTCGGTGATCTTCGACCTGCCCGGGCGCGAGTCGCTGCAGCGGGTCCCGACCATCGACCCGCTGCGCGGCAGCCGGGCCCACGTCGGCGAGCTCCTCGACCGCTCGCGCGACCGCGAGGCGAGCTGGTCGACGAGCTCACGCCGCTGAGCCCGGCGGCCGCGCGCGGCGGTCGAGCCGGCGCGACGTACGCCGTGGCGGAGTCCAGGACGGCCGGGGGACTCGCTAGGGTCGCAGGCATGGCCCAGGAGCAGAAGCAGCCGCGACGGTCCGGCGAGACCGAGGAGCAGACCGACGACGGCGTCGCGAGTCCGACGTCGCCGAGCGCAAGGAGTCCCTCGACGACGACATCGACGACATCCTCGACGAGATCGACGACGTGCTCGAGACCAACGCCGAGGACTTCGTGAAGTCGTTCATCCAGAAGGGCGGCGAGTGACCGCGACCCGCGCCTGCCCGCGGCCTACCTGACGCCGGGCACGTCCTCGTTCCGCGACTTCCTCGCCGAGCAGGCCCCCGACCTGCTGCCCGGCGCGCCGCGCCGCTGCCGCCGGGGCAGCGCCGGCCGACCTGGCCCCGCACGGCACCACCATCGTGGCCGCCACCTTCCCCGGCGGCGTGGTGATGGCCGGTGACCGGCGCGCCACGATGGGCAACATCATCGCCCAGCGCGACATCGAGAAGGTCTTCCCGGCCGACGAGTTCTCCGCGGTCGGCATCGCCGGCACCGCCGGCCTCGCCGTCGAGATGGTGCGGCTGTTCCAGACCGAGCTCGAGCACTACGAGAAGATCGAGGGCACCACGCTCTCGCTGGACGGCAAGGCCAACCGGCTCGCGGCGCTGATCCGCGGCAACCTCGGGCATGGCCATGCAGGGCCTGGCCGTCGTGCCGCTCTTCGCCGGCTACGACCTGCGACCGGGCACCGGCCGGATCTTCAGCTACGACGTCACCGGCGGCCGCTACGAGGAGACCGCGTTCCACTCGGTCGGCTCCGGGCTCGCTGTTCGCCCGCGGGTCGCTGAAGAAGCTCTACCGCGAGGACCTCGACGAGGCCGACTGCGTCGACCGCGGTCATCCAGGCGCTCTACGACGCCGCCGACGACGACTCCGCGACCGGCGGGCCCGACCTGACGCGGCGGATCTTCCCCGTCGTCCAGGTGATCACCGCCGAGGGCGGCCGCCGGCTGCCCGACGCCGAGGTCGCCGACGTCGCCGACCGGGTGATCGCCGGCCGGATGACGCGCCCCGACGGGCCCGGCCGCGCCGCTCGCTGGCGACGGAGGCGAGGCGCCGATGAGCATGCCGTTCTACGTCTCGCCCGAGCAGCTGATGAAGGACCGGGCCGACTTCGCCCGCAAGGGCATCTCCCGCGGCCGCTCGGTGGTCGCCGTGCAGTACGCCGACGGCGTGCTGTTCGTCTCCGAGAACCCCTCGCAGGCGCTGCACAAGGTCTCCGAGATCTACGACCGGATCGCCTTCGCCGCGGTCGGGCGCTACAACGAGTTCGAGAACCTGCGCATCGCCGGCGTCCGGCTGGCCGACATGCGCGGCTACGCCTACGACCGGCGCGACGTCACCGGCCGGGGCCTGGCCAACGCCTACGCCCAGACCCTGGGCACGATCTTCTCCAGCGGCGGCGAGAAGCCCTACGAGGTCGAGATCTTCGTCGCCGAGATCGGCGACGACGCCGCCGGCGACCAGATCTACCGGCTGACCTACGACGGCCAGGTCGCCGACGAGCACGGGTACGCCGTGATGGGCGGCGCCGCCGAGACCGTCGCGGCCTACCTCGAGCGAGCGACTACGCCGCCGGCGCTCGACCTCGACGACGGCCCTGCGCCTGGCCGTCGCGGCCCTGGGCCACACCGAGGGCGACGCCGCGACCGGGTGATCGCCGTCGAGCGACCTCGAGGTCGCCGTCCTCGACCGCACCCGCACCCAGCCGCGCAAGTTCGCGCGGATCAGCCCGGTCCGCCTCGAGCCTGCTCGGCGACCGCGGCAGCCACCGCGGCGAGGTGCGGCACCCGAGCGTCCGAGGGGCCCGGGTCGGCACCGCCGGGACCAGGCCACCGGCCCCGCTCTGCCCCCCGCCGATGACGGTGCCGGCGGCGAACCGCCCATCGCGCCGTAGACCCCGCCTGGGCCTTCTCCCCGGGCGCGCTTGCCGGTCGTCAGTGGCGTTTGGTCACCACCACACGTCCGGGGTCGACCGCTGTCGTTGGTGACCAAACGGCGCGCCAAGCGGGCCGAGAACCGCGAGCTCCACAGGCTGCACCGTCTCGTCGAGCACGGCACCGAGCCCCGGCAGCGTGGGCGCATGCCGATCACCTCCGACGACAATCCGGTCCGGGGCCAGATGCGGGTGCGGGGCTGGGACCGCGTGTGTCACGGGGTCTTCATGCGGCACCGCGACGACGCGGGCACCCGGGACCGACATCTGCGCGAGCTGCGCGCGTGGACGCTGGTGCTCCCCGAGCACGCGGTGTTCACCCACCTCACCGGGGCGTGGCTTCGCGGCTGGGACGTGCCGAAGTTGCCGGAGCACCTCCCGGTCTTCGCCGCAGTCGAGGGCGATGCACCTCGACCGCGGCGACCGGGGCTGATCTGCTCGCGGCTGCGTCGTACGACCGAGGCGTGCATCGTGGACGGATTGCCGGTCGATCGATCCGAGGAGATCCTGTTGCGCGCCTCACGAGACCTCGGACTGATCGACCTCTGCATCCTGCTCGAGTCCGCGCTGCACCTTGGCGACCTCGAGGCCGAGGCGATGGAGGCGGTGCTGGCGAGCAAGCGGCCCGGGACCCGCATGTTGCGCACCGCGTGGCGACGAGCGACGCCGAAGGCGGAGTCGCCGGGCGAGACCATGCTGCGGCTCTTCCACGAGAGCCTCGACATCGCCAGCACGCCGCAGGTCGAGATCCACGACGACGACGGCAGGCTGCTGGCCAAGGTCGACCTGCTCGTCGACGGGACCTTCCTCGTGCACGAGTACGACGGTGCCGTCCATCGCGGGAAGCGACAGCACGGCACCGACCTGCGGCGCGAGCGGGCCTTCACCGGGACGCCGTACGAGCGTCCCGGTTTCACTCTCGACGACCTGCTCAACCACGCCTCCGTCGTCGATGCACGAGTTCGATCGCGTCCTGGGCCGGGCCCACGACCTGCGGCGCCTGACCGCGGTGGAGGGGTCTCGTCGGTGACTCGCTGTACTCCGAGTCCGGGCGTCGGCGCCTGATGAACCGCTGGAACCGCGAGATGGGCCGCGCCGAATGGTCACGAACGGCATGATCTTCGGCCCGGATTGCGTCGTTGGTGACCAAACGGCGTCGCTCCAGCGGCGCCGCACGCACGAACCGACCACGCACGGCCTAGGGTTCAGCCATGGACCGCCGCATCTTCGGCATCGAGAACGAGTACGGCGTCACGTGCACGTTCAAGGGGCAGCGCCGACTGAGCCCTGACGAGGTGGCGCGCTACCTCTTCCGCAAGGTCGTCAGCTGGGGACGCAGCAGCAACGTGTTCCTGCGCAACGGCGCCCGGCTCTACCTCGACGTCGGCAGCCACCCCGAGTACGCCACGCCCGAGTGCGACGACGTCGTCGACCTGGTCACGCACGACAAGGCGGGGGAGCGGATCCTCGAGGGGCTGCTGCTCGACGCCGAGCAGCGGCTGCACGACGAGGGCATCGCGGGCGAGATCTACCTGTTCAAGAACAACACCGACTCGGCCGGCAACTCCTACGGCTGCCACGAGAACTACCTGGTCGGGCGGGCCGGGGAGTTCAGCCGGCTCGCCGACGTCCTGATCCCGTTCCTGGTGACCCGCCAGATCGTGGTGGGCGCCGGCAAGATCACCCAGACGCCACGCGGGTCGTCGTACGCCGTGAGCCAGCGCGCCGAGCACATCTGGGAGGGCGTCTCGAGCGCGACCACCCGCAGCCGGCCGATCATCAACACCCGCGACGAGCCGCACGCCGACGCCGAGCGGTACCGCCGGCTGCACGTGATCGTCGGCGACTCCAACATGAGCGAGACGACCACGCTGCTCAAGGTGGCCAGCTGCGACCTCGTGCTGCGGATGATCGAGGAGGGCGTGGTGATGCGCGACCTCACCATGGAGAACCCGATCCGCGCGATCCGCGAGATCTCCCACGACGTCACCGGGCGTCGCAAGGTCCGCCTGGCCAACGGCCGCGAGGCCAGCGCCCTCGACATCCAGCACGAGTACCTCTCCAAGGCCCGCGACTTCGTCGACCGGCGCGAGATCTCCACCCCGGTGATCGAGCAGGCCCTCGACCTGTGGGAGCGCGGGCTGAAGGCGATCGAGTCCGACGACCTCGGCCTGGTCGACCGCGAGATCGACTGGGTGATCAAGTGGAAGCTGATCGAGCGCTACCGCGCCAAGCACGGCCTGCCGCTGGGCCACGCCCGGATCGCCCAGCTCGACCTCGCCTACCACGACATCCACCGCGGTCGCGGGCTCTACTACCTGCTGGAGAAGCGCGGCGCCGTGGCCCGCGTCGACCACCGACCTGAAGATCTTCGAGGCCAAGTCGGTGCCGCCGCAGAACACCCGGGCCCGGCTGCGCGGCGAGTTCATCCGGCGCGCCCAGGAGCAGCGCCGCGACTTCACCGTCGACTGGGTCCACCTCAAGCTCAACGACCAGGCCCAGCGCACCGTGCTGTGCAAGGACCCCTTCCGCGCCCACGACGAGCGGGTCCAGCGGCTCATCGACGGCATGTGAGCCCGGGTCGATCGGGGCGGCACGGCGCGGGGCGCGTCCGCGACCCGCGGTCCGTGCGCCTGTAAAGTGTCCGCGCCAGGCCGACCCCACCGACCCGACCCACCGAGCGCGCCCCGCCGCTCTGCGAAGGTGACCTCCGTGCTGCCACACCCTGCTCCCTCCCGGCGCCGTACCCCCGAACGGCGCACACCCGCGCGCCGGGCCGTACGCCGGGTCCCGTTGGTCGCGGCAACCCTGCTCGCGCTGAGCTCGGTCGCCGCCTGTGGCAGCGGTGACGGCGGAGAGGCCGTGGCGCCGGGTCTCGGCTCGGTGACGATCAGCGGCGACGTGGGCACGGTGCCCTCGGTGTCCTTCGCCGACCAGATCCCGGCCGGCTCCCAGGACACCGAGACCGTGGTGACGGGCGACGGGGCGGCGCTGGGGGACGACGACAGCGTGGTGGTCAACTACTGGGTGGGCAACGGCTTCACCCAGCAGGCCGTCATGGACTCGTTCGGTCCGAAGACCGCCGGCGCCCTGGCGGTCGTCGGCCAGGACCCCGCAGCGCCCCAGACCGTCGACCAGCTGCTCGGCAACGCCGCGGCCGCCCTGGTCACCGACGGCATGACCGTGGGCTCGCGGGTCGCCTCCGTCGGTACGGCCGACGAGGTGCTCGGCGTCCAGGACCTCCCCGAGCTCAAGATCGGCAACCTCGACCCGGTCGTGCTCGTCGTCGACGTCGTGCAGCAGCCGCTGAGCGAGCCCGACGGCGATCCGGTCGACCCCGTGCCGAACTGGGTCCCGGGCCTGCCGTTCGTGGACGGACTTCCTCGGTGTTCGCCTTCGGCCGGCTCGACGAGCCGAGCGACACCCTGCGGTCCTTCACCCGCATCGTCGGCAAGGGTGAGGAGGTCGAGAAGGGCGACGTGATCGTCGCGAACTACCTCGGCCAGGTCTTCGACGCCAAGAAGCCCTTCGACGAGAGCTACTCCGGTGAGCCGGTCGCGTTCCCGATCGGCCTGGGCAACGTGATCAAGGGCTGGGACCAGGCCCTGGTCGGTCAGACCGTCGGGAGCCGGGTGATCCTCGCCATCCCCGCCAAGCTCGGCTACGGCACGAAGGGCAGTCCGCAGGCCGGCATCGAGGGCGGCGACACGCTCTACTTCGTCGTCGACATCCTGGCCGCAGCCTGAGCGCCGTGATGAGCAGCGAGCCCGGTGGGGCGGGCGCCGCGCAGCAGCAGAGCAGCGCCAAGACCGAGCGCCTGCTGAACCTGCTGATCATGCTGCTCGTCCAGCGCCACCTGGTCGCCAAGGCCAGGATCCGCTCGATCCTCTACCCGGGTCTCTCCGATGACGCCTTCGAGCGCAAGTTCGACCGCGACAAGGAGGAGCTGCGCAGCCTCGGCGTGCCGATCGAGGTCGGCGCCATGGACGGCTACTTCGACGACGAGCCCGGCTACCGGGTGCGCCCCGACGAGTTCGCCCTGCCCGAGGTCGACCTCGATCCCGAGGAGGCTGCCGTCGTGGGCCTGGCCGCGAAGGTCTGGGACCACGCCCGGTTCGCACCCGCCGCCGCCGAGGCCGTCCGCAAGCTCACCGCGGCCGGCGTCGCCGTCGACACCACCGCCCTCGACATCGCCCAGCCGCGGCTGCGCGCCGACGAGCCGTCCTTCGAGGAGTTCCTCGACGCCGTGCGCGAGCGTCGCGCGGTGGCCTTCGACTACGCCCGCGTCGGTCAGCCGACCGCGACACGCCACCTCCAGCCCTGGGGCGTGACCCGCTACTCCGGGCGCTGGTACGTCGTCGGGCACGACACCGACCGCGGTGAGGAGCGGGTCTTCCGGCTCTCCCGCGTGCAGGGCGAGGCGCGGACCGAGGGACCTGCGGGCGCCTACGACGTCCCCGCCGGGACCGACCTGTCCGCGGTGGCCCGCCGCTGGCGCCGGCGCCTGCCGCGCGAGCGCAGCGTCCTGCTCGTGCGTCGCGGAAGCGGCCACACCCTGCGACGCGACGCGGCCTCGGTCGAGGAGTCGGTGCTCGGCCCCGACGGCACCGCGGACTGGGACCGGCTCGTCCTCGAGCGAGGCTCGGTCGGGCTGGTCGACGAGGTCCTCGGTCACGGGCCCTCGGCGTACGTCGAGGAGCCCGCCGACCTGCGCGACCAGGTCGTCGGCCGCCTGCGGGCCCGGCTCGAGGCGATCGCGTGACCCGCGGGGCGCCACGCACCCCGGCCGGCGTACGCCGCCCGGCCGCACCGGCGGCGGGGGAGCAGCTGATCAGGATCCTGACGCTGGTGCCGTTCCTGCACGCCCGCGGCGCCGTCGACGTCGCCGAGGCCGCCGACCTGCTCGGTGTCGCTCCCGAGCAGGTCGTCGCCGACCTGAAGGTCCTGTTCATGTGCGGGCTGCCCGGGGGCTACCCCGACGACCTCATCGACGTCGACATCGAGGCCCTCGAGGGCGAGCACGCCGACGGCGTCATCCGGGTCTCCAACGTCGACTACCTCGACCGGCCGCTACGGCTGAGCCCGACCGAGGCCTCGGCGATGATCGTCGCGGTGCGGGCGCTGCGCTCGGGAGCGGGCGAGCAGACCCGGGCCGTCGTCGACCGGGTGCTGCGCAAGCTCGAGGCCGCCGCGGCATCCGGACCGGCCCCGACCCAGGTCGAGCCCGGCGAGGACGAGGGGAAGGCGGCCGACCAGGCGCTGCTGGCCCGTCGGCTCGCGGACGCCGCCCGCGACGGCCGGCAGGTGCGGCTGCGCTACTGGGTGCCGGCCCGTGACGAGGTCTCCGACCGCGTGGTCGACCCGCGAGGGATCGTCTCGAGCGCGGGCGAGGCCTACCTCGACGCGTACTGCCACAGCGCCGAGGCGCCCCGGCTGTTCCGCCTCGACCGCGTGCAGCACGCCGAGGTGCTCGACTCCCCGGTGGTCACCGCGCCCGTCGGACCCCGCACCCTGGAGGGGCCGCTGTTCGGAGCCGCAGCGAGCGACGGCGCCCCCGACGATGCCCCTGGCGATGCCCCTGATGACGGCTTGAGCGTCGTGCGCCTCCGGCTGGCCCCCGGCGCACGCTGGGTCACCGACTACTACCCCGTCCGCGACGTCGTCGACCTCGCCGACGGGTCCGTGGAGTGCACCCTGCCGGTCGCGGACCAGCGCTGGCTGACCCGGCTGCTCCTGCGCCTCGCGCCGCACGCCGAGGTCCTCGACCCGCCCGACGCCGCCCACGCGTACGCCGCCGCGGTCCGGGAGACGGTCGCCCTCTACGCCCCGCCGACCTGAGACCACCCGGTGAGTTCGGGTGCGCGTCAGCCGCAATCCACCCGCATCCACCGCGGCAGTCGTAGGATGACGAGGATCAGTCCGAACCCGGTCCCACCGACCGGGTCACACCTGCAAGGCCACCTGTGAGGTCCGCATGATTCAGCCCCTGCTCGCGATGCCGCAAGGAGCCGAGTGGCTCGTGATCCTCCTGATCGTGATCATCGTCTTCGGTGCCGCCAAGCTCCCCGACCTGGCCCGCAGCACCGGCCAGGCCCTGAAGATCTTCAAGAACGAGACCAAGGGCCTCATCGACTCCGACGAGGACAAGGACGCCAAGGCGCCACGAGCGCCACGACGCCCGCGACCACCGACGCGACGCCCCCGACCGCGCCGCCGGCTCGGGAGCTGCCCCCGGTCTCGGACGGTCCCACGACCAGCACCGAGACCAGACCAGCACCGAGGCCTCGACCGAGCGCCACCCGGGCTGAGTCGCGACCCCTCCTGCCTCCTAGCCCTCGCCTCGAAGCCCCGCACCCGTGTCGATCACCGGCGTCGCGTCACTGTTCCTCGGCAAGCCCGTCCACCCGGTCGGCGCCGACGGACGGATGGCGCTCTCGGACCACCTGCGAGAGCTGCGCGCCCGGATCCTCAAGGTCGCGCTGATCCTGCTGGCCGGTCTGATCATCTCGCTGGTCTTCTTCCAGCAGGTCTACGACTTCGTCTACGCCCCCTACCGCGCGGCGCAGGCCACCCTGCCCGCCGACGCGACGATCGCCACGACGAGCGGTCCCGGGGCCGGGCTCCTGCTCTACCTCAAGCTCTGCGGCTTCTCCTCGATCGTGGGCACCGCCCCTGTGGCTCTACCAGATCTGGGCCTTCATCCTGCCCGGCCTGCACGCCAAGGAGCGCAAGTGGAGCCGCGTCTTCGCCGCGATCGCCGGTCCGCTGTTCCTCGGCGGGGTCGCGCTGGGCTACGTCACCCTGACCAAGGGCCTCGAGATCCTGATCGGGCTGAACCCCGACGGCCTGGTCAACCTCGTGGAGTTCAACGAGTACCTCCAGTTCTTCAGCCGCACCCTGATCGTCTTCGGCATCGCCTTCGAGATCCCGCTCTTCGTGGTGCTGCTCAACCTCGCCGGCGTCGTCTCGGGCAAGGCGCTGAGCAAGCACCGGCCCTGGATCATCGTGGGAACCTTCATCTTCGCCGCCGTCGCGACGCCCTCGGGCGACCCGTTCACGATGACCTTCATGGCGCTGCCGATGGTGGCGCTCTTCCTGCTCTCCGAGGTCATCGCCCGCTCCAACGACAAGCGGCGCGCCAAGCGGCGTGAGGACCTGGTCGCGGAGAGCGTCGGCGGGGTGAGCGAGGCGCCGCTGAGCGACCTCGACCCGTTCGACCTGCCTGCCTGGCTCGGGGAGGGCGACGTGGTCTGGTCGGCGACCTCGGGCCTGCGCAGCGGCCACCTGGTCGGCGGCACCCTCCACGAGGCCGGGGCCTCCCGGATCCGGCGCCGCGCCGAGCACCCCTGCGACCTGATGGCCGTCGACGAGGCCTACCCGGTCGCCGTCGCCGTCGACGACGTCCGCGTGCGCGCCCACCAGGCGTGGCGCCACGGCCAGGTCCTCGTCTGCGCCCGCGAGGACCGGCTGGTGCTGGCCGCGCCGGGCACCCGCTGGGACGCCGAGGGCGTGCTGGACGCGCTGGCACGACTCGCCCGCGCCGTCGGTGCCTCACCCGAGCGGTACGCCGTCCACCTGCGCATCGGCGACGACCTCTGAGACGTGCACGGCCGGGCTCGGGCCGAGGCGTTCGCCTAGGCTGACCGGTGTGGTTGCCCCCAAGCGCGAGGTCGCGCTGATCGTCAACCCGGCGGCCGGGCTGGGGCGCGCGGCTGCGGTCGGTGACGCGGCCGCCAACCGGTTGCGCTCGCGGGGCCTCCGGGTGCGGATCCTGCGGGGGCCGCGACGCCGGCGAGACGCTGGTCCTGGCTCACGCGGCCGTACGCGACGGCGTCGACGCCCTCGTGGCTGCGGCGGCGACGGCACGGTCAACCTCGCGCTCCAGGCCACGGCGGGGACCGGCACGCCGCTCGGGGTCGTCCCCGCCGGCTCGGGCAACGACCTCGCCCGCTACCTCGACCTGCCCCGCGGCGACCCGGCCGCGGCCGCCGACGTCGTGGCCGCGCGGCAGCATCCGCGATCCTCGACCTCGCCCGCACGCAGGGCCGCTACTTCGCCACCGTGCTCGCCGCCGGGTTCGACGCGGTGGTCAACGAGCGCGCCGACCGGATGCGCTGGCCACGCGGCCAGTCGCGCTACAGCCTGGCGACCGCTGGCCGCGCTGCCCGGCTTCGTGCCGCGCTCCTACACCCTCGAGCTCGACGGGCGCACGGCGCGCTGCGCGCGATGCTGGTCGCGGTCGGCAACGGGCCGTCCTTCGGGGGAGGGCTGCGGATCACGGAGGGCGCGAGCCTCGAGGACGGGATGCTCGACGTCGTCGTGTTCGACCCGATCAGCCGCCGCGAGCTGGTGCGCACCTACCCGCGGCTCTACGCCGGCACCCACACCAGCCACCCGGCGTACTCCCACCACCGGGCGCGTACGGTCACGGTGGCGGCCCCCGGCATCGTCGCGTACGCCGACGGCGAGCGGTTCGGGCCGCTTCCCCTGACCATCGAGGCCGCCCCCGGAGCGTTGG
This sequence comes from uncultured Actinomycetota bacterium, assembly GCA_963760555.1. Taxonomy (GTDB): domain Bacteria; phylum Actinomycetota; class Actinomycetes; order Propionibacteriales; family Nocardioidaceae; genus Nocardioides. The sequence continues at coordinate 630,941 of CAVXDJ010000009.1, read as the reverse complement.
CGGTCCTGGCGCCCGGAGGTGCCCTGTGACGTCCCCCGCCGAGCGCTACGCGACCTACCGTGCGCAGCGCTCGCACCCGGTGCTGCGCGACTTCGCCGCGCACTACGACTTCGCGCTCGACGACTTCCAGCTGCGCGCCTGCCGGGTGATCGAGGAGGCGGCGGGGTGCTCGTCGCGGCGCCCACCGGCTCGGGCAAGACCATCGTCGGCGAGTTCGGCGTGCACCTGGCCCTGACCAGCGGCCGCAAGGCGTTCTACACCACACCGATCAAGGCGCTGTCGAACCAGAAGTACCACGACCTCGTCGAGCGCTACGGCCCCGACCAGGTCGGGCTGCTGACCGGCGACAACACGATCAACGGCGAGGCGCCGGTGGTGGTGATGACCACCGAGGTGCTGCGCAACATGCTCTATGCGGGCTCCCCGACGCTGGTCGGTCTCGGCTACGTGGTGATGGACGAGGTGCACTACCTCGCCGACCGCGCGCGCGGCGCGGTGTGGGAGGAGGTGATCATCCACCTCCCCGAGTCGGTCTCGGTGATCTCGCTGTCCGCGACGGTCTCGAACGCCGAGGAGTTCGGCGAGTGGCTGGCCACGGTGCGCGGGGAGACGACCACCATCGTCGAGGAGCGGCGCCCGGTCCCGCTGTTCCAGCACGTGATGGTGGGTCGACGCCTGCTGGACCTGTTCGCCTCCTCCGACGTCGACGCGGCCTCGGGCTTCGTCCAGGAGGGCGCCCCGGTCAACGACGAGCTGGTGCGTCTGGCCCGCGACGACTGGGCCTCGAGCCGGCTCAAGGACCGGCGTACGCCGAAGAAGGGTCGGGGCAAGACCCCGCGCGGACCCCAGGGGGGCAAGCAGGTCGGCAACGGCCGCCGGGTGTGGATCCCGAGCCGGGTCGACGTGCTCGAGGCCCTCGAGCGCGAGGGCCTGCTGCCCGCGATCGTGTTCATCTTCAGCCGGGTCGGCTGCGACGCGGCGGTCAAGCAGTGCCTGGACGCCAACGTGCGCCTGACCTCGGCTTCCGAGGGCGACGACATCCGCGGGTACGTCGAGGCGGCGTGCCGCGACCTGCCCGCCGACGACCTGCACGTGCTCGGCTACCACGACTTCCTCGAGGGGCTGGTGCGCGGCGTCGCGCCGCACCACGCGGGGATGCTGCCGGCGTTCAAGCAGGTCGTCGAGGAGCTCTACCTGCGCGGGCTGTGCAAGGCGGTCTTCGCGACCGAGACCCTGGCCCTGGGCATCAACATGCCCGCGCGCACCGTGGTGATCGAGAAGCTGAGCAAGTGGAACGGCGAGACGCACGCCGACATCACGCCGGGGGAGTACACCCAGCTGACCGGTCGGGCCGGGCGCCGCGGGCTCGACACCGAGGGCCACGGGGTCGTGCTGTGGCAGCCGGGGACGAACCCGCGCGAGGTCGCCGGTCTCGCCTCGACGCGCACCTACCCGCTGCAGTCGTCGTTCCGCCCGTCGTACAACATGGCGGTCAACCTGGTCCACCAGTTCGGCCGGACCACCTCGCGCGAGCTGCTCGAGCAGTCCTTCGCGCAGTTCCAGGCCGACAAGGCCGTCGTCTCGCTGGCCCGGCAGCTGCGCAAGAGCGACGAGGCGCTCGAGGGCTACGCCGAGGCCGCCACGCTGCCACCTCGGCGACTTCATGGAGTACGCCGGGATGCGTCGGCGCGTCGGGGACCTCGAGAAGGACGCCAGCCGCAGCCGGCGGGCCGAGCAGCGCGAGCAGGCCCTGACGTCGCTGAGCCGCCTCAAGGTCGGCGACGTGATCGAGGTGCCGGCCGGCAAGTACGCCGGGCCGGCGCTCGTGCTCGACCCGGGCTGGGACGCGCAGAACCCGCGGCCCTACGTGCTCACCGTCGAACGGCAGGCGCGCCGCCTGGGCCCGATGGACTTCCCCGAGCCGGTCGAGGCGCTGACCCGGATGCGGGTGCCGAAGAGCTTCAACGGCCGCAACGCCCAGATGCGCCGCGACCTGGCCTCCGCGCTGCGCACGCGCGCCGACCAGGTGCCTCCGCCACACCTGCGTCGCGGTGGTCCTGCGACGGGCGCCGGTGGGGCGGTGGGCCGGCGGCGCCGGCCGGGCTGGTGGTGATCGTGAGGTCGAGGACCTGCGCACCCGGCTCAAGGCCCACCCCTGCCACGCCTGCCCCGACCGGGAGGACCACGCCCGGTGGGCGGAGCGGTGGTTCAAGCTCGACCGGGACGCCGAGACGCTGCGCCGGCGCGTCGAGCGGCGTACGAACACCGTGGCGCGCCAGTTCGACCGGGTCTGCGAGGTGCTCGCCGCGCTCGGCTACCTCACCGACGACGGCGACGGTGTCACCGAGCAGGGTGCGCACCTGCGTCGGATCTACTCCGAGCTCGACCTGGTCGCGGCGGAGTCGCTGCGCCAGGGGGTGTGGGACGGGCTGACCGCCTCGGGGCTCGCCGCGGCGCTCTCGGTGCTCGTCTTCCAGGCCCGCCGACCCGATGACGCCCAGTCGCCGCGGATCCCCGGCGGGCAGCACCGGGGTGGCCATCGACGCGATGACGCGGCTCTGGTCGGAGCTGGACACGCTCGAGCGGGAGCACCACCTCGACTTCCTGCGCCGCCCCGACCCCGGCTTCGCCTGGACGGCGTTCCGCTGGGCCGAGGGCGACGACCTCGACGACGTCCTCGTCGCGACCGACCTGACCGCGGGCGACTTCGTACGCTGGATGAAGCAGCTGCTCGACCTGTGCGGCCAGGTCGCCGACGCCGCAGGCCCCGGCCCCTTGCGCACCACCGCCCGTGAGGCGGTCAAGAAGATCCGCCGCGGCGTCGTGGCGTACTCCGGGATCGCCGAGTAGCCGGGCGGTCGGGCTGCCCCCGTCCGCGCTCTTCCGCGGCTGGGATGCGCCGTTTGGTCACCAACGACATGAACCACGCCCCGAAACGTGCCGTTGGTGACCAAACGGCATCGTGGCGAGCCAGCAGAGCACCGCGGCTCGTGGAGGCGGTTGCCGTACGGGCGACACCGTCACCCGGGCCGGTCACGACGTCGTTTGGTCACCAACGACACGGAAATGGCCCGCAAACGTGTCGTTGGTGACCAAACGACGCGCCCGTGCCGGGTCAGCCGGCGATGAGGCGGGCGGCGGGGACTGCGCCGACGTCGGCGCGGGTGACGCCACCGCGGGCGGCGTCGGGGGAGAGGGTGACGGCGTCGGTGGCGGAGTACGTCGGTCGCGGCCCTCGCAGGGGTCAGCCTCGGCCGTCCCGAGCGGGACTCAACGCTCGGCCAGCGCGGTGCGCAGCCGTCCGGTCGGCGAGTCCAGGCCGTACGCCGCCGCGAGCTCCTCGACCCGTGCCTCGTCGGCCGGTGACCGTGGCAGGCGTACGTCGCCGCCGGCGAGGTCGACGCCGAGGTCGATCTCACGCGCGACCGCGACGACCTGCGGAGCGACCGCGAGGTAGTCGGCCGCGTCGAGGATCCGCCGCCGAGGCCCCGGGGCCATCCCCGACTCCCGGTCCTGCGCCGCGGCGGTGATCTCGGCGATGTCGGCGTGGCGGCCGAGCAGCGTCGCGGCCGTCTTGTCGCCGACGCCGGCAACCCCGGGCAGCCCGTCGGAGGCGTCCCCGCGCAGCGTGGCGAAGTCGGCGTACTGGCGCGCCTCGACGCCGTACTTCTCGCGCACCCACGCCTCGTCGACGCGCTCGTGGCGGCCCACCCCGCGCGCGATGTAGAGCACCCGCACCCCTCGGGCGTCGTCGACGAGCTGGAACAGGTCGCGGTCGCCCGTGACGACGTCGACGGGGATCCCCGCCTCCGCGCCGCGGGTCGCGAGGGTGCCGATCACGTCGTCGGCCTCGTAGCCCGCCGCCCCCACCACCGCGATGCCGAACGCCTCGAGCACGTCGCGGATGATCGGGACCTGCACCCCCAGGGGATCGGGCACCTCCTCGACGTCGGGGTCCCCGTCGACCTCCTCGACCACCCGGTGCGCCTTGTACGTCGGCAGCAGGTCCACGCGCCACTGCGGGCGCCAGTCGTCGTCCCAGCAGCAGACCAGGTCGGTCGGTGCGTAGTCGGTGACCAACCGGGAGATGAAGTCCATCAGCCCGCGCACGGCGTTGACCGGCGTCCCGTCGGGCCCGGCGACGTCGGGCACCCCGAAGAAGGCGCGGAAGTACATCGAGGCGGTGTCGAGCAGCATCAACCGGCGCGGCGCGGTCCCGTCTCCCGGCCCGTCGCCTGGCCCGTCTCCCGGCACGTCTCCTGGCCCGTCTCCTGGCACGTCGTCTGGCACGTCGTCTGGCATGGCCCGCACCCTACGACGTGGCGCCGGTGACGCCGATGGGAAACGTCATGTCCCCGGGAGCATCCGCGGCGCTAGGGTGAGCGCCGTGAGCATGATCTCCTCCGGTGTCGAGCCCACGGACCGGAAGATCCTCGAGCTCCTCTCCCATGACGGCCGGATGTCCTTCACCGACCTGGGCAAGGCGACCGGACTGTCCACGTCCGCGGTCCACCAGCGCGTCAAGCGGCTCGAGCAGCGAGGACTGATCCTCGGCTACGGGGCGACGGTCAACCACGCCGAGGTCGGGCTGCCGCTGACCGCGTTCGTCTCGATCCGACCGACCGACCCGGGCGCGCCCGACGACTACCCCCAGCGCCTCGAGTCGATCCCCGAGATCGAGTCGTGCTGGTCGGTGGCCGGGCAGGAGTCGTACATCCTCAAGATCCGCGTCGCTACGCCCGCGGACCTCGAGGACCTCCTCGGTCGGGTCCGGGCCAAGGCCAGCGTGTCCACGCGCACCACCATCGTGCTCTCGACGTCCTACGAGAACCGTCCGGTCTGGTAGGTCCGTGACGGTCCTCGTCGGCGAGCAGCGTCAGCGGTGGCGAGGAGCCCGTGCTGGCGCCGGTGGCACGTCCGACGACGGTCGTCCCGGGGGGCCGTGTCCCGAGGATGCTCAGTGCGCCTGCAGGGCCGCCGTACGCCGGGACAGCTCGGCCATCACCGCGGGCGAGATCGAGCCGGCGTCGGCCGAGACGTTCTCGCGCCACCACCGCTGCCCGGACTCCGGCAGCGTGTGGATCGGGTCGTAGAACGGGTAGGTACGGGTCAGCGCGTCGGCGTCGTCGACCTCGATCGAGGTCCGGTAGTTCTTGGTCCACCGCGACACGCCGTGCTCGGTGTCGTAGGACGCGAGCTGGTGGACCCACCGCTTGCCGACGAACGGCACGTCGCAGACCAGGCGCGGCGTGGCGAAGCCCGGCAGGTAGCCCATGATCGCGCTCTGCAGCTGCTGGGCCTGCGCGACCGAGGTCCGCCAGTGCTCGGCGAAGGGGATCATGTCGCACAGGTAGAAGTAGTACGGCGTGATGCCGGCGCCGTCGAGCAGCGCGAAGCACAGGTCGAGCAGCGCGTGCGGGTCGGCGTTGACGCCCTCGAGCAGGACGCCCTGGTTGCGCACGTCACGCAGGCCGGCGTCGAGCATCGCCCGGGAGGCCGCGGCCACCAGCGGGGTGACCGACTGGGCGTGGTTGGCGTGGGTGTGCAGGGCCAGCGACACGCCCCGCGAGCGCGCCAGCGCCGCGACCCGGCCGACACCGTCGACGACCTCGGGCTGGAGCCAGTGCTGCGGGAGCCCCACCAGGGCCTTGGTGGCCAGGCGGATGTCGCGGACGTTGTCGACCTCGAGCAGGGAGGTCAGGAACGCCTCGAGGCGCGGCCAGGGCATGTTGGCCACGTCACCGCCCGAGACGACGACGTCGCGCACGCTCGGCGTACGCCGCAGGTAGTCGATCATCGCGGCGAGCCGGTCGTTCGGCTTGCCGACGAGCTTGAGCTTGTCGACGGTCGGCGTCGAGGTCCCGACGAGGTCCATGCGGGTGCAGTGCCCGCAGTACTGCGGGCAGGTCGGCAGCAGCTCGGCGAGCACCTTGGTCGGGTAGCGGTGGGTGAGGCCCTCGGTGACCCACATGTCGTGCTCGTGCAGCGAGTCGCGGGTGGCGTAGGGGTGCGAGGGCCAGTCGGTGCGGCGGTCGGAGAAGACCGGGAGCATGTAGTGGCGCACCGGGTCGGCGTAGAAGGCCTCGGTCAGCGAGCCGGCCCCGGCCGGGACGGCGTACGGCGCCATGGTGTTCAGCATCTGCGGCGGCAGGAGCATCGACATCGTCGCGCGCTCGGCCTGGTCGCGCTCGAGGTCGGCGTAGAACCGCTCGTCGACGAGGTCGCCGAGCACCTCGCGCAGCTGCGCGGGTGTTCTTCACGCAGTGCGCGCGCTGCCACTGCACCGACTCCCACTCCTCGCGCGGTGACCTCGCGCCAGCCCGGGAAGCGGGTCCAGTCCGGCTCGACGAGCTCGGGCGCGCGGTAGGCGTAGGGCTGGCCGGTCGCGGCGAGCGGTGCTCATGGGTCCTCCGATGGGTGGGCGCGCGGCGCCGGTCGGCGCGTCGGGGTGGCCGACGTCGTCGCGCTCTGCCACAGTAGGCGCAGATCCTACGGTTGATCCAGCGGCACGCCGCAATATCTCCCGTTGACGACAACAGCGACCGAGACAATCACGGAGGAGGACCAGTGGCGTCCGAGGCGACACCGCACCGGTGACCCGGTCGGCCTGCACCGGGTCCTCGACGAGCAGACGGCGTCCTGCCGCAGGCCGCCCGACGCCTCGACACCCGCGCGACGCTCTGGCCCGACGAGGTGCGCGTGCGCGTCGAGCGGCTCAACCTCGACGCCGCCTCGTTCCGCCAGCTGCGCGAGGCGCACGGCGGCGACGGCGCCGCGGTGCGCGACGGCCGTGCTCGCCATCGTCGCCGAGCGCGGCAAGATGCAGAACCCCGTCACCGGCTCGGGCGGGATGCTGGTCGGCACGGTCGAGGAGGTCGGGCCCGAGCTCGCCGCTCGGCCTGGTCGTCGGCGACCGGGTCGCCACGCTGGTCTCGCTGACGCTGACCCCGCTGGTCCTCGAGGACGGACTCGCCGAGCTGGGACGGCGCGAGCGAGCAGGTGCCCTGCAGCGGGTACGCCGTGCTGTTCGGCCGCTCGATCGCCGCCCGCTCCCCGACGACCTGCCCGACACCGCTGAGCCTGGCCGTGATGGACGTGTGCGGCGCGCCCGCGCTGACCGCCCGGGTCGTCGCCGAGCACCGACGCGACCGCGGCACCGCGCCGGTCGTCGCGGTCGTCGGGGGAGGGGGCAAGTCGGGCTCGCTCAGCCTGGCCGCCGCGAGCGAGGCCGGCGCCGCCCGCACGATCGGCGTCGTGCCCGCACGAGCAGGAGGCCGCGCCGGCTGGAGGCCGCGGGCCTGGCCGACGTGGTCGTCGTCGCCGACGCCCGCGACCCCGTGGCCCTGCGCGACGCCGTCACGACCGCCGGCGGGCCGGCCGACGTGACGGTGGTGTGCGTCGACGTCCCCGGCTGCGAGGGCGGCGCCGTCCTGGCCACCGCGGAGGGCGGCACCGTCGTGTTCTTCTCGATGGCGACCTCGTTCGCCGCCGCCGCCCTGGGCGCCGAGGGCCTGGCCGCCGACGTACGGATGCTCGTCGGCAACGGCTACGCCCCCGGGCACGCCGAGCTCGCCCTGGACCTGGTGCGCGCCGACGCCGGGGTCCGGTCGATCTTCGAGGAGCGGCCACATGAGCAGAGCTGCAGCCTGGACCTCGACCCCGTCCGGTGCGCGGCCCGCGCTCGCTGGCCCGCGGGCCGGGCGAGCCGATCGTCGACCTGGCCCGCGCCCACACCACGGTCTCGGTGGAGCGGGCCACGCTGCGCCTGGCCGGCCTCGGCGGCGCCGACCCCGAGGGCACGCCCTGGGCCAACCGGCTGCTCGACGTGGTCCGGGCCGACCTCGGCGACGACGCCCTGCCGCACGGGGTGGCCCTGCCGGTGTGGGACGCGCTGGTGCGCGGCGAGGCCGACGACCTCGCGAAGCTCGCCGCGAAGGCCGTCCGCCGGCTCCGTGCGCTTCCGGCTCCCCGACGGGCCGCGGACGCCGAGCGGCGCCCGCACGGCCGCGCACGCGCGCGGTCGGCGCACGGCGTACGCCGGATCGACGAGCGCCGCGCCGAGCGCGAGCCGATGATCGCCCGCCACGGCGACGCACCGCGGCAGCCGTGGATCTACCTGATCGTCGCGACCGGCGACATCCACGAGGACATCCCGCAGGCCCAGCAGGCTGCCCGCGAGGGCGCCGACGTGATCGCGGTGATCCGCTCCACCGGGCAGAGCCTGCTCGACTTCGTGCCCGAGGGCGCGACCCGGGAGGGCTTCGCCGGCACCTACGCCACCCAGGAGAACTTCCGGCTGATGCGCGCCGCGCTCGACGAGTCGAGCCGCGAGCTGGGCCGCTACGTGCGGCTGACCAACTACGCCTCCGGGCTGTGCATGCCCGAGATCGCCGTGCTCGCCGGACTCGAGCGGCTCGACATGATGCTCAACGACTCGATGTACGGGATCCTGTTCCGCGACATCAACCCGGTGCGCACCTTCGTCGACCAGCGTTTCAGCCGCCAGGTCCACGCCCGGGCCGGGATCATCATCAACACCGGCGAGGACAACTACCTCACCACCGCCGACGCGATCGAGGCCGCCCACACCGTCACCGACCAGCCAGCTGCTCAACGAGTTCTTCGCGCGGAGGCCGGCCTCGCGGACTGGCAGCTCGGCCTGGGCCACGCCTTCGAGATCGACCCGTCCGTGCCCGACTCGTTCCGCCTCGAGCTGGCCCACGCGCTGCTGGCGCGCGAGCTGTTCCCCGACCGCGCCGCTGAAGTGGATGCCGCCGACGCGGCACATGACCGGCGACATCTTCCGCGGCTACCTGCTCGACGGGTTCTTCAACCTGGCCGGCGCCCTGACCGGGCAGGGCATCCTGCTGGTCGGCATGATGACCGAGGCGGTGGTGACCCCGTGGCTCTCCGACCGCGACCTGGCCCTGCACAACGTCCGCTACGTCCTGGAGGCGGCCGGGTCGCTGCACGAGGACTTCCACCCGGCGCCCGACGGGGTGATCGCCACGCGGGCCCGGCACGTCCTCACCGAGACCGTCGGCCTGCTCGAGCGGATCGTGGGGCGCGAGCACGGCCTGCTCGACGCGATCGCCGACGGCACCTTCGGGCTGATGAAGCGACCCGCCGACGCGGGCCGCGGCCTCGAGGGCGTCGCCGAGCTCGCCCCGGCGTACTACAACCCCGCCCGCGACCTCCTGGAGGCGACGATGAGGAGTCGATGAGCATCGTGCGTCCCTACGGCGACACCACCGGCGACGGGATGGTGCAGCTGCAGCTTCACCCTGCCGGTGCCGCACTCGAAGGTGGCCGAGGGTGCGGCCGCGCAGCTGGCCCAGAAGATGGGGATGGAGGCGGTCCTGGTCGCGCACAGCAAGCCGATGGGCCCGGACTTCACGTTCTTCGTCGTCTACGGCCGGGTCAACCACCTCGTCGACACCGACCAGGTCAGCGTGGTCGAGCGAGACTTCGCGCTGCTGACCCCGGCCGAGGCCAACGCCGCGATCAAGACGTCGCTGCGACGGCGCCTCGTCGTGGTCGGGGCCTGCATCGGCACCGACGCCCACACCGTCGGCATCGACGCGATCCTCAACATCAAGGGCTTCGCCGGCGAGAAGGGCCTGGAGTACTACCGCGAGCTGCGGGTGGTCAACCTCGGCGCGCAGGTCTCCGTGCCCCAGCTGGTGGCCCGCTGCCAGGACGAGGGTGCCGACGCGGTGCTGGTCAGCCAGGTCGTCACCCAGCGCGACGCCCACCTGCTCAACACCCGCGAGATGTCGGCCGCCTTCCGCGAGGCCTACCCGCCACGACGCCGACCCCTGCTGGTCGTCGGAGGGCCGCGCTTCGACGAGACGATGGCCGACGAGCTCGGAGTCGACCAGGTCTTCGCGCGCGGTACGACGCCCGCGGAGGTCGCCTCCTACCTCGTGCACCGGCTCGCGACGCCCGCGACCTCGGGCGTGGCGTCGTGAGCACCCCCGAGGTCGGGACGACCGTCACCCACCGGCGCTATGTGCCGTACTCCCACGCCCACTACGCCGGCAACCTCGTCGACGGCGCCTACAGTCTCGGGCTCTTCGGCGACGTCGCCACCGAGATGTGCATCCGCACCGACGGCGACGAGGGACTGTTCGCCTCCTACGACGAGGTCACCTTCGCCGCCCCCGTCCGGGCGGGCGACGTGGTCGAGGTCGAGGCCGTCCTGGTCCGCGTCGGCACCCGGTCACGGCGTCTGGCCCTGACCGTGCGCGTGCTCGCCCGAGGCGCACCGACCCAGGAGCAGCCGGGGGCCGCCCGGTTGCTCGAGGAGCCGCTGGTCGCGACCACGGCGACGGGCACGGTCGTGGTCCCCGCGGCCCTCGCCATCGACCAGCCATCGACCCGGCCATCGACCCAGCCACCGACCCAGCCGTCGACCCGGCCTGATCGCCTCGGCCCGAGCCCACCGTCCGGTCCAGGCTCACGCCCGCGTCGAGGGGCCACCCGGCGACCACCCAGGGGGCGGCCGGGCCTACACGGTGCTCCTCGGCGCGTCGCACGCGACACGCCGAGCGGGCGTAAATTGTCACGATCCATTTCGGGCCCGACCCGGCCGCGCTGACCTGCGACGACGAGTGTCACTCCAGGTCAGAGGCGTGTTGACAGTGCTCGAGGCGCTGATCGAGAGTGTGGGTCGTCCGCTCATGCAGGCCGTGGCTCGCGGACCGGCGTCCGAGTGGTCGTGACCGGGTGGTGTTGATGCCAGACACCCTCCCGCACGGTCCGCGGAGGTCGGTCCGTCCCGCGCGAGTGGGGCGGAGGGAGCCCTGAACCCCTAGACAACAGGACGTGCGTGGCCGCCAGTGGCGCACGATCTGGACCGAAGTGTCCGGGGCACCCTCCGCCGGCCTGCAGGACCCTCACCCGGGCTGCACCGGCCCCGACGCGCCTCCGGCTCCCCGGTAGGTTCTGGGCGTGCCAGCCCGCCTCCTCCTCGCCGCGGTCGCCGGTCTCGCGCTCTCCCTGGCCTTCGAGCCGGTCGCCCTCTTCTGGGTGATGCCCGTGGCCCTGGCCGGCTTCGCGCTGCTCACCCGCGGCGTCCGGGCCCGTGCGGGCCTGGCCGTGGGGCTGGTCTTCGGAGCGGCGTTCTACCTCAGCACGATCTGGTGGATGAAGGGCTCGATCGGCGTCGCGGGCTGGGCCGCGCTGTCCACGACGGAGACCCTCTTCTACGGCCTGCTCGGCGCCGTCGCGACCCGGTTGCACCGGTTGCGGGCCTGGCCGTTCTGGCTGGCCTGCGCGTGGGTCTCGATCGAGGTGCTGCGCAGCACCTGGCCGCTGAGCGGCATGCCGTTCGGACGGCTGCCCTTCGCCGTCGTCGACACCCCGGTCGCGCCCGCCCTGGCCTACGTCGGCATGAACGGCGTGGCCTTCCTGATCGCCGCGACCGGGTTCCTGCTGGCCCGCCTCGCGCTGAGCCGGCGACCCGTGGAGGGCCTCGTGGCGTCCGGCTCGCTGGTTGCCGTGGCCGCCGTGTCCCTCGCACCGGCCGTGGTCCCGTACACGCTGCCCACCACCGGGGAGGCCACCGTGGCCGCGGTGCAGGGTGACGTGCCCGGGCCCGGCGACAATGTCCTCTACGACCCCTTCCAGCTCACCGTGAACCACGCCGAGGCGACCATCGAGCTGGCCGAGCGGGTCGCGGCCGGCCGCGCGGCCGCCCCGGACTTCGTGGTCTGGCCCGAGAACTCCACGGCCAGCGACCCGTTCCGCGACCCGGGCCTCGGCGAGGAGATCCAACGAGCCGTCACCGCGGTCGACGTCCCCGTGCTGGTCGGCGCCCTGGTCTACCGCGGCGACGACGAGCTGCTCAACCAGGGCATCGTGTGGGACCCGGCGACGGGACCGGGGGAGCGCTACGGCAAGCAGAACCCGGTGCCGTACGGCGAGTACATCCCCTGGCGCGAGTACATGCCGTCGTGGTTCCTCACCGCAGGGCGCCTCGGCGAGATCGTCCGCGACATGCAACCGGGCACCCGGACCACCCCGCTGAGCATCGCCGGCATCGAGATCGCGGACGCGATCTGCTTCGACGTCGCCTACGACGCCGGGCTCTACACCCAGGTCGACGACGGCGCTCAGCTGATGGTCGTCCAGACGAGCAACGCCAGCTTCATCTTCACCGACCAGATCGAGCAGCAGTTCGCGATCACCCGGCTGCGCGCCGTCGAGACGGGCCGCTGGCTCGTGGTGGCCTCCACCAACGGCCTGTCCGGGATCATCGCGCCCGACGGGTCTGTCGTGCAGACCGCGCCCGCCCTGACCCGAGCGGTCCTCGACCACCGGGTCGGGCTGGTGGAGGGCGTCACTCCGGGCGTGCGCCTGGGTGCCTGGCCGGTCTACGCCTTCACGGCACTGATGCTGCTGGGCCTCGCGCTGTCGTGGTGGACGACCCCGCCCTGGCGACGCGGACGCGCGCGGCGCGACGAGCCCGCTCATGACGCGGCTGGCACCATGGAGGCCCCACCCGCGCCGAGGTCACCCGGCGTGCGGCCCGCCACCGAGGAGGTCGAGATGAGCACCCCGCAGCCGGTCCGTCACCGCACCGTCGTCGTGGTGCCGACCTACGACGAGATCGACAACCTCGCCTGGGCGCTGGAGCGGCTGCGCCGCGCCGAGCCCGACCTCGACGTGCTGGTCGTCGACGACGACTCCCCGGACGGGACCGGCCGGCTCGCCGAGGACCTCGCCGCGGCCGACGAGCACGTGCACGTGCTGCACCGCGCTGAGAAGAGCGGGCTGGGCGCGGCGTACCTCGCCGGGTTCGCGTGGGCCCTGGAGCGTGGCTACGACGTGATCGGGGAGATGGACGCCGACGGCTCCCACGCCCCCGAGCAGCTCGGCCGGCTGCGCGAGGCCATCGAGGACGCCGACCTGGTCATCGGGTCGCGCTACGTCGCCGGCGGTGCCGTGCACAACTGGCCGTGGCACCGACAGGCCCTCTCGCGCGGTGGCAACGCCTACGTCCGCCTGCTGCTCGGACTGCCCGTGCGTGACGCGACCGCCGGGTTCCGGCTCTTCCGGCGGGAGGCCCTCGAGCTGATCGACCTCGCCCAGGTGCGCTCGATCGGCTACGTGTTCCAGACCGACCTGACCGCGCGTGCGATCCAGGCGGGTCTGCGGGTGCGGGAGGTGCCGATCGACTTCGTCGAGCGCACCCGGGGGGAGTCGAAGATGAACGGCGCGGTCGCCGCCGAGTCGCTGCGTCTGATCACACGCTGGGGTGTCGCGCAGCGCCGGGAGCGCTGGCGCGGTCGGGGCGCGACGAGCACCCGCGTCGAGCGCAGCGTCGGGTCCGACGTACGTCGGGACGAGGTGCGGCGATGAGCTCGGCCGGAGGCCCCGGCAGGGCACCGGGGGCCGGGGCCCCTGGCGGTGGAGCGGTGGGGCGGCGGCGGCGCCGCTGGCTGCCGCCGGCGCTCCTGGTCGCCTTCGTGGTGCTGCCGCTGATCGAGATCGTCGTGATCATCCAGGTGGGCTCGGTGATCGGCGCCTGGTGGACCGTGCTGCTCCTGGTCGCCGACAGCCTGGTCGGCGCGTGGCTGGTGCGCCGCGAGGGCGCCCGCGCGTTCCGGGCCCTGCAGGAGGCGTTGCGGCGCGGCGCGGTGCCGGGGCGTGAGATCGCGGACGGTGCGCTGATCCTCGTCGGAGGCACCCTGATGCTCACCCCGGGCTTCGTCACCGACGTGCTCGGGATCGCGCTGGTCCTGCCCTTCACCCGGCCGTTGTTCCGCGGTGCCCTGACCCAGGCGGTCACGCGCCGGATCGTGGTCGGGGGCGGGACCGGCGGGCCGGCCGGACCGATGGGGCCGATGGGCTTCGGGGGTGCGGCGGGCTCCGGAGGGTCCGGACCGGGATCAGCTGCAGGCCCGGGACGACAAGACCCCGGACCAGGACCCGAAGGTCCGGTGGTCCGGGGTGAGGTCGTCGACGACGAGCCCTGAGCGGGCTGCTGAGCGGGGTCCGCTCAGGCCGAGGCCGCCTTGCGCTTGCGCGCGTTGGCGCGGTGCAGGTGAGCGGGACCGATCTCTCCGCCGCGCAGCAGGTCGAGGCGCTCCTTGAGGATGTCCTCGAGCTCCTTCTCCGAACGGCGCTCGAGGAGCATGTCCCAGTGCGTGCGGGCCGGCTTCTCCGGCTTGTGGGTCGGCTCGATGCCCGCGATGCTCAGCGACTGGGCGCCGCACTTCGGGCACTCCCAGATGGCCGGCACGTCGGCCTCGACCGACATGGTGATCTCGAACTCGTGATTCTGCTTGCAGCGGTAGCCGACCTGCTGCCGTGCAGCGAACTCGATCCCGCGCTCGTCCTCGAAGCTCTGGCCTCCGAGTCGGGCTCCACGCAATGTGCGCTCCGCCATGAGGCACCTCCAATGTCGTTCCCGGCGATCTGGGGCGTGACGGGTTCCGGACCGTGCTCCCCATGTGTCGATCCCGCGCCCGCCTCTCGTGGCGACCGCTACCGGGTATCAGTCACCAACGCTACCCGTGCGCCCAACATTCCGGGCCCGTCCGGGTGGATGGGCGGGACCGGGACCGGCGATTCAGGGCCGGCGATCAGGACCGGCGATCAGGCCCGGCGATCAGGACCGGCGGGCGAGCTCGCGGTGCGGGCTGCGCACCGGTACGAGCAGAGCCAGGCCGATCAGCAGCACGAGCACGATGCCGAGGATCCCGAAGTACTGAGCGTCCGAGGCCGTCCGCGCGCCGCTGAGCCGGGTGCCGAGCACGATCGCGACCGAGAACAGGGCCGGGGCCAGGAAGCTGACCGCCCGGCCCGTGGTGGCGTAGAGCCCGAAGATCTGGCCCTCCCGTCCGGCCGGGGTCAGTCGGAGGAGGAACGTCCGGGACGCCGACTGTGCCGGCCCGACGAAGACCGCGAGCAGCAGCCCGAAGGTCCAGAACACGGCCTGACCGCCGGAATGGAGGGCGAAGACCGCGAGACCCGAGACGATCATCAGGACCAGCGAGCCCATGATCACGCGCTTGGGCCCGATCCGGTCGTCGAGGACCCCGAAGCCGATCGTGGCCAGTCCGGCGACGACGTTGGCGGCGATCCCGAAGACGATCACGCCGCTGCTGGTGAAGCCGAACGACCCGGCGGCCAGGACGGCACCGAAGGTGAAGACGCCGGCCAGCCCGTCGCGGAAGACCGCGGACGCGCCGAGGAACCACACCACGTTGCGGTCGGTGCGCCACAGCTCGCGCACCGAGGCGAACAGGGCGGCGTAGGACTCTCGCACTCGCGTGAGCCGGCCGCCGAGCCCGCCGGCACGCGGCGCACGGGGGGTGCGCTGGGTCTTGTCGTCGCGCACCGTGAGCAGCACGGGCAAGGAGAACACCAGCGTCCACGCGGCGCAGAACAGCATGGTCACGCGCACGTTGAGCCCGTCATCGGCGCTGACGCCGAACCAACCGACCTCAGGGTTGATCAGCCCGACGAAGACGACCAGCAACAGCACGATCCCGCCGAGGTAGCCCATGCCCCAGCCCAGGCCGGAGACCCGACCCACGGTGCTGGGCGTGGAGACCTCGGAGAGCATCGCGTTGTAGTTGACCGACGCGAGCTCGAAGAACACGTTGCCGCCGGCCAGCAGGAGCAGGCCGAGCCAGAGCCGGTCGACCGACGGCGTGACCAGGAACATCGAGGCCGAGACCACGACGACCAGGGCGGTGTTGACGCCCAGCCAGAACGTGCGACGCCCGGTGCGGTCCGAGCGCTGTCCCGTGACCGGCGCGAGCAGGGCGACGAGCACGCCGGCGGCGGCCAGGGACCAGCCCAGCGCGGTGTCGGCGTCGGGTCCGAACGAGTCGGAGGTCAGGTAGACGCTGAAGACGAAGGTCGTGATCACCGCGTTGAAGGCCGCCGAGGCCCAGTCCCACAGACCCCAGGCCCACACCGGCCAGCCGATCCGACCGCGGCCGCTCGGGGTGCCGTCGGGGGCGGCGTTCTCGGGGTGGCTCGACGGGGAGCTCGTGGAGCTGGTCATCGAGGGTCCGCCGCATCCTCGCGAGACCAGACGCCGCGCTCGCGCAGCACCTCGCGCAGCACGTCGGTGCGGTCGGTCATCAGGCCGTCGACCCCGGCGTCGAGCAGCGCGCGCATCCGGGCCGGGTCGTCGACGGTCCACACGTGCACGGGGACGCCGAGCGCGTGGGCACGGCGTACGAACCCCGCCGTCAGCAGACGCAGCAGGCCGGCCCGGACCGGGACCTGGAGCGCGTCGGCCCGGTCGCCCGTGACCAGTGCGACGAGGGCGGCACTGGGCAGCAGGCGGAACGCCGCGACCTCCCCGGGGTGGGCGCCCGTGGCGACGCGGCCGTGGGTCAGACGCCGGAACAGCCGCAGTCGACGTGCCGAGAACGAGCCGACGAGCACCCGGTCGTGGGCACCGCGGGCGTCGAGCAGGTCGGAGAGGGCGTAGGCCGCGGCGTCGGACTTGAGGTCGACGTTGAAGGTGCAGGCGGGGAGCTCGTCGAGGAGCTCCCCGAAGGTCGGGACCGGCTCACGCCCGCCGATGCGCGCGCCGCGAACCTGCGCCCAGGTGGCGTCGGCGACCGAGCCCACGGCGTCGGTCACCCGATCGAGGACGTCGTCGTGGAAGGCGACCAGGACGCCGTCGCGGGTGACGTGGACGTCGGTCTCGAGGTCGGTGTAGCCGAGGTCGGCGGCGTGCCGGAAGGCGCGCAGGGTGTTCTCCAGACCGAGCAGGTCCGGGTGCTGCGCGCCGCCACGGTGGGCGAAGGCCCGCACCCGACCGCCCTGGGCGACCGGCGGCTCCCGGCGTACGGGCGGTGACGAGGAGTTCACGCGGAGATGATCCCACGCCGGGGGGCGGCTGGTCGGCTGAGGACGTGCGAGGCTGCGCGTGTCTCGCCCCGACGCCTCTCGACGTGCTGTCGACCCCCTCCCGACCCCAGGAGCCGCCATGACCACCGACCTCTCCGGACGCACCGCCCTCGTGACCGGTGCCGCCAGCGGCATCGGCGCCGCCTGTGCCCGCGCGCTCGCCGCAGCAGGCGCGAGCGTGGTCGTCGCCGACGTCGACACCGACGGCGCCGAGGCGGTCGCCGCCGAGGTCGGGGGACGGGCGTGGACCGTCGACCTCTCCGACCTCGACGCGCTCGGCGAGCTCACGCTGGATGCCGACGTGCTGGTCAACAACGCCGGGATCCAGACGGTGGCGCCGATCCAGGACTTCGACCCGGCACGGTTCCGCCTGATCGTCGACCTGATGCTCACCGCTCCGTTCCTGCTGGTGCGCGCCGCGCTGCCGGGGATGTACGAGCGCGGCTTCGGCCGGGTGGTCAACCTCAGCTCCGTGCACGGCCTGCGCGCCAGTCCCTACAAGTCCGCCTACGTCGCCGCCAAGCACGGGCTCGAGGGGCTCTCGAAGGTGACCGCGCTCGAGGGCGGCCCCCACGGCGTGACCAGCAACTGCGTCAACCCGGGTTACGTGCGGACCCCGCTGGTCGAGAAGCAGATCGCCGACCAGGCCCGCATCCACGGCATCGGCGAGGACGAGGTCGTCGAGAAGGTGATGCTCACGGAGAGCGCCGTCAAGCGCCTCGTCGAGGCCGACGACGTCGCCGACCTCGTCCGGTGGCTGTGCGGCGACTCCGCCGCGATGGTGACCGGCGCGTCGTACACGATGGACGGTGGCTGGACGTCGCGGTGACGAGGTGCCGCGTCGGTGGCGGGGTCGGCGGGCGGCGTACGTGACGGGGCCTGCTGCCGTTTGGTCACCAACGACACGTCTGCAGGTCGCTGCATTGCCGTTGGTGACCAACCGGCGCTGACTGGGCGCTGACTCGGCGCTCAGACGTTGCGGTTGCGCCGCTCGAGCAACGCGGGGCGGCATCCTGGCCTGGCTCCCGCCGCCACCCGAGCCACGCCGTGCCGGATGGTCACCAACGACATGTTTCTCGACCGAATCGTTGTCGTTGGTGACCAAACGACGGCCCCACGGACCACGCGCATGTCGTTGGTGACCAAACGGCGCAGCCCACCCGCAGGACCGTGGCGACGTACGGGGGGGCTCAGATGTCGCGGAAGGGCTCGATGCTGGCGCCGAGCTCGTTGAGGCGCTCGGCGAGGTCCTCGTAACCGCGGTGGATGACGTAGGTGCTGCGCAGGACCGAGGTGCCCTTCGAGGCGAGCATGGCGAGCAGGATCACGACCGCAGGACGCAGGGCGGGCGGGCAGACGAGCTCGGTGCCGGTGAAGCTCGTGGGCCCCTCGATCATCACCCGGTGCGGGTCGAGCAGCTTGACCTGGCCGCCGAGCTTGTTGAGGTCGGTGAGGTAGATCGCGCGGTTCTCGTAGACCCAGTCGTGCAGGAACGTCTGGCCGTGGGCGACCGCGGCGATGACCGCGAAGAACGGCAGGTTGTCGATGTTCAGGCCCGGGAACGGCATCGGGTGGATCTTGTCGAGCGGCGCGTGCAGCTCGGAGGCGTACGTCGTGATGTCGACGAGGCGGGTCTGGCCGTTGGCGGCGGTGTACTCCGCGGTGCGGTCGTAGCGCAGTCCCATCTCCTCGAGCAGGGCGAGCTCGATCTCGAGGAACTCGATCGGGCACCGTTCGATGGTGATCGAGGACTGGGTGACGATCGCCGCGGCGAGCAGCGACATCGCCTCGATGGGGTCCTCGCTGGGGGAGTAGTCGACGTCGACGTCGATGCGCTCGCAGCCGGTGACGACCAGGGTGGTCGAGCCCACGCCCTCGATGGTGACGCCGAGGCGCTGGAGGTAGAAGCACAGGTCCTGGACCATGTAGTTCGACGAGGCGTTGCGGATGGTGGTGGTGCCGGGGTGCAGCGCGGCGGCCATCAGGGCGTTCTCGGTGACCGTGTCGCCACGCTCGGTGAGCACGATCGGGCGAGCGGGGGACGCACCCTGCTCGACCTCGGCGTGGTAGCTGCCGTCGGTCGCCTTGACCTCGAGGCCGAAGGGCCGCAGGGCCGACATGTGCGGTTCGACGGTGCGGGTGCCGAGGTTGCAGCCGCCGGCGTAGGGCAGCTCGAAGTTCTCGCTGCGGTGCAGCAGCGGACCGAGGAACATGATGATCGAGCGCGTACGCCGGGCAGCCTCCTCGTCGATGTGGTCGAGGTCGAGCTCGCGCGGCGGGATGATCTCGAGGTCGCCGGAGTCGTCGAGCCAGCGGCACTGGACGCCGAGGCTGGTCAGCACCTCGAGCAGACGGTTGACCTCCTCGATGCGGGCGACCTTGCGCAGCGTGGTGCGGCCGCGGTTGAGGAGCGAGGCGCACAGCAGGGCCACGCCGGCGTTCTTCGACGTCTTGACCGCGATGTTGCCCGACAGCGTGGTCGGACCGGTGACACGCAGGTGGGTGGGCCCGGCGCCCAGCGCGACGATCTCGGAGTCGAGTGCCGCCCCGATGCGCGCGAGCATCTCCAGCGAGAGGTTCTGGTGACCCTTCTCGATCCGGTTGATCGCGCTCTGGCTGGTCGCGAGCAGGTCGGCGAGCTGCTGCTGGGTCAGTCCACGGTGCTGACGGGCGTCGCGGATCAGGTTCCCGATCCGGCCCTTGTAGTCGAGAGTCATGCCCATCACGGTAACTCACATGTGAGATAACGCCAGAAGCCGCGGTCGGGGTGTCGCCGGTGTCCTTGATCACCCGCACCCACCCCGCCGTCGAGGTGCCCGGTGCCATAGTGGCGTGCATGCGTGCCACGACCATCCACGGACCCGGCGACATCCGCGTGAGCGAGGTGCCCGACCCCCGCGCCAGCGCCCCGACCGACGCGGTCGTGAAGGTGCTCGCCGGGTGCATCTGCGGCTCCGACCTGTGGCCCTACCGCGGCGAGAACGACATCACCGAGGGCGCCACGATCGGTCACGAGTGCGTGGGCGTCGTCACCGAGGTGGGCTCCGAGGTGCGCTCCTTCCGTGCCGGCGACGTGGTCGTGGTGCCGTTCTGCCACGCCGACAACACCTGCGTCCACTGCCGCGCTGGTGTCCACTCGGCCTGCGAGAACCTCGGGGTCACCCGCAGCGGCCAGGCAGAGCTCGCGCTGGTCACCCAGGCCGAGGGCAGCCTGGTCAAGGTCGACGGGGCCACCGCGCTCCACCCTCGAGGCGACGATGCTGCCCTCGCTGCTCGCGCTCTCCGACGTGATGCCGACCGGCTGGCACGCGGCGGTCTCCGCCGGCGTGAGCGCCGGCGGGACGGTCGTCGTCGTCGGTGACGGCGCGGTCGGCCTGTGCGGGGTGCTGGCCGCCTCGGTCATGGGCGCCGAGCGGGTGGTCGCGATGTCGCGCCACGAGCCACGGCAGCAGCTCGCGACCGAGTTCGGCGCCACCGACCTCGTCGCCACCCGCGGCGAGCAGGGCGTCGCCGAGGTGATGGACCTGACCCGCGGCGTCGGCGCGGACGCGGTGCTGGAGTGCGTGGGCACCCACGAGTCGATGGGGACGGCGTTCGAGGTCGCGCGTCCCGGCTCGACGGTCGGGTTCGTCGGGGTGCCGCACGGCGTGGAGCTGCCGGTGCGCTCGATGTTCTCCCGCAACGTCGGCCTGGCCGGCGGGATGGCACCGGTACGCCGCTACCTGCCCAGCCTGCTCGACCTCGTCGTCAGCGGCCGGATCGAGCCGGGCCGGGTCTTCGACCTCGAGCTGGGTCTCGACGACGTCGCCGAGGGCTACCGGGCGATGGACCAGCGTGAGGCGATCAAGGTCCTGATCCGTCCCTGAGCCTCGCCACCGACTCCGAGCCCGGTCCGCTCAGACCTTCATCACGCCGACCGGACGCGGGCTGAACCCGGGGAAGATCGACGCGGTGCTGGCCCCGAAGCGACGCGAGACGACCTCGGCGAGGACGCTGCGGTAGTCGGTGGTCACCAGGAGGTCGGAGTCGAGGTCGGTGCCCAGGTCGGGGAAGTCGCCGTAGAACCGTCCGCCCTTGACGCCGGCGCCGGCCAGCAGCATGACCGAGCCGTAGCCGTGGTCGAGCCCGCGGTTCTCGTTCTCCACCACGCGGCGGCCGAACTCGGTCAGCGTCACGACCGTGACGTTGCCCGCACGTGACCCGAGGTCGGCGAAGAACGCGGCGAGGGCGCCTCCGAGGTCCTGGCAGTTGCGCATCATCGCGCCGCCCTCGACCGTGCCGAGCCCGGAGTGCATGTCCCAGCTGCCCTGGTCGATGGTGAGCACCTCGACCCCGACGTCGCCCTTGATGATCCGCGCGGCCGAGGCCATCGCCTTGCCGAGGTCTCCGTCGGGGTAGCGCGCCCCGTTGGCAGGGCGTGCGGAGCCACGGCGTACGGGGTTGAAGTCGTCGACCGCCGCGAACGCCTCGCCCGCAGCGCGGCCCAACGCGTCGTCGCGACCGGCCCAGAGCCGGCGCAGCGAGCTGACCCGCCGTGAGCTCGTCGTGGTCGCGCCGGCCACCATCACCGAGGCCGGGTCGAGGGCGCTCATCGTCGGCTCGGGCCCCGACCAGCGAGCTCGGCACCGCGCCGTCGGTCGACGGCCATCGCCTGCAGCGGCGAGGTGCGGTCGGAGTCCAGGCCGATCAGCCGGTTCAGCCAGCCCGTGCGCTCGACGGAGCCGGGCGCGGCGTCCTCGACCTGCCTCCATGGCCGAGAAGTGCGAGCGGTTCGGGGCGGCCAGCCCGACCGCGTGCACGGCGGCGAGCCGCCCGGAGTCCCACAGTGGCTCGAGCGCCCTCAGGTGCGGGTTCCACCCGAAGAAGGCGTCGGCGCCCCACAGGCTCTGTGCCGGCACGGAGATCCGTCGGCCGCGCTCGGTAGTAGTTCGGGTCGCCGTGCGGGACCACCATCGAGAGCCCGTCGGCGGCGCCGCGCAGCGAGAGCACCACCAGGGTGGAGCGGGCCGGACCGATGCTGGCCGACGCGCTCTGGAGGACGGCGTCGCCGATGATCGTGGTCATGGTCGCGGCCCCGGCGAGGGCGGCGCCACCGGCGAGGACGCCGCGCCGCGAGAGTCCGGCGTACTCCGGGCAGCCGCACGCGCGTCGCGCGGAGCCGGTCGGGGCTGTGGTCGTCATGTCATCACCGCAGGAAGAAGTCGGGGGAGTCGAGCATGGTCAGGATCACCTTCGCACGCCGTACCTGACGAGGCGGTGGTGCGGGTGATCCGTTCGCGGACGCCGACGTCGGCCGCCTCGGCTGCAGGCGCGCACCAGCGCGGGGGTGGCCTGCTGGTGCAGCAGCTGGCGCGAGAGGTGGTCGACGACCTGGTCGAAGCGGCACGGGCAGCCGCGGCAGCCAGGCCCGGCGCGGCCGGTAGCGGCAGTCCTGGGTCGGGTAGTAGCCGCCGCTCATGTTCTGGTGGATCCGGTACGAGGCCAGCAGCCGCGCCGGGGTCGACCAGGAGCGCGTTGTCGATCGGCGCGCCGTCGGGACGCGGCCAGGAGAAGCCGCATCAGCCCGATCGTGCGCGACTGCCACATCATCGTGTTGGCCGCCGAGCGGTCGCCGCGTGGGCCGGCGGAGGGCGACCTGGAGCACCCGGTAGGTCGCGACGACGTCCTCGGCGGGGTCGCGGACCTTCGCCCCGCGCGAGCGGGCGAACTCCGGGGAGTCGACCAGGGCCCGCAGGACCGGGACGATCGCGGTGCTCGTAGTCGAGGTAGACCTGGGCGATGCGGGCCACCAGCGCCTCGTTCGGCGTCGTCGCCGACGAACTTCGTCACCAGCCGGCGCGCCAGCCGCTGCGCGGTCAGCGGGTGGTGGGCCAGGTAGCGCAGGTAGTCGTAGGTGAGCTGCTTGCCGTCCGCTCGCGCGTTGGCGGCGCTGAAGCCGAGCACCCGCACCGGGTCCGGTCCAGTGGTCCTTGGCGGAGTACCAGGCCACCCAGCTCGGGTCGCGGTTGCCCTCCATGGTGTCGACCGCCCAGCCGGTGAGGATCCGCGCGGAATCCTTGACCTGCGCCTCGTCGTAGTTGCCGCGGCCCACGGTGTGCAGCTCGAGCAGCTCGCGACCGAGGTTCTCGTTGGGGTGAGCGGCGGTGGAGCGGGCGTTGTCGAGGTAGACCAGCATCGAGGGGTGCAGCACGGCGGCCCGCAGGATGTTCTCGTAGGAGGTGAAGGCCAGCTTGCGCAGCGTGTCGCCGTAGTCGCGGCGGTGCACGAACCACGGCTCGCCGGTCGTGGGCACGTTGAGCAGCTGCTCCCAGAACTCCGTCATCACCTCGCGGACCTGGTGGCGGGCCCGGATCCGGCGCACCATCGCGTAGCGCTGGTAGTCGGCCATCACGACGTAGCCCTTGATCCGACCGTCCTTCGCGGCGTTCCAGGCCTCGCGCGGCGCCTGCCGCAGGGTGGGGAACCACGCCAGCGTCTCGTCGGCGGGGCGGTCACCGAGGGGGGCGGCGAGCTGCTCGTCGAACCAGGCGCGGGCGCCGCCGGCACGGCGTACCTCGGCAGCCATCGCGGGGGTGACGCCGAAGGAGAAGCGTGAGGCGAGGTGGCGCTGCTCGGTGGGCAGCAACGGGAGGGGGCGGTACGGGCGGCGACGAGCAGCCAGGCCGTCCGCGGCCCGCTCAGGCACGGAGCACGTCCGCGCGCGCCTCGCTCGGCGCCCAGCTCGACGGCGCGGCCGGCGAGGGGGAGCACGAGCAGGTGTCGGAGCACGCGAGGTAGGTGTGGCGGCCGTGACCGCAACGACCGCAAGGCATGTCGTGGGAGAGATAGGTGTGCGTGGTGGGGGCGCAGTCGAACATGGGGGACTCCGGGGGGCTGGGCTGCGAGACAGGTGAGCGGGGGACTCCGTGCAGGTATCGGCACCCTCGGGGCCGCACTGGAGTCGTCGGCGAGGAAATGTCGACTCCGGGGTCGCCCTAGGGTGGGCGCCGTGAGCGAGACGGAGCCGTCGACCGACGCGATCAGCACGATCAACGCGACCGAGGTGGGCCAGGCGGGTCCGCGGGTGGTCTTCCTGCACGGGCTGTTCGGGCAGGGTCGCAACTTCACCGCGATCGCCAAGGCACTGGTGCCGGACCTGCGCTCGGTGCTCGTCGACCTGCCCAACCACGGCCGCTCGTCCTGGACGGACACGGCCGACTACGACGACGTCGCCGAGGTGGTGGCGGGGTGGCTGGCCGCGAGGTACGACGACGGGCCGGTGCACCTGGTGGGCCACTCGATGGGCGGCAAGGTGGCCATGGTGCTGGCGCTGCGCCATCCCGAGCTGGTCGACCGGCTCGTGGTCGCCGACATCTCGCCGACGAGCAGCGACGGTGCGGGCGAGTTCGAGCACCTGCTGAGCTCGCTGGCCGCGATCGACCTGGCCGGTCTCGAGCGTCGGGGCGCGGCCGACGACCAGCTCGCTGCCGCGGTCGACGACGAACGGGTGCGCGGCTTCCTGCTGCAGAACCTGCGTTCGGGCCGCGACGGCTTCTTCTGGCAGGCCAACCTCGACCTGCTGCGCCGCGAGCTGCCGACGATCGGCGGGTTCCCCGAGATCGAGACGTCCTTCGACCACCCGGTGCTGTGGCTCTCGGGTGCGGACTCCGACTACGTGCGCCCCGAGCACGCGCCGCGGATGCGTGAGCTGTTCCCGCGCACCGTCTCGGTCAGCCTCAAGGGCGCCGGGCACTGGGTGCACTCCGAGCAGCCCGACGCGTTCGTCTCCGCGTTGCGGGTGTTCCTGCTCGCGGGGGACTGACGACGGGTCTGAGGACGGGTCTGAGGACGGGGCTGGACCGTCCACCGTCGCTGGCGGGAGGTCGAGCCCGTCGCTCAGGCGCGGGCGACGACCTCGCCGTGCAGGATGCTCAGCCACCCGTCGTGATGCTCGGCCCAGTCGAGCCAGGCGGCCGAGATCCGCTCGAGGTCGGCCCGGTCGGCGTACCCCTCATGCACCGCCTGCTCGGCCATCGCCGAGGACAGGATCCGCTCGGCCCACATCCCACCCCACCAGGCCCGGTCCTCGGGCGTGGCGAAGCACCACGTGGCTGCCCCGGCGGTCACGTCGGTGAAGCCGGCCTCCCGGGCCCACGAGAGCAGGCGCCGACCGGCGTCCGGCTCGCCGCCGTTGGCGCGGGCGAGACGCAGGTAGAGCGCGAGCCACTCGTCGAGCCCGGCGAGTCGGCGGCCACCAGGTGAAGGCGCTGTAGTCGCTGTCGCGGACGGCCACCACGCCACCGGGACGGCACACGCGGCGCATCTCCCGCAGCGCCGCCACCGGGTCGCCGACGTGCTGGAGCACCTGGTGGGCGTGGACCACGTCGAAGGTGTCGTCGGCCAGGTCGAGCGCGTGCACGTCTCCGACGACGAAGTCGACGTCGCTCACGCCGCGCCGCTCGAGCTCGACCCGGGTCAGGTCGAGGGCCTCGGCGGTGGCCTCCAGCGCGGTGACCCGGCCCGGCGCGACGAGCGCGGCGAGGTCGGCGGTGATGGTGCCGGGCCCGCTGCCGACGTCGAGCAGGCTCATCCCCGGCTCGAGGTGGCCCAGCAGGTGGCCGGCGGAGTTCTCCGCGGTGCGCCAGCGGTGCGAGCGCAGCACCGAGGAGTGGTGGCCGTGGGTGTACGTCGCGGAGGTGCTCACCTTGCTCACGGTAGGTCGCCCCAGGCCTCGCAGGAGGACCGGTCCGGCTGGCAGGATCGGGCCACGGCCTGGGAGACGCGCCCGGTCACGCCGGGGGTGCTCGAGGACTTCGCCGACGTGGTCGGCTTCGAGGTCGTCGGCACGACCGACGCCGAGGCCCGCCGGATGCCGAGACTCGTGATGCGCCGGGTCCCCGACCTCTGAGAACCTGACCCGCAGCCCTCACCCGACCACGGAAGGTCGCCGCCCATGGCCCGCACCGCCACGACGTACGACGCGGACACCCACGACCTGATCCGGGTCGTCGGCGCGCGGGAGAACAACCTGCGCGAGGTCAGCGTCGACCTGCCCAAGCGGCGCCTGACCGTCTTCACGGGTGTCTCCGGGTCCGGCAAGAGCTCGCTGGTCTTCGCCACGATCGCCGCGGAGTCGCAGCGGCTGATCAACGAGACCTACCCCAGCTTCGTGCAGGGGTTCATGCCCAGCATGGCGCGCCCCGACGTCGACGTGCTCGAGGGTCTGACCACCGCGATCATCGTCGACCAGGAGCGGATGGGGGCCAACCCCCGCTCGACGGTCGGCACCGCCACCGACGCCAACGCGATGCTGCGGATCCTGTTCAGCCGCCTCGGCGATCCCTACGTCGGGCCGCCGACGGCGTACTCCTTCAACGTGCCGACCCGGCGGGCCAGCGGGATGATGTCGACCGAGAAGTCCGGCCGCACGGAGCGGAAGGTCGTCAAGCAGGCGGTGTACCTCGGCGGCATGTGTCCGCGCTGCGAGGGCATGGGCCGCGTCAACGACATCGACCTGACGGCGCTCTACGATGCCGACACGTCGCTCTCGGACGGCGCGCTGCTGGTGCCCGGCTACTCGATGGACGGCTGGTACGGCCGGCTCTTCGAGGGCATGGGGCTGCCGATGGACAAGCCGATCGGCGCGTGGACGGACCGTCAGCGCGAGACGATGCTCTACGCGGAGCCGACCAAGATCAAGGTCGAGGGGATCAACCTGACCTTCGAGGGTGTCATCCCCAAGATCACCAGGTCGATGCTGTCCAAGGACCCCGAGGCGATGCAGCCGCACGTACGCCGCTTCGTCGAGCGGGCGGTCACCTTCCAGACCTGCCCGGACTGCGAGGGGAGCCGGCTGACGCCGGAGGCCCGGGCCTCGACGATCGGGGGCCGGTCGATCGCCGACCTGTGCCGGTTGCAGATCGGCGACCTCGCCGACTGGGTGCGCGACCTCGACGAGCCGTCGGTGGCGCCCCTGCTCGGCGGACTCGTGCAGCTGCTCGACTCCTTCACCGAGATCGGGCTGGGCTACCTCTCCCTGGACCGCCCCGCGGGGACGCTGTCGGGCGGCGAGGCCCAGCGCACCAAGATGATCCGTCACCTCGGGTCGTCGCTGACCGACGTCACCTACGTCTTCGACGAACCCACCATCGGCCTGCACCCGCACGACATCGAGCGGATGAACCGACTGCTGCTCCAGCTGCGCGACAAGGGCAACACCGTGCTCGTGGTCGAGCACAAGCCCGAGACGATCGCGATCGCCGACCACGTGGTCGACCTCGGGCCCGGAGCGGGAGCCGGCGGCGGGACGATCTGCTTCGAGGGCGACGTCGACGGGCTGCGGGGCAGCGAGACGGTCACGGGCCGCCACCTCGACGACCGAGCGCGGATCAAGGAGCAGGTGCGCACGGCCTCGGGAGCGCTGGAGGTGCGCGGCGCTGCGACGCACAACCTGCGCGACGTCGACGTGGACGTGCCACTCGGGCTGCTCACGGTGGTGACCGGCGTCGCCGGGTCCGGGAAGAGCTCGCTGGTCCACGGGTCGCTGGCGGGTCGCGACGGGGTCGTCGTGGTCGACCAGGGTGCGATCAAGGGGTCGCGGCGCAGCAACCCGGCGACCTACACCGGCCTGCTGGAGCCGATCCGCAAGGCCTTCGCCAAGGCCAACGGGGTGAAGCCGGCGCTGTTCAGCGCGAACTCCGAGGGCGCCTGCGAGACCTGCAACGGCGCGGGCGTGATCATCACCGAGCTCGGGGTGATGGCGACCGTCGAGTCGCCGTGCGAGGAGTGTGAGGGGCGTCGATTCCGGGCCGAGGTGCTCCAGCACACCCTCGGCGGGAGGGACATCGCCGAGGTGCACGAGATGTCGGTCGAGCGGGCCCGCGAGCACTTCGCTGACGGCGAGGCCCGGATCCCGGCCGCGGTGAAGATCCTCGACCGGCTCGTCGACGTCGGCCTGGGTTACCTCACCCTCGGCCAGCCGCTGACCACACTGTCCGGCGGCGAGCGCCAGCGGCTCAAGCTGGCCACGCGGATGGGGGAGAGGGCCGAGGTCTACATCCTCGACGAGCCGACGACCGGCCTGCACCTCGCCGACGTCGAGCAGCTGCTCGCCCTGCTCGACCGCCTCGTCGACGCCGGCACCTCGGTGATCGTCACCGAGCACCACCAGGCCGTGATGGCCCACGCCGACTGGATCATCGACCTCGGTCCCGGCGCAGGCCACGACGGCGGGCGCGTGGTCTTCGAGGGCACGCCGGCCGACCTGGTCGCCGACGGCTCCACGCTCACCGGCCAGCACCTGGCGGCGTACGTCGGGGGCTGACGCGGACGCGAAAGACCCCCGTCGCCGAGCGGCGCACGGGGGTCTGGCGGGGTCCTGGGGATCAGCGCCCGGGGCGCTGCCAGGTGCGCACGTGCCACGGCACGAACGCCTCGAGGACCTCACGGTCGAAGCGACGGAACTTCTCGATGATCGAGCGGGTCATGGTGAGCACCTCCAGGTTGAGCCGGTAATGACTGACAAGGTCAATGATGCATGACAGCGCAGGTCAAAGGCCAACTGACGGAGCATGATCTGCCTCACCCACGA
The DNA here is from genome assembly GCA_963760555.1 of uncultured Actinomycetota bacterium. Taxonomy (GTDB): domain Bacteria; phylum Actinomycetota; class Actinomycetes; order Propionibacteriales; family Nocardioidaceae; genus Nocardioides. The sequence goes on along the minus strand of CAVXDJ010000009.1, from coordinate 602,488 downwards.
CCGGTCGTCACCTGGACGAGGGGCGTCGGGCGAGCTCGCCTTCGGCGGGCGGTGGTGGCGCTACGACCTCGCGCGGCTCGGCCCCGCCTCGACGTCGGTGACCCTGACTACGACCGGGGTGGGTCAGCGGGTCCCGCGGCCGACCGGTCGATCCAGGACCGGAGCTCGGTGAGGTCCAGCCCGTACGTCGGTCCGCCGGACGCGGCGTAGCGCTCGAGCCGGCCGTGGCCGCGCTCGAGCAGCCGGCCGGCCCCGGTCTCGTTGCCGCGCAGGGCGTGGGTCAGCCCGACGCAGAGCTGCGCCAGACCTTGCCAGAGGTCGTGCTCGACCTCGGGGGAGTCCTTCCAGCGGGCCTCGAAGACCTCGTGCGCCGAGAAGGGCCTGCCCTGCTCGAGCAGCTCGGTGGCGAACCGCACCGTCTCCACCGGCGGCAACGGGTCCTCCGGGACGGGCTCGACGCCCGTCGCGCCGTACGGCAGCGGCCGGCCGAGCTCGTCACGAGGCCTGGCCTGGCGCGGTCGGCCCGCGTCGTCGCGGTCCCTGGTCACCATGGGTCCACCCTGTCACCTGCGACGGCTCTGCGCCGACGGCGCCCGGACCGGCGGTCACGAGCATCGCGGATCGCACACCAGTGGAACCGATCCGCGAGCGCTCTGGCGTGCGGCACGATGGGCTGGTGACCGGCGAGGACTACCTGCGGGTGCAGGTCGACTACCGCGGGCGTCTCGGCGTCGGGGTAGGCGTCTTCGTGGCGGTCGACCACCTGCGCCGCGCGAGCCGACTGACCGCGCAGCAGGAGGCGCGCTACCTCGACATCGACGACTGGTTCCTCGCCCACCTGCCGAACCCCGACTTCTACGCCGACGGCAACACGCTCGGTGCGGTGACCTGGTTCAAGCAACCCGTGCGCCCGGACATGGCCGCGCAGGTCGACGAGCTCTGCGCGATGCTGGCGAGCCACGGGGTCGCCCACCACCGCGTGATCTCCTCGGAGCCGGGCGACATCGTCTACGAGGACGCCTTCCAGGTCGGGGTCGTGCCGCACTCCCGCGGCGAGGCGACGCCGTGGCCGGGCGCCACGACGCTCCGCCCGACCTCGGCCGGCTCCAAGCGAGACCTCCCGCAGGATCGGCCCCGGCCGTCGGAGAGCCGGGACACCTCGAGGTGACGGTGGTGGGGCTCACGAGCTCCTTCGAGCGCCACGCCCGACGCGAGGGCTACCGACTCGCGCTGGCGACCGCGGGGGAGAGGGTCGTCGGCTTCGCCTGGGGGTACGTCGGTCGGCGCGGGCAGTACTGGACCGACCTCTGCACGACCACCTGCTCGACGGGGTCGACCGGCAGTGCCTGCTCGGCACGAGCGACGACCCGGGGTCGGCGATCACTTCGAGATGGTCGAGCTCGCCGTCCGCTGCTCGACCACGGCGTTCGCAGGAGGTCGAGACCAGTGCTCACCCCCGTTCCGTCGACCCCACCAGGGGACGTCATCCGGGTCCACGGGTCGAGCCGGGCCCGGCACGGGAATAATGGTCGCCTTCTGCAACTATTTCCCTGGGGTGCGAGCCGATCCCGCTGCCGACACGAAGAGGTCCCGACGCATGACTGCCACCACCGCCGCGCCCGGCGGCGCGACCCCGTCCCCGGTCGGGGACGACCACGACGGCACCTACACCCACGCTCAGGTGCTGACGATCCTGTCCGGCCTGATGCTGGGCATGTTCCTGGCGGCGCTGGACCAGTCGATCGTCGCGACCGCGATCCGCACCATCTCCGATGACCTGAACGGGCTCTCGGTGCAGGCCTGGGTGACCACGGCCTACCTGATCACCTCGACGATCACGACCCCGATCTACGGCAAGCTCGGCGACCTCTACGGCCGCAAGAAGCTGTTCCTCTTCGCGATCACGCTGTTCATCCTCGGCTCGGCGGCCTGCTCGTTCGCGACCTCGATGTACATGCTGGCCGCGCTGCGTGCGGTGCAGGGCCTCGGTGCGGGTGGGTTGTTCACGTTGGTGCTCGCGATCATCGGCGACATCGTCTCGCCGCGTGAGCGCGCGAAGTACACCGGCTACTTCATGGCCGTCTTCGCCACCTCCAGCGTCCTCGGCCCGGTCGCGGGCGGCCTGTTCGCGGGTCAGGCCTCGATCCTCGGGATCACCGGGTGGCGCTGGGTGTTCCTGGTCAACGTGCCGATCGGGATCCTGGCCCTGATCGTGGTCACCAAGAACCTCCACCTGCACCACGTGCGCCGCGAGGCACGGATCGACTGGTGGGGCGCGGTCGCCCTCGTGGTCGGGCTGGTGCCCCTGCTGATCGTCGCCGAGCAGGGCCGTGACTGGGGCTGGGCCTCGGGGCGGTCGCTGACGGCGTACGTCGTCGGCGTGCTCGGTCTGCTGGCCTTCGTCGGGATCGAGAGGCGGATGGGGGAGTCCGCGCTCATCCCGCTGCGGATCTTCCGGGTCCGCGCCGCCGCGGTCGGGATCGCGGCCGGCGTGCTGGTCGGGGCCGCGATGTTCGGTGCGATCACGGTGCTGCCGCAGTACATGCAGATCGTGCACGGAGCGAGCCCGACCCAGGCGGGCCTGATGCTGCTGCCGATGGTGGTCGGGATGATGACCGCCGGCATCGTCGTCGGTCAGGTCACGTCCCGGACCGGGATCATCCGACCGTTCCCGATCATCGGCTCGGCGATGGCGGTCGTCTCGATGCTCGCGCTCTCGCGCATCGGCGCCGACACGCCGCTGTGGCTGGTCATGGTCGGGATGCTGTTCCTCGGTCTGGGCATCGGGCAGAACATGCAGCCGTTGACGATCATCGTGCAGAACGCCGTGCCGCCACGCGACATCGGTGTGGCGACCAGCTCCGCCACGTTCTTCCGCCAGCTCGGCAGCACGCTCGGGGTCGCGGTGTTCCTCTCGCTGCTCTTCAGCAGCCTGGGGGAGAACATCTCGGGCGCGCTCCAGGACGCCGGCCCCGGGATTCGGCAGGCCGCCGCCTCGGGCGCCGTCCCGCAGTCGAGGGTCGACGCCCAGGTGCTCGACGCGCTCTCGAACCCCGGGCAGGCCGGGGGCGTGCTGTCGGCGGTGCAGGACGACTCCTCGATCATCGGACGGATGTCGGACGTGCTCTCGCACCCCTTCCAGGTGGGCTTCGCCGACTCGATGGGTCTCGTGCTGCTGGGCGGTGCGCTCGTGATGGCGCTGGCGTTCCTGGTGCTGCTGCTCCTGCCGAAGATCGAGCTGCGGCAGACCTCGGCCAGCCAGGCTGCGCGCACCCAGGAGCGCACCGAGGAGCGCACCGCGGCGGACGCGGCGGCCGCTGCCGACAGTGCGGTGGCTGCCCCGGCGGCCACCACGGCCGAGCATGCCGGCACCCACGCGGCCCCGGTCCCGACCGTCGTCGACCCGCCGCCCGCGGCGGACTCCGCCGACACGGGGCGCCACGCGCGCGAGGAGTAGGAGCTCAGCCGGGAAGCGATCGCAGCAGCTCGGCGATCGGCGCGGGCAGCTCGTCGCCGGCCAGGCTCTCGGTCAGGGCGCGCGCCAGCGAGGCCTTGCGACCAGACCCGGCGCCGATGAAGCGGCGGACCTGCTCCTCGAAGGGACGCTCGCGCCAGACCGGCTGACCGCTCATGCTCGCGAAGGAGCGTCGTAGACCGGTCTCGTCGAGGACGCGGAGCACCCGGGGCGCGCCGGCGGCCCGGATCAGCTCGTCCTCGAGGTCCTGCTCGCACACCCAGAACCCGGCGGCGGGCAGGTCGTCGGGGGCCGGGACGGCGTACCCGACGTGGCGCAGTGCCCGCACGACGATCGGCGCCTCGGCCGCGTCGCACAGCCCGCGGACCTCGCCACCGTCCCGGACGACCTCGACCAGCGCACGGCGCATGTTGGTGACGCCGCCGAGCGACACGACGCTGACGTGCGCCAGGTCGACGTCCAGGACGTTCGCAGCCGCGTGGATCGCGACGGCGTCGCTGTCACCCTCGACGAGGACGAAGGCTTCCGGCTGCACCGTCGGAACGGTACGACGGCTACCTGTCCCCTTCGGGCGGCGATGCGCCGATAAGTGACATTATGTCAGGAAGCGGGTGGAGCAGCCCGCTCGGAGACCCGCTCGGGCACCCTCACGGCACGAGCCGTCATCATGGGCTCATGCTGCACCGCCACCCGTTCCTGAGCCTGGTCACCCTGGCCTACCTCGGTCTGGTCGGCTACCTGACGCTGACACCGGACCCGCTGACCGGCTCGGCCGGCGACCTGCTGGTCCGGATCGCCGCCCGGCTGCAGCGCTACGACCAGCTCTCCTGGGCCACCTTCGACCGCGTCGAGTTCCTGGCGAACATCGCACTGTTCGTGCCGGTCGGGCTCTTCCTGCTGCTCCTGCTCGGCACCCGGCTGTGGTGGCTCTCGGCGGTGGCCGGTTTCGTGCTGACGGTCGCGATCGAGCTGGCCCAGCAGTCCATCCCGGGACGGGTCTCCGACGAGCGCGACGTGGTGGCCAACACCCTCGGGACGCTCGCCGGCGTGCTGGTCGGGATCGCCCTGACCCTGCCGGCGACGCTGCGTCGCGGTCGAGAGCGCGCCCGGCGTGCCGAGAGGACGTACAGCGCCCGACGCTGACGACTGCTCGGCACCTGTCGTCTGCACGGTCGGCCTCAGCTCGCCTCGAGCACGAAGAACAGGAAGCACAGGAACGCGCGGCGCCCACCGAGGTCGGCCACCAGCTCGGCCGGAGCGTCGGGGTCGTACGGCGGCTCGCTGATCGCCTTGATCGTGAATCCCGCCTCGGCGAAGGCGTCGCTCATCGCGTGCAGCGGGCGGTGCCAGAAGGTCAGGTCCACGCTCTGCCCGTCGAAGGTGTGGTCCTCGGTGTACGGCGTGACGGCGAAGTAGTCCTCGTCCGGGTAGACGACCGGACGGATCACGGGGTGGTTGACGACGAGGACCAACCGGCCTCCGGGCCGCAGCACCCGGCGCAGCTCGACCAGCGGACCGGACCAGTCCTCGAGGTAGTGCAGGACGAGGGCGACGACCGCGTCGTCGAACTCCCCCGTGCCGTAGGGCAGCGCACCGGCGAGGTCGACCACCTGCACCGGGACGTCGGGTCCGAGCCGCTCCTGCGCGAGCTGCACCATCGCGGGGCTGGCGTCGAAGCCGCTGACGTGGGCGCCCCGGTCACGCAGGTCGGCCGCGATCGGCCCATGGCCACAACCGGCGTCGAGGATGCGTCGTCCGGTGACGTCGCCGAGCAGGCCGAGCACGGCGGGACGCGTGTAGTAGGCGTTGAACAGGCCGGTCTCGTTCGCGTGCGCGTAGGCGGCGGCGAACGCGTCGTAGTGGTCAGGTCTCATCAGGGTCCTCCCGGTGCTCGAACAGGTCACGCAGCAGGCAGACCTCGGCGCCGTGGTGGATCAGCTCGACGCTCGTGTACATCACGAGCCGCGCCATCGGAGCGTCCGCGAACTCGGATGGCGACGTCGGTCCCTGCGGACGCCTCAGGCCCTCCTCCCCCAGCATGCGCACGCCGTCGATCCAGTGTTCGAAGGCACCGTCGATGCGGTGCAGCGCCTCGTCGGCGCTTCCAGCAGGCTCGAAGTCCTCGAAGGTCGCCGCCGGCCCGTTGAAGTGCGTCGCGTTGGTGACGGCGAGACCCACCGTGACGTGATCGAGACGCCACGCGATGGTCGGCACGCTCTCAGCGCTCGCCAGGTCGCGCGATACCGGCTCCCAGCGATGTTCCGCGTCGCTCAGCCCGACCAGTCGCGGACGGAGCTGGTGGGTCCAGTGGGACTCGATCTGGTCGATGACCTCGTGAGCCCAGTCGATCGGCATGGCCCGACGGTAGTCAGGTCGGCGGCGCGAGCGGCCGATCACCGGGCGGCGCGTCGCGGAGGAGGTCGACCACCTCGGCGAGCGTCTCGATGCGGCGCGTGGCTCGGTCGATGGTCCCCTCGCCCACGCCCGCGGCCCACACCTACCAGCGTTCGGTGTCGACCATGACGCCGTCACGCGGTGCACATCGGTGGCGCGTGGCGCCTTCTTCTCGCAGCGCGCCCGTGGGACGCTGCCATGTCGGGCCCGGTGGGGGCCTGCGGTGTGAGGAGGCGACGTGGCCGAGCAGGACGAACACCCAGTGGGAAGGCGCAAGCAGGGGAACACCCCGCCTGCGGAGCGCACCGACCGCAGCCCGTGGAACTGGCTGCTGCTCGTGCCGCTCGCCGCGGTGCTGTTCCCGCCGCTGTACAACCGGATGACCCCGGAGCTCTTCGGCATCCCGTTCTTCTACTGGTACCAGCTGGCTGCGGTGTTCATCGGCGTGGCCTGCACCGTGGTCGTCTACCGCAGGACGCGGGGCTGAGATGGGCGACATCAAGGTCACCGAGGCTCGTCGATCTTCACGTCGCTCTTCCTCGCGGTGAGCGGCCTCGGGCTTCTGGCGCCAGCCGGTGGCGCCGGGCCGACAACCTGGACAGCCTCGACGAGTGGGGCCTGGGCGGGCGCAGCTTCGGCGGCTGGATCACCTGGTTCCTGATCGGCGGCGACCTCTACACCGCGTACACGTTCGTCGCCGTGCCGGCACTGGTCTTCGGCGCCGGCGCGATCGGGTTCTTCGCCGTCCCGTACACGATCGTGGTCTACCCGATCGTGTTCATCGTGCTGGCCCGCGCTGTGGTCGGTCTGCCACCGCAACGGCTTCGTGACCCCGGCCGACTTCGTGCGCGGCCGGTTCGGCTCGCCGACGCTGGCGCTGCTCGATCGCCATCACCGGCATCGTCGCGACGATGCCCTACATCGCGCTGCAGCTGGTCGGCATCGAGGCGGTGCTCAAGACGATGGGCGTCGACGCGGCGAGCTGCCGCTCATCGTCGCGTTCGCGATCCTGGCCGCCTACACCTACCAGTCCGGGCCTGCGCGCGCCGGCGCTGATCGCGTTCGTCAAGGACGCGCTGATCTACATCGTCGTCATCGCGGCGGTCATCGTGATCCCCTACAAGCTCGGCGGCTTCGGACGAGATCTTCGGCGCGGCCGACGCCAAGTTCGACGGCGAGCCCCAACCCCGGCGACGGCATCATCCTGGCCGAGCCCACCCAGCTGCAGTACGCCACGCTGGCGCTTCGGCTCGGCGCTGGCGCTGTTCCTCTACCCGCACTGCATCACCGGCGTCCTCGCCGCCAACGCGGCGCGACACCATCAAGCGCAACATGGCCGCGCTGCCGGCCTACAGCTTCGTGCTCGGGCTGCTCGCCCTGCTCGGCTACATGGCCATCGCCGCGGGGGTCAAGCCGATCGACCAGCGCCGACGGCAAGCCCGACGCCAACACGATCGTGCCGCTGCTCTTCGAGCAGCAGTTCCCGACCTGGTTCGCCGGCGTCGCCTTCGCCGCGATCGGGATCGGCGCCCTGGTGCCGGCCGCGATCATGTCGATCGCGGCGGCCAACCTGTTCACCCGCAACATCTACAAGGAGTACCTGCAACCAGGACGCCACGCCGAAGCAGGAGGCCCGCAGTCGCAAGCTGGCCTCGCTGGTCGTCAAGCTGGGCGCGCTGCTGGCGATCCTGGCGCTGGACCCGCAGTTCACGCATCGAGCTGCAGCTCATCGGCGGCGTGATCATCCTGCAGACCCTGCCCGCGGTGGCGCTGGGCCTGTACACGCGGCTGGTTCCACGCCAAGGCCCTGATCGCGGGCTGGGCGGCCGGCATCGCGGTCGGCGGTCTGGACGCTCTACACGATCCCGCAGAATGTCTTCGGGCCCGACGGCGAGGTCACGGTCGTCAAGGAGCACTTCGGCGGCTCGGGCTTCGCGCTGTCCAACCTCGGCATCGACACCGACAGTGACGATCTAGGCCGGGATCGTGGCGATCATCGTCAACCTGGCGGTCGCCGCCGTCCTGACGCTGGTCCTGCGCGGACGGGTGGCCGACGGCGAGGACACCACGCTGCCCGAGGACTACACCGCCGAGGCCGGCGACCCCGGCGTGCAGACGGAGCTCGAGGAGCTGGCCTGACCGCGCGCCGAGCCTCGTAGACGGGCGTACCGATCGGGTCCAGCATCGCGACCTTGGGTGTCGACCGAGCGTGGCGAGGGTCGAGCATCCGGCGATAGGTACTTCCGTCTACGGCGTCTCCACCTGTCGGGCCCGCGAGCCCGGGAGGTCGACTGGCCGGGACGACGCACGTCCTCGGTGGTGTCAGGCGTAGTCGGGACGTGAGCGCAGGAAGTCGCGCAGGTAGGGGATGGTGAAGCGCAGGTAGCCTCGCCTGCTCGGCTCGACGACGCCCGCGACGATCAGACGGGCGCGGTAGCGCGAGACGTAGCCGTGGTCGCGGTCCAGGCGTCGGGCGACGTCGGCGATCGAGGAGTCGCCGTCGTCGGCGGCCATGGCGAGGATGAAGGCGCGGTCGGTCTCGGACAGGTCGTTGACAGCCGGCTCGTGCAGGGCGAAGCCCGCCTCGCGGATCGCGTCGGCCACGCCACGGCGTACGTGCTCGGCGGTGATCGCCGAGGAGTCGGGCTCCTGGCGCCAGACCCGGTCGCCGATCACCTGGACGAGGTAGGGGTAGCCCCGGGTCGCCTCGGCCATGGCCGCGACCTCGGCGTCGGCGACCTCGCGACCGCCGGCCACGATCGGCACCCGCAGGGCCTCCTCGGACGCGACCGGGCTCAACGGCTCGAGGACGAAGCGCCGCGCCCGGCGCAGGAACGTCGAGACGTCGGAGGTCAGCAGGTCCTGCACCGCGGCGGGCAGGCCGGCGGCGGCGAACGCGACCGGCCGGTCCTCGCGGAACGCGTGCTGGACCACGGCGGCCAGCTGCGCGACGTCGTCGCGCGCCGCACGCGCGTGCACCTCGTCGAGGGTGATCATGATCCCGGTCCCGTGCTCGTCGAGCAGGTCGGTGAGCGCGTTGAGCTGACGACGCAGCCCACCGGGCCCCTTCTCGTCGGGCAGCTCGAGCTCCACTCCCCCGAGGCCGGCCGGGAGCGAGATGCCGCGCACCCGGGGCCGGGACTCCGGTGCCTGACGCAGCAGGTCGGCGAGCTCGGGCAGGCCGTCGTCGGTCATCCGGTCGAGCAGCCCGACGGTGGCGGTCTCCGAGAGCACCAGCCAGCCGCGCTCGCGGGCGAGCGCCTCGGCCTCGTTGAGCACCACGGTCTTGCCGATCCCGCGGTTGCCCGTGATCAGCGCGGCGCGACCGGCCGTGCCGGGACCGCCGTCGAGGGCGTCCTCGATCTCGCTGAGCACCGGGTCCCGTCCGGCGACCAGCGGCGGGTTGGACCCGAAGGACGGACGGAACGGGCTGCGGTTGCTCACCCCTGGATCGTTCATCATCTTTCATCCAAAGGGAAGTGCTTCATCAAGATTCATCATCGACGCCGGCGTGCGCGTCCCGGCGGCGTACCGCGCGCTCGAGCAGCTCACGCCCCCGCGCGGCACTCGACGTCGTCCTCGGGCCGGGCTGCTCGACGTCGGCGCCTTCGAGCACACTGGACGCCGTGCACCCTGAGGACATCACCCGGATCGCGATGTGGTCCGGCCCCCGCAACCTGTCGACGGCGATGATGCGCAGCTTCGAGAACCGCGCCGACTGCTCGGTCGTCGACGAGCCGCTGTACGCCGTCTACCTCGCCCGCACCGGCCTCGACCACCCCGGGCGCGACGACGTGATCGCCTCACAGCCCACCGACGCCGACGAGGTCGTCCGTGCTCTCACGAGCGACCCGGTGCCGACACCCGTGCAGTACCAGAAGCACATGACCCACCACGTGCTCGCCGACCTCCCGGCCTCGGCGCGTTCCGGTCTCGGCGCGCTGACCCACGCCTTCCTGGTGCGCGACCCCGAGCGGGTGCTGACGTCCTACGCCAAGGTCCGCGACACCCCCACGCTCGACGACCTCGGCCTCCCGCAGCAGGTCGAGCTCTTCGAGCGCCACGGCGGCCCGGTCGTCGACGCCGCCGACGTCCTGCGCGACCCCCGCGCGACGCTCACCGCCCTGTGCGGCGCCGTGGGGATCGGCTTCGACGAGGCGATGCTCGCCTGGCCGGCCGGCCCCCGCGACAGCGACGGCGTCTGGGCCCCGCACTGGTACGCCGGCGTGGAGGCCTCGACGGGCTTCGCGACCGAGTCCCCCGGCAGCAGCGACCCGCTGCCCGACCGGCTCCACCCGCTGCTCGAACGTTGCCGGCCCTACTACGACGCGCTCGCGCCGTACCGGCTCTCCCCCGGACCCACCGCCGCACCCCCGACCAGGAGCCCTGATGCTGCAGACCTTCGACGAGCGCAACCGTGACCTGGTGGTCGGCATCGGTGAGGACCTCGTGCACCGCGACCAGGCCGGGGTCAGCCCGTTCGACTCGGTGGTGCAGGGCGGCGACGCCGTGTGGGAGGGCCTGCGGCTGCACGGTGGCCGGATCTTCAAGCTCACCGAGCACCTCGCCCGGCTGCGTCGCTCCGCGCACGCGCTGGCCTTCGCGGAGATCCCCGCCGAGGAGTGGGTCGTCGAGCGGATCCGGGCCGTCCTGGCGGCCAACGCCATGACCGACGACGTGCACGTGCGGCTCACGCTCACCCGTGGGGTGAAGGTGACCAGCGGGATGGACCCGCGGCTGAACACCGCCGGGCCGACCCTGATCGTGCTCGCCGAGTTCAAGTCGCCGGTCTACGACGACAGCGGGATCACGCTCGTGACGTCCTCGGTGCGACGCCACCGGCCCGACTCGCTCGACCCGACGATCCACCACAACAACCTGCTCACCTCGATCCTGGCCAAGATCGAGGCCAACGTCGCCGGCGCGGACGACGCGTTGATGCTCGACGACGGCGGGTTCGTCGCGGAGACCAACGCGACCAACCTCTTCCACGTCGCCGACGGGGTCGTGCGGACCTCGACCACGCGCGCCTGTCCCGAGGGCATCACCCGCGAGACCGTCCTGGAGATCTGCTCCGCCGAGGGACTGCCCGTCGCCGTCGGGGACTTCCCCGTGACCGCGGTCCACACCGCCGACGAGGTCTTCGTGACCGGCACGATGGGCGGCGTCACCCCGGTCGTCACCGTCGACGGGCGCCGGATCGGCACCGGCTCCCCCGGCCCCGTGTGCGCCCGCATCGGCGCGGCGTACGCCGCCCGGACCGCCGTCGAGGGCACGGTGGTCGCATGAGTGCCGACCCGGCCCTGCTGCTCACGCTGGAGTGGCTGAGGGCCAGGCGGGGCCATGTCCTCGGGGTGCTCGACGGGCTCGACGAGGCCGACCTGCGCCGCGGCGTGCTGCCGTCGGGGTGGAGCCTGCTCGGGGCCGTGCACCACCTCGCGATCGACGTCGAGCGGTTCTGGCTGCGCGCCGTCGTGGGCGGTGAGGACGTGTCGTTCCCGGACGACGAGGCGTGGGAGACGACCTCCGAGCTGGCGGTGGCCGACGTCCTGGCCCTCTACCGGGCGGAGTGCGAGGCCGCCGACGCGGCCGTGCTGGCGCGGCGCGCCGACGACCCGCTCGCCTGGTGGCCCGAGGGCCTCGACGCGACGCCCTACTCCTCGGTGCGCGAGGTGCTGCACCACGTGCTGGTCGAGACCGCCATCCACGCCGGCCACCTCGACGTCGTGCGCGAGCTGATCGACGGCCACCAGCGACTCGTGCTGACGTGAGCGAGCCGGTCCGGGTGCGCCCGCGGCGAGCCGACGACGTACCGGGCCTGGTCGCCCTGCTGCTCGCCCAGCAGCAGCGGACGCGCTACCCGTTGCGTGACCCGCTGCCCGTCCCGCCCGAGCAGTTCCTGCACGCCGAGGACGCCGCTGCGGCCTGGGTGGCCGAGGTCGCCGGGACCGTGGCGGGGCACGTGTGCCGCACGTCGGGGCGCTCGGGCACGAGCGACGACGACGAGATCCGCGCGGCCGCCGCGCTCGCGCACGGTTGCGAGGAGGACCGGCTGGGCTGGGTCAGCACGCTCTACGTCGACCTCGCGCACGGTGGGCGCGGGATCGGGCGGACGCTGCTCGACACGGTCGTCGACGACATCCTCGCCGCCGGGCTGCGGCCGGCGCTCGAGGTGCTGCCGTTGCACGCGGCCGCCCTGGCGCTCTACGAGTCGGCGGGCTGGCGCACCGTCGCCCGTGCGCGGCCGGCCTGGTTGCGCGGCGCGCTCGGCCAGGACGGCCCCGACGTGCAGGTCATGGTCCTGGCGACCCCACCCCGCTCCCCGACACCGGCTGCGGGGCGACTGCCTCCCGGAGCCCCGCGAAGGGATCGTGGGCGTCACGACCCACCCTGATCGCTCTCAGGCACACGACGCGATGAGTCTGGATGCCGGCGGTGGTCCGGAGCAGGCACCAGCCACCGAACGGAACGACCAGCGATGCCGCACGACACGAACCCGATCCACCAGACGGCCCGAGCGGCGCGCTGCACTGCCTGGGCCGGCTGGTCGGGACCTGGGAGCTGAGTGGAGAGACGAGGGGCACGGTGCGCTAGGAGTGGTTGACCGGAGGATGCTTCCTGCTCCAGCACGTCGACCTCGGCCACGGCGACCAGGCGAACGCGGGCCTGGAGGTCATCGGTCACCTCCGACCCTTCGGTGCGGGGAGGAGCGCCGACATCCACTCCCGGTTCTGGCGCGTCTCGCGACCGCCCCCGACGACCGCTGAGTCCCAGCATGCGCCAGCCGAGCCCTCACTGCTGCCGGGCGCGTCGGAGGATCTCGTCCACCACGACGGCCAGCGGCCGGGTCGCGTCGACCGCGATCGCGTCGCGCGGCACGTCCTCCCCGCTCTCGTGCAGCCGGACGACGAGGTCACGCTGCTCCGGTGCCGAGCCCCACTCGCCGAGCGGGCGCCGGTCGAGACGGCGCAGGAGGGTGTCCTCGTCGACCTCGAGGACGAAGACCTCGTCGAAGAGCTCGAGGAACGCCGAGAAGTTGCGTGAGCCGCCACAGAAGAACGTCGCCGGGTCGGACCGGTCCGCCACCAGCGCCCGGACCCGGTCAACGTCCCAGAGGTGGTGCCAGTGCGACGTCTCGTCGGTGGGCAGCCCCGTCAGCGGGTCACCCTGGTAGGCCAGCTCGCGATCACCGTGGACCGCGGCGAAGCCGCGGCTCAGCAGCTCGTCGCAGACCGAGGTCTTGCCGGTGCCGGAGAGGCCCTCTACCAGGTAGTTGCGCACGCCCACCGCCGCAGTATGACGCGGCCGAGGCCAGCGCCGCCCGGCCTCCTCCCACTCCTCGCCGGCCGGGCCTGGTGAAGCGCCACGCTTGATCCTGCTCTGGTGAAGTCATGTCCTGGACCATCGCTCACCCACCACTCCACTGCAGGCCGATCCACAGCAGTCCGGCTCCGGACAACGCGAGCAGCCAGCTCGCGAAGCTGCCGATGAGGAAGTACTCGGTGATGTCGCTGGGGCCGCCCTCCTGCTCCTGGCGCTGCAGCTCGGGGAACCGGAGCAGCCCCTTGGCCGCGACGACGACACCGGCGGCGGTCACGAAGCCCGCTGCTGCCAGCCCCAGGACGAAAAGCCGCTCCATGGGTCCGAGGACCCGCCCGCCCTTGAGCTGCTTCTCGTTATCGCCGGCCGGAACCCCGACGGCATCCAGCACGAGGCGCACCACGATGTTGGCGCTCGCCAGCTGGACGAGTGCGACCCCGAGCGCCAGGGCGACAGCGTCGGGAGGCAGGCGGGTCAGCGGCCCACCGAACGACCCGGGCCACGCCACCTCGGTCGCGGCCGCGCCTGCCCCACCCACCACCAGAGCCACGAGACCCACCGCGAGACCGCCGAGAGCGACGGCACGCCGGAGGGGTCGGTCGGACACGAGCGCCGCGGCCGACCCCAGCACCCACGCCACCGAACCGAGGGCAGCCACGGCGCCGAAGACCAACCCGGCGCGGTTGACCCCCAGGCCGAACAAGACGGCCATCTGCAGCGAGAGCGAGACGGCGAGGACCAGAAGCCGACGGCCGGTGCTCGTCACGTCCCGGACCGCGCGCAGTAGGTCGCACAGGCCGACCACGACCAGCCACGCCCCGAGCAGCAGCATCGCGCACCTCCTCGTCGGGAGCCTGCCCTCAGCTGCCCACTGCGTCCATGAGGTCCTGAGCCTCGCGCACGGCGCCGACACCGCGCGCGAACTGCTGGGAGACCGCCGACCTCGAGATCCCCTCTGCAGCCGCGATCTCCTGCTGCGAGCTGCCCCGCAGCGAAGCCAGCAGGAGTCGCCGGCCCCGATCCCCCAGACGGTCGACCAGCGCATCACGCGCGGTCAGGTAGGCGTTCGCCTGGGCGGTCGCCGCGACATCGGACAGCTCCGCCCAGGTCCGGCGTGCGGCGAAGCGACGCGTACCCAGCCGGTCGAGAGCGTCGCGAGCCGCCCACCACCCCGGTCCGTCCTGGAGGAGGGGGCGCCGGACGGCATCGTGCACGGTCACCTCCCCGAGCCCGATCCCGCAGCGCACGTCCATGCCAGGGAGGAGCTCGAGACGCAGCTCGAGCGCCGCTCGGGTCGCCTCGCCCAGGGTCGCGTAGGCGCCCTGCAGCTCGTCGCCCACCGTCGGTTCGAGGGATTGCCGGTGGCGCACGTGCCTCGAGACCTCCGACATCGCACGCCCGAGCTCGTCCTGCGCGGCTGCTCTGTCGGGTAGGCCACGCGACCCGACCAGGTCGCCGATGAGGGTGTAGAGCATCGGTTAAGGATAATGCTGAACTTGGACGTTGTGAAGCACTGTCGTTCACACTTGGGGCCTCCGCCGACCCCGTTCCGCGGGAGTCGGGGGTCGGATCACGCACCGAGCGGACGATCGCCCGGGTCAGGCCAGCGCCGCCGCGACCGCCGCCTCGCAGTGCAGCCGGGTCGTGGCGAACAACGGGACGCCGTCGAGGTCGGGCTCGGTGAGCAGCAGCTCGAGCTCGGTGCACCCGAGGACCACGCCCGTGCAGCCCCGAGCGACCAGACGGCGTACGGCGTCGCGGACCCGCTCGCGCGAGCCGTCGTCGACGACCCCGACGCACAGCTCGTCGTAGATCACCCGGTGCACCCCGTCGCGGTCGGCCTCGGCGGGGACGACGACGTCCAGCCCGTGCGAGGCGAGCCGGTCGGCGTAGAACGGCTGCTCCATCGTGAACCGGGTGCCGAGCAGGCCGACCCGCGCGACGCCCGCGTCCCGCACCGCCCGGGCGGTGACGTCACCGAGGTGCAGGAACGCCGTGCCGAACATCTCCTCCAGCCGACCGGCGACCTGGTGCATCGTGTTCGTGGCCAGCACGACCACGTCCGCGCCCGCGGCATCGAGCTGCTCGCCGACCCGGGCCAGGAGGCGCCCGGCCTCGTCCCACTCCCCCGCGACCTGCAGCGCCTCGACCCGCGCGAAGTCGACAGAGCGCACCACCAGCTCGGCGGAGTGCAGACCGCCGAGCCGCTGGGCGACGAGCTCGTTGAGGATCCGGTAGTACTCCGCGGTGGACTGCCAGCTCATCCCGCCCAGGACCCCGATCGTGCGCATCAGCCCAGCACCTCGCCGACCGGCACCGCGACGGCGATCGTGTTTCCCGGCGGGGCGAGCGGGCACTGCCACGCCGGGTCGTAGCGGCACGAGGGGTGGTAGGCGAAGTTCAGGTCGAGCACCAGCCGGTCCCCGTTCCTACCGGACGAGCCGCCGTGCCAGGCACCCTTGGCGGTGTCGAGCAGGTAGCGACCCCCGCCGTACGTCGTGCTGCCCGCGGTCGCGTCGCGCATCGGGACGAACAGCCCGCCGGCGTACTGCTCGAGCCACCACACGTCGAGGCTCGCGCCGACCGGTGCCGGCAGCTCGACCCGCCCGACACGACGCATCCGCAGCGTGCCGTCCTCGCCGGTGTCGACGTCACGCACGTCGTCCTCGGCGGGCCCGCTGGGCATGAGCGCCACCTCGACGCGGTACGCCGGGTCGTAGGCGGCGTAGGGCAACCCGGTGGTCCGGAGCGGGTCGGCCGAGGGGAGCGGGGACGCAGGGTGCGTGGCGAACAGCTCGTCGCGGGCGGTCCGCCACCGCGCATGGCCCTCGGCCGGCTCGTCGGCCTCGCGGGCGCGCGCGAACGCGGTCTCCATCCGGCGGCGCCAGTCGAGCAGCGCGAGGTGGTCGGTCATCGGCGCCGACGCTACTCGTCGATCACCCCAGCGGGCCGAGGACGTGGCTCCTAGAGTCGACCCATGACCTCCGCTGACCTGTCGACCGCCGACACCGCCCCGGAGGCCCGGCCCCGCGCCGGGGTGGTCGTGACCGGCACCGAGGTCCTCACCGGGCGGGTCGCCGACGCGAACGGACCGTGGCTGGCCGAGCAGCTGCGTGAGCGCGGCGCCGACATCGGCAGCATCGTGGTCGTGGGAGACCGCCCCGAGGACCTGCGTGCTGCGCTGGAGTTCCTCGCCAGCCACCACGACCTCGTGATCACCTCCGGTGGTCTGGGCCCGACCGCCGACGACCTGACCGCCGCCGTGGTCGCCGACTTCCAGGGACGGGAGCAGCGGCTCGACCACGAGCTGGAGGAGCAGATCACCGAGATCGTCGAGCAGCTGATCGTGGCCCGCGGGTGGCGTCGCGACCCGCAGGCCACCGCGGCGGCGACGCGCAAGCAGGCGTGGGTGCCCGAGGGCGCCCACGTGCTCGCACCGGTCGGCACCGCGCCGGGGCTGGTCGTCCCGGTCGCCGAGGGCCGCGAGGGTCCGCCGGTCCTGGTGCTCCCCGGCCCGCCGATGGAGCTGCAGGGCATGTGGCCCGACGCGGTGGCCCACCCGCTGCTGGCCGCCGTCCTCGGGGGCGGCGAGGAGCTGCGCCAGTCGACGCTGCGGCTCTTCGGCACGCCCGAGTCCGAGCTGGCCGCCACGCTGCGCGAGCACGACGACGAGCTCGGCGGCCTCGAGATCACGACCTGCCTGACCTCGGGCGGCGAGCTCGAGATCGTCACCCGCTACTCCCCTGCCGACCAGGCGACCTACGACAGCCTGGTCACCGCGGTGCGCGAGGACTTCCCCGACACGCTGTTCAGCGACGACGGGCGCACCCTCGACGAGCTGGTCGCCCAGGCGCTGCTCGACGCCGGCGCCACGATCGCGACCGCCGAGTCCTGCACCGCGGGGATGCTGGCCTCCCGCCTGGCCGACCGGCCCGGCTCGTCGGCGTACCTGCTCGGCGGGATCGTCAGCTATGCCAACGAGGTCAAGCGTGACCAGCTCGGGGTCGACCAGGAGCTGCTCGACACCGTCGGCGCGGTCAGCGCCGAGGTCGCGCGGGCGATGGCCGACGGCGCCCGAGCGCGGCTCGGCACGACCTACGGCGTCGCGATCACCGGCGTCGCCGGCCCCGGCGGCGGTACGCCGGAGAAGCCGGTCGGCCTGGTCCACGTCTGCCTCACCTCCGCCGACGCGACCCACCCGCTCGAGCTGCGGCTCGGCGGGTCGCGCGACCGGATCCGCACGCGAACCGTCGTGGAGGTGCTGCACCTGCTGCGGCGGGTGCTCGCCGACGGGGCCGCGGCATGAGCGAGCCCCGGCACGAGCTGGACACCCGACCGGGACGTCGTCCCGGGCCGGCGATGCGCGCGTTCAACCTCGTCGTGCCGGGCGTACGCCGCGTGCGCGCGCAGGGCGACCCTTACGCGCAGGCCTGGTGGGACGCCTCCCGAGACGCGCTGGCCCGCGGCGGTCGGCGCTGGGTCGTGCTCGGCGACTCGATGAGCCAGGGCGTCGGCGCGTCGGCCTACGACGCGGGCTGGGTCGGCCGGCTGGCCACCCGGCTGCGTGCCGACGGCCACGACCTCGCCGTGGTCAACCTCTCGGCCACCGGTGCCCGCACGACCGACGTGCTCGAGCGCCAGCTGCCAGCGATGCAGGCCCTGCCCGCCCCGACTGACGGTGCAGGGCCCGACCTCGTGACCGTCCTGGTCGGCTCCAACGACCTCTTCGGCGGTCGCGCCGCGCGCGCCGCGCTGCCGGACGCGATGGCCGAGCTCGTCGACCGCCTGCCCGACGGGGCCGTGATCGCCACCTTGCCCCAACCCTCCGCGGCCGCGAGGGCGGCGAACGTGCCGATCGACCGCGCCGGCGAGAGCGGACGCCTCCACGTCGTCGACATGCGCCGTGACGGGCCGGAGTCGTGGCGGGGCAAGGTCGCCTCCGACTTCTTCCACCCCAACGACGTGGGCTACGAGGCGATCACCGACGCGGTCGACCCGGTCGTGCGCCGGGCGCTGCGCGACCTCGCGGGCTGAGCGAAGCCGAACCGCTCAGCTCGCCGGGTAGGCGTCCCCGGCCTGCTGACGGGCCTCCCAGGCGGAGCTGACCATCTCGCGCAGGCTGTGGCGCATCTGCCAGTCGAGGTCGCGGGCGGCGAGGGCGCCGGAGGCGACGATGCGCGCGGGGTCGCCGGCCCGGCGCGGTGCGATCGTCGGCTCGAAGTCGATGCCCGTGACCTCGCGGATCGCGTCCATGATCTCGCGCACCGACGTGCCGCCACCGCTGCCGAGGTTGTAGACGCGCTCGACCGGCTCCCCGTCCTCCAGCCGCTGGGCCGCCGCCACATGGGCCTCGGCGAGGTCGGCGACGTGGATGTAGTCGCGCACGCAGGTGCCGTCGGGCGTGTCGTAGTCGTCGCCGTTGATCCGCGGCGTCCGGCCGTTGACGAGCATGTCGAAGACCAGCGGGAACAGGTTGTGGGGGCTCGCGTCGAACAGCTCGGGCGAGCCGGAGCCGACGACGTTGAAGTAGCGCAGGCTGGTGTGGCGCAACCCGGTCGCGCGACCGGCGGCGCGCAGCATCCACTCCCCGATCAGCTTCGTCTCGCCGTACGGCGACTCCGGCATCGTCGGGGTCTCCTCGGTGACCAGGTCGGTGTCGGGCGTGCCGAAGGTCGCGGCGCTGGAGGAGAAGACGAGCTTGTCGGCGCCGACGGCCTCCATGCACTGCATGAGGGTGACCATGGCCGAGACGTTCTGCTCGTAGGTGTGCAGCGGGCGGTCCATCGAGACCCCGGCGTACTTGAACCCGGCGACGTGGATGACGCCCTCGACCTGGTGCTCCTGGAGCGTGTGGTCGACCAGCTTGGCGTCCAGCACGCTGCCGTGCTCGAAGTCGACGCCGGGCGGGATGAACTGCTCGAAGCCGGTGGAGAGGTCGTCCAGGACGACGACCTGCTTGTCGGCGCGCCGCAGCGCTCGTACGACGTGGGAGCCGATGTAGCCCGCTCCCCCGGTGACCAGCCAGCTCATCGGTGCCCTCTCGTTGCCTGTGCGGACCGTGAACGCTAGCGGGTCAGGCGCCCCGGACGGCGACCAGCGCGCCGATCTTGTCGATGCGGTGCTCGGGGTTGTGGTGCTCGTCGGACCAGTAGTTGCCCGCGGCGTGGTCCTCCGGCGTCGCGCAGGTCGAGAGCGTGATCATCGCGCGCGTCGGCTCGGCGCCCGGACGTCCGGGCACGGCGGCGCGCTGCGCGGCCAGGGACGCGGGCGATCGGAACGAGGTGCTGCGCGTGCGCACGATCTCGTAGACGTAGGTGAGGCCACCGGCCGCGACGCGCACCCGGTCACCGCGGCCGAGGTCGGGCAGGTCCGCGAACGGCCGGGTCGAGGAGGACCGGTGGCCGGTCACGAGGTAGTTGCCGATCCCGCCCGGTCCGGTACCGCCGTCGGGCCCTGTGGGGCTGGCCATCTCGCCCGCGTCCTGGATCGCGGTGCCGGGCGCGTCGTCGGTCGTGCCCTCGTAGGTGCGCACCATGAAGCCGTCGAGGCCGAGCGCGGCGATGCTGAGCCTGGCGTCCTGGGCCCGGCCGTCCGAGGCGGCCGGGCCGGCAGGCTCCAGCTCGGCGGCGGTCACGACCTCGCGCTCGACCGGTCGCTCCTGCGCGACCGCGACGGGACCCGATGTCGGGTCGGCCGAGCGCGGTGCGGGAGCCGGGTCGCTGCTGCAGGCGGCGAGCAGCACCAGCGGTGCCGCGGCGAGGAACGAGGATCGGGGCGTCATCGCGACGAGCCTAGGTCGCGGCTGGGAGGATGCAGGGATGGACGAGGGCGTGCGCAGGGCTGCTCAGGGCCTGCTCGGGGCGGCGCTGCTGTTCACCGGCACGGCGCACCTCGGCTTCGCGCGGGAGACCTTCCGCGCCCAGGTCCCACCGTGGCTGCCCCTGGACGTCGACCTCGTCGTGGTCGCCTCGGGCGTGGTCGAGCTGGCGGTCGGGGCCGGACTGCTCGCCACGTCGATCGGCAGCCGTCGCGCCAGGGCGCTCGCCGGGCTCGCAGCCGCGGGGCTGTTCGTCGCGGTCTTCCCCGGCAACATCAGCCAGTACGTCGAGGGCCGCGACGCGTTCGGCCTCGACACCGACCGGGGCCGCCTGATCCGGCTCGCGTTCCAGCCCCTGCTCGTCGCGTGGGCGCTGTGGTCGACCGGCGCCTGGGGCTGGTCGCGGGCGTGGCTCAGTGAGCGGAGAGGTTCCCGCTGAGGCGGTCGTGCATCACGGCCGAGGGCTCGTTGAGCCCGCGGATCTCGACCTCGGTGCCGCGCCGGGCGTACTTGGTCGTGATCCCGTCCAGGGCCGCCACCGTCGAGGCGTCCCACACGTGCGAGGCGGTGAGATCGATGACGACGTCGCTCGGGGTCGTCGGCGTAGTCGAACGAGGCGTAGAGGTCGTTGCTGACGAGGCGAAGAACAGCTCACCGGTCACGGTGTAGACCGCCGTGTCCACGCCCTGCTCGTCGGTGACGACGTCACGGCGCACGTGCGCGAGGTGGGCGACGCGGCGGGCGAAGAGCACCATCGCGACGAGGACCCCGAAGACCACGCCGATCGCGAGGTTGTGGGTGACCACGACGACCGCCACGGTCGAGAGCATCACGGTGGTCTCGCTGCGCGGCATCCGGCGCAGCGTCGACGGCGCGGATGCTGTGCCAGTCGAAGGTGCCGACGGCGACCATGATCATCACCGCGACCAGTGCGGCCATCGGGATCAGCGCCACGATGTCGCCGAAGCCGACCACGAGGATCAGCAGGAAGACGCCGGCCAGGAAGGTCGAGATCCGGGTGCGGGCGCCGGAGGCCTTCACGTTGATCATCGTCTGGCCGATCATCGCGCAGCCGCCCATGCCGCCGAAGAAGCCGGTGATCACGTTGGCCGCGCCCTGGCCCCAGGCCTCGCGGGTCTTGTCGGAGTGGGTGTCGGTGATGTCGTCGACCAGCTTGGCCGTCATCAGCGACTCCATCAGGCCGACCAGCGCGATGCCGAGGGCGTAGGGCGCGATGATCTGCAGCGTCTCCAGGGTCAGCGGCACGTCGGGGATGAACAGCGACGGGCAGGCTGCGCGGCAGCTCGCCCTCGTCGCCGACGTCGGGCACGGCCAGGCCGGCGAGCACGGCGACGCCGGTCAGCAGCACGATCGCGACCAGCGGCGCGGGCACCGCGCGTGGTCAGCCGGGGCAGCAGCACCATGATCACGATGCCGGCCGCCACCAGCGGGTAGACCAGCCACGGCACGCCGATCAGGTGCGGCAGCTGGGCGAGGAAGATCAGGATCGCCAGCGCGTTGACGAAGCCGACCATCACCGAGCGCGGCACGAAGCGCATCAGCCTGGCCACCCCGAGCAGGCCCAGCGCGACCTGGAAGCAGCCCGCCGAGGATGCACGGCGGCGACCAGGTAGTCCAGCCCGTGCTCGCGTGCCAGCGGCGCGACGACCAGCGCGATCGCGCCGGTCGCGGCCGAGATCATCGCCGGCCGGCCGCCGAGGAAGGCGATCGAGACCGCCATCGTGAACGAGGCGAACAGGCCCGACCCGCGGGTCGACGCCGGCGATGATCGAGAACGAGATCGCCTCGGGGATCAGCGCCAGCGCGACGACCAGCCCGGCGAGCACCTCGGTGCGCAGCACCCGCGGGTTGCGCAGCGCCGAGCGCACGGTCGGTGCGTGCGGCACGTGGTCGTGCGAGCGGTCTCGCGACCCGCCGGCATCACCAGGCTCCGGCGGGAGCCCCTCGGAGGGGTTGGGCGGCGAGGGCACGTCGAAAGGCAGGGACACAGGTCTCCGTTCGGGGGTGAGCACGAGCGAGCAGGGCCCGGCCGCGGTCGTCGTCGACCGGCGGGCCGGAGAGGTCGGTGGCGTTCGAGGATCACTGCGTGAGGACCCGCGCGACCCGAGGAGAGCGCTGAACGGCGTCTCCATGCTAGGCCCAGCCGCGTCCCCGGTCCGCATTCCCGCGCAGGTCGCGGGCTCTACCAGCCGGGCTCGCGGTCCCAGGCGCGGTGGCGCACCCAGTTGCCGCACGGTCGTGCGGACGTACGACGTACCTCCTCGCACGGCGGTGGCGCGGACGGCTCGCGCAGCTCGTCGTCGTGGACGTCGCGCTCGCACAGGGCGCGGCGCAGCCGGTAGCCGTGGCGGAAGATCGCGCAGTCGCAGGAGCCGCCGACGCGCTCCATCCGCGGACGCAGCGAGGTCGCCTCGGGCACGCGGACCTCGCCGAAGCGCACCGTCCAGCGCAGCGTCGAGTCGCACCCGCACTCGCCCAGGCCCCGCCGCACGAAGCACAGCACGCACTCGCCCTCGCGCGGCTCGATCAGTCCGTCGTCCATGCCCCCAGGTCTAGAGGTCGGCGCCGACAGGGTGAGCGGACCCGGCGTGCGCGGCCCGTAGGTTCGGCCCCATGAGCGAGAGCAGCGAGAAGTACGAGGCGATGCAGGCCGTGGTCGACCGGGTGTCCTCCTACCAGGACGGCGCGACCGAGGGCACGACCGAGGCCGAGCTGCGCAAGGCCTTCGGCGAGACCGACCTCGAGGTCAGCGACGAGCAGATCTCCAGGCTGACCGACGCGATCGACGAGCACCCCGAGTCCGTCGACGTGGCGGCCGTCCTCGGCTCCTGAGGGGCCCCACCTACGATCGGGCGCATGACTGCCTCCCCCCGCCCGGCGCGACGGGTCGCCCTCGCGGCCGTCGGTGTCCTCGCCCTGTCCGTGCTCGGTGCCTGCGGCAGCGACACCGCGGAGCCGAGCGCTGAGGGAACGCCCGCCGGCACCGCGTGCAGCTACCCCTCCAGCGGATCGGCCGCCAAGCCGGTCGACCCGCCGGCCGAGGCGGCGGGCGTCTCCGGCGAGGTTCCGGTGACGATCGAGACGTCCGCCGGGGCGGTCGGTGCCACGCTGGACGCGGACGCCGCGCCCTGCACGGTCAACTCGTTCGCGTCCCTGGCCGACCAGGGCTACTTCGACGACACCCCGTGCCACCGGCTCACCACCCAGGGGATCTTCGTCCTCCAGTGCGGCGACCCCACCGGCAGCGGCAGCGGCGGACCGGGCTACACCTTCGACGACGAGCTCAGCGGCCAGGAGACCTATCCCGCCGGCACCCTGGCGATGGCCAACGCGGGCCCGGACACCAACGGCTCGCAGTTCTTCATCGTCTACGGCAAGACCCCCCTGCCCCCGAGCTACACCGTCTTCGGGACGGTCGGCGCCGAGGGCCTGGCGACCGTGAAGGCCGTCGCCCAGAAGGGTGTCGCGGGCGGTGGCGCCGACGGACCCCCGGCCACCCCCGTCCAGACCACCACGGTCTCGGTCGACCAGTAGTCGTACCCGCTCAGCGGGCGGCGCGACGCCGTCCGCCGCGACGGGCCCGGCGGGCCTCGGCCCGGGCAAGCTCCACGTCACGCTGCACGACCTGGTCCTCACGGGACCAGGCGCGTCCCTCCACGATCTGGTTGGCCAGGTACAGCTGCGTCGACATGGGGCACTCATCCTCTCGTCCCCGTCTCCGGGGCCGCTCGTGTTGGTAGATCGGCGTCATGGACGATGTGTCCTGACGCTCATGACAACGATAGCGTCGGCGAGCGCTGGATCCTTCCCGCCGCGAGGGTGATGCCGCCCACCCTGCTCCCACCCTGCCCACCTCCCTCGATCACTGCGAGGATCGTGTGATGAGCACCTCCACGCAGACCACCCGCCAGGTCCACCTCGTCGCCCGCCCGCAGGGCATGCCCACCCCGGACGACTTCGCCACCGTCGAGGCGGAGCTCCCCGAGCTCGGCGCCGACCAGGTCCTCGTGCGCAACACCGTGCTCTCGGTCGACCCCTACATGCGCGGCCGGATGAACGCGGGCGAGTCCTACGCCGACCCCTACGAGCTCGACTGCCCCCTGCTCGGCGGGGCGGTCGGCGTGGTCGAGCAGTCGACGTCCGACAAGCTCCCCGAGGGCACGACCGTCCAGCACATGGCGGGCTGGCGCGAGCACGCCGTGCTCGACGCCGGCGAGGTGCGCGCGATCGACACCGACAAGGCCCAAGCCAGCAACTACCTCGGGGTCCTCGGCATGCCCGGCCTCACGGCGTACGTCGGGCTGCGCCGCATCGCCGCGCTGGCCGAGGGAGAGACCGTCTTCGTCTCCGGCGCTGCGGGCGCAGTGGGCTCCACGGTCGGGCAGATCGCCCGTCAGCTCGGCGCCAAGCGCGTGATCGGCTCGGCCGGCTCACCGGAGAAGGTCGCCTGGCTGACCGACGAGCTCGGGTTCGACGCCGCCTTCGACTACCACGACGGCAAGGTCAGCCACCTGCTGCGCGACGCCCTCGAGCGCACCGGCGGCGGACGGGCCGACGTGTTCTTCGACAACGTCGGTGGCGACCACCTCGAGGCGGCGCTGCTGCACCTGGCGGAGTTCGGCCGGGTCGCGTGCTGCGGCGCGATCTCGTCCTACAACGCCGAGGAGCCGCCTCCCGGACCGCGCACCATCGGCCTCGTCGTGCCGCGCAAGCTGACCATCCGCGGGTTCATCGTCTCCGACCACGCCGATCTCGCCGGTGACTTCTACCGGGCCGCGCCGGGCTGGGTCGCCGAGGGGCACCTCCAGACCCGCGAGACGTTCGTCGAGGGTCTCGACTCGATGGTCGAGGGCTTCCTCGGCCTGTTCTCGGGGTCCAACCTGGGCAAGATGCTGATCCGCCTCTGAGCCAGGGCGTCCCTCAGTGGATGACCAGCAGTGCGGTTCGTTGCCCTTCCACCGGGTGGGCCTGCGCGGGGCTCGCCCGGTTGCTGCCGTTCGGGCCTTCGCCGTAGGTCATCACCCGCGCGGTGACCTGGGTGTTGAGCGGGGACGTGCGATATCCCGCGAGGACCTTGCGCACGGTCTTCCGGTAGGCCGCGTCGGAGCTCAGGTCCTCTCCCCCGCTCACCTCCAGGTAGTACTGGTCGCTTCCCGGGTGCAACGGGACCACCGTCTGCAGGCGGGTCCGGGTCTGCTCACCGTAGGAGTCGGTCAGCGTCACCCTCAGCCGCAGGGTCTGACCAGGGCTGCCGTGCGCCGCCCGACGGCGCACCGCGCGGCGCCACTCACCATGGCGACGCTGCTCGAGACCGGTCACGCTCAACACGTTGGCGTCGTCGCTGAGCTCCGAGGTGACGTCGACCGAGTCCACGTGCGCACCGCTGTGCCGGCTGAGGCCGAAGACGATCCCGCGCGCCTCGCTGATCGAGGAATAAGCGTCGTCGGCGGCGCGGTAGAGGTCGGTGAAGGACAGCCGGAAGGGCTTGGCGTCCTCGTCGGTGCCGGTGACGGTCACGGTCTGCCTCTCGGACCCGACGGTGAACCCCTCGTCGACGCTGTCGTGGTTGCGCACCAGGGTCCGCGCTGTCAGCCGTGCGTTGGAGGCGGGCTCGCTCGAGGAGGCCGTCGCCTGCGTGGTGCGGTCCGCGTAGGAGATCGTCGAGGTGATCTCGGTGGTCGGTGGGCCCGCACCGAGGGCGCCCGGAGCTGCCGGGACCACCAGCGCCGACGTCACCAGCGCGGCCAGGGACGTGGCGACCCTCGCTCGACGGCGCGGGACCTCGAACGGCATGACTTCTCCCGACGGTTGACAAGGGCGGTCTCTGCATCATCGACCCTCCGGGCCCCGTGCGCCAGCCCTGCGCGGGCCGGATCCGAGACAGACCCTCTCGACGACGTACGCCGGGGCCGGGCCGCTGGTGCGACCCGACCCCGGCGGAGTCGTGCTACGAGCTGACCGGATCAGTGATCAGCGGATGGCGACTCGCGCGCTCCTGCGACCCTTCACGACCAGGTCCTGCGGGCTGCTCTTGTCACTCGCGGCGTTGCCGCCACCGCGGGTGAACAGATCGAGCGTGGCCACGACCTCGTCGTTGCGAGCCTGCTTGCGGACCCCGTCGAGGATCGCGTCGAGGCTCTTGGCGTAGGCGGCGTTGCTGTACGTGCTGGCGCCGCCGGCGACCGAGAGGTAGCCGTCGTTGCCGCTGCTGCGCCGCGGGACCTTGACCTGCAGGCGCGTGCGGGTCTCGGCGCCCGACGGGTCGGCGAGCGTGACCCGCAGGTTGATCGTGCCGCCCGACGTGGCCACGGCCGCACGACGCCGGCCGATCTCGTTCCACGAGCCCCTGCGCCGCTGCTCGACGCTGCTCACCGTCAGGACGTCCTCGTTGTCCGTGATCTGCGAGCCGACGTTGACGGTGTCGACGTTCACGCCGGGCTGTCGGCTGATGCCGTAGACGACGTCGGCGATGTCGAAGACCGACTGGAAGGCGATGTCGAAGGGCGTCGTGTAGCGGTCGACGTAGGTCAGCGCGAAGGGCGCGTCGTCGGCGTCGGTCCCGGTGATGGTCCACGTCTGGCGCTCGGTGCCGCCGGTGACGCCGTCGATGACCCGGTCGTGGTTGCCCAGCAGCTCCAGGAACGTGGCGTCGGCGTTGTAGTCGGCGAGGTTGGAGCTCGTCGTGCCCTCGCGCGTGCGTCCGGCGTAGGAGACGGTCGACGTCACCGACGTGGCGCGCGGGATCGCCCCGAAGCCGCCGGTGATCCCGGTGAGGCGGTCGTCGGTGATGGTGCCGACCGGGCCGCTGAGGTTGGCGACCTTGAAGCCGGGGCCCAGCGGGTCCTCCTGGATGTAGATCGCGTCAGCCGGGTGGAGGCTCAGCGAGGTGTCCCCCGTGAACGAGAACGGGTGGCCGAAGCCGACGACGCGGCCGTTGCAGACCGAGGTCGCGGTGCCGACACCGGCGATGTTGACGTCGCCGTACGTCGCGGCGGCGGCGATGTTGCCGCCGGCGACGATGTCGTCCTGGGTGGCGCGCGAGGCCGAGCCGCCCGCACCGCTGGCGACGAGGTTGCCCTTCAGGTAGTCGCGCCTGCCCGCCTTCCTCTCGGCCTTGGCCAGCCGGTCGGCCGAGACTCCCGAGACCCCGACCGGCATCGGCAGCTGGGTCAGGCCCTGCGCCGCCTGGCGCGCCGAGACGTCGTCGGTGGACGAGGCGATCGCCCGGGCCGTCTTCGGACCGACCTTGACGGTGGTCCTGGGCGACGCGTCGCCGAGGTAGTCGTCCATCTCGGCGTACGGCGTGATCCCGGCGACCGGCGAGGCGCCGTAGGCCAGGCCGTAGGCGACGGCGCCGATCAGACGACCGTCGGAGGCGTAGACCGGCGAGCCGGACATGCCCTGCCAGATGCCGACGCGGTCGATCTCGGGCGAGGTGAGCCGGGCCAGGATCATGTCCACCCCGGGGGCGATGCCGTCCTGGAGGACGCCCAGGATCTGCCCGTCGAAGCCGGTCGGGGTGGCGCCCCTGGTGACGGTCAGGCCGGTCACCGGGTCGTCGGCCGCGAGCTGGTCCTGGGGGTAGGCCTGGGTGCAGTCCTCGGCCGGGGCGGCCGACGCGCTGGGGCTGGTCAGCGCGGCACCGGTGGCGGTGAGGACGGTGGTGGCCAGCACGGCCAGGGACGTGGTGAGCGCCGCGGTGCGGCGCCTCCCGACCCTGGCGCCTCGTGCTCGCGTGGACGGGACAGAGACTCTCATCGGGCTCTCCTTGCCGAGATGGGTGGACGCACCGTTGCTTCCTACCCCCTCCGACGCCGTCCGGAGGCGTTTGGTTGCCTGCCACGCCGGAGAATTTTCGCGCCCGGCGCACACACCCCCCGGCGCATCGCTCTCACTCGGGTGAGACCACCGCTCCTAGGGTGGGTGCTCGTGACCGATTCCTCCCCCGTTCCCGGCCCCGCCCTGAGCCTGCGTCGCGAGGAGGCCGAGGCCCGTCGCGCCCTGCTCGACGTCACCGGGTACGAGCTCGATCTCGACCTCACCGGAGCCGACTCGTCCGAGGTCACGACGTACGCCGTGCGCACGCGGATCCGCTTCACCAGCGGCGCCGGCGACACGTTCGTCGACCTCAAGCCGGCCCGCCTCGGCGACCTCCGCCTCGACGGCGAGCCGCTCGACACCGGCCTGCTCGCGCAGGGCCGGTTCCCGCTGAGCCTGACCGCCGGCGATCACCTGCTCGAGGTCTCCTCGACGATGCCGCTGCGCCACGACGGCGAGGGCCTGCACCGCACCTTCGACCCCGCCGACGGCCGGGCCTACCTCTACGCGATGTGCTTCATGGACGCCGCGCCGTCGATCACGCCTGCTTCGACCAGCCCGACCTCAAGGCCCCCTAGACGCTGCGGGTCACGGCGCCGGCGGCGTGGACCGTCGTCGGCAACGGCCGCGCCACCCGGGTCGGCGACGGACGAGGGATGGCGCAGTGGGAGCTGGCGACCACCCAGCCGCTGTCGACGTACTTCCTGACCCTGGTCGCCGGCCCCTACCACGTGGTCACGCGCCGAGCACGACGGCATCGCGCTCGGCCTCTCGGCGCGCGCCAGCCTGGCCGACGCGCTGGACCGCGAGGCCGAGGAGATCCTCGCCCTGACCCGACAGAGCTTCGACGAGCTGCACCGGCTCTTCGGGATCCGCTACCCCTTCGGCGACTACCACCAGGCGTTCGTGCCGGAGTTCAACGCCGGCGCGATGGAGAACCCCGGCTGTGTGACCTTCCGCGACGAGATGGTCTTCGCCAGCCGCGTCGACGCGCGCCGCTCGGATCAACCGGGCCACCACCATCGCCCACGAGATGGCGCACCAGTGGTTCGGCGACCTGGTCACGCCGCGCTGGTGGGACGACCTGTGGCTCAACGAGTCGTTCGCGGAGTACCTCGGCACGCGGGTGACCGCCGACGCGACGGCGTACGACGACGCGTGGGCGCACCAGGCGTCGGCGCGGCGGCAGTGGGGCCTGCTCGCCGACCAGCGCTCGAGCACGCACCCGGTGGCGGGCAACGGCGCCGAGGACGCGGTCAGCGCGCTCCAGGACTTCGACGGGATCTCCTACGCCAAGGGCTCGGCGGTGCTCAAGCAGCTCGTCGCGCGGGTCGGCGACGAGGTGTTCCTCGCCGGCGTCGTCGACCACATGACGCAGCACCGTTTCGGCAACGCCACGATGGCCGACCTGGTGGCGAGCTGGGAGGGCGCCGGCGCCGGTGACCTGTCGGGGTTCGTCGACGACTGGTTGCGGGTGCCCGGCCTCGACACCCTCACCCCTGACCGTTCCTCCCAGCGGCGTACGCCGGGAGCCGCCACGCGGCGCGGGGCCGCGACGGTGCGCGACCACGCACTGTCGCTCGCGACGGGCGACGCCGACGGGTGGCGGCGTACGTCGCTCGTCGTCGACGCGGCGCTGACCGAGGCCGACCTCGGCGGTGACGGCGGTGGTGACGGGACGGTCGTGCTCGTCGACCCCGACGAGCAGACGTGGGCGGCGGCCTGCACCGATGCGGCCTCGGTCGCCGCGCTGCCCACACTGCTGCCGACGGTGCGCGCCGACGACCCGGCCCTGCTGGCGGCGGTGTGGAACAACGTGCGCAGCGCCTACCGCCTCGGTCGTCTCGACCCGGCCGCCGTGGTCGAGGTCGTCGTGGCCGCTCCCCCGCTGGCCGACCTCGGCGACACCTCGTCGTTCGCGCACCCGTGGACGACGGGGGCGCTGCTCCCGGCCGCGCCGGCCGGGTCGACCGCGCGGGTGCACGAGGCGCTGGCGGCGCGGCTGGGCTCCGCCGAGCCCGGTGGTGACGACCAGCTGCGCCTGGTCCGCGGTCTGATCCACACCGCCGAGGGCCCCGACCTGCTCCGGCGGTGGCTCACCGACGGCCCGCCCGTGGGTCTGACCGCCGATGACGACCTGCGCTGGCGGGCCTGGGCCCGCCTGGCCGTGATCGGCGCGACCGACCAGGGCGAGCTCGACGAGGCCCTGGCCGCCGGACCGACCAGCACCGCCCGACTCGAGCACACCCGAGCCGTCGCGTCGCTGCCCGACGAGGCCGCCAAGCAGTGGGCATGGGACCGGTTCACCGGGAAGGCCGACGTCGGCAACCACGAGGTCGAGGCCGCGGGGATGGGCCTGTGGCGCCACGGCCAGCAGGAGCTGACCGCGCCCTACGTCGAGCGGTACGCCGCCGACCTGCCCGCCACGGCCGGCGTGCGCAGCGGGTGGATCCTGGCCCTGTCGGCTGCGGCGTACTTCCCGCGCACCCACGTCGACGAGCAGACGCTCGCGGTCGTCCGCGAGCTCGCCGAGCACCCCGACGTGCCCCCGGCCGTACGCCGCCGCGTCGCGGACGGCGCCGACGACCTCGCGGCCGCAATCGACGTGCGCCGCGCCTTCCCGGTCGCTGGATCGGCGGCCGGGTCATGACCGCCGGCACCGGCCCGGGCCGGGTGGGGTTGTCGAAGGCCCGCCGGCCCGGACCCACGGTGCGCACCCGGGTCGTCGAGCAGCTGGCCGACGACGAGGCACCGGACGGCACCCGGGAGAAGCGGCACGAGGACCGGCTCGCCACCGAGGAGCCGCTCGAGGTACGCCTGGAGTGGCCCGGCCGCGAGGCGCACCGGGCCTGGGTGACGATGCGGACCCCGGGTCACGACTTCGAGCTCGCCGCGGGCTGGGCCCGGCACGAGGGCCTGATCACCGGTCTCGACGACGTCGAGACGGTGGCCTACTGCACCGACACGACGCTCGCGCCCGAGCAGGAGCTCAACGTGGTCACGGTCACGCTCCGCACCGCTCCCCCGCACGAGATCTCGCCGCGCAGCACCGCGATCTCGGCCGGGTCGTCGGCGTGCGGGGTGTGCGGTGCCGACAGCCTCGACGCCGCACTGACGGTCTCCCACGGCGGCACCTGGATCGGCGACCTCCCGACCCCGGCCGTCGTACGCCGTCTGCCCGACCTGCTGCGCGAGCGCCAACAGGTCTTCGGCCGCACCGGCGGCGTGCACGCGGCAGGTCTCGCAACGGCGGCCGGCGAGATGCTCGTCGTCCGCGAGGACATCGGCCGCCACAACGCCGTCGACAAGGTCACCGGCGCCCGCCTCCTCGCCGGCGACCCCGTCCCCGACGCCTGCCTCGTCGTCAGCGGCCGCGCGGGCTTCGAGCTGGTCCAGAAGGCCGTCGCCGCCGGCACCGGCAGCCTCGCCGCCGTCGGTGCACCGACGAGCCTGTCGGTCGACCTGGCGCGGACCGCTGGGTTGAGGTTGTGGGGGTTCACGCGGGATCGGCGGACGGTGCAGTACACGTAGGCGATGCTGCGTCTCTGCACCGCTTGCGCCGCTCTGATGCGCGCGATCGTCGAGTTCGCGGCGGCAGCCGGTCTTGAGGCGCCATGTGCGGCGTACTCCTGCACCGACCCCTGGTCGAGGCTGGGCGCGGGCGGGGCGAGGGCGTCAGGTTTCTCGCTGGGGTTGGCTCAGCCAGCGGTGCCCTGTGCAGCCTGGGTCACCGTGATGCCCTCCGCGAACTCGACGAGCCGCTGCTCGTCCCACCCGAGGTTCTGCCAGGCCTGGACGACCAGGTAGCCCTCGGTCTGCCTGACGTAGAGCGTGCTCGCGCCGTCTGAGCTCATCACCACCGCCGGGCGTCCGTTCACCCGCACCGTCGAGCCCGTGAGATCCGGAGTGCTGTCGAGGCTCAGCTGCACGCCGAGCTTGCCCACCCAGTCGCCGCCGTCCTGGTTCCGGGCACCGGGCGGCGCCAGCACCACGTCGCTCAGGGTGCTGGACTGCACCTCCCAACCCACGGGCACGGTCTCCAGGCGGAACCCCGCGGGCTGCTCGCCGACGAAGGCGACCAGGGCGGTCGCACCCGAGGTCACCACGCCGGCCCCGGCCTGCGGCGCCACGGTCGAACCGGGGCCGTTCGTGACGTCGGCGACCGCCAGGGCGCCGATGAGCGCGGCCGCACCGATCCCGGAGATCGAGGCGGTCCGGCGTCCACGACGTACCCGCAGGGAGCGGCGACCGCGAGCGACGTCGGCGTCGACGTCGGTCTCGGCGGTGGCGGTCAGCCGCGGGGCAGCGTCCCTCATCAGGGCGTGGAGGTCAGACATGGCGGTACTCCTTGGAGGCGGTGGGAAGGCTCGGGCGACTGATGGGGTCCGGGGTGGAGACCCCGGCGTTCGGGTCGGGTCCACTCAGGTGGGCACCGAGCACGACGCGGAGCCGGTCGATGCCGCGCGAGGTCTGGCTCTTGACCGTGCCTTGGCTGCAGCCGAGCGCGTCCGCGGTGTCCTCGACGCTGAGGTCGTGGAAGTAGCGCAGCACCAAGGCGGCGCGCATCCGCGGCGGCAGGGCGGCCAAGGCCTCGTTGAGCAGCTCCACCCGGCCCTGGCGCCACCGCCTCGTTGGGAGCGGTGGGCTCGGGCAGCTCGGCGTGGGACCGTTCCCGACGCCAGGGACGGCGCTTCTCGTCCACCAGTGCGTTGACCAGCGCGCGCCGGACGTAACCCTCGGGGTTCCGCATCTGCCGAAAGCGCGGCCACGCCACGTAGAGGCGGGAGAGCGTGGTCTGGACCAGGTCCTCGGCCAGGTGGGCGTCGCCGGCTGTCAGGAGGGTGGCGGTCCGGACCAGGCCGGCGCGCCGGGCCAGGACGTACTCCCGGAACTCCTCATCGCGAGCCGTGATCATCGGGTCTCATTTCGTTTCACATCACGCAAACGGAACAGCGACGTCGCGAGGTTGCACGGCGCTGAGCTCGACACCGGCCCGGATCCACGACTCGCTGTCGACCGGCTGCCGGCGCAGCACCGACGCGAGGCCGGTCGAGAACTGGACTGCAGGACTAGGTTGGAACGATGCAAGCAGAGGACACTCACCCGGGCGGAACCAAGGTCATCAAGGACTACCGCAGCCTTCCGCCAGGCGTGCGGCTCGACGACACCATCGCCAGTGTCGATGCCGACCCACTGCCGGACCCCCGAGCGGGGCGGAACGTGGACCTGCTCCTAGCCCTGCGCGACGACTGACGAGGATCCGTCACGGGTGCCGTGAAGCGCGGCTGCGCCTGCCGTGCTCACGCAGCGGGTCACCGGTGTGACAGTCCGAACGCCGCGACGCGGCGTCCGAGCTGCGAGCCGACCTCGTCGCTGGTGCGGACGTGGATGCCGGCCCAGACCCGCGCATCCTCGTTCTCCTCGACGGCCTGCCGCCACGTCGTGTACGTCCGCTCGGCGCCGTCGGAGCTGACGACGACCAGCGGGCCAGCCGGTTCGGGCCCGAGGAAGTCCGCGAGGACCGCCGCAGCCGCGGCGGCGTACACGGTGTGGGCGCTGGGGTACTCCGGATGCCCCGGTGTGCGGATCAGCGGCTCCCAGTCGCTGACCCTCGGCGTCCTCGGGTCGCCGTCGCCGTCGACCTGCAGCGCCGTGACGGGGCGCCACCCGAAGTAGGCGTACTTCGCGTCGAACACCGCGATCTCGGCGTCGGCGGTGATCCGATGGAAGGCCGAGAGCAGCCGGGCACCCTCAGCGGTCGAGAGCCGTGCTGCCTGCATGGCCTGCTGGACCAGTCTCACCTGCACGTCCAGCTCGGACCCGGCCCAGAACAGCGCGACGTCGGTCTGCTCGGGCGTACGCGCGGAGCCGTCGTCGCGGCCGAGCTCGCGCACCTCGGCGAGGTCGCGGCGGTAGGTCGCATCGCCGGGCCTCGGCGGGGGTCCGGGACGGAACTGATCAGCCGAGCCCAGCAGGAACGGGGTCGCGTCGCGCACCCCGGCCTGGCGGGGTTCCTGGAAGTCCGGCGGCGTGGGACGCCAGACACCCGGCGCCGGCGCCGGCACCGCGATGGGTTCCTCGACCGACTGGCCGTCCAGCCCGTCGTCCGCGCGCTCGGCCAGGACCTCGGCCGCCTGGTCACTCCCGGCGGCCGAGCCCGCCTCGTCCGCGTCGTCATCCAGGGCGTCGTCCAGCTCCCCTTGGCGCTCCGGCACGAGAGCGACCAGCACGTCGTGCACGGCCGACGCCACGGCGGCATCGACGAAGGGGCCGTCCTTCCTGCCGGCGATGGCACGGTCAGCGGCCCACCAGGCCAGTGCCCAGGTGCGGGCCGCGACCGGGTCCGGCGCCCCTGGGCCGCGACCGCTTCGTCGGTCTGCTCGTACCACGTCGACAGCACGCTCTCGTCGGTGTCGACCGAGCGACTCGCGCACCCGGTCAGAGCGACAGCGCCCACCACCGCCACGATCACCAGCCAGACCGGTGATCGTCGTCTCACGACACGCAGTGTCCCACGCAGCGTGCGGGCGAGGCGGCTCCGTTCGTGGGCGCCGCGCCGTTAGCGTCCGGGGGTGGCCAGCCCTCGCCGATCCGGCGCTCCTCGACGCAGCGGCTCGCGTCGCCGCGGGGCACACCCCCCGCAGCGGCCGTTGCCGGCCGCCGGACCGGGCGAGCGGTTGTGGGTCCTCGACGTGCCGTACGGCGTACAGCTCGACGGCGCGAGCTGGCACCCGGTCGTCAAGACCCACCTCTACGTCGGACGCTCTCTGCCCGCGCACCTCGCGCCGTACGCCCCTGGCCCGTACACGCTCGGCCGGTTCATCGAGAACAGTCTCAACCCCGGCCATCCGGCGCCCGACTCCGAGCCGAGCGACGAGCTCGAACCGCGACGGATCCAGTTCGAGGCAGCCGACGCGATCGCGGAGCACGCGGCGGCGGGTGGGCG
The DNA here is from genome assembly GCA_963760555.1 of uncultured Actinomycetota bacterium. Classification (GTDB taxonomy): domain Bacteria; phylum Actinomycetota; class Actinomycetes; order Propionibacteriales; family Nocardioidaceae; genus Nocardioides. The sequence continues at coordinate 567,697 of CAVXDJ010000009.1, read as the reverse complement.
TCAGTTCCTGCTGGCCGACGAGCCCGGCGTCGGCAAGACGATCTCGGCGGTCCTCGGGGCGACGGCGGCGGGCGACCTGCGCGGTGCGCGACGGGTGCTGGTCGTCGCCGACCGGCCCGCCGCGATCACCATCGGTCACTGGTGCCGCACCATCGCGGCGCTGGGCGACGGCGGCCTGGAGTGGGTCGTGATCACCTGGGACCGGCTGGACAAGGTCACCGGCCACCCGTGGGACGTGATCATCGCCGACGAGGCGCACGCGCTGCGGCGTACGTCGACGAAGCGGTGGAAGCTCTGGGCGCGAGTCTCGGGGCACGCAAAGCCGCACGCCACGGCACCGTTCGTGATCGCGGTGACCGCCACGCCCGGCCACACCCCGCTCGAGCTGCCCTACCTCGCTCCGGCGTACGCGCAGGTCCTCGGCGAGCCGATGAAGGGGTGGACGTCCACCACCCAGCCCGGCCCGACCTTCGCTGCCGCGCTCGAGCGGCACGGCGTTGGTGTCGAGCGGGGGCGCTACGGCGCGATCTGGACCACCGACCCGGCCCGGCGCGCCGCGGACCTCACGCTGGTGCGCGGCTGGCTCGACGAGGAGCGGCCCCCGGCCATGCTGCACCGTGCCGCGCCGTGGGGCCCGGTGCCGATCTCCGGCATGCCCGTGGCGCTCAGCCCGGCCGAGCGCACGGCGTACGAGGCCGAGTGGGGAGAGTTCTGTCGCGAGATGGACCTCGCTCGCCGCGGCCGCAACGTCGCGAAGGGCCGGGCGGCGCTGCTCCGCTTCCGGCAGAAGGCCGGCCTGGTCCGCGTCGATTCGACGGTCGACTGGATCGCCCAGCAGGTCCAGGCGGAGCGGCAGGTGGCGTGCTCGGTCGAGTTCGTCACGACCGCCGCCGACCCCATCGCCGCTCGGTTGCGCGACGCCGGCATCGAGGTCGCCACGATCTACGGTCGCGACCGGTTCGACCCCGAGGCCGAGCGGCTGCGGTTCCAGACCGGCCGGGCGCAGGTCTGTGTCTTCACCACGGTCGCCTCGATCAGCCTGCACGCCGGCGAGACGCTCGCCGGCGGCCGACAGGCGAGCACCGAGCCCCGGGTCGGCGTCTTCCACCAGGCCCGGTTCTCGGGCATCGCCGCACGGCAGGTCACCGGCCGCACCCACCGCGACCACCAGGTCTCGCCGTGGCACATCGCCTACGCCGAGGGCACCGTCGAGGAGCGGGTGGGCAAGGTGATGGTCGAGCGGATCGCCGCCGCCTCCGACACGGTCGGAAGCGACACCGCCGGCCTCACCGACGTCGCCGAGCTGCTCGGGGCCGACTGGTTGCCGCCCGCGAGCCTGACCGAGGACGGCGTCTGATCGCCTCTCCGCGCGACGAGAACCCCGTTGACGCGCCGCCCGGTCGCCTCCATTCTTGCCACACGCACGACGATCTCCCGTCGTGCCCGAACCAGGAGCAGCCATGAGGCACCGGACGAGCCGACGACGGTGGGGCCAAGCCCACACCGTGACGCTGGCCTGCCTCGACGGCAGCCAGCGCCGCCGCGTCGACAGGCACCCTGACTAGGACGGCGAGCACATCTCTCACGAGGGCCGCCACTGTCGTTGTGGTGGCGGCTCTTCGCACGTCCTGGGCACCCCCGCCTCGCCCAGCCGGACAGGGCGACGACCCACGAAGCCGTCCGGTGCAGGTTCGAGTCCTGCCGCGGGGACCACGCACGCACCCACAAGAAGATCACCAGAGGAGGGACAGAGCAGTGGAGCAGATCAGCAAGCGGTTGATGAGCTGGGCCTCGATCCTCGAGGACCACACGCGCGAGCAGGCCGTCACGACGAGCCGGATGCCGTTCATCTTCCCGCACGTGGCGCTGATGCCCGACGCGCACCTGGGCAAGGGCGCGACCGTCGGGAGCGTCATCCCGACCCTCGGCGCGATCATCCCCGCCGCGGTGGGCGTCGACATCGGCTGCGGGATGATGGCGGTGCGCACGACGTACCGCCTCGAGGACCTGCCGACCGAGCGCGACGACCTGCACGCCGCGATCAGCGCGGCCGTGCCGCTCTCGGCCGGGCGCTACAACGAGGTGACGTACTCCGAGCAGACCCAGGCCCGGATCGACGTGCTCGAGGCCATGCGCGGCATCGAGCAGGCGCAGGCGATCGCGCCGAGCTGGCGCATGCAGCTGGGCTCGCTCGGCTCGGGCAACCACTTCATCGAGGTCAGCCTCGACGAGGACGACCACGTTTGGTTGTTCCTGCACTCGGGCTCCCGCGGCGTCGGCAACAAGCTGGCGATGAAACACATCAAGGTCGCCCAGCAGCAGTGCACGAGGCGGTGGATCGACCTTCCGGACCAGGACCTTGCCTACCTCGTCGAGGGCGAGCCGGAGTTCTGGTCCTACCTCGAGGCCCTGCGGTGGGCGCAGGAGTTCGCCCGGCTCAACCGCGAGGAGATGATGCACCGCGTCGTCGACTGCTTCGAGCGCTGGGCGGGGCCGGTCGAGCGGGTCGAGGAGATCAACTGCCACCACAACTACACCGTGCGGGAGCAGCACTTCGGCAAGGACGTGTGGCTCTCCCGCAAGGGGGCGATCGACGCGGCCGCGGGCGTACGTGGCCTCATCCCGGGTTCCATGGGCGCAGCGTCATACGTCGTGACCGGCAAGGGCAACCGGCTCGCGCTGAGCTCCTCGCCCCACGGCGCCGGGCGGAACCACTCGCGTGCCGCCGCGAAGCGCCTCTTCACCCGCGGCGACCTCGACACCCGGATGGAGGGGATCGCGTGGGGCGCTCGGACGCCTTCCTCGACGAGCACCCCGACGCCTACAAGGACATCGACGTCGTCATGGATGACGCCGCTGACCTGGTCACGATCGACCACACGCTGCGCCAGATCGTGAACGTCAAGGGCGACTAGCACGGGCGTCAGCAGCAGGCCGTGCGGTCGCGGAGCCCGAGAGCCGCGACCGTACGGCGCCCCGGCGCAGCCGAACATGCTCCGGCCAGGTAGGCGAAAGCGGTTCACCCCCTGCTGACACCGAGGGGCGCTGCTCGTCACAGCGACCACGGCACGACACGCGAGACCCGGCGACTGCGGGCACCACTGCGTGCGCGCTCAGGCGGCGTGGCCGAGGCGTTCGAGGAGGCGCCACTCGATGTCGAGGCGGTGTGGGGGTGTCGGTGCTGGTGCTGGTGCTGGTGCTGGTGTGGGTGGGGTGGGGTGCTCGGGATCGGTGGCGGTGCCCGGTGGGGGTGGTGGTCTGCACGGTGTGGCGGGCCTGGAGGTCGTCGATGACGAGGTCTTGGGTCCAGCCGGGTGCTTGTTTGGTGTGGTTGCAGGCCTCGCACAGCCCTTGGAGGTTGGCCGCGGTGGTCGGGCCGCCCTGGTCGGCGGGGATCACGTGGTCGGTGTGGCGGGCCGGGGCGTCGCACCAGGGGGTCCGGCACAGCCCCTGGTCGCGCAGGTTCAGGTACGTCGCGAGGCCGTTGGTGGCCAGGCGCTGCTTGGTCGACAGGGCGACGAGGTTGCCGGCCGGGTCGGTGTAGAGCCGGCGGATCCAGGCTCCGAGGTCCTCGGTGGCCCGGGCGATGGCCTCCCTCGCGATCTGGGCCGGCACCGGCCCCCAGCCGGGGATCGTGGCGGGCTCGTGACCGGCACCGAGCAGGGACTGGTCGGAGAGGACCACCTCGACAGTGACCGGCACCCCGGTCGCGGTGGCCTGTCCGGTCAGGCGGGTGATCATCAGGTCGGCCATCAGCTGGCCCCTCGACCGGGGGTCGCCCTCGGCCCGCAACCGGTCGGCCTCACGACCCAGGGCGACGTGGGCGGCGATGGCCTGGACCATCGGCAGCAGCCCGGTCAGGTAGGCCATCGTGTCCGGTGCGGGGCGCAGGCTGACCCGCCGTTCGGTCTCGGCGCGGCGGTTGCGGGCCACGACCGCGGCGGGATCGATCCCCGCGACCCGGCGGCGTACCTCCCCCACGACCCGCCCGGTCCCGAGGCCCTCGACGAACCGGGCCCCGTCCGGCCCGGGTGCGCAGAGGGCCTCATCGAGGAGGGCGCGCTGCTCGCGGTCCAGGCACCCCGACTCACGCGCGATCAGCATCGCGCGGAACTCGCTCAGCGTCCCCTCGCGCAGGGCGGCCGCGGTGTGGGGCAGGTCGACCGCGAGGTCCTTGGCGAACCCCACCAGCACCTGGCCCCGGTGCGGGGACTCCTGCCGGGCCAGGGCGACCTGCGCGCCCACGCCCCTGACCCCGACGGGCGGCCGGGACCCCCGCGGCGGCGTGCTGGGCCCGCACCGAGGCATCCAGAGCGACGGCGAGGTCGGCCTGCGCCGCACACAGTGCGGACTTCAGCTGCTCCATCGCCGCGATCGCCTCGACCCGTCCCGCGTCCGCGGCCCGGTCCTGTCCCCCGCGGTCCACGCGCTCGGCGCCCAGCGTGGCGCTCAGGGCACGTAGGTCGTCGAGGAGAGCGGTCATGAAGCCAGTATATCGAACACCAGTTCGACGCGCTATCACTGTCCACAGCAAGAACCGCCTAGGGTGCCGACATGCCACCGCTCGTCCCGACGACCGACTCGTGAGCGAGGAGTCGCCGGTCTCGGACCGCTGGTATCCAGAGCGCAGGACCGTCCAGACGTGGTACCTGGGCGGCACTCTCCTGCTCAGTCCTGACGAGCTGCGGGCACCCGGCTCCGCGATCGTCACCTCCACGTGCTCCTCGCACACCACCTCGGAGGGCCACCATTCGATCCCCTCGCTCAGTGCGTGGCGGTGCCCCGCGGCAGGATCCTCACGTGGTCGGTGACCCCGATCGGCTCGAGACGGCCGCCGTCGCGCCGCCACCGGGGGTAGGCCCACAGGTCGTCGAGCACCGCCCCGCCCCAGGTCGCCTCCTTCAGGGCGCTTGCCGAGCCCGGCCCCAGTAGGGTGCGGACGACCACGACGACCTGAGGAGGTGAGTCCGATCGCCACTGCCCAGCACCACGAATGCCAGCACCACGAAAGGCAGTCCTCATGGACCTCACCTCGCACTCCTACACCGGCCCCGACGGCGTCCCTCTGACGTTCCACCACCTCGGCTCCCCGGCCCGGCCTCCCCTGGTCTGCGTGCCGGGCGGACCGATGCTCGACACCGACTACCTCGGTGACCTCGGGGGTCTGCACGCCGACCGCCCGCTCGCGCTCCTCGACCTGCGTGGGACGGGCGCCTCGGTGCGGGTCGACGTCGCCGCCGACGGTGCCGCGTGCCGGTGCGACCGCCTCGTCGACGACGTCGAGGCCCTGCGCCGGCACCTGGGTCACGACCGGCTCGATCTGCTCGGGCACTCGGCGGGCGCCAACGTCGTCTACCGCTACGCCGAGCGCCACCCCGACCGGGTCGGTCACCTCCTGCTCGTCACCCCGTCGGTGCGGGCGTTGGGGCTGGCTGTGCCGGACGAGGAGCGCCAGGCGGTGGCGCGGCTCCGGTCCGGGGAGCCGTGGTTCGAGGAGTCGATGGCCGCGCTGGAGGCGGTCCACGCCGACGTCGCGACCGACGAGCAGTACGACCTGCTCGAGCCGTTCAGCCACGGCCGGTGGGACCCCGACACCCGGGCCTACGTCGATCGGATGGACGATCGGCGTGACCCGGTGCTCGCGCAGGCCTTCGGCGCCGAGGGTGCGTTCGACCCGGCCGCGACCCGCGCTGCGCTGGGCCGTCTCGACGTCCCCGTGCTGGTGCTCGCCGGACAGCTCGACGTCGGCGTGCCGCCGGCGCTCGCCGCCCAGGTCGCCGCACTGCTCCCTCGGGCCGAGCTGGTCACGCAGCCCGGCGCCGGCCACTTCCCGTGGCGCGACGATCCCGCCGCCTTCCGGCGGCTGGTCTCGGGCTTCGTCGCCTAGCCTCGCCCGCCGGGCTCACCAGGGCTGGACGCCGGTCTCGTCGCTGAACGTGCCGCTCGGACCGTCGTCGGGCAGCGTCGCGAGGTCGAGGAAGACCGCGGCGCCCTGCTCCGGCGTGCGGAGGCCCTGGTGGCCGTTGAGGTCGGTCGCGACGTAGCCGGGGCAGCCGGCGTTGACCAGGATCCCGGTGCCGGCGAGCTCCTTGGCGTACTGGACGGTGACGGCGTTGAGGTAGGTCTTGGTCGGCGAGTACGCCGCCGAGATCGGGCCGACGGCCTCGGCCTGCGCGGTCTGCAGGGTCAGCGAGCCGACGGTGCTCGAGACGTTGACGATGCGCGGCGACGCGGCGCGGCGCAGCAGCGGCAGCATCGCGTTGGTGACCCGGATGACGCCGACGACGTTGGTGTCGACGACCGCGAGGACCTGCTCGGCGCTGACCTGGGTCGGCTCCTGCGGCATCCCGCCGGTGATGCGCGGCGTTGTTGACGAGGACGTCGAGCCCGCCCTCGCTCCTCGAGCTGGGCCGCAGCGGCGGCGACGCTGGCGTCGTCGGTGACGTCCAGCGGTACGCCGAACACGTCGTGCCCGTCGGCCCGGAGCTTCGTCCACGGCCTCGTCGCGACGGCCGGCGTCGCGGGCGCCGACGCCGACGCGGAAGCCGAGCCGGGCCAGGCCGGCGGCGATCTCGTAGCCGATGCCCTTGTTGGCGCCGGTGACCAGTGCTGTCTTCTTCTGCGGTGCTGTTCTCTGTCATGCCTCGATCGTGCGATCGCGCCGCCGCGCGGCTCCAACACCGATCGGGTCAGCGCTCGATACCGCGACGGTATGACGCCAGGTCAGCGGCGTACGCTCGACGGCGTGGAGACCCGCGAGCTGCGCTACTTCGTCGCCGTCGCCGAGGAGTCGCACGTCGGTCGTGCCGCCGAGCGCCTCGGGATGGCCCAGCCCCCGCTGTCGCGGGCGATCGCCCAGCTCGAGCGCCGGCTCGGGGCCGAGCTGTTCGTCCGCGGCCCGCGGGGCGTGACGCTCACGACGGCCGGCGAGACGCTGCTGCGCGAGGGGCGGGCGGCGCTGGCCGCGGTCGAGGCGGCCGAGCGGCGGACCCGCCGCAGCGGCGGAGGCGGCCGGCCGGGCCGCCGGTCGTGCTCACGGCCAAGGCCGGCGCGTCCAGCGAGCTGATGGCCAAGCTGCTCGACGCCTACGCCGCCGAGCCCGGCGCCGTCGACGTCGAGGTGGTGCTGAGCCCGCCCGGCCCACCAGGCGCCGATGCTGCGCGACGGGCGCGCCGACGTCGCGATCCTGCACCGGCCCTTCGACGACCTCAGCGGGTTCGACGTGGACGACGCTCACGCGTCGAGGACCAGGTCCTGGTCCTGCCCGCCGGCCACCCCGCGAGCACGCCGGACCTCGATGACGGTCGCCGAGGCGACCTCGATCCCCGACCTGCCCGCTCCCGCGGTGGCCCCGCGTCGACGGCACCTACCCCGACGGGCCCGGCCCCGAGCTGCGCGACCTGACCCAGGTGCTGCAGCTGGTGCGGCTCGGCCGGACCGCGATCGTGCTGCCGGAGTCGGCGCGCGTCAACCTGGGCGACGGGCTGGCCGTCGTACCGCTCTCCGACGCGCCGCAGGTCACCACCGTCATCGCCTGGCCGCCGCACAGCACCTCGCCCGGCGTCGCCGGGTTGGTGCGCACGGCGACCCGCCTCTGACAGCCCGGGTCAGCCCGGTTCAGCCCGGTTCAGCCCGGTTCAGTCCGGCGCCACAGGTCGCCCGACGACCAGGGAGGCCAGCACGTCGGGCGTGAACGTCGCGGCCGTCTCGACGTCGAGCTGGGTGCCGAGCCCGTCGAGGACCCGCGTGAAGAAGGACCGTGCTGCTGCGGCGAAGACGACGTCTGCGACCTCGGCGTCGGTGAGCCCCTGCGCGCGCAGCGCATCGACGTCGTCCTGACCGATCGACGCCGCGTCGAGGGCCACCTTCGCGGCGAACGCGTAGACCGCACGGTCCTCCTCGTCGAGCGACGCGCCGCTCGGGTCGGAGGCCACGGCGACCATCGCGGCCTCGTCCCCGCACACGTCGCGCAGGAACATCGAGTGGGCGGCCGTGCAGTAGGTCGAGCCCAGGGCCCGGGTCGCGCCGATCGTGGCGATCTCGAACCGGCGGCGGTCCATGCCCCCGCGGACGGTGGCGTTCAGCTGGTTCCAGGCCGCTGCGACGTCGGGTCGGGTCGAGAAGGCGGCAGCGTAGTTCGGCAGGAAGCCCCACGCAGCCCGTTGCTGCTCGTAGTACTCCCCCAGGGCGCCCTCGGCGTCATCCTCGGGCACGGCGTCGATGAACACCCGACTCATCCTGGCCCTCCGGACGCGACCGCACCAGGGCCGTCTCGGTGGCGCACGCGACCTCGCCCACGCCACCGGGAGAGGTACGCCGCCAGGTCCCCGAGCGGACCGCGTCGGCGAGGCTCAGACGGCGGAGTCACTCACGATCGCGTAGCCGTCCTCGGTGGGCTGGAGAAACAGTCGACGGGTCTCGTCCTCAGTCGATCCGTCGCGGCCGGTGTAGGTGATGGCGACGTCGACCGTCGTCTCGTCCACCGCCGTGACACCTCGGACGTCGACCGCGGCGATCGTGCGCCAGAAGCCGTTGTAGGACCCGAAGCTCGAGCCGTAGGACGGAGACAGCAGCGCGTAGGCGGCGTCGGTGTTCTCCGGCAGGAGGGAGTAGTACCGCGCGCCGAACGCCTCCACGTCGCCTGGTGAGGCGGGGGTCGCCTCGTCGTCCTCCGTCGGGACCTGGGGCGATGGCGCAGGCTCCGGCGTCGTGGTCTCCCGCGGGGTCCGCGCGTCGCCGGACGACGTGGTCGGGCTCGGGGACGGACTCGGCTGGGGACTGGAGCTGCGGCTCTCCGGCGCGCTCGCGGCGGGGGTGGGGTCGTCCTCGCCGATCAGCAGAGGCGCTCCGACGGCGGCGCCGATCGCGAGCAGCACGATCACGACCACGGGCAGCAGCCAGCGCCGTCGATCCGGGTCCTCGACGCGCTGGGGTGACTCGGGAGTGGGCGCCCCAGCGGGGCTCGAGCCGGGGGTCGAGGCGGGCATCGAGGTGGGCATCGAGGCGGGCGTCGAGGCAGGCGTCGGGGCAGGGCTCGGCGCGAGCGCCGGGCCGGAGTCTGCTGCGGCGACCGGGGCAGCGGCCGGTCTCGTCGTGCGGACGGTTCGAGCAGGGCCGTTCGCCGTGTGCAGCCGGCGCAGCTCACGGGCCGCGTCGGCCATCGACCAGCGGGTCTCGGGATCGGGCGCCATCATCGCGGTGATGGGGTCAGTGAGCGGGCCCGCCCGGCGCGGCAGTGGAGGCGGTGTCGTCGCGATCGTGGTGAGCATCGCGATGGCGTTGCCCTGGTCGGGGTAGGCGGGCTCGCCTTCGACCGCGGCGTACAAGGTCGCGCCGAGCGCCCACACGTCGGCCGCGAGCCCAGGCTCGTCGCCGCGGGCGATCTCGGGGGAGAAGTAGGCGGGCGTGCCGCTGATCAGGCCTGTTCGCGTCAGCTGCGCGTCGCCGGGGGCGCGCGAGAGACCGAAGTCGGTGATCTTGGCGTGGTCGTCGTCGGTGACCAGGATGTTGCCCGGTTTGACGTCGCGGTGCATGGTGCCGCGGGCGTGGGCGGCGGCGAGCCCGTCGGCGGCCTGCAGCACGATCCAGGTCGCCCGTTCCGGGCTCATCGCTCCTTCCTCGGCCAGGATGGCCGACAACGTGCGCGAGGCGACGTACTCCATCACCAGCCAGTTGTGCTCCCCGTCCTGGACCGCGTCGTAGACCGACACCACGTTGCGATGGTCCAGCGCGGCGGAGGATCGGGCCTCGCGCAGAGCACGGTTGACGTCGGACGCAGACTCCCCCGGGAGGTTGCCGACCTGCTTGACGGCCACCATGCGGTGGAGGACGTCGTCACGACACAGCCACACCGTGCCCATGCCGCCGTGCCCGACAGCACGTTCGACCGTGTACCGCCCGGCGATGCGTTCGGGCTGCATGTTCCGACTTCCCCCCATCGTCGCGTTTCCCCATCATCCAAGGTCCCCGTGCGAGAACTCAACGGGTACCCCTGCGTAGGTGAGTCCGGCGTGCGTGCCGACTGCCAGGAGCCGGGAGTGACAGGACGACCTGGTCGCCCGGGTCGTCGTGACCGGGCGCTCCACCGCCGTCATCGGCTGAGGTTCTGCCGCGCCCGGCGCAGCAGCACCGACCGCTCCCCCTCGTTGCGGGTGCGCGCGGCCGCGTCGGCGAACGCCTCGCTCGCCTCGGCGTGCCGTCCGGCCCGTTCGAGCAGGTCGCCGCGCACGCTGGGCACCAGCGGCGAGGACCCCAGCGCCCCCTCGGCCACCGCCTCCAGGACGGCGAGTCCCGCGTCAGGACCGAAGGCCCGCCCGTGGGCCACGGCGCGGTTCACCTCGACGACCGGGCCCGGTGCGGCGCCGGACAGCACGTCGTAGAGGCCGGCGATCCTCGCCCATCGCGTGTCCTGCGGCGTGGTCGCTCGGGCGTGCTCGGCGGCGATCAGGGCCTGGACGACGTACGTCCCGATCGGCGCGCCGCGCGTGGCCAGCTGCTCGGCCCGGTGCAGCGCCGCCATCCCGCGGCGGACCTGCACCTGGTCCCACCGGGTGCGGTCCTGCGCCTCGAGCAGGACCGGCGCGCCGTGCTCGTCGAGCCGGGCGGGCATCCGCGAGGCCTGGAGCTCCAGGAGCGCCTGGAGCCCGTGGACCTCCGGCTCGTCGGGCACCAGCTCGGCCAGCATCCGCACGAGCCGGATCGCCTCCTCGGCCAGGTCGGGGCGCATCCAGTCCACGCCGACGGTCGCGGCGTACCCCTCGTTGAAGATCAGGTAGACCACGGCCATCACGTCGTCGAGACGCTGCGCCCGCTCCTTCCCGGTGGGCAGCTCGAGCCGAGCCCGGGACGCCGCCAGGGTCTTCTTCGCGCGCGAGAGCCGCTGGCCCATGGCGGTCTCGCTCGCCACGAAGCCGCGCGCGATCTCGGCGGTCGTCAGCCCGCCGACCAGCCGCAGCGTCAGCGCGGCGCGCGACTCGGCTGACAGCGCGGGGTGGCAGCACAGGAAGACCAGCCGCAGGACGTCGTCCTCGATGTGGTCGACCTGGTCCTCGAGGTCGGGCATCTCCTGCTCCGCTCCCGCCTGGGCGTGATCGAGCGCGGCGACCTTGGTGCGCAGCGTCGCGGCCCGCCGGAACTGGTCGATGCCGCGACGCTTCGCGATCGTCATCAGCCACGCCGCCGGCCGGTCGGGCACGCCGGTGGTGGGCCACTGCTCCAGCGCAGCGACCAACGCGTCCTGCGCGAGGTCCTCGGCGAGGGCGACGTCGTGCGTCATCCGGGTCAGGGCGCCGACGAGGCGGGCCGACTCGGCCCGCCACACGGCGACGATGGCCCCGGTCGGGTCCTCCGCCGAGGTCTGCGCCGGCACCTGGCCAGCGTAGCCAGTCCGGTCAGCCGGCCGGGGTGTCCTGAGCCTCGGGGGCGTCCGGACCCCCGGAGATCTGACGCAGGGTCGCGACGACGGTGACCTCGGGCCAGTGCTTCGCGTGCAGCTCGGCGAACTCCCGCTGGTCGGCCACGGCCTCCTCGAGCGTGTCGTACTGCAGGAGCGACCACCCGCCCACGATCTCCTTGGCCTCGGCGTACGGCCCGTCGACCCGGCTGACCTGGCCGTCGCGGGCCACGAAGTTCACGGCGTCCTCGGTGCCGAACAGCCCTCCCCCGTCGATGAACACCCCGGAGGCGGCGCGTTCGCCGATGTAGGTGTCCATCGCGTCGAACAACGACTGCGGCGGCATGCCGATGTTCTCCTCCATCCTCACGAGTCCCATGAATCGCGGCATCGTCATCACTCCATCTGCATCGTCGGTGACCTGCTTCTCGTCCCTACGTCGAACGGCTCCGGACGCGTTCGACATCGGCCGAGGACATTCTTCTCACGAGGCGGCTCCGGGCTGGCGCAGGTCGCCCCCGTGCCGGCCGGTCGGTGGTGCGGACGACCGGCTCCTGGTCCACGTCCAGCACCGAGGTGCCATAGTCGCCGGATGAGCACCTGGCCTGTCACTGACGGCGTCCTCGAGCTGGGCGACCTCGAGGTCGAGCGTGGCGGCGTCATCCATGACGCTCGGCTGGTCTGGCAGAGCCACGGCACGCTGAACGCGGCGAAGGACAACGTGATCGTCTACCCGTGCAGCTACACCGCGACCCACGACGACCTCGCCGAGCTCGTCGGCCCCGACCTCGTCCTGGACCCCGAGCGGTGGTTCGTGGTGATCACCGACATGTTCTCCAACGGCGTCTCGTCGAGCGCCGCCGACGACCCGGACTTCCCGGCGCTCGTCACCGCCGGTGACAACGTCCGCGCACAGCGTCGCCTGCTCGAGCAGGAGTGGGGCGTCGACCGGGTCGCGGCGGTGTACGGCTTCTCGATGGGCGCGATCCAGGCCTACCACTGGGCCGCGCTGTTCCCCGACGTCGTCGAGCGCGCGATCGTCGTGTGCGGCAGCGCACGCACCGCGATCCACAACCAGGTCTTCCTGTCCGGGCTGCTGCGGATCCTCGAGGCCGCCCCCGAGCACCTCGGCGACGGGCGCTTCTCGACCGAGCCCGAGGCGGCGCTGCGCGCCTTCGGCCGGGTGTACGCCGGGTGGGGGCTGAGCCAGGCCTTCTACCGCCAGGAGCTCTTCCGCGACGGGCCCGGCTCTCCCGACCTCGAGACCTTCCTGCGCACCGAGTGGGAGGACCGGTTCGGCTCGCGCCGCGCGGCGAACCTGTACGCGCAGGCCAGGACGTGGGCCGAGGCCGACATCAGCGGGGGTGGTGACCTGCCGTCCGCGCTTGCCGCGATCCGCGCCAGGGTGCTGCTGATGCCCAGCGAGACCGACCTCTACTTCCGGGTCGCGGACAACGCCGCCGAGCTCGAGCACCTCACCTCCGCCGAGCTGCACCCGATCCCGACGGTCCACGGCCACCGCGCCGGCAACCCGCTCGGTCTGCCCGACGAGCTGGACTTCGTGCAGACCGCCGTCCGACGCTGGCTCGCGACCTGAGGCGGTGGGACGGCTCCTGCAGGTGACGAGACGCCCCGGGAGGGGCGTCCGCTGTCGCCGGTCTCCTGGTAGAGCCGCCGCGGCACGATCCGTCGCAGCAGGGCGCAGACCCTCCCGCCGTCACCGGTCGTCGCCCGACCCGCCGAGGACGGCGCGGCGCTGCCGGTCGGCCAGCTTGTCGACGTTGCGCTGCGCGACGTCGTCCAGGGAGAGGCCGAGGAAGTCGGCCATGACCGCCACGTACCAGAGGACGTCGCCGAGCTCGGCCGCCAGGTCGTCGCGGTCGAGCAGCGCCAGGTCGCTGTCGTGGTCGCGGATCAGCTTCTTGACCTTCTCGGCGACCTCGCCGGCCTCCCCGACCAGTCCGAGGACCAGGTGCAGGAACTCGTCGCGGGCGTCCTTGTCACGGGCCGTGCGCAGGGCGGCTGTCTGGTAGTCGTCGAGCTCCATGACGTCACGGTAGTGGCCACAGGACCAGGGCTCGGTCGACCCCGACGCTCAGGGCCGCGGCGTGGCGACGTGCAACCGGTTGCCGTCCGGGTCGACGAGCTTGCACTCGCGACCGGCGAGCCCCTCCTCGTCCACTGCGACCCCGAACTCGACGGCCACCACGTCGACGTCGGTGACGTAGAGCTGCAGCAGCGTGCCGCGCCGGGCGTCACCGCGGTGCTCGGACAGGTAGAGACGGACCTCGCCCCGGGCGATGGAGACGAATGCCGGAAAGCCGGGCTCGAAGCGGTGCTCCCACTCCTGGACGAACCCGAGCCGCTGGTACCAGGCCGTGGCGCGGGCCGCGTCCTTGACGCGGAGCACGGGTACGACGGCCTCGTCCATCTCGCCACCCTAGAGCGAGACCGAGACATGGTCAGCGCTCGCTGACGCACGAAAGGCCCCGACCGCAGCTGCGGTCGGGGCCCCTCGCGGTACGTCAGGAGACGCGGACGTTCTCAGCCTGGGGGCCCTTGGGACCCTGGGCGAGGTCGAACTCGACCTTCTGGTTCTCGTCGAGGGACTTGTAGCCGCTGGACTGGATCGCGGAGTAGTGGACGAAGACGTCCTCGCCGCCGCCGTCCTGGGCGATGAAGCCGAAGCCCTTCTCAGCGTTGAACCACTTGACGGTGCCCTGAGCCATGATCGTTTCCTTTGTTCGGTGCCGCGGGCGTCGTGCCCACGTGCTGCTGAAGACATCCACCTGTGCTGATGTCCAGCGAACCGAAGACCAGGAAGTACGAGATACGAGCCGCGACATGGGGTGCGGCAAGGACGATTCCGAGGACTCGTCCCTTCAACGCCTCCAGCCTAGGGCATGCCACCGGATTTGCCGCACCGACGCGCACGCGCGCGGATCCAGGTTGCCCGTCCCGGGGTCGAGCAGCCACAGTCGTGGGCGTGGGCAACCCGCGTCCGACGCTCTTCCTCACCGTGGGGCTTCCCGGTGCCGGCAAGACCACGCGGGCCACGGAGCTCGCCGGGGAGCACTCGATCCTGCGGCTGACCCCTGACGACTGGATGGCGCCCATGTTCGGCGAGAGCCGCGCCGACGGTCGCCGCGACATCCTCGAGGGACGGATGATCTGGGTCGCGCACGAGGTGCTCGTCAGCGGGGCCTCGGTGATCCTCGACTTCGGGTGCTGGTCGCCGGAGGAGCGCTACGCGATCCGGGCGATCGCCGAGCTGGCGGGCGCCGGGTTCGTCCTCGAGCACGCCGAGGTGGACGAGGCCGAGCGCCGCGCGCGGTGCGAGCACCGGTGGCACGACGAGCCGGGCACGACGTTCGAGATGACCGACGACGACCAGGACCGGTTCGTCGCCCTGTACCGGGCACCGACCCGCGCGGAGCTGGCGTACGCCGCTGTCCCCGCGCCGCCGAGCGGGTTCGAGTCCTGGCCGGCGTGGGCGTGCGAGCGCTGGCCGACGCTTCCCCGACTCGACCTCCCCCGCGTCGATCGATGAGCCCGGGCGCCGGGGCTCAGCTGCGCAGGACCTTCTCGAGCGCCTTGCCGCGCGCGAGCTCGTCGACGAGCTTGTCGAGGTAGCGGATGCGGCGCATCAGCGGGTCCTCGACCTCCTGCACCTTCACCCCGCACACCGACCCGGTGATCTGCTCGGCGTTGGGGTGCAGCGTCGCCGCGGCGAAGAAGTCCTCGAAGCTCGTACCCGCCTCGAGGTGGCCGCGCAGTGCCGCCTCGTCGAAACCGGTCAACCAGCAGATGACCTCGTCGACGTCGGCCTGCGTACGGCCCTTGCGCTCGGCCTTCGCGACGTAGTGCGGGTAGACCGAGGCGAACGGCGTCGCGAAGATCCGGTGCACGATCTGGAGGATAGGGCTTGCGACTCGGCGGCGGCTACCACGCGGCGTACGCGCTGAGCACGCCGACCAGGACCAGGGTGTGGAGCGCGGCGACCGGCAGCGCGTGTGACCGGGATCTCGACGTAGGGCAGGTGCGCGCCGGGGGTAGGGGCGCGACCGGGGGTGCGGCCTAGGCTCGCAGGATGAGTGATCAGACGATGGCGGGCCGCACGGTGCTGGTGACCGGCGGGAGCGACGGGATCGGTGCCGAGGCCGCGAGGGTCCTGGCCGGCAGGGGCGCGACGGTGCACGTCACGGGCCGATCGGCCGACAAGCTGCGCCCGGTGGCCGAGGCGGTCGGCACCGAGCCGCTCGTCGCGGACTTCTCGAACCTCGACGACGTACGCCGCCTGGCCGGCGAGGTCGGCGAGCGGCTGGAGTCGATCGACGTGCTGCTGAACAACGCGGGTGGCACCTTCTCGCCCGCGAGGAGGACCACCGACGGCCACGAGCCGAACTTCCAGGTCAACCACCTCGCGCCGTTCCTGCTCACCAACCTGCTCCGACCCCAGCTGGCCGCCGCCGGCGGGTCGCTCGTGGTCAACACCTCGAGCGTGGGCAACCTGCTGGGCAAGGTCGTCCTCGACGACCTCGACTACGAGCGCCGCAAGGCGCGCGAGTTCCCGGCGTACGGCACCGGAAAGCTGATGAACATCCTCTTCACGCGCGGCATCTCCCAGCGGTGGACCGAGGACAAGATCGCCTCGGTCGCGGTGCACCCCGGCCCCGTCGGGAGCTCCTTCGGCCGCGACTCGTGGATCGTCGGGCTGATCTACCGCACCCCGCTCAAGCGCCTCGCCACGATCAGCGTCCCGGACGGTGCGGCACCGTTGATCGCGCTGGCCGAGCGCGGAGCCGACCCCGCGATCGACGGCCGCTACTTCAGCCGCTTCACCTCCGACGGCAGGGAGAACAAGCAGGCCAGCGAGCAGACCGTCATCGACGGGCTGTGGGAGCGCTCGGAGCAGCTGACCGGGCTCGGCTGACCTAGGGCCTCCTCTGCCGGCGACGACCAGACTGACCGTCGTGAACACAGCCCGGGTCCTGCGCCGAGTCCTTGCCGCGCTGCTGCTCGCGATCACCGGGGTCGGGACGACGACGGTCGCGGTCGTCGTCGGCCACGAGCGCCACGCTGGTGCAGTGGAGACTCTCGCCGTGGTGCGGAGCGATGGGGCCCGGCACCTGCTGCCCGCGCTGGCTTGGACCCGTGCTGGCGCGCTGCGGCTGGGCGCCTCGGCGGCCTCGCGGATCCGACGTACTCCTGGACCGACCCCACCTGCACTCTCGACAGCCAGGAGGTCGGCCTGATCGTCGAGGGCTACCACCAGCGCTGCTAGGGCACGCCACGTCGAGCTGGTCTGTCAGCCGGGCGCCGTCGAGGGCGCGGGTCAGCGACGGCCTGGTCCCCTGCTGTCCTCAGGCAGTCACCGGCGAGTCCGCATGCGACGACACGGTCGTCCTCAGCGTCGACCGGCCCGACACCGTGCCGCCCGGCACGGCGTGGATGGTCGTAGCCGTGTCCGCGCAGGTCAGTACCTCGACCTGGTTGCCGCGAACTGACGAACCGTCCGCGGGCCGCGCGACGAGTCCCGCGCGGGCAGCCGGTCGAACTGGGCTCGGTGGGTCAGGGTGCCGGGGTCGGTCTACGTGCGTCGGTGGAAGGTGACCTGGTTGTCGGAGCCGATGCGCATCTCGTAGCGGGGGTCGTGGGCGCGGGCGTGGTGGCGTGGACAGAGCAGCCGGCCGTTCTCGACGTCGGTGGCGCCGCCCTCGGACCAGGGGTGGTCGTGGTGGGCGTGGCACATCGAGGGTGGCCAGTCGCAGCCTGTGGTGGTGCAGCCGCCGTCACGCAGGTCGAAGTACACGCGCTGGCCGTGGGTGTAGAGCCGCTGTCCCCGTCCGACGTCGAGGATCTCGCTGGGTCCGTCGAAGACCGCGGGGACGAGTCCGGCCTCACACGCCAGGCGCCGGGCCTCGCCCGCGGAGATGATCGTGGCGTCGTCGAGGGTGGCGTGGCCGAGGCCGGTCAACAGGTCGGACAGGTCGATCTTGACCACCACGGTGGCGTTGACCCGCCCGGCCTTGGGCAGGGTGTCGGGCTCGAGGGTCTCGATGAGCTCCGCGAACGCCTCCCCCAGCTTCTGCGCCGTGGGCCGGGACGCATCGACCGGGGCACCGACCGCGTGGCGGTGCTTCGGGGCGGCCAGGGCGTGCAGCGCCTTCTCGAGCATCGCGCCGTGCAGCGCGGGCAGGGTGAACCGGCCGTGCACCGCACCGTGGCCGTCGGCGACCATCGAGAAGCGCCGCTTCGCAGCGGCGTCCTGCTCGGCCTTCTCCAGGCGCTTGCGGTCACGCTCCTCCCCGACCTCGGGGGCGATCACGGTCAGCACGTGGGCGCCGAGGACGGCGAGCTCGGCGGCGTCGTGGGAGCCGGCGTACTCGACCAGGACCTCCTCGGCCCTGCCCAGCAGCTCCTCGCCGAGGTCGGTGGGCAGGTCCTCGAGTGCCTTGACGATGACCTGCGCCTGCTCGGGCAGCACGCGGCCCGCCCTCAACCCGGCCTGCACCCGGCGCCAGCGGGACTCCAGGGCGAGGGCGAGCTTGACCTTGCCGGTCGCGGACCTTCGGGTCTGGCGGGTCGCCACCGCCCACCACACCCCCGTCGAGGTCGCCGCCGTGGCGTCCTCCACACCCACGTCGTGGCCGTGCACGGCCAGCGCCAGCTCCAGGGCCGCGACCCGCGCGGCCAACGCGGTGACCTCGACCAGCGCGGTCCGCGCCTCGTCCTCACCCAGACCCAGCAACGACGCCTCCAGGAGGTCACCGACCTGGTCACCCAGGACACGCAGACCCGCGGGCACCCGGTGCCCGGAGAGAGTCCGCGTCGTGTCGTCCATGAGAGAAGTCAACCACCGGCCACCGACATCGACGCAGGTCAGCAGGCGGTTGTCCACAGGGCCGTGACCGACGGGTCAGTCGCGGATCTCCTCAGGGTCGTCGCGCTCGAAGTCCCGCGTCGTGTGCGGGTCGGCGGAGATCCCGTACAGCCCGCGCAGGGTCTCGACCGTGGCGAGCTGCCGCTTGCTGTGCGGACTCGCACAGGACTCCCCCTCGTCGCCGGCGACCGGCTCGAAGGAGTGCATCACGATGCGCTCGAGAAGCTCCCCGAGGGTCTCGTCGTTGAAGTCGGCGAGGCCCTTGAGCACCTTGACCAGGTTCTTCTCCAGGCGCACGCCCAGCTGGACGCGTTCGACAGTTACCATGGGACCAAGGTAACACCCATAGGCGACCTCGTCCACGGACTCCTTCGACGTGTGCCTAGTCGTGCAGCAACGTCCACCGACCCTCGGAGACCACCTCGACCACCCCGTCGACGACCGTGATCGCGCTCTGGTCGTCGAGGGCGTACGCCGGACCGGCGATGCCCGCCGCCCAGGCCACGGCTTCGGCGTCCGTGTTGCCCGGGTTCTCGTCGCCGTTCACGTGGGGGCAGATCGAGAAGTCCACGACGCCCAGCGTCTCGTCGTCCGTCGCCCAGCGTCTCGTCGTCCTGCGCGGCACCTCCGGCAGGCGGCTGCCACCCGACGAAGTCAGCACCGATCCGCGGGGTCATCACCATGCTCCCCGCGCTGAGTCCCACCCAGACCGTGTCGCTCAGCGAGGGCAGCAGGTCGACCAGTCCCGACTCGCGCATCCAGTGGCCCAGGTACACCGCATCGCCGCCGGCCACGAGAAGCGCGTCGACCTGCTGCACGAGCGGCGCCCAGCGCTCCGTCGGGATGCTCGGCAGCGCGGTCAGCTCGAGGACACCCATCGAGCGCCACCCGAGATCCACCATCGGGAGGTCGGTGCGACCGCTGATGAACTCCCACGCCTTCTCCCCCGGACCGAGCCAGGGGTGGCCGTACTGCGCGGTCGGGATGCACAGGGCGCTGGACTCGGCGATCGGCTTGCCGAGCATCGCGACGAGTGCGGCCCGGATGCTCGGGTTGGTCACCCCGGCCGAGGTGAGGAGCAGCTTCATCGTGCCTCCGGATCATGCGACGTCGTGGGGGTGCTCGCGAGGTGGACCACCCGGCCCGCCGAGGATCATCGCCGTCGACGCGACGCCGTCCTCGCCCTACCGTGTCGGGATGCACCTGGAGAACCTCGTGGTCGACGCGGTCGACCCTCAGCGGCTCGGCCGGTTCTGGCAGGACGTGGTGGGCGGGGAGATCCTGACCGACGAGCCGGGCATCTTCGAGACCCGCCTCGTCGTCGAGGGCGGCCCGACGCTCGACCTGTGCTTCCAGCCGGTGCCCGACGCGCCACCCGACCCGCGCGACCAGCCTCCCCGGCTGCACCCGGACCTGCACGGCGGACCTGCGCAGGCCGAGGTCGTCGAGCGCCTGCTGGGGCTCGGTGCGCGCCACCTCGACATCGGCCAGGCCTCCGGACCCCGGGGAGCACCGCCGTGGGTGGTGCTCGCCGACCCCGAGGGCAACCCGCTGTGCGTGATGGAGGAGCGGGATTCCTACGTCGACACCGGGCCGATCGCCGCCCTGCCGCTCGACTCCGCCGACCCGGATCGGGACGCGGCGTTCTGGTCCTGGCTGACCGGCTGGACCCCACTGACCGACGAGCCGACGCTTCGTCACCCGTCGCGTCGTGGCCTGCTGCTCGAGCTCTGCCTCGAGTCGCACCCCAAGTCCGTGGCCAAGAACCGCTGGCACCTCGACCTCCGGCTCGACGACGCTGACGACGCCGACCAGGTCGCCGCCGACATCACCGCCCGCGGTGGACGTGAGCTGCACCCGGCGTGGGCGGGCGAGGTGCCGTGGCGGCTCTATGCCGACCCGTCCGGCAACGACTTCTGCGTCCTGCCCGCGTCGTCGTGACGCCCGAGGAGGTCGCGGCGTACGTCGAGTCGCTCGACGGGGTCAAGCGCAAGGGTCACGCGGACCAGCTGGCCTGGTACGTCCACGACCGGCTGGTGGCGCGACTGGTCGACGCCACGACCCTGGTCGTCCGCGTGCCCCTGGAGGAGAGGGACGCGCTGCTCGCCGACCACCCGGCCGGGTTCGGCGTGCCGCCGCGGTTCGAGGCCCACCACAAGGTGGAGGCCTACCTCGACGAGGTCGACCCGGCCGGCGCCCGCGCCGCGATCGACCTGGCCTGGGCGATGCAGCGGCGTCAGGGCTGAGCGTCGGGGGGATCGAGGCGGACGTCGAGGTCACGCCCGAGGGTCCGCCCGATCCGGGCGGCCTCCGCCGCCAGGTCGGCGTCGGGCCGGGGCCGCCCGCCGAGCCAGGTCACCGTCAGGACGTCGCCCTTGCGCGCCCACGTCCCGGCGACCACACCGCCTGCCACCACCGGGTTGGCCTTGCGCGTCATCAGGTCGCGCAGGGCCGGAGGCGTGACCCGGGCGTCCTTGGTGCCCGGCCCGATCACCCACTGGTCGTGGCCGGGCAGGAAGCGCACCGCCGAGGAGGGCTCCGCGACGAGCAGGGCCTCGACGTCGTCGCGGACGGCGTACGCCGTCGTGCCCTCCACGTCGACCTCGGCGAGGGTGTCGGAGAGCCCGGAGAACCACGAGTCGATCCGCTTGCGCCCCGCGCTCAGACCGCCGCCCAGCCAGTAGTGCAGGTGCTCCGTCGTGGCGGGCCCGTAGGTGCGTAGGTACGCCGTCACCGCCCGCGGGCCGGCGTCCTCCAGGGCCGGGATGCCGGCCCACCGCGGGTTGGTGTCGAGCCGCTGGAGGGTGAGCCTGCCGTCCCGACGCGCTCCGAGGCTGGCGTCGCCGAGCCAGGTCAGCGGCTTGACCAGGGTTCCTGCGCCGTCGGCGAAGACGTCTTCGAGGTGGCGGTAGGCACGGTGGCGGGCCAGTGCCTCCCCCAGCTCGGCGACCGTCAACGGCCCGCCGGCGAGAGCCTCGCGGACCGTCGCGCGGAAGTCCGGCCAGTCCTCGGCGCCGAGCCGGTAGTGCTCGACCCAGCTGGGCAGCTCCCACTGGCGACCGGCCGCCCGCAGGGCCAGGTAGACGCCGCCGTCCTCGGGCGCGAGGTAGTGCACCGCCCCGCGGAAGGCGAACGCCCTGACCACCTCGCCGTCGGCCAACGCCCGCGCGAGCTCACCCGGCGCCGATCCCCTGCGCCGGCTCCCCACCGCGAGCTCGGCGAGGGACTCGTCCATCGACAGCACCGCGCCGAGCCGGCGTACGACGCCGGCGGCCGACTCGGTGCCGACGGGTTCGAGCAGCTGGCGCGCGAGGCGCCAGGCGAGGGCCTGGCTCCACGTGAGCGAGGCCTCGGACGTGGTCGGCGCGGCTCCCGGCATGACATCGATCCTGGCACCGGTCGGCGCTCGTGTGCAGACCCGGCTCGAGGACGGAGACGACCGACGACCCAGCCGCCGACGAGCCAGCCGCCGGTGCCGTTCGAGGTGCACGAGTCCGGTGCTCTGCTGCACGGCACCAGGGCCGACCTCGTCGTCGCGGACCTGCTCGTGGGCCGCGGACACATCTACGTCGTCGAGCCGCTCGGCGAGCTCGAGGACGACCCGAACGCGACGACAAGACGTATCCCGGCAATCCCACCCGGTCCTTTCGCACCCGCGAGCCGGTCCGGGTGGTCGGCGAGCTCGTCCACTGGGTGGGCCACTCCCCCGAGCAGCTGCAGGCCCGGCGCGACGCCCTCGCCGAGCTCGGGCGGCAGGGCCGCGCGATCATCGAGGACTGACTGACGCGCGCCCCCTGCCACCGTAGGCTGCACCGCTGGAGCACGGGGCGGGATCGAGGAGGTCGATGGTGCGCACCAGGTCACGTCCGGGTGGTCTGCGGCTGGCGGCGCTGGTCGCGCTGGCAGTGACCCTGCCGAGCGCGTGCGGGTCCGACCCCGGCCTGTCGGCCTCAGGCGCCGCCACCAGTGGGACCACCAGTGGGACCACCAGTGAGATGGACCTCTCGGACCTCCCGGAAGCGGTCCGGATCGCCCCGGAGAGCCGCGGCGCAGGGCGTCCGACCACCCGGCGCGTCGTCGCAGGCACGGTCTTCGCCCCGCTCCCCCCGTCGACCCCGGCGCCGGGCGGCGCGCCGACCGGGCTCGGTGGCCTCGCTGGGCTCGCCGACGACGCGGCCGCCGTCGCGGCGACGAGCGGCAACCCTCTCGCGGGACGTCCGTGGGGCACCTACCTCGGTCCGTCCGAGGCCGTGAGCGCGCCGTACGCCGCCTCGAGCGGCGAGACCCGGTCGGTGCTGGGCTACCTGGCGAACGCGCCGAAGGCGACGTGGTTCGGCGCGTGGATCGCCGACGAGCGGATCGAGTCCGTCACCCGCGACTACGTCGCCGCCTCGCAGCAGGGCGACCCCGACACCCTCGTGCAGCTGACCGACTTCCGCGCCGTGCCGTGGGAGGCCGAGGCCTGCCAGCGGCTGCCCAGCGCGGCCGAGCAGGCGTCGTACCGGACCTGGACCGACGCCTTCGCCCGCGGCATCGGTGACGCGCACGCCGCCGTGGTGCTGCAGCCGGACGGGCCGTTCGCGCTGTGCACGCCGGGCGGGGTCGGCGTGCAGACGGCGCTCGTGAAGTACGCCGCCGAGACGCTCTCGGCCCTGCCGAACACCTCGGTCTACCTCGAGGTCGGCGCCGCCGACTGGCCGGCCGAGGGCCAGGGCGGCGTCCCGGAGGTGCTGAAGTTCCTGCTGCCCGCGGGCATCGAGTCGGTGCGCGGCATCGCGCTCAACGGCACGCACTACTCCGCCACCGAGGACGAGGTCCGCCGCGGCGCGGCCATCGTGCAGGCCCTGGCGGCGCAGGGCATCGAGGGCAAGCACGTCGTGATCAACACCTCCTCCAACGGCCACCCCTTCACCTACGGCGCCTACCGCGGCAGCGGCCGGTGGGCGCACCCGGACAACGCCCGGCCCTGCACGTCGCCCGCCGACCCCGGCACCTGCGTGTCGCTGGGCATCCCCCCGACCGCCGACGTCGCCGACGCACGGTGGGGGCTCTCGGCGGAGGCGGCCTCGCTGGCCTCGACCTACGTCGACGGCTACCTGTGGTTCGGGCGACCGTGGCTGTACTTCCAGAACTCCCCCTTCGAGCTCGACAAGGCCCTCGCCGTGATCCGGTCGAGCCCGTACTGGTCGTGATGGACTGAGCGCGTGGTCGACGTCTTCTCCGAGCAGCTCGCCGCCTGGCGGGACTACACCGAGACCCCGTGGGCGCGGTTGCGCTACGCCGTGGTCGGCGAGGTGCTGCGCCGCGAGGCCGAGCGGTTGCGTGGCGGAACCTCGGCCGCCCTGCGCGTCCTCGACGTCGGTGGCGGCGACGGCATGGACTCCCTGCCCCTCGCGCGCGCCGGACACGACGTGACGATCCTCGACCAGTCCCAGACCTGGCTGGCGGAGGCCGAGCGGCGGTCCACAGCCGTCGGCGTCGGCGTGCACGCGGTGCTCGGCGACCTCGCGGCCCCACCGGACCTGGGCGAGTTCGACCTGGTGCTGTGCCACTACGTCCTGCAGTACCGCCCGGCCGACGCCCCCGACGTGGCGACGCTGGCGAGCTGGGCACGACGGGGAGGCACGGTCTCGGTCGTCCTGCCCAACCCCGCCGGCATGGTGCTGCGCCAGCTGGTCACCGGTGGACCCGCGGCGGCCTCGGCGGAGCTGGGCGCCGCGGCCAAGCACACGGTCGTCTTCGACCACGACGTCCGCAAGATCGACCCGGCCGGGATGGAGGACGCGCTCGCCGAGGCCGGGCTGCGGGTCACGCGACGACACGGCCTGCGGATCGCCAGCGACCTGCTGGTCGACGACACCCTCAAGCACGACCCCACCGGCTTCGCCGCGCTGCTGGACCTCGAGCTCGCCCTGTGCGACCGCGAGCCCTACCTGCGGATCGGTGGGGGCTACCAGCTCGTGGCGGTCAAGGGCTGATCGGCCCGGCACGAGCATCGCCTTCGGACTCCCGCCGGGGCATACTCCGACCAGGGGCGACACCGTGGTCGCGCCCACCCGCAGGCCCGGGAGGCCCAGATGCACCGTCTTGCTCGTCGTGCTGTCGTGTCCGTCGGGGCGTTCGCCCTCGTGCTCGCCACCCTGGTCGGCAGCGCGAGCCCGACCCTGGCGACCCCCCCGACGGGCCCCGGCTCCGTGTCGCCGCCCGGGGCCAACGACGACGACTGCAGGCCCGACGCCGCACACCCGCAGCCGGTGGTGCTCGTCAACGGCACGTTCGAGACGATGGACAAGAACTGGGCGACCCTCTCGCCGTACCTCGCCGACGCCGGTTACTGCGTCTTCGCCTTCAACTACGGCAACCGCGCGACCGGTCCGATCGGCAGGTCCGCGCACCGGCTGCGCAAGGTCGTCGAGAAGGTCCGCACGACCACCGGCGCCGACGAGGTCGACCTGGTGGGCCACAGCCAGGGCGGGATGATGCCGCGCTTCTACCTGAAGTACCTCGGCGGCGGCGCCCGGGTCGACGACCTCGTCGGCATCGCGCCCTCCAACCACGGCACCACGGTCGCGCAGGACTCCGGCGGCACCTCGCCGTGCCGGGCCTGCGAGCAGCAGGCCGCCGGGTCACGGTTCCTGGGCCGCCTCAACCGTGGCGGTGACACGGTGCGCGGACCCGACTACACGGTGATCTCCACGCGGTACGACGAGGTCGTCATGCCCTACGAGTCCCAGTCGCTGACGGGCCCGAGAGCCAGGGTGACCAACGTGCTGCTGCAGAACAAGTGCCCGGCCGACGTGATCGAGCACGACCAGGCACCCAACGACCTCGTCGTCCAGCAGATCGTGCTGGAGGCGCTGCGCCACACCGGCCCGGCGCGCAAGGGCTACCAGCCCGACTGCGGGGTCGGCTGAGCCTGGAGCAGGTGCGCGTGATCGCGCACCCACCGCACCTCGGCCGCCGCCCGTTCCTGGCTGCCCTCGGCCACCCAGGAGCGCTGCGGCTCGACGCCGGCCTCCGCGATCGAGAGCTCCAGGGCCATCGTCACCTCCATCCGTGCCGCGATCGTCGCGGCGACGTCGAAGGGCGCGAGCCCGCCGTACTCCTCCAGGAACGCCCGGACCCGCGCCGCCCGGTCCGGGACCGAGGGGAAGTGGTGCCAGGTCAGCGCGAGCTCGTCGTCGCGTGCGGGGACGAACCAGCGCAGTGCGTAGGCGACGTCGTCGAGGCGGGGCCCGCGGTGCAGGAAGTCCCAGTCGATCAGCCCGACGGCCTCCTCGCCGTCCCACACCATGTTCCACGGGCCGGGGTCACCGTGGCACCAGACCAGCTCCGAGGCCTCGGTGGTCGCCTCGACGTCGGGCGCGAGCAGGACGGCGCCGGGCGGTGCCTGCCACCCCACCGAAGCGTCGTGGACGCTGCGCAGGAGCCTCGCGGCCGAGCGGAGCCCGGCCTCGGAGTGCTGGGGCGCCCAGCCGTCCCCGCCGGAGGCTCCCTCGACCTCGACGAGCCGCTCCTGACCGTCGGCGACCGAGACCGGCTCGGGCACGCAGGTGAGCCCCTGCCCGCGCAGGTGGCGCAGGAACGCGTGCACGGTCGCCGAGGCGGGCGACGCCGGGCGGGTCACCACGCCGGCCTCGATGGACACGGGCCTGGGGTCGTCCGGGTCGACGGGGTCGACGGGGTCGTCGGGGTCGACGGGGTCGACGGAGTCGTCGGGGCCCTGCTGGTCCATGCGCACCATCCTGCCTGCTGGCGGTTGTCGGCGCCGGACGCCAGACTGACGAGAACCGCTCACCGAGGAGGACCGCGTGGCGACCGAGTTCGTGGACCGCGACCTGAGCGGGGCGCGCTTCGAGCGTTGTGACCTCTCCGGCGCCGTCCTGCGCGGGGTCGTCGTGCAGTCGGTCGAGATCGACTCGCCGTGGCTGCTCGAGGACGGCGGGTCGCTGGTGGTCAACGGCGTGGACGTCGCGGCCCACGTCGACGCCGAGCTCGACCGCCGCTTCCCCGGTCGCTCGCTGCGCCGGGCCGCCGATCCCGAGGCCTTGCGCGCGGCCTGGGCGGCGCTCGAGGCGACGTGGGGTGCGACCCTCGCCCGCGCGGCGGCGATGCCGGCCGGTGCCGTCGAGGTCTCGGTCGCCGGTGAGTGGTCCTTCGCGCAGACGCTGCGCCACCTCGTGATGGCGACCGACACCTGGCTCGGTGGCGCCGTCCTCGAGCGCGAGACCCCGTACCACCCGATCGGCGTGCCGAACGCCGAGTACGAGACCGACGGCTACGACCCGTCCGTCTTCTCAGCCGAGCACCCGACGTACGCCGCCGTGCTCGAGGTCCGAGCCGGCCGGGTGGCGATGGTGCGCGACTTCCTCGACGGCGTCACCGCAGCTGACCTCGCCGCGACCAGGCGGAGCCCCTGGGCTCCCGACCACCAGGAGACGGTGCTGTCCTGCCTGCGCACGATCCTGGAGGAGGAGTGGGAGCACCACCGCTACGCGGTGCGCGACCTGGACGCGATCGGTGCCGACCCCGAGCAACGCCGTTAAATCTCAGCCGGAACACGCGACAATCACGGTCGTGGAGGTGACAATGATCCCCGGCCGATAGTCCCGGGTGCCGGAAGCGTGGCCATGGGGATGCGGCAGACGGGCTCGGACGAGCCCCGGACTGAGGAGAGGCTCAACCGTGGTTGACACCAGCAACTGGGGCGGACTGCCCGACGTCAAGATCGACACGGCGGCGGCGGAGTCCCTGGCGACCGGCTGCGAGGACGCGGCCAGGGTGCTCCGGCAGCAGACCACCGGTCGTCGCTCCCTGACGACCACGCGCCTCGGAGGACTTCGTGGGCCGTTCTCACGACGTCTTCGAGAGCAACCAGACCACCGCGAACGGCGACGCGGAGGACATCGCCGCCCGCTGGACGAGATCGCCGGCTTCGTGCGCTACATCCTCAGCGTCGTGCCGGCCGAGAACACCCGCCGTCGCGAGGCACGCGAGTGGAAGATCCGCCACGACAAGGACAAGAGCGAGCTCACGTTCAGCGACCTCGGTGGCGACGAGGACCCGCCCGAGGGACCGACCTCGCCTCCGCCACCGCAGCTCGGTCACCTCCAACGCGGCACCGCGCGAGAAGCCTCAGCCCGGGTCCGGCGGCGGCGGCGGCGGCGGCACCTCGTCGGCACGACCGGAGAAGCTGCGCAGCTTCGTGACCGGGATGAGCGGCGACGATCTCGACGCTCGAGGCAAGCCCGGCACGCTGCAGGGTCTCAACTCCGACTTCACCGCCGGCTTCGACTGGGGCACCGCCGGAGCCAGCCGGCGTCGACGGCGACGGCGTCTACTCGGCGCTGCGCCTCTACAACCAGCTCAACCACGAGGACCAGGCCTGGGTCAACACCGTCGCCGAGGCCTTCGAGCAGGCCGGGAGCAGGCCCCGGCGGCGATGGTGGTCCTGACCAACGCCGCGCTCGCCAGCCTCGCTGCAGGCGGCCGGGGTCAGCGTCACGCGCCTCGACATCCCGCCGACGTCGCCGCGGCTGTACGGGATCAGGCCGACGACCGGCTACTCCGACGACCCGGTCAACGCCGCGACCGGCAACTTCGTGGAGCCCGAGTCCGACCTGGCCTTCGCCGGGGGCTGCGCCTCCCTGGCGCTGAGCCGGATGTACAACTCGTTCAACCTCGAGGGCGGCGCCTTCGGCCCGGGCTGGTCGAGCTGGACCGAGGTGCGCGCTCGCGCTCGACGACGAGGCCGCCGCAGCTCACGCTGCCCGACGGCCGGGTCGTCGCAGTTCCCGCGCCTGGGCGACGGCTGGGACCGCGCCGTCGGCGAGTCGATGTGGCTGACGCGCGACGAGGACGCCGACGAGCTGCGGGTCACCGACAACGACGGCGGCACCTGGCGCTTCACCCGCACCGGACGTCCCGCTCTCGCACGACCGCGGTGAGGGCACCATGGTCGGCTTCGTGCACGAGGGCGGCCGGCTGGTGCGCCTCGAGCACGAGCGCGGGCGCCACGTCGCCCTGAGCTGGGACGGCGACCGCGTCGTCGCGGCCGAGGCCTCCGACGGCCGCCGCACCGACCTACGCCTACGAGACGCGGCCGCCTCGTCGCCGCGACCGGCCCGCGCGGCACCCGCACCTACCGGTGGAACGACGCCGGGCTGGTCGAGGCGGTCGTCGACGCCGACGGCGTGGTCGAGGTCGAGAACACCTACGACGACCAGGGCGCGGGTCACCGCCCAGCTCTCCCCGCACGGTCGGACCAGCCGCTACTCCTACCTGCCCGGGCAACGTCACCGAGGTCGCCGACCCCGACGGGACCCGGGCCAACACCTGGATCCACGACGCGCGCGGGTCGGCTGATCGGGCTCGTCGACTCCGACGGGCACCGTCAGTCCACCAGCTACGACCAGCACGGCAATCCCGGTGGTGACCACCGCCCGCGACGGCTCGGCGACGGTCCGCGAGTTCGACGAGCGCGGCCACGTGGTGCGCGAGGTCCGCCCGTCGGGCGCCGACCTGAGCTTCGAGTACGACGACCTCGACCGGATGGTCCGTGCGGTCACCGAGGAGGGCGCGGAGACCCGCTTCTCCTACGAGGGCATCTCGCGCCAGCCCGTCGCACGTCGTCGACCCCGAGGGCGGCCAGACGCGGCTCGAGTGGGTCGGCGGGCTCCTGCTCCCGGCTGGTCGACCCGACCGGTGTCGAGCTCCGCTTCGGCTACGACGAGCACGGCAACCTGGCCACCACCACCAACGCGGTGGGCGACGTCGCACGCCTGGAGCACGACGGCTCCGGCCGGGTCGTCGGCCGCGATCACCCCCGCGGGCCACCGCACCACGTTCGTCTACGGCGCCACCGGGCTCGACCGAGCGCCGCGACCCCGACGGTTCGGTCTGGCACTACGAGCACACCGCAGGCGGTCGGCTCAGCGCGGTCGTCGACCCGACCGGCGCGCGCACCACGATCGAGCACGGCAGCGACGGCGAGGAGGCGCCGGAGCATCGACCCGCTCGGTCGTGCGGTCGAGCGGCGCCTCGACGACCTGGGCAACCTCGCCTCGGTCGAGCTGCCCGACGGCAGCACGTGGCGCTTCACCCACGACGCGCTCTCCCGGCTGACCTCGGCGACCACGACCCCGACGGCCAGACCTGGACCCAGGCCTACGACTCCGCGGGCAACCAGCTCGGCACGGTCGACCCGCTCGGCAACCGCACGGCCGTCTCCGTCGACGAGGCCGAGCGCACCCTGGTCGCCACCGGCGCGCCTCGGCGGCGATCACCCAGCGCTTCGACCCGCTCGGCCGGCCGGTCTGTCGGTCGAGCAGCTCGACGGCTCGGTCGCGATGGCCACCTACGACCGCTGCGGCCGGCCCGTCGAGCTCCTCGACGGCGAGGGCGGCCTGACCCGGATCGAGCGCGACCCCGCCGGGCGGCCGTGGTCGCGGTCACCGACCCGACCGGACGGGTCACCCGCTACGAGTACGACGCCTGCGGCCGCCGCAGCGCCGTCGTCGACCCGACCGGCGCCCGCACCACGATCGAGTACGACGCCGACAGCCGGCCGGTGCGCTGCACCTTCCCGACCGGCGAGGTCGGGTGGACCGACTACGACGAGTGCGGCCGGGTCAGCGCGCACCTTCACCCCCGGCGTCGGCGGTACCCGGCTGCGCTACGACGCCGCCGGACGGGTCGTGGAGGCCCGCGACAGCGTCTCCGGGCTCCGCGCCGGTTCCCCTACGACGCCGCCGGGCAGCTGGTCTCGGCGACGAACGGCAACGGCGGCGTCACCCGCTACGACTACGACGCGCTGGGCCGGGCCGTGACGATCACCGACCCGCTGGGCGACGTCACCCGCCGCGAGTTCGACGCGCTGAACCGGTGCGTCGCCGAGACCGACCCGCTCGGCCGCACGACCCGGGCCGGCTACGACGCCGTCGGTCGTCAGACGTGGCAGGAGGACCCCACCGGTCGTCGCACCGAGTGGACCTACGACGCCGCCGGCCGCATCGTCTCGGTCGAGGTCGACGGTCGCGCCGTCAGCTCGATCCACTGGGATCCTGCGCGGCCGGACCGGTCGACGATCGCCGACCGCACCCGTCCCGACGGGCGGGTCGTGAGCCACACCACCGTGTGGAACCGGCGGGGTCAGGTCGTTCGTCGCACTCGTGACGAGCGACACCCTCACGTGGGAGCTACGACGCCGCCGGACGGCGTACGTCGATGACGCTGCCCGACGGCAGCACCGTCGCCTACGCCCACGACGACGCGGGCCGGATCTCCGCGGTCGACCACCCGCTGCTCGGCCGCGCCACGTTCAGCCACGACGCGTCGGGTCGGCTGGTCGCGGCGACCGCCGGCGACGTCGTCCAGTCGTGGGAGTACGCCGACGGCTTCGTCGTCGGCCACGCCGTGACCGGCGCCGAGGGCGCCGTCCGCACCGTGATCGGTCGCGACGACGACGGACGGCATCCGCAGCGTCGAGCGCGACGGCGTCGCGACGACCGTTCGACTACGACGCCGCCTGCCAGCTGATCGAGCAGCGGACCGGCGACGAGCACGTCCGCTGGCGCTACGACGCCGCCGGACGCCTGGTCGCCGAGACCCACGGCGACGGACCGCCGCGAGCTCACCTACGACGCCGCCGGGCAGCTGCTGAGCGTCGACGGACCCGAGGGCACGACGCGGCACGCCTACGACGAGGTCGGTCGGCGGGTCCGCACCGAGCTCGCCGACGGTCGCACCGCGCGACCTGGAGTGGTCGCCCACCGGGCTGGCTCGCCTCGATCGTCGACCAGGCCGGCGGCGAGGTCGGTCCGCACCCGGCTGCACGTCGACGCCTCCGGCCAGCTCGCCTCGATCGACGACGTCGCGGTGCTACTGGGACAGCGCCGACTCCTACGCACCGTCCCTGGTGCAGGTCGGCGCGACGCCGGTCGTGGCCGCGGCTGGGCTCACCGGGGTCGGCGAGCAGTGGACCGCACCCGGCTGGCGTACGTCGCGCTCCCACGGCGAGCGACGTCTGGGCCGCGGCGAGCGCAGGGCACGTCGCCGGCGCCGCCGGGCCTGCCCGCCGGGTCGGCGTCAGCCCGGCCGGCGAGCTCACCGATCGGCGGGTCTGGAGTGGCTGGGCGCCCGGGTCTACGACGCCGCGCAGCCGCGGCTTCCTCTCCGTCGACCCGCTCGACCCGGTCGCGGGCGCGGGCTGGTCGGGCAACCCCTACTCCTACGCGGGCAACGACCCTCTCCACGCCCTCGACCCGACCGGCCTCAAGCCGGTCTCCGAGGCGGACCTGCAGGCCGCCAACGCGCCCTGGTACGAGAAGGCCTGGGACGTCGTCAAGGAGAACAAGGACTGGATCATCGGCGGGGTCGCGACCATCGGCCGGCGTCGCCCTGATGGCCACCGGCGTCGGCGGACCGGCCGGCGCGATGCTGTTCTCCTTCGGCACCGACGTGCTGATCCAGAAGGCGACGAAGGGCGAGGTGAACTACGCCCAGGCGATCGTCTCCGGCGCCGCCGGCGGCATCGGGGCCGGCGGGAGCATGCTGATCAAGGCCAAGGCACTGACCGGAGGCGCGAAGGTGCTCGCGACGGCTGGCGTCGAGGTAGGCGTCGGCACCGTCCAGGGCGGGGCCAACTACATGGTCGGCCCGGGGCCGCACACCCCCGGTGGGTTCTTCAAGGCCTCCGGGATGGGTGCCGCGAGCAGCACGATCAGCGCGGGCATGGGCGCCAAGTTCGATCCGCTCTCCGAAGCGGCGGGCAACGGTGCCGCGCGACGCCTCGGGGCCGTGATCCCCGAGGGACACGCCGCCGACGTCATGGACCTCACGAACAAGCAGATCCTCGCCAAGAACGGCGCCCAGATGGGGGTCGACGTCGTCAAGAACGCCGAGACCTCGGTGCTGCAGCAGGGTCTCATCGATCACGACCTCGACGGCGGCAAGTTCGTCAAGGACACGTTCGTCGACTCGGCCAAGGGCGGGGTCAAGAGCCTCGCGGGCGACCACGGTCAGATCGAGTCGACCAACCGTCAGGCGCGGGCCGAGGCCAACCGACCCGTCCCGTCACTGTTCGACTAGGGGAGGGCCTCGTGACCGGAGAGGACAAGAAGTCCGCGCTCGCCGAGTGGGGGTCCCGCGAGAGCACGGGCCTGGGCAGGCTGGGCCTGTGGCTGGTCGCCCTCGCCGTGGTCGTCGTGCTCGGCGGCGTGGGGTTGTGGGCGGCCGGCAACTACGGCGACGACCTGCAGGATCTCGAGGACCAGCTCAACTCGCGCTACCAGGAGACCATCTCGGTGGGCACCCAGCAGATCAACGGCTCGACGCTCGAGACCTTCACCGTCGACGGCGTCAGACGACCCGACTGCGACGCGACGCCCGAGGGCTACCTGAGCTGCTCCGACGACCCTCAGCCGACCCCGGAGAGCTAGGTGCGCCGCTGCTAGTCTCGCGCGCATGAGAACGCGGAGTCGTCTTGCTGCCCTGGCCTGCGTGCCCCTGCTCGTGGCCCTCGGTGGGTGCTCCGGGGACTCGTCGTCCTCCGACGCGACGAGCAGCTCGAGCGGTCCCCAGCCGTGCTCGGACTTCGCCGACGGCGAGACCATCACCGAGGACCTGTCGATGGCCGGGTGCGAGGACCCCGGGGTCACCGAGATCGCCTCGACCTCGTGCGGCGGCGGGAAGACCCTGATCGCCGTCGGACCGGTCTACGGCTTCGTCGGCAAGCCGGCCAACTACCTCGGCGACGGCGAGGACGCGACCAAGTCCGCGGAGTGGGAGAAGTTCCAGCAGGACTGCCCCTACGACAGCGAGTAGCCGGGCGCGAAGCCGCGGTCGTGCGACACCCTCGCTCGCCCACGACGTCGTCGTCACGCTGATCCGTCCCGACAAGGGCAAGCTCTGGCACCCCGTCGACCCCGTGGTGTCCGCGGCACTGCTGGTCGAGCTGGTCAGGAGGGTCGCCTCGTGGTGTCGGGCACGGGGCGCAAGGTCAGGGTCGACGTCCGTGACCGCGTTCCGCTGGGCGACAGCGAGCTCGACGACGCCCTGACGACGGTCATCGTGGGTCTCCTCGGGACGAAGGTGAGGACCCTCGTCGACCTGATGCCGCGCTCCTCGCAGATCCTGCGGCGTCTCGTCGGCTCCGGCGCCGTCGTCGAGGAGTCGCGCACGAGGCTGGGCCTCACCCTGCGCCGCTACACCACGACCCCGGCGACCGGGCGCGACGAGCTGGTCGAGCGGCTGCGCAGCGACCTGCTCGGCGACGACGAACGCGCGATCCTCTCGGCCGTGCGCGAGACGATGACCAGCGACTGAGCCCGGGGGCCACGGCGTGGGTCACCAGGGCTGTCGGCGCTCTCTCCTACGGTCTCCCCATGCGCCTGCTGCACACCTCCGACTGGCACCTGGGCCGGTCCTTCCACCGGGAGGGCATGCTCACGCACCAGGCGGCCTACGTCGACCACCTGCTCGAGGTCGTCGCCGCCGAGCAGGTCGACGTGGTGCTCGTCGCGGGCGACGTCTACGACCGCGCCCTGCCGCCGGTCGACGCCGTGCGCCTCGCCGACGAGACGCTCGCGCGGCTGGCCGCCTCGCGCGCCCGGGTCGTGCTCACCACCGGCAACCACGACTCGGCCCAGCGGCTCGGGTTCTCCTCGCGCCTGATCGACGCCGCCGGCGTCCACATCCGCGCCGACCTCGCCGGGGTCGGCGATCCGGTGGTGATCGAGGACCAGCACGGTCCCGTCGCCTTCCACGGCCTGCCCTACCTCGACCCGTACGCCGTGGCCGACGCCTGGGGCCTCGACACGCGCCGTCACGAGGCCGCGGTCGCCGAGGCGATGCGCCGCGTCCGCGCCGACCTCGCGACCCGTCCCGGCGCCCGCTCGGTCGTCCTCGCCCACGCCTTCGTCGGCGGACCGGCCACGGTCCCCGCCGAGGTCGCCAGCGACTCCGAGCGCGACATCAGCGTCGGCGGGGTCTCGCTGGTCCCGACCAGCTCTCTTCGACGGCATCGACTACACCGCGCTGGGCCACCTCCACGGCCGACGCACGCTGGGCGACCGGGTGCGCTACTCCGGCTCCCCCCTGGCCTACTCCTTCTCCGAGTCCACCCACGTCAAGGGCGCCTGGCTGGTGGACCTCGCCGCCGACGGCGCCGTGAGCGCCGAGCTCGTCGAGGCCCCCGTGCCGCGGCCGCTGGCCCGGCTGCGCGGCAGCCTGGCCGAGCTGCTCGGCGACTCCGACCTCGCCGTGCACGAGGGCGCCTGGGTCGAGGCCACCCTGACCGACGCGACCCGCCCGCTCCAGGCGATGGAGCAGCTGCGTCGCCGCTTCCCGCACACCCTGCTGCTCGGTTTCGCCACTCCCCCACCGGGCCTCGGTGACCTCGGTCTCGACCGCGCCGTCGGCGAGGGAGCGCGCTCGGACCGCGACGTCGCCGGTGACTTCCTGACCGCCATGCGCGGGGAGGACCCCGCCGCCGACGAGCTCGCGCTGCTCCACCACGCGGTCGACGCGTGCTGCTCCGGCTCCGAGACCGACACGCTCGACTCGGCCACGACGTCCGGGGGCGGCCGGTGAGGCTCCACGAGCTCGAGATCGCCGCGTTCGGCCCGTTCACCGATGCCGTCACCGTCGACCTCGACGACCTCGGCGCCCAGGGCCTCTTCCTGCTCTCCGGGCCGACCGGGGCCGGCAAGACCAGCGTCCTCGACGCGGTCTGCTTCGCGCTCTACGGCGAGGTGCCCGGTGACCGGGCCAGCGCCAAGCGGCTGCGCAGCGACCAGGCCGCGCCCGAGGCCGAGCCCCGGGTCCGGCTGCGGGCCACCCTCGCCGGACGACACCTCGAGATCACCCGGTCGCCGGCCTGGCAGCGACCCAAGAAGCGCGGCACCGGGACCACCACGCAGCCCGCCTCGGTCCGGGTCCGCGAGCAGGTCGGCGGACCCGGCGGCGCCTGGACGACCCACACCACCCGCCACGACGAGGCCGGCAACCTCGTCGGCGACCTCCTCGGGATGAACCAGGCCCAGTTCACCCAGGTCGCGATGCTCCCCCAGGGCCGGTTCCAGGCCTTCCTGCGCGCCGACGCCGACGAGCGGCAGAAGCTCCTCCAGCAGCTCTTCGGCACCGCCCGGTTCGAGCGGGTCGAGCAGTGGCTGCGCGAGCGCCGGATCGCACTGCGACGCTCCGCCGAGGCTGCGCACCGCGGCGTCGCCGAGGCGGTCAGCCGCACCAGCGAGGCCGCCGACGTGCCGCTGCCCGGTGGGCACCGCGACGACCTGAGCCTGCCGGCCCTGGCCGGCGAGCTCGACACCTGGGCCGACGCGCTCGCCTGCGACGTGCGGCGCGACCACGACCGTCTCGTCGCGAGCACCCCCGAGGTGGACCGCCGTGAGGGTGACGCCCGCCGTGCGCTCGAGCAGGCCCGCGCGCTGGCCGAGCGACGCCGTCGGCTCGAGCAGGCACGCACCGAGCTGGCTGCGCTGGAGGACCGAGCCGCCGAGCACGCAGGCTCGACCGCAGCCCTCGACGCGGCCCGCCGTGCCCGCGTCGTCCTCCCGGTCCGCGCCGTCGCCGAGACCGCCTGGGCGGCGCGCGCCGCCGCCAGCGATGCCCGCCGGGTCGCGGTGAGCGCCGCAGGTGACCTCCTGGGGCTCGAGCCCCTCGTCGCCGAGCGGCACGACGGGTCCACCTGGGCCCGCATCGCCAGCGCGGAGCACAGCTCCGCGGCCGACGCCGGCACCCGGCAGCCGGCCGCCCGACGCCTGGTCGTCGCCCGGGCCGAGGTCGCTCGCCTGGAGGCGGACGTGCCCGCGCTGCGCGAGCGCCACCAGGTGCTCCAGCGGCGCACCGCGGCTGCCCCGGCCCGGATCTCGGCCCTCCGAGCGGCGCACGACGAGGCCCGCGACGCGGTGTCCCGGGTCGCGTCGCTGCGCGCGGAGGCGACCACCATCGCGTCCCGTGTCGAGGCCTGGGCCCGAGCCGGCCGGGTGGACGACCAGCTCGTCGAGGCCCGCGAGGCCCACCAGCAGGCCCGCGAGCACACCATCACGTGCCGCGAGGCCGTGCTCGACCTGCGGGAGGCGCGCCTGGCCGGCATGGCCGGCGAGATCGCACACGCCCTGGTCGTCGGCGACTCGTGTCCCGTCTGCGGCTCCCACGAGCACCCCGCGAAGGCCGCTCCCTCCCCCGACAGCCCGGACACCGCGGCGGAGGGCGCCGCCCGGCACGCCGTCGACTCCGCGAGCGCCACGGAGTTCGCCCACGCCGAGGTCGTGCGCAACCTCGAGGCCGAGCGGGCCACCGTCCGCGCCCGGGCCGCCGGCGACGACGGGCTGGCGGCGGAGGAGCTCTCCGCCCGCCTCGAGCAGCTCGGGTCCGCCCTGCGCACGACTGACGCGCTGGCCGGGCTCGTGCCGTCTCGCGCAGCAGCGCTGGCCGACGCCGAGGACGACCAGCGCGAGGACACCCTCGCCACCACCGAGGTCGGCACCCGGCTGGCCCGGCTCGAGACCCTGCTCGAGGCGGGTCTCGAGGAGCAGCGGGATCTGGTGGAGGCACTCGGCGACCTCACGGCGGCCGAGGAGACAGGTGCTCGAGACACCGTCGACCCAGCCGCGCTGGTCGCGCTCCTCCAGCGACGCCAGCACG
Source organism: uncultured Actinomycetota bacterium (assembly GCA_963760555.1). Taxonomy (GTDB): domain Bacteria; phylum Actinomycetota; class Actinomycetes; order Propionibacteriales; family Nocardioidaceae; genus Nocardioides. The sequence goes on along the minus strand of CAVXDJ010000009.1, from coordinate 530,759 downwards.
ACCACGAGGCCCGAGCGGACGCCGCGGACCGCGCCGCCCGCGCCGCCCGCGCCCTCGACCAGGCCGCCGCGCACCACGACGACGTCTCCGCACAGCTCGCTGCTGCCGTCCTCGACGCCGGCTTCACCGACCTCGGCGGCGCGCTCGACGCGGTCCTCGACGAGCACGCGCTCGCCGGCCTCGCCGAGCAGGTACGCCGCCACGACGAGCGGCTGGTCGCCGTCCGAGCCGTCCTCGACGACCACGCGGGCGACCTCGACGAGCCGGTCCCCGACCTCACCGCCCTCGAGTCCGAGCACACCGACGCCCTCGCCGCCCTGCGGACCCACCACGCCCAGGTCGAGACCCTCGGGCGCCGCTCGTCGCGGCTCGCGGACCTCGCCCACCGGCTGCACGGGGCGGTCGCCACCTGGGCGCCCGTGCACCGCGAGCTCACGTTGGTGACCGGCCTGTCGTCGTTCGTCGACGGCAAGAGCGCCGACAACCGATGGAGCATGCGACTGTCGGCCTACGTCCTGGCCTTCCGCCTCAGCCAGGTCGTCGCCGCCGCCAACGTCCGGCTCGGACGGATGAGCGACCAGCGCTACGGCCTCGAGCACACCGCCGACCGGGGTCGCGACCGCCGCGGGGGCCTCGGGCTGCTGGTGCGCGACGACTGGTCGGGCGAGTCGCGCAACCCCGCGACGCTGTCGGGAGGTGAGACGTTCGTCGTCTCGCTCGCCCTCGCTCTGGGTCTGTCCGACGTCGTGACCGCCGAGGCCGGCGGTGTCGAGCTGAACACGCTCTTCGTCGACGAGGGGTTCGGGTCCCTGGACGCCGACACGCTCGACGACGTCATGGACACCCTCGACGCCCTGCGCGAGGGCGGGCGGGTCGTCGGCGTGGTCAGCCACGTCGCCGAGATGCGCGAACGGATCCCGACCCAGCTCCTGGTCAGCAAGCAGCGCGCGGGCTCGACGCTCACGATCCGTCGGTGAAACCCGCACGCGAGCGTCCCGAGCAGCCCGGTAGGTTCGCTTCCATGAGTGGACCCGGGATGGATCCCACCTTCACCGCCCTGCCCTACCGCCAGCTCGCAGACGTCGCGCTGGCCCGCGCCGCGGAGCTCGGCGCCAGCCACGCCGACTTCCGCTTCGAGCGGGTGCGCTACCAGCACCTCGGCGGTGCGCGACGGCACCCTCCAGGGCGCCAGCGACGCCGAGGACCTCGGCTTCGCCGTCCGGGTCCTGCACCGCGGGGCCTGGGGCTTCGCCTCGGGCGTCCTCCTGAGCGACGACGAGGCCGCCGCGGTCGCCGACCGGGCGGTGGCGGTGGCGCAGGTCGCCGCGACGATGACGCGCGAGCCGGTCGAGCTCGCCGCCGAGCCGACGTACGACGACGTCACCTGGGTCTCGGCCTACGAGGTGAACCCGCTCGAGGTGCCGCTGGCCGAGAAGGCGGCGCTGCTGGTCGACTGGACCCGGCAGCTGCTGAGCGGCGCGGCGGTCGAGCACGCGACGGCCTCGCTCCAGCAGGTCCAGGAGAACAAGTTCTACGCCGACCTCACCGGCACCCGCACCACCCAGCAGCGAGTCCGGATGCAACCGGGCTTCGAGGCGATGGGCACCGGCACGCGACACCTTCGACGCCATGGCCAGCATCGCTCCCCCGGTCGGCCGTGGCTGGGAGTACTGCACCGCCGGCCGACGGGGCCTGGGACTGGGACGCCGAGCTCGCCGAGGTGCCCGAGCTGCTCGCCGAGAAGCTCGCCGCCCCTCCGGTCGTGGCCGGCACCTACGACCTCGTGGTGCACCCCTCGAACCTGTGGCTGACCATCCACGAGTCGATCGGCCACGCCACCGAGCTGGACCGGGCGCTGGGCTACGAGGCCAACTACGCCGGCACCTCGTTCGCCACCCCCGACCACCTCGGCACGCTGCGCTACGGCAGCGAGGTGATGAACGTGACCGGCGACCGCACGGTGGAGCACGGCCTGTCCACGATCGGCTACGACGACGAGGGCGTCGCCGACCCAGTCGTGGGACATCGTGCGCGACGGCGTGCTGGTCGGCTACCAGCTCGACCGGGCGATGGGCGCGATGATGCCCGACCTCGCCGACTCCGACGGCCGCGGTGAGGCGGGTCGGGCGCGCTCCAACGGCTGCGCCTACGCCGACTCCCCGGGCCACGTCCCGGTGCAGCGGATGGCCAACGTCTCGCTCCAGGCCGCCCCGGACGGCCCGTCCACCGAGGAGCTGATCGCCCGCGTCGAGCGCGGCATCTACGTCGTGGGCGACAAGTCCTGGTCGATCGACATGCAGCGGTTCAACTTCCAGTTCACCGGCCAGCGCTTCTACGCCATCCGCGACGGCGAGCTCGACGGCCAGCTGCGCGACGTGGCCTACCAGGCGACCACCACCGACTTCTGGGGCTCGATGGAGGCCGTGGGCGGGCCGCAGACCTGGGTCCTGGGCGGCGCGTTCAACTGCGGCAAGGCCCAGCCCGGCCAGGTCGCCTCGGTCAGCCACGGCTGCTCCGACGTCGCTCTTCCGCGACGTCACCATCCTCAACACCGGCGACGAAGGAGGACTGGGATGAGCGTCCTCACCCCGGCCACCCCCCAGACCCTGGCCGAGCACGCCCTCGCCGCGAGCAGCGCCGACGACTGCGTGGTCGTCGTGGCCGACAAGACCAGCGCCAACCTGCGCTGGGCCAACAACACCCTGACCACCAACGGCGTGATGCACACCGTCAGTGTCAGCGTGGTCTCCTTCGTGCGCGGTGCCGGCGGGGTCGGCACCGGGTCGGTCACCTCGACCGCGTCCTCGACCGAGCAGGTCGCCGAGCTGGTCGCCGCCGCGGACGCCGCGGCGCGGGCCGCCTCACCCGCCGAGGACGCCGCCGACCTGGTGCGCGACCGGGTCGTCCCCGGACTGGGACGACGCCCCGGTGCCGACCGACATCCACGTCTTCGACGCCTTCGCGCCCGCGCTCGGCGAGGCCTGCGGGACCGCAGGCGGCGCGGACCGGCTGCTCTACGGGTTCGTCAACCACGAGATGACGACGACCTACCTGGCGTCCTCGACCGGCCTGCGCCTGCGCCACGTCCAGCCCAACGGCCACGTCGGCTGCACCGGCAAGAGCGCCGACCTGACCCGCAGCGCCTGGGTCGGCGCCGCGACCCGCGACTTCACCGACGTCGACGCCCTGGCGCTCGAGGCCGAGCTCGCCCAGCGGCTGGGCTGGGCCGAGCGGCGCGTCGACCTGCCCGGCCGGCCGCTACGACACGATCCTGCCGCCCTCCGCGGTCGCGGACCTGATGATCGACGCCTACTGGTACGCCGGGGCGCGCGACGCCCACGAGGGCCAGTCGGTCTACAGCCGGCGCGGGGGCGGGACCCGCCTCGGCGAGCAGATCACCGCACCCGGGGTGAACCTGTGGTCCGACCCGACGGCGCCGGCGCTGGGATGCGCACCGTTCGCCGTCGCGACGCAGCTCGGGCAACGACTCGTCGGTCTTCGACAACGGCCTGCCGCTGGGGCGCACCGACTGGATCCGCGACGGCGAGCTGACCTCGCTGATCTCGACCCGGCACTCCGCGGGGATGGTCGGCGCGCCGGTCACCCCGTACGTCGACAACCTGGTCCTCGACGTCGACGGCGCCACCGGAGGCGTGGACGACCTCGTGGCCGGCACCGAGCGTGGTCTGCTGCTGACCTGCCTGTGGTACATCCGTGAGGTCGACCCGCAGACGCTGCTGCTCACCGGGTCTGACCCGCGACGGCGTCTACCTCGTCGAGCACGGTGAGATCACCGGAGCGGTGACCAACTTCCGGTTCAACGAGAGTCCGGTCGACCTGCTGCGCCGCTTCAGCCACGCCGGCGCGACCGTCCCCAGCTTCAGCCGCGAGTGGGGCGACGACTACTTCTCGCGCACCGCCACCCCGGCCCTGCGGGTTCCCGACTTCAACATGTCGAGCGTCTCCCAGGCGCTGTGAGCGGCCGGGTCGACGTCCCCGACCCGGTTCCGGAGCCACCCGCGGACCTCGCGGGCCTGCGGCTCGTGGGTCGGCGCCGCAAGGCCCAGGCACCGCCGGTCCACGTGATGGTCGCCGCTCTGGCCGACCCCACCACCCGGAACCGACCGTGGCTCGACCTCGCGGACGGCGAGGTCGCACCGGTCGTGCGGGGGGTCGGGCACGACCGGGTGGTGTGGACCTCGCTGTGGCCGGAGCACGCCGACGACCGGGTCGAGCTGCTCGTCGCGGCCCACGAGGGCACGGGCTGCGTGGTCGAGTGGCGGCTCTGGTCGCCCGTGGCGCCCGAGGACCCCTCGGTGCGAGCGAGGTGCCGACGACTGCAGGAGATCATCAACCGCGACCTGCGCAACGACCACTTCGACGGCTGACCCCCTCGACGACGCTTCAGGCGACGAGTCGACGGGCCGATGAACCTCCTGCGACCGTCCTTGCCCGCTCCCCGACTCGAGGTTCCGCCCCATGCCCTTCCGTCTCGTCACCCGTTCCGACTTCGACGGTCTCGTCTGCGCCGCCCTCCTGGAGGAGCTGGGCCTGATCGACGAGATCGCCTTCGTGCACCCCAAGGACATGCAGGACGGTGTCGTGCCGATCACCGAGCGCGACATCACCACGAACCTGCCCTACGTCGAGGGCGCCCACCTCGTCTTCGACCATCACCTCTCCGAGACGGTGCGCAACGGCACGCACGACCAACCACGTCATCGACGCGCAGGCCGACTCAGCCGCCCGGGTGGTCTTCGACCACTACGGCGGCGCGGCCGCGTTCCCACGGATCAGCTCCGAGATGATGACCGCGGTCGACCAGGCCGACTCGGCGCGCTACAGCCTCGAGGAGATCCTGCGCCCGCAGCGCTGGACGCTGCTGAACTACCTGATGGACGCCCGCACCGGTCTGGGTCGGTTCCGCGAGTTCTCGATCAGCAACTACCAGCTGATGATGACGCTGATCCCCGCCTGCCGCGACGATGAGCATCGAGGAGATCCTGGCGCTGCCCGACGTCGTCGAGCGGGTCGAGCTCTACCAGGAGCAGGCCGACCTGCACGCCGCACAGCTGCGCCGGTGCACCCGCCTCGAGGGTGAGGTCGCGATCCTCGACCTGCGCGAGGAGGAGGTCATCCACGCCGGCAACCGGTTCATGATCTACGCGCTGTTCCCCGAGGCGACCGTCTCGATCCACGTGATGTGGGGCCGGGCCCAGCAGAACACGGTCCTCGCCGTCGGCAAGTCGATCCTCGACCGCTCCAACGACGTCTCGATCGGCGAGCTGATGCTGGCCCACGGCGGCGGCGGCCACCGCAACGCCGGGACCTGCCAGGTCGAGCACGACGACGCCGAGGCCGTGCTCGCCGAGGTCGTCTCCGCGCTGAACGGGGCACCCGTCCCGGCGTGAGCCGACCTGGCTGTCACGAGACCGGGTCGGCTCGTCCCACCCGGGATCGGCGCCCGCGGGTCGTAGGGCACCCGGGTCCACACGAACGTGGCGCAGCCGAGGTGGTTGACCGACCCGTCGGCGTCGCGCACGACGCGCAACGTCTCGCCGGTCAGGTAGCCGCGGGTCCCGACGAAGACGTCGGGGTCGTCGGTCGGCGCGAACGCCATCACCCGGCCCGGCCCGCCGGCGGGTGCGACCTGCAGCACGCCGCCCGTCCCAGCGCAGCACGGACGGTGCGTGGCCCCAGTGCCAGGTGCCGACGACCTCGCGCACGACCGCGGGCACGTCGCCCGTCGTCGGCCGCCAGGGCGCGGGCAGCGAGGGCTCGGCGTCGAGCACGGTGCTCAGCAGCTCGGAGGCGGCCGGCCCGAGCCCGTAACCGGCGTTGGAGAGCACCACCGACCCGGTCCGCGAGTCGACGTCGACCAGCACGCCGCAGGTGAAGCCCGGCATCGAGCCGCCGTGGCCGACCGACACCCGCCCGCCGGAGGCCGAGACCGAGAGCCCCAGGCCGTACGTCGATCCGGTGCGGTCCTCGGCGGTGCCGGCCTGCGGGGTGCGCATCGCGGTGAGCGACTCCTCGCGCAGCACCGACCGGTCGGGGTCGACCAGCGCGGTCAGCCACCGTGCCGAGGTCGCCCACGGTGCTCCACAGCTGGCCGGCCGGAGCCATCGCGCCGGTGTCCGGCAGCGGCTCGTCGACCAGCTCGCCGGTGAGGTCGTCGACGCTGAACCCGGCAGCGGCGGGCTCCTCGACCCTGGTAGGTCGTGCGCACCATCCCCAGCGGACCGAGCACCTGCTCGGCCAGCGCGTCGACCCAGCGACCCGCCGGTGACCTCGGCGACGACCTCGCCCAGCACGCCGTACCCGAGGTTGGAGTAGTGGTGCTGCGACCCGGTCTCGAGCACCCGCTCGGCGCCGGCGTGCGCGGCCACGAGCGCGGCGCGGTCACCGCCCTCGGTGCGCTCCCACCAGATTCCGTGCGGCTCCGCGGTGATCCCGGCCGAGTGCGAGAGCAGCGCGCGCAGGGTCGCGTCGGCGAAGGGCCCGTCGGGCAGGAACCGTCGAACCTCGTCGTCGAGGGCGAGGTCGCCGCGCTCGCGGGCCAGCATGACCAGCGCGGCGGTCATCGTCTTGGTGACCGAGCCGATCTTGTACTGCAGGTCGGCCGGGTCCTGCTCGGGCCCGGGACCCACCGGCTCCCCGGCGTCGTCGCGTCGCACGGCCCCGCCGCGTGCGGCGCTCCAGGCGAGGTCCCCGTCGCGCACCACGCCGCCGACCACCGAGGGCAGCCGTCCACGGCTCTGGGCGCGCGCGAGCACGCCCAGTGCGGCTCGCGCGGTGGGCTCGAGCAGCGGGCTCACCCCTCGATCCCTACCGGGTCGCCGCCCGCACCGACCTCGCCCTCGGCGAAGGCCTCGAGCGGCGGGCAGGAGCAGACCAGGTTGCGGTCGCCGTAGGCCTGGTCGATCCGGCCGACCGGCGGCCAGTACTTGTCGGGGTCGACGCCGGTCGGGAAGACCGCCAGCGTCGCGGTCGTAGGCGCGGTCCCACTCGCCGACCAGGTCGCGCGCGGTGTGCGGGGCGCCGCGCAGCGGGGAGTCCTCCGGCGTCCACTCCCCCGCCTCGACCCGGTCGATCTCGTCGCGGATGGCGATCATCGCGTCGCAGAACCGGTCGATCTCGGCGAGGTCCTCGGACTCGGTCGGCTCGACCATCAGGGTGCCGGCCACCGGGAACGACATGGTCGGGGCGTGGAAGCCGTAGTCGACCAGCCGCTTGGCGACGTCGTCGACGGTGACGCCGGTGTCCTTGGTCAGCCCGCGGACGTCGAGGATGCACTCGTGGGCGACCAGCCCGTCGTGGCCGCGGTAGAGCACCGGGAAGTGCTCGCCGAGCCGGGCGGCGACGTAGTTGGCCGCCAGCACCGCGACCGCGGTGGCGCGGGTCAGCCCGTCGGCCGCCCATCAGCCGGACGTAGGCCCACGAGATCGGCAGGATCCCGGCCGAGCCGTACGGCGCCGCGCTGATCGGGCCGATGCCGTCGACGCTTGGCCTCCTCGGGGTGCATGCGCGTGCGAGGGCAGGAACGGCGCGAGGTGCTCGCGCACCGCGACCGGGCCGACGCCCGGGCCGCCGCCGCCGTGGGGGATGCAGAAGGTCTTGTGCAGGTTCAGGTGCGAGACGTCGCCGCCGAACTCGCCGGGCCTGGCGTGCCCGAGCAGCGCGTTGAGGTTGGCGCCGTCGACGTAGACCTGGCCGCCGTGGCGCGTGCACGATCTCGCACAGCTCGGTGATCGTGTCCTCGTAGGCGCCGTGGGTCGAGGGGTAGGTGACCATGATCGCGGCCAGGGTGTCGGCGTGCTTCTCGCACTGCGGCGCGCAGGTCGTCGAGGTCGACCCCGCCGGTCGTCGGCGCCGACCACCACGACCCGCATGCCGGCCATCACCGCGGAGGCCGCGTTGGTGCCGTGCGCCGAGGACGGGATCAGGCACACGTCGCGCTGCGTCGTCGCCGCGGTCGCGGTGGTAGGCCGCGGATGGCCAGCAGGCCGGCCAGCTCGCCCTGCGAGCCGGCGTTGGGCTGGATCGAGACCCGGTCGTAGCCGGTGACCTCGGCCAGCCAGCCCTCGAGCTGGTCGACCAGCCGGCGGTAGCCCTGCGCGTCCTCGGCCGGGGCGAAGGGGTGCAGGTCGGCGAAGCCGGGCAGCGAGACCGGCTCCATCTCGGTGGTGGCGTTGAGCTTCATGGTGCACGAGCCGAGCGGGATCATCCCGCGGTCCAGCGCGTAGTCGCGCGCCGAGAGCCGGCGCAGGTAGCGCAGCATCTGCGGTCTCGCTGCGGTGGGTGGAGAACACCTCGTGGGTCAGGAACGTCGCGTGCGTCGCGGCGCAGCTCGGCGGGCAGCGCGTCGAGCCGGCTCGCAGCCGTCGAGGTCGGGCGTCGACGCTCGAAGGCCGCGTGCAGCGCCACGCAGCGTCGCGCGGCCCGCTGACCTCGGAGAAGCGACAGGCCGACCGTGTCGGCGTCGACGAGGCGCAGGTGCAGGCCCTGCTCGCGCGGGCGGCCTCGACCACGTCGCGGCACGGCCCGGCACGAGGACCGTGAGGGTGTCGAAGAACGTGCTCGTGCGCCGACCTCGAAGCCGGCCTGCGCCAGCGCGCCGGCCAGCACGGGCGGCGAGCGCGTGGGTGCGTCGCGCGATCGCGCGCAGCCCGTCGGGCCCGTGGTAGACGGCGTACATCGAGGCCACGACGGCCAGCAGCACCTGGGCGGTGCAGATGTTGGAGGTCGCCTTGTCGCGGCGGATGTGCTGCTCGCGGGTCTGCAGTGCCAGCCGGTACGCCGGGCGGCCGGTCGGCGTCGACCGACACGCCGACCAGGCGGCCGGGCAGGTGACGCTCGAGCCCGCCGCGCACCGCCATGAAGCCGGCGTGCGGGCCGCCGTAGAACAGCGGCACGCCGAAGCGCTGGGAGGAGCCGACCGCGACGTCGGCGCCGAGCTCGCCCGGGCTCTCCAGCAGGGTCAGGGCGAGCAGGTCGGCGGCGACGACGGCCAGCCCGCCGCGCTCGTGGGTCTGCTCGATCACCGGGCGGGGGTCGAGCACGCGGCCGGAGGCGCCGGGGTACTGCACCAGCGACGCCGCAGACGGCGTCGAGGTCGGCGGGCAGCCCGTCGGCCAGGTCGGCGACGACGACCTCGATGCCCATGGCCTCGGCGCGGGTGCGGACGACCTCGATGGTCTGCGGAAGCGCGTCGGCGTCGACGACGAAGGGGCCGGTGGCCTTGCGGTTGCGCGCGGCGCACCAGCGTCATCGCCTCGGCGGCGGCGGTGCCCTCGTCGAGCAGCTAGGCGCCGGCGGTCGTCAGCCCGGTCAGGTCGGCCGACGGCGGTCTGGAAGTTGATCAGCGCCTCGAGGCGGCCCTGGGAGATCTCGGGCTGGTACGGCGTGTAGGCGGTGTACCAGCTCGGGTCCTCCAGCACGTTGCGCCGGATCACCGGCGGGGTGACGGTGGCGTGGTAGCCCAGCCCGATCATCGCCTCGCCGGGACGGTTCTGCGGCGGCCAGGGCCCGCAGCTCGCGCGCGGCGGTCTCCTCGCGAGGCGGCGGGCGGGCAGGTCGAGCTCCGCGGCGGCCGCGGATGCCGCCGGGCACCGCGGCCTGCATCAGCGCGTCGAGGGACTCGTAGCCCAGACGGTCCAGCATGGTCGCGATCTCGTGCTCGCGCGGGCCGATGTGACGGTCGGCGAAGGTGGCGGAGACCTCGGGAGCAGAGGCGTCCGGACGAGCGTGGAGGGATCGGGCACCGGGGGCTCCTCGGAGGCAGGCGACGCGGTCGGCGGTACGCCTCCCCCTCTGTCACGTCGTCGCTCGACGCTCCAGAGGTGCCTGCTCCGCGCGGTCCGGGCGCCTGAGAGGTTCCGGGGAGGAATTGCCCCTTCGGCGCTCCGATGCCGGGGCGACCTGCGCCGCCCGGACGAAGACTCTCCCGCGCGGGATCGTCAGCAGGTCCCAACCTAGCCCATCGATCGGGCAGGACCCGCCTCAGCGGGCCCGGTCAGCCGATCTTGCGGGCGGCGCGGCGGGCAGCGAGCTCGTCGTCGGCCGACGGCGCGGCGGCCGGCTCCGCGGCCCGCTCGCCGGGCAGCTCGGCGAGGGTGCCCTCGATCTCGCGCCAGACACCGCCGATGGCGATGCCGAAGACGCCCTGCCCGCCCTGGAGCAGGTCGATGACCTCGTCGTTGCTGGTGCACTCGTAGACCGAGGCGCCGTCGCTCATCAGCGTGACCTGGGTGAGGTCGTCGGTGCCACGCTCGCGCAGGTGGCTGACCGCCGTGCGGATCTGCTGCAGCGAGATGCCGGCGTCGAGCAGCCGCTTGATCACCTTGAGGATCAAGATGTCGCGGAAGGAGTACAGCCGCTGCGAGCCCGAGCCCTTCGCCCCGCGCACGGTCGGCTCGATCAGCCCGGTGCGGGCCCAGTAGTCGAGCTGGCGGTAGGTGATGCCGGCGGCGTTGCACGCCGTCGGCCCGCGGTAGCCCATGTCGCTGGGCAGCGGGGACACGTCGTCGGTGAAGAGCAGTCCCTGCTCGTCGGCGGCCTCGGCGGCCTCGGCGCTCGCAGCGTCGGTCGTGGTGCTGGCTGCGCCGTGCTGCGGCGTGTGCTCGGTCACTGCGTCCTCCGTCGGTCTGCTCCGTGCAGCCTAACCCCGCCGGCGGGAGACGCGTGGCCGGTTGGCCGGGACGCACCACAACGGTGGAGTTACAACGAAGACACTTCACCGTAGGACGCGCCGCGGTGCCGGTCAACGAACCCCGCCCGCGTGTCGCGCAGGAGTCTCACCCTCGACCTCAGGCTCAGTGCCCCAGGCTCACTGCCGCAGGCTCAGTGCCGGCGCTCAGCGCGACTCGAAGTCCTCGGGGGTGACCTGGTCGAGGAACTCGCGGAACTTCTCGACCTCGTCCTCCTGCTCGGCCGGCACCGCGAGGCCGGCCTCGTCGAGGACCTCCTCGGCGCACACGATCCGGGTGCCGGTGCGCAGGGCGAGCGCGATGGAGTCCGAGGGGCGGGCGCTGACCTCGGCGCCGGAGCCGAGCACCAGCAGCGCGAAGAACACCCCGTCCTTGACCTCGGTGATGCGCACCTCGCTCAGCTCGTTGCCGGTGGCCTCGAGGACGTCCTTCATCAGGTCGTGGGTCAGGGGCCGCGGCGGGACGACGCCCTGCTGGGCGAAGGCGATCGCCGTGGCCTCGACCGCCCCGATCCAGATCGGCAGGTAGCGCTCGCCCGAGACCTCCCGCAGCAGCACCAGGGGCTGGCTCGAGGGCATCTCGACCCGGACACCCATCACGTCGACTTCGCGCACGCCGCCACCCTACTCCGTCTCGTCCGCGGACGAAAGGCGTGCGGCGGTGCGCCGACCGGCTCAGGGTCGACCGCGGCGCAGCCCGGCCTTGACCAGCGTCGCGTGCAGGCGGACCGAGAGCGCCGCGATCTGGGTCGCGCGTCGTCGGCGCGGGCGCTGGCCGCGGCGTCGCGGCCGCCGACGCAGGGGCGCCACCACCTGCTCGACCAGACCCGACCTCGCGGTCGGCGGCGGCCCGGAACGCGCGCAGGTGGCGCGGCTCGAGGCCGAACTCGGCCAGCTCGCGCGCGGTGCGCGCCACGACCAGCGCGTCGGTGTCGTAGTGCCGGGTGCCGGGTCGCGCGGCGAGCAGCCCGTACTGCCTCCAGCTCGGCCAGGAGCTCCTCGTCGATCTCGGCCAGCTTGAGCAGCTCGCGGCGCGAGAGGCGCAGGTCGTCGCGCCGCCGGAACGACTCCGGCGCTCGGCAGCCCGTCGGCCGCCAGCGAGACCACCGGCACCGTCGGCACGGTCGGCTCGATCGGCGGCGGCTCCAGCCCGCGGTCGAGCGCCTCCAGGTGCTCGCCGATCACCTTCAGCGGCAGGTAGTGGTCGCGCTGGGCGGTGAGGACGTAGCGCAGCCGGTCGACGTCGGCGTCGGCGAACTTGCGGTAGCCGGCCGGCGGTCCGCTCCGGCTTGATCAGGCCCTTGTCCTCGAGGAAGCGGATCTTGGGGATCGTGACGCTCGGGAAGTCCGCGCGCAGCCGGTCGAGGACCTGACCGATGGTCAGGCGCCGCCGGCCGGGCTCGGACGGCCGCGGCCGCGCGCCTGCGTGCGCTGCATCGTCTCGGACCCCTAGCCGCGCGTCGTGGCCGGCGAAGAAGACGAGCCGGTACTTGCCGATCTGGACCTCGTCGCCGTCGCTGAGCGCGGACCTGCTCGATGCGGTCCCGGTTGACGTAGGTGCCGTTGAGGCTGCCGACGTCGGGACGGTGAAGGACTCGCCGCTCGCGACGGAAGGTCGCGTGGCGGCGCGAGACCGTCACGTCGTCGAGGAAGATGTCGCTGTCCGGGTGGCGGCCCGCCTCGACGGTGTCGCTGTCGAGCAGGAAGCGGCTGCCGGACCCGGGCCCCTTCTGCACCACCAGCAGCGCGTGGCCCGGCGGCAGGGCGTCGACCGCCGCGGCGTCGACCGGGCGGAGCTTGTCGGAGGTGTCGCTCTTGGCGGCCTCGGACGCCGCGGCGCCACCCGGGACCGCGGAGACCGTGATGGTCGCGGTCGTCTCGCCCGGACCCTCACCCGCTCCGGAGACGGCCGGCGGCCGCGCGGCGGCCGGGGTCGCAGGGTCGGCGGCACCGGCGATCCGGGTGCCGCACTGCGCGCAGAACCGGGCGTCGTCGGGGTTCTGGTGACCGCAGGCGGTGCAGAACGGCATGAGGTTCTCCTCGGGGCGGTCGAGACTGGTGCTGGCGGTGGTGAGCGGCGTGGGCCACCGACGCGTGCGACGACGGGCCCGGTGGGCCGCGACCGGCGAGGCCCGAACCTATCAGCCGAGCGCGGCGCGGCAAGTGCCGATCGCCGCGGCTGCGCGGTGCGTCTCAGCCCTCGGTGAGGCGGGCGTACGCCGCCGCGTCGAGCAGGCCGTCGAGCTGCGAGCGGTCGCGCGGCGACGACCTCGAAGAGCCAGCCGGCGGCGTACGGGTCGGAGTTCACCAGCTCGGGGGTGGCGTCCAGCGTCTCGTTGCGCGCCACGACCTCGCCGGTGATCGGGGCGTAGATGTCGCGAGACCGACTTGGTCGACTCCAGCTCGCCGCAGGTGCTCGCCGGACTCGATGGCCTCACCGACCTCGGGGAGCGAGACGTAGACGATGTCGCCGAGCGCCTCCTGGGCGTAGTCGGTGATCCCGACCCGCACCGAGCCCGCGTGCTCGCCGGGGTTGCGCAGCCACTCGTGCTCGCTGGTGTACAACAGGTCCTCGGGGTTCACGCAGTCTCCTCGGCTCTCGGGTACTCGTGACCCGGCCGGGTCGTCGAGCCTGGGGTGAGGTTACTGCCCAGCGCCGGGTGCTGCGAAGTCCGGCTGGTCCTGCTCGCGCACCGACTCGATGTCGACGCGAGGCGAGCTGCTCGACGTCGACACTGGCCCCGTCGTCCTCGATCTGGGCCCGCGGTCCGAGGGTGAACTCGACGGCGCCGGCCAGCACCCCCTGGTCGCCGATCACGTCGATGACGTAGGGCGACTCGACGAGCGTGCCACCCACGAGCAGACCACCGTCGACGTCCTCGAAGGCTGTCTGCGCCACGACGCGGACCTCCCCGTTGAACTGGATCGCCTCGGCCCCCACCGTGCGCAGCTCCTGGACGAGGTCGAGCACGGAGGACAGCCGCACCGTCCCGGTCTCCTCCGTCACGGTGATCCGCACGCCCGGGCCCGGTCACCGGCACCAGTCCGGCCAGCACCGAGAGCGTGTCGACCTCGGTGCGCGCCTGGGCGAGCGCGGCGCGCCGCGCGCTGTTGTCGTTCTGAAGCTCGTCACGGGTGCGGGTGAGCCGCACGATCTCCCCCTGGGCGCGCTGGCTGGTGCCCGCGAGACCGTTGAGCACGTCGATGAGGTCCTGCTGTCGCAGCGTGTCGTAGCCGGAGTCGACGCCTGCGGTACGCACCTGCACCACGACGCCGAAGCCCACCAGGGCCAGGACCAGGGCCACCACGACCTGACGACGGCTCGGCTCGATCGCCGCCCTCAGCAACCGCCCCCGCCCTGAGCGCGCCGGGTCCTTCCCGGCGACCGCCGACGCCGGCTCCGGCTGCTCCGGTGGGTCCACCGGGTCCGGCCCCGGTCGCTCAGGCATGGAAGAGGTGGCGACGGATCGCGGCGACGTTGGAGAAGATCCGGATCCCGAGCACCACGATGACACCGGTCGAGAGCTGACCGCCGACCCCGAGGCGGTCGCCGACGTAGACGATGCCCGCCGCGATCACCACGTTGCTGGCGAAGGAGACCACGAAGACCTTGTCGTCGAAGATGTTGTCGAGGTAGGCGCGCAGCCCACCGACGACGGCGTCGAGTGCGGCGACCACCGCGATCGGCAGGTACGGCTCCAGACCGAGGGGCACGTCGGGCTGGAAGTACAGGCCGACCATGACGCCCAGCAGCAGGCCGAGTGCTGCGATCACGGGGATCCCCTCCAGGGGCTGCTCGCGGGTGGAGCCGCCCGCCGGGACGGCGGACCGCAGCTGCTCCACCCTCGCCGGTGCCGCGGGCAGCGTCAGGTCGTTCGCGTTGGCCAGGTCGAAGGCGAAACAGTAGTCCCGGGCCAGCTCGGCGAAGGCCAGGCCGCTCGAGGACTCGTAGAAGCCGGACTGCAGCGTCGGCTGGTCGCCCACGGCCGTGATCGCGTACGGCGGCGCGATGCCGACCTCGTTGACCTCCACCGCGCTGGCCCGAGGCCCGGATCGCGGTCACCGCGGTCAGGCGCTGGCTGTTGACCGCGATCGCCTCGGCGCCTGCGCTCCACAAGGCGTTGACCAGCAGCGCGAGGTCGTCGTCGCGGATCTGGCCGTTCGCGCCGGCGCCGGGCGCGGAGTCCAGGGTCACCCGGACGCCGTCGCCGGTGACCGCGACCGAGCCCGGTCAGGGCCTGCAGCCGGCGCTGCTCGACCAGGACCGTGCTCTCACGCTGCACGAGGTCGCTCAGGGCCTGGTCCGCGCTGAGGCCGACCCTGCGCAGCCGCGCGATCTCGTCCTGCTGGGAGGCGACGACCGATCGCTGGTCGTCGATGCGCGAGATCAGGCTGGCGCGGCTGGCGTCCCGTACCGCGCGTCGCGCGAGGTCTGCACGGCAGCCATCGCGATCAGCAGCCCGAAGACGGCCACGACGGCGAGCGCGGGCAGCCGCCTCGGGACCCGCGACGACACCGGCCCGGGGGGCTGGTCCTCGGGCGTCCGGGCCGCGGCGGCGTCCTCGTCGTCGCCGCGACGTACCTCGCGCCGGTGCGCGGCGACCAGGTAGTCCTCGTCGAGGGCCTGGTGGGTGATCAGGGTCAGCAGCGGCATGGTCACCCGGTCCGGCAGGTCCAGGTCGAGGTCCGCCTCCAGGTCCGAGGTGCCGGTCCTGCCCGCCGGCCGCATGCTGTGGCCGGCTCATCGGGTCCGCGCCGCGGCGTCGGTGGGCTCCTGCGACGGTCCCGGCGCTCGGTCGTGGCCAGCAGCCGGCGTACCTGCCAGGCGTAGAGCACACCGGCCCACCAGTACAGGCCGATGCCCCAGAAGGCGAAGCCCCAGCCGAGCACCTGCGCGAGGGCCGCGACCACGCCGTCACCGTCACCGAGCAGGAGCAGAGGGAAGGCGTAGAGGAGGTTGAAGGTCGCGGCCTTGCCCAGGAAGTGCACCGGCAGCGAGCTGTAGCCGCGGGTGCGCAGCAGCGGGACCAGCAACCACATCAGGGCGTCGCGCAGCGGCAGCGAGACCGCCACCCACCACGGGATGACGTCGCGCAGGGCCAGGCCCACGACCACCGCGAGGATGTAGAGCCGGTCGGCGACCGGGTCGAGGACCTGACCCGAGCACCGAGGTCTGGCCGAGCGGCGCGCCAGCCAGCCGTCGAGGTAGTCGGTGATGCCGGAGGCCACCAGCAGGCGCGAGGGCCCAGCCGTCGGCCTCGGGGACGAGCACCAGCCACAAGAAGACCGGGACGCCGGCCAGACGCAGGCGCGCTGAGCAGGTTGGGCAGCGTCCAGCACGGCGCGCGTGGGTCGATCCTCCTGCGCCACGGGTGGGTACCTGCGCTCCTCGGCTGCGAGATGGTGGACTCGGTGTCGGACGTCAGCCGGGCCGGCGTCGACGCCGCTCCGGCGCGGTCAGCCTAACGGGGCGGCGACCGGTTCTGCTCAGCGCCGAGGGCATGGCGTGGTCGTCGAGGTGCACCGCGTCGCGGATCTCGCCGACCAGCTCCTCGACCATGTCCTCGAGGGTCGCCACGCCCACCGTGCTCCCCGACGAGGCGTCGACCACCCGCGCCATGTGCGCGCCGCGGCGTTGCAGGGTCTCGAGCGCATCGTGCAGCGGCTCGTCGGCGGAGACCGTGGCGAAGGGACGGATCCACTGCTGCTCCACCGCGACCTCGTGGCGGGAGTCGTCGGGCTCGAGGACGTCCTTGATGTGCAGGTAGCCGACCAGCTCACCGTCTCGTCGGCGACGGGGAACCGGCTGTAGCCGGTGCTGGCGCACAGCGCCTCCACGTCGGCGCTCGTCGCGCCGTGGGCCACCGTGCTCAGCGTGTCGGTGGCCAGCAGCACCGAGTCGACGGTCTTCTCGGTGAAGCCCAGGGCCCCGGCGAGCCGGTCGTACTCGTCCTTCTCGATCAGACCCTCGCCGCGGGACTCCTCGACCAGCGCGGCGACCTCCTCGCGGGTGAAGCTGGAGCTGATCTCGTCGCGGGGCTCGACCCGCAGCAGCCGCAGGCAGGCGTTGGCGACCGCGTTGAGCGCGACGATCACGGGCCGCAGTGCCCGCACGACCAGCAGCATGCGGCGGGCCGAGGACGATCGCGGCCCGGTCGGGGCCGGCGAGCGCGATGTTCTTGGGCACCATCTCGCCGAGGACGACGTGCATCGCGACCACCACGGTGAGCGCCAGCACGAACGCGACCGGGTGCACGAGAGCCTCGGGCACGCCGACGGCCTCGAAGCCCGGCTCGATCAGGTGGGCCAGCGCGGGCTCGCGCGATCGCCCCGAGGCCCAAGGAGCACACGGTGATGCCGAGCTGGGCCCCGGCCATCATCAGGGAGACCTGCTCCATCGCCCGCAGCGTCGTGCGGGCCAGGCGCGACCCGGCCTGCGCGCGCGGCTCGATCTGGCTGCGCCGCGCCGAGACGAGGGCGAACTCCGCGCCCACGAAGAACGCGTTGGCTGCGAGCAGCACCAGGCCCACGGCCAGCGCCGTCCCGGTGCTCATCGGCGACCGTCCCCGGCGGGCGCACCGGCGGTGGTGCCGGTCGGCTCGCCCTCGAGCAGGCGGAGCACGAGCCGGTCGACGCGCAGCCCGTCCATCCGCTCGACCGAGAGCACCACGAGCTGCTCGCGCGGCTCGTCGGGGTCGCTGAGGTCGGGCGACCGCGACCTCGGCGATGTCACCGGAGCGCGGGACCCGCCCGAGCGACTTCAGCACCAGGCCCGCGACCGTGTCGTAGTCCTCGCTCTCGGGCAGCGCGATCCCCGTCAGGTCCTCTACCTCGTCGGGACGCAGCAGGCCCGAGAGCGCCCAGCTGCCGTCGCGGCGCTGGCGGGCCCGGGAGCCCGAGCGGTCGTGCTCGTCGGCGATGTCACCGACGATCTCCTCGATCACGTCCTCCAGGGTCACGATGCCGGCCTGGCCGCCGTACTCGTCGAGGACGACCGCGAGCTGGAACCCGTCGGCGCGCAGCAGTGCGAGCAGAGGGTCGAGCCGCAGCGAGTCGGGGACCACGATCGGGCGCACCATCAGGTGCTTGACCTTCGTCGTGGACCGCTCGTGGCGTGGCAGCGCGACGGCGTGCTTGACGTGGACGGTGCCGACCACGACGTCGTCGTCGTCGAGGACGGGGAAGCGCGAGTGGCCCGTCTGGCGGGTCAGCTCGATCACCGCTGCGGCGCGGTCGCTGCTCTCCAGGCTGTGCGTGCGGACCCGCGGAGTCATGATCTCGCCGGCGGTCCGGCTGCCGAACTCCACCGAGCGCTCCATCAGCTCGGCGGTGTCGGCGTCGAGGGTGCCCTCGTCGGCGGAGCGGGAGATCAGCGAGGCCAGCTCGGTCGAGCTGCGCGCCGAGCGAAGCTCCTCCTGCGGCTCGATGCCGAAACGGCGCACGACGGTGTTGGCGCGACCGTTGAGCACCTTGATCGGTCCCCGCATCACCGCGGTGAACAGCCGCATCGGCGCCTGGGTGGCGCGCGCGGTGGCCATCGGCAGTGCGATGGCCAGGTTCTTGGGCACCAGCTCGCCGAAGAGCATCGTGAGGACCGTGCTGAGCACCAGGCCCAGGGTCAGCGCGGTCGGCCCGACGGCTCCGTCGGGCACGCCGAGCAGACCGAGCGGGTCGCGGATCAGGGTGGCGATCGCCGGCTCGGCGAGGTAGCCGATCCCGAGGTTGGTCACGGTGATGCCGACCTGCGCGCCGGAGAGCTGGGTCGACAGGGTCGCCAGGGCCTGCTGGAGCCCGTCGGCACCCGGCTCGCCGCCACGCACGGCCTGCTCGACCTGCCCACGGTCGACGGTGACCATCGCGAACTCCGCGGCGACGAACAGCCCGCAGAGCGCGACCAGGGCCAGCGCGAGCAGCAGCAGGAGGGCGGAGGTGATCACCGGTGACCTCGGCTGGTCGGGCGGCTGGTCGGGCGGCTGGTCGGGCGGCTGGTCGGACGCCGGATCGGATGTCGGTCGGGGCCGTCCATCAGGGGATCGCGCTTCCTTTGCTCACGGGGGGTGGAGATCGCCGATCGTAGCGGCCACGCCCGACAGCCCGGACATCCGCGACCCGGACGGTGGTCTGGACCGATCGGGCCCGATCCGGGCGGCGGAGGAGCCGATCCGTCCGACCTGCTCAAGTCCGTTCCTGGGCCCACCGAAGAGCAGGTCACACGCACCGCAGGTCCCCCCGCCGCGGTGTCGCGCACCACTCCCCCCGCCCGTGCGTCCCTCGCTCCTCGACGGACCACTCCTCCCCCCGGAGACCCCCGATGACCTCCCAGGCCACGACCCCCGCTCCAGCGTCGGCGTCGCGTCGCGTCGTCATCAGCCGCGCCGCGGCCCTCGGCGCCACCGCCACCGTCGCCGGGGCGACGGCGATCGGCGCCACGGGCCCGGCGGCCGCCGCCGGCGCGGCGTACCGTCCCCGTCGCTGGCGAGGACGCCGGATGCTCGGTCGACGCGCACGCCACCTCGCGAGCCGCTTCTCCTACGGCGTGACCCCCGCCCTGGCCTCCGACGTGAGCCGGGCCGGTGGCGCCCTCGCCTGGTTCGAGGCCCAGCTCGACCCGGCCTCGGTCGCGGACCCGGCGGGCGACCAGATCGACGCCTGGTGGCCCAGCTTCCAGCGCGGTGCGCGCGACCTGTGGGCTCGTCAGATCGCCGGTACCGAGGGCGGCTGGGAGGTCATGAACGACCTGCAGCGCTGCCAGATGGTGCGCCGGATCGTCTCGACCCGGCAGGTCCACGAGGTGATGACCGAGTTCTGGCAGAACCACCTCAACGTCTGCATGAGCCACGACGCGGCCTTCACCTTCCGCGCCGACTACGACCATGCCATCCGTGAGCACGCCCTGGGCAGCTTCCGTGACCTGCTGCACACCTCCACGACCCACCCGGCGATGGGCATCTACCTGTCCAACGCGGTCTCGACCAAGGACCACCCCAACGAGAACCTCGGCCGTGAGCTGCTCGAGCTGCACACCGTCGGGCGCGGGAACTACGGCGAGGAGGACGTCAAGAGCTCCGCGCGGATCCTCACCGGGTGGCGCGTCGACATGTGGCGGACGTGGGACGCCTGGTACTCCCTGGCCGACCACTGGACCGGCCCGGTGCGGGTGATGGGCTTCAGCGACGCCAACGCGCCGCGCACGGACGGCGACGGCGAGGCGGTCGTGCGTCGCTACACCGACTACCTGGCACGCCACCCCCGCACCGCCCAACGCCTGGCCCGCAAGCTCGCCGTGAAGTTCGTCAGCGACACCCCGAGCAACGAGCTGGTCGAGCGCCTGGCGCGGATCTACCTCGACAACGACACCGAGATCAAGCCGGTGCTGCGAGCCCTGGTGCGCTCCCGCGAGTTCCTGGCCGCCCAGGGCGCGAAGATCAAGGACCCCGTCGAGGACGTGGTGGCCTCCTACCGCGCGCTGCAGGTGAGGCTCTCGCGTCCCGTGTCCGACCAGGCGGCGGTCAACGTGATGCTCTGGCAGGCCGGCAACCTCGGGGTCACCCCGTTCGGGTGGCCGACCCCCGACGGTCAGCCGGCCGACAACCCCTCCTGGTCCTCCCCGTCGCGGATGCTCGCTTCGATGGACCTGCACTTCGCCCTGAGCGGCGGCTGGTGGCCCAAGGAGGACATCGGCTACAGGTCGCCGACCGACTGGCTGCCCCGGCGCCGCCTGCGCTTCGACCTGTTCGTGGACCACCTGTGCCAGCAGGTCCTCCACACCCGGTCGACGCCGGTGCTGCTGCAGGCCTGCTGCGAGGCGGTGGGCGTCCAGCCCGACACCGTCATGAGCGCCGACCACGCGGTGCTCAGGTGGAGCTTCGCCCGCCTGATGAGCACCCTGCTCGACTCCCCCACCCACCTGAGCCGCTGAGGACCCGTGACGAGATGACCATCTCCGCCCTACTTCGCTCGGACCCCGCCACGACCCCGTGCTGCGCCGAGTACACCGCGATGTCGCGCCGAGGCCTGATCAAGGGTGCCGCCGCCCTGGCCGGCACCACGAGCGTCCTCGGCTCCGCCGTCCTCACCGCCTCGCCCGCCGCCGCGGCGAGCGCCTCCTCGGTGCTCGTCGTGCTCTCCCTGCGCGGGGCCGCCGACGGCCTCTCGCTGGTCGTCCCGCACGGTGATCCCACCTACTACGCCGCACGGCCCCGGATCGCCGTCCCGGCCGGACAGCTGGTCAACAAGGACGACCTGTTCGGCATGCACCCCAACATGGCCTCCCTCGCGCCGTTGTGGCAGTCCGGACGGCTCGCCGCGGTGCAGGCCACCGGCCTCCCGGCACCCAACCGGTCCCACTTCGCGGCCATGGAGGAGGTCGAGGACGCCGCCGCCGGGTCGAGCGAGCGTCAGGGCTGGTTGAACCGGCTGATCGGCACCACGGCCGGCGACAGCCCGCTCCAGGGCTTCACGATGGGCGGGGGCGTGCTGCCGACCTCGATGTACGGCGAAGCCCCGGTCATGGCGGCCAGCTCGATCGACCGGACCAGCATCGCCGGCGACGACCAGTACGACTCCATCGGCGGGCGCAAGCGCTCGCTGCACACGTTGTGGGACGCCGACTCCTCGCCCCTGGGTGGCGCGATGCGCCGGACCTTCCGTGCCGTCGACGAGTTCGCGCCCGTCACCGCCACGGCCGACCGTCGGGCCAGCTACCCCTCCGGGGATCTCGGCACCGCGATGTCGCAGGTCGCGCGGATCGTGCGCGGCGACGTCGGGGTCGAGGTGATCACCGTCGACCAGGGTGACTGGGACATGCACACCGACCTCGGCACCCTGAGCTGGGGGCGGATGCGCAACAACGCCGAGAAGCTCGCCCAGTCGATCGCCGCGTTCTTCGACGACCTCGGCGACCAGGCGAGCAAGGTGACCCTCGTGACCCTGAGCGAGTTCGGTCGCCGCGTCCAGGAGAACTCCAACGCCGGGCTGGACCACGGCTACGGCAACGTCATGCTCCTGGCCGGCGCCGGTGTCAAGGGCGGTCGCTACTACGGCTCCTGGCCCGGCCTGTCCAACGACCTCGACTCCGACCTGCTGGTGACCACCGACTACCGCAGCGTCCTCTCCGAGATCGTCACCACCCGCTTCCGGGCCTCCAGCGCCGCGGTGTTCCCCGGATTCTCCCCCGAGAGGGTCGGTGCGATGACGTCGCTGTAGCGACGACCCGAGCTGCCGCTGCGCCCCCGGCGTGGCGGCACCGTTCCCCGTGTGAGGGGGACCGTCGGGGTGTGGTGCGTGGTGGCTGCCTGGCCACGGGGGCGTTGGTGGGACGCCGGTCGGGCCCAGCGCTCCGCACCCCGACACTTTTCTTCCCGGCACCACCTCGCTCGGTGCCCCTCCTGCTCCCGGGCGGGTCCGGCAGGTCGTCGCCGACCGCTCGGTCCGGTTCAGGCGAGGTAGGTGGCCGCGAGGTCCTCGTCGCCGTGGCCCGCGTCGACGGCCTGCTGCATCGCGGCGAGCACGCCGGGCATCAGGGCGAGGTCGACCCCGGCCCCCCGGGCGGCGGCGAGGATGAGTCCGGCGTCCTTGACGCCACCGCTCAGCGCGAAGGACGGCTCGACCGAGCCCTCGATCATCGCCGAGCCCTTGAGCTGGACGTAGGGCGCGTCCAGGGCGCCGCCCTCGACCGCCGCCAGGAACAGCGACGGGTCCAGCCCGAGCTCCCGGGTGAGGGTGAGCGAGTCGGCCACACCCTGAACCACGCTGAGCACCCAGGCGTTGGCCGCCAGCTTCAGCCGCGAGCCCTCCCCGGCACCGCCGAGCCACATCGTGCGCTGCCCCACCGCGGACAGGACCGGGTCGACCCGCTCGCGCAACGAGGCGTCCCCGGAGGCGAGCACCACCAGGGCGCCCTGCTCGGCGGGCTGCTTGGTGCCGAGGACCGGGGCGTCGACGAGATCGACGCCCAGCTCCGCGGCGAGCGCCGCCACCCGGTCCGCGCCGTCGACCCCCACGGTCGACTGCTGGAGCCAGACCGCGTCGTCGGCCCAGCTGCCTCTCGTGCGTCCGACGGCGTCGAGGACCGCGTCGGCGTCGTGCAGCATCGTGACCACCACGGCCGCGCCCGCCACCGCCTCGGCGGGCTCGTCGAGGACCGTCGCGACGTCCGAGAGGGCCTCGGCCTTGGATCGCGTGCGGTTCCAGACCCGGACCTCGTGCCCGGCGTCGGCGATGTTGCGGGCCATCGGTGCGCCCATCACCCCGGTGCCGAGGACGGCGACGACAAGGGCGGGTGACGACGGAGACGATGACATGGGCCCTCCCGGGCAGGTGGTCGAGCGATGTCCGCCGAACCTAGCCCGGGCGCGCCCGCTCGACCGGGTGAGGGTCCCCACCCGGCGTGGTCCAGACCGGCTCAAGACCGCGGGCACGGGTGCCGATGGACCAGAGACCTCTCGCCCACCGGGACGGTCACTGCTCTCGACCCACCGTCGCGCCCGGTCCCCCGCCGAGCCTGCGTAGCGAGCAGCGCAGCTCCACGCCCGTCGGTCCCCGCCGTCGCCCGGCGCCCACCACACCGTTCACCCCCCACCCCCTGGGACCTCCCATGCCCCTCGCCCCTGCGACCCCCGACGCCACGGTGACCACCACCCACGGCACCCTCCTACGCCTGCGCTACGTGGCGCTCGGCCTTGTCGTCGTCGCCCTCTACGCCACGTCGCTGAGCCACCTCGGAACGGCGTCCGGCTCCGTGCGGTGCTCGGCGAACGCGCCGCTGACGGCCGTCACCGCCGACGCGAGCGCCACCGACACGACGACCTTCGTCGCCGCGAGCGACGACCCGGCCTCCGCCGACCGCGGCCGGGCCGACTGCCGTCAGCCGGTGCTGGAGCCCTGAGGCCCGGCTCAGCTCCCGGCGGCGACGAGCGCGGCGGAGGCCTCGGCCGCCAGCGTGCCCACCTCGGCCGGCACCGGGCGCGCGGACGCGACCCGCTGCTGCCACGCCCGCAGGGCGAGGACCCGCCCGGCTGCCTCCTCGGCCCGGGAGCGCTCGATCGCGCCCGAGCGGATCGCGTCGGTGACCGTCGCGTGCGTCCGCTCGGTGTCGGCCGGCATCAGCAGGAGGTCCGCGCCGGCGCGCAGCGCGTTGACCGCCGGCGTCTCCCGGCCCACGACGGCCCCCATGCCCAGCGAGTCCGTGATCGCGACGCCCTCGAAGCCGACCTCACCGCGCAGCAGCTCGTACGCCGCGGGTGACAGGCTCGCCGGCACGCCCGGGTCGATGTCGTCCACCGCGATGTGACCCATCATCACGGCCGGGGCTCCGTCGGCCACCGCCGCCTCGAACGGCGGCAGGTCCCGCTCGCGCAGCTGTGGGAGGGTCTCGTCGAGCTCGGGCAGCGCGAGGTGGCTGTCGACGGTCACGGCTCCGTGACCGGGGAAGTGCTTGGTCGTCGTGACCAGGCCCGCCCGGCCGTAGCCGTCCAGTGCGGCCCGCACCGCCTGCGCCGCCACCACCGGGTCCGTCGAGGCCGAACGCGTGCCGATGGTCGGGTCGCCCGGACCGATCGTGACGTCGGCGACCGGGCCGAAGACCCAGGTGAACCCGAGGTGGCGCAGCTCGAGGCCCGCTGCGTCGGCCGCGCGACGCACGACCCGGGCTCCCGAGCGCGGCGTCGTCGCGATCGCGTCCCCGGCCTCGGCGAACGCCGGGAACGAGGTCGCGACACCGCGCAGCGCCTCGACGGTCCCGCCCTCCTGGTCGACGCCGAGCACCGGCGGCACGGACTGGCCGTCGGCCTCCACGGCGCCGGTCACGGCCTCGGTCATCGCCCGGAGCTGGGTCTCGTCGGTCACGTTCTCGGAGGTGATCGACAACCCGGCGAGGTGCAGCGAGCGCACCGTCTCCGCAGCCAGCGCAGGATCCGTGCCGCGGAAGCGACCGACGATCACCGAGCCCGCGAGTCGACTCGGTGACATCACGGCGGCGCTGGCCTGCGCGTCCTCGAGCTCGCCGAGCGTGGGACCCCACCCGGTGGGGGTGTCC
The DNA here is from genome assembly GCA_963760555.1 of uncultured Actinomycetota bacterium. Lineage (GTDB taxonomy): Bacteria > Actinomycetota > Actinomycetes > Propionibacteriales > Nocardioidaceae > Nocardioides. The sequence goes on along the minus strand of CAVXDJ010000009.1, from coordinate 506,016 downwards.
GGGTCGGCCGTCGGGGTAGCCGGGCTCGGGCTGCCGGTGCCGGTCGCATCCGTCGGCGGCGCGGTCCCGGTCGAGGTGCCCGTGGACGAGGTGGCCTGCGTCGGCACCGCGCTCGCGGCGTCACCGGCGCGCCGGTCGTTCGAGCCCAGCCAGGCCACCGATCCGGCGACCACGACGGCGACGACCGCGGCCAGGACCGCGGCGAGGACGACCCTGCGGCGTCCTGCGGGCCCACGCGGCGTCGAGGCGTCCTGGTCCGGGTGCGCCCGGTGCTGCGGTGACGAGTCCCCCATGCCCCCAGCCAACCAAACGACCCGACGCCGGGGAAATCCGTGGGCGGGCGCCCGCCCGCGCTAGCGTCGGCGCGTGTCGTACGTCGGGGAAGCGCTGGTGAGCGCCCGGCACGCCCGTCCGACCCGCCAGGTGGCAGGCGCGCTGGTCCTCGCCGCGATGGTGGCGGCCTGCTCGTCACCGCCGACCGCCGCCGGTCCAGCCGGGACCGCCGACACCGCCGGGACGGCGCCCGCGGAGCCTGCGAGCCCGTCGACGAGCCGCACAGCCAGTCCCGACCCGACCCCACCGGCCTCCCGCGAGCGGACCACCGTGCGTGGCATCGACCTCTCGCACCACCAGGCGGACCCCGACTGGTCGCGGGTCGCGGGCTCCGGCATCGACTTCGCCTATCTCAAGGCCACGGAGGGCAGCACCTACACCGATCCGGAGGTCGTCGAGCGCTGGGCTGCGGCCTCGGCCGCGGGCCTGCGGGTCGGCGCGTACCACTACTACACGCTCTGCTCGCCCCCTCTTCCCCAGGCCGAGCACTTCCTCGATGTCCTCGACACGCTCGCGGCCGCCCGGAGGACCCTCCCCCCGGTGGTCGACGTGGAGCTGGTCGGCGCCTGCGTCGACCCACCGTCGCGGGCCGAGCTGGTCGGGTCCGTGCGGGCTTGGACCGCACGGGTGCAGGAGGCGACGGGCGAGGAGGTCGTGGTCTACAGCCACCCCGACCTCGTGGCGCGCTACGACCTCGGCGACGGCTCGTCGACGACGCGGCCCGCCAGCGTTGGGTGCGCCGGATCGGCGATCGTCCACCGGCGAGCGCGTGGTGGATCTGGCAGCGGGCCGACGACGCCTCGGTGCCCGGCGTGGACGGACCGGTGGACCTCGACGTCATGCGCGTCCCCCGCGGCTCGTGAGGTGGTCCGGGCCGGCGAGGGCGTCCGCGTCGCTGAACGGCACCCCGCCCCCGAGGGTGTCGCTGACCTGACGCGGCCCGAGCACGCGTGAGGGGAGCGACCCCGCGCGGGCCCGGTCACGCAGGGCCGTCTCCGGAACGACGCCACGCGAGGCCAGCACGACCAGGTTGCCGGGACGGCGCGCCTTGAGCGTCGCGGGCTCGGCGCTGACGACGACCTCGGGCAGGTGGGCAGCGACGCCGGCGAGCACCCGGCGGCTGTGCGTCCACGGTGCCCGGTCGCTGAGGTTCAGGCAGAGGACGCCGTCGTCCACGAGCACGCGGGCGACCTCGGCGAACCACGCCGAGCTGACCAGCTCAGCCGGCAGCCGACCCCCGTCGAAGGCGTCGACGACGACCACGTCGGCGTACCCCGACCGGAGCTCGGCGAGTCCCCTCCGACCTGCGACCGGACGCACCTTGATCCCGCTGCGGGCCGGCAGCGGCAGCTCGCGCCGCACCAGCGCGGTGAGCTCCTCGTCGGGCTCGAGCACGACCTGGGCCGAGCCCGGGCGGGTGTGGGCGACGTAGCGCGGCAGGGCGAGGCCGGCGCCCCCGACGTGCACGACGCGCACCGGCTCGCCGGCGGGGGCGCGCACGTCGATCAGGTCCGCGATCCGCCGCACGTAGTCGAACGCCAGCCGGCGGGGGTCCTCGAGGTCCACCCACGACTGGTCGCGCCCGTCGCGCCGGACCAGCCAGCCACTTCCGTCGGCCACCACCTCGGGCACCTCGGGCACCTCGGGCACCTCGGCACCTCGGGCACCTCGGCACCTCGCACCTCGGGCTCGCGACCTCGGCGCGCGTGGGGCAGGCTCACGCCGGCAGCCTAGGGACCCCCGTGACCACACGCCCCGCGCCGTCCCGCCACCGCCCTCCGCCCGGGGGTGCCCGCCCGCGACGTCGGCGCGAGAGACTGGCGGCCGGGCCCGGCGTCGACCGGGCCGACCGCCCGCCCTCTGCGTTGGAGACCGCGATGACCCCGATCCGCAGCAAGTCCGAGTCCGCCGAGCTCGTCGTGGCTGCCCGCACGCGTCAGGGCCTCACCTGGGCCGCCGTCGCCGAGGCGGTGGGCGCGCCCGTCGTGTGGACCACCGCCGCGCTGCTGGGCCAGCACCCGATGAGCACCGAGCAGGCCCGTGCCGCGTGCGCGCTGCTCGGCCTCGACGAGACCGTCGAGGAGAGCCTGCGCCAGCAGCCGACCCGTGGGACCGACCCGGCGGCGGCCCAGGACCCGACGATCTACCGCTTCCACGAGGCGATCGCCGTCTACGGCCCGGCCATCAAGGCGCTGATCCACGAGGAGTTCGGCGACGGGATCATGAGCGCCATCAACTTCCGCGTCGACGTGGCGCGCCACCCGGACCCGTCGGGCGACCGGGTCGTGGTCACCTTCGACGGCAAGTTCCTGGACTACCAGTGGTGAGCCCGTCGGGCGCAGCGGCGCCGAGAAACGGCCTGCGGGCGGCGCGGTGAGCGCGTCCTACGACGCCGTGGTCGTCGGTGCCGGCCCGAACGGTCTGGTGGCCGCCAACCTGCTGGCCGACGCCGGGTGGTCGGTGCTGCTGGCCGAGCAGCAGGACGAGGTGGGCGGTGCGGTGCGCAGCGACAGCGAGCTCGTCGACGGCTTCGTGCACGACACCTTCAGCGCGTTCTACCCCTTCGCCGCGGCCTCCCCCGTGCTGCGTGCCCTGGACCTCGAGCGTCACGGCCTGCGCTGGCGCGACCCACCGGCGCCGCTGGGCCACCCCTTCCCCGACGGTCGGTGGGCGATGGTGCTGGGCGATCGTCACGACACGGCGGCGCAGCACGACCGGATGCACGCCGGCGACGGCGAGGCGTGGCTGGAGCTGTGCGCCTGGTGGGACCGGATCGGTCCGTCGCTGCTGGGCTCGCTGCTGACTCCCTTCCCGCCGCTGCGCCACGGACCCGGGGTGGTGCGGGCGCTGGCTCGCCGTGACGTGCTGGCCCGGGTCCGCGAGCTGCTCACCCCCGCTGCCGAGCTCGGCGCGGACCGGTTCGGCGGCGACGCCGCGCGCACCCTGATCGCCGGCAGCGCCGGGCACGCCGACATCCCCCTGGAGGCGCCCGGCTCGGGCGGCTTCGGACTGATCATGACGATGATGGCCCAGACCCTGGGTTTCCCGGTCCCGGTGGGCGGGGCGGGGCGGCTCAGCGACGCGCTCGCCCGGCGCCTCGAGGCCGCGGGGGGCACGGTGCGCGTCTCGACACCGGTGACCAGGGTCGAGGTCGAGCACGGTCGCGTGGTCGCTGTCCGCCTGGGTGACGGCGAGCGGGTCGTCGTACGCCGTGCGGTCGTGGCCGACGTGTCGGCGCCGGTGCTCTACGGCGGCCTGCTCGACGAGGCCGACCTGCCCGACCGGATCGTGCGCGGGATGCGTGGCTTCCGACGCGACCCGGCGACGGTGAAGGTCGACTGGGCCCTGTCGGGTCCGGTCCCGTGGGCCTCGCCGCCACCCGTGGCGCCGGGCAGCTTCCACGTCGCGGACTCCCTGCAGGACATGCAGCGCTCCCTGGCCCAGGTGGCCGCCGGTGCGGTGCCCGCGCTGCCGTTCCTGCTCGCCGGGCAGATGACCACCACCGACCCGACCCGCTCACCGGAGGGGACGGAGTCGCTGTGGGCCTACACCCACGTGCCCCAGGGCGGTGAGGACGCGACGTACGACGCCGGCGACGGCAGCATCACGGGCACCTGGGGCCACGACGACCGCGAACGCATGGGCGACCGGATCCAGGCCCGGCTGGAGGCACTGGCCCCGGGGTTCTCGACACGGGTGCTGGCCCGCAGGGTGCTCGGCCCGCGCGAGCTCGAGGCCCGCAACGCCAGCCTGCTCGGGGGCGCCGTCAACGGGGCACCGCCCAGCTGCACCAGCTGGCCGTCTTCCGGCCCGTGCCGGGCTCGGGCGCGCCGAGACCGGGATCGGCGGGCTCTACCTCGGCTCCGCCTCGGCGCACCCGGGCGGGGGCGTGCACGGCGCCCCGGGCGCGAACGCGGCCCGGGCCGCGCTCTGGCACGCACGCCAGCCGCGGCGCTGGGCGCGGGCCCGCCCCTGAGCTCCGACGGCCCACCGCTCGCGTCGGTGAGCTCGTCGGCAGCCCCGGTCCGAGGTCGACCGCGGGTTCGTCGAATCCGACCGCGCGACGCGTCGACCTGTCCTAGCGTGGCCGGTGTGTCGCCCACCCACGACACGTCTCCCCCCGTCAACCCCCGAGGCCACGCCCCATGTCGACCGCCCAGAGCCCCGCTGCGCCCCGACGCACCCCGGGGCGCTCCGGCGCTGGACTGGGCCGACCCACCATCAAGCAGGCTCTCCCCTTCGTCGCGGTCGGTGTCCTCGGCGTCGTCCTCGCGCTGCTCCCGCCGTACTCCGCGACACGCTCGATGCCGATCTGGGCCGTGCTGCTGTTCGCCGTCGCGATCGCCTTCGAGCTGGTCGCGCTGGGTCGTCCGCGACGCACCTGGGTCGACCCGGTCGGGCCGTGGCTGTTCTTCGGCGTCATCGTGGTGCTCAACAACGCCACGGGCGGGTCGGGCTCGGGGCTGATGGCTCTCACCGCCCTGCCGATCCTGTGGTTGGCCCTCTTCGGCACCCGCAGCGACCTGTGGGTGGCCAGCGGGCTGACCGTGCTCGCGCTCGGGCTGCCGATCGTGCTCGTCGGCGCGCCGGAGTATCCGCTCGCCGACTGGCGCCGCGTGGTGCTGTGGGTCGGCATCGCCCTGTTCGTGGCCCCGGTGATCCAGCACCTCGTGCGCAGCCTGAACCGAGCCACCCTCCGCGAGCAGGAGGCCTCGGGCCAGCTGCACGCCCTGATGCGCGGCGCGACGCTGAGCAGCCTGGTCGCCACCGACCTCGACGGGAACATCACCAGCTTCGGGGTCGGGGCCGAGAAGCTCTTCGCGCTGCCCGCGGACCGGGCCGTCGGCCGGCTGCGCACGACCGACTTCCACGAGACGATCGAGGTCGTCCGCGTGGCCCTCGAGCTGGGGGTCGAGCCCGAGCAGGTCTTCGCCGAGCTGGCTCGCCGCGACGAGCCGAGCCGGGTGTGGACCTACCTGCGCCCCGACGGTGAGCGACGCTCGGTGCGTCTCGCGGTCACCGAGCTGCGCGACGACGCTGGCCGGCTGACCGGGCTGCTCCACGTGGCCATCGACGCGACCGCGGACATCAGGACCCAGCGAGCCCTCGAGGACAGCGAGGCGCGCTGGCGGGTGGCGATGGACTCCCTGCCCGACACGACGGTGATGGTCCTCGACGACCGCCTCGACATCCACCTCTCCTCCGGCGCCGGCTCCCAGCGCGCCGGCGCCGCCGACGCCGTCGGTCGCAACCTCGCCGACATCTCCAACCCCGACAACGTCGCCATGGTCGCCGCGATGATGAGCGAGGCGGCCGGGGGTCGGACCGCCCACCGTGAGCTGCACTCGACCGCCTCCGGGGCCGAGCAGGAAGTGCTCGTCCGTTCGCTGCCCCACTCCAGCGCGGGTCGTCGCCAGGCGCTGCTGCTGGCGCGCGACGTCAGCGCCGCGCGGGCCCGCGAGCGCGAGATCGCCGTGGCGCGCGCCCGCGCCGACCGGCTCTTCGACGACGCATCGCACGGGATCGCCCTGGTGAGCAGGACGGGAACCGTCCTGCGGGCCAACGCCGCTCTGCTGCGCCTGGTCGAGCGCAGCGCCGAGGACCTGGTGGGCCGCGCGCTGGCCGACCTCGGCGGACCCGCCGACCGCGCGATCGAGGAGCATCTCGGCGAGCTCGACGGCGGGCCCGGTCGTGCCGTCCTCGACTGGAGCCTGACCACGCCCGGCGGCTCCCTGGTCCACGTCGCGCTGTCGAGCACCTTGCTGCGCTCCGAGACGGGCGAGGCCGACGAGGTCCTCGTCAACGTCACCGACATCTCCGAGCGCCGCCGCCACGAGGAGCAGCTGGCCCACCTCGCCGACCACGACCCCCTGACCGGTCTGGCCGAACCGGCGCCGATTCTCGGCGGAGCTGACCCGGCACGTCGAGTTCTGCCGACGCTACGGTGCGCGCGGTGCTGTGCTGCTGCTCGACCTCGACCACTTCAAGGAGGTCAACGACACCCTGGGGCACTCCGTCGGCGACCAGCTGATCATCTCGATCGCCCACATCCTCCAGCGCTCGGTCCGCGCCACCGACGTCGTCGCCCGCCTCGGTGGTGACGAGTTCGCGATCCTGCTGCAGGAGACCGACCGCTGCGGTGCCGAGACCGTCGCCGAGACCGTCGTGACCCAGGTGCGCGAGCACGTCGGCACGATGGACGGGACGCCGCGCAACGTCACCGCGAGCGTCGGGGTCGTCGTGGTCGACGACCACTGCGGGACGCCGACCGAGCTGATGGCGACCGCCGACATGACGATGTACGACGCCAAGGACGCCGGCCGCAACCGGTGGGTCGTGCTGGACCGCGAGCAGTTCGGCCGCTCGCGCACCGGGGCGCGGATGGCCTGGGCCACCAAGATCGAGGAGGCCCTCGCTGACGACGACCTCGTGCTGCACCTGCAGCCGATCTGGGACATCCGCCAGCGTCGGGTCACCGGGGCCGAGGCCCTGCTGCGGCTCTGGGACGACGGCGAGCTGGTCATGCCCAGCCGGTTCCTCTACGTCGCCGAGCGCACCGACCTGATCACCCGTGTCGACGCCTGGGTGATCGACCGTTCGGTGGCCCTGCTCGCCGACCTCCAGCGCCTGGACCCGCGCTTCCACCTCGAGGTCAACGTCTCGGGCCGCTCGATCGGCAACCCGCTCGTGGAGAACGCGCTCTGCGAGGCCCTGGCCCGCTACGCCGTCGACCCCAGCGGACTGGTGCTCGAGATCACCGAGACCGCGGCCGTCGCGGACGTCGCCACCGCCCGTGCCTTCGCCGAGCGCGTCACCCGGATGGGGTGCCGCTTCGCCCTCGACGACTTCGGCGCGGGCTTCGGGTCGTTCTACTACCTCAAGCACCTGCTCTTCGACTACGTCAAGATCGACGGGGAGTTCGTCTCCGGGTGCCACGTGAACCCGACCGACCGCACCATCGTGAGCTCGATCGTCGGCATCGCCCGCGAGCTCGGCAAGCGCACGATCGCGGAGTTCGTCTCCGAGCAGGCGATCCTCGACGTGGTCGGCGAGGAGGGCGCCGACTTCGCCCAGGGCTACCACGTCGGTCGGCCGGTGCCGCTCGAGGTGTTCGTCCGCTCGCACCTGCCGCACATCAGGATCGCCTGACGTCCTTGCTCGTCCCGTCGAGGCCCACCGCCACAGCTCGGGCAGCCGAGGGACGTGGTCGAGGAGGGCGCACGCGCGGTGTCTCGAACCCCGGTGGGCGTGCCCGTGGCCCCGTCACGGTGGTGCTGTGGCGGGGCTGCGGCTGCTGGGGTCAGAAGGGTGGCGGGGTGTCGTCGGGTGGTGGGTCCGGTGGTCGATCCGGGTCGGGTGGTGCCGGGATGTTCATCGAGGCCGGTCGTCGTCTGGGTGGTGGCGCGATGGAGAACGTCAGGGGTGGCGGGTCGGGTGCCGACCGGTGGTGGCTCGGAGACGTCGAACGTGCCTTCGGGCATCCGCAGGGTCTTGAGGCCGTGGGGGCTGGTCCAGAGGTAGACCCCGGGGGTCAAGGTCTCGTAGGACCAGCCGAGGTGGGTCTTGTGGCGGTGGTGGCGCCGGCACATGGGGGCCTGGTTCTCCGAGCAGGTCTGGCCCTGGGGCCAGGGGACGCAGTGCTCGTGGTCGCAGCCGCTGGCGGGGCGGGTGCAGCGGGGGAAGACGCAGGTCTGGTCGCGCAGGACGGTCTGCTCACGCAGGTCCCCGGTCGACTCGTAGGAGCCCGCGTGCAGGTGCGCGGCCAGGTCGACCACGGGCCGGACGGTGACAGTGGCCGGCGGTTCGGCACCAGGCCCGCACCTGAGCGGAGGTGATCGGCTGGTGAAGGTTCGTCGAGGCGGGCGAGGCCGTGCTGGGCGGGGTCGAACCCTGCCCCGGTGACCGCGGCGCGGCGACGTGGACGTGGAGCACGACCGACCGGCGTGCGGGCAGGCGGACGGTGTTGCCGTCGGCGTCGACGCACTCCGCCTCGGTCAACGTCAGCGTCGACTGCAGGCGGGCGAGGTCACCCAACGCCGCAGCCCGGCGGACGGGCAGGGCGTCGGTCGACCCGAGCAGCCTCAGCTCGTGCGCCCGGTCCGCCAGCGCGGTCTCGAGGTCCAACGCGTCCGCAGCGTCGAGGGTGCCGTCGATGTCGACGGTCCCGGACAGGTCACCGCCCCGCGGGGCGGAGGTGGATGTTCACCCCCGCTCCTTCGGCGGCGGCCTTGCGCTTGGCCTCGGCCTCCTCGGGCTGCCACCGCGCCAGCGCGGTGGCGACGATCCGGTCGAGCTGGGCACCGGACACGGCGTGGGTGAACCCGTTCACGTGGACGTCGACGTGCTCGGCGCCCTCCTCGCACAGGGTCATCGTCGCCTCCGCCACGAGCTTGGCCCGCCACCACGGGCACCGACCGGACACGACCGCCTCCCACAGGCGTGGGCAGGCGGTAACGGACCTCCAACGCGGCACCGAGGAGCCGCCGCCCGCCCTCGGTGGAGAGACCCAGCGCGACGGAGAGCTCGGTCACAGCGTTCTCGCCGACCAGCGGCGCCCCCGGTCCGGCCAACGTGAGGCCGTGCTCACCGAACCCGGCGTGGAACGACGCGTCGTCCAACGACAGCACCTCGTGGGCGATCGCCCACTCGATCGCGGCGCGGATCTTGCGCACCTCCGCGGCGCGGGCCGTGGCCTCGTCAGCGCGCAGGGTCGTCGAGCAGGTGCTGCTCGGGGGTGGGTGCGCTGGCCATGGGTCTATGATATCCGAACACCAGTTCCCACGTCAGGGTCGTCCACAGCCGATCCGCCGTTCGTGTGGTTGCTCCTCGGCTCGCGGAGTTTCGAGACGCGCGCGCGCCAGGGGGCGCTCCCCGCGCATGGTCGAGGGCGTGCGCCGAGCGCCTTCAGCGACGTAGGCGACCCGGCAGGCGCAGGACGGAGGCTCCGGCGCCGGTCGTCACGGTGATCGTGTCGGCCAGCGTCGCGTTGCGTGAGGTCTGGTCGGTCGAGCAGAGCACGAGGCGGACCCGGTGGCCGCGGCCGAAGCGGTGGGCGAAGCCCGCCAGCCGCAGCCGCACCGGCTGGTCCACGGCGCCAGCCGGCACCCGCACCGGCGAGATCAGCCGGTGCACCAGGCTCTGCGAGCCGTCCGGCGCGACGTCGTAGACCTTGGCGAAGAAGACCAGGTCGGCGCCGTTGGTGTGGCTCATCCGCAACCGGGCCGCCGGGATGCCGACCGAGACCAGGGGCCGGCGCAGCCGCCCGGTGGTGAAGGCGGCGAACTGTCCCTCGACCTCCGCCGGCGGCACGTCGGCCGAGCTCGGCTCGCTGTCGGGGCCGCTGAAGTTCGAGGTCTCCGAGTACGCCGCCGGCGTGCCGCCGGCCGGGTTGAGGAAGTCCGCCGACCCGGCGCGCGCACGGCGGGGCTGGGAGACGAGTCGGTCGGCCCCCGAGAGCACCAGCCGGGTCGAGGCGCGAGGCAGTGTGCGCGCCGCACCGTACTGCTCGTCGGCAGCACCGCGACCGCCGTAGTCGACCCAGTCGCGGTAGTAGGTGAAGCCCGGGCCGGCGCCACCGCGAGCGCCGCGAAGCCAGTGGTCGAGCCAGCGCAGCGAGCGCAGGGTCAGGTAGCAGTGATCCATCCGGCGCACCGTGCGGGCCTGCCCGTCGTAGGCCTCGCACTCCCCCGGCTGCGAGAGGTAGCCGCCATGACCCCCGGAGTTCCAGATCATCGACGTCGGGACCCCGCGGCGGCGCAGGGCGCGGTAGGTCGCGGTGGCGTCGTTGAGGTTGAACAGCGTGTCGCTCTGGCCCTGGACCAGCAGGACCGGGACGTCGACGTCGTCGAGGAACGTGGAGGCGGAGGCCCGCGCGACCAGCTCACGGCCGGCGGGGTCCGCGTCGCCGGCCGAGGTGAGTCGCGCGTAGAGGTCGCACAGCGCGAGGTAGTAGCCCGGGCAGCCCGCGGCACCCGCGACCTCGGCCGGGTCGCCGGCGGCGATCTTGGCCTCGGGGCACCCCCCGTTGCCCTGGGCGGGCTGGCTGTTGCCGAGGGCGAAGAACAGCGAGGTCCACTCCTGCTTGAAGACGCCCTGGTCGTTGAGGCCGTGGGTGAGCCCGGTGGGGTCACCGGGCACGACCCGGTTGTTGGGGTCCAGCGAGTAGAAGAGGTCGTTCCACGTGCGACCCAGCAGGGCGGTGCGCACGCGGGGGTCCGAGGCGGCGAGCGGGAGCTGGCCCCCTCCGCCGTACGAACCCCCGATCGTGCCGAGGACGACGCCCCGACGGTCGTGGAGCACGTCGCGCCGGGGTCCGAGCACCTTCGAGATCAGCTGGCTGGCGCTCGGGACGTCGTAGTCGGCCGACTGCAGGGTCACGCACCCGCCGGAGTCGCCGAACCCGGAGGCGGTGTAGGTGAGCACGACGTAGCCGTGCGCGGCCAGGAAGCGGGCCGTGGTGACGATCTCGTTCGCGTCCTTGTCGAGCCCGAAGCCGTTCGTCATCAGCACTGCCGGGCGCGGGTCACGTCGCGAGGCGGAGCGCGGGACGTAGAGACGGGTGTCGAGGTCGACCTCGATGTCGCGGTCCGGGCCGGTGGTCGTGGCCACCATCGCCTCGATCGTGCGCCACCGCTGGCGTCCTCGGGCGGGCCGGACGTGGTCGGATCGCGCCGTGCTGACTGCTGCTGGAGCGGCCGCGACCGACGCCGTGGCGTCCGGCGCGGCGGACGCGGCTGGTGGGTCTGCCAGGCCTGCGAGCGAGACCAACGAGAGGATCAGCGACAGCGCGAGGGGCACGGGGAGCACCGTGCGGCGGGTGTGCATCGCGTCACAGTACGCCGGTGCGAGACTGAGCGGGTGACCGGCGAGCACGACCCCGACCTGCGTGACGGCAGTGGGGCGATCCTCGTCGCCGACTTCTGCCGCGCCACGGGCCTGGACGAGCCGACGGTGGCCGGTCTCATGCGGGCTGGGACGCTCGAGGGCAGCCTGTTCGACGGCGCCGGCCGACCCTTCGGACTCATCGACCACACGCTGCCCAGCGCCGCGCGGCTGCGCGAGCTCGGGCTGGCTGTGCGCGAGGACTACGACCCCGAGGAGCACCGCAGCAGCACGCCTGACGACGAGGACGATCCCGAAGAACCGGACGACTCGGCCTGGTCCTGGAAGCTGCCCGACGACGGACGAGACGCGCACACGACCAGCAGCACCAGGGTCTACGAGAACCCGTGGTGGTCGGTGCGCGAGGACGAGGTCCGACGCCCGGACGGGTCGAGGGGCACCTACGCGGTGCTCGATGCGGTGGACCAGGCGATCGTGATCGCCCTCGAGGATGATCGGATCCAGCTCGTCGAGCAGGACCGCCACCCGATCGGGACCCGGTCGTGGGAGCTCCCGTCAGGCAGCGCCGATCCGGCGCGCGACGTCGGACCTGACGCGCTCGCCGCGCGCGAGCTGGCCGAGGAGACCGGGCTCACGGCCGCCACGTGGACGGCGTTGGGCGTCCTCGACGTCATGCCGAGCACGACGAGCCAGCGGTGCTGGGTCTACCTGGCCACCGACCTCCGGCAGGGAGAGCCCGACCGCGACGCCGAGGAGGCCGACCTCGAGGCTGCGTGGTTCACCCGCGAGCACCTGGAGCAGATGATCGCCGACGGCTCCGTGACCGATGCGAAGACCTGCGCGGCGTACGCGCTGCTGCTCCTGCACGAGCGCAGACGCCGGCGGGTCCCGCTTGTGCGGCGCACGGTCTACGTCGACATGGTGGGCGACCTCTTCCACGCCGGCCACGTCGTCCTGCTCCGGGCGGCGCGCGAGCTGGGCGACCGTCTCGTGGTGGGGGTGCTCTCCGACGAGAGTGCCGCGGCCTACAAGCGGCCGCCGGTGATGACGCTGGCCGAGCGGGTGGCGGTGATCGAGGCGTGCCGCTACGTCGACGACGTCGTCGCCGGTGCGCCGCCGGTGCTCACTGAGGCGTTCCTGGCCCAGCACGGGCTCGACCTCGTCGTGCACGGCGACGACCTCGGGGAGGAGGCGGCCGCGTCGGTCTACGGGCCCGCGGTGGACACGGGACGACTACGTCTGGTCCCGCGAAGCACCGGGATCTCGACGACCGAGGTGATCGCCCGTGTTCACGGTCGCGACGACTGAGGCACGATGAGCCCATGAGCGCCTACTGGATCAGCACCTACCTCGAGATCCTCGACGAGGACAAGCTCGCGGCGTACGCCGCGCTCGCCGGACCGGCCCTGACCGACGCGGGAGGCACCTTCCTGGCCCGCGGGCTGCCCGCGGTCACCTGGGAGGCCGGTCGCGAGCTGCGCTCGGTCGTCATCGAGTTCGAGTCGGCCGAGGCCGCGAAGGCGGCCCACGACTCCCCGGCCTACCAGGAGGCGCTGGCCGCCTTGGGCGACGGCGCCGTGCGCGACCTGCGGGTCATCCCCGGCGTCTGAGGGCCCGTGCCCGGGTCTGGGTCAGACCCAGCGCCCAGCACGTCGGGCAGCCTCGGAGCAGCGCCACGGCGGGTACGGCGAGCAGGAGCGCCCAGGGCGAGAGCACCGCGACCAGCACGAAGGCCGCGATCAGCAGCGGGATCCCGATCGCACCGCGCACCAGGTGCACCGGCACCGAGCGGCTCGCGAACAGCGTGTCCTCGAACGCCTCGGCGGGAGCCGGGGTCGAGGTGGTCGGCGTCGAGGTCACGCGGACATCGTGCCAGAGGCCCGTGCGGTCACCGCCCCCGGAAGATCGGCGTACGCCGCTCGGCGCGCGCCGCCCGGGCCTCGCGCACGTCCTCGCTGGCCCAGCACCGGTCGAACGACGCGGCGACCGACGCGTCGTCCGCGCCGGTCAGGACCCCCTTGTTGTGGGCCAGCGCCAGCGGGGCGAGCTGCGCGATCTCCCGGGCCCACGCCATCGCCGCGTCCAGGTCCCCGGCCCGGTCGACCAGGCCGCACCGGAGGGCGGCGTCGCGGTCGAGGGTCTCGGCGGCCAGCATCATCCGCCGCGCCGCTCCCCCGCCGGCGACCCCGGCCAGGGTGCGGATCGTCCAGGCGTCGACCGCCATGCCGTTGCGTGCGGTCGGGACGGCGAACCGCACCGTCTCGTCGGCCACCCGGAGGTCGCAGGCCAGGGCGAGCTGGGTCCCCGCACCGATCGCGGGACCGTTGACCGCCGCGACCACCGGCACCGGCAACCGGGCCAGGCCGTGCAGCAGGCCGTAGAGCGCGTCGAGGAACTCCGTGCCGTAGACCCCGTCGAGGTCCGCGCCCGCACAGAACGCGCTGCCCCGACCGGTCACGACCAGCACCCGGGCCCCCGCCTCGACCTCGCCCGCCGCCGCGGCCGCGAGCTCGCGGCACAGCGCCAGGTCCAGGGCGTTGCGCCGATCGGGACGGTCCAGCTCGAGCAGGGACACCGAGGAGTCGCGTGAGGTAGCCAGCACCCGCGAAGCCTAGGCAGCGCGGGTCGGCTGAGAGGATCCAGGCATGGACACGCCTGGGGAGACGACCGAGCCGATCGACGTCCTCGAGCAGGTCCTGACCACACGGTGGAGCTGCCGCGGCTACCGACCCGACCCGGTGGCCCCGGCCGTGGTCGAGCGACTCCTCGAGGCCGCGCGACGTACGCCGTCGTGGTGCAACACCCAGCCCTGGTCGGTCCACGTCCTCTCCGGTCAGGCCGCCCGGGACCTCAGTGCCCGGATGCTGGCCTCGCTCGAGGACGCCGGCAGCGACATCCCCTTCCCGGAGGCCTACACCGGGGTGCACCGCGAGCGACGCCGGGAGAGCGGCTGGCAGCTCTACGACGCGGTCGGCATCGAGCGGGGCGACCGGGAGCGTTCCTTCCTCGAGGGCCTGCGCAACTTCGAGCTCTTCGGCGCGCCGCACGTGGCGATCATCAGCGCCCCGAAGGAGCTCGGCACCTACGGGGCCGTCGACTGCGGCCTCTACGTCCAGACCTTCCTGCTCGCCGCCACCGCCCTCGGGCTCGGCGCGTGCGCCCAGGCCGCACTGGCCGGGCACTCCCCGCTGCTGCACGCCGAGCTGGGGATCGCCGAGGACCGCGACGTCGTGTGCGGGATCTCCTTCGGCCACCCGGACCCCGACCACCCGACGAACACCTACCGCACCTCCCGCGCCCCGCTCGGCGAGACCGTCACGTTCCACCCCTGACGGGACGCGGGCCCCCCGGGGCCTCAGAGGTGGTCGGGCACGACCAGCGCGTCGGGGTCCGCACGGTGCGGCATCGCCGTCACCCCGATCCGGGTCAGTCGAGCGGCGACGGCCACCGTGGCCGTCCGCTGACGGGCCGACTGCTTCTCCCACGCCCCCGGCTCGCGGTGCTCGAGGACCTGCCGGCTCCCCTCGGTCGCGGCGTCGGCGTACTCCTCGTCGCTGAAGGCCGGGGTCGCGCCGACGGTGGGGCGTTCGGGCAGGGCCACCAGCACCGGCAGGACGATCTCGCCCGCCGCGGCGCGGCGGTGGTAGCGCTGGGCGCGGTCGAGGTCGTCGTAGGCCGCCTGCGCCCCGCGTCGGCGCCAGGGCGGTCGCGTCACGACGAACAGGTCGCGGGCCACCGCGTCGACGGCCACGGTCATCTCGTGCTCGGTGAACCTCATCCGCGTGCGCTCCGCACCCGCTCCCGCACCGCGTCGGCGACGACCTGCGGCACCTGGTCGGGCGACCAGTGCCCGACGTCCGGCAGCCGGACGAACCGGTAGTCGGCCTCGACGAGCTCGCCGCACCCGAGCGCTGCTGCCTCGCTGGTCGCCCGGTCCTGCTCGCCCCACACGAAGGTGGTCGGCACGGACACCGGCGGGGTCTCGGACAGCTCCCGGCCCATCGCGCGGTACCAGCTCAGCGCCGGGGTCAGCGCCCCCTCGCGCATCAGCGCGACGTAGGACTCGACGTCATCGGCGGCGACGGCGCCGTCGTAGATCGCGCGCAGGGCCGCCGCGTCGTCGGCCAGCAAGGCCTCCTCGGCCTCGCCCCGACGACGGAAGCGAGCGATGTAGGCCGAGAGCCGCTGCTGCTCGGGGTCCTCCCGCAGGGCGCGGCCGAAGGAGGCCAGGTGGGGCACCGAGAGCGCCGTGAGGGTGCGGACCCGCCCGGGGTGGGCGGCCGCGAGCGCCCAGGAGACCGAGGCGCCCCAGTCGTGGCCCACGAGGTGGAAGGTCTCGGCGCCGACGGCGTCGGCCACCGCCAGCACGTCGCCGACCAGAGCCTCGACGCCGTACGCCGCGACGTCGTCCGGCCGCGCGCCCGGGGAGTACCCGCGCTGGTCCGGCACGACGAGCCGCAGACCGTCGTCGGCGAGGTGCTCGACGACCCGACGCCAGCTGCGGGCGCTCTGCGGGAAGCCGTGCAGCAGCACCACCGGGTCCCCGGCGGGGTCACCGGCGAGCGTCACGTCGAGGACCAGCCCGTCGTGGTCGACGCGGATCTGCTCGGGCTCGAAGCGCGCGGAGGTCTCGGGGTCGGCCACCCCCCGAGCATCGCAGACCGTGGGCACGCCCTGACCAGGCCGGCCGGGCCGACCGGGTGAAAGGGCCGGGGCGGGACGGGTGGTGGACTCGTGCTCCCCGACGAGAGGACCCCCGATGACCCCCGATGACACCCTGGCGCAGCGCGCCGTCGACCTCGCCCTCGACAACGTCGTGCAGGGCGGCAAGCCCTTCGCGACCGTCGTGGTCGACCGCAGCACCGGCGAGGTCCTGGCCGAGGCGACCAACCAGGTCGCCCAGTCGGGGGACGTGACCGCCCACGCGGAGATCACCGCGATCCGCGAGCTCGCCGCCGCGGGGCGCACGGACCTGCGCGGCTGCGACGTCTACGTCACCGCCTACCCGTGCCCGATGTGCCTCGGCGCGCTGTACTACGCCGAGCCCGAGCACGTCGTCTTCGCGGCCAGCCGTGAGCAGGAGGGCGAGCACTACGAGGACGGTGGGCGCTACATGAGCCTGTCCACGTTCTACACCGAGTACGCGCTCGAGCCGCGCGAGCGTGCCCTACCGACCACCCACGCCGACCTCGACGACCCCACGGCGCCGTTCCGGGAGTGGACCGCCCGGCACGATGAGTGAGCGGGCCCGGGCCGGGGTTCAGCGCAGGCCGAGCACCGCCATCGTGCGCCGGGCCATGCGCCGCTCGCCGAGCGCGTTGGGGTGCACCACGACCGCGTTGGTGCCCTGGAGGACCGGCTCGACCCAGCGGGTGCCGATCGGCTGGCACGCGTCGTGGCCGTCGGAGAACCGGTTCAGGTTCACCAGGGTCGCGCCCGTGGCGTCGGCCGCGCGGCTCACGCTCGCGTTGAGCACCCGCTGCAGGTGGCGCAGGTAGGGCACGTCGCCCTCGGCGACGGGCATCTTGTCGAAGCAGCCCTCGGTGCGCGGCAGGATCCACGGGTAGGTGAGGATCGCCACCTCGGCGTTCGGGGCGTGGCGCCGCGTCGCCCGCACCGCGCGGACGAGGTCGGGGTAGGTCATCTCGCGCACCGTGTCGGCGAAGGACGAGCCGTACTGGTCCTTGCACGGGCTGCCCTGCCCGGCCGTCGAGGCTCCCGCGACGCCGCAGGCGACGATGCTGTCGATGAACACGCCGCTGTCGTTGCCGCCGATGGTCATGGTGACCAGCTGGGTGCGGCGGGAGAGCGCCTCGAGCTGCGGCGGCACGTCGTCGTACTGCGCCGCGCGGTAGTCGCCGGTGTCGGCGCCACCGCAGGTGACGTCGGTGAGCCGGGCACCGGTGGCCTCGGCGATCACGTGGGGGTAGCTGCGCGTCGAGCGCAGGCACTCGGGCGGTGCCGTCGGCACGACGGGCAGCACCCCGGAGGCGGCGCTGTAGGAGTCGCCCAGCGCGACGTAGCGCAGCGAGCGGTCCGGGGCGGGCGCGCTGGCGCCTGCGGTGCCGGCGAGCGCCGGGAGGGCGAGGACCGCGAGGACCGCGAGGAACAGGGCGGTCAGGCTTGCGGTGGGGGCGGATCGACGTCGCACGGGGTCTCCCGGGGTAGAGGCGGACCTCCGCTCAACGAGCAGGGGTCCTCCTCGTTACGCCACGGACGTGCTCAGCCGCCGAAGTCGATGTTGCACTCGCTCTGCGCGTAGTCGGAGATGTTCTGGCCGGCCTCGGTGAAGTCCGGGCTCTGGAGCGCGGCGACGTCGGACTGCAGGGTCTGGAGCTTCTTCGGGTTGACGTTCTTGGGCAGCTTGCCGCTGGAGAGGTCGCTGAGGTCCACGCCGGCGGACTCCAGGGACTTCTCCAGCCCGCCGAAGGCGTCGTTGATCACCTTCCAGTCGTCGGCCACCTCGGGCGGCGCGGAGTCCCCGAGGTCGGAGAACGTCTGGAACGTCTTGTCGATCGACGAGGCGTCGCCGCTCGCGAGAGCCGCGAAGTCACCCTGGGCGGCGTCGAGCTCCTGGCAGTAGGCGTCGCTGCTCGCGTCACCCGACTCGCTCGGGGAGCTGGAGGCGGCCGCGGAGTCCGACGCGGAGGCCGACGAGTCGGCCTCGGGGCTCGAGGAGTCGCCGCTGCAGCCGGTCAGGGCGACGCTGATCGCCAGCGCTGAGGTGGCCAGGATGATCTTGCTGCGTCGCATCAAAGCTCCCTGTCAGGGGTTGAGGGCCGACCACGGGCACGGCGGTCGGTCGGTCATGGGCCCGCGTCGTCGACGGGGGCTCGCACCAGCATGCCTCATCGGGCACACCGCTACGACGTGGCGGTGCGTGGGCTGACCTACCCTGGCGCCATGAGGTACGCCGCGGTCCTGCTGCTGCTCGCTCTGGCCGGGTGCGCGGGCGGCGGGGACACCGAACCGACGCCCGCGCCGACCCCGGCCTCTCCCAGCAGCCCCTCGAGCAGCCCCTCGAGCAGCCCCTCGCGAGGCACGGCCCAGGGCCCGGTCGACAGCGCCGCCTGCGAGCAGGTGCGGGCCGGCATCGCGGCGTTCAACGGGGGCGACTACGAGGAGACCGTGGCCCGGTTCGTCGAGGCCGTCCCGCTGGCCGAGAAGCGCCTCGACGGCAGCGCCGCGGCCGACGAGCTGCTCGAGGCCGTGCGGTGGTACGCCGCCCTGCCGCCGGAGGACTACCCGGCGGCCTCGCAGGACTCGGCGGACTTCGAGCGCTACAAGCAGATCACCCTCGCCCAGTGCATGCCCGTCGGGGGCGAGCCGGCCCCCTCGTCCAGCGACCCGGGCCTCGAGGCCTGAGACCTCCCAGCGTCCCCGCCTCCCAGCGTCCGCTGGGGCCGGTCGGGCACCCGACGGGGCGGCCGCGGTGAGCGATAGTGGGACCCATGAGTCCCGACACCGCCGCACCCGTCTCCGCACCCGAGACCACGACCATCCACGGCCCCGTTCGCGGCGCCCTCGAGGACGGCCTCGCGGTCTTCCGCGCCGTGCCCTACGCCGCCCCGCCCTTCGGTGACCTGCGCTTCGCCCCGCCCGCTCCCCCGGCGCCCTGGACCGAGACCCGCGACTGCCTCCGACTCGGGGCGACGGCGCCCAAGCCGCCGTACCGCGCTGTGGTGGCCGACCTGCTCCCGGAGCCGTTCGTCGACGGTGAGGACTGCCTGCACGTCAACGTGTGGAGCCCCGACCTCGCCGGGTCGGCCCCGGTGCTGGTGTGGATGCACGGCGGTTCCTTCCAGAACGGCTCGAACGCCGTGCCGGTCTACGACGGTGCCCCGTTCGCCCGCGACGGGGTCGTCATGGTCTCCGTCAACTACCGCCTGGGCGTCGACGGGTTCGCCCACCTCGAGGGAGCCCCGGACAACCGGGGCCTGCTCGACCAGGTCGCGGCGCTGGAGTGGGTGCGCGACAACATCGCGGCCTTCGGCGGGGACCCGTCGCGGGTGACCGTCTGCGGTGAGTCCGCCGGAGCGATGGGGGTGACCACGCTGAGCGTGATGCCCGCCGCCCGAGGTCTGTTCACGCGGGTGATCGCGCAGAGCGGGGCCGGGCACCACGTGATCCACCCACCGAGCGCGCAGAAGATCTCCGCGGCGCTGGCCGACCTGCTCGGGGTGGAGCCCACCGCGGAGGCCTTCGCGCGGGTGCCGCTCGAGGAGCTGCTCGACGCCCACTCCCGGCTCGTGGTCATGGTCGGCCAGGACCCGGACCCCGCGAAGTGGGGGGAGGTCGCAGCCAACATGATGCCCTTCGAGCCGGTCGTCGACGGGCAGTCGCTGCCCGGGGTGCCGATCGCGCTGGTCGCCGCCGGCGACGGTGCGGACGTCGACGTGCTGGTCGGCACCAACGACGACGAGCACGCACTGTTCCTGCACCCCGTGCTGGAGGCGATCGAGGAGGACCGGGTCCGCCTGGTCCTCGCCCTGTTCGGTGCCACCGACGGCGCCTACGAGACGCTCGCGGGCTCGACCGGCTCGACGCACCCCGGCGAGCTGATGGTGGCCGGGCTCACCGACTGGTTCTTCCGCCTGCCCGCCCTGCGGCTCGCCGAGGCGCGTCTTGCGCTCGGCGAGCGGACCTGGGTCTACGAGTTCGGCTGGCGCAGCCCGGTCCTCGGCGGCGTGCTCGGCTCCTGCCACGCCCTCGAGATCGGCTTCGTCTTCGACACCCTCGACGAGCCGGCAGGACGCCCGATGACCGGTGACGACCCGCCCCAGACGCTGGCCGACGACATGCACGGGGCCTGGGTCCGCTTCGTGCGCGACGGCGACCCCGGCTGGGCGGCGTACGGCGAGCAGCGCAGCACCCGCCGCTTCGGCGGCGCCGACGACGGAGAGGTCGTCGACGACCCGCGACCCGAGCGTCGCCTCCTCTGGCCGGACCGGTGACGTAGCGGCCGCCGCCCGCCGGTCCCCCCGCCGGTCCTCACAGGGCGACGGCCTCGGTCTGCCTCGGACGGGTCGAGACCTCCGCGGCGGTCGGCTCGGCGTCGGCGGCCACGACGCAGTCGCGCCCGAGTCGCTTGGCGTCGTAGAGCGCCGCGTCCGCGCAGGCCAGCAGCTCGGAGTGGTGTGCCATCTGTGCGTGGCGGGTGGCGACCCCGGCCGAGATCGAGATCGCGAGGCCGGGCGCCGAGTCGAACCGCAGTCCCGCGACGGCGAGCCGGATCCGCTCGGCGCACCGTACTCCGTCCGCCAGGGCGCTCTCGCGCAGCAGCACCACGATCTCCTCCCCTCCGTAGCGGTAGGCGGTGTCGGTGCTGCGCAGGGTCGCTGCGATCGCGACGGTCGCCTCGCGCAGGACCTGGTCACCGACCTGGTGGCCGCGTTGGTCGTTGACGGTCTTGAAGTGGTCCAGGTCGAGCATGACCATGGTCATCGGACGTCCGTAGCGCCGGCAGCGCTCCCACTCCTCGTCCACGTCGAGCTCGAGCCTGCGCCGGTTCGGCAGCCGGGTCAGGGCGTCGTGGTCGGCCAGCTCGCGCGCCGAGCTGTGCAGGTGTGCCGACTCCAGGGCCGAGGCGGCCGAGGACATCAGGGCGGCGAGGACCTGCTCGGTCTCCGAGTCGACCGTGGCGGTTGCGACCTCGAGGACGCCGGTCACCATGCCGGCCAGCACCAACGGGTAGGCCCTCGTCCCGTGCGGGTCCTCACCGCGCTCGGCCACGACGACCTGACGCGCCTCCGCAGCCGCCCGGACCACGGTGTCCGGGGCGACCAGGGAGGCGGGCGCCACCACGCCGTGCGCGTCCTCGCTGCGGTGGGCGACGTGGAAGTCCAGGTCCTCACCGCGCACCCACAGCGTGGCCGGCGCGTCGAGCAGGTCCGCTGCGGCGCAGGTCACCGAGGCGGAGACGTAGCGCACCGAGAGGCTGCCGGAGATCTCCCGCCCGACCCGGACGACGGTCTCGAAACGCTCGGCCATCAGCGCGAGGCGCTGCTCGCGCTGCGCGGCACGTCGCTGCTCGCGGTCGAGGTCGGCGGCGAGCTGGTCGATCTGGCTGCCGATCTCGTGGAGCTCGGGCACGTCGGTGGGCCGGGTGCGCGCGCTGAGGTCACCCTGACGCAGGGCGGCGATGGTGTCGAGCAGGTCGCTCACCGGCTCCAGGATCCTGGCCCTCGCGCGTCGGCGACGCCGCCCGAACAGCGCGCCGGCCACCACCATCAGCGTGATGTAGCTGCCGAACGTCGCGAGCAGCGCGGTCCGTTGGGTCTGCTGGGCACCGTCGCGCAACGCCTGGAACTCGGCCAGGCTGGCGGCCTCGGCGCTGCGATAGTCGTCGAAGAGGTTCTTGCCCTGCAGCAGGAACGTGGTCAGGGTCCCGTCGGCGCGCTCCGCTGCGTCGACCCGGGTCCGTGCGGCTCGGGTCGCCCAGGTCTGCCAACGCTCGCGCGCCACCAGGGTGCTCACGACGGGCTCGGTGGTGCCGGGCGTCGTGGCCGCCTCGGCGACCATCTGCTCGAAGTTCGCGTCGGCCGCCTGCCTGCCCTGCGTGTAGGGCCCGAGGAAGGTGTCGTCGCCGGTCGCGAGCCATCCGCGCAGGCCGGTCTCCTGGTCGAGCATCGCCTCGTGGCCGTCGCGGGCGAGCCGAGCCATCGTGGTGGTGTCCTCCTGACGCGGTTGCGTCACCAGGATCAGGTAGGCCGATGACACGGTGCACAGCACGAGCATGGCGAGCAGCGCGAGCGCGGTGAACCGGTAGCTGCTGAGCAGCTCGTCGACGAGTCCGCGCGATCGCCTCGAAGTCGTGGTGGCCACGGCACTCCTCGGTTCGACGACACGGACACCTCACGGTAGGACGAGCAGACGGCCCGCGTGAGCGCTTCGACCGAAGTCGGACCTCCGATGGGATCGGGGGCGGGCCGGGCTCGGCTCAGAGGCCGCTGGGGCTCAGCTGAGGACGTCCTTGCGCGAGAAGGCCACGAACGCAGCAGTCAGCAGCACCACGGAGTAGAGCACCGACCACAGCGTGCCCGTGACGATCTGCGTGAGGTCGACCTCGGCGGCCAGGGCGTCGGCCCAGGCGAACTGGTAGTGCGTCGGCAGACCGTTGCGCACCGTTCCGAGCGCGCTGATGCTGTCGAGGATGCTGGAGATGATCGCGACCAGCACGGCGGTCCCGACGGCGCCCAGCGGGGCGTCGGTGAGCACGCCGATCAGGAACGCGAGGGCGCTGACGAAGACGAGCACCGCGAAGAGGGCCGCGACGATGAGCAGCAGGCGGGGTGCCAGCTCGGCCCAGGCGAGCCGCTCGCCGGTCGGCGAGCGGTAGGACGCCGGGCCGTAGGCCACCAGCCCGACGACCAGGGACCAGCCGACCAGCAGCACCAGCGCACCGAGGCTGGTCAGCAGCGCGGTGACGAGCTTGACCCGCAGCAGCCGGGAGCGGGGCACCGGCGCGGCGAGCAGGTAGCGCAGGCTGGCCCAGCTCGCCTCCGAGGGCACGGCGTCCCCGGCGTAGAGCGCGAACAGCACGACCAGCAGGAAGCCGGTCGAGGCGAAGAGGGTGAAGACCATGAAGTTGGCCGCCCCGACCTGGGCGAGGTCGACGAAGGACTGCGCCCCGGGTCGTCGCCGCCGTCGCCGAGCGAGAAGGCCGCCACCAGCAGCAGCGGCAGCGCGAGCAGCAGGGCTCCCGAGATCTGCGTCCGGCGTCGTCCGAGCTGGCGACCCAGCTCGGCGCGCAGGGGCAGCGGGGTGCGCCGAGGCCCGGCCGGCGTCGTCGCGGTGCCAGCCGTGCTCATTGGACGGGCTCCGGTGCTCGCTGCGCGGCGGAGTCGTCACCGACCAGTCCCATGAAGACCTCCTCGAGATGGCGACGAGCATCCAGCGAGGTCACGCCGAAGCCCGCACCGACGAGGGTCGAGACGATGGCCGAGCGTTCGGGTGAGCCCTCGATGCGCAACCGGTCGTCCTCGACGGTGATCGCCTCGACCCCCGGGACGGCCCGCAGCGCGGCCGCGGCGCGACCGGGGTCGCCCTCGACACCCACCAGGACCGAGGCGGACTCCGAGAGGAGCTCGCCGACCGCGCCCGCGAGCACCACCCGTCCGCGGTGCATGACGACCACGTGGCTGCAGGTCTGCTCGACCTCGGCCAGCAGGTGGCTCGAGACGACCACGGTGCGACCGGCGGCGGCGTAGTCGGCCAGCACGTGGCGCAGGTTGCGGATCTGGGGCGGGTCGAGGCCGTTGGTCGGCTCGTCGAGCAGCAGCACCTCGGGCAGGCCCAGCATCGCCTGCGCGATGCCGAGACGCTGTCGCATTCCCTGGCTGTAGGAACGCACCGGACGGTCGATGGCCACGCCGAGGTCGGCGACCACCAGCGCCTCGTCGAGGTGGGACTCCTCGGTCGGTCGGCCGGTCGCGGCCCACCAGGCCTCCAGGTTGGCGCGCCCGCTCAGGTGCGGCAGGAACCCGGGCCCCTCGATGAGGGCACCGACCCGTCCGAGGACCGGCGAGCCGGGGGCGACCCGCTCCCCCATCGCGTGCACCTCGCCGGCGTCGGCGTGGATCAGCCCGACCAGCATCCGCATGGTGGTGGTCTTGCCCGCGCCGTTCGGGCCGAGCAGGCCGACGACCTGGCCCTGCTCGGCGCGCCAGCTGACGTCGTCGACGGCGCGGAAGCCGTCGGCGTACTCCTTCACGAGGCCCTCGACGACCAGCGGGACGTCCTCGAGCTGCTCGACCCGGGTGCTGTCCGCACCGCGTCGGCGCCGACGGGCCGCGAGGAGGGCCAACGCGGCGGCGAGCAGCAGGACCAGGCCGACCAGGGCCACCAGCGGCCAGGGCGCGAGGGCGCCGCCACCGGTCCGCGTCGCGTCGACCGTCGGCAGCACGATCTCCGCCTCGCCCAGCTCGACGCGGTAGAGCCGCTGGTCGAGCGGAACCGCGTAGGCCTGGTCGGTGCTCGAGACGACGACGCGCAGCCGCTCACCGGGCTGGAGCTCGTAGGCCGACCAGGGCAGGGCGACCTCGACGCTCGCGGGGGTGCCCGGGGTGAGCCCGTCCAGGCGCAGGGGGGCGACGAGCTGGCGGGGCAGCGAGGCGAGACCGTCGGCGTCGACCACCCATGCGGAGGCGAAGAGGGTGGCGTCGGTGGCGCTGGAGGTCACGTCGAGACGGACGCGCGGCGCCCCCGCGACGGTCAGCGTGCTGCTGAGGGGTGCGGAGGAGAAGACTGCGCTCTGACCCGGGAGCGCGGCGAGCCCGAAGGCCGCCCCGGTCGCCGAGACCGCCTGGCCGAGCAGCGCGCCCGCGCCGGGCAGCGAGGTCAGGGACGCCGGCTGGCCTCCGGCCGGTGAGAGGAGCGGCTGGGCGTCGCCCTCGAGGGTCAGTGGGACGGCATCGGTGCGACCGTAGGCCGCTGCCTCCAGCTGGGGCGGACGGCCCCCGCCGAGCAGGGCGGCGGGCAGGGCGAGGTCGAAGGCCGTGCCAGGATCGGGACCGCCGCGCAGGTAGTGGTCGAACCAGCCGAGCACGGGCGCGGTGAGCGCGTCGCCGGTGAGGTCGGCGCCACCCAAGTCGTGGCCGCCGTTGATCCAGCGCACGGCGACGACGGTGCCGGTCGCGGCGATCCCGCGGGCGTTGGCGTCGGCCTGGTCGAGACCGAACAGCGAGTCCTGCTCACCCTGCACCAGCAGGGTGGGCGCGCCGATCTGGTCGAGGACCGCGGCCGGCGAGGAGCGGTCCAGCAGCGCGACGCCCTGCCGGTCCGGGCGACCGTCGGTCGCGGCCCGGGTGAAGACGGCGCACACGTCCGGCGCGAACCGCCCGCAGACCAGGGGCGCCGAACCCGCGCCGTCGGGCACGCTGATCCCGAGGTCGGTGTCCGGTGCCGCCGCTCCGTCCTGCGCCGACCCCGCGTCGCTGATCGAGGCCGCGAGCGTGCTGGAGAAGAACAGCGATGCCCACCGCTGCTTGAAGACGCCGAGGTCGGGCGTCGTGGTCGTCCCGCTCCCGCTCCCGCCACCGAGGTCCGAGGCGTCCTGCGGGAAGAAGGAGGAGCCGAGGTCGTTCCAGGTGATGGCGGGAACGATCGCGTCGACGCGATCGTCGTAGCCGGCGGCGAGCAGCGCCAGCGCACCGCCGTAGGACGCCCCGGCGATGCCGACCCGCGGGTCACCGTCGGCGTCGAGCCGCACGTCGTCGCGAGCAGCGAGCTGGTCGATCAGCCGTGAGGCGTCGGCGACCTCGTAGCCGGGGTCGTCGAGGTGGACGAGACCGCCGGACCGGCCGAAGCCGCGGGCGGTGTAGGTCAGCACGACGTAGCCGTCGGCGGCGAGGTCGCGGGCCTGGGACTCGAGGTCGTCCTTCGACCCGCCGAAGCCGTGGGCGAGGAGCACGGCGGCCCGCCGACCGTCGGCGTCGGCACCGGGGGCGCCGGCCTCGGGGGTGAAGACCGAGGCGTCGAGGTCGACCTCGGAGCCGTCGGCCTCGGGGCCGACCGGCACCTGCAGCGCGGTCTCGTCGGCGCGGGCAGCCGCATCCGGTCGCGCCTTCACCGCGGCGACCACCACCGAGACGACCACGACGAGCAGCACCACGACCCCCGCGACCAGGAGCCCGCGGGCCCGGCGCGAGAGGCGAGTCAGCATGCGTGCAGTCTGCTGCACCTCCGAAACGCTCAGCCCACCCCCTGAGACCGGCTCCGGCAAGCGGGCACCGGCCTCGAGGGTGGGCCGGCGTGGGGCAGGCTGGGCGGATGGACGAGCACCAGCCCTCCCGCGCCGAGCGCCTGGCGTCGTGGTTGGAGGACCTCGGCCTGGTCGAGCACCTCGGCTCCGCCGGGCTTCCCTCCCTCGAGCGTGACGAGCAGGGCCGCGCCCGGTGGCGCGACCCCGGCACCGGTGAGCCCCTGACCGAGGAGCAGCTGGTCGAGCTCGACGACCTGCTGCACCACGAGGGCTCCGAGCGGCGCCACGCCGTCCCGGTGCCCCTCGTGCAGGTCGCCCGGGACGCCCGGCAGCGCGACCGGCTCCTGGCGGACCGCTGGTTCACCTACGACACGTTGGCCGCGCTGCGTGGCGAGAGCCTCGAGGCCACCCGCTTCGCCGTCCACCGGGCGGCCGCCGACCGACCGGCTGCTCGTGGTCGCGCCGGAGGCACGCACCGTCGTGCCGGCCTTCCAGCTCGACGCGGCCGGCGACGTGCGCGACGACCTCGTTGCGGTCCTCGAGCCGCTGCTGGCGGCGCGGATGGACCCGTGGAGGACCTGGGCGTGGCTGACCCAGCCCGCCGCGCTGCTGGGCGGCCTCGTGCCCGAGCGCACGGTCCGTGGCTCCGCGGACGACGCGGCGCTGGTGCTGCACGCCGCCGTCAGGCTGGCCGAGCGGGTCTCGGCCTCCTGAGACCCGCGCCCCGAGCTCGCGCAGCGGGCCGCCCGGCACGACGAGCTCGGGACCAGTCACGGAGGCGTCGCCGACGCCCACTCCTGCTCGGGCGTGTCCTTCCGCGACCCTGACGACATCGCCCGGGAGCCCCTCGCACCTCCGGGCAGGTGCTCGACCTACGGTGGGAGGCATGGACCACCTCCCCACCGCTCCCGTCGTCGCAGCCGGGCTGGTCGGCGGGTTCGCCGCGGCCCGCTACAGCGGCCACCGCTGGACCGGTGGCGTGCTGCTCGCCACCGCCGGCGGGATCAGCGCACGCTCGTGGAGTGCCGGCTCAGGGCGGGGGGTCACGAGCGCGCTGCTCGCGACGTACGTCGTCGCGTTCGTCGGCTCCCACCCGCTGGCGCACCGCCTCGGGCCGTGGGGCTCGGTGCTCACCGTGACCGCGGCCGCCTCCGCCGTGACGTGGGTCGTCGCCGACCGCGGCACCACCCACGACTGAGACCCTCCGGCACGGCAGCCGGGCGCCCGACCCGGGGCGTGCCCACACCAGCCGACGCCCGCGCTTCGCACGACACCCCCGAGCAGGACACCCCGCGTTCACCGCACCCTCGCAGCCTGACCGCATGCGCGTCGCGATCGTGACCGAGTCGTTCGTCCCCCAGGTCAACGGCGTCTCCAACACCGTGCGCCACCTCGTGCGCGAGCTCGGCGTCGCGGGCCACGACCTGCTCGTCGTCGCGCCGGGACCCGGCCCGAGAGAGCACGACGGCGTCGAGGTGGTGCGCGCGCGCTCGGTCGGGATGCCGGGCTACAGGTCGTTCCCGATCGGCCTGCCCGACGCGGCGGTCGGGCGCGCCCTGGCCCGCTTCGGCCCGGACGTCGTCCACCTCGCCTCCCCGATCGCCCTCGGCGCAGTCGGCCTGCGCGCCGCGCAACGGCTCGGGGTCCCGACCGTGGCCGCCTACCAGACCGACGTGAGCGGGTTCGCGCGCCAGTACGGCATCCACGCCGACGCAGTGCTCGACCGGTGGGTGGGCCGCCTGCACCGACGGGTCGCGCGCACCCTGGTGCCCTCGAGCACCTCGCAGGCCCAGCTCGCCGCGCTGGGGGTGCGCGACCTGCACCTGTGGCGACGCGGTGTGGCGCTGGACCAGTTCGGTCCGGGACGGCGCTCCTGCGCTCTGCACGACGGGTGGACGGCGGACCGACGGGTCAGCGTCGGGTACGTCGGGCGTCTGGCGGCCGAGAAGCAGGTCGACCGGCTCGAGGTGCTCGCCGACCTGCCCGGTGTCCGGCTCGTCGTGGTCGGTGACGGCCCTGCCAGGCCCTGGCTGGAGCAGCGGCTGCCAGGGGCGGTCTTCACCGGGATGCTGGCGGGGCCGGACCTCGCCACCGCGTTCGCCTCCCTGGACGTGTTCGTCCACACCGGCGACTCCGAGACCTTCTGCCAGACGATCCAGGAGGCGCAGGCCAGCGGGGTGCCGGTCGTCGCCCCGGCCGTCGGTGGTCCCCTCGACCTGGTCGACCCGGGCGTCACCGGACTGCTCTTCGACCCCACCGACCTCCCCGGCCTGCGGACCTGCGTCGCCGCCCTGGTCGCCTCCCCCGACCTCCGGCGGCACCTGGCCGACCACGGCCGACGGGCGGTCGCCGGTCGGTCGTGGTCGTCGGTCACGACCGAGCTCGTCGAGCACTACCGCGACGTCCTCGGCGAGGCCCGTGCGGCAGCGTGAGGTGCGGCGGCCCGGGGTCCGCGGCGCCCGGTTGCGCAACACCGGCGCACCACCTGCGTACACGGGTCGGTCACCCGACATTGTCCTGGTGGTGGCCTCCTGGTCGGTCGTCCCTGGTCCCGTGAGCACATGACCTCCCCCGCCTGTGCACCCTCCCGCACGTCACGGATCAGCGTCATCGGCACCGGCTACCTCGGCGCCACGCACGCCGCGTGCATGGCCGAGCTCGGCCACCACGTCGTCGGGGTCGACACCGACCCCGACAAGGTCGCCCTGCTCTCGCAGGGCCTGGCGCCGTTCGCCGAGCCCGGCCTCGCGGCGCTGCTCTCGCGCCACGTCGCCGCCGGACGGCTGCGCTTCACCACCGACCTCGACGACGCGGTCGCGGACGCCGAGGTCCACTTCGTCTGCGTCGGCACGCCCCAGTCGCGCAGCGGCACCGCAGCCGACCTCGGCGCCGTCGAGGCCGTCGTCGACGCGATCGCGACGGCAGCACGCCGCGACTGCCTCGTCGTCGGCAAGTCCACCGTGCCCGTGGGCACGGCGGCCCGGTTGGCGGACCGGGTCGCGGCGCGGGTCACGGCCGGCGTCCGCGTCGACCTCGCCTGGAACCCCGAGTTCCTGCGCGAGGGACACGGGATCGAGGACACGCTCTCGCCCTCCCGGCTGGTGCTCGGCGTGCGTGGTCCCGAGCAGGAGCGGGCGCTGCGGGCGGTGTACGCCGCCGTGATCGCCGCCGGCACGCCCGTGCACGTCTGCGACGTCGAGACCGCGGAGCTGGCCAAGACCGCGGCCAACGCGTTCCTGGCGACCAAGATCTCGTTCGTCAACGCGATGGCCGCGCTGAGCGAGCGCAGCGGGGCCGACGTGGTGGCGCTCGCTGACATCCTCGGCGACGACCCACGGATCGGGCGGGCGTTCCTCGAAGCCGGCGTCGGCTTCGGCGGTGGCTGCCTGCCCAAGGACCTGCGTGCCCTGTCGGCCACGGCCGAGCACCTGGGGGTGGACGCGGCGGCCCGGCTGCTGAGCGAGGTCGACGCCGTGAACCTCGGCGCCCGCGACCGCGTGGTCGCGGACGCGGTGGACCTGTGCGGGGGATCGGTGGCGGGTCGCCGCGTCGCCGTGCTCGGCGCGGCGTTCAAGCCCCTCTCCGACGACGTGCGCGACTCACCCGCGCTGCACGTGGCGCACGCGCTGCACCGGCTGGGGGCGCGGGTGCGCGTCTACGACCCCGAGGCCAACCTCAACGCCCGCTCGGTCCGTCCCGAGCTTCGCTACGTCGCGAACCCCGCCACCGCGGTGCGCGGGGCCGACCTCGTGCTGCACCTGACCGGGTGGGCCGAGTTCGCCGAGCTGGACCCGGTGCTCCTCGGCGCAGCGGTGCGCCACCGGCGCCTCCTCGACGCGCGCAACACCCTCGACGCCGCGCGCTGGCGCGCCGCCGGGTGGGAGGTGCGCTGCGTCGGGCGCGGGACCCCTGCGCGGACCGACCCGACCCCCACGCCGCAGGCGTCCGCGGATCTCGTCACCGGGTCGTCGAGCTGAGCGCCGGGGAGGCCGCACGCTGGCAGCGGGTGGCCGGGTCGGCCGCGATCGCCGCGGCCGGCGCGGGCGTGGCGCTGACCGCCTCGGTGGTCACGCTGCGGGCGCAGGCACGGATCGCGCGCGCGCTGATCGGCAAGCCGCTCGGCGAGCAGGCGCTCGACGCCGACCGGACCTACAAGAAGAAGTACGGCAGCACCATCGAGCTGCTGCTGCTCGGCGACTCGATCGCAGCGGGCCTCGGGGCGGACGACCCACGCGGAACCCTCGGGGGCCAGCTCGCCAGGCGACTGGCCCGCGGGACGCACCGGTCGGTGCGCCTGCTGACCGCTGCCGTCGTCGGCGCGGAGAGCTCCGACCTGGCCGACCAGCTCGACTCCCTGCCCGATGCCTATGCCCCTCACGTCACCGTCATCGTGGTCGGCGGGAACGACGTCACGCACCGGGTCCGCCCCGCCGAGTCGTGCCGCCACCTCGCCGACACGGTCCGTGCCCTGCGCGAGGCCGGTTCCGAGGTCGTCGTGGGGACCTGCCCGGACCTCGGGGCGCTGCGCCCCCTGCCGCAGCCTCTGCGGGGCCTGGGCGCACGAGCCTCCCGCCAGCTGGCAGTGGCCCAGCGCGAGACCACGACCCGGCTCGGCGGACACGCCGTCTCGCTCGCCGACGTCGTCGGGCCGTTCTTCATCACCCAGCCCGACGAGATGTTCTCCCTGGACCGCTTCCACCCCAGCGGCGCCGGCTACCGGCGTACGGCGAAGGCGATGCTGCCCAGCGTCCTGCTCGCGCTGGGCCACGCCGAGGATCTCCCCTTCGGCCACCACGGCCCGATGGACCCGGGCTGAGCGGACCCGGTCTGAGTCGGGCCGGAAGGGCTTCAGGCGATGCGTCGCAGCCGATGGATCGGCGGGCCGCCGACGTCGAGCAGCCCGGGGCCCGGTCGGTCACGACGACGAGGTGGGGCGTGGCCAGGTGCGCGTCGGCCTTCTCGTCCGCGGCCCTCACCTGCGCGTCACGGTCAGCGCCCAGCGCGCGCACACCCCGGACGTCGGGCGCGACGTGATCGGTGTGCACCAGGCCGCGCACCACACGGGAGTCTCAGCCGGCGCGACGCCGTCGGATCTCCTCGGTGACGGCCGGCAGCACCTCGTGCATGTCACCGACCACGGCGTACGTCGCCCGCGACATCATCGGCGACTCGGGGTCGGTGTTGACCGCGACGATCACCTTCGAGCTCGCGCACCCGGCCCAGTGCTGGATGGCGCCGGAGATCCCGCAGGGGATGTACAGGTCGGGGCTGATCCGGCTGCCGGTCTGGCCGACCTGCTCGTGGTGGGGACGCCAGCCGAGGCTGGTCACGACCCGCGAGACGCCGACCACCCCGCCGAGGACCTCGGCGAGCTCGTCGACCCCGGTGAAGCCGTCCGGGCTGCCGGCCCCGCGGCCGGCGCCGACGACGATCGAGGCCGACTTCAACGACCCCGACTCGTCCGGCGCCTTGACGCCGGTCGACGCGACCCGCGCGACGAGGTCGGCCTCGCCGACCTCGGGCGCGGTCTCGCGCCAGGTCGCGGACGCGCCCCCGACCGCCTCGGGCACCCACGAGTGACCGGCGACCGTGAGCACGGCGGGCCGGCTCGGCAGCGTCATGTCCTCGACGGCGGACCCGCCGACGACCTGGCGGGTCACGGTGAACGGCGACAGGCTGGAGAACGACAGCACGTTGGCCGCCATCGACACACCCAGGCGCGCGGCGAGGTGGGCGAGCACCTCGTTGCCGCGAGGCGTGCCACCGGCGAGCACGACGACCGAGCCGGTCTCCGCGCGCACCGCCTGCACGGCGGCGGCCCAGCTCGCTCCGCCGAAGGTGTCGAAGGCCGTGCCCACGGCGTGGACGACCTCGCTCGCGCCGTGGTCGCCGAGCTCGGCGGCCAGGTCCTCGTGCGACTCCTCGCCCCCGGGGTCGCCGACCAGCACCGCTCGCACGGCGATGCCGCCACCGGCCTGCGAGAGCGAACGGGCGAAGGCCAGGGCCTCCAGGGACACCTCGCTGGCCCCGACCAGCCCGTCGGCGCGGGACTCGGTCTCGACCAGGACGAGGATCATCGCAGGGCTCCCAGCTTCTCGAAGAGGTCGACCAGGGCGGGTGCGGCCTCGGGACCCTCACCGAGGACCATCACCTCACTCGGTCGGGCGGTCGGCACGCGCAGGCGCACCCGGCCCGACCCGACAGCGTCGCCGGTCGCCTGGCGCGTCTCGATGGCGATCTTCTTCGAGGCCATCCGGCCCTTCAGGGTCGGGTAGCGCGGCTCGACCCCGCCCTCGAGCACCGTCACCACGGCGGGCAGCGGCAAGGAGTAGGTCTCCTCACCGTGCGTGCTGTCATGGCGCGTCGTGAGCCGGTCGCCGTCGGGCTCGAGCGTCGCCGCTCCGACGACCACCGGCCAGTCCAGGGCGTAGGCGAGCCGGATGCCCACCTGGAAGTCACCCGAGTCGGCGGCGTCGTTGCCGAGCAGGACGAGGTCGTAGGGCTCACCCCCGGCGCCGTGCGCCTCGACGACCGCGGCGATCTCACGGGCCACGTCGGCGGGTCCGAGGCCCAGCGGATCGGCTTCGACGAGGGTCGCGGCGTGGGCACCGAGCCCGAGCAGGTTGCGCAGCTGCTCGGACGCCTCGGCCGACCCCACGCTGAGCAGGGTCACCGAGCCACCGGTCCCCTCCGCCGCGCGGATCGCGAGCTCGACGGCGCTGTGCTCGTGGTTGCTGACCGTGAAGCCGACGTGTCGGGCGTCGACGGACTGCTCGTCGTCGGTCAGCGCGATCTCACCGGCGACGTCGGGCACCCGCTTGACGCAGACCAGGACCCTCACCGCAGCCTCGCGTTCTCCGGGTCGAGCGCCGGGGTCGCGTCGATCGAGACCACGCTCACCGGGTAGAGCTCCTCCATGTAGGAGACCGCGAGCTCGTTGCCGATCCGCGCCTCGTCAACCGGCAGGTAGGCCAGCAGCAGGTGCTGGCCCAGCGAGGGCGCCGAGCCCGCGGTCGTGGCGTACGGGTGGTGGCCGTGCGCGTCGGTCAACGTCGCGCCGTCGCGGGTCAGGATCGGCTCGCCGCCGAGCATGTAGCGCTTGGTGCCGGAGGCCGAGGTGTGGTCCTCCACCGCGAGCGTGCAGAGCACGGCGGCCGGCTCGGCCTCGCGCTGCTCCAGGTAGGCCTCCTTGCCGACGAAGTCGGCGGCCTTGACCTTGGGTCGCGCCATGCCGGCCTCGATGATCGTGCGCTCGGCGTCGAGCTCCATGCCGAACGCGCGGTATCCCTTCTCCAGGCGCCCGGTCGTGCCGTAGACCCCGATCCCGACCGGGACGCCGCCGTGCGGCGCCGATGCCTCCAGGAGGGCCTCCCACAGCTCGGCGGCGCGGTCCATGGGCACGTAGAGCTCCCAGCCGAGCTCGCCGACGTAGGAGATCCGCGAGGCCAGCACCGGTACGCCGGAGACCTCGAGCTCGCGGCAGGTCAGGAAGGCGAACGCGTCGGCGGAGACGTCGGCGTCGGTGAGCCCGGAGAGGATGTCGCGAGCCAGCGGTCCCCACAGGCCGATCGTCGAGACCCTGTCGGTCTGGTCGGTCAGGGTCGCACCGTCGACGAGGTGACCGCCGAACCAGGCGCGGTCGGCCATGCCGTGCGCCCCTCCGGTGACGACCCGGAAGTGCTCCTCGCCCAGGCGCATCACCGTGAGGTCGGAGCGGAAGCCGCCCTTGGCGTCGAGGACCGGGGTGTAGACCACCTTGCCGACGGCGACGTCGCACTGCGCGACGCAGGTCTGCTGGACCGAGGCCAGTGCGCCGGGTCCCTCGATGTCGAAGATGCAGAAGGCGGAGAGGTCGATCACGCCCGCGGCCTCGCGCATCCGCAGGTGCTCGGCGTTGATGATCGGGCTCCACCACCGCGCGTCCCACTCGTGCTCGCGGGGCATCACCTGCTCACCGTAGGCCTCGAGCAGGTCGGCGTTGGACTCGTACCAGAACGGACGCTCCCACCCGGCGGCCTCGAAGAAGACGGCGTCGAGCTTGACCTGCGAGTCGTGCATCGGCGAGAGCCGCTGGTCGCGGTCGGAGGCGTACTGCTCGCCGGGGTGCACGATCCCGTAGGTCTTGATGAACGACTCGGTGGTGCGCAGCCGGGTGTGCTCGCGACGCAGCTGGTGGGGGTGGAAGCGGGCGATGTCGCTGTGGTGCACGTCGATCTCGGGGTGGCCGTGCGTCATCCACTCCGCCATCGCGCGTCCGACGCCGGGACCCTCCTTGATCCACACCGCGGCCGCGGTCCACAGGCCGCCGACGTGGCTCTCACCGAGGATCGGGTTGCCGTCGCAGGTCAGCGAGAGCAGGCCGTTGATGGCGTAGCGCATCTCGGCACCGTCGGCGCCGAGCAGGTCCGGCATCAGCTCGAAGGCCTGCTCGAGCTGGGGGTCGAAGTCGTCGCTGGTGAAGGGCATCTCGGTGGGCGAGAGCTTGGCCTGCTCGATCGTCGGGATGTCCTCGGGCTCGTGCAGGATCGCGCGGTGCGCGTAGGAGCCGACCTCCATGTCGGCGCCGTGCTGGCGCTCGTAGCAGAAGGTGTCCATGTCGCGGATGATCGGGAACGAGATCTCGCCGTCGGTGCCGGCCAGCTGCGGGCACGGGCCGACCGAGATCATCTGGTGCACCGCGGGCGTCAGCGGGATGCTGACGCCGGCCATGTCGCCGATCTTGGGGCTCCAGACACCGCAGGCGATCACGACGGTGGAGGCCTCGATGTCGCCCTTGTCGGTGCGTACGCGCACGATCTTGTTGTCCTCGACGTCGAGGTCGAGGACCTCGCAGTTGGGCACGCAGGTGAGCGCACCGCTGGCCAGCGCGGACTCGCGCATGATCGTGCCCGCGCGCAGGGAGTCCACGACGCCGACGCCGGGCTGCCAGAAGGCGCCGACGAGCTCGTCGATCTCGATGAAGGGGACCTTCTCCTTGACGGCCTCGGGGCTGACCAGCTCGGCCTCGATGCCCCAGGCGCGCGCCGAGGACATCCGGCGCCGCAGCTCCTCCATCCGCTCCTCGGTCCGGGCGACCTCGTAGCCCCCGCTCTGGGTGAAGACCCCCATCTCCTGGTACTGGCGCACCGAGTCCAGCGTCAGGTCGGTGATCTCACGGGAGTGGTCGGTCAGGAAGATGAAGTTCGACGCGTGACCCGTCGATCCGCCGGGGTTGGGCAGCGGGCCCTGGTCGATCTGGACGATGTTCTTCCACCCGAGCTCGGCGAGGTGGTGGACCAGGCTGTTGCCGACGATGCCCGCGCCGATGACGACGCAGTCGGCCGAGCTGGGGACCGATGCCATGAGTGAGCCTCCACTGCCGCTTAATGTTGCGTATCATGCACCCTGGTGCGCATCCCGCAACAAGCCAATCGTCCGTCGGCGGCGTCGTCGTGTCAAGCGCCGCCTCCCGGCGCGTCGGCGACCGTCAGCGACGACCCCAGCCGAGACGGTGCGAGACCTCCTCCGAGGCCGCGCGCAGCTGGCGTACGACGTCGTGGACGCGCTGGTCGTCGAGGCGGAAGGTCGGCCCGGAGACGCTCATCGAGGCCACCACGTCGCCGTGGGCGTTGCGGATCGGGGCGGCCACGGCCGTCAGGCCGACCTCGAGCTCGTCGACGGCCACGGCGTAGCCCAGCTCGCGCACCTGCTCGACCTGGTCCACGAGGAGCGAGCGGCTCGTGACCGTGCCGTCGGTGTAGCGCGGCAGCTCGCCGATCGCCTCGTCGAGCCCGGCCAGGTCGAGACCGCTGAGCAGCACCTTGCCGTTGCTGGTCGCGTGCACCGGGATGTGCTGGCCGACCCAGTTGTGCGACTGCAGCGCCGAGGAGCCGGCGACCTGGTCGAGGTAGAGCGCGCCACTCTCGGAGAGCACGGCGATGTTGACCGTCTCCCCGGTCTCGGCAGCGAGCTGACGGCAGATCGGCCGCGCCTCCTGCACCAGGTCCAGACGCGCGGTCGTCGCGCCGGCCAGGCGCAGGACGCCGACCCCGAGTCGGTACTTCCCGCGCTCGACGGACTGCTCGACGAGGCGGTGCGCCTCGAGCGTGGCGACCAGGCGGAAGGCGGTGCTCTTGTGGACACCGAGGTCGGCGGCGATCTCGGTCACTCCCGCCTCGCCGACCCGGGCGAGGATCTCCAGGATGCTCAAGGCACGGTCGACGGACTGCACGGTGGCCGGGGCTGCGGAGGCGGCGTCGGGAGCCTCGACACTGTTGCTCATGACGCAACCCTAGCGCGAAGGCTGTTGCTTATCGCACACTGCGTTCCGTGCAGCGCAACACTGCGCTGAATCACCGCTGAGTCATCGCCCCCTGAAGGAGGCCGACAGTGCTGTCGGACATCGAGATCGCCACCGCCGCCACCCTGCGTCCGATCGTGGACGTCGCGGCCGAGACCCTGGACATCCCGGCTGAGCACCTGGTGCCCTACGGCCACCACAAGGCCAAGGTCGACATCGGGTACCTGTCCTCGCTGGCCGACCGGCCGCTGGGAAAGCTCGTGCTGGTCACCGCGCTCTCGCCCACCCCGGCCGGCGAGGGCAAGACGACGACGACGGTCGGGCTGACCGACGCGCTGCACCGCCTCGGCCACCGCTCGCTGGCGGCGTTGCGCGAGCCCTCGATGGGTCCGGTGTTCGGCATGAAGGGGGGCGCGGCCGGCGGCGGGTACAGCCAGGTCGTGCCGATGACCGACATCAACCTGCACTTCAACGGCGACTTCGCCGCCATCGCGGCGGCCAACAACCTCCTCGCGGCCTTGATCGACAACCACGTGCACCACGGCAACGAGCTCGACCTCGACCCGCGCACGATCACCTGGAAGCGGGTGCTCGACATGAACGACCGCGCCCTGCGCGACGTGGTCGTGGGCCTCGGCGGCGTCGGCAACGGCTACTCGCGTGAGGACGGCTTCGACATCGTGGTCGCCTCGGAGCTGATGGCGATCTTCTGCCTGACCGAGTCGTGGGCCGACCTCAAGCGTCGGATGGGCGACATCGTGATCGGCTCGACGCGTGACAAGCGGCCGGTCACCGCGCGCGAGCTCGGCGCCGACGGCGCGATGGCGGTGCTGCTGCGCGACGCGCTCGCACCCAACCTGGTCCAGACCCTCGAGGGCGCCCCGGCGTTCGTGCACGGCGGCCCGTTCGCCAACATCGCCCACGGCTGCAGCTCGGTGATGGCCACCCGCGCCGGGCTGCGCCTGGCCGACGTCGTCGTCACCGAGGCCGGCTTCGGCGCGGACCTCGGCGCCGAGAAGTTCGTCGACATCAAGTGCCGCAAGTCCGGGCTGCGCCCCGACGTCGCGGTCGTCGTCGCCACCGTGCGGGCGCTGAAGTACCACGGCGGCGTCGCCGTGGCGGACCTGGCCACCGAGGACCTCGGCGCGTTGAAGGCCGGCATGGTCAACCTGCGCCGCCACCTCGCCAACGTGCGCGAGGTCTACGGCATCTCGTGCGTCGTCGCGCTCAACCGCTTCCCGACCGACACCGACGACGAGGTCGCCGCCGTCGTCGACCTCGTCGCCGCCGAGGGCGTCGTGGCCTACCCCTCGACCCACTTCGTCGACGGGGCCGCCGGCGCGCAGGACCTGGCCGAGGGCGTGCTGGAGCTCCTCGCCCGGCCGACGCCGGACACGTTCTCCTTCACCTACCCCGACGAGGCCAGCCTGACCGAGAAGGTCGAGGCGGTGGCGACCCGGCTCTACGGAGCGGCCTCGGTCACGTGGGACGCGAAGGCGCGGCGCAGGCTGGAGCGCATCGAGGCCGACGGGTACGGCTCGCTCCCCGTCTGCGTGGCCAAGACGCAGTACTCGTTCTCGACCGATGCGGCGAGCCGCGGCGCACCCTCGGGTCACGACCTGCACGTGCGCGAGGTGCGGCTCTCGGCCGGCGCCGGCTTCGTGGTCCTCGTGTGCGGCGACGTGATGACGATGCCGGGGCTGCCGAAGGTCCCCGCCGCCGCCAAGATCGACCTCGCCGACGACGGGACCATCATCGGGCTGTCCTGAGATCGGGCTGTCCTGAGAGGCGGAGGAGCGCACCCGCTGACGCGGTTTCCCAAGGGATGTAGGCGAGTCCTCGCTCCCCGGCGCGGATCTGCACCGGGGAGCGAGCAACCGCCGCCATACCTTGGGAATTCGCAACCCACGGTGCGCAGGTGCTGCGCGGCGGGATCAGTCGCCGAGCTCGGCGCGACGGCGTACGACGTACTCCTCGAGCTCGGCGCGCACGGCGTCGTCCAGCGGCGGCTGCTCGTAGGAGTCCAGCCGCTCGCGCCAGACGGTGGCGGCCCGGGTCGCGGTGTCCGGGGCGCCGTTGCGCAACCAGCGCTCGTAGTTGTCCGACGACGACAGCAGGGGGCGGTAGAAGCAGGTCCGGAAGCGCTCCATCGTGTGGGCCGCCCCGAGGAAGTGCCCGCCGTGGCCGACCTCGACGTGGGCGTCGAAGGCCAGGGAGCCCTCGTCGATCTCGAGCGGGGTGAACTCGTGCTGGAGCATCGCGATCAGCTCGCAGTCGACGACGAACTTCTCATAGCTCGCCACGAGCCCTCCCTCGAGCCAGCCCGCGGAGTGCATCACCCAGTTCGTGCCGGACAGGAACGTCGGGAGCAGCGTCATCATCGCCTCGTAGCCGGCCTGGGCGTCGGGCACCTGCGAGGAGGTCAGGCCTCCCCCGCCGCGGAACGGCAGCCCGAACCGTCGGGCGATCTGGCCCGTGCACAGCAGGCCCATCCCCGACTCGGGCGTGCCGAAGGTCGGCGAGCCCGACTGCATGTTGATCGTGGACAGGAACGAGCCGAAGATCACCGGGGTCCCGGGCCGGATCAGCTGGGCCAACGCGATGCCCGAGAGCGCCTCGGTGATCTGCTGGACCAGCGCGGCCGGGATCGTCACCGGCGACATGGCGCCCATCAGGATGAACGGCGTGAGCACGACGGGCTGCCCGGCGCCGGCGTACTCGAAGAGGGCCTCGAGCATCCGGTCGTCCCAGCGCAGCGGCGAGTTGCAGTTGATCAGCGAGATCGTCGCCGGCCTCCGCTCGATCTCCTCGCGAGAGCCGAACAGGATCGAGGTCATGGCCAGGGTGTCCGCGGCGTTGACGCCCGAGACGACGTTGCCCATGTAGATCTTGTCGGTCAGCGTCTGCAGCGCGAGCGTCATGTCCAGGTGGCGGCTGTCGAGGGGCGCGTCGTTGGGCTCGCAGACGATGCCGCCCGCCGAGTCCAGCACCGCGAAGGACTGCGCCAACCTGGCGAAGGAGGTGAAGTCCTCCATCGTCGCGTCGCGTCGTACCTCGCCCTCGCGCACGAACGGGGGGCCGTAGACCGCGCCGAAGGCCATCGAGTCGCCCCCGAGGTGGATGCTGTTGGCCGGGTTGCGCGCCTGGACGTCGAACTCGTGCGGCGCCTTGGCGACCTGCTCGAGCACGAAGTCCGGGTCGAGGAAGACCGTCTCGTCCTCGACCCGCTGTCCGTTCGCCGCGAACAGGTCGCGGGCGCGCTGGTCGGCGAACTGGACGCCGACCTCGCTCATCAGGCGGCGCCAGCCGGCCTCGAGCTTGGCCATCGCGTCCTCGGAGAGCACCTCGTAGCGCGGCATCGTGTTGCGGAACATTCTTGCTCCTCCTGGGTACGGATGTGCTTGACCTCACCCCGCCGGCGACCTAGCCTCACATCGTGGGACCAAGGTTCCACATGATGGGACTCCTTGGGAACCCTCGGCAGACCGGGACGGAGAGGCGGGTGAGGCAGCGGTGAGCGAGAGCGAGAGCGAGAGCCGCAGCTCGAGCGGCACCCAGGCCCTCGACCGCGCGATGCTGCTGCTGGACACCGTCGTGCGCGCCGACACGCCCGTGAGCTTCGGGGAGCTGATGGAGGGCTGCGGGCTCTCGAAGTCCACGGCCTCGCGGATGCTCGGCGCCCTCGAGCGCCAGGGCCTGCTGGCCCACGACGAGGACGGCGGGTACGTCGCCGGCTCGCTGTTCTGGCTCTACGCCGCCCGCCACGACCCCTGGGAGGAGACCATCCGGCTGGCCCGGCCCCTGATGGAGGACCTCCGCGAGCTGACCCTGGAGACCGTCCACCTCAGCGTCGTGCGCAACGACCAGGTGGCCCAGGTCGCCCAGGTGGACTCCCACTACCTGCTCGGCTCGCGGGACTGGAGCGAGGTCGACGTGCCGCTGCACGCCTCGGCCATGGGCAAGGTCTTCCACGCGTGGGGCGCCGTCGCCATCCCCGACGAGTCCCTGGAGCCCCTCACGAGCAACACCATCACGCTGGCCGAGACCCTGCACCGCGAGGCGGAGCTCTCCCGCCGCCGCGGCTGGACGCTGAGCCACGACGAGCTCGAGATCGGTCTCACCGGTCTCGCGGTGCCCGTCGGCGGCAACCACGGCAACGTGGTGGCCGCCCTCGGTGTCTCCGGCCCCACCACCCGGCTCGAGGAGCACATCGAGGACCTCAGCCGACACCTGACCCGCCACGCCGAACGGCTCAGCACCCTGCTGCGCCGGTCGTCGGGCCGAGCACCCAAGGAGGGTGTGGCATGACGCCAGAAGAGATCCTGAAGGGCCTCTACGACGAGACCATGGTGGGCAACGCCCCCGAGGTCCTCTCCCTGACCGAGTCGGGCCTCGACGTCGGCATGGAGCCGCAGACGTTGCTCTTCGAGGCGCTGATCCCCTCGTTGGAGGAGGTGGGTGCGCGCTTCGAGCGCGGCGACTTCTTCGTCCCCGAGATGCTCATCGCCGGGCGCGCGATGGCCGGGGCGATGGAGCGACTGCGTCCCCTGCTCGCCGAGACCGGGGTGCAGACGGTCGGGAAGTTCCTGATGGGCACGGTCAAGGGCGACGTCCACGACATCGGCAAGAACCTCGTCAACATCATGCTCGAGGGCGCCGGCTTCGAGGTGATCGACCTCGGCGTGCAGGTCGCCCCGGAGAAGTTCGTGGCCGCGATCGAGGAGCACCAGCCCGACATCGTCGGGTTCTCGGCGTTCCTGACCACGACGATGCCGATGTTCAAGGCCAACATGAACGCCCTCGACAAGGCGGGCCTGCGTGACGAGGTGATCGTGATGGTCGGCGGCGCCCCCGTCACCCAGGAGTACGCCGACGCGGTCGGCGCCGACGGCTACGCCTCGGACGCCTCGGCCTGCGTGAAGCGCGCCAAGGCGCTGATGACCGAGCGGCGCGCGAGGGTCGGCGCGTGAGCGGCCCCGAGCCCGCTCCCCTGCTCACCACCCGCCTGCGCTCGGCGACCCGCGAGGCCGTGATCAGCCACGAGTCGGCGTTCACGATCATCGGCGAGCGGATCAACCCGACCGGTCGGCGGATCTT
This sequence comes from uncultured Actinomycetota bacterium, assembly GCA_963760555.1. Taxonomy (GTDB): domain Bacteria; phylum Actinomycetota; class Actinomycetes; order Propionibacteriales; family Nocardioidaceae; genus Nocardioides. The sequence continues at coordinate 464,764 of CAVXDJ010000009.1, read as the reverse complement.
CCAGGAGCAGCTGCGCGCCGGCGACCTGTCGGCCGTCGAGCGCGACGTGAAGTCCCAGGTCGAGGGGGGCGCCGACGTGCTCGACATCAACATGGGCGTCCCGCTGACCGACGAGGCAGACCTGCTGGCGCGCACCATCACCCTGGCCCAGCAGCTCACCGACCTGCCGATCTGCATCGACTCCTCGGTCATCGAGGCCCTCGAGGCCGGGCTCTCGGTCTACCAGGGCCGAGCCCTGGTCAACTCGGTCACCGCCGAGGACGAGCGGCTCGAGCAGATCCTCCCGCTGGTCAAGAAGTACGACGCCGCGGTGATCGCGTTGCCCAACGACGAGGACGAGATCCCGATGGAGGCCGACAAGCGCCTCGAGCTGGTCGCCAAGATCGTCCGGGTCGCGACGCAGGAGTACGGCATCGCCCTGGCCGACATCGTCATCGACCCGCTCGCGATGCCGATCGGCGCCGACCAGCAGGTCGCGCGGACCTTCTTCGAGGTGGTCGGCCGGATCCGCCACGACTACGGGATGAACATGACCTGCGGGGCCTCCAACACCTCCTTCGGCATGCCGGGTCGCGACCAGCTCGGGGCGGCGTTCCTGCCGATGGCGATGACCGCCGGGCTGACCTCGGCGATCATGGACGCCCGCAGCCCCGAGATCGTGACCGCGGTGAAGGCGGCGGACCTGCTGATGGGCCACGACGAGTGGGGCGGGTCCTGGATCGCCGCGCACCGGCGCGCGCCAGGCTGCGGCGTCCGCGACCCCGTGAGCATCGGCCCCGACTTCTCCGTCGACGCGCTGCGTCGGGAGGGCCTGCTCGAGCCGACCCCCGCCGTCGAGGCGGCCGAGCCCGACGACGTCACCCTGGGCCGGGTCGACCTGACCCTGACCGTGCTCGCGCGCGAGGCTGAGGCCCCCCCGGCGGTGCGCAACGTACGCGTGCCACCCGGGGTCACCGTCTTCGACGCGGCCTCGTGGAACGGCGTCGCGATCGACTCGACGTGCGGCGGCCACGGCACCTGCCACCAGTGCAAGGTGCGCGTCGAGGGCGGCACCGTGCCGATCACCCGCCACGACGTGAAGACCTTCAACCCCGAGCAGATCGCGGACGGGTGGCGCCTGGCCTGTCTGCTGCGCGCCTACCGCAACCTCGCGGTCGACGTACCCCCGCTGGTGACCCGACCGAAGGCCGCGACCGTCGGGGTCGGGCGGCAGGTCATCCTGCGCCCCGCGGTCCAGAAGCGCTACGTCGAGCTCGACGAGCCGGACCTGGCCGACCAGCGACCGGACCTGCTGCGCCTGACCGACGCCATCCCCGACCTCGAGCTCGCCGCGGGGCTGCCGGTGCTGCGCCGGCTGCCGGTGGTGCTCCGACGGGCCGACTTCAAGGTGACCGCGGTGATCGTCGGCGAGGACCTCATCGACGTCGAGCCGGGAGACACCACCGCGCTGCGCTACGCGATCGGCTTCGACCTCGGCACCACCACCGTGGTCGCGACGCTGCTCGACCTCGGCACCGGGACCCCTGTCGCTGTGGCCTCGATGCTCAACCGCCAGCAGCCCTTCGGCGCCGACGTGATCACTCGGATCAGCGCCACGATGATGGACCCCGAGGCGGCCGGTCGGCTGCGCACGGCTGCGGCCGAGACGCTCGACGAGCTGGCCACCCAGGTCTGCACCGAGGGCGGCGTCGACCCGGCTCACGTCTATGAGGTCGCGCTCGCCGGCAACGCCACGATGACCGCGCTCGCGCTGGGCATCGACCCGGAGCCGCTCGGGGTCGCGCCGTTCGTGATGTCGACGGCGAGCCCGCCGGTCGTGCTGGCCAGCGAGCTCGGTCTGAGGCTGCACCCCGAGGCGCGTGCCGTGGTGCTCCCCGCGCTCGGGGCGTACGTCGGCGGCGACATCGTGGCCGGGATGCTGGCCAGCGGCATGGACCGCGACAAGCGCGCTCGGCTCTTCATCGACGTCGGGACCAACTGCGAGATCGTGCTCAGCGACGGCGACACGATCCTGGCGACCGCCGCCCCGGCCGGACCCGCCTTCGAGGGCGGGGCGATCCGTTGCGGCATGCGGGCGGCCGACGGTGCCATCGAGACCGTCGGGCTCGGCGACGGGAACGAGTCAGAGATCTCGCTGGGGGTGATCGGCGAGACCGAGCCGCGGGGCCTGTGCGGCTCCGGCCTGGTCGACATCGTCTCCGAGATGGTGCGCCTGAGGCTCCTCGACGCCACCGGCCGCTTCGTCACCCGCGAGGCGGCCGACGCGCTCGCGCCCGCGCTGGCCGACCGTCTGGACCTGATCGGACAGGAACGGGTCTTCGTGCTGCACCGACCAACCCCGCAGACGCCACCCGCCGAGTGCGTCTACCTCTCCCAGCGTGATGTGCGCGAGCTGCAGTTCGCCAAGGCCGCGATCTCGACCGGGTGGAGCCTGCTGCTCGACGAGCTCGGCCTCGAGCCCGGCGACGTGCAGCAGGTGCTGCTCGCCGGGTCGTTCGGCAGCTACCTGTCCGCCTCGGCCGCGGTGCGGATCGGCCTGGTGCCGCGGCTGCCGCTGATGCGGATCGTCGCGGCGGGCAACGTCGCCGGCGAGGGCGCCCGGATGGTGCTGCTCTCGCGCCGCGAGCGCAACGGGGCCGAGACCCTGCTCGAGGAGGTGAGATATGTCGAGCTCTCCGACCGCGCCGACTTCAACGACCGCTTCGTCGACCAGCTCGGATTCGCGCCGTAGCGAGCGGGCCGGTCGTGCGGACCCGGCCGGGACGATCGCGCTGATCGCCTGCGGAGCCATCGCCCAGCCTGCCGCCGAGGTCGTGGCGCGCCGCGGGTGGGCACTCGACGTGCATCCGCTCCCGCCGCTGCTGCACAACCAGCCGCAGCGGATCGCGGACGAGGTGCGGGCCTTGGCGGGCGAGCTCGCGGCGTCGTACTCGCGGGTCGTGGTCGGCTACGCCGACTGCGGCACCTACGGTGCGCTCGACGCGGTGTGTGACGACCTCGGTCTGAGCCGGCTGCCGGGGCTGCACTGCTACGACCTGTTCGCCGGGCCCGAGCGGGTGGAGGCGATGTTCGCCGACCAGCCCGGCACCTACCTGCTGACCGACTTCCTGGTCCGCTCCTTCGCCCGCAGCGTGGTCGAGGAGCTCGGCCTCGACCGGTGGCCGGAGCTGCGCGAGGCGTACTTCGCGCACTACACACGGGTCGTGTGGCTGGCGCAGGAGCCGACCGCGGAGCTGCGCAACCGTGCCGAGGAGGCCGCCGCGGTGCTCGGTCTGCCGCTGAGCGTGATCGAGACCGGCACGAGCGGGCTCGAGCGGGCCCTGGCCGACCTGGTCGCGACCCCTCGCTAGGAGCGCAGCCGCTCCAGCTGCTCGGTGCGCCAGGCCTCCGTCGCGGCGATCTGGTTGAAGGTGAACACGTGCAGGCCCTCGACCAGGCTCCCGGGCTCCCCGAGCGCCGGCGCGCACTGCTCCAGGAAGCGCTGACCGGTGAAGCCGCCCGGAGCGGCGAGACGCGCGAACAGTCCCTTGTTCTTGGCCAGGAAGCGGGTCGACTCCCCCACTCCGATCCTGGTCGCCATGGCCAGCAGCTTGGTGCGCTCGACGGGGCCGGGCATGCCGAGCAGCAGCGGCGTGGTGACGCCCCGCCCCCGCATCCGGCGGATCCAGTCACGCACCGCGACGGGGTCGAAGGTCAGGTTGCTGACGAGGTGCGTGGCGTGGCTGCGCTTGTCCCACATCGCCTGCACGGTGAGGTCGTCGGAGACCGTCGGGTGCGACTCGGGATACCCGGCGACGCCGACGTGCTCGAACGGTCGACCGATCGCGGTCAGGTCGGTGAGCATGCTCGAGAGCGTCGGCATAGTCACCGGCAGGCTCGGCGTCACCACCGGGCACGAAGATCCGGGTGATGCCCTTGCCGGTGAGCCGCTCCGCGATCTCGCAGAGCTCCTCGCGGCCCGAGACCATCCGGGCGGCCACGTGCGGCACGACGGCGTACCCGTGCCCGGCCAGGCGCTCGGCGAGGTCGAAGGTCGCCTCCAGCCCCTTCGCGGGCGACGCGGTGACGGTGACGACCCGGTCCCGGGGGACGTGCTCGAGCAGCGTGTCCTCGGTCGAGGCCGTGGGCAGCACCTCGTACCGGGCGTTCTCGAGCAGACGGACGAGGGTGGACCGGGTAGCTTTGTTGCGCATGATGCATCTCGTTTCGTGATGCGCACTGGAGTCAGGTGAGTCTAGACCCGCGCGTCCCGCACGACCAGAGCAACAGGTCGGGGTGTTGCGCGACTTCCTCGACCGCAGCACGGCAGCTCGGCGTCGCCTGCACGCTCGCTGCGCACCGAGGCCGTAGCCGGGCTTCGGGTCCGAGGGCCGAGGGTGCTGGCGGCGGCGCACGGCCGGAAGGTCGCGCAACCCGGATGAGGCGTGTACGCCGAGGTCGGCCGAGACTAGTGGGCGGTCACGATCAGCCGCGAGAGCGGGGCGGACTTGTCGCGCAGGGTGATGCCGACCTCGGCGCCGAGGGTCCGTCCGTGACGCTCGAGCAGCCGGCTCAGGGTGTCCGGGGCGATCCGCCCATCCGCCCGTCCGCTCCGTGCTCGGACGGCGGCCGCTTCACCGGGTCGGGAGGTCGTACGGACCGAGGACAGCTCCCGGTCCGGCACGACGGTCGCCGTGCTGGCGCGAGGCACCGGCCCGGCATCACGACTGAGCCGCACCGCGTGTCCACCGCACTAGTGCGGCGGAGAACCGGGCGAGGTCCTCGCTCGCGACCAGCCGGGCCAGATCCTCCGGGTCGGTCGGGTAGCCGAGATCACCGGCCGCCTCGAGCGCGCGGTGGTCGAAGAAGGGTCGTACGCCCGGCCACACCGCCTGCACCTCCCGGCAGAAGACGTCCGCTCCCGTCGGCCCGATCCGCGGAAAGCGCTGGAGAGCCTCGCGCAGGTCCTCGACACCCCGGTCGTCACCCTCGTCGGGCCGCAGCCTGCGCAGGTCACCAGCGAGGTCGTCGAGCAGCATCCGGGCACTCTCGTCGAGGTAGTCGGCCGTGCTCTCGTCCAGGCGTCGGTAACCGCCGCGCCCGAGGGCGTCGACGCGCTCCTGCCAGGTCGAGCCACGCAGTCGTCGCGGGGTGCGCCACCCGGCAGCGAACAGCTCGCGCGCCGATGCTGCGGCGACGTCCGCCGAGATCCGCGCCGCCGAGAGCATCGTGAGCACCAGCAGCTGGAAGAGCGGCGCGGGCTTGTCACGCAGCGTGATGCCCGCCTGCGCAGCGTAGGTCCGACCGTGCTCGGCCAGCAGCTCCTCGACGCTCGGTCCTGAGCCCACGCAGTCCTCCTCCGACGACGCCGCCGCATCCCGGCGCCCGTCCACGGTGCGCCCCCCGGTGTCGCGAGGCCACACCCCCAGGAGGGGCCTCGGGGCCGCCGCGCCGGCATCTCGGCCGCGCCTCAGGGTGTCGCGCGTACTCCGGTCCTCGAGCCCCCGCCACCACGCTCGAGGACACCCGCCGACCATCCCGGGGACACCTGGCAGGCAGGCGCCCCGGCTGGGTCAGCCGAGGTCGATGCGCCCGCCCCGCACCACCGTGCGGATCTCGCTGGGCAGGCCACGCCGTCGACACTCCTCGAGGAAGGCGGACAGGGGCGAGCGGAACACCCCGTAGTCGTCGTGGTGCACCGGAACGGTGACCCGTGGTGCCACCAGCTCGACCAGGTCGCCGCCCTGACCGGCGTCCATCGTCACCAGGAGGCCGAGGATCCTCGTGCCACCGAGGTGGATGACCATGGCGTCGAGGGGGCCGGTGCGCTCGGGGACCGTCCTGAGCCAGTCTCGGTGCAGCGTGTCACCGGTGACGTAGGTCCGGTGGACCGTCTCGCCGCCGCGGCTGAGCTCGAGCACCGTGCCCATGACGGAGGGCAGCAGCGCCTGCACCGGCCCCGGCGCGTGGACACCGGGCACGGACGTGACGCGGAGCCGGAAGCCCCCCTGCTCCCCGGCCGCCGGCAGGTCGACGTGCTCCCAGGTGGCCAGGCCCTGCGCCCGCCGGAAGCCCCAGCGGTGCAGCGAGCGTGCCGCGGCAGGGGTGGTCAGGAGCGGTACCGAGCGGTCCAGCGAACGGCGCGCCACACGGTCGAAGTGGTCGCCGTGGAGGTGGGAGAGCAGGACCGCGTCCAGCGACGGCAGCTCGTGGGGCTGCAGCGAGGGCTCGGTGACTCGCCGCGACCACAGCCCCTTGCCGAGGTAGGCACGCTGGCCGCGGTGCAGGAAGTTCGGGTCCGTGAGCACGGTGAACGGCCCGAGTCGCAAGAGCGTGGTCGCAGTACCGACGAACTCCAACGAGGTCGTCGACGCGCCGGATTCCTCAGCGCTCATCGCGTCGCCCGGACTGCTCGGTGGCACCGGGAGACTCGCGCCGGTCGACCACCTGCTCGCGCAGGTCGCGCTCGATCCTGCGGGCTCGCGGCCGTTCGAGGAGGAGGATGGCCACCACGACACCGAGCAGGACGAGGACGGTCATCACGAGCCCGAGCACGGTGCCTCCTCAGCGAGCGCAGGGTGTCGTCTGGATTCAGCGACCTCGCCACGCTAGGTCGTCGATGCCGGTCGCGCGCTCATTCCCGCGGGTGGTTCGGGTCACGGGGCATCCGCCTGCCTCGCTGCCTAGTCCTCCCGGCGGTAGACCTCGCTGCCGCGCGACCAGGCGGTGAAGGGGTCCGCGGAGCCGATGTCGTCCTCGTGCAGGTCGAAGGGGTCGCGGTCCAGCACCACGATGTCCGCGGAGGACCCGACCCGCAGGTTGCCCGAGTCCTCCTGGTGGTTGGCGTGGGCGGCGCCGCTGGTGTAGGCCTGCAGCGCCTGGGTCAGCGTGAGGCCCTGGTCGTCGCGCATCGGTGGCTCCTCGTCGCGCTCGTCGGTCCGGCGCGAGGAGCGGTTCACGAGCACGTGGATGCCCTCCATCGGCTCCGGCGGGTTGATCGGCCAGTCCGAGCCTCCTGCCACCAGGGCGCCGCTGGCGACGATGTCGGCGAACGGGTACTGCCAGTCCAGGCGCTCCTGGTCGAGGTAGTCCTTGACCATCTGCACGGCCGGGGTGTTGTAGCGGGCCCACATGCCCTCGACGTTCGCGATCGCGCCGAGGTGGCGGAACCGGACCCGGTCGCGGGGTGCCACGAGCTGCAGGTGCGCCAGCTGGTGGCGTTGAGGGCTCCAGCCGTTGGTCCGTCGCGCCGCCGCGATGGCGTCGAGGGACGTCCGGACGGCCCGGTCGCCGAGGGCGTGGAAGTGGGCCTGGAAGCCGGCGGCGTCCAGCGCTGTGACGGCGGCGTCGAGCTGGTCCGGCGGGAGGAAGGTGATCCCCCGGTCCCCACCGGCGCAGGGGCAGCGCGCACCGCCGAGGTACGGCTCGTCGACCGCCATGGTGAAGGTCTCCGAGACGCCGTCGACCATCAGCTTCACCGAGCCCGCGTCCAGTCCCGCCTCGGCGAGACGCTCGCGCTCGGCCACGAGGTCCTCCAGCTGCTCCACGCCGCGGTGGCGGTCCCACCACAGCGCCAGCCGCACCCGCGCGGTGAGGTCCCCGGCCTCGGCGAGGTCGAGGTAGGCCTGGGTGGGGTCGTCGATGCCGGCGTAGCCGCCGACCAGCGCGTCCTGCCAGCCCACGATCCCCCACGACTGCAGGTGCGCCTGCGCGTCGCGCAGTGCCTCGCGCTTCTCCGCCCTCGTGGTGTCGACCAGTCGGTGCACCAGGAGCGCGGCGGCCTCCCGCAGCGTGCCCGTGGGATTCCCGTCAGGGTCGCGCTCGATCCACCCGTCCTCCGGGTCCGGGGTGTCGCGGTCGATGCCGGCGAGCTCCAGGGCGCGGGTGTTCACCCAGGCGTTGTGGTGGTCGTTGCTGGGCAGGAACGCGGGTCGGTGGGGCACGACCTTGTCCAGGGCCGCCGCCATCGGACCGGTCGCCTGGTCGAAGTGCTCCAGGGACCACCCTCCGGCGCGGAACCAGGCACCGTCGTCGTGCCCGTCCCGTTCGTCCTGCGCCGCCACCGCCGAGGCGATGCTCTGCAGGCACTCGTCCGCGTCACCGCACTCGGTGAGCAGGCCGTTGCGCATCTCGAGGCCACCGATCAGCGGGTGGATGTGAGCGTCGTGGAAGGCCGGCATCACCAGGCCGCCCTGCGCGTCGAGCTCCTCGACCCGCGCTCCCCCGGCCGACATCTCCTCGCGGACCCGGTCGAGGGGGCCGACCGAGTAGATCATCTGCCCGCGGACGCCTACCGCGCCCTCCTGGTGGTAGCGCAAGCCGTCGAAGACTCGTCCGTTCGCGAAAATGACGTCAGCCATGGCGACCCTCTTCAGTTGTCGGAACCGTGCGGTCGCGACAACGTACGCCACGGCACACGCCCTGTGACCGGGTGGCCGAGGTCGGGCGACCCGGTCGGGTGGCCCGCGTGGGACGTCATCACGTCCGCGCCCGGCCGGTGTCCGCTCCGGATGACGTCGGCGCGCGGGTGAGCGCCGGCCCGCAGCTGGCGACGAGCGGCCCGAAGTCCTCCCCACGGATGAGAGTCGAGCTCCCCGTCGGCACCTAGCGTCGAGGAACGATCCGCGGACCACAGGCCGCGCTCGTACGGAGCCCCGCCAGCTGCCCCATGGGCTGGCGGGGCTTCTTCGTCGTCCTGGACCAGCTGCCCTTGGACCAGCCCTGGACCAGCCCTGGTCCCCGAGCCGAGCCGTCACCGTCCTCGGCACGGACCCCGCTGCCGGGTCGAGTCATCCCCCGTCCGGGGAGGCAGACCGGCAACGGTGGCCCCGTTCGGATCAGGCTCCTAGCCTCCCGGCGTCTGCGCAGAGTCGCGACGCGTTCCTTCCGGGTCGTCCGTGCGCTCCTGCGAATCCTCGAGGATGGCCTCAGCCTGCGCCTCGGGGTCGTCCACCGGACCCGCCGCGTGCTCCTCAGGCAGACCGTTCGCGCGCTGCTCGACGTTCTTCTCGCTCGGCCCATCAGTCATGGGTCCAATCTAGAGCCGCCTGCCAGCGACTGACGACGCCCGGGCCCCTCTGCTGCTGACGACCGCGATGCACGGGCTGGGACAGGTGGTCGGCGGTCAGCGCTGTCGGGCCACGTGGCAGCCCTCGCCGTCCGACCGGAGCACGGGATATCTCGATGAGCTGACGACGACCGACCGCTTGCTGGCACCGGACGGGGCCGCACCCCACTGACCACCAGATGCATGAACAGCAGCGGTTCGGGGTACCGCCATCCATGCCCGAACCAACCGTGGTGCACGAAGCCGACGTCGCTGCCGAACACTGGTCCGACGCCGTGCGCGGAGTGCTCAGCTTCCGCACGCTGGGCGTGGCCCAGGCCACCGGCCTCAGCGCAGGCACGGCCGTCATCGGACCGGGAGGTTGGCTGGGCCTGCACCGCCATGCGCCCGCCGAGACCTACTACGTGCTCGAGGGCGAAGGACTCCTGACCCTCGAGGGCCAGGAGCACGCCTTGACCCCAGGCGTGGTCGTCCACGTTCCCGGAGGCGCAGAACACGGGGTCCGCCAGCTAGGCTCCGCAGAACTGCGGTTCTTCTACGTCTTCGCCGCAGGTTCGTTCGACGACGTCGAGTACGCGTTCCGCGCGGACCGCGACGGAGCCCGATGAACACCCGGCAAGGCGGCTCCGGTCGACCTCGTGGGCGCCGGCCTCAGCAGACGCCGAGGCACCGCAGGTCGGAAGAGGCACCGCAGGTCGGCCACGGCAGAGCCCGTCGCGCTGCGCGCGCAGGAGGTGCTCGTTCAGTGGCTGACTACGCCCTGTCGGCTCTGGAGCGTGGGGGCGACGAGTCGGTCAGCGACGGCTCCGGTGACCAGGGAGTAGATCGCCTTGTGCGCCACGTCCACGACCCGTTCGAACGGGGGCCACGCCGAGGGCGGGGCGCCGGCGCCGGTGGCGTTCTCGACGGTCTGGTCGAACGCAACCCGAACGACGGTGTGGACAGCGTTCGCCTCCCCGCCGCGGATGCCGGTCGCCGACCAGACGCCCCTGAGACCGCCGAGGACCGCACCGGTGCCCCAGTGCATCGCGTGGTTCCACGCCGCGGAGGACGCCTCGTCACCGGGGTTGTTTCCGAGCAGCGTGAGAAGCGCTCGAGCGGGGACGTAGGAGTTGGGCCGACCGGTGACGGCCTGCTCCAGCTTCTCGGACATTGTCATCGCCGCAACACCCGTGAGGCCAGCTCCTGCCCCGAGCGCTGCTGAGGTCCACAACCGTTTTGTTTGCGTCGAGCTCATCGGTTCTTCTCCTCTTCAGGTGGATCGTTCATCACAGTGGTCAGCAGCTCGCTGCCGGGAGTCACCCGCGCGGTGGCATCCGCCTGCGAGGGATCCCTGGGTCGGACCGCCTCTCGGCAGGACACTGCCGCCGCACCACCTCGCGCGGGCCGTCCGGCCATGACGGTCGAGTCCGCGGGCTGGCCGCGGTGGAGCGCTGTTCAGGCGGTGTCCGGAGTGACGGTGCCTCGCCAGAGGCGGTATCCCAGGGCCCCGAGCGCGATCATCCCCACTCCGAGGCCCAGGTGCAGCCAGTTGTCGGCGTCGTTCAGCGCCAGGACGTTCGCGGTGCCGCCTCGCTGGACCACCAGCCCGAAGACCCACAGTGCCAGGTAGGCAAGCCCTCCCACGACAAGGAATGCGGTCGCGGTCCGGGGAGCGCGGGCGAGCAGGAGGCCCGCGAGCCCGGCGGCCAGGTGCAGGACGTTGTGAAGCGCGGTGACGCCGAAGACGCCGAGCAGGGCCGCGTCGCTCTGGTGGCTGGCCATGGTCAGTCCGCCCAGGTCGGTGGTGACACCGGGGACGAAGCCGAGGACGCCGACGAGCACGAAGGCCGTCGCGACGACCGCGGCGCTGATCTGGACGAAACGTCCCCGGTCGGTACGTCTGGACGCGGCGCTGCGTGGGTCAGGATGGGTGTTGGTCATGACCCTCGGTACCCGCTGCGGCCTCATTGATGCGCATGGCCGGTCCAGTCGTGGAGACCACGCGCATTACGGCACGAGCAAGAGTCTCCGGACTCGCCGGGAGGATCATTGCGCGGCACCCAGGGCAAATTCTGAAAGCTCAGCTCCTGATGGGCTTGCAAGAGAACCGCTGAGACCACGTCCTCGGTCGTCTCCTGGCCAGGGTGCTCGTCGGACCAAAGACGCAAGAGCTCGCTGGCGCGCTCAGAGAAGGGACGATCGATGGGCTGCGTGAAAGTTGTGTTGGCCGCGTGTTGGAGCGCCCCACATTGCTACAACTCTCGAATACAGAAACGTTGCGGTGTGTTGCGGATGTGTTGGAAGCGACGCACAACGCAGGCGAGGCGCCTCCCGATTCTCCAGAAAGCGCCTCTGACCTGCGAAATACTCGGTCGGGCTGACAGGATTTGAACCTGCGACCCCTTGACCCCCAGTCAAGTGCGCTACCAAACTGCGCCACAGCCCGATGCCAGGGTGTCGAGCACCGCGGCGTGGGAACACTACCGCAGCCGGGAGGTCCGACCCGGCACCGGGTGCGCGGCCGTGCAGCAGGTCAGCGGAAGTCGCGCGAGCTCTGGCGCGCCTGGAGCGCGGCACCGGCGCCCGGGACCAGGGTGTCCAGCGCGACGACCCGGTCCGCGACCAGGTTGGTGGCCCCCTCCTGGTGCTCGAGGATCCCGCGTACGACGACGGCGACGCGGTGCCGGGCGGCGGTGCGGTGTGCGCGCATCACGCCGACCGAGCACACGACGTTGAGCATCCCGGTCTCGTCCTCCACGTTGAGGAACGTCACCCCACCGGCGGTGCCGGGACGCTGGCGGTGGGTGATCAGCCCACCCACGTGGACCCGGCGGCCGTGCTCGACCCGTCCGAGGTCGCCGACGGCGAGGATGCCGGCCGCGGACAGCTCGGCGCGCAGGTGCTCGACCGGGTGTCGCTGGGTGGAGACACCCGTGGCCCACAGGTCGGCCAGGGTCGTCTCGACCTCGCCCATCGCGGGCAGCGCCGGCGCGTCCGGCGCCGACGTGGAGCCCGCGATGTGGTCGGCCTTCTCCGCGAAGCCGGCGCCCCACAGCGCCGCCCGACGGTCCAGGCCGAAGGAGGCGAACGCACCCGCCGTGGCCAGCGCCTCGAGCTGGGCCGGGCTCAGGTCGGCGCGTCGCGACAGGTCGGTACGCCGTCGAAGCCACCTCGGCGCGGGCGGCGACGATCCGCTGCGCCACCTCGGCGCCGATGCCCCGCACCGAGTCCAGCCCGAGCCGGCACGGCCAGCACGCCGTCGCGACGGTGCGTCAGGGTCGGGTCGGGGGCGTCGTCGCGGTACTCGTGCCGCGGGAAGGAGGCCTGGCAACAGGCCTCCAGCCCGGTCGGCACCACGGATCCGCTGCCACCGCACCCCTGCCACCGCACCCCCCGACCGGCTCCAGCCCGGCCTGCGCCCCCGAGCGCAGCAGGTCGGGGCGGCGTACCTCCACCCCGTGGCGGCGGGCGTCGGCCGACCAGCGACTGCGGGGAGTAGAAGCCCATCGGCTGGTTGCGCAGCAGCCCGGCCAGGAACGCCGCGGGGTAGTGCAGCTTGAACCAGGAGCTGGCGTAGACGAGCAGCGCGAAGCTCAGCGCGTGGCGACTCGGCGAAGCCGAAGTTGGCGAAGGAGAGGATCTTGACGTAGATCGCGTCCGCGCGGTCGCCGACCAGGCCGCGCCGCGCCATCCCGGCGTACAGCTTCTCCTTGATGCTCTCGATCCGCTCGACCCCGCGCTTGGAGCCCATCGCCCGGCGCAGCAGGTCGGCGTCGTCGCGGGTGCAGTCGCCGAGCGCGACCGCCATCGCCATCAGCTGCTCCTGGAACAGCGGCACCCCGCGGGTGCGCTCGAGGACCGGGACCAGGTCGGGGTGCTCGTAGGTGACCGGCTCCTTCCCGGTGGCTCGCCGGATGTAGGGGTGCACCGCGCCGCCCTGGATCGGGCCGGGTCGGATCAGCGCGATCTCGATGGCCAGGTCGTAGAACTCGCGCGGCCGCAGCCGGGGCAGGGTGCCGATCTGGGCCCGGCTCTCGACCTGGAAGACCCCGATCGAGTCGGCGCGGCACAGCATGTCGTAGACCTCCGGCTCCTCCTTGGGCATCGTGGCGAGGGTCCACGACTCCCCCAGGTGCTCGGCGGCCAGGCGCATCATGTGGTCCAGCGCGCCGAGCATCCCGAGGCCGAGCAGGTCGAACTTGACCAGGCCCATCGTCTCGCAGGCGTCCTTGTCCCACTGCAGGACCGTGCGCCGGTCCATCCGGGCCGCGCTCGATCGGGCAGACCTCGCCGATCGGGCGCTCGGTGAGCACCATCCCGCCGGAGTGGATGCCCAGGTGGCGCGGCGCGCCGAGCAGCTGCTCGGCCAGGTCGACGACCGGGGCCGGGACGTCGTGCGCCGGCGTCGTCGCCCGTCGGCGCCGGTGACCACCGAGGTCCACCCGTCGATCTGCTTGGACCAGGCGTCCTGCTGGCCCGAGGAGTAGCCCAGCGCCTTGGCAGCGTCGCGCACCGCCATCCGCGGGCGGTAGGTGATCACGTTGGCCACCTGGGCGGCGTTGTGGCGGCCGTAGGTGTCGTAGACCCACTGGATCACCTCCTCGCGCCGGTCGGAGTCGAAGTCGACGTCGATGTCGGGCTCCTCGTCGCGGTGCGCGGAGATGAACCGCTCGAAGGGCAGCCGGTAGAAGACCGCGTCGACCGCGGTGATGCCCAGCGCGTAGCAGACCGCCGAGCTCGCCGCCGAGCCCCGGCCCTGGCACAGGATCCCGCGCCCGCGGGCGAAGGCCACGATGTCGTGGACGATGACGAAGTAGCCCGCGAAGTCCTTCTCGCTCGATCATCGCCAGCTCGTGCTCGATCCGCTCCCGGGCGGTCGCCGCGTGCGGGGTGTGGGCGTAGCGCTCCTCGAAGCCCTGCCAGGCCAGCACCCGCAGCCAGCTCGCCGCGGTGTGCCCCTCGGGGATCCGGTGCTTGGGCAGGCGCGGCGAGGCCGCGGTGAGGTCGAAGGCCAGCTCGTCGGCCAGGGTGACCGAGCGCGCCACGGCGCCGGGGTGGCGGGCCATCCTCCGGGCCACCTCTGCCCCGCTGCGCAGGTGCGCCCCACCCGCAGTGTCGAGCCAGCCGTCCATCTCGGCCAGGCTGCGCCGGGCCCGGACCGCGGCCATCGCCATGGCCAGGCGTCGCCGGTCCGGGGTGGCGTGGTGGACGTTGCCGGTCGCGACGACCGGGAGGCCGTGGTCGGCGGCGATCCGCGCCAGCAGCTCGTCGTCGTCCTCGGCCCCCGGCGCCGGGTGCGGCGGCGAGCTCGACCACGACGTGGTCGAGGCCGAACCGCGCCGTCAGGGCGTCCAGCGCCTCCGCGGCCGCCCGCGGTCCGCCGGCGGCGAGCGCACGGCGTACGGCGCCCTTGCGGCAGCCGGTCAGCACGACCCAGTGGCCGCGGCCGCGCTCGGCGAGCTCGTCGAGGTCGTGGACGGGCCGCCCCTTCTCGTCACCGCGCAGGTGCGCCTGCGTCATCGCCCCGGCCAGACGGTGGTAGCCCTCGACGCCACGGGCGAGGACCAGCAGGTGGCTGCCCTCGGGGTCGGGTACGCCGTTCTGCGGGCCGGAGAGACCCAGGGACAGCTCGGCGCCGTAGACCGTCGGCAGCGCGTACACCGCCGCCGCCTCGGCCAGCATCGGCGCCCCGTGGAACCCGTCGTGGTCGGTCAGGGCCAGGCCGGAGAGACCCAGCCGGACCGCCTCGGCGACCAGCTCGCCCGGTGAGCTCGCACCGTCGAGGAAGCTGTAGTGGCTGTGGCAGTGCAGCTCGGCGTAGGGCGTGGCCTCGCTCGGGCGCTCGATCGGCACCCGGCTGGCACGTCGCCGGGGCCGCGAGATCGGGGCGTCGTCGACCCCGGGCGGGCCGAGAGTCGTCGCTCCAGCTCGCTCCAGGGCATCTCGGGGTTGTTCCAGCCCATCAGTCCTGCCTCCTGGTGGTGGCCATCAGTCGTAGCCCGCCTCGACCCGCCAGCCGGCGGCGTCGCAGACCAGCAGCCACGCCCGCCCGTCGACCCCGACGACCTGGAACCGAGAGCACGGTCCGCCACCGGCACCCGACTCGCCCCACCACGACTCGTCGACCGGCCAGGGTCCGGCCCAGGCCGAGACCGGCTGCCAGGGCAGCCGGTCCCCGCCGAGCCGGAAGCGCGACGGGTCGCCGGTGACGGCTCCGCGGTCGGTGACGGCGACGAGGTGGCCGGACTCGTCGACGACCTCGGCGGCGAACGGCTCGGCGAAGACCCGCACCGGGGCCGGGCCGGGCACCCGGCCGGGCCAGGGCCGGTCGAGCGGCGCAGCCCGACCGCCCGCTCGCCCCACGCGACGCTGGACTGGCGGGTGGCCGGGGACCGGCCTCCGTGCAGCACCGGACGGCGTACGGCGTCGAAGCCCAGCATCGCCTGCACCCGGGCCACCCCGCGCTCGACCTGGTCGTCGACGCTGCCGCCCCACAGCCCCTCGGCGTGGGCGGCGGCGGGCTCGACGGTCTCGGGCACGAACCGGACCAGGCCGACCGGGGCGGCGACCGACCCGGCCACCCGCTTCGAGCGCAGCGCGCTCCCGGCGGCGGCCTGCAGCTGCCAGTGCACCCGGTCGACGAGGTCGCGCGAGGAGAAGTGCCGCGGGTGCAGCCAGACCCGGGCTGAGGCGACCACCCCGTCCTGCTCGGCCTCGACGCGCACCCCGGTCGCGACCAGCGAGCGGTCGGCCAGCTGGGTCACGAACCGCTCGGCGGTGGTGCGCACGCTGAAGCAGATCGCCTCGACCGAGTCCAGCGGCGGCTCGAAGGCGACCTCGGTCTCGAGCTCGGGCGGCGGGGTCCGCGAGGCCGCGACGCTGCGGTCGGCTCCCCGGGCCCGACGCCACACCTCGGCGCCGTAGCGCCCGAAACGCTGTCCGACCGCCTCGCCCGGCAGGGCGGCGAGGTCGCCGAGCGTGCCCAGACCCAGCCGGCGCAGGAGGCTGACCACCTCGCGACCCTGCGGCCCGTCGGCCTCGAGGACGCCGACCGGGAGCTCGCGCAGGAACGCCGCCGACTCCCCCGGCGGCACCACCCGGCAGCCCTGGACCTCGGCGAGGCGGGCGGCCTGCTCGGCGGTGAACAGGTCGTCGGCCACGCCGACGCGACAGTCGCGCACGCCCTGCTCGACGACCCGCTCGGCCAGCAGGGCCGCGGCATTCTCCTCGCCGCCGAAGTAGCGGCCCGGCGAGCGCACGGCCAGCAGCCCGGGCCGGATCGCCGAGACCCCCGGGCGCAGCTGCTCGACCGCGGCCAGGACCGGCTCGAAGACCCGGACGTCGCGCTCGGGGCTGGCCTCGAGCAGCACCAGCGCGGGGCAGCGGGACTGGGCGTCACGGCGGCGCTGGCCCCGCCGTACGGCCTCGGCCCGGGCCGCGGCGTTGCAGACCTCGACCTCCCCCGCGCGCAGCACCGCCGCGGGCACGCTCGAGGAGCGCTCCTCCTCGACCAGGGCGGCGACCACCGGCCAGTCGGGGCACCACAGCACCAGGAACCGGACCGCACTCATCCCGAGGCCCGCAGTCCTGTGGCAGCCGGCGCGCGGACCCCCGGCACCGTGGCGACCTCGGGCAGCACCGGCTCGAGCGCGGCGTGCTCGCCGGGGAACCACACCTCGGCCCGGGTCGGCGGGGCGGCGCCGCGGCGTACGGCGAGCACGGCCCGCCGTCGCCGCAACCGGCCGTGACCCGCCTCGGGCCCGGCCCACCGGGACTGCTCGAGGCTGACCCGGGCCTCGCAGCGCGGCCAGGCCCCCCACACCACCAGTGCCGCGGAGCGGGTGCGCAGCCGGGCGTCGAGGACCCCCGCCGCCCGGGCGTCGACGCCGGCCGGTGCTCGCAGGACGACCACGCGCAGCACGTCGACGAGGGCGGCCGCGACCTCGAGCCAGTCCTCGCCCGGGTCGGGCACCAGCACCGTCCGCTCGAGGTCGACGCCGAGGTCGCGCGCGGCCTCGGCCCCGAAGTCGCCCCACCCGGCGAAGCCCACCCACTCCCCCGCCCGGGAGGCGCCGGCGGCCAGGGCCAGGGCCAGCGAGGCCGAGTCGACGCCGTAGCTGCCGCCCGCCCGCAGCTGGACGAGGTCGGCGATGGTGTCCAGGGTCGGCACGGGGGTGCGGGCCGGACCGCTCTCGAGCGCCGTGACCCGCTCGCGCAGCTGGTCGAGGACCGAGCGCGAGGGATCGAGGACGACGGGTGCGGACACCCCCTGATCATCGAACACATGTTCGAACAGGTCAAGCGGAGGTTCACCCACGCTGTCGTGCCGCGGGTGGTCCTTCTGATCCTACGTCCTCACGCTCCGACCTTGCTGCTACATCACTGCTACGTTTGTCGCATGAGCGAGATCGCAGCACGGGAGCTCCGCAACAACACCGCCGACGTGCTGCGACGGGTCCAGGCCGGTGAGCAGGTCACGATCACCACGCGAGGTCGTCCGGTCGCCGAGCTGACACCGGTGCGCACGCAGCGACGGCGCCCGATCACGCGCGTGGAGCTGACCCGTCGACTGGGCCGCACGCAAGCCGATCCCGCGCTGCGTGAGGACCTGGCAGTGCTGGCAGGCGACACCACGGACGATCTCGGCCCGATCCGGTGACGACGCCGCCGGGGCGCGGGCTGCTCGACACGAGCATCTTCATCGCCCTCGAGTCGGGACGGTCCGTCGATGCCGCCGCGCTCCCCGACCAGGGCGTGATCTGCCCCGTGACGATCGCCGAGCTGCAGGCCGGGGTCCTGGTCGCCGCCGACCTCGACGTCCGGGCGCGGCGACTCGCGACGCTGGAGTCCACGGCCGACATCGAGGTGCTCGACATCGACGCCGAGGTCGCGGCCGAGTGGGCACGTCTGCGCGTCCACCTGGCCCAGACCCGACGGCGCGTCAACGTCAACGACCTGTGGATCGCGGCCACCGCGGCCGCCCACGCCATCCCCGTCGTGACCCAGGACGACGACTTCGCGCCGTTGCAGGGCGTCAGCGGTCTCGAGGTCGTCCGCGTCTGAGCCTTAGCGGCGCTTGCGCTTCTCCCGCACCCGCTGCTGCAGGATGATCGGGGTGCCGACGAAGCCGAAGTCCTCGCGCAGGCGCCGCTCGACGTAGCGCTCGTAGCCGTCGTCGAGACGACCGCTGGTGAACAGCACGAAGGTCGGCGGTGCCGTGCTCGCCTGGGTGGCGAAGAGGATCTTGGGCTGCTTCCCGCCGCGCACCGGGTGCGGGTGCTCGGCGACCAGGCGGCCGAGGAACCCGTTGAGCGCCCCGGTCGTGATCCGGGTCTCCCAGCCCTCCAGGGCCCGGTCGAGGGCCGGGACGAGCTTGTCGACGTGCCAGCCGGTGCGCGCGGTCACGTTGACCCGCGGCGCCCACTGGACCTGCACGAGGTCGCGCTCGATCTCGCGCTTGAGGAAGTGGCGACGCTCCTCGTCGACGAGGTCCCACTTGTTGAAGGCCAGCACCAGCGCCCGCCCCGCCTCGCGCACCGTCTGCAGGATCCGCAGGTCCTGCTCGGAGAGCGACTGCGACGCGTCGACGACGAGCACGGCGACCTCGGCACGGTCGATGGCGGTGCTGGTGCGCAGGGAGGCGTAGTACTCGTGGCCGGAGGCCTCACGCACCCGCTTGCGGATCCCGGCGGTGTCGATGAAGCGCCAGGTGCGTCCGCCGAGCTCGACGAGCTCGTCGACGGGGTCGACCGTGGTGCCGGCGACGTCGTCGACCACGACCCGGTCCTCGTGGGCGAGCTGGTTGAGCAGCGAGGACTTGCCCACGTTGGGCTTGCCGACGATCGCGATCCGGCGCGGACCGCCCGGCTCGGGGTCCTGCTCGGGCGGGGGCTCGGGCAGCGCCTCGAGGATCGCGTCGAGCAGGTCGCCCGACCCGCGCCCGTGCAGCGCGGAGACGACCTGGGGCTCCCCCAGCCCGAGGTTCCACAGCCCGTAGGCCTCGGCCTCGGCGCGCTGGTCGTCGACCTTGTTGGCCGCCAGCACCACGGGCTTGCCCGAGCGGCGCAGCACCTTGACCACGGCCTCGTCGGCGTCGGTGATGCCCACGCCCGCGTCGACGACGAACATCACGGCGTCGGCCAGGCCGACCGCGATCTCGGCCTGGGCCGCGATCCGCTCGGACAGCCCGCGCGCGTCGGGGTCCCAGCCGCCGGTGTCGACCAGGGTGAAGGCGCGGCCGTTCCAGGTCGCGTCGTAGGAGACCCGGTCGCGGGTCACGCCGGGGACGTCCTCGACGACCGCGGCGCGGCGGCCCAGGATCCGGTTGACCAGGGTGGACTTGCCGACGTTGGGTCGGCCGACCACCGCGAGGACCGGGACCGGTCCGCGGGACGTCTCGGCTTCGCCCGCCCCGTCGGGTGCCGGGTCGGGGTGCTCGTGCTCGCTCATCAGGGGTGCTGCCTCACTCCGCCGCCCGGGGCGGGTTCGGTCTGCCCGGCGGGCAGCAGCCCGGGCAGGAGGGACACGACGAGGTCGACGACCTCGTCGAGGGAGTACGTCGTGGTGTCGACCTCGACCGCCCCGTCGGCGCGCACCAGCGGCGCCGTGGTGCGCCCGGAGTCGATCCGGTCGCGCTCGCGCAACGAGGCCTCGACCCCGCGGGCGTCGGTGCCGCCCTCCTCGGCCGCGCGCCGCTCGGCGCGCGCCGAGGCGTCGGCGGTGAGGTAGACCTTCAGCGCAGCGCCCGGCCAGACGACCGACCCGATGTCGCGGCCCTCGACCACGATGCTCGCGCCGAGGGCGAGAGCGTGCTCGATGATCCGGCGCTGCTCGGCCAGCAGCCGGGCGCGCACCGCGGGCACGGTGCTCACGGGCGAGACGGCCGAGGTCACGTCGGCCAGCCGGATCGCCTGGGCGACGTCGTGGCCGTCGACGGTGATCGTCGGGCCTCTGGGTCGGTCCCCGAGACCAGCGCCGGCTCCCCGCTGCGCTGCGCCACCGCGTCGGTGTCGGTGACGTCGACACCCTCGCGCAGCATCCACCACGCGATCGCACGGAACTGCGCCCCGGTGTCGAGGTAGTGCGCACCGAGCCGGCTCGCGACGCGTCGCGACGTGCTCGACTTGCCCGAGCCGCTGGTGCCGTCGACCGCGACCACGACGCCGTACCCGGTGTCGTCCTCGGCGTCGGCGACGCTCGGCTCGTCGAGGGGCGAGGGCGCGGCGGTCACGGCGAGCGAGCCTACCGGTGCGTAGCCCAACCTCTCGACTCCAAGGACACCAGCAGGTGCTCGGCGCGCGACTCCTCGACCAGCAGCTCGACCAGACCGACCGGCCGACCGGGGTCGTGGTCGATGCGGACGTCCTCGATGTTGACCTCGCTGCGGCCCGCGTCGGCGAAGAGCCGGGCGAGCTCGCCGGGGTGGTCGGGCACCGAGACGAACACGGTGCGCATCGGTCGGGCGGGCCCGCCGTGCTTGCCCGGGATGGACCGGGTGCCGTCCACGCCGCGGGCCAGCAGTGCCTCCAGGCCGGGGCGGTCCGCGCCCGAGACCGCGCCGATCACCTCGTCGAGATCCGCACGCACCTCGCCCAGCAGGGCGAGCACGGCCTCGGCGTTGGCGGAGACGATCTGGCCGTAGAGCGCGGGGTCCCCGGCGGCGACCCGGGTCACGTCACGCACCCCCTGACCCGACAGCGCGAGGTGGTCGGCAGGGGCGCCGGCGAGCCGGGCCGGCTACCAGGGACGAGAGAAGGTGGGGCACGTGGGAGGTGCGGGCCACCGCCCGGTCGTGCTCGGCGGGCGAGAGCCGGACCGGCACCGCGCCGCACAGCAGGGCCAGCGCCTCGACGGCCCCGACGGCGTCGGGCGTCGGAGCCGGCGTGGGGGGTGACCGCCCAGGGTCGGCCGTCGAAGAGCGCCGCGGTGGCGGCCAGCGGGCCGGAGCGCTCGCTGCCCGCCATCGGGTGGCTGCCGACGTAGCGCGCGACGCCGGGGTGGCCCGCGACCTCGGCCAGCGGTCCGGACTTGATGCTGCCGACGTCGGTCACCACCGCCGCCGCGCCGGCCGTGACGTCCAGGGCGCGTCGGCGATCTCGGCCGCGAGGTGGTCCGGCGGCACGGCGACGACGACCAGCGCGGGCGCGTCGCCGGCGGCGACGGGCCGCCCGGCGCCGAGCCCGGAGGCGGTGCGCAGGTGCTCCGCGGACGGTCGCGCGAGCAGCACCTCGAGCCCGGCGCGGCGGCACGCGAGGCCGATCGAGGTGCCGAGCAGCCCGGTGCCGACGACCTCGACCGGGCCGACCGCCTCAGCCCGCTCAGCCCGGGCTCGTCGGGGACCGAGCGCACCCGGGTGAGGTCGCTGCGCAGCGCGGCGGCGCCGTGCAGGTAGACGTGGGTCAGGTCCGCGCGCGGCAGGTCGGTCTCGACGTGGGCCATCATCCGCACGACCCGTGGCATCGAGCGCTCGATCTCGAGCTCGCGGGCGCACAGCAGCGGGACGTCGCCGAACCCGAGCCGACGGGCGGCGTACGCCGGGAACTCGCTGACCAGGTCGGAGGTCGCGGTGAAGATCACCGAGATGAAGTCGTCGACGTCCAGACCGTTGGCGCCCATCACGTCGAGGACCATCTCGGCCACGCGCTCGAGCATGTGGTCGCGGTCGTCCGCGTCGAGCTGGGTCGCCCCTCGTACCGCCCTGACCGCCACCGTCTCGCTCCTCTGCTCGCTGCCCGGGTCCGGTCCCCGTGCCGCGGGACAGGCTAGCGAGCGGGCCGGTCGGCCGACTCAGGCCGGCTCAGGCCGGCTGATAGCTGCCGAAGGACCAGTGGTTGCCCTCGGGGTCCGTGACGCTGCTGCCGCGACCCCCGTAGCCCTCGTCGCGCGGGGCGCGCAGCTCGGTGGCGCCGGCGGCCAGGGCGCGCGCGTGCACCTCGTCGGGGTCCGGACAGACCAGGTAGACCGCCGAGCCGCCGACGTTGTGGACCGCGCCGTCGGGCCTCAGCGAGCCCGCCATCAGGCCACCGCCGTGCGGCCAGAGCAGCTCGGCGTGCTCCAGGACGGCCGGGTCGGCCTCGGCGTAGTACGCCGCGTGCTCGGTGAAGCCGATCGCACCCAGCCAGGTCATCATCACCCGCGCGTCGCGGAAGCTCATCGCCGGCCAGGTCCGCACGGTGCTCGCAGCAGTCTCGTCAGTCGTCTCGTCAGCTCTCGTCAGTCATGGGCCTCATCCTGCTCGGCGTCGGCGGCGGCGTCTTGGACGAACGGGAGCTCCTCGCGCAGCCAGGCCGTCGGGCTGCGGCCCGCCAGGTCGCGCCACTCGCGCGCGAGGTGGGCCTGGTCCGCGTGGCCGGTGGCGGCGGCGACCCCGGCCAGGTCCAGGCGTCCGCGGACGGCCTGGCGGCGCACGGCGGCCTGGCTGCGCTCGAAGCGGGCCAGTCTCGCCCAGGTCTTGGGCGAGACGGCCAGCTCGGCTCCCACCAGCGCCGAGAGGTGGCGCCGGCTGTAGCCGACCTGCCGGGCGACCTCGGTCACCGGGACCCCGCGACCGAGCAGGTCGAGAGCGCCGAGCGACGGGACCGGCCACGGTCGTCGAGTCGTGCCGGCCCCGGGCGGCCACCAGGGCCCGGACCACCGCTGGTCGACGTGCGGCGGGCGCGGCGTCAGCGAGCTGCTCGGGCAGGTGCCGCAGGCCGGGCGCGACGTCGCCGAGCTCGAGGAGCCGGCCGCCGAGGGCGGCCGCGGGGACGCCGAGCAGCGCGCGGGCACCGGCCGGGGTCAGCGAGAGCTGGAGACCGCGCTGGACCCCCCGGTGACGGATCAGCGCCGGGCCGCCGTGGAGACCGGAGACGCTCGCCCAGGACTCCTGCCGGGTGCCGGACCGGCCCTCCCAGGCCACGTCCAGGGCGGCGTCCAGCGGGAGCACCAGGGTCAGCGCGGTCGACGGGAGACCGAGGTGCGTGCCCGGCGCGCCGACGTCGACGTCGTACTCCACGAGCGAGGAGACCAGGCCGACCAGCGGCACCGGGACGTCGTGCGCGGGCAGCATCCTGCGACGCTAGTGCTCCTGCTCCGCACCGTCGAGGGCGTCGAGGTCGCGCAGCGCCGACTCCCACCGGTCACGACGCTCGTGGTCGTCCTGCTCCCACCACGGGGTGCCACGCTCACCGAGACCGTGCTTGGCCAGCCCGACCCGCTCCCGCGCGGCGGCGACCGCGTCGTCGTCGCCGCGCCTCTTGGCCGCTCCGACCCCGCTGCGCCCGCGACCGAGGTGGGAGCGCAGCCGGGTCGCCACGTCCTTCGGCAGTCCCGGGTCCTGGCGGCGCCAGCGACGGCCGTCGACGACCAGCCACCGCTCGTCGTCCTCCGGCTCGGCGCTCATCGCTGGATCGTAGGTCGCGATGAGTCCCGGCGGCTCGGGAGGTCGACCCCACCATGGACCGACTCCGCTACATCACCAGCTGCTCCCTCGACGGCTTCGTCGAGGACGGTGCCGGCTCGTTCGCGTTCTCGGTGCCCGCCGACGACGTGCACGCCGCGTTCAACGACCTCGTGCGCGACGTGCCCACCTACGTCTACGGCCGGCGGATGCACGAGACGATGTCGTGGTGGCACGCGCCGCCCGAGGAGGCCCTGGCCGAGCCGGTGACCGCCGACTTCGCGGAGCTCTGGCAGGGCGCTGACAAGGTCGTCGTGTCCCGGACGCTGAGGGAGGTCGACCAGCCGCGTACCCGGGTCGTCGACGACCTCACCGCCGACCTCGTCGAGGAGGTGACCGCGGCCGGGCCCGCCACCGTCGGGGGCGCCGACCTCGCCGGTCAGGCGCTGGTGGCCGGGCTGGTCGGCGAGGTCGCCCTGGTCGTGCACCCGATCAGCGTCGGTGGCGGCAAGCCGGCGCTGCCGGTCGGGACCCGGGTCGACCTGCGGCTGCTCTCGGAGCGTCGCTTCTCCACCGGCGCGGTGCTGCTGCGCTACACGGTCCGCTAGGAACCGCGAGGGCTCACAGCTCGGTGCGGTCCAGCAGGGCGCCGAGCTCGTCGAGGGTGAGGTCCCGGATCGCTCCGACCGGCATCGCGCCCAGGCTCACCGGGCCGATCACGGTGCGGGTCAGCTTGCGCACGGGGTGCCCGACGTGGGCCAGCAGGCGCCGCACGATCCGGTTCCGGCCCTCGTGGATGGTCAGCTCGACGATCGACTTGCCCTGCGCCTCCTTGCGGGGGTCGCCGCCGAGGACCCGGGCCGCGCTGACCGTGACCGGGCCGTCCTCCAGCTCGACGCCGTCGAGCAGCCCGAGCATGGTGCGGCGGTGCACCTCGCCCTCGACCTCGGCGACGTAGGTCTTGTCGACCTCGTAGGAAGGGTGGGCCAGGCGCTGGGCGAAGTCGCCGTCGTTGGTCAGGATCAGCAGTCCCGAGGTGTCGGTGTCGAGGCGCCCGACGTGGAAGAGCCGCTCGGGTCGGTCGGCGACGAGGTCGGAGATGGTGCGGCGGCCCTGCGGGTCCGACATCGTCGAGACCACGCCGGTGGGCTTGTTCAGCACCAGGTAGACGTGGGGCGAGATCGGGGGCAGCCGCTTGCCTGCGACCCGGATGACCGCGGACGCCGCGTCGACCTTGGTGCCCAGCCGGGTGACGACCTCACCGTCGACGACCACCTCGCCGGCGAGCATCAGCTCCTCGCACTTGCGGCGCGAGGCGATCCCGGACTGGGCGAGCAGCTTGTGCAGCCGGACCAGGCCGTCCTCGTCGGGCTCGGTCACGGGGCCTCCTCGGGCGTGGACTCGGGTCGGGCGCCTGGTCGGTCCGGGGCGGACCCATCAGGTCGCTCAGCTCGTCGCTCAGGTCGTCCATCTCCGGCAGGTACGGCGCCAGCTCGGGCAGGTCCTCGAGGGTGGTGACCCCGATCCGCTCCAGGAAGTAGGCCGTCGTGACGAACAGGGTCGCGCCCGTCTCGGCGTCCGCCCCGGACTCCTCGACGAGGCCGCGGTTGAGCAGGGTGCGCATCACGCCGTCGACGTTGACGCCACGCACGGCCGAGACCCGCGCCCGCGAGATCGGCTGCTTGTAGGCGACCACCGCGAGGGTCTCGAGCGCGGCCTGGGTCAGGCGGGCCTGCTGTCCCTCCAGCACGAACGCCTCCACGACCGGCGCGTAGGCCTCGCGGGTGTAGTAGCGCCAGCCGCCGGCGACGTTGCGCAGCTCGAAGCCGCGCCCGGACTCGTCGTACTCCCGGGCGAGGGTGAGCAGGGCGTCGCCGACCTCGGCTGCGGGGTAGCCCACGGCGGCGGCGAGCACCGGCTCGGGCATCGGCTGGTCGGCCACCATCAGCAGCGCCTCGAGGCTCGGGGCCAGGGCCGCGACAGGGACGTCGAGGGCGGGCTCGGGCTCGCTCGTCACTCATCGGGTCCATCCTCCCCCGTCGTCGAGGACGGCTGCTCGGTGGGCTCGGTGGGCTCGGCGGGCGCACCCTCGAACTCGTCGATCCCGGCGAGCGCCCCCTCGAGCGCGCGACGTCGTCGTCCTCGTCACCGACCCAGCGCACGCTGAGCTCCCCCAGCGCGCTGGCCTGCTCGAAGGCCACCGCACCCTCGCGGAACAGCTCGAGCAGCGAGAGGAACCGCGCGACGGTGGTCAGGGTGTCCGGGGAGTCGCCGCACAGGGCGCGGAAGGTGGTCGTGCCGGCGCGGCGTACGCGCTCGAGGACCAGCACCGCCTGCTCGCGCACGCTGACCGTGGTGGCGTGGATGTGGGCCAGCGAGAGCTCGACGACCGGCTTGGGCGCCAGCGCCCGGGCGGCGAGCGCGGCGAACTGCTCCAGACCGATGCCGATCAGCACCTCGGGCAGCAGGGTCGCGAAGCGGTCCTCCAGGCCGACCGCACGGGGGTGCCGTCGGGCCTCGACGGCCAGGCGGGCGTCGAGGAAGCCCGCCACCTGCTTGAACGCCTTGTACTGCAGCAGGCGGGCGAAGAGCAGGTCCCGAGCCTCGAGCAGCGCAAGGTCCTCCTCGTCCTCGACGTCGCCCTGCGGCAGCAGCCGCGCGGCCTTGAGGTCGAGCAGCGTGGAGGCGACCAGCAGGAACGACGTCGTCTGCTCCAGGTCCCAGACCGGCCCGCCGGCCTTGACGTGGGCGATGAACTCGTCGGTGACCCGCGAGAGCGAGACCTCGGTGATGTCGAGCTTGTGCTTGGAGATCAGGCTCAGCAGCAGGTCGAAGGGTCCCTCGAAGTTCTCGAGGCGTACGGCGAAGGCCGGCGTCTCCGGCGCTCGCGTCCGACGCGGGCTCATCCCTCGGCGAGACGGCGGACCAGCGCGCTCTCGGCGCCGTGCTCGTCGTACTCCGCGAGCACGAGGGCCAGCGCCTCGCGCACCAGCCGGCCGCGGTCGACGGCCAGGCCGTGACCGGCGCGCAGGCTCAGCCGGGTCGTCTCGATGCCGAGGAGCTCCTCGGCGGTGACGTAGACGGTCATCTTCTCGTCGTGCCGCACCCGCCCGCTCGGTCGGCGCTGCGCGCCGGTCTCCGCGGGGTCCGGCACGGCGTGCACGGTGCGGGGCCGGCCCGGCTGCTCGGCGTCGGCGGTCCCGCCGTCCTCGGTGGGACGGAACAGGGCGTCGGCCGAGGGCAGGCTCACGCGTCGTGGCATCGGGCGAGCACCTCCTTGGCCAGCTGGCGGTAGGCCGCCGCGCCGGTCGAGGAGCTGGCGTAGGAGGTGATCGGCTCGCCGGCCACGGTGGAGTCGGAGAACTTCACCGTGCGGCGGATGACGGTGTGGAAGACCGTGTCACCCCAGGCCTGGACGAGGCGCTCCATGACCTCGCGCCCGTGCAGGGTGCGCCCGTCGAACATCGTGCCCAGCACGCCGTCGATCTGCAGGCGCGGGTTGAGCCGCTCCTTGACCTTGTCGATGGTCGTCTTGAGCAGTGCGACCCCGCGCAGCGCGAAGTACTCGCACTCCAGCGGCACGATCACGCCGTCGGAGGCGGTCAGGGCGTTGACGGTGAGCAGGCCGAGCGAGGGCTGGCAGTCGATCAGGATCACGTCGTAGTGCGGCCAGGGCCGGGGCGAGCACGCGCTGCAGGGTCTGCTCGCGAGCCGACCTCGTGCACCAGCTGCACCTCGGCGGCGGAGAGGTCGATGTTGGAGGGCAGCAGGTCCATGCCGGGCACGCCGGAGGGCACGACGACCTCGTCGAGGGCCGACGTCGCGCTGCATCAGCAGGTTGTAGACCGTCAGGTCCATCTCGTGCGGGTTCAGCCCGAGACCGACCGAGAGCGAGCCCTGGGGGTCGAAGTCGACGAGCAGCACCTGGCGGCCGTACTCGGCGAGCGAGGCACCGAGGTTGATCGTGGTCGTGGTCTTGCCGACCCCGCCCTTCTGGTTGCACATCGAGACCACGCGCGCGCGGGCCGTCTCGGTCGACCGGCGGCGGCTCGGGCAGGTGCGGCAGCGGGCGGCCCGTGGGGCCGAGCTCGACGTCGGCGGGCGGGCTTCGGCGGCCACTGCCGGACGCTCGAAGGGCAGCGGCTCCGCGGTCTCGCGGGCCGCCTGGTCCTCGGCGGTCTCGTGCTGGCCGCGCGCGGCCGGCATCGGGGTGCGCACCAACGGGGGCATCGAGGCCGCGGTGGCGCCGCCGGCCCATCCCGAAGCTGAGAGTCGTGCGTCGTCCATCGGCCTGCCCCTGTCTTCTGCGCCGCCCCGGAGGGCCTGACCAGGACAGGATGGATTGTCGACACGGCGACATTGCGCAGGCGCGCCGGGCGAGTCCTCAGCCGGCGCGGGTCGGCGTAAGCAGGTCGGCGTACTCCTGGTGGTGCTCGATCCACTCCGACGAACGGGCACTGGGCGACGACGCGCTGCCGACCGCCGGCGCGGACGTCGTCGAGGGCGCCGCGCACGAGCTCGGAGCCCAGGCCCTGCCCCTCGAAGCGGTCGTCGATCTCGGTGTGGGTGAAGACGATCCGCTCGGCGCCGCCCTCGGAGGACTCCTCCAGTCCGTACGCCGCGAAGCCGGCCCGCTCCCCCGCGGCCCAGAGCTCGTACCGCTTGTCCTCGGGCACGTGGCGGACCTCGATCGCGTCGCGGCCGGGTCCTGACGGTGTGGTCTCAGTCATGGCCCCGAGCCTAGGCAGAAGGGAATGCGTGCCGGGGGGTGAGGGTTGGGGGAGGTAGTTGAAAACGCATCGACGGCGCGTGCCGTGGATGTCCCCCAGATCGAGAGGTCGTGCTCGTGTCCCGAGCCTTCGAGTCCGTGAACGTCGGGTCCTGGACCCTCCCCCAGCGCTTCGTGATGGCGCCGCTGACCCGCAACCGCGCGGGCGAGGGCATGGTCCCCGCGCGACCTCGCCGTCGACCTACTACGGCCAGCGCGCCGGCGCCGGGCTGATCATCACCGAGGGCACGCAGCCCAGCGCCGTCGGACAGGGCTACCTGGACACCCCCGGCATCCACAGCCCCGAGCAGGTCGAGGGCTGGCGCAGGGTCGCCGACGCCGTGCACGCCGGCGGCGGCAAGATCGTCGTGCAGCTGATGCACGTCGGTCGCATCGCCCACCCCGACAACAAGGACGGCCTCGAGACCGTCGCCCCCAGCGCCATCGCGGCGCCGGGCCAGATGGTCACGGCCGACGGGCCAGCGTCGACCACGTCGTGCCCCGCGCCCTGGAGACCGACGAGATCCCCGGCCTCGTCGAGGAGTTCGTCTCACGCCGCCCGCAACGCGGTCGAGGCCGGCCTCGACGGTGTCGAGATCCACGCCGCCAACGGCTACCTGCTGCACCAGTTCCTCGCGCCGTCCAGCAACCAGCGCACCGACGAGTACGGCGGCTCGCCCGGACAACCGCGCGCGCCTCGTCGTCGAGGTCACCCGCGCGGTCGCCGAGGCGATCGGCGCCGACCGGGTCGGCATCCGGATCTCGCCGGCGCACAACATCCAGGGCGTGCCTGGAGGAGGACGACGGCGACGACGCGCGCGACCTACGAGACCGCTCGTCGACGGCATCGCCGCCCTCGGGCTGGCCTACCTCAGCATCCTGGCCGACCCGCGCAGCCGACCTGTCCCGCGACCTGCGCAAGCGCTTCGGCGGCCCGGTGATCGTCAACTCCGGCTTCGCCGACGTCACCGCAGCTCGACGACGTCGAGCGGATCCTCGAGGCGGACCAGGCCGACCTCGTCGCCGTGGGTCGCGAGTTCATCGCCAACCCCGACCTCGCCGAGCGCTGGCGCACGGGCGCCGCGCTCAACGAGCCGAACTCCGACACCTTCTACGGCGGCGGCGCCGAGGGCTACACCGACTACCCGTTCCTCGAGCACGCCTGAGCCTCGCCGGCGTCTCGCACCACGGCGAGCGTTCCGGAACCCACCGGCGGGGGGTCCGGGACGCTCGTCCTGTGTCCGGACGGTGCCGGGATCAGAGCCGTCGGAAGGCGGTGGTGGCCAGCACGAGCTCGCCCTGCTCGTCGGTGGCGTCGAGGTCCGCGGTCGCCTCGATGACCCAGTCGTGGTGGCCCTCGGGGTCGTGCAGGGTCTGGGTGACCTGGAGCAGTCGCCCGATGGTGCCCTCCGGCGCGCCGGCCGGCTCGCCCGTCTGCCGCTCGACCCGCAGCAGGTCGGGTCCGCGCGCGTCGCCGTCGCGCAGGACCGTGTCGTGCTCGGCGAAGTAGGCCTCGATCCCCTCGTCCCACCGCGACCGCGTCATCACGACCTCGCGGGCCGGGTCGAAACGGTCGGCCACGGCCCGCTCGGCGACCATCAGGCCGTCGAGGTCGTCGCGCGCGACCAGCTCGACGCGACGCCACATCGCGTTGCGCACCATCACCGCGAAGGCGCGTCCCTGCTGCGAGAGCGGGCGCGGCGGGCGTACGGCGGACCCGTCGGTCACCGTCCGCGCGATCGCGTCGGGGTCACCCAGCGCCTCCCACTCGTCGAGCAGCGAGGAGTCGGTCTGACGCACGGTCTCGCCGAGCCACTGCTCGAGGTCCTCGAGCTCGGGCGTGCGGTGCGCCTCCGGCAGGCTCTGGCGCAGGAACCGGTAGGCGTCGGTGAGGTAGCGCAGCACCAGGCCCTCGCCGCGCGCCAGGTTGTAGCGGCCGACGAAGTCGGTGAAGCCCATCCCCTGCTCGTACATCTCGCGCACGATCGAGGCCGGCTCGAGGGCGTCCTCGGGCAGCCACGGGTGCGCCTCCCGGTAGATCTCGTAGGTCGCCTCGAGCAGCTCGGCGAGGGGTCGGGGCCAGGTGACCTGGTCCAGCAGCGCCATCCGCTCGTCGTACTCCAGGCCGTCGGCCTTCATCTCGGCCACCGCCTCGCCGCGGGCCTGGTGCTGCTGGGCGAAGAGGATCTGGCGAGGCTTCTCCAGCACCGCCTCGATCACCGAGAGCAGGTCGAGGCTGTAGGTCTCCGACTCGGGGTCGAGCACCTCGAAGGCCTCGAGCGCGAAGTGCGAGAGCGGCTGGTTCAGCGCGAAGTCCAGCGGCAGGTCGACGGTGAGCACGTAGCGCCGCCCGTGCTCGTCGGGGTCGTCGAGACGGGTGAGCACCTCGGTCTCGACGAGGCTGCGCGCCAGCTGCAGCGCACGGCGGGCGAGCCGGAGCTGGCTGCGGCGGTCCTCGTGGTTCTCGGTGAGCAGCCGTCGCAGGACCGGGAACGCGTCCTCCTCGCGGGCGACGACGTTGATCAGCATCGCGTTGTCGACCTTCATCCGTGACACGAGCGTCTCGGGCACCCCGGCCACGAGCTTGTGATAAGTCTGCTCGGTCCACACCACCGTGCCCTCGGGCGGCTTCTTGAGCTGGGCCTTGCTCCGACGCCTGGCCTGCTTCTCCTCGCTCATCAAGGCGTTCTTGGCGGCCGCCTTCGCCTTGGCCTTCTCGTTCTCGATGACGTGCTCGGGAGCCTGGACGACGACCGTGCCCGCGGTGTCGAAGCCGGCCCGCCCGGCGCGTCCGGCGATCTGGAGGAACTCGCGCGTGCGCAGGGTGCGCGAGCGGCGCCCGTCGTACTTGGCGAGCGCGGTGAACAGCACCGTGCGGATCGGCACGTTGATCCCGACACCGAGGGTGTCGGTGCCGCAGATGACGTGCAGCAGCCCGGCCTGGGCCAGCTGCTCGACCAGGCGCCGGTAGCGCGGGAGCATCCCCGCGTGGTGGACCCCCACCCCGCGCCGCAGCAGCTTGGAGAGGTTCTTGCCGAACCCGGCCCCGAACCGGAAGCCCGCGAGCCGCTCGGCGCGGGCCTCGGCGAGCGCCTTGGCCGCATCCGACGTCGGCTTGAGCCAGGGCACGGTCAGCAGCGAGGTCGCCTGCTCGACCGCCGCGGCCTGGGTGAAGTGCACGACGTAGACCGGGGACTGGTGGGTGGAGACCAGCTCCTCGAGCGTCTCGGCCAGCGGGGTGAGCGCCCAGTGGAAGGCGAGCGGCACCGGTCGCTCGGCGTCGTCGACGACCGCGGTGGGCCGTCCGCTGCGCCGCTCGAGGTCCTCGGCGAGGTACGTCGTGTCCCCCAGCGTCGCCGACATCAGGAGCACCTGCGCCGCGGGCAGCTCGAGCAACGGCACCTGCCAGGCCCACCCGCGGTCGGGCTCGGCGTAGTAGTGGAACTCGTCCATCACGACCAGGCCGACGTCGGCCGTGCCGCCCTCGCGCAGGGCGATGTTGGCCAGCACCTCCGCGGTGCAGCAGATGATCGGGGCGTCGGTGTTCACTGCGGCGTCGCCGGTCAGCAGGCCGACGTCGTCGGCGCCGAAGATCGCGCACAGCTCGAAGAACTTCTCGCTGACCAGGGCCTTGATCGGCGCGGTGTAGAAGCCGACCCTGCCCTCGGCCATCGCCCCCATCAGTGCGCCGACGGCGACCAGCGACTTGCCGGAACCCGTCGGCGTCGCCAGGACGACGTTGCTGCCCGAGAGCAGCTCGATCAGCGCCTCCTCCTGGTGGGCGTAGAGCGCCAGGCCGCGGCCGGCCGCCCAGTCGACGACCTCGGCGTAGACCGCGTCGGGGTCGGCGCGAGGGCTGGCGTCGTTCATCAGCGGGCCCGCGGGTGCGAGGTCGCGAAGACCTCGCGCAGGTTGTCGACCGTGACCAGGGTGTAGACCTGGGTCGTGGTCACGGAGGCGTGCCCGAGCAGCTCCTGGACGACCCGGACGTCGGCGCCGCCGTCGAGCAGGTGGGTGGCGAACGAGTGGCGCAGCGTGTGCGGGGAGACGTCCCGCTCCACCCCGGCGCGCTCGGCGGCCTTGACCAGCACGGCCCAGGCCGACTGCCGTGAGAGGCGGCCCCCGCGGGCGTTGAGGAAGAGGGCCGGCGTGCCCCGGCCCTCGCCGACCAGCACCGGCCGGGCACGCGCGAGGTAGTCGCCCACCGCCGCGCGTGCGTAGGTGCCGACCGGCACCATCCGCTCCTTGCCACCCTTGCCGCGCAGCAGCAGCGCTCCCTCGCCCGGTTCCGCACCCAGGACGTCGCCGACGTCGTCGACGTCGAGCCCGACCGCCTCGGAGATCCGCGCGCCGGTGCCGTAGAGCACCTCGAGCAGGGCACGGTCGCGCAGGGCCAGCGGGGTGCCCGCGGAACCCGCGGCGTCCAGGATCGCCTCGACGTCGCCCAGCGGCAGCGCCTTGGGCAGCCGCTTGGCCGGGGTCGGCGGGCGCACGGCGTGCGCCGGGTCGTTCGCGGCCAGCCCGTCGGCCAGCGCGAAGCGGTGGAAGCCGCGTACGGCGACCACGGTGCGTGCCGCCGACGAGGCACCCAGGGGCGGGTGGTCGGCGTCGCCCTCGCGCAGACGGGCCAGGAACTCGGCGACGGTCTGCTCGCTCACGGAGTCGAGGTCCCCGACCTCGACCTGGTCGAGGTAGGACAGGTAGCGGCGCAGGTCTCGCCGGTAGGAGCTCAGCGTGTTGGTCGCCAGGCCCTTCTCGACCGTGAGGTGGTCGAGATAGGTCCGCACCGCTCGGCCCAGGTCGCTCGGGCCGGCCGGCAGGGTCGCGGGCGCGGTCGCGGGCTCAGGCAAGGGCCTCGTCCACGCCCACCGCATCCAGCCCGGTCGCCTCGGCCACCGGCGCGTTGGTCAGGGACCCGGCGTGGGTGTTCAGCCCGAGGGCGAGGCTGGCGTCGGCACGCAGGGCGTCGCGCCACCCCTGCTGCGCCAGCGCCACGACGTAGGGCAGCGTCGCGTTGGTCAGCGCGAAGGTCGAGGTCCGTGGCACCGCGCCGGGCATGTTGGCCACGCAGTAGAAGACCGAGTCGTGCACGCGGTACGTCGGGTCGGCGTGGGTGGTCGCGTGGGTGTCCTCGAAGCAACCGCCCTGGTCGACGGCGATGTCGACGAGCACCGAGCCGGGCTTCATCTGCGAGACCAGCTCGTTGGTGACCAGCTTGGGGGCGCGGGCACCGGGGATCAGGACCGCGCCGATGACCATGTCGGCCTCGCGCACCTGCTGGGCGATGGTCAGCGTCGAGGAGGCGAGGCCGTGCACGCGGTTGCCGTAGCGCCAGAACGACATCCGCAGCTTGTCGAGGTCGGTGTCGAGCAGGGTGACGTCGGCGCCCATGCCCAGCGCGATGTTGGCAGCGTTCTGCCCCGAGACGCCGGCCCCGATGATGACGACCTTGGCGTTGGCGACACCGCCGACGCCGCCCAGGAGGACGCCGCGGCCGCCTTGGGCCTTCATCAGGGAGTGGGCGCCGACCTGGGGTGCGAGGCAGCCGGCGACCTCGGACATCGGGTAGAGCAGCGGCAGCGAGCCGGAGGGGAGCTGGACGGTCTCGTAGGCGATCGCGGTGACCTTCCGCTTCACGAGCTCCTCGGTCAGGGCCTGGTCGGCGGCCAGGTGGAGGTAGGTGAAGAGGGTCTGGCCCTCGCGCATCCGGTGGTACTCCTCGGCGACCGGCTCCTTGACCTTGAGCACGGTCTCGGCCTCGCCCCACACCTCGTCGGCGTCGCCGACGATGCGCGCACCCTGGTCGACGTACTCCTCGTCGGTGATCGAGGAGCCGGTGCCGGCGCCGGCCTGGACGAGCACCTCGTGGCCGTGGGTGACGAGCTCGTGCACGCCGATCGGCGTGATCGCGACGCGGTACTCGTGGTTCTTGACCTCGGTGGGGACCCCGATCCTCATGGCCTGCCTCCTGTGCTGGTGCCTGTGCGGGTGCCTGTGCTGGTGACTCGACGCGGTCACCGCTCGGACCCTACCGCTCCGCGCCGACCAGCCCACGAGCCTGGGCGGCGAGCACCGCCACGACGAGCGGCGCGTCGCCGATGCGGCCCTCCAGCACGGCGGCAACGAGGTCGGCGAAGGGCACCCAGCCGGTGCGCATCTCCGCCTCCTCGTGCTCGGGCTCGAAGTCACCGCGCCCCACGTCGGTGAGGCCGCGGGCGACGAAGTGGTGCATGACCTCCTCGGAGATCCCCGGCGAGGACCAGGTCGTCGTGAGGTGGGTCCACCGCGCGGCCTCGAGCCCCGCCTCCTCGCGCAGCTCGCGACGGGCGACCTGCTCGGGGGTCTCGTCGGCGCCGCCGTCCATCAGTCCCGCCGGGAGCTCGACGAAGACCCGGCGCGCGGCGTGGCGGTACTGCCACAGGCACAGCACGCGCTCGTCGTCGTCGACGGCCAGCACGATCACCGCACCGGGGTGCTCGAGGACGAGACGTCGGAACGGCTCGTCCTCGGGGTGCTCGGGTCGGGTGATCCGGTCCTCGCGCAGCGCCATCACCCAGGCGTCACGGTGCAGGTCTCGGGTGGCGCTGACGGGCCAGCTCTCGACGACGTCCTTCAGCGGCCCGCCGGTCTGGTCGGACGGGGCGGTGCTCACGCGGTCTCGCGTGCGGGGTCGCGGCGCAACCCGGACTCGTCGAGCGGGAAGCGCAGCTCGCGCTGGCGGGCGATCGCGGCCCCGACCAGACCCGCGAACAGCGGGTGCGGCCGGGTGGGTCGCGAGCGCAGCTCGGGGTGGGCCTGCGTCGCGACGTAGTAGGGGTGCACGGAGCGCGGCAGCTCGACGAACTCCACGAGGTCGAGGTCCGGGTTCAGCCCGGAGAAGACCAGCCCCGCCTGCTCGAGCTGCTCGCGGTAGGCGTTGTTGACCTCGTAGCGGTGGCGGTGGCGCTCCTCGACCCGGGTCTGCCCGTAGGCCTCGCGCACCACGCTGCCGGCGCGCAGCTCGGCGGGGTAGAGCCCCAGACGCATCGTGCCGCCGAGGTCCCCGTCGCCCTCGACCACGCTCTTCTGCTCCTCCATGGTCGCGATGACCGGCTCGGGGCAGTCGGGGTCGAACTCGGTCGAGGCCGCCTTCTCCAGACCGGCGACGGAGCGGGCGTACTCGATGACCAGGCACTGCAGGCCCAGGCAGAGCCCCAGCGTCGGGATGCCGTGGGTGCGGGCGTAGGTCAGCGCGCCGACCTTGCCCTCGATGCCCCGCACCCCGAAGCCGCCCGGCACGCACACCGCGTCGACGTCCTGCAGGTGGCGTGCCGCGCCGGCGGGCGTGGCGCACTCGTCGGAGGCCACCCAGCGCAGGTTGACCTTGGCCTCGTGGGCGAAGCCGCCGGCGCGCAGCGCCTCGGCGACCGAGAGGTAGGCATCGGGCAGGTCGACGTACTTGCCCACGAGCGCGACGGTCACCTCCTCGCTGGGGTGGTGCACCCGGCGCAGCAGGTCGTCCCACAGGGTCCAGTCCACGTCGCGGAACGGCAGGTCCAGGCGGCGTACCAGGTAGGCGTCGAGGCCCTCGCGGTGCAGGACCTTCGGGATGTCGTAGATCGACGGCGCGTCGGCGGCGCAGACCACGGCGTCCTGGTCGACGTCGCACATCAGCGAGATCTTGTTCTTGATCGACTCGGGGATCTCCCGGTCAGCGCGGCACACGACGGCGTCGGGCTGGATGCCGACCTGGCGCAGCGCGGCCACCGAGTGCTGCGTCGGCTTGGTCTTCAGCTCCCCCGACGGACCGATGAACGGCACCAGCGAGACGTGGAGGAAGAAGACGTTCGCCCGCCCGATGTCGTGGCGGACCTGGCGCGCGGCCTCCAGGAACGGCAGCGACTCGATGTCGCCGACGGTGCCCCCGATCTCGGTGATCACCACGTCGACCGGTTCGACCGGGCCGCCGCCCTCGGCGTGGCCTCCCATGGCCAGGATCCGGTCCTTGATCTCGTTGGTGATGTGCGGGATCACCTGCACGGTGTCGCCGAGGTAGTCGCCGCGGCGCTCCTTGGCGATCACGCTGGAGTAGACCTGACCGGTCGTGACGTTGGCGATCTGGGACAGCTCGGTGTCCAGGAAGCGCTCGTAGTGACCGATGTCGAGGTCGGTCTCGGCGCCGTCGTCGGTGACGAAGACCTCGCCGTGCTGGAAGGGGTTCATCGTGCCGGGGTCGACGTTGAGATAGGGGTCGAGCTTCTGCATCGTCACGCGCAGTCCGCGTGAGCGCAGCAGCCGCCCGAGGCTCGAGGCGGTCAACCCCTTGCCCAGCGAGGAGGCGACCCCGCCGGTGACGAACACGTGCTTGGTGGGCTCGGCTCCGTGGACCTTCACGGGACTCCACCCTAGCCCAGGTCCGCCCTCATCGCCGCCACGACGGGGCCCGCGTCCTCGCCGGTCAGGGTGTCAGGGCGCGAGCGGGCTCCGCGACGGCGAGCAGCTCCCGGGCATGGGCCAGACCGGTGTCGGACTCCGCGAGCCCCGCGAGCATCCGCGACAGCTCGCGCTCGCGGCCGGCCTCGTCGAGCAGGCTGAGGCCGGAGCTGGTCACGGTGCCGTCGCTGCTCTTGACGACCAGGACGTGGCGGTCGGCGTACGCCGCGACCTGGGGCAGGTGGGTGACGACCAGGACCTGGGCGGTGCGGGCCAGCGCGGCCAGGCGGCGTCCGATCTCGACGGCCGAGGTGCCGCCCACGCCGGCGTCGACCTCGTCGAAGACGAACGTGGGCACCGGGCTGGTGCCGGCCAGCGCGACCTCGAGGGCCAGCATCACCCGCGAGAGCTCACCGCCGGAGGCGCCCTTGGCCAGCGGTCGCGGCTCGGCACCGGTGTTCGCGGCGAGCAGCAGCTCGACCTCGTCGACGCCGTGGGCCCCGGCGCGCAGGTGGGAGCCGGCGACGGGCAGGGTGGCGGCGTCCTCGGGCGGGCCGGCGGTCTGCCGCACGGCCACCTCGATCCGGGCGTGGGGCATGGCGAGGGCACCGAGCTCCTCGGTGACCACGGCCGCAAGACGGGTCGCCGCGGCCGCACGGGCGGTCGAGAGCCGACCGGCGAGGTCGCCGACGTCGTGTCGCGCCCGGTCCAGCTCGGCTCGCAGCGCCTCGATCCGCTCGTCGGTGCCGTCGAGGTCCAGCAGCCGCTCGGAGGCCCGCTCCGCCCAGGCGAGGACCTCCTCGACGCTCTCGCCGTACTTGCGCGTCAGCGCGCTCAGCGCGGCCCGCCGCTCCGAGACCGCGGAGAGCCGGGCCGGGTCGGTCTCGACCCGGCTGGCGTAGGAGGCGACGTCGGCGGCGACGTCGGAGAGCAGGTAGGTGACCTCGGCGAGACGGTCGGCGAGGCCGCCGGCCTCGGGGTCGAGGTCGCGCACACCCTCCAGTCCGGTGCGGGCGGCCGAGGCGGCCGCGAGCGCGTCCGAGCCGCCGGTGTCGCTCGACAGCGCCTCGCGGGCCAGCTCGGCGGCCTCGCGGAGCGTGTCGGCCGACCCGAGCCGGGCCTCGTCGACGGCCAGCGTGACGTCCTCGCCGGGCTCGGGCGAGAGCGCCTCGATCTCCGCGAGCCCGAAGCGCAGCAGGTCGGCCTCGCGGGCACGCTCGCGCGCCGTGGTGACGATCCCCTCCAGCTCGGCCCCGAGCGCGCCGAGGTGCTGCCAGCCGGTGGCGTACGTCGTGGTGAGACCGGCCAGGTCCGGCCCACCGAAGCGGTCCAGCGCCTCGCGCTGGGTGCGCGCCCGCAGCAACCGGTGCTGGTCGGACTGACCGTGGACCGCGACGAGCGGCTGGGCGACCTCCGCGAGGGCGGCCACCGGCACCGAGGCGCCACCGACGAAGGCCCGGGAACGACCCTCCGCCGAGACGTTGCGGGCGAGCACGACCCGGTCGTCCTCGACCTCGCCGCCGGCCTCGTCGACGGCCTCGGCCACCTGGGGCAGCGCCCGGAGGTCGACGACGCCCTCGACCCGCGCCTGGCGGGCCCCGGTCCGCACGGCGCCGGTGTCCGCGCGCCCGCCGAGGAGCAGGCCGAGAGCGGTGACGACCATGGTCTTGCCGGCCCCGGTCTCACCCGTGACGACGGTCAGTCCGGGACCGAGCTCGAGGCTGGTGGCCTCGATCACGCCCAGCGAGCTGATCCGGATCTCCTCGATCACGAGTCGACCTCCGGGCCGCCCCGCGCCAGACGCCCCCGGCGCTCGGCCGCGCCGCGCCAGCCCTCGACGGGCAGCCCGAACTTGGCCACGAGCCGGTCGGTGAAGGGTGAGTCGGTCAGGCGCACCAGACGCAGGGGCACGTCGCTGCGGCGCACCTCGATCCGGGCGCCCACCGGCAGGTCGGCCGCCCGGCGGCCGTCGCACCAGAGCACCCCGGCGCCCGGCGCCGGCGCGAGCACCTCCACCGCGAGGACCGAGGTCGGCGCGGCGACCAGAGGGCGTGCGAACAGGGCGTGGGCGCTGATCGGCACCATCAGCAGGGCCTCGACGCCGGGCCACACCACCGGTCCGCCGGCGCTGAAGTTGTAGGCCGTCGAGCCGGTCGGCGTCGCGCAGACCACGCCGTCGCAGCCCCAGCGGGACAACGGTCTGCCGTCGACCTCCACGACGACCTCGAGCATCCGCTCGCGGGAGGCCTTCTCGACGCTGGCCTCGTTGACCGCGAAGGTTCGGGTGACGACCTCGCCGTCGCGCAGGACGCGGACGTCGAGGGTCAGCCGGTCCTCGATGGTGTAGCGGCGCGCCACGATCGCGGAGATGGTCGAGGCGACGTCGTCCTGCTCGGCCTCGGCGAGGAACCCGACGTGGCCGAGGTTGACCCCGAGGATCGGGGTGCCGCTGCCGCGCGTGATCTCCGCGGCGCGCAGGATCGTGCCGTCGCCGCCGATCACGAGGGTGAGCTCGCATTCGCCGCTGGCGTCGGTGCCCTCGTCCAGCTCGATCAGCTCGACCAGCGCGTCTGCGGTGATGGCGAGGTCGGCGGCCTCCGCAGCGACCAGCCGCACCGAGATGCCCTCGGACGTCAGCGCCTCGAGTGCCTCGCGGGCGACCTCGCGTGCCGCCTCGCGACCCGTGTGGGTCAGCAGCAGGACGCGGCGTGCGCCATCGGTGACAGCGGCGGTCTCGCTGGTGGTCTCGTCGGTGGTCTCGCTGGTGGTCTCGCTGGTGGTCTCGTCGGTGATGGAGCCGTCGGTCTGGGGGGGTGGGCTCACCGCGCCACTCTCTCACCCGGCGCCGACGGCGGCGGGCCGACCTGCACGGCCTGCTCGGCCACCGCGGTCTCGACCGCCTCGGGTGTCACGTCACCGGGTCCGCGGCGCAGCCAGACGAAGAACTCCACGTTGCCCGAGGGCCCCGGCAGCGGACTCGCGGCCACGCCGTGCAGGCCCCAGCCGAGCCCGGCTGCGGTGTCGACCACGCCGTGCACGGCCTCGGCGCGCAGGCTCGGGGAACGCACGACCCCGCCCTTGCCGACGCGGTCCTTGCCGACCTCGAACTGCGGCTTGACCATGAGGACCAGGTCGGCGTCAGGCCGGGAGCAGCCCACCAGTGCGGCCAGCACGAGCCGCAACGAGATGAACGACAGGTCCCCGACCACGAGGTCGACCGGTCCGTCCAGGACCTCGGGCGTCAGGTCACGGATGTTCGTGCGGTCCAGCACCAGCACCCGCTCGTCGGCCTGCAGACGCCAGACCAGCTGGCCGTAGCCGACGTCGACGGCACAGACCCGGGACGCACCTGCTCGCAGCAGCACGTCGGTGAAGCCGCCCGTCGACGCCCCGGCGTCGAGCACGCGTCGACCCTCCACCACCAGCCCGTGCGGACCGAAGGCCTCGAGTGCGCCGGCCAGCTTGTGACCGCCCCGTGAGGCGTAGTCGGGCCGGTCCCCGTCCTCGACGACCAGCAGGGCGACGTCGGTCGTGACTCCGGTCGCCGGCTTGGTGGCCACGGCTCCCCCGACCTTGACCCGGCCGTCGAGGACCAGCGTGGCGGCGTGCTCGCGCGAGCGGGCCAGACCGCGGCGCACGAGCTCGGCGTCGAGGCGCAGACGGCGTGGGGGCACGTCGGTCCTTCCCTGGTCCTGCTCGGGGACTAGCCGTCGGTCGGCGAGCCGTCGAGCGCCTCGCGCAGCCTGGCGTGGGCGTCGTCGATCGCCGCGACCTGCTCGTCCACCGGGCGCTCGAAGGTGTCGACGAGGTCGCGCAGCACGCGGTCGACGTCGCCCTGGCCCGTGTGCGGCGGAGGTGCAGGCTGCTCGCTCATGGCCGCCAGGCTACCGGCCCGGACCCGGGCCGTCGGGCACCGCGAGCCCCTCGGCCGCGGCAGGTTCTCCGGTCTCGTCGAGGTGCTCCCAGGCCGCGCAGGCCACCGCCCGCCACCAGTCGCCGGGTGAACCCGCCCCCGTGACCTCGAGCCTCCCGTCCTCGACCCGGGCGACCCAGCCACCCAGGCGCCAGGCGCCGTCCTGGTGCTGCGGGGCCTCGTGGGTCTCGTGCAGCCCGCCGAGGTCGGGGGCCAGGTACGTCGGCCGGACCTCGGGTGCCGCACCGAGGACCTCGGGCAGGCCGGTGACCCCGGTCAGCACGAGCAGCGTGTCCACCCCGCTGTTGCGGCCCCCCTCGATGTCGGTGTCGAGTCGGTCACCGACCATCAGGGGGTGGGCGCCCCCGACCCGGGAGATCGTCTCGTCGAGGAGCGGGCGCGCGGGCTTGCCGGCCACGTCCGGTGCGACGCCGCTGAAGCGTCGCAGCGTGTCGACGAGGACCCCGTGACCGGGAGCGACCCCGTAGGCGGTCGGAATCGTCATGTCGGTGTTGCTGGCCACCCAGGGCAGACCGTCGCGCACCAGGACCGCAGCCCGCATCACCTCGCTCCACCGCACGTCGGGTCCGTAGCCGGTCACCAGGGCCACGGGGTCGGTGGAGCCCTCCGCGTCCGACCCGGGCTCGTCGACGGCCGGGACCGGGTGCAGTCCGGCGTCGCGGAAGGACTGCCAGAGGCCCTCGCCTCCCAGGAGCCGGACCACCGATCCCTCGCCGTGCCGCTCGACCACCAGGCTGGCGGCCGCCTGGGCCGACGTGACGACGTCGGCTGCGTCGGCGTCGACGCCGAGCTCGCGCAGGTGCTCGGCCACCGCCTCGGCGGGGCGTGAGGCGTTGTTGGTGACGAAGGCGCACCGGGCCCCGGCCTGCGCGGCTCGACGCAGGTGGTCGGCCGCCCCGACGACGGCCTCGCGTCCGACGTAGACGACTCCGTCGAGGTCCAGCATGACCAGGTCGTACGTCGTCTCGAGCGACTGCTTGCTGCTGCCCAGCACGGGACCCTCTCCGCGGCGGCTCCGTGTCGCCCGCCTGGGCACCCTACGATGCGCGGATGCCTGCCGACCCTCTGGCCGCGGCGCCCCTGTCCCTGCCCGCGCTGCCCGGGCCCCTGTCCCTGACCCCGTTCCGAGCGCGCCACCTCGACCTGTCGCTCCTGGGCGGTCCGCCCGGGGAGGCCGACCAGGCCGTCGTCGCCGCCGTCACCGCGCCGCCCGGTCCGCGCCCGTCCGGTCTGCTCGTCGAGGAGGTGACCGTCGACGGCCGTCGCGTGCGAGGCGTGGTCGGCCTGCTGGACCTCGCCGGCCCGACACCGGCGCTCGCGCCGGCCGATCGGTGCCGAGCCCGCCTGCTGCCGCACGAGGGAGCGATCGCAGCGCGCGCCGCGAGGCTCGCCGACCGGATGGCCGACCTCGCTGTGGACCCCGCACCGATCCTGCTGCTCCACGAGCCCACGAGCTCCGGGCAGGACCGGCTCGCGACCCTGATCGACTCCGTGGTCGCCACCGCGCCCGAGCTGGACGGCACCGACGGCCTCGGGCGCGCTCATCGGCGGTGGCGGATCCGTGACCCCGACCTCGTCGACACCCTGGCGCGAGCGGTCGCCGGTGGTCGGCTGCTGATCGCGGACGGTCACCACCGCTACGCCGCTCACCTGCAACTCGCGGCACGACGTCCCCCGGTCGGCGACGCCCGTGGACTCGTGATGATCTGCGACGCGACGCGGGACGCCCCGAGCCTGGCCCCCATCCACCGGGTGCTGTCATCGACCAGCCTCGAGCGGGTGCTCGGCCGGCTCGAGGAGGCCGGGCACCGCACGGGCCAGGACCTGCCGCGACATCGAGGTGGGAGGGGCGGCTCGACACGACGCGACCCCGACGTCCTCCTGGTCGAGGACCGGTCCCGCGTCGTACCGGTGCGGATCGTGGCGCGGGCTGAGCTCACCGTCGTCGAGTGCGTGCACCGAGCCCTGGACGAGCTGGCCGGGCCCGAGGGGTGGACGACGTACGTCGAGCCCGACCGGGCGCGGAGGGCAGCAGAGCGCCGGCCGGACCGGGTCGCCCTGATCCTGCCGGCACCGAGCATCGACGAGGTGTGGTCCGCTGCTCGCCAGGGACGCCTGCTGCCGGCCAAGGCGACCTCGTTCACTCCGAAGCCGCCGCTCGGTCTGGTGTTCCGGTCGTGGCGCGACGGATGACCCGCGCTCGAGACACCTCGACCTCGACGCGGGACACCCGCGCGGCCCCCTGGGCGTAGAACCGCCGACGCAGGCTCCCGCGGACCTCGACCCGGTCTCCCACGCGCCAGGTCGAGACCGTCCGCTGCAGCCGGGGCGTCCAGACCGCGCAGTCGACGACGTCGACACGGCGGCGGCCATCAGGGGAGGGAGGTCGGGCGACGACCACGGAGACCGACCACAGGGGGTCGCCGCTGGGCAGCTCGCGATGCTCCGGCACTCTCGAGACACGACCGGCGAGGACCACCTCGTTGACCTCGGCCGGCACTCGTAGGGCCTGCGTGCCCTCACTCATGGCTACCCCTCCTGGTTCGCTCCCGTGGAGGACCCAGGATCCAGCAGCCCGTCGCCCATCGTGGGCCAGGTCGTCCGCGCGGTGGACACGAGGTTCGAACGGGCCACCTGTGGACGGTGGACGGCCCGTCGCGCATTCGCGGGCGGGGTGTCAGGCGGGGTCTGCGGTGCCGAAATGCACGAAGGGCCATTCTCGTCGAGAATGGCCCTTCGGCTAATGATTGTCCGGCGGCGTCCTAGTCTCCCACAACCTCGCGGTTGCAGTACCATCGGCGCTGAGAGGCTTAACTTCCGGGTTCGGGATGGGACCGGGTGTTTCCCTCTCGCTATGGCCGCCGTAACTCTATGACCCCCCGGGTGGTCACACGCACCGTGCGTGGTGGGTTGGGGGGTGGATCTGGTGTGGACGCGGTGTATGCGTGTACGCGGGTGTTTCGTTGTTGGTTTGGTTGAGGGTTTGTGAGGCAAGCCCTCGGCCTATTAGTACCGGTCGGCTAGGCATCACTGCTGTACACCTCCGGCCTATCAACCCCATGGTCTGTGGGGGGCCTTACCCCATAACGGGTGGGAAACCTCATCTTGAAACGTGCTTCCCGCTTAGATGCATTCAGCGGTTATCACTCCCGAACGTAGCCAACCAGCCCTGCCCCTGGCGGGACAACTGGCACACCAGAGGTTCGTCCATCCCGGTCCTCTCGTACTAGGGACAGCCTTTCTCAAGTTTCCTACGCGCGCGGCGGATAGGGACCGAACTGTCTCACGACGTTCTAAACCCAGCTCGCGTGCCGCTTTAATGGGCGAACAGCCCAACCCTTGGGACCTACTCCAGCCCCAGGATGCGACGAGCCGACATCGAGGTGCCAAACCATCCCGTCGATATGGACTCTTGGGGAAGATCAGCCTGTTATCCCCGGGGTACCTTTTATCCGTTGAGCGACACCCCATCCACATGGTGGTGCCGGATCACTAGTTCCGACTTTCGTCCCTGCTCGACATGTCTGTCTCACAGTCAAGCTCCCTTGTGCACTTACACTCGCCACCTGATTGCCAACCAGGCTGAGGGAACCTTTGAGCGCCTCCGTTACTCTTTAGGAGGCAACCGCCCCAGTTAAACTACCCATCAGGCACTGTCCCTGATCCAGATCATGGACCTAGGTTAGACATCTAGTACGACCAGAGTGGTATTTCAACGTCGACTCCACCCACACTGGCGTGTGGACTTCACAGTCTCCCACCTATCCTACACAAGCCGAACCAAACACCAATACCAAACTATAGTAAAGGTCCCGGGGTCTTTCCGTCCTGCCGCGCGTAACGAGCATCTTTACTCGTAGTGCAATTTCGCCGAGTCCATGGTCGAGACAGCGCCCAAGTCGTTACTCCATTCGTGCAGGTCGGAACTTACCCGACAAGGAATTTCGCTACCTTAGGATGGTTATAGTTACCACCGCCGTTTACTGGGGCTTAAGTTCTGCGCTTCACACTTGCGTGCTAACACGTCCCCTTAACCTTCCAGCACCGGGCAGGAGTCAGTCCGTATACATCGTCTTACAACTTCGCACGGACCTGTGTTTTTAGTAAACAGTCGCTTGGGCCTGGTCTCTGCGGCCCTCACCGCTACCCACCGCTAGGGTGTTCACGGATCGGGCCCCCCTTCTCCCGAAGTTACGGGGGCATTTTGCCGAGTTCCTTAACCATGGTTCACTCGATCGCCTCGGTATTCTCTACCTGATCACCTGAGTCGGTT
This sequence comes from uncultured Actinomycetota bacterium, assembly GCA_963760555.1. Lineage (GTDB taxonomy): Bacteria > Actinomycetota > Actinomycetes > Propionibacteriales > Nocardioidaceae > Nocardioides. The sequence goes on along the minus strand of CAVXDJ010000009.1, from coordinate 419,972 downwards.
TGGGGTACGGGCGGCGCATAGCTCGCTAGAGGTTTTTCTTGACAGCATAGGATCACCCACTTCGCCCTACGGGCTCGGCATCACATCTCAGGCACGTCATCAAAGACAGCATCCCGGATTTCCCTAGGACACACCCTACGTGCTTACCCACAGACAACCATCGCTGTGGCTGGGCTACCTTCCTGCGTCACCCCATCGCTTGGCTACTACCGGATCGGTTCATGCGCTCCACCAACACGCCACCCACCCGAAGGTGGACAGTCACGTGGCTTCGGACACTTAGCATCACCGGGCTCGCCATGGGCGCTACTTTGCCGGTACGGGAATATCAACCCGTTGTCCATCGACTACGCCTGTCGGCCTCGCCTTAGGTCCCGACTTACCCAGGGCAGATTAGCTTGACCCTGGAACCCTTGATCAATCGGCGCACGGGTTTCTCACCCGTGATTCGCTACTCATGCCTGCATTCTCACTCGTGTCGCATCCACCACTGGATCACTCCGCGGCTTCACCCGCGACACGACGCTCCCCTACCCATCCACACACCCGTTAAGGTCCGACACCTAAGTCAGTGCGAATGCCATAGCTTCGGCGGATGACTTGAGCCCCGCTACATTGTCGGCGCGGAATCACTTGACCAGTGAGCTATTACGCACTCTTTCAAGGGTGGCTGCTTCCAAGCCAACCTCCTGGTTGTCACTGCGACTCCACATCCTTTTCCACTTAGTCACCACTTAGGGGCCTTAGCTGATGGTCTGGGCTGTTTCCCTCTCGACTACGAACCTTATCGCCCGCAGTCTCACTGCTGCGCTTCACTTACCGGCATTCGGAGTTTGGCTAACGTCAGTAACCTGGTCGGGCCCATCGGCTATCCAGTGCTCTACCTCCGGCAAGAAACACACAACGCTGCACCTAAATGCATTTCGGGGAGAACCAGCTATCACGAAGTTTGATTGGCCTTTCACCCCTATCCACAGGTCATCCCCTCAGTTTTCAACCTAAGTGGGTTCGGTCCTCCACGCGGTCTTACCCGCGCTTCAACCTGCCCATGGATAGATCACTTCGCTTCGGGTCTTGATCGTGCTACTGGACCGCCCTATTAGGACTCGCTTTCGCTACGGCTTCCCCACCCGGGTTAACCTCGCAACACAACGCAAACTCGCAGGCTCATTCTTCAAAAGGCACGCCATCACCTCACCACAAGGGCTCAGCTCTGACGGATTGTAGGCACATGGTTTCAGGTACTATTTCACTCCCCGCCAGGGGTACTTTTCACCTTTCCCTCACGGTACTTGTCCGCTATCGGTCATCGAGAAGTATTTAGGCTTAACGGGTGGTCCCGCCAGATTCACACAGAATTTCAGGAGTTCCGTGTTACTTGGGAATAGGTATACACAGGTACACGCTTACGTCCACGGGACTCTCACCCTCTACGGTGCTGCTTTCCAACAGACTCAGACCTCACGACATACTTTCTTACTGCGCGCCACGTCAACAGCCACGGCACAACCCATCCCACAACCCCGTAGCCGCAACCCCTGTCAGGTATCACACGACCACGGTTTGGCCTCATCCGATTTCGCTCGCCACTACTCTCGGAATCACTATTGTTTTCTCTTCCTATGGGTACTGAGATGTTTCACTTCCCCACGTTCCCTCCACACACCCTATACATTCAGGTGCAGGTGACTGGACATAACTCCAACCAGGTTTCCCCATTCGGACACCCCCGGATCAACGCTCGGTTGCCAACTCCCCAGGGCTTATCGCAGGCTCCAACGTCCTTCATCGGCTCTCGATGCCAAGGCATCCACCATGTGCCCTTTGCAGCTTGCCAACACAAACACTCAACAAAACAAACAAAGAAACACTACATACATTCACAACACCCCACACCCACACCAGCCCACCCAACGGCGGACCCCGGGGCACGAGGCGATGCTCGCGTCCACTATCCAGATCTCAAACACCACGAAGACGAACCCCCACCAACCCCATCCGGGACCAACGGGCAGCAAGCTCCACCAAGGACACACGCGAACGTGATGCCTCAGAACCCCAACAGCGTGCCATGTGAGAAACCTCAGCCGACGTCCACTAGTGAGCACCACCATGCGCGGACCAGACACTCGCCGGCCCACTGGTGTGCGTGCTCCTTAGAAAGGAGGTGATCCAGCCGCACCTTCCGGTACGGCTACCTTGTTACGACTTCGTCCCAATCGCCAGCCCCACCTTCGACGGCTCCCCCCACAAGGGTTGGGCCACCGGCTTCGGGTGTTGCCGACTTTCGTGACGTGACGGGCGGTGTGTACAAGGCCCGGGAACGTATTCACCGCAGCGTTGCTGATCTGCGATTACTAGCGACTCCGACTTCATGGGGTCGAGTTGCAGACCCCAATCCGAACTGAGACCGGCTTTTTGGGATTCGCTCCGCCTTACAGCATCGCAGCCCTTTGTACCGGCCATTGTAGCATGCGTGAAGCCCTGGACATAAGGGGCATGATGACTTGACGTCATCCCCACCTTCCTCCGAGTTGACCCCGGCAGTCTCCTATGAGTCCCCAACACCACAAGGGCTTGCTGGCAACATAGGACAAGGGTTGCGCTCGTTGCGGGACTTAACCCAACATCTCACGACACGAGCTGACGACAGCCATGCACCACCTGTACACCGACAAAAAGGGGCACCATCTCTGATGCTTTCCGGCGTATGTCAAACCCAGGTAAGGTTCTTCGCGTTGCATCGAATTAATCCGCATGCTCCGCCGCTTGTGCGGGCCCCCGTCAATTCCTTTGAGTTTTAGCCTTGCGGCCGTACTCCCCAGGCGGGGCGCTTAATGCGTTAGCTGCGGCACGGAATCCGTGGACGGACCCCACACCTAGCGCCCAACGTTTACGGTGTGGACTACCAGGGTATCTAATCCTGTTCGCTCCCCACACTTTCGCTCCTCAGCGTCAGGACATGCCCAGAGAACCGCCTTCGCCACCGGTGTTCCTCCTGATATCTGCGCATTTCACCGCTACACCAGGAATTCCGTTCTCCCCTGCATGCCTCTAGTCTGCCCGTATCGGAAGCCAGCACCGAGTTAAGCCCGGTGTTTTCACTCCCGACGCGACAAACCGCCTACGAGCCCTTTACGCCCAATAATTCCGGACAACGCTCGCACCCTACGTATTACCGCGGCTGCTGGCACGTAGTTGGCCGGTGCTTCTTCTGTACCTACCGTCACCACCAAAAGGCGCTTCGTCGGTACTGAAAGAGGTTTACAACCCGAAGGCCGTCATCCCTCACGCGGCGTTGCTGGATCAGGCTTCCGCCCATTGTCCAATATTCCCCACTGCTGCCTCCCGTAGGAGTCTGGGCCGTGTCTCAGTCCCAGTGTGACCGGTCACCCTCTCAGGCCGGCTACCCGTCGAAGCCTTGGTGAGCCATTACCTCACCAACAAGCTGATAGGCCGCGAGCACATCCCCCACCGAAAAAACTTTCCAACACCCCACATGCGCGGAGCGCTCATATCCGGTATTAGACCCCGTTTCCAAGGCTTATCCCAAAGTGGAGGGCAGATTACTCACGTGTTACTCACCCGTTCGCCGCTCGTGTACCCCGAAAGGCCTTACCGCTCGACTTGCATGTGTTAAGCACGCCGCCAGCGTTCGTCCTGAGCCAGGATCAAACTCTCCATCGAAAAAACAATGAAAAACAAAACCCCGACAAACAAACCCTGACAAAAACTGTCAAGAATCATTGCCGAAAAAACAACCCCAACCAAAAAGATCAGGGCAAACAAACCAATCATCGACTATCACATGACACACTGTTGAGTTCTCAAACATCACGCGCTCGGACCGGCCCATCCCTGGACCGCTTCCGTGCTGCTGGTCCGCCAGACGAACCGGTGCGACCACGAAGGTGGGGCACCTGCTCGGCTGAAGCCGACCGGATGGCCGCCTCGGGGCCGAGGACCCGATCATCAGATCTTGTCCCCCGCCGCTCCCTGGCGACGTCGGAAACATTAGAGGGTCTCCCCCGTCCTCGCAAATCGGGCGGAGGTGACCCCGCCCACAGCCTGCCAGGGCCGGCTCAGGACCGCGCGAGGACGGGGTGCTCAGGGTCCACGATGCCGCGGGTCTCCCTCACGCTGGAGCAGCCCGCCAGGCGCAGCGCCTCCCTGCTCTGGCGCTCGAGCTCGCCGTGCAGACGGCTCACGCCGCTCTCGCCGTCGACGAGGGCGTAGAGGACCGGACGCCCGAGGAAGACCCCGTCAGCACCCAGGGCGAGGGCGGTGAGCACGTCGAGGCCGGAGCGGATGCCGCCGTCGACGAGCACCTGCGCCCGACCGTCCACCGCCCGCACGACGGAGGGCAGCACGCTGGCCGTGCTGGCTGCCCGGTCCAGCTGCCGTCCACCGTGGTTGCTGACCCACACGGCGCGAGCGCCGGCCTGGACGCAACGTACGGCGTCGTCGGGGCGCAGCACGCCCTTCACGACGGTCGGCAGCCCGGTCGTCGCCGCGAGCCAGTCGAGGTCGTGCGGACCGAGGTCCAGGGCCTTCTCCAGCCCCTGGTCCGGCACCGAGGTCGAGGTGCCGGTGGACGCGGGGTCCGAGTGGTTGACCCCGACGAGGCCGGGGTGGGCCCGCTCCACCTCGGCGCGCTGCACGGCGTACTTGAGCGCCACGACCGGGGTGTCGACGGTCAGCACCACCGCGGAGGCACCCGCGGCCACGGCACGGCGCAGCAGCGGGACGGCCGCGGTCCGGTCGGAGGGGAGGTAGGCCTGGAGCCACCAGTGGACGCCGGTCGCGGCGATGTCCTCGAAGGCCGTGCCGGCGTTGCTCGAGACCACCATGACGCCACCGGCGCGGGCGGTCGCGCGGGCCACGGCCACCTCGCCGTCGGGGTGGACGGCGCGCTGCAGCGTGGTGGGCGCGACGCCCCACGGCAGCCGGCTGGTCCAGCCGAGCAGGTCCACGCCGAGGTCCACGTCGGTCACGTCGCGCAGCACGTGCGGATGGAGGCGGTGACGTGCCCAGGCGTGCGCCGCCTCGCCGGCCGTGACGCTCTCCCGCGCCCCCTGGGCGACGTAGTCGTACACGTCGCGGGGCAGGGCCCGCTGGGCCTGGGCGGCCAGCGACGACAGCCACCGGGCGTCGTCGATCATCGCGCGACCTCGACCCCCGCGAACTTCTTCTTCCCCCGGCGCAGCACCAGCCACCGTCCGGCGAGCAGGTCGGCCGCACCCGGCACGGCCTCGGGGTCGGTGACACGTTCGTTGTTCAGGTAGGCGCCTCCCTCACCGATGGTGCGACGCGCCTCACCCTTGCTCCTGACCAGACCCGTCTCGACCAGCAGGTCGGCGATGCTCGGGACGGGGCCCGCCACCGCCAGCAGGCCGGTCTCCGCGAGCACGGCGGCGAGGGTCTCTGCGTCGAGGGAGGTCAGCTCCGCACCGCCGAACAGGGCCGCCGCCGCCGCGGTGGCCTGCTCGGCCTGGTGCGCGCCGTGGACGATGGTGGTGACCTCGTCGGCCAGCCGGCGCTGCGCCTCCCGCCGGTGGGGCTGCTCGGCATGGCGCGCCTCGAGCGCCTCGATCTCCGCACGGGGCAGGAACGTGAACACCCTCAGCAGCTCACCGATCTTGACGTCCTCGGCGTTCAGCCAGAACTGGTGGAAGGCGTAGGGGGCGAGCATCTGGGGGTCCAGCCACAAGGCTCCACCGTCGGTCTTGCCGTACTTCGTCCCGTCCGCCTTCGTCATGAGGGGAGTCGCCACCGCGTGCACGTGGGCCCGTTCGGCCCGCCGGATCAGCTCGACGCCTGCGGTCAGGTTCCCCCACTGGTCCGAGCCACCGAACTGGAGCGTCACCCCGTGCCGGCGGTGCAGCTCGAGGAAGTCGAGGGCCTGCAGCAGCACGTAGCTGAACTCGGTGTAGCTGATCCCGCTCTCGAGCCGGGTGCGCACGACGTCGCGCGCGAGCATGCGGTTGACCGGGAAGTGCTTGCCGACGTCGCGCAGGAAGTCGATGGCCGACATCGGCGCGGTCCACTCCAGGTTGTCGACCATCGTCGCGGCGTTGGACCCCTCGAAGGAGAGGAAGGGCTCGATCTGGGCGCGCACCCGAGCGAACCAGTCCGCGACCGTCGCGACGTCGTTCATCACCCGCTCCCCCGACTCCTTCGGGTCGCCGATCATCCCCGTCGCGCCCCCGACCAGTGCGAACGGCGTGTGTCCGGCCTCCTGGAGTCGTCGAGCCGTGAGGATCTGGACGAGGTGACCCATGTGCAGGCTCGGGGCCGTGGGGTCGAAGCCGACGTAGAAGCGGATGCTGTCCTCGGCGAGAGCCGCGCGCAGCGCCTCGCGGTCGGTCGAGTGCGCGACCAGGCCGCGCCACTCGAGATCGTCGAGGAGGGTGGGGTCGACGGGCAAGGTCGGTGCCTTCCGGGTCCGGGCGAGCTCGGCTCGCGGGCGGCCGCCCCGATCGGACCGGCCGGTGCGGCCTAGTCTCGCCCATCCGTCGGGCATCGTGACGTGTCGGGGCGGTGGAGGGGGCCGGGGCTCTAGGGTTGCAGCGGCACAGCGTGGGGACGAGAGGGCGGACGTGCGGTGATCGCGAACAGGTACTCCGTGGACCGCGAGATCGGTCGCGGCGGCATGGGCGCCGTCTGGCTGGGCCACGACGAGGTCCTCGGTCGCGCGGTCGCGCTGAAGCGGATCGGCCGCCTGCCCGGCGGTGACGGCGACGGCGAGGAGGACCTGCGTCGCGCCGAGCGCGAGGCCCGGATCGCAGCGAGCTTGAACCACCCCCACGTCGTCGCCGTCTTCGACCTCGTCGACGAGGGCGACCACCAGTGGCTGGTCATGGAGTACGTCGAGGGCCGCTCGCTCTCGCAGGTGGTCCGCGACGACGGGCCGCTGCCCCCGGACCGGGCCGCCGCGATCCTGGCCGACGCTGCCGGGGCCCTGGCCGCCGCCCACGCCGAGGGCGTCGTGCACCGCGACGTCAAGCCGTCCAACATCCTGCTGACCGCGGTCGGTGAGGCCAAGCTCCTCGACTTCGGCATCGCGCGAGCCCAGGGCGACCTGACCCTCACCCAGACCGGTCTGGTCAGCGGGTCCCCGGCCTACCTCTCGCCGGAGGTCGCCTCCGGACGTCAGGCGACGACGGCCAGCGACGTGTGGTCCCTCGGCGCCACGTTGTTCCACCTGCTCACCGGCGCACCGCCGTACGACGTCGGCGACAACATCGTCGGGGGGCTCTACCGCATCGTGCACCAGGAGCCACCGACGGTCGACGACGCCGGCTGGCTGACGCCGCTGCTCGCGGCGACGATGGTGCGCGAGCCCGACCACCGGTGGTCCATGCCCCGCGTCGCCGCCTTCCTGGAGGCCGGACCGACGCCGGGCGGGGAGGCCACCCGCGCGGTCCGGTCGCCCTTCGCCGGGGCCGAGGCCGGGACGCCCCCGACGACCGTCATCCCGGCGGGCGCTGCGTCCGCGTCGTCCGGCGCCGGGGACGCCACGGCGGCGGCCACCGTCTCGGACCCGACGCCGACGAGCGGTCGTCGCGGCCAGGACGAGACGACGCGGTCGCGTCGCGGCCCTCTGCTCCTGGGTGCCGTCGTCGTCCTGCTGCTGCTCGCGATCGGGTTCGTGCTGCTGCAGCCCGACGACCAGCCCTCGCCGCCCTCGGGTGCCCCATCGGTCGCCCCGGTGAGCCCGTCGGAGGGAGCGACCGGCGCGAGCCCGAGCGAGAGCCCGTCCTCGAGCCCGCGCAGGCCCACGGCTCGGGGCATCCGACAGTTCATCGAGGGCTACCTGACCACCGCCGCCTCCGACCCGCGCGCGGCCTACGCGATGCTGACGCCGACCTTCCAGGCCGCCAGCGGCGGCCTCGAGGGCTACGAGAGCTTCTGGGGTGGCGTCGAGAGCGTCGACGACGTCGAGGTCACCGAAGCCGACCCGGGCACGCAGACAGTGCGGTATACCTACCGCTACAGCACTCAGGACGGCCGCACGATCTCCGACGAGGTGCAGCTCCAGCTGGACTACGACGCCAGCGCCGGGCTCTACCGCATCTCGGGCGAAGGCTGACGTTTACGCCGTCCTCCTCCGAGAGGCCCCCATGCAGCTCCCGCCGACACCCGCGATCACCGGTCTCGACACCGACCGGCTCGACGAGCTGCGCGACCTCGACCCGGGTGAGACGACCTACCTCGACCGGGCGATCGCCAACTTCGAGCGCAACTCCAGGGCGCTGCCCGACACGCTGCAGGCGCACGTCAGCGCCGCCGACCACGACCAGCTGCGCGCCGACTCGCACCGCCTGCTCGGCAGCGCGCTGAACCTCGGGGCGAGCGTGGCGGTCGAGCCGTTGCGCGCGATCGAGGAGCTCGCCGACCGTGGCACGACCGACGGTGCGCAGGCGATCCTGCCGGTGCTCGAGGAAGCGCTGTCCCGCGCTCGTGAGCAGCTCGCGCGCTACCAGGAGGCGGCCCACGCGGTGGTCGCGAGCCACCGGGCCAGCGGGACCTGACCTCGGTCGCCCTGCGCGCCACCCGGTGTGGCGAGCGGAGCGAGGTGCCGGAGGGGTGAGTCGGAGTGTCGGTCGTCCGGCCTACCGTGGGCCTCATGAGTGATTCGAACACCAGTGCGACAGACCCCGACGACCAGGCAGCCCCGGGGGCGGCCGAGGGTGAGGTCATCGGCGCCGACCGACCCGACCCGAGTGCCACCGAGAAGGACTCCGCCGACTGGGTGACCGGGGACGAGCCGATGACGGGCGCGCAGAAGAGCTACCTGGACACCCTGGCGCGCGAGGCGGGAGAGACCTTGTCGGCCGACCTCACCAAGGCGGAGGCCTCCGACCAGATCGAGCGACTCCAGAAGGCGACCGGCCGCGGGAACTGAGTCGGCCGCGTCTCCGCCGGCGCAGGCCGGCGCCGCCAGGTCTCAGCGTCGCTCCCGGTGACGCCGCTCACCCCTGTGTCCACGAGATGATGCAGCGTGCCCGAGGAGAGCCAGCAGCCGCGTGACCACGCCGACCAGGACAGCCGGGAGCGGGGCCTGACCGACGGCCCGCTCGAGGACGAGATCGCGATCGCCTTCGAGCGCACCGTCGACGAGGGCGCCCAGCGGCTCGGCCGCACCGGGCTGGTGATGGCGGTGACCGGTTTCTTCGGCGGCACCGAGGTCGCCATCGGGGTCCTGGCCCTGGTCGCCGTCCTCCACGAGACCGGGAGTCACCTGCTGGCCGGACTGGCGTTCTCGATCGGCTTCCTGGCCCTGCTGCTCGGCAGCAGCGAGCTGTTCACCGAGGGCTTCCTGGTCCCCGTGCTCAGCGTCGCCGCCCGTCGCGCCCGGCTCACTCACCTGCTGAAGCTCTGGGGCATCACGCTGGCGACCAACCTCGCAGGCGGCTGGCTGATCATGTGGCTGGTCGTGATCGCGTTCCCGGCCTACCACGAGACGCTGATCTCCTCCGGGGCGCACTTCGCGACCGCAGGGCTCTCACCCGAGACGTTCGCGCTGGCGGTGCTCGCCGGTGCCGCCATCACCTTGCTGACCAGGATGCAGCACGGGACCGAGTCGATGTTCGCCAAGATCGCCGCCGCCGTCGCGGTCGCCTTCGTGCTGGCCGGGCTCGAGATGTTCCACTCGATCCTGGACTCGTTGCTCATCTTCGGAGCGCTTCACACCGGCGACGCGCCGTTCGGCTACCTGGACTGGCTGTTGTGGCTCTCCTGGACGTTGGTCGGCAACGTGCTCGGCGGGCTCGGACTGGTCACGTTGCTGCGCGCCGTACGCAGCAAGGACCTGATCGTGGAGGAGCGCCAGGCAGCTGAGGACAGCTCCGACTGACTCCGTCGGAGGTGCCCCGTGCGACGTGTCGACACCGTCAGGGCCCCGTCCCGGGTCTTCGCAGGCTCAGCCCAGCCCGTCGACGTAGACCCAGCGTGGGCCGCGCCGGCCGAAACGGCTGACCTCGCGCTGCACCCCAGGGCCCGCCGGGGTCCGGTAGGACGCGGCGAACTCGACCGTGCCGGTCTGGTCGTCGGCTCCCCCGTCGCGGGTCGCGACCACCCGCAGACCGGCCCACGTCCGGTCCGCCGGCAGCGAGAGGTCGACGGGCCGGCTACGGGGATGCCACGACCGGAACAGGTGGTCCACGTCGCCCACGACGAAGGCGGTGTAGCGCGAACGCATCAGGTCCTCGGCCGTGATCGCCGGCCGTCCGTGGAGCAGCGGGCGACAGCACCCGGCGAAGGGCGTACCGCGACCGCACGGGCACGGTCCGGACCCGTCCAGGCCGGCACCCAGCGGTGCGCGGGCGGAGTCGCTCATGCCTCATCCTCCCCGGTTGCTCGTCGACCGCTCCTGCAGACCAGCGCTCGACGGGGTTGCGGAACTGACGTGCTGTGCGATGTCGAGCAGGATGAGGTGCATGTCAGTCCCGCATGAGGTTCTCGTCGCCGCCGGCGTGCTCGTCCGCGAACCGTCTACAGGTCACGTCCTCCTGCAGCTCCGAGGCGATGACGCGACGTGGGGCCTGCCGGGCGGGCGGATCGAACCGGGCGAGACGCTCGAGCAGGCAGCGCGACGAGAGCTGCTCGAGGAGACCGGGCTCATGGCCGGGGAGCTCACCCGGATCGATGTCTTCTCTGGTTCCGAGTTTGTCGTGCGCTATCCCGATGGGTACGCGGCCTTCGTGGTGGGCGCGACGTTCGAGACCAGCGACTTCACGGGCAACCTGGAAGGCGACGAGGCCGGTGAGACGGCAGCTCTCGGGTGGTGGCCGGACGACGGTCTGCCATCTGAGGTCAACCCCTACAACCGCCTCATCCTGCGTCGGGCGGGTCTTGACCCTTGATCGAACCCGCTGCAGCGTGGCGGCGAACGCTCCCACGACGATCTCCGACTGCGAGGGGTACGTGGAACGTGTCGTCCACGCAACGCCTGTCGGCTCGATGTCCATCATGGAGGTCAGCTCGGTCGTCGTCTTCGAAGACTGGCTCGCCGAGGTCGCCAACCCGCGCGGAAGTGTCGCCGCCCAGCAGTCGCGCAAGGTCCTCAGCGGGATCCTCGACCTCGCCGAGCGTCTCGAGGCGATCCCCCGACCCGGAGGACTGCGACGTCACCTGCGGCGGCCGCCACCTCGATACCAACCGCGCGTTCACCAGCGAGGAGATGCAACCGGATCCGGCAGAACGCCGATCAGGCCACCTCCGACGTCGGGAACCTCGTCGCCCTCCTCTTCGGCACGGCGCACGCATCTCCGAGGCGCTGCGCAACACCGCCTGGGGCGATGCCGAGCTCCAGGCACAGCGTGTCGTCGAGTGCTCGCGCTCAGCGACGTCCTCGCCGCTCGCCTCCGCAACCGTGCGCGCGTCAACAGGACCGTCACAACGTGCTGAGGGCGACCCGCAGCGTGCTCGGCGAGTCGGACGTGCGCTGGGCCGGCTCGCACACCATTGGTCACACCGTGGCGACCTGGATGGACCGAGCCGCCGCCCCGCTGGCCGAGATCGGCGCACAGCTCGGGCACGGCGACCTCAACGTCACCGCGCGCTACCTGGGCCGCGCCACCGCACCCACCCGCGCGGCCTCGATCACCGAGTGGGGCGGGTGGGGCTCGAACCCACGACCCAAGGATTATGAGTCCTCTGCTCTGACCGACTGAGCTACCGCCCCGAGTGCGCGCAACCTACCGGCGGCGCGGTTCACGCACCGGCCCGGGTGGGGACCCGGTCGGTCGAGGGGGTGCGGCGCTCAGTCGTCGTCGTCGCGGACACCGTCGATGACGAGGGCGAGCGTGTTCAGCGCGGCCCAGCCCATCGTCACGGCCAGGACCTTCTGGCGTACGTCGGGGTCGGAGGTGCGTGCCGCGAGGACGAGCCCGTCGCCGACGTCGTTGAGGATCCTGATCTTCATCGCCGCGCGCACCGTCCGCGCGGAGCGCCCGAACATGCCGAAGGAGCTGATCGCGAGGTCGCGCACGCCGTAGGTCCTCGCGAGCACCTCGAAGCCGGGCCGCTGCTCGTCGTCGACCTCGAGGGCCCTGCCGAGGTGCGCGGGGTCGATCAGGGCGTAGGCGCCGTACCCGGCGGTGGCGGTGGAGATCAGTCGGCTCAGTCGATAGCTCATCCCACCTTTCTACCGCCCCTCGGCGCACGCGGGGCCACCCGGTCGAGAAGATACCGGCGTGACCCCCGCACCTGTGCTCCGCGACCTGACCGACGCCGACGACCGCGACGTCCTCGCGCTCAACCTGGCCTTCGTCGACGTCCTGTCCCCGATGGACGGCGACCGGCTGCACTACCTGCGTGCGCACGCGGACCGCGCCCAGGCGATCCTCGACGCCGCGGGCAAGTTCGCTGGGTTCGTCCTGTGCTTCGCCGGCGACTCCGCCTACGACGGCTCCTACCACGCAGCGTTCCGCGAGCGGTTCGGCCCCGACTTCTACTACCTCGACCGCGTCGTGCTCGATCCGCGCGCCCAGCGGCGGGGTCTCGGCGGAGCGGCGTACGACGAGATCGAGGCCGGAGCGGTCGGGTACGGCCGGATGGCGCTCGAGGTGAACGTCGACCCGCCGAACCGGCCCAGCCTGGACTTCCACGAGGCACGCGGCTACCGCGAGGTCGGACGGCTCGGCGACGACGGGCACACCTCGGCGCTGCTGGTGAAGTCGTGGGACCGGTGACGCGCGCCACGACGGCTGGCAGGCTCGGGCCATGACCACCACCCCGGACCGTCCCACCCCGCTCGAGCCGCTGACCGAGGACTGGGAGAGCGCCCTGTGCGTCGTGGCGCATCCCGACGACATGGAGTTCGGCGCCGCCGCCGCCGTCGCTCGCTGGACCGGGCAGGGCAAGCGGGTCGTCTACTGCATGGTCACCAGCGGCGAGGCCGGCATCGACGGGATGGACCCGGAGCAGTGCCGCGCCGTGCGCGAGGAGGAGCAGCGCGTCTCCGCCCGCATCGTCGGGGTCGACGAGCTCGAGTTCCTCGGCCTGCCCGACGGCGTCCTGGAGTACGGCGTGGCGCTGCGACGAGAGATCGCGGCCGTCGTGCGCCGACACCGACCCGACGTGGTGCTGACCAACAACCCGCGCGAGACCTGGGGCGGTCGGGCCCTGAACCAGGCCGACCACATCGCCGTCGGCCGGGCCACCCTGGACGCCGTGCGCGACGCCGGCAACCGGTGGGTCTTCCCCGAGCAGCTCGACGAGGGCGGTCTGGAGCGGTGGCCGGGCGTGGGCGCGGTGTGGGCCTTCGGCTCCCCGCTCTCCGGGCACGGCGTCGACACCACCGCGACCTTCGCTGCGGGGGTGGCGTCCCTCGAGGCCCACCGCGCCTACATCGACGGACTGGGGTGGGCCGACTTCGACCCCCACGAGTTCTTGGAGGGTGTCGCGCGACCGGCCGGTCAGCGGATGGGCGCCGCCTTCGCCGCCGCGTTCGAGGAGTTCCCGATGGCCTGGGGCTCGTGACGTCAGACCCTCGGGCGTGTCGCGGCGACCACGAGGCAGCGAGGCCCGGCGGCGGAGGTCTCCGCCGACCGGGCTCTCGGACTCTGCTCCCCCGGCTGGACTCGAACCAGCAACCCTCCGGTTAACAGCCGAATGCTCTGCCAATTGAGCTACAGGGGATCGGAAGCAGCGCGCCTAGGTTAGCAAGCCCGACGGGGTCGCCGAAATCGGGTTCACCGATCCTCGACCGGTCGGGCTCAACGATCCCCGACCTCGGCTCGGGCCTCGGCCAGGGCCTCCTGCGCGGCCTGGAAGACGAACGGGTCGGTGGGGTCGATGCCTTCGTCGAACTCGTAGACCCACGCGATCTCCCCCCGCCCGCTCGGGGGCCTGCGGGCGATCACCCGGACGCCCCGACGCCCGTGCAGGGGCACGTGTCGCTGCAGCACGATGCTCGCCGTCACGCGCTCGCGGACCATCTCCAGCAGGCGCCGTGGCTCGGCGACGACCACCTCGTGCTCGGGGCGCTCCCGACCCCACGTGCCGACCTCGCAGATGCGCAGCACCTCGGTGTCGACGTCCCAGTCGGCCGCCTCGACCTGCTCCCAGGCGACGCGGATCCCCCCGGGCAGGTACGCCGCGTCGCGCGTGGCGCCGACGACCTCGCCGTCGGTGGTGGTGGCCCAGGCCAGCAGCCGCTCGCCACGTCCGAGGTCGAGGCGGGGGCGTGCCTCGCGCCGTGGGAGCCGCATCCTCACGCAGCTCCCCCCATCCGGTTGCGCAGCGTGCGGCGGTGCTGCTCGAGCGCGGCGAGCTCACCGAACATCTTGTTGTACTCGGCCGGCTGCTCGACCGGGTTGGTGCGCTGCAACCGTGACTTGACCTCGGCGACGCGACGCGCGGTGGTCAGCTCCAGCAGCCGGACGACGTACTGCGTGACGTAGGCGGCGTCGGGCTCCTTGGCCGTGAGCACCGGCTCGACCCCCAGCGCGCTGATCGCGGAGGACACCGCGGGGTCGGTCGCTGCCGAGCGGACCCGCCCGGCCCAGCCGGGGTCGCCGGCCGCGGCTGCGGGTCCGCCGGCGGCCGCCACGGCCTCCCACACGCCGCGGTAGGTCGGGTGGGTGAAGTCGTTGGGTCCGATGTCACCGGTGGTGCGCCCGATCACCATCGGCACCTGGATGACCAGCTTGAGCGTCTCGCGCTCGACCGAGTAGCGCGGTTCGCGCAGGTCCGGCACGCTGTTGCGCGCCGGTCGCTCCCCGGTGGTGGCCTGCTCGGGGGTGGACCTGGCGCCGCGCCCGGCGGCGCGGCGGACCTCGGCGAGCACGGTGTTCGTGTCGATGTCGGACCCGACCATCTTCGAGATCTCCTGGGCGAAACCCACGATCTTGGACTGGTCGCGCACCGATGCCACGAGGCGCGCGGTCTCCCGCACGGCGTCCACACGACCGTCGGCCCGGTCGAGGTCGTACTTGCCGACGATGTTGGACAGCACGAAGCGGTAGAGCGGCAGGCGGCGTGCGACCAGCTCGCGCACGGCCTCGTCGCCGGAGGCGATCCGCAGCTCGCAGGGGTCCATGCCGGAGGGCTCGACCGCGACGTAGGTCTGGGAGACGAAGTTCGCGTCGCCCTCGAAGGCGCGCAGCGCGGCCTTCTGCCCGGCCGCGTCACCGTCGAAGGTGAAGATCACCTCGCCGCGGAACTCCTCGTGGTCGTGCAGGAAGCGGCGCAGGATCCGGGCGTGGTCGTCACCGAAGGCCGTCCCGCAGGTGGCGACCGCGGTGCCGACGCCGGCGAGGTGGCAGGCCATCACGTCGGTGTAGCCCTCCACGACGACGGCCTGCGACGAGCGGGCCATCTCGCGGCGGGCGAGGTCGAGGCCGTAGAGCACCTGGCTCTTCTTGTAGATCGCGGTCTCGGGGCTGTTGAGGTACTTCGCCTCGATCCGGTCGTCGTCGAAGATCCGCCGCGCCCCGAAGCCGATGGTGTCCCCACTGGCCTCCCGGATCGGCCACAGCAGCCGGCCACGGAACTTGTCGTAGGCCGAGCGGCCGATCGCCACCAGGCCGGCGGCGACCAGCTCGTCCTGGCTGAAGCCGCGGCCCCGCAGGTGCGTGAACAGCGCGTCACCGTCGCGCGGTGCGAAGCCGAGGCCGAACGTCAGGGCGGCCTGCTGGTCGAAGCCGCGCTCGAGCAGGAAGGTGCGAGCCGCCTGGGCAGCAGACGAGCCGAGCTGCTCGGCGTAGTACTCCTGGGCGGCCCTGCTGGCCTCGATCAGCCGGGCCCGCGCCGGGCCCCTGGGCCGCTCCGGCTTGCCGTCGTCGGCCTCCCGGCGCAACGCCACGCCGTACTTCTCGGCGAGGCGCTCGACCGACTCGACGAAGGACAGCCCGTCGATCTTCATCAGGAAGGTGATGGCGTCGCCGCCCTCGCCGCACCCGAAGCAGTGGTAGAACCCGCGCCCGGGGTTGACGTTGAACGAGGGCGACTTCTCGTCGTGGAAGGGGCACAGGCCCTTCTGGGACCCGCCTCCGGCGTTCTTGAGGGTGACGTAGGAGGAGACGACCTCGTCGATGCGGGCCTTCTCACGCACCTCGGCGATGTCGTCGTCCCGGATCAGCCCTGCCACCCCGCGGAGTCTACGTGCGCCACCGTCGTCGGCGTCGGCGCCGAGGCAGCCCTGGGGACGAGACCCCGCTCAGTAGTCACCGGCCATCACGTTGGCGAGGTCCTCGCCCGCGACGTAGCGCGCGAGCTGCTCACGCACGAGGCGGTGCGCCCGTGGCCACATCGCGTCGCTGAGCCCCCCCACGTGAGGCGTGACGAGCACACCCTTGGCGTCCCACAAGGCGCTGTCGGTCGGCAGCGGCTCGGTGTCGAACACGTCGAGCGCGGCGCGCAGGCGCCCCGAGGAGCACTCGACCAGCAGCGCGTCGGTGTCGACGACCGCACCGCGTGCGACGTTGACCAGCAGCGCACCGTCGCCCATGGCGGCGAGGAAGTCCGCGTCGACCATGCCGCGGCTCTGCTCGGTCAGCGGGAGCACGAGCACCACCACGTCCTGGTCGGGCAGCAGGCCGGGGAGCTCGTCGACGCCGCGCACCCCGTCCCGGGCCGTGCGTCCGACCATCGTCACCTCGGCCTCGAAGGCGCTGAACCGGCGCTGGATCGCAGAGCCGATCGAACCGGCGCCGATGACGGCGACCCGCTTGCCGGCAACGGCACCGCGCCAGGCGGGGCGCCACTCGCGGCGGTCCTGGGCGCGCACGAAGCGCGGCAGGTCCCGCAGCCCGGCCAGGGTCAGCAGGAAGGCCAGCTCGGCGGTCGAGGTGTCGTGGATGCCGCGGCCGTTGCACAGCACGACACCCTCGGGCACGCTCGCGCGGACCGCGTCCACCCCGGCGGTGAGCACCTGGACGACCTCGAGGGACGCCATGCGCCTCACCGCGGCCCCCAGCTGGTCGCCCAGGTCGTAGGGCGTCACGACGAACCGGACCTCGCCGACCGAGTCCGGCACGTGCGCGAGGTCGGCGACCACCTCGTAGCGCAGGCCGGCAGGTGGGTCCCCGAGGTCGGTGGGGTCGAAGGGCAGCCAGACGAGGGGGTCGCTCACCCGCCCGAGGCTAGGTCATCGCCGACCGTGCGAGCCCCCGTGGACTCGACGACCCACGACCTCCCGGTGCCGGGCCACCGCGCCGGGGTCGGTCAGGGACGCCACCTGGTCGATCACGGCGCGCAGCCGCCCCCGGTCGTCCTCGGCCGCCGCCCAGTCCTCGGCGTACGCCGGGTCGAGGCCGCCGCCGCCTGCTGCGACCAGCGCCTCGACGAGCTCGCCGACGAGCTCGCGCTGACGCTCCATCACCCGCAGCCGGTCCTCGGCCTGCATCACGTAGTGCGCGGCCACCCCCTTGAGCAGGGCCATCTCCAGCCGGGTCCGCTCCGGGACGACGAGGTCTGCTCGGTAGCGGACGAACGGCCCGTCCTGGGCGGCGAAGGTGCTCGCCTGGACCGCACCGCAGAACCGCCCGATCAGGTCGCTGGTGAGGTTCTTCAGCGCCGCCTGGCTGCGTCGCGTCCCGTCGTAGGGGGCCCGCAGCCAGGACCCGACGTCCTGCAGGCCCGCGAGGACGTCGTCGAGGACGTCGTCCTCGACGTCGGGGACGTACCAGCCCCGCACGGTCTCCCACACCGCGCCACGATCCAGCGAGCTCAGGTCGATGCGCCCCGTGACGGTGCCGTCCTCGACGTCGTGGACCGAGTACGCCACGTCGTCGGCGAGGTCCATCACCTGGGCCTCCAGGCAGCGACGGTGGTCCTCGGCGTCCCGACCCGCTCGCATCCAGGAGAACGCGGGCACGTCGTCGGCGTAGACCCCGAACTTGGTCGGGTCCGAGCGGGAGGGGCCCGACCCGTGCTCCCACGGGT
Organism: uncultured Actinomycetota bacterium; assembly: GCA_963760555.1. Lineage (GTDB taxonomy): Bacteria > Actinomycetota > Actinomycetes > Propionibacteriales > Nocardioidaceae > Nocardioides. Next base: position 402,077 of record CAVXDJ010000009.1, on the reverse strand, counting down.
ACTTCGTGCAGGCGTCGAGCGTCGCCCGGGTCAGGTTCAGGCCTACCGAACGGCCTGCGCTGTCGACGGTCTTGGCCTCGAGGCGGCTCAGCAGCCGCAGCGTCTGCGCGTTGCCCTCGAACCCGCCGCACGGCTCGCCGAGCTCGGCGAGCACCCGCTCCCCGTTGTGACCGAACGGCGGGTGACCGAGATCGTGGGCCAGCGCGGCGGTCTCGGCGATGTCGGGTGCGCTGCCGAGGGCCCTGGACAGGTCACGCGCGATCTGGGCGACCTCGAGGCTGTGGGTGAGCCGGTTGCGCACGAAGTCGTGGGCGTCCGGCCCGATCACCTGCGTCTTCGCCGCGAGCCGGCGGGACGCCGCGGCGTGCACGACCCGGGCCCGGTCCCGCTCGAAGGCGGTCCGCTCCGGCGCCTCGACGCGCTTGGGTGCCTCGTCGACGATGCGTTCGCGGTCCGCGTCGTCGTAGAGCTGCTGGGCGTCCATCGGCGCGAGACTAGACCCGCGCGCGCCGTCAGTACGTCGTGACGTGCACGTGGTCGTAGTGGTTGGCCGTGACCGACCCTCGGTCCTCCATGCCGCGCCAGCCCTCGCCGCCGCGCTCGACCGACCAGATGCGCTGGGAGTAGATGACGTAGGAGACACCGAGCTCGCCGGCGTGGGCGCGCACGAAGTCGGCCACGGCGTACCCGGTCGAGCCCGAGACCATGATGTCGACCGCGATGCCCTGGGCGTGCTCACCGTCGCCGCGGAAGTCGCCGTAGGTGCTGATCGAGGGGAACGCCGCGCACACGGCGTCGTGCACCTTGACGATGTTGGGGCTCACGCCGGCAGAGACGGTGCTGCCGTTCGTGCACACGCCGCCCGAGGCCGGCACGCTGGTCGTGGTGCCGTCGGCCTCGGTGACGACCGTCGGCTCGTCGGGGTCGAGATAGCCCTGGGTCACCCACCGTGCGGCGCCGTCGACCACGACCTCCTCGCGGCCCATCAGCGTGCGGCCGGTGACGAGCACCTCGTCGCCCTCGGCCAGCTCGCCGACGTTCGCGGAGCCCTCGGCCGGACCGGTCCAGAGGTTCAGCTCGGTCGTGGCGTAGAGGTCCTCGCTGGCGCCGTCGACGGCCTTCGCGACGGCAGCCGGCGCCATCACCAGCTCGAGCTCGCTGGGCTGCTCCTGGATCGTGGCGCCGCGCACGGCCTCACGCGACACCGGAGCGAGGCCGCGGTCGGCGGCCATCGGCGACGCGGTGCCGGTCGGTGCCACGGGGGCAGCGACCGACCGGACCGTGGACGCACCGGTGTCGGCCGGGTCGTCGGCCATCAGGATCGCGCCTACCGGATCGGCCTGCGCCACGCCGATCGAGACCACGGAGGCGGTGGCGAGCAGCGCCAGTGACCCCGCGAGGGTCGAGGCACGGGGCAGGTGGCGGGCATTGGTCTCCCGCTTGTGGCGATGTCGGCCCACAGCGCTGATCCTTTGCTGGTAGGTGGCAAGGACGTGCCCGGGCGCAGCGCGCACCGGGCAGGTGGCTCGAGTAGAGCACAGGCCGGGGGCGAGCTCCGCATCGCCACCGGTGCCGGTGGAGGGTCGGGGCGACGTCGGGCGGCTCAGCCGCCCGTGGCCTCGTCGGCAGACTCGTGGACGTGCAGGTCGGACCCGTCGGCGTCGTCGAGCCATCCCTCGGGCAGCACCACCCGTTCCCGTGGGGACCCCTGCCGCCCGCGCGGGGTGCCGAGCTCGGCGACCGGGAACGGTTCCGCGGGATCGAGGCGGGAGAGCAGGTCGTCGAGGCTGGCCAGCGACTCGACGAGACCGAGGGAGCGACGCATCTCACCCCCGGCAGCGAAGCCCTTGAGGTACCACGAGACGTGCTTGCGGAACTCCTGGCAGCCCTTCTGCTCGCCCAGGTGGACGGCGAGCAGCTCGGCGTGGCGACGCATCATCGCCGCCACCTCGCCCAGGCGCGGGAGCGTGGCGACGTCCTCGCCGTCGAACGCGGCCGCGAGGTCGCGGAAGAGCCAGGGTCGACCCAGGCAGCCACGGCCCACCACCACGCCGGCCGCCCCGGTCTGCTCGACCATGCGCAGCGCGTCGGCGGCCTCCCAGATGTCACCGTTGCCGAGCACCGGGATGTCGACGGCCGTGACGAGCTCGCCGATCGCGTCCCAGTCGGCCTGCCCGGAGTAGGCCTGCGCGACGGTGCGCCCGTGCAGCGCGATCGCCGCGCACCCCGTCTCCTGGGCGATCCGACCCGCGTCGAGGTAGGTCAGGTGGTCCTCGTCCAGGCCCTTGCGGGTCTTGATGGTCACCGGCACGTCGTAGCGCCCGGCGGCGGCCACCGCTCCCTCGAGGATCCGCGCCAGCAGCCCCCGCTTCCACGGGAGTGCGCCCCCGCCGCCCTTGCGGGTCACCTTGGGCACCGGGCAGCCGAAGTTCAGGTCGACGTGGGACACGCCGTGCTCGGCGCACAGGATCTCGGTCGCCCGCGACACGTGGGCGGGGTCGGTGCCGTAGAGCTGCACCGAGCGGACCTGCTCGGTCTCGTCGAAGACGAGCATGTCGAGGGTGTGCGGGTCACCCTCGACCAGCCCACGGCTGGTGATCATCTCGCAGACGTAGAGCCCGGCGCCCTGCTCCGCGCACAGCCGGCGGTACGCCGCGTTGGTGATGCCCGCCATCGGGGCCAGCACGACGGGCGTGTCCACGCGCAGCGACCCCAGCTGGAGCGCACGGGGCGCGGTCGTCGCGACGGTCACGTGCCCAGTGTCCCCGACAAGCGGGTCGTCACGAAGTCGAGCGGTCCTGGCCCGGTCCTAGCCCTTGCCGCCCTGCTGCGACTTCGTGTCCCGCCCGCCCGTGCCGCCACCCTTGGTCCCGCCCGGCTCCGGCGCACCCTTGACGTCACCGGTCCAGGTGATCGCGTTGAAGTCCTGCGACGGTCGGAAGCTCACTCCGGCCATGGTGCGGCCCTGCGGGGCGAGGTAGACCAGGCAGACCGAGGTCCGGTCACCCTTCGTGAACGTCCTGGGCAGGCTCACGCTGGGGCAGGGCTTGAAGTCGCCGGCGAAGGTCGACGCCTCCACCAGGGTGTTCTCGTCGTCGAGCAGGTAGAGCGGCACCGCGCGACCACCGAGGTCGAGGCGGCCGACGTTCGCGACCGCCACGTCGACGAAGTAGGGCGTCGACCTCATGGTCCGGGCGTCGAGCTTCCAGCCCTCGAAGGACTTCTCGAAGGTCGTCTGCTCCAGCCCGGTCACCTTGAGGTCGAGCACGCCGACCTTCTGCTGACGGGGCTCGTAGGCCACGGTCGCCTTGTCGCCGACCTCGAGCAGGCTGCCCTGCGGCGTCAGCTCCACCCCGTCGGGGACCGGCAGGTAGGGCTCGGGCGCCGTGCTCTCGGACGCCGCTGCCGACTCGCTCGGCGCGGACGACGCCGACGTCGAGCCGCTCGCCTCCGGCGTGGCCGCCTCTCCGCCGCTCGAGCAGGCAGAGAGCACCAGGGCGGCGACGGTCGCCGTCGCGGCGACCCTGACTCTGCGGTGGCTGACCCCGATCACGCAGTCATTGTGCACCCCGGGACCAGCGACCCGGGACGTCGTCGCCGACCTCATCCGAGCAACCGCGCAGCGAGCCAGCCCTGGATCGCGTCGAGCCCGATGCGCTCCTGGGTCATGGAGTCCCGCTCGCGCACGGTGACGGCCTGGTCCTCGAGGGTCTCGAAGTCCACGGTGATGCAGTACGGCGTCCCGATCTCGTCCTGACGGCGGTAGCGACGTCCGATCGCACCGGAGTCGTCGAAGTCGACGTACCAGGTGCGCCGCAGGGCGGCGGCGAGGTCGCGGGCCTTCGGGGTGAGGTCGGCGTTGCGGGACAGCGGCAGGACGGCGACCTTGACCGGCGCGAGACGGGGGTCGAGGCCGAGCACGGTCCGCTTGTCGACGCCACCCTTGGTGTTGGGCGCCTCGTCCTCGCGGTAGGCGTCGACGAGGAAGGTCATCAGGCTGCGCGAGAGCCCGGCGGCCGGCTCGATGACGTACGGCGTGTAGCGCTCGCCCGCCGCCTGGTCGAAGTAGCTCAGGTCCGCGCCGGACGCCTCGGCGTGGGTGCGCAGGTCGTAGTCGGTGCGGTTGGCGATGCCCTCGAGCTCGCCCCACTCCGACCCGGCGAACTTGAAGCGGTACTCGATGTCGACGGTGCGCTTGGCGTAGTGCGAGAGCTTCTCGACGGGGTGCTCGAAGTGGCGCAGGTTGGCGGGGTCGATGCCGAGATCGACGTACCAGGCAGTGCGCTCGTCGAGCCAGTACTGGTGCCACTCCTCGTCCTCGCCGGGCCTGACGAAGAACTCCATCTCCATCTGCTCGAACTCTCGGGTGCGGAAGATGAAGTTGCCCGGCGTGATCTCGTTGCGAAAGCTCTTGCCGATCTGGGCGATGCCGAAGGGCGGCTTCATCCGGCTCGAGGTCACCACGTTGGCGAAGTTCAAGAAGATGCCCTGGGCGGTCTCCGGGCGCAGGTAGTGCAGGCCCGACTCGTCCTCGACGACCCCCAGGAACGTCTTGAGCAGCCCGGAGAACTGCCGCGGCTCGGTCCACGCGCCGCGGGTGCCGCAGTTGGGGCAGGCCAGCTTGGCCAGGTCGACCTCGTCGGGGTCGTCCAGGCCCTTGCGCTCGGCGAACTCCTCGGCGAGGTGATCGGCGCGGAAGCGCTTGTGGCAGCTCTGGCACTCGGTCAGCGGGTCCGAGAAGGTCGCGACGTGGCCGCTGGCCTCCCAGGTGCGCCGCGGCAGGATGATCGAGGAGTCGAGACCGACCGTGTCCTCCCGCATCTGGACCATGGCCTTCCACCACTGGCGCTTGATGTTCTCCTTCAGCTCCACCCCGAGCGGGCCGTAGTCCCACGCGGAGCGGGTGCCGCCGTAGATCTCGCCGCTCGGGAACACGAAGCCCCGGCGCTTGGCCAGGGACACGACGAGATCGACGGTGGACGGCGGCGGCTTGGCCACGGGAAGTCAGCTCCTCAGGCGCGCAACCGGCCGGCTGCCGACTGCGGGTGCGTCAGCCTAACGACCGGGGTGTGCCGGTGTTGAGCACCGTGTCGCCCTCGACGACCTCGTAGGCGCTGGGCTCGTCGAGCGCACGGGTCAGCACCGGCACGGCGTGCAGCTTGACGTCGTAGGAGGACAGGGCGCGGCGGTAGGCACCCACGTGCTCCCACCGGGTCGTGAGCACCCACAGCTCGGGGTCGTCGACGTTGCGGCCCACCGTCGCCGTGACGTAGCCCGGCCGCTCGGCCAGCGCGGACCGGGCCCGGTCGAGGTCGACCCGGAACGACTCACCCTGGGCGACGGGGACGCGGAACCGCGTGACGACGAGCACCCGCCCAGCCTAGTCTCGCCTTGGCGAGACAAAGTTGACAATGATTCTCACTCTCGATGAGAATCATTCTCGTGAACGCACGCCACCTCCTGCCCGTCGTCACCGCCTGCCTGGTCCTGTCGGCGTGCTCCGCGTTCTCCGACGACGCCGCCGGGTCCTCCGACGGCGTCGACGTCGTGGCGGCGTTCTACCCCCTGCAGTTCGTCGCGGAGCGGGTGGCGGGTCCCGACGCCTCGGTCACCGACCTCACCACCCCCGGTCAGGAGCCGCACGACCTCGAGCTCTCGGTGCGCGCCAACGCCGAGGTGGCCGCCGCCGACCTGGTCGTCTACCAGGGCGGCTTCCAGGCCGCCGTGGACGACGCGGTGGGACAGAACGCGACCGGGACGACGCTCGACGTCACCGACGTCGTCGACCTGCGCAGCGTCGACGGCGAGGTCGACCCGCACTTCTGGCTGGACCCGCTGCTCCTGGCGAAGGTCGCGGACGCCGTCGGTCGCGACCTCGCCGAGGTCGACCCCGCCCACGCCGACGCCTACGCCGTCCGGGCCGCCGCGGTGCGCTCGGACCTCGAGGACCTCGACACGGCCGTCGAGCGCGGACTCTCCGACTGCCGGCGGAGCACGATCGTGGTCAGCCACGACGCCTTCGGCTACCTCGAGCGCTACGGCATCACGGTGGCACCGGTCGCGGGCCTGTCCCCCGACGCGGAGCCGACCCCGGCGGACCTGCAGCGCCTGCAGCAGCTGATCGACTCCGACAACATCACGACGGTCTTCTCCGAGGCCCTGGCCAGCCCACGGCTGACCGCGAGCCTGGCCCGGGACACCGGCGTCGAGTCGCGGGTGCTCGACCCGATCGAGGGCCTCACCGACGCCACCGCCGACGAGGACTACCTCTCCCTGGTGCGAGCCAACCTCGAGGCCCTGCGCAGCGCGAACGGGTGCGCGTGACCCCCTCCGCGGGGCGTGCCGCGGCGCTCCCCGTGCGGCTGCGGGACGGCGCGGTCGCCATCGACGGCCGCCCGGTGCTGCGCCACGTCGACCTGAGCGTCGCCACCGGGGAGTTCGTCGCCCTGATGGGTGCCAACGGCTCGGGCAAGTCGACCCTGGTGCGCGCGCTGACCGGCGTACGCCCGCTGACCGCAGGGCGCCTCGAGCTCTTCGGTGTCGACAGTGCGGACTTCCACGACCGGCGGCGGGTGGGCTACGTGCCGCAGCGCACCGGGGCCTCCTCCGGTGTGCCCGCCTCGGTCTGGGAGGTCGTCGCCTCGGGCCGTCTGACGCGACGGCGGCTGCTGCGGCCCCTGGGCCGTGCCGACCGCGCCGCGGTCGACCGGGCCCTGGAGGTGGTCGGGCTCGCCGAGCGGGCCCGCGACGGCGTCTCGACCCTCTCCGGTGGTCAGCAGCAGCGCGTCCTGATCGCGCGGGCGCTGGCCGGTGAGCCGGAGCTGCTCTTCCTCGACGAGCCCACCGCGGGCGTCGACCTCCCCCACCAGGAGGCGCTCGCCACCTCGCTGCGCCACCTCAAGGAGGAGGGCGCGACCATCGTGCTCGTCGCGCACGAGCTCGGTCCGCTGGCCGGCCTCGTCGACCGGGCCGTGGTGATGCGGCACGGCCGGGTGGCCTACGACGGAGAGCCGTTGGCCGACCACGAGGTGCACGACCCGCGTTTCGGGGAGTCGCACACCCACCACCACCCCGATCACCGCGACCGCACCCGCCACGACCACGTGCCGGGCGTCGCGGCCCCGGTCACCCAGCAGACGCCCGGAGGTCGTCACTGATGGCGCTCGCCGAGCTGTTCTCCTACCCGTTCATGCAGCGCGCCCTGCTCGCTGCCCTGTTCACCGGCCTGGCCGCCCCCGCTGTGGGCACCTACCTGGTGCAGCGCCGCCTCGCCCTGATGGGCGACGGGATCGGCCACGTCGCGGTCACGGGGGTCGCCCTCGGCCTGGCCACCGGGACCTCCCCGACCTGGACCGCCGTCGTCGTCGCCGTGATCGGGGCGGTGGTGATCGAGGTCGTGCGGGAGCGCGGCCACACCAACGGAGACGTCGTCCTCGCCCTGCTCTTCTACGGTGGTCTCGCCGGGGGCGTGCTCGTCACCGGCCTGGCCGGGCAGAGCGCGGCGTCACTGCAGAGCTACCTCTTCGGCTCGATCCTGACCATCTCGGTCGGCGACGTGCTGGTCACGATGGTGCTCGCGGCGGTGGTGACCGTCCTCGCGGTCGGGCTCTCACCCCAGCTGTTCGCCGTGGCGCAGGACCAGGAGTTCGCGCGTGTGGCCGGGCTGGACGTCCGCCGCTACAACCTGCTGGTCGCCGTGCTCGCCGCGGTGAGCGTGACCGTGGCCATGCGCACCGTGGGCCTGCTGCTGGTCTCCGCCCTCATGGTGGTGCCCGTCGCCACCGCCCAGCAGGTGACCCGGTCGTTCCGCACGACGCTGGTCGCCGCGATGGGCATCGGCGTGGCGGCCTCGGTCGGTGGCCTGGTCGTGGCCGCGGTGGCGTCCTACCGCGCGACCGTCGCCCCCGGTGCCACGATCGTGCTGGTGAGCCTGGCGGGCTTCGCCCTGACCTGGCCGATCGGCGTGTGGCTGCGCCGCCGCGCGCACCTGAGCGAACCGTTCACCGACGACGCGCCCGAGCACGACGAGACGCCGCACACCGACCACGACCACCAGCACGGCCCCGAGTGCGGGCACCCGGCCGTGCCCCACGACGACCACCTCGACTACGTCCACGACGGACACCGCCACGCCCCCCACGGGAGCCACTATGACGAGCACTGAGCCCACCAACGGCGACGGCGGGCTCCGCCCCACGCGGCAGCGCACCGCCGTCGCCGACGCCCTCGGCTCGGTCGAGGACTTCCGCTCCGCGCAGGACATCCACGCCCTGCTCGCCGAGCGGGGGGACCGGGTGGGCCTGGCCACCGTCTACCGCACGCTCCAGCGGCTCGCCGACGCCGGCGAGGTCGACGTGCTGCGCACCGAGGACGGAGAGGCGGCCTACCGGCGCTGCTCGGCGAGCCACCACCACCACCTCGTGTGCCGCTCGTGCGGCGCGACGGTGGAGGTCGAGGGCCCCGCGGTGGAGCAGTGGACCCGCTCGATCGCGACCGACCACGGCTTCGCCGAGGTCAGCCACACCTGGGAGATCTTCGGCCGCTGCCCCGTCTGCGTAGCCCGCGACGGCACCTGACGGCGGTGTCCGGCGCCGGCGGCACGCCGGCACCCGTGGCGGCCGGTCGCACCCGCCTCAGCGGGGAGCGGCGCCACCGTAGCGACGGTCGCGGCGCGCGTAGAGGTCGATGGCCCGCCACAGCTCTCGCCGGTCCACGTCGGGCCACAGCACGTCGGTGAAGACGAGCTCGGCGTAGGCCGCCTGCCAGAGCATGAAGTTGCTCAGCCGCTGCTCGCCCGAGGTGCGCCAGACCAGGTCGGCCTCGGACAGCTCGGGCACGTAGAGGTGACGTGCCACGGTCTTGTCGTTGATCCGGTCGGGGTCGAGCCGCCCGGCGGCGACCTCGCGCGCGATCGAGCGCACCGTGTCGGTGAGCTCCGAGCGGCCGCCGTAGTTGACGCACATCGTCAGGGTCATGACGTCGTTGTCGCGCGTCAGCTCCTCGGCGACCCGGAGCTCCTTGACCACCGAGCGCCACAGCCGCGGGGCGCGGCCGGCCCAGCGCACGCGCACGCCGAGCTCGTGCATCTCGTCGCGGCGACGTCGGATGACGTCGCGGTTGAAGCCCATCAGGAAGCGCACCTCGTCGGGTGAGCGTGACCAGTTCTCGGTCGAGAAGGCGTAGGCGGACACGGCCTCGACGCCGATCTCGATCGCACCCTCGACCACGTCGAAGAGAGCGGCCTCGCCCATCTCGTGCCCGCGGGTGCGCGGCAGTCCGCGCTCGGCGGCCCACCGGCCGTTGCCGTCCATGACGACCGCGACGTGGCGGGGCACGAGCTCGCGAGGCAGGTCCGGCGGCGTGGCCCCCGACGGGTGCGGGGTCGGGGCACGGACGGCTCGCTTCACGGCGCGCAGCCTACGCAGGCTGATGAGGCTGGCGCGGGTCGCCGCGGTCCACGTGCTCGAGGGAACGCAGCCGGTGCTCGAGGTGCCAGGCCACGAAGGCGGCGACCAGACCGCTGGCCTGCTTGATCTCACGCTGGGGCGCTGCCTCGACGACCGGCCAGTCACCCGCGAGCAGGCCGCCGAGGAGCTCGACCGTCTCCGGCGACGGGCTCGCCGAGCCCGGCAGGCGACAGGTCGAGCAGAGCATCCCGCCCATCGAGGGGTTGAACCACCGGTGGGGACCGGGACGACCGCAGTGGGCGCAGGCGTCGAAGGACGGCGCGTAGCCGGCCACCGCCAGCGAGCGGAGCAGGTAGGAGTCCAGGACGTGGCCGGGCCGTCGCTGTCCCGACGCCATCGCCCGCAGCGCACCGACGAGCAGCCAGAACTGCTGCACGGACGGTTCCTTCTCCTCCGTCACCAGCCGCTCGGCGGTCTCGAGCATCACGGTGCCGGCCGTGTAGCGCTCGTAGTCGAGCCCGAGCTCGGAGTACCAGGCCGCCCGGGTCTCGGCCTGGGTCACCACGTCGAGGCTGCGCCCCTCGGCCAGCTGCAGGTCGACCCACGTGAACGGCTCCAGGCGCGAGCCGAAGCGGCTGCTGGTGCGACGGATGCCCTTCGCGACCGCCCGCACGCGCCCGTGCTCTCGGGTCAGCAGGGTGATGATGCGGTCGGCCTCGCCCAGCTTGTGGGTGCGCAGCACGACCGCCTCGTCGCGGTAGAGGGGCACTGCCCCATCCTCCCCGACGCCCGGTCGTCTGGGCCTCAGGCCGCCGGGCGCGCCCAGCACTCGCGGGCGAAGGCGACCGCCGTCCGGTCCAACCGGGCCGGGGCGAGGCGCCACTCCAGGATGGACCGCGCTCGCACGAAGGTGGCGTGCGGCATCTCCTCGGCGAGCATCGCCGCGTCGGCCGCCGGGTGGATCGGGTCCGACGGGTGGCCGACGACCATCGCCGGCGCGGTGATGGTGCGGCGTACCTTCGACGGCGGGGCGACCCGGCCGAAGAAGATCCCGTGCACCACCGCGGCGAGCGGGCCCGGGCGCTGGTCGAGCGTGTCCAGCGCGATGCCGGTCCAGAACGGCACCAGGCCGCGCGGCACCGGTCGGCTCAGCCACCGGGTCAGGGTGATCGTGACCGGCAGGAAGCGCGCCGCGAGGAGGAGCGGGGCGAACGCGATGATGCCCGCCTCGAGCGCGTTGTCGAGCACCGGCATCTCCAGCAGCAGCCCGCACACCCGTTCGGGCGCGATCGTGGCGACCTCCAGCGAGACGTTGGCCCCGAGCGAGGTCCCGCCGACGACGGCCTGCTCCATCCCCAGGTGGTCCATCAGCGCGACCACCTGCTCGCCGAAGGCCGTCATCGAGTAGGCCAGGGGGTCGGCCGGCCGGTCGGAGCGACCGTGGCCGAGCAGGTCGAGGGTCACCACGTGCAACCCGGCCGCCGCCAGGGCACGGGCGAGCGGCTGATGCATCCGGCGCGGCATCATCTGCCCGTGCAGGAGGACGACCCAGGAGTCGCCCCCGCCGTACTCGGTGAACTCGAGCCGGTCGCGGCTGGCCTCGCCCTCGACGAAGAACTGGCCGATCCGCTCCGAGACGAGCAGCCGCGGCTCGTCGAGAGGCGGCGCGGGCGGATCCTCGGCGATCCGGCCGGTGTCGGTGGCACCCATGGCGGCATCGTAGGGGCCTCAGCGCCGCGGGTTGCCCCAAAGCCGTGCACGATCCGCCGCGTTGACCGATCATGGCCAGGTGGACCCGAGCCCTCGCCGCCCGTCGTTGCGGCTAGCCCTCACCCTGCTCGCGGGCGTCTACCTCGTGGGCTACGGCCTCTCCCTCCTGCCCGGAGCGCACGAGTCCACCTGGTGGACCGGGATCGGCGTCAGCATGACGTTCCTGGTGCTGGTGCGACCACGTCACTGGCCGGTCATGACGGCGGTCATGACCGTGGCCCTCATCGTCATGCTGGCGGTGCGAGGTCCAGTGCCACCTCTGCCCGCTCTCCTGGTCCTGGTCGCGCAGCCGGTCGTGGCCGCCGCGGTGCTCAGCCTCGGGCGCCACGGCCGGACGATCACGCTGGCCAGCCAGCGCGACTTCGTCCACCACCTGTGTGCTGCGGCCGTCTCGGGCGGGCTCGCCGCGACCTACCAGCTCCTGCTGGGCGCCGGCGGTGGCGACGACCGCGCCTGGCTGGCGGCCTTCGAGATGGCGACCGCCTCGACCCTGGTCGCCAGCACGATCGCGGCCGCGAGTCTCGCCGACCACTCCCTGGGCCTGCTGAGACTGCCGCGGTCGCCGGGGCTGGCGCTGCAGACGGCCCTCCTGCTCGCGGTGACCGTGACGGTCTTCGGGCCGAGCTCGAACGCGTCGGTCGCCTTCATCCCCCTGCCGCTGCTCATCTGGGGCGCCTCGCGCTACGGCGTCGGGACCGCCTGCTGGCAGAGTGCCGCGGTGTCGGTGGCCTGCAGCTACGCCACGGTCCAGGGCTGGGGTCCCTTCGGCGCCGCGGACACCCTCGACCAGACCGGGGCCACGATCATCTCGCACACCTGGAACCTGGCCGCGACGTGCGTGGCGCTGCCGATCGCGCTCGCCGTGCGCCAGCAGCGGGCGGCCACCGAGCAGCTGCGCAGCGACCAGGAGCTGTTCCGGCGCACCTTCAGCGAGGCTCTGGTCGGGATGGCCCTGCTGCACCGCGAGGGTGACCGGCTCGTCATCGACGACGTCAACCAGGCGGCCGGTGAGATGCTGCGGGGCCACCGTGGCGACCTGGTCGGTCGCGACGTCCTCGAGGTGCTGCGGCCCGGTCCGCTGGGCCTCGCCGGGCTCGCCGACCTGCTCGGGGGACGCAGCGAGGCGTGGACCAGCAGCTGCACCGCGATCGGGCGCGCCGGCAGCAGCCTCACCGTCGCCGTCGCCTCGCTTCCCTCGGTGGAGGGCGACCGCTACGCCGCCCAGCTGCTCGACGTCACGCTCGAGCGGGAGGCGCTGCGCGCCCAGGAGGAGAGCCAGCAGCTGACGGACGCGACGGTCAACACGGTCGCCTGCATGGTCGTGGTCGTCGACGTGCAGGGCACCGTCGTCCGGGTCAACCAGGCCGTCACGCGGCTCAGCGGCTTCGACGAGGGGGAATTCCTGCACCGCCCCGTCTGGCTCACACCGGTCTCGCCGTACACCTCGGCCGACGTCGCGGCGCTGTTCTGCTGGCCCAGCCGCGCCGAGGCCGACGTGCGCGAGGCCTCGACCAGGCGCAAGGACGGGTCGCTGCTGCGGATGACGTGGAACAGCAACATCGTGCGCGACGAGGCCGGCGAGCCGGCGTACGCCGTGATGACCGGCGTCGACGTGACGAGCGAGCGGTCCATCACGAGCCTGATGTCGCACGTGCTGCAGGCCTCGGCCGCGACCGTGCTGGTCGGCATCGACCACGACGGCCTGGTCACGGTGTTCAATTCCGGGGCCGAACGCCTGCTGGGCCGCCCGTCGTCGTCGGTCATCGGCCTGCCCTTCGTCTCGCTCATCGACCCGGTCGAGGTGCAGAGGCGCGCCCGCACGATCGGGGTGAACCGGGCCTTCGCCAGCCTGGTGGGTCAGCTCGGCCCCGACGGTGAGAGCGACCCCGAGGACTGGACCTGGATCGCGCGCGACGGTGAGCGCCTGATCGTCTCGACCAGCCTCTCGGTCACCCGCGACGACCTGGCCGAGCCCCTGGGCTACCTGTGCGTGGGTCGTGACGTCACCGCCGAGCGGCGCAGCTCCGCGGAGCTGAGCACCGCGTTGGAGCGGGAGCGGATCGTGGTCGAGCAGCTGCGGGCGCTGGACCGGGCCAAGGACGAGTTCGTCTCGACCGTCTCCCACGAGCTGCGCACCCCGGTGACGAGCATCGTCGGCTACACCGAGATGCTGCGCGACGGCAGCGTGGTGGCGCCCGAGCCCGCCCAGGAGCCGGTGCTCGAGGTCATCGCGCGCAACGGTGCGCGCCTGATCGACATCTGCGGGGACCTGCTGACGCTGGGCGGCCTGGACGCGGTGGCCTCGGCGCGCAACGAGGACGAGTCCCTCGACCGGGGCGCCCTCGGCTGGGAGGAGGAGCCGGTGGACCTCGGCGACTGCGTGATCACCACCACCGAGAACCTCGGCGGTCTGCTCGGCGCCCGCACCCTGCGGGTCCAACCCGACCCCGAGGGGACGCCGCTGGTCGTCGTCGGTGACCGGGTCCGGCTGGAGCAGGCCCTCACCAACCTGCTGGGCAACGCGGTGAAGTTCACCGACGACGACGGCACGGTCACCGTGCGGTTGCGGGCCGAGGCCGGCGACGCGGTCGTGGAGGTCGCCGACGACGGCATCGGGATCGCGGTCGCCGACCAGGAGGCGGTCTTCACCCGCTTCTACCGCACCAAGCGTGCCCAGCAGCTCGCCGTCCAGGGCACCGGCCTCGGCCTGCCCATCGTGCGTGCCCTCGTGGAGGGGCACGGCGGGCGGGTGAGCCTCACCTCACGGCCAGGACACGGCACGACGGTGACGCTGCGCCTGCCGCTCCTGGACCGCAGCGCCGCAGGCGTCGTCTCACTGCTCGACGACCGCCACCGCGTGCTGCCGGTTCACAGCGCTCAGCACCGCGCGTAGCGACGCCGTGACGATGTTCGGGTCCAGGCCCACACCCCACCGCACCTCGTCGCCGACCTGGCACTCCACGTAGGCCGCCGCGATCGCGTCGCCACCGGAGGACAGGGCGTGCTCGTGGTAGTCGAGCACCCGTAGGTCGAGGGCCGGGGCGTGGGTGTTGACGGCGTCGACGAAGGCCGCGATCGGCCCGTTCCCGGCACCCTCGATGGCGTGCTCGGCACCCTGGACACGAACCTGGGCCACCAGGGAGTCGTGCTCGCCGCCCTCGGAGCTGGTGCGCACCGAGACGAGGGCCCAGGGTGCGTCACGGTCGAGGTACTCGGCGCGGAAGGCGCTCCAGATCTGCTCCGGCGTGACCTCGCCACCACCCTCGTCGGTGCGTTGCTGGATGGTCCGGCTGAACTCGATCTGGGCACGCCGGGGCAGCTCGAGCTTGTGCTCGGCCTTGAGGATGTACGCGACGCCACCCTTGCCGGACTGGCTGTTGACCCGGATCACGGCCTCGTAGGAGCGTCCGACGTCCTTGGGGTCGATGGGCAGGTAGGGAACCGCCCAGGGGTGCTCGACGACCGGCACCCCGGCTGCCTCCGCGTCGCGCTCGAGGGCCTCGAGGCCCTTCTTGATCGCGTCCTGGTGCGAGCCCGAGAACGCCGTGTAGACGAGGTCACCGCCGTAGGGGTGGCGCTCGTGGACGGGCAGCTGGTTGCAGTACTCGACGGTGCGACGCACGTCGTCGATGTCGGAGAAGTCGATCTGCGGGTCGATGCCGTGGGTGAACAGGTTCAGGCCCAGCGTGACCAGGCAGACGTTGCCGGTGCGCTCGCCGTTGCCGAACAGGCAGCCCTCGATCCGGTCGGCTCCGGCGAGGTAGCCGAGCTCGGCCGCTGCGACCGCCGTGCCGCGGTCGTTGTGCGGGTGCAGCGACAGCACGACGTTCTCGCGGTGGGCGAGGTGGCGGTCCATCCACTCGATGGAGTCGGCGTAGACGTTGGGCGTGGCCATCTCGACGGTCGCCGGCAGGTTGATGATGACCGGCTTGTCGGCGGTGGGGCCGAAGACCTCGAGCACGTCGTTGCAGACCCGGGCGGCGAACTCGAGCTCGGTGCCGGTGTAGGACTCCGGGGAGTACTCGTAGAGGACCCGGGTCTCCGGGATGGTCTCCTCGTACTTCTTGCACAACCGGGCGCCCTGGACGGCGATGTCGCGGATGCCGTCCATGTCGAGGCCGAAGACGACGCGACGCTGCAGCGTCGAGGTGGAGTTGTAGAGGTGCACGATGGCCTGCTTGGCGCCGCGCAGCGACTCGAAGGTCCGTTCGATGAGCTCCTCGCGAGCCTGGGTCAGGACCTGGATCACCACGTCGTCGGGGACCAGGTCCTCCTCGATGAGCTGACGCACGAAGTCGAAGTCGGTCTGGCTCGCGCTCGGGAAGCCGACCTCGATCTCCTTGTAGCCCATCCGCACGAGCAGCGCGAACATCGCCCGCTTGCGGGTGGGTGACATCGGGTCGATCAGGGCCTGGTTGCCGTCGCGCAGGTCCACCGCGCACCAGCGCGGGGCGACGCTGAGCTCCCGGTCCGGCCAGGTGCGGTCCGTGAGCCGGATCGGGGTGAACGGCGAGTAGCGCGCGTGCGCCCCGGGGCCGGGCTGCTGGGGGTTGCGCTGGTTCGTCTCGTGCTGGTGGTTCATGGAAGTCCTCGCTCAGATGAGGCGGGCGGGTCGCCGGGCGCAGCAGACACTCCGCAGCGAGGGGGTCCGGCGGTGGCTCAGGCCTCGCTGCGGCAGCGAAGAAGAAGTCGCGCGCGCATCACGACCTCACCATAGCGTCCGGGACGGGGCCCTGCATCCGGGTGGGCGTCGCCGACGGCGGGCCGGGCACCAGGCCGGTGGCCCCGGACGTCGCTATCGTGCCCGTCGTGCCCCGCCTGCTCGTGGTCCACCACTCCCCCACGCCGACGGTGCGCTCGCTGACCGACGCGGTCGTCGCCGGTGCCCACGACGACGCCATCGAGGGGGTGGAGGTGGTCCTGCGGCCGGCCCTGGAGGCCCGCGCCGCCGACGTCCTTGCCGCGGACGGGGTGCTGCTCGGGACGACGGCCAACTTCGGCTACATGAGCGGCGCGCTCAAGCACTTCCTCGACACGATCTTCCTGGAGGTGGGGGGCGCCCTGGCCGACGACGGGTCGGCCGGTGGCAGCGCGGGGGCGCGGCGCACGCCGTGGGGGCTGTGGGTGCACGGACGGTACGACACCGAGGGCGCAGTCCGCTCGGTGTCCACGATCGTCTCGGCGCTGCCGTGGACGCAGGCGGCCGAGGTGCTCGCGGTCGTCGGCGACGTCGGCGAGGCCGAGCGCCAGGCCGCCTACGAGCTCGGCGGGACGCTCGCTGCGCTGCTGAGCCGCTGACGGACGTCAGCGCAGGCGTCGGCGAGCGGGATGCACCGTCCACGTCGCCTAGTCTGTGGGGCGTCGTGTCGTCGAGCCCGCCAGGAGTCCGTGCCGTGCCCAGGTCCGCGCCGAGGTCCCAGCGTCGGCTCCCTTCGTGGGCCGGTGCGACGGTCCCCGCGGCGGTCACGACGGTCGTGCTCGGCCTGCTGCTGGTCGGTTGCGGGTCGCCCTCGGAGCCGCAGGGCACCAACCCGGACCCGGCGCAGGTCGACGCGATCGACGCCCCCGAGCTCGGGGTGTGTCGCGACCTGACCCCGGAGGACGTCGCCGCACCGACCAACGCCGGCGAGACGGTGCCGTGCTCGCAGGAGCACACCGCCGAGACCTTCGCGATCGGCGATCTCCCGGGTCGCTTGTCCGACGCGGCCTACGACGCGCCCGAGGTGGCCCGGTCGGCGTACTCGACCTGCTCGGGCAAGTTCCAGACGTTCCTGGGCGCCGACGAGTCGCTGGTGATGCGCACGGCGGTCAGCTGGGCCTGGTTCCGTCCGAGCCGGGAGGCCTGGGACGCGGGCGCGCGCTGGTACCGCTGTGACGTCGTGGGTGGTGGTGAGCAGAGCACGTCCTACACCGCGCTGCCCGAGACCGCGAAGGGCCTGCTCCTCGGGCGGCCCGACGACCGGTGGCTGGTGTGCGCGCCGGGTGAGACCATCACCGCCGAGCCGAAGGTCCCCTGCTCCGAGCCGCACCAGTGGAGGGCCGTGACGACCATCAAGGTCGGCGAGCCCGACGACCCGTACCCGGGTGACCGCGAGGTCGAGGTCACGACACGCGACTTCTGCTCCGACTCGGTCGGTGCCTGGCTGAACTACCCGGTCGAGTACGACTACGCCTACACCTACTTCCACGAGGCCGAGTGGGAGGCGGGCAACCGCCGCTCGGTGTGCTGGGCCAGGACGCCCGACTGATGCGACGCCGGGTCCTGCTCGGGGTGGTGGCCGCGCTGGCGCTGCTCGTGTCCGGGTGCAGCGGCGGCAGCGGCGTCGATGCGCCGACCGGCTCGTCGACGCCCTCGTCCCCGGCCAGCCCGTCGTCCGCGTCGGCGTCACCGGTCGCGCTGCCGCGGGCCCGGGAGCCGCGCGGTCCGCAGACCGGGTCCTGCTACGCCCTGAGCTACGAGGAGGCGGTCGCACCGACGACCAGCCGCCGCACCACCCCCTGTGCCGAGCCGCACACGGCGCTGACCTTCTCGACCGGCCGGCTCTCCACGGTCGTCGACGGTCACCTGCTCGCGGTCGACGCCGACCGGGTGCGCGAGCAGCCCGCGACCCGGTGCCCCGAGGCGCTCGGCGGCTTCCTCGGTGGTGACCAGCGCGCCCTGCGGCTGAGCATGCTGCGCACGGTGTGGTTCACCCCGACGGTGTCGCAGTCGGACGCGGGCGCCGAGTGGTTCCGCTGCGACGTGATCGCAGTCGGCGCCGAGGCCGAGCTCGCCGACCTGGGTCCCGACCTCGACGGCGTGCTCGGACGCGAGGAGGGCGCCCAGCGCTACGGCATGTGCGGCACCGCCGCACCCGACGCCGCGGACTTCCGCCGCGTCGTGTGCAGTCGCGACCACGCGTGGCGTGCCATCGACGTGGTCGACCTCGGCACCGCCACCTACCCCGGCACGGAGCAGGCGAGGGCTGCGGGCCAGACACCGTGCGAGGACGCCGGTCGCGACGTCGCCGCCGACGCCCTCGACTTCGAGTGGGGCTACGAGTGGCCGACCGCCGAGCAGTGGGACGCCGGTCAGACCTACGGCCGCTGCTGGGCCCCTGACCCAGGCTGACGCCTCGTCGGGCGAGCCACGCCGCGACCCACCAGCCGGGGACCACACCTGCCCGCACCGGCCGCTACCGACGACGGCGGGTCGTCCTCATCGTCGTTGCCGTGGCCGTGTCGGAGGCCAGGAGCAGGACCAGCTCTCCGCCTCCGAGGTCGTGGACCGATGTGGTGCCACTCGACATGGGCCGCCCCTGCCGCTGGGTGGGCACGCGGCTTCGCGTCGCGTCTCCCCACGGAGCCCGTATCACCACGGCTCCCGAGATATCAGCACATCCCTGCATCGAGCGCCCTGTGCAGGGCCTATCTTTCGAACATATATTCTAGTATCATCGATCCATGCCCGCTGCCGCCGCCACCGACGAGACCCGCCAGGGTCTGCTCGACGCGTTGCGCTCCGACGAGGCCTGGGTCCGGGCCGCGGAGGTCCGCAAGATCCGCACCGCGCTGGAGTGGGCGATCGCTCACGAGGTCCTGAGCTTGGATGAGGCGTCGTTCCATGCCGGGTTCGGTGAGCACGGGCTGACGTTGGCGGGTCCGGGGGCGCCGTTGGTCGGGGAGGCCGCGGTGACCGAGATGGCGGTCGCCCTGGGGTTGTCGACCGACGGTGGGAGGCGGTTCCTCGGGGTGATCCTGGAGGTCCGCTACCGCCTCCCGAGGTTGTGGGAGGCGGTGTTGTCGGGGCGGTGTGCGTGGTGGCGGGCCAAGACCGTCGCCGAGGCCACGATGATCTTGTGCGAGGAGGGTGCCGAGCACGTCGACCGCCACGTCAACGGGTTCACCCACGCCGTGTCCGAACGCCCAGCTCGACCGGGTCGTGGAGGCCGCCCTGTCGCGGTGGCAGCCCGAGGACGCCGAGGCCCGACGCACGGCGGCTGCGGAGAAGCGGGGGGTGCACATCCACCTGCGTGAGCAGGGCGGTGACCTGTCCGGGACCGTCGACATCAACGGGTGCCTGGACGCGGCGGACGCGTTGGACCTCGAGACCGCGTTGGCCGACCGGGCCCACGAGCTGAAGCTCCTCGGCTCGACCGACACCATGCCCGTGCGCCGCGCCGCGGCCCTGGGTGACCTCGCCCGGCTCCAGTCGACGCTGACGTTGAGTCCGAGCTGAGTCGTGGTCGACGCCGACGGCCAGCACGGTCAGCCTGCCCGCGCGGCGCGCGGTCGTCGTCCACGCCCACGTCGCTGTCGCGGCGATCACCGGGCACGGCTACGACGTCGCCCAGCACGGGGTCGCCACGTGGTCGAACACCCACCGGCCGGTGCTGGCCGAGCAGGTCCGCACCTGGTGCCGCACCGCCGGCACCGTGACCGTGCGACCGGTGATCGACCTCAACGACCACCTGCACGTCGACTCCTACGAGTCCACCGGTGACCTGCGCGAGCAGACGGCCCTGCGCGACCAGACCTGTGTCTTCCCCCGGTGCACCCGCCCCGCCAGCGCCTGCGACCACGAGCACTGCGTGCCCTGGCCCCAAGGCCAGACCTGCTCGTCCAACCAGGCGCCCATGTGTCGGCGCCACCACCGGCACAAGACCCACCTCGGCTGGTCCTACGAGACCCTCACCCCCGGGGTGTACCTGTGGACCAGCCCCCACGGACTCAAGACCCTCCGGATGCCCGAAGGGACCTTCGACGTCACCCAGGCACCACCCGTGGCACCCGAGCCACCACCGTTGGAGTACTCCATCGCCCCACCACCCCCACCCCCACCCCGACGCAGAGCCACGTCGACGAAGGTCGGACCACCCGACCCACCCGACCACAGCACGCCGCCGTCCGCACCGAAGGACGACGAACCGCCACCGTTCTGACCGTCGAGCGGTACGCCCAGACCAGGCTCAGAACCCCAGGCGTCGCAGCTGGCGGGGGTCACGCTGCCAGTCCTTGGCCACCTTGACGCGGAGGTCCAGGTGGACCGGGGTGCCCAGCAGCGCCTCGATCTGGTGGCGGGCCGCCGTGCCGACCTCACGCAGCCGAGCGCCCTTGTGGCCGATGACGATCCCCTTCTGCGAGTCGCGCTCGACGAAGAGGTTGGCGTGCACGTCGAGCAGGGGGCGGTCCTCCGAGCGACCCTCGCGCAGCTCCATCTCCTCGACGACCACGGCGATGGAGTGCGGCAGCTCGTCGCGTACGCCGTGCAGCGCGGCCTCCCGGATCAGCTCGCCCACCAGCGTCTGGTCCGGGGTGTCGGTGAGGTCGCCGTCCGGGTACAGCGGCGGACCCTCGGGCATCAGGGCGACCAGCAGGTCGGCCAGCAGGGAGACCTGGTCTCCGGCGACGGCCGAGACGGGCACGATCTCGGCCCAGGTCGTCCCGGTCTCCTCGCCCAGCCGCGAGATCGCGAGGAGGTGCTCGCCGATCCGCTCGGGCCCGACCAGGTCGGTCTTGGTCGCGACCGCGACCGTGACGGTGCGGCGCACCTTGGCCAGCTCGGTGACGATGAAGCGGTCCCCCGGGCCGATCTTCTCGTCGGCAGGGAAGCAGACCGCGACCACGTCGACCTCGGACCAGGTCGTGTGCACCAGGTCGTTGAGACGCTCTCCGAGCAGGGTGCGCGGGCGGTGCAGGCCGGGGGTGTCGACCAGCACCAGCTGCGCATCGTCGCGGTGCACGATCCCGCGCACGACGCTGCGCGTCGTCTGGGGCTTGTCGGAGGTGATCGCGACCTTGGTGCCGACCAGGGCGTTGGTCAGCGTCGACTTCCCGGCGTTGGGGCGGCCCACGAAGGAGGCGAACCCGCTGCGGTGGCCCTCGGCCCACTCCCCGGAGAACGGCGCGAGCGGCGCCATCGGGTTCTCCGGCGGCGGTGCGGGTGGTGGCAGGTCAGACATCGTCGGCCTCGTTGGCTGCGGCGGCCTGGACCGCGTCGTAGTCGGCCCAGATCTCCTCGTCAGTCTTGCCTGCCGCCTTCCCGGCCCGCCACACGGGTCCCGGGTCGACCGACCGCGGCTGCCGGACCGCGCCACCGCGCCAGTAGCCCATCACGTCGTAGGCCGTGCTCGGCAGGCGTCGCTCGCGCATCAGGTGCTTGCGGATGGCGCGCATCTGTGAGGACTCCCCCGCCATCCAGAAGTACCCGGGCCCGTCCGGCCACCGCAGCCCGTCGACCACTGCGGCCAACTGGGACGTGCCCGGAGCCGGCGGCGCCGACCAGGTGACCTCGGCGTCGGCCGGGAGGTAGTCGGGCAGGTGGTCGGGGACCTCCGCCCAGACCCGCGTCGGCAACGAGGACTCCCGGCAGATCCGGGCGATCGCCGGGAGCGCGGTGAGGTCACCGACCAGCATCAGCCAGGTCGCCCCGGGTGATGGGGCGAAGGACCCGCGGGCGTCGACCACCCCGACCTGCTCACCGACGCAGTCGCGACCGGCCCACTCGGTGACCAGCCCGACGTCGTGCAGCACGACGTCGACCTCCAGCACGCCGTCGTGCCACGAGCGCACCGTGTAGTAGCGGCTCTGGAACTGCCCGGGCACCACGAGACCCACCCACTCGTCGGGCACCCCGGTCGAGACGAACCCGTGCAGGCCCGGCCCGCCGAGGCGCAGGCGCACCAGGTGCGCCGAGACCTGCTCGCGCGAGAGCACCTCGGCGGTGTGCTGGCGGGCCCGGGTGCTCACCAGCTGGGTCGCAGAGCGAATCCGTCGGACCCGGCGCCGGTGGTCCGGGTGGCCAGCACCTGGTGCAGCTGGATCTCGTTGCGCTCGAAGGCCAGGCGCGAGCTGGCCATGTAGAGACCCCACACCCGCGCGGTCCCCTCACCCACCTCGGCCACCGCCTCGTCCCAGTGCTCGACGAGGTTCGCGCACCAGCCCTGCAGCGTCAGCGCGTAGTGGCGGCGCAGGTTCTCCTCGTGCATGACCTCGAGGCCGGCGTCCTGCGCCGCGGCGATGATGGTGCCGGAGCCGGTGAGCTCCCCGTCGGGGAAGACGTAGCGGTCGATGAACGCCCCCGTCTCCTCGGGCCGGTTGTGCGGCCGGGTGATGCAGTGGTTGAGCAGGCGGCCCTCGGGGCGCAGGTGGTCGCGGACGAACCCGAAGTACGCCGGGTAGTGCCGGATCCCGATGTGCTCGGTCAGGCCGATCGAGCTGATGGCGTCGAAGTCGTCCTCGAGCACGTCGCGGTAGTCGCTGTGGCGCACCTCGGCGAGGTCGCCCAGGCCGTCCCGGTCGATGGCCTGCTTGGCCCACTGCGCCTGCTCGCGGGAGAGGGTGACGCCCAGCGCCCTCACCCCGTAGTGCTGCGCCGCGTGACGCACCATCGCGCCCCAGCCGCAACCCAGGTCCAGCAACCGCTGGCCCGGCTGCAGCCCGAGCTTGCGGCACACCAGGTCGTACTTCTCGGCCTGGGCCTGCTCCAGGGAGGCGTCGGCCTCCGGGAAGACCGCGCAGGTGTAGGTCATCGAGGGGCCCAGCACCATCT
Organism: uncultured Actinomycetota bacterium; assembly: GCA_963760555.1. Lineage (GTDB taxonomy): Bacteria > Actinomycetota > Actinomycetes > Propionibacteriales > Nocardioidaceae > Nocardioides. The sequence goes on along the minus strand of CAVXDJ010000009.1, from coordinate 379,370 downwards.
CGTAGAAGGCGTTGGAGACGTCGTAGTGGTGCGAGATCGCCTCGGCGTCACGCACGAGGGAGTGGCGCAGGCCCTCCATCACCCGTCGCCAGCGCGGCAGGTGCTCCTGGGGCGGCGGCGGCGGCGGCTTGAGGTTGGACAGCCCGAGCCCGCGCACGAGGTCGACGACCTCCTTGGCCGAGGGCCGACGGAACTTGGTGTGGTTGAGGATCTGCGACATCGCGGCATAGGGGTCGCCCGGGTGACAGCCCTCGAGCGTGAGGTCGCCGGCGACGTACGCGCGCGCGAGGCCGAGGTCGCCCGGGGCCGTCATCAGGTAGGCCAGCCCGCGCCGGTTGCGCAGGGTCAGGGTGATGTCCGCGTCGGGCTCGCCGGCGACGGAGCCGTCGTAGGCCTCGAAGCGCACGGGCATGCCGTCGCGCATCAGGCTCTCGACGGCCTCGCCGATCTTGATCGTGCTCATGGTGTGCGTACCGCCTTGTCGTAGAGGGAGGTGAGTCGGTCGTCGGGGTCCCAGGTGGCCTTGACGGCCGCGAGGTGGGGCCCGGCGTAGAGCTGGTCGAAGGTGTCCCGGTCGTAGAAGGCCTCGGAGTACAGCGACTTGTGGCCGCCCAGCTCGTGCACCCGGGCCTCGATGGCGCGGTTGACCGGAGCGCGGGGCGCCTCTGGGCCCACGTGGACGGTGCCCCAGAAGCCGATGTTGACGTAGATCTCGCCCGGGTCGAGGGGGTACGTCGGCCAGTCGCGGCGGGCGACCAGCGGGCACAGCCACACCGGGCGCATGCCGACCTCACGGTCGAACCACGACAGGAAGGCACCCAGCTGCGCCAGCGGCACCTCGACGTCCTGGACGACACGCTCGCGCGCCGGACGACCCGCACGACGGTCCAGCCGGTCGGCGATCGCGAACCGCCGGTCCAGGCCGAGCAGGCGGTGGTAGACGTCGGAGCGACGGAGTCGGCGCGGCCACAGACGCCGCACCACCGGGTGCTGGGCCCCGAAGGCCCCCGAGCACCAGAACCAGTCGGTGTCCCAGCGCCACAGGTAGTCCTCCATGGTCAGCAGGTCGGTGGTGCGCTGCTGCAGGGAGCGGTAGAAGACCTTCTCACCGGTGTAGTCGCTGGGGGCCGATCCGTCGAGCGGCCGCTCGGCGCTCCAGCGTGCCAACGTCAGGTAGAGCTCACCTGGCTCGAAGCTGACCCCGTCGAGCCCGTCGACGGCCTCGCCGCCCCACGAGCGGGAGGCGACGATCTCGGCCACGGCCTCGGCGAGCGACGCGGCGTCCTCGAAGCGGACGTGGCGCAGGGCGACGTAGGTCGGGACACGCTCGAGGTCGATGCGCAGCCGTGTCGCGTAGCCCAGGGAGCCGTAGGAGTTGGGGAAGGCGTCGAAGAGGGGCTCGCCTGGCCGGGTGGTCACGACCTCGCCGGCCCCGGTCAGGACATCCATCTCCTGCACGGACTCGTGCGGCAGCCCGTGGCGGAAGCTGGTGGACTCGATGCCCAGCCCGCTCACCGCGCCGCCCAGCGTGATCGTGCGCAGCTGCGGCACCACCAGCGGGATCAGGCCCTGAGCCAGGGTCGCCGCGACCAGGTCCTCGTAGGTGCACATCCCCTGGACCTCGGCGGTGCGCGCGGACGTGTCGACCGCGATGACGCCGGTGAGACCCGAGACGTCGAGCCCGGGCGTCCCGGACGCCGTCCGGGGCCGGAACAGGTTGGAGGTCTGCTTGGCCAGCCTGACGCCCCGACCTGAGGGGATCGCGGCGTAGGACGTGGTGAGCCGGCTCACCCCGCGCTCGTGCTGCGCCCAGCCGACGGTCCTGCTCGTGCCTCCCACGTGCACCCAAGTTACTCCGGGGTCCGGGACCGGCTCTTCCTCCCCCCGGGCGTGCCGGGGGTTCAGCTCGTGGTGGTGCTCGCCACCTGGCCGCGGGCGTCGCCCAGGTGGACCGGTACTCCGTGACCACCGAGGTCGGCGATCGCGGCGAGGTCCGCGGCGAGGTCCGCGGCGTCGACCGTGAGGTCGTCGCCGAGCACGACCGCAGCCTCGAGACCGCTCGACCCCGACGCCACCGCCATCGCGACGCAGACGCCGATCGCCGAGACCTGCAGGGAGGGAAGGGCGACCGTGGCGGCGGCGTAGGTCCGCCCGTCAGCGTCGCGCACCGCGGCGCCCTGGGCCGCCCCGGTGCGGGCGCGGGTGGCGCGGGCCAGGGTCACCAGCTTGGCGTCCTCGGGGCTGAGGTCGCTCACGGGGCATCCACCCGCTCCGGGTCCGACGCGGCGGCGACCGCGCCCTGGTCCTGTCGGGTGGCCCCTGCCTCCGGCTCGTGCGCGCCGCGCTCGGTGGACCCGGGCAGCACCAGGCGCACCAGGACGGTGCCGACCTTGTTGCGGCGCCCGGCGGTGTCCTCGGCGTCGAAGCGCAGCCCGTGCGCCTCGACGTGGGAGCCGGGGATCGGGACCCGCCCGAGGTGCTTGGCCATCAGTCCCCCGACCGAGTCGACGTCCTCCTCCTCGACGTCGAACCCGAAGTGGTCCTCGAGGTCGTCGACGGGGAACCGCGAGGACACCCGGACCAGGCGCCCGGGCTCGAGCACCTCGGTCTCGACCTCCTCCACGTCGTACTCGTCGGTGATCTCGCCGACGATCTCCTCGAGGAGGTCCTCGATCGTGATCAGGCCGGCCGAGCCGCCGTACTCGTCGACGACGACCGCGATGTGCTGGCGGGCGGCCTGCATCTCGCGCAGCTGGGCATCGACGGGCTTCGACTCCGGGACCCACACCACCGGGCGCATCAGGCCGTCGATGCGTTGGGTGAACTCGACCTCCGGGGCCTCGAAGTCGCGCCGCACGATGTCCTTGAGGTAGGCGAAGCCGACCACGTCGTCGAGGTTCTCCCCGATCACGGGCAGACGGGAGAACCCGCTGCGCAGGAACAGCGACATCGTCTGGCGCAGGTTCTTGTGCCGCTCGATGTAGACCACGTCACCCCGCGGCACCATCACCTCGCGCACGGTCGTGTCCCCGAGCTCGAAGACGGAGTGGATCATCTCCCGCTCGCGGGCCTCGATGAGCGAGGACGCCTCGGCCATGTCGACGAGCTCACGCAGCTCGGTCTCGGAGGCGAACGGGCCCTCGCGGAAGCCCCGGCCCGGGGTGATCGCGTTGGCCACGACGATGAGCAGCTGCGAGAAGGGACCGAGCACCCGGGCCGCGAGCGCGAGCGGGGCAGCGCAGAGCACGGCGACCGACTCGGAGTGCTGGCGTCCCAGGGTCCTCGGGGCGGCGCCGATCACGACGAACGAGACCACGAGCATCAGCACCACCGAGGCCAGGACCGTCGGCAGCCAGCGCTGCCCCAGCGCCTGGCCCAGCTCGAGCGAGACCAGCACGATCGCGGTGATCTCGGCGGCCAGGCGCAGCAGCAGCGCGGTGTTGAGGTAGCGCGGCGCGTCGTCGAGCAGGACGAGCAGGCGACGGGCACCGGTGCGGTCCTCGGCCACCAGCTCCTGCGCGCGAGCGCGGGAGAACGACGAGAGCGCGGCGTCGACGGCGCTGAGGACCCCCGCCGCGAGGACGAGCAGCGCCGCGACGACGAAGGGCCACGCGTCGGGGCCGCTCACGTGTGGGGGGCAGTGGCGTCGGGGGCGCGCCAGGCCGCGAGCAGCTCGTCCTGGAGCCCGAACATCTCGCGGTGGTCCTCGGGCTCGGCGTGGTCGTAGCCGAGCAGGTGCAGGATCCCGTGGACGCACAGCAGCTCGATCTCGGCCGTCGTGCCATGACCGGCGGCGCCACCCTGCTCGACGGCCACCTCCGGGCACAGGACCAGGTCGCCGAGCACGCCTTCCTCGGGATCGACGTCGACGAGACCGGGGCGCAGCTCGTCCATCGGGAAGGCCAGCACGTCGGTCGGGCCCAGCTTGTCCATCCACCGCTGGTTCAGCTCGCTGATGGTGGCCTTGTCGACGGCCTTGATGCACAGCTCCGCCTGCGGGTGCACCCGCATCCGGTCCAGGGTGAAGCGGCTCAGCCGTGCGAGGTCGCGCAGGTCGAGGTCCAGCCCGGACTCGTCGATCACCTCGATGCTCACGTCGTCCACTACCGCTCCGTACGGCGCTCGGAGCCGGTCCGGGCCTCCGCGCGGGCCTCCGCGGCGGCGTCGTGCTCGTCGTAGGCGGCCACGATCTTGCCGACCAGGCGGTGCCGGACGACGTCGCTGGCGGAGAGACGGTTGAACGAGACGTCCTCGATGCCCTCGAGGATCCCCTCGACGACGCGGAGGCCGGACCGGGTGCTGCCGGGAAGGTCGATCTGGGTGATGTCGCCGGTGACGACGATCTTGGACCCGAAGCCCAAGCGGGTCAGGAACATCTTCATCTGCTCCGGCGAGGTGTTCTGCGCCTCGTCGAGGATGATGAACGCGTCGTTGAGGGTCCGGCCCCGCATGTAGGCCAGCGGCGCCACCTCGATGGTGCCGGCCGCGAGCAGCTTGGGGATCGTCTCGGGGTCGATCATGTCGTGCAGCGCGTCGTAGAGGGGGCGCAGGTAGGGGTCGATCTTCTCGCTCAGGGTGCCGGGCAGGAAGCCGAGCTTCTCCCCCGCCTCGACGGCCGGGCGGGTCAGGATGATCCGGGTCACGGCCTTGCCCTGCAGCGCCTGGACCGCCTTGGCCATGGCCAGGTAGGTCTTGCCGGTGCCGGCGGGGCCGATGCCGAAGGTGATCGTGTGCTTGTCGATGGCATCGACGTAGCGCTTCTGGTTGACCGTCTTGGGTCGGATGGAGCGGCCCCGGTTGGACAGGATGTTGAGGCTCAGCACGTCGGCCGGACGCTCGGTCGTCTCGGCCCGCAGCATCGTCATCACGCGCTCGACGGTCTCCGGACCGATGCCCTGGCCGGTGCGGATGATCGTCACCAGCTCCTCGAGCATCCGCTCGGCCAGTGCGATCTCGGCCGGCTCACCGGAGAGGGTGATCCGGTTGCCGCGGACGTGGATCTCCGCCTCGAGACCGCGCTCGATCATGGCCAGGTGCTCGTCCCCCGGGCCCAGCAGGCTGACCATGTCGATGCTGGTCGGCACCGTGACGGTGTGACGCGTGGTGCGCGCTGCCCGTTCGTCGGTAGGACGCGGGGCGGCGGTGTCGGGGACGGCGTGCGGGGTGTGGCTCTCAGTCATGGAGGCCCGGCGTCGGGCGGCCTTTCTGCAGCGGCAGGGACGACTCATCCTACGCCGGGGCGCGCGGGTCGCCCCACCCGTGCGGGAGCGGGCACGACGTAGGGTGAGCCCATGAGCGGCACCGGCGAGGACGAGCAGCCGCGTGATCCCTTCGACACCGACTTCGACGGCGACGACGACACGCCGCCCGCGTGGTTCGTCGGGCAGCACCTGCCGCCCGACGCACGCCAGATCGGGCTGACCCACCACGTGCCGGACGGCGCCCTGCTGGACTTCGCCGGCCGCCTCGACGGCTCCAAGCCCCTGCACCGGGTGACGGCATGGGTGCTGCTCGCGGTCTTCGCGTTCCCGGTGCTCATGTACGTCCTCCGCCTGGCCGACGTCGTCTGGCCCGGCTGAGCCGTCCCGGCAACCTCGTTCGGCGACCTCAGCCCGGAGGCCAGCCCAGGTCCCGCCCGGCCACGACGTGCAGGTGCGTGTGGAACACGCTCTGCCCGGCGCCGGCGCCGGTGTTGAAGACCAGGCGGTAGTCGGCGTAGCCCTCGGCCTGCGCGACGGCCGCGGCGGTGGTGACCAGCTCGGCACTGGCGGCCGGGTCGGCTGCGGCGAGCGCGGCCGCGTCGCGGTGGTGCTCGCGCGGCACCACCAGCACGTGTGTGGGCGCCTGCGGGTCGATGTCGCGGAAGGCCACCGTCCGCTCGGTCACGTGCACGACCTCGGCGGGCACCTCGCCGGCCACGACCCGGCAGAACAGGCAGTCGTCCATCGTTCCTCCTCCGTCGTGCGGACCGGACGGGACGACCGGTCGCGTTGCTCGCCCGATGCTCGCACGACCCCGCCGTGGACCGGCGACACGCGGGCCTCCGGCTCGCGCAAGCTGTGGCGGACGGGGATGATGGGGCGCATGTGGCTTCACTCCCCCGTCCCTCCCGCCGCCCGCCGTCCTGTCCGCGGCCGGTGCTCCCGCCTGGTCGGGCTCGGGACCGCCGGCGTCCTCGGCCTGGCGATGCTGAGCGCGTGCGGCTCCGAGACCGGCTCGACGACCGCCGAGGAGACGTCGTCGGCGAGCCCGTCGCCCGGCGGCGCCACCTCGTCGACGCCCTCGAGGGAGCCGTCGACGCCGCAGGAGTCGCCGTCGGACCCGGCGTCCTCGCAGCCCATGGCCACCCAGACCGTGCCGGTCTACTACGTCGGTGACACCCCGACGGGCCAGCGGCTGTTCCGCGAGTTCCGTTCGGTGAGCGCCGAGGACCCGCTGACCGCTGCCGCCGGCCTGCTCGCCGGGCAGGCCACGCTCGACCCGGACTACACCTCGCTGCTGCCCTCCGGGGCGTTCCAGGACGTACGACGCGCCGCCGACGGCACCATCGAGGTCGTCCTGCCCGACGACTCCTGGACGACCCGTCCCGCCGGGCTGACCAGGCGGCAGGCGACCCTGGCGGTGCAGCAGGTGGTCTACACCCTCCAGGGCGCCGCCCAGTCCCGGGCCCGGGTCCAGGCCTTCCTCGCTGACGGCACGCAGCCGGTCGACCTGTTCGGCACCCCGACGAGACGGGGGCTGCGCAACGCACCCGAGCTCACGGTCCTCGCCCTGGTCAACGTCACCACCCCGGAGGAGGCGGCCACCGTCTCGGGCACGTTCACCGCCTCCGGCGTCGCGAGCAGCTTCGAGGCGACGGTGCCGTGGGAGGTCCGCCAGGACGGCGAGGTCGTGCTGACGGGCTTCGCCACCGCCGAGGGGTACCTCGACCGCCTCTACCCCTGGCAGAGCGAGGTCGACGTCTCCGAGCTCGCTGCGGGCACCTACGCCTTCGTGGCCATGACCGACGACGCCTCCGGCGGTGGGGAGGGGCCGGGGCCGACCGAGGACTCGAAGACCATCCGCGTCGAGTAGTCCCCGGGGCTCAGCGCCAGCGCGGCGTGGCGCTCAGCAGCGCCGCGCACGCCACGACGCCCGCCGTCGAGGTCCGCAGCACCTCGGTCCCGAGCCTGACCGGGAGGGCTCCGACGTCGGCGAACGCCGCGAGCTCGGCGTCGGTGATCCCGCCCTCGGGGCCGACCACGACGACGACCGTGCTGCCGGGCCCGCACGGCACGTCGAGGCCGGCCAGCGGCCGGGCGGCCTGCTCGTGCAGGACCACGGCGAGGTCGGCGGCGGCGACCAGCCCCAGGAGGTCCGCGGTGCCGGCGAGCCCGTCGACCTCGGGGTGCCACGCCCGGCGCGACTGCTTGGCCGCCTCCCGGGCCGTGCTGCGCCACCGCGCGAGCGCCCTGGTGGCCCGCTCCCCCTTCCAGGTCGTCACGGACCTCGCCGCCGACCACGGCACCACCCGGGACACCCCGACCTCGGTGAGGACCTCGACGGCGAGCTCCCCCCGGTCGCCCTTGGGCAGGGCCTGGACGACCACCAGCTCCGGCACGGGCCGTTCGTGACGTCGTACGGCGTCGACCGCCACGCTCAGCTCCCGCTTGGCCGTCGCCGAGACCGCCCCGGTCGCGGTCAGGCCCCGGCCGTCGGCCAGCACGACGTGCTCGCCGACCCGCAGCCGGCGTACGGCGACCGCGTGGTGGGCCTCGTCGCCCTCGACGAGCACCACCGCACCCGGGACGACCCCCTCCAGGCTCGGCACGTGGTGCACCGGCAGCGACACGCTCGCGGCCTCAGTGCGGGTTGAAGGCGTCGCGGAGCCGCCCGAAGACCGAGCTCGTGCGCGGACGGACCTGCCCGTCGGGTCGCTGCTCGCCCCGGATCGCGGCGAGCTCGGTGAGCAGCTCGGTCTGACGCGCGTCCAGCCTGGTCGGCGTCTCGACGCTCACCGTCACGATCAGGTCGCCGCGACCGCCGCGCAGCCCCGGCACCCCACGACCACGGAGGACCTGCTCGGCACCGGACTGCGTGCCGGGCCGGATCTCGAGGGTGAACTCGGTCTCGAGGTCGGGGTCGGGCTCGTCGCCGTCGGCGCGGTCGGCGCGGACCACGTCGGCCTCGAGGGTCGGCAGGGTGAAGTCGGTGCCCAGCGCGGCCGCGCTCATCGGCACGGTCACCACGCAGTGCAGGTCGTCACCGTGGCGGGTGAAGGTGGCGTGCGAGGCGACGTTGATCTCGACGTAGAGGTCGCCGGCCGGACCACCACCCGGACCGACCTCGCCCTGTCCGGTGAGCTGGACCCGGGTCCCGGTGTCGACGCCGGAGGGGATCTTCACCGTCAGCGTCCGGCGGGAGCGGACCCGGCCGTCCCCGGCGCACGTGCGGCAGGGCTCCGGGATGATGGAGCCGAAGCCACGGCAGGCCGGGCAGGGACGCAGGGTGCGGACCTCGCCGAGGAACGAGCGCTGGACCTGCGCGACCTCGCCCACGCCGTGGCAGGTCTCGCACGGCACCGGCGAGGTGCCGGCCGCGGCGCCGTCGCCCTCACAGGTCGTGCAGACCACCGCGGTGTCGACCTTGAGCTCGCGCGTCGCGCCGAAGGCGGCCTCGGCCAGGTCGACCTCGAGACGGACCAGCGCGTCCTGCCCACGGCGCATCCGCGGGCGCGGGCCCCGGCCCCCGCCCTGGGCTGCACCGGGGTTGCCCCCGAAGAAGGCGTCCATGATGTCGGTGAAGCTGAAGCCTGCCCCCTGGCCGAAGCCCGCGGCGCCGGCGCCGCCGAACGGGTCACCGCCGCGGTCGTACGCCGAGCGTTTCTGCGGGTCGGAGAGCACCTCGTAGGCGGCCGAGACCTCCTTGAACCGCTCCTGGGTCGAGGGGTCCGGATTCACGTCGGGGTGCAGCTGGCGGGCCAGGCGCCGGTAGGCCTTCTTGATGGTGTCGGCGTCGGCGCTCCGGTCGACACCGAGCATGTCGTAGAGGTCTTGGCTCACGCGGGGATCATCGTCCTTCATGGTTCGGGGTGGGGACGGCGGGTCGGGGTCGCCCGCCGGGGGCCGGTCGGCTCAGGCCTCGTCGAGGATGCGGGTGACGTAGCGGGCCACGGCGCGCACGGCGGCCATCGTCTGGGGGTAGTCCATCCGCGTGGGTCCGACGACACCGAGCGTGGCGAGCGTGTCGTCGCGTGGGCCGTAGCCGGTGGCGACCACGCTGGTCGAGGCCAGCTGCTCGTAGGGGCCCTCGTGACCGATCCGCACCGTGACGGCGCCGTCGATGTCGGCCTCCCCGAGGAGCTTGAGCAGCACGACGTGCTCCTCGAGCGCCTCGAGCAGCGGGCGCACGGCGGAGTCGAAGCTGTCGGCGTGGCGGGCGAGGTTGGCGGCCCCGCCGACCGCCACCCGCTCGTCGGAGCGGTGGTCGCTCATCGCCTCGACGAGGACGTCGACGACGTGGTCGATCACGGGGCGCGTCGCCGGACCGACCGCACCGGGGGCGGCCGGCGGACCCTCGGCGAGCGGGCCGTCGGGGGTCAACGAGCCCAGGGCGACGACCGCGTCGCCGATGACCTGTCCGACGCAGGCGTTGAGCACCCGGCTGCGCAGGGAGGCGAGCTCGGCGTCGTCGAGGTCGGTCCCGAGCTCGACGAGGCGCTGCTCGACGCGACCCGAGGAGAGGATGAGCACGACGAGCAGCCGGTTCGGGGCCAGCGACACCAGCTCGACGTGGCGCACCGTCGAGCGCGACAGGGTGGGGTACTGCACGACCGCGACCTGACGGGTCAGCTGGGAGAGGACCCGCACCGAGCGGCCGACGACGTCGTCGAGGTCGACGGCCCCGTCGAGGAAGGTCGCGATGGCCCGCTTCTCGGGGGCGCTCATCGGCTTCAACGTCGTGATCCGGTCGACGAAGAGCCGGTAGCCCTTGTCGGTGGGCACGCGGCCGGCACTGGTGTGGGGCTGCGTGATGTAGCCCTCGTCCTCGAGCGCGGCCATGTCGTTGCGCACCGTGGCCGGGGAGACCCCGAGGCGGTGCCGCTCCACGAGGGCCTTCGAGCCCACGGGCTCCTCGGTCGCCACGTAGTCCTCGACGATCGCGCGCAGCACGGACAGACGACGCTCCTCCTGCACCGCGCGCCACCTCCCGTCGTCTTCCACCTCACTGGCACTCCGCCCAGGCACTGGCACTCCGCCCAGGCGAGTGCCAAGTCTAGCGCGCCGTGCCGAGGGCCCCGCCCCTACGCTGGGACGATGTCGAGCACGCCCGCCACCCCCGCCACCCGCTCGTCCGGCGCCACCGGGTTCACCGAGGTCGCCGACCGGGTCTGGGTCGCGACCCAGCAGTGGTGCGCGGTCAACGTCACGGTCGTCGCCGGCTCCCTCGGCGCGATCGTCGTCGACACCGGCGCGTCAGGGGCCGTCGGGGCCCGCATCGCCGACGACGTACGCCGGCTGGGCGTCGGTGAGGTCCTCGCGGTCCTCGACACCCACTGGCACTTCGACCACAGCTTCGGCAACGACGCCCTGCTGGCGGCCTGGCCGCAGGCACGCCTCATCGCCCACGAGACGGCGGCGGCCGAGCTCGCCGAGCAAGGCGAGCCGTGGCGCCGCAGCGCCGCCGCCGACCCTGCCGAGCCGCACGCGGCCGAGCTCGGCGCGACGGTGCTGCGGGTGCCCGGCGAGACGTTCTCCTCCGTCACGGTGCTCGACCTCGGCGACCGGCAGGTCGAGGTGCTGCACCCGGGCGCCGGACACACCGGGGGCGACGCGGTGGTGCGCGTCGGCGACGCCGACACCGTGGTCGTCGGCGACCTGGTGGAGGCGACGGCGGACGGCGACGGCGCCACCCCGGCCTTCGGCCCGGACAGCCACCCGCTCGCCTGGCCCTCGGCGCTCGACGTCGTGCTCGACCTGCTCACCCCGACCACCGTCGTCGTCCCCGGTCACGGGGGCGTCGTGGACCGCGACCTCGTCGAGCAGCAGCGCAACGAGATCGGCCTGGTCGCCCAGGGGATCCGCGACGCCGCGGCGGCCGGCGTACCGGTCGAGGAGGCCCTGGCCCACGGCGAGTGGCCCTACCCGCGCGAGCACCTCGCGGAGGCCGTCCGCCGTGGGTACGCCGCCCTGCCGGTCGGTCGGCGCCGCCTGCCCATGGCCTGAGACCGCTGCCGGCCTCGTCCCACCCGCCCCACCCGCCCCGGGAACACCCGGCCAGCCGGGTGTTCCCGGACTTGTCGGCTGTTGCAACAGCCGACAAGCTCCTGAAGTGGCCGACAGGCTCGTCGACACCCCACCGCGGAGTCCCCGACCTCAGGTGACCCCCATGGCGTCGGCGATCGAGCCCACGAGGCGGCCCCACAGGTCGAGCGAGGTGACGTGAGCACCTCGCCGAGCCCTGAGCCCTGAGCCCTGGGCCCGCCACGTCCTACCTCGCCCGCGCGGGGCTGGTCGTCGGCGGACTCCCGCCGGTAGCGTCGAGACCATGAGCTCCTCCTCCGACGAACAGACCGGCGACGACTCCGAGATCGGGATCAGTGACGACCAGCTGCCCGAGGACCTCGTGCCGAGCGAGGACAACCCGCTGGCCGAGGGGCTGGAGGACGGCGAGTCGGTCGACGACCTGCTCGAGGACGGCAAGCCGGCCAACGAGTCCGAGGACGCCGACACCGCGGACGAGCCGCAGGACGGCGACGACAGCGCCTCCTGAGACCGGCGGCGCGTCTGCCGGACCGGGAGCCGGTGCCCGCCTAGCGTGGTCGACCGTGACCGACCGCTACGGCTCCGACGTGCTCTCCGGCGACTGGCGAGCGCCCGTACGGGGCCGCGCCCAGCCCGCCGCCGCCGACCTCGGGATCGTGGTCGAAGAGGTCACGGACGACTTCGTCGGCGAGATCGTGGCCGTCGACCGGGACCTCCACGTGCTGACCCTCGAGGACCGCCGCGGACGCCGCCGCACCTTCCCTCTCGGCGCGGGCTTCCTCCTCGAGGGCCGCCCCGTGATCCTCGCAGCACCGGTGCGGGTCACCCGTCCTTCCGCGCCCACCCGGACCGCCTCCGGATCCCGTGCCGTCGCCGGGGCCACGGCGCGGGTCGCCCTGCCGAGCCGGATCTTCGTCGAGGGCCGCCACGACGCCGAGCTCGTCGAGAAGGTCTGGGGCGAGGACCTGCGCCTCGAGGGTGTCGTCGTCGAGATGCTCCACGGCGTCGACGGCCTCCCCGAGCAGCTGCGCGACTTCGGACCGGGCCCGGGTCGGCGCGTCGGCGTGCTCGTGGACCACCTGGTGCGCGGCTCGAAGGAGCAGCGCATCGCCCAGCAGGTCGCCTCGTCGCCGCTCGGTCCCCACGTGCTGGTCGTCGGCCACCCCTTCATCGACGTCTGGGCCGCGGTCAAGCCCGATCGGCTCGGGCTGCGCCGCTGGCCCGACGTGCCCCGGGAGATCGAGTGGAAGAAGGGCGTCTGCGCCGCGCTCGGCTGGCCGCACGCCGAGCAGGCCGACATCGCCCGGGCCTGGCGCCAGATCCTGGGCCGTGTCGACTCCTACGCCGATCTCGAGCCCGCGCTGCTCGGTAGGGTGGAGGAGCTGATCGACTTCGTCACCGCACCCGGCTCGTGAACCGCGGCCGGCCACGCGGCCGGACCCAGGAGGAGACATGACCCAGCAGCCCGACGGCTGGCAGCCCCCGGGACAGCCCGCCTGGAGCGGCCCGGTCAGCGCCGAGGACCGCACCTGGGGTGCGGCCGCGCACTGGTCGGCGCTGGTGGCGGCCTTCGTCGCGATGGCCTTCATCGGTCCCCTGGTCGTGCTGCTGGTCAAGGGCCAGGACTCCGCGTGGGTGCGCCGTCAGGCGGTCGAGTCCCTCAACTTCCACCTCTCGATGCTGATCTACGGCTTCGTGGGCGGCATCCTCGCGATCATCGTCGTGGTCCTCACGGTCGGCATCGGGATCATCGTGGTGCTGCCGCTCGGCCTCGCGGGGGCCGCCTTCTGGCTGGTCGTGACCATCATCGGCTCGGTCCGGGCCACCAACGGCGAGGACCACCGCTACCCGCTGACCATCCGGATGGTCAGCTGAGCAGGTCTCGAACGACGCCGTCGGCGAGCAGCCGCCCGGCCTCAGTCAGCACGACCCGCTCCCCGCCGGGCTCCACGAGCCCGCGCCCGACCAGGCCCGGCAGCGCCTCCCGGCCGGCGTCGTCGAGCACGCTGGTGGGCAGCCCGTCGCGCAGCCGCACCTCGAGCAGCACGCGCTCGACGCGACGGTCCTCCTCGCTGAGCACCTCGCGGCCGTGGGCGGGGCTGAGGTCGTCGGCGAGCCGGGCGGCGTACGCCGTGGGGTGCTTGACGTTCCACCAGCGCACTCCCCCGACGTGGCTGTGCGCCCCGGGGCCGACGCCCCACCAGTCACCCGCGGTCCAGTAGCCGACGTTGTGACGGCAGCGCGCCGCGGTGTCCCCCGGCTCACCGCGGGCCCAGTTCGACACCTCGTACCAGCCCAGGCCGGCCGCGCGCAGCCGATCGTCGGCCACGACGTACTTGTCGGCGAGGTCGTCCTCCTCGGGCAGCGGCACCTCGCCCCGCCGGACCCGACGGGCCAGGGCGGTGCCGTCCTCGACGATCAGGGAGTACGCCGAGACGTGGTCGGGCTCGCAGGCCAGCGCCGCGTCGAGCGAGGCCTCCCAGTCGACCATCCGCTCCCCCGGGGTCCCGTAGATGAGGTCCAGGCTGACCTGCTCGAAGCCCGCCGCGCGTGCCGCGGCGACGACGTCCGGCACCCGCGCGGGGTCGTGGGTGCGGTCGAGGACGGCGAGCACGTGCTCGACCGAGGACTGCATCCCGAAGGAGATCCGGTTGACCCCGGCAGCACGCAGCCGCTCCAGGCTGTCGGGGGTGACGCTGTCGGGGTTCGCCTCGGCCGTCACCTCGGCGCCCGGCGCGAGCCCGAGCTCGTCGCGGATCGCGGTGACGACCAGCCCGAGGTCCTCGGGTGCGAGCAGCGTGGGCGTCCCGCCCCCGATGAAGACCGTGTCGACGGCCCGGCGCGGCTCCCCGAGGACCCGGCGGGCCTGACGCACCTCGGCGACGGCGGCCTCGGCGTACGTCGCCCGCGAGGCGCCGACGAGCGTGGCCGGGCCCAGCTCGGCGGCGGTGTAGGTGTTGAAGTCGCAGTAGCCGCAGCGCACCGCGCAGAACGGCACGTGCACGTAGACACCGAGTGGAGCCGTCCCGAGCGAGGCGAGGGCGGCGGCCGGGAGCGCACCGTCAGAGGGTGCGGTCTCACCTGAGGGGAGGGCGGAGGGGGACACCAATAGATCCTCGCAGCGACCTCCGACGCGGGGTGCAACGGACCACGCCGCGGCGGCGGGGTGGGCGGCTCAGACCGGCACGTTCAGGCTCACGGTGTAGCCGTCAGCGACCGATCCCTCGACCGAGGCCATCTGCAGTGAATGGCCGGCGGAGAACACGTTGTCGGACTCGAGACTGCTCCGGGCGAGGTTGGCCGCGCTCGCTTCGTAGCCCGCGGCGCCGGTGTAGACGCTCTCGCAGACGTCCGCGGGCAGGGCGAGCTGGGAGGTGCGCAGCTTGTGGGTGTACGTCGTGGCCGACGCGAGCGAGTCGCAGACCTCGAAGTGCACGTGCGGCCAGCGCCCGGAGTAGCAGGCCGGGAAGATGGTCGTGAACTCCACCCGGCCGTCGTCGTCGGTCTCCCGCACCCCGCGCAGGTAGTTCTCGTCGGCGACGGCGGAGGAGTACATCGAGCAGCTCCCGTCACGGTCGCCGTGCCAGACGTAGACCGCCGCGCCGGCCAGGGCGGTCGCGCCGGCGCCGTCGAGGTCGTAGACCGTCAGCTTCAGCGTCACGGGCACACCGTCGGCGACACCCGAGGCCGAGCCGAAGCTGGAGGTGATGTCGCTGCGCACGATGCCGGTCTCGGCCAGGACGTCGACCCCGTGCCGCAGCCGGCGACGGCGACCAGGCCGGGCAGACCGCGTCGGCCGAGCCCGCGTGCCAGCGGGCCGGTCGCGGCCAGGTCGCGGTGGGTGTCGGAAGCAGGGTGTGTGCTCGTGGCCCCACCAGACCTCGGCCTGCTGTGCGCCGGCTGTGGGGCCGATGTGTGCAGGGCGAGAGCTCGCACGGCGCTCGCGTCCCGATCCGGACCTGCGCTACCGGTGGTGCCAGGGTGCCGACGCCACCTCAGGAGTAGAAGGAGGCGATCAGGTCGGTGTTGTTGTCCTCGACGACGTTGCGCTTGACCTTCATCGACGGGGTCAGCTCACCGGACTCGATGGTCAGGTCGTGGTCGAGGATCTGCCACTTCTTGATGGTCTCCCACCGGTTGAGGCGATCGTTGAGCTGCTCGACGTACTCCTCGATCATGGTCCGGACCTTGTCCGAGGAGACGACGTCGCCGTAGGAGGCGCCCGACATGTCGTTCTCCTGCGCCCAGCCGGCCATCGCGTCGGGGTCCAGGGTGATCAGGGCGACGACGAAGTTGCGCTCGTTGCCGAAGACCATGAACTGGCTGACGTAGGGGCACAGCGCCTTGAACTTGGACTCGATGGACGACGGGGCGACGTACTTGCCGCCCGAGGTCTTGAAGAGGTCCTTGATCCGTCCGGTGATGGTCAGGAACCCGCGCTCGTCGAGGCTGCCCTTGTCGCCGGTGCGCAGCCAGCCGTCCTCGGTGAGCGTCCTGGCCGTCTCCTCGGGCAGGTTGTGGTAGCCCTCCATGATGTGGGGTCCGCGCAGCTGGACCTCGTCACCCTCGCCGATGCGCACCTCCGAGCCGGGCAGGGGCGGGCCGACGCTGCCGATGCGGTAGTCGTCGGGGTGGTTCACGGTCGCGCCGGCGGCGTTCTCGGTCATGCCGTAGCCCTCGAGGATGAGGATCCCGGCGGCGTTGAACCACTCGGCGATCTCGCCGTTGAGGGCCGCGGAGCCGGAGATGAAGAAGCGGACACGACCTCCGAACCGCTCGCGGACCTTGGAGAAGACGAGCTTGTCGAAGACGGCGTGCTGGGCCTTGAGCGGGAGCGGGACGCTCTTGCCGTCCCGCGTGCGCGCCGCGACCTCGAGGCCGACCTTGAAGGCCTGGTCGAAGATCTTCTGCTTGGCCCCGCCCTCGGAGGCGGTCATCGTGACGATCCGACCGTGCGCCTTCTCGAAGATGCGGGGGGCGGCGCCCATGAAGGTCGGCCTCACCACGCCGAGGTTGTCGATGATCTTGTCCACCCGACCGTCGATGGCCGTCGGGAAGCCGCACGCCATCTGCGTCGAGAGCAGCACCTTGCCGAACGAGTGCGCCATCGGCAGCCACAAGAACTGCAGGTCGGACTCGTCGAGGATGCCCTGCGCCTTGATCGCCTCGCCCTCGTAGACCCAGGCCCGGTGACGCAGCCGCACTCCCTTGGGGCGTCCGGTGGTCCCGGAGGTGTAGATCAGGGTCGCGAGCTGCTCGGGCGCGATCGACGCCGCGATCGTGTCGATCAGGTCGGGGTCGTCGCCGAGGGCGGCGTCGCCGAGGGCGGCGAGGTCGTCGAGGCCGATCACCCAGTCGCCGTCGGTCGCGCCGGTGAAGGTGACGACCTTGACGATGTCGCCGAGCTCCGAGCGGCTCTCGCGCAGCTTGGCGATCTGCTCGTCGTCCTCGGCGAAGACGACCCGGCTGCCGGAGTCGCTGAGGATGTAGGCGGTGTCCTCGGTGTTCGTGCTCGGGTAGACCGTCGTGGTCGCCGCACCCGCGCACATGACCGCGAGATCGGCCAGCACCCACTCGTAGCACGTGCCCGAGGCGATGCCGACGCGCTGCTCGGGCTCGATGCCGAGCGAGACCAGGCCGGCGGCGAGGCGGCGGACGCGCTGGCCGGCCTCGGTCCAGGTGACCGACGCCCACTCCTCGCCCCGCGGGAAGCGGTAGGCCTCGGCATCACCGGAGGTCGTGACCCGGTCCAGGAACTGGAGGGCGACGTTCTGCGGAAGGTGGTCGACGAAGCTCGCGTCGGTCTGGGGCATGGCTCTCCTGCGGTCGGGCCGTCGGACGAATCTGCCCGTAACCTAGTTCACCCGGTTACGCACCGGTAGCCGCACGGGCCGGGGTCTGACGGGCCGCGACGTACTGCTGGGCCTTGAGCCGAGCCACGGTCGTCAGGTCCTCGACCTCGAGCAGGGCCGGCAGCAGCTCGGGGCGTCCGTGCAGCGCTCGGAACATCGTCGACACGGTGACGCCGTGGCCGGGGCGGTGCACGACCTCGAGCGCGTCGCCGGTGCTCATCCGACCGGGGACGAGGACCCGCAGGTAGGGACCGGGTCGGGCGACCTCGGTGAAGCGACGGACCCACGCGCGGTTGTCGTAGCCGCCCCGCCCCATCCAGGCCTTGAAGTCGTTGCAGGGCGTCCGGACCGACGCCACCTCCAGCACCGGTCCGTCAGGGCCCCCGATGCGCCAGCGCTCGCCCACCTCGGACTCGTTGACGTCGATGCCGCTGGTGGTGAGGTTCTCACCGAACTGTCCGTCGCGGATGGGCTCGCCGAGCACCTCGGTCCAGGCGTCCAGGTCCTCGCGCGCGAACGCGTAGACGGCCTGGTCGCGGCCGCCGTGGTGGACGGTGTCGCCCACCTGGTCACCCTCGATCCCGAGCTCGCCGACCTCGACGGCCCCGACCGCGGGCTGCTTGTCGATGGCGGTGCGCCCGATGGCGGCCCAGGCGGCCTCCCGGGGGCGTCCGAGGTTGATCGACCTGACGAGGGCGGAGCCGGTGGACATGGGTGCATCGTCGCACCCGTCCGGTCCTGCGTCACCCGGGTTCGGACAGCTCGGGGGTGGGGCGGCCGTCACCGGGCGTGCCTAGGCTGGTGAGCGTGACGAACGGCGCCGGGCTCGAGTGGTCGGTCGTGGCCCCCGACGACCCGACCCCGCCGGTGCGGGACGTGCTTCGCCCACCTCGGGGTGGGGCAGGCGCTATCCCGTCGTGCCTAGGGTGATGGTCGTGACGATCGGCATCGACACCCGCCCGAGGCTGCGGGACCGCGAGGCGGTCCGGGGCTATGTGAAGCGCGTCTGCTTCAAGACGGGCCCGCCAGGCCTGGTGGGCACCGAACTGGAATGGTTGGTCGTGGACCCTGAGGACCCGGCCGCGCCTGTGCCGCTGCCAGTGCTGCGTGAGGTGCTCGCCGCCGCCGGGCCCCTTCCTGGCGGAAGCCGCCTCACTTTCGAGCCTGGAGGGCAGGTCGAGCTCAGCTCCCTGCCCCACCACGGGCCCACCGCCTGCTGGGAGAATCTCGACGCGGACGCCCGCCACGTGCGGGAATCGCTCTCCGTCGCCGGCCTCAGGTTCCTGACCACCGGCTTGGACCCGTACCGACTTCCCCAGCGCCAGCTCCGACACCCGCGCTACGACGCGATGGAGCAGTACTTCTCGCGCGACGGCGGAGCCGACGCCGAACTTGGGCCGGTGATGATGACGGCGACCGCCGCGACGCAGGTCAACCTCGACATCGGTCGCGACGAGGCCGACGCACGTGCGCGGTGGCGCCTGCTGCACACCGTCGGGCCCACGATGAGCGCAATGTTCGCCAACTCCCCGGTCGGCGCGGGTGCGGACACGGGGTGGCGATCGGGTCGCCAGCGCGTCTGGCAGGGCCTCGACGCCGCGCGGACCCACGCCCCGGCCGGCGACGACCCGATTTCGGCGTGGACCGACTACACACTCGACGCTCCGGTGATGCTGCGCCACCGTGACGGAGACGACTGGTCGGCTCAGGCTGGCTGGACGATGCGCGACTGGCTGACCGAGGCGGAGCAGCCCGACGAGGCCGACCTCGAGCTGCACCTGACCACGCTGTTCCCCCCGGTGCGGCCGCGCGGCTGGTACGAGGTCCGCTACCTTGACGCCCAGCCGTGGACCTGGTGGCCGGTGCCGATGGCGGTGCTCGCCGCGCTGATCGAGGACCCCGTGGCGGCTGCGGCCGCGGACGAGGCGTGCGCCGGCCACGACGACTGGGCCCTCGCCGCGCGCACCGGCCTGACCTCCCCCGGGCTGCACGAGGCCGCCGTCGCGTGCCTCGACGCCGCGCTGCTCGCCCTGCCCCGGCTCAGCGAGAGCGCGGACCTGATCGCCCTCGTCGCGGCCTTCGGGGACCGCTACGTCCGACCCGGCCGGTGCCCGGCCGACGACCCGCTGGAGATCGCATGAGCCAGACCGCACGCACAACAGCGGCCCCGCCACCCGGGGTCGACGTCACCACGCTCGACGACGCGGCCCTGCGCCAGTACGTCGCCGACGAGCTCGAGCGGGTCCGCACGCGCAGCAGCGGGCTGACCACTGCGGTGCTCGACGAGACCGAACTGCTCGCCCAGCACTCGCGGCTGATGTCGCCGCTGGTGTGGGACCTGGCCCACGTGGGCAACTACGAGGAGCTCTGGCTGCTGCGCGAGGCCGGCGGTCTAGAGGCGATGCGCCCCGAGATCGACCAGCTCTACGACGCCTTCGAGCATCCCCGCGACACCCGACCCAGCCTGCCGCTGCTGCTGCCTACGGAGGCTGACGACTACATCTCGCTGGTGCGGCGCAAGGTGCTCGACAGCCTGGAGACGACGCCCCTGGCGGCCCGCGAGGGCAAGGCGGACCCGCTGCGTGACCACGGCTTCGTCTTCGGGATGGTCCTCCAGCACGAGCACCAGCACGACGAGACGATGCTGGCGACCCACCAGCTGCGACGGGGCCAGCCGGTGCTGCCCGCGACCGACGACGTGCCGGCACCTAGGGCGCTGGTGGTCGCCCCCGAGGTCGAGGTGGCGGCCGGGTCCTTCGAGATGGGCACCAGCACCGACCCCTGGGCCCTCGACAACGAGCGGCCCGCGCACCCCGTCGAGCTGGCGGCGTACGCGATCGACACGGTGCCGGTCTCCAACGCCGCCTACCGCGCCTTCGTCGAGGACGGCGGCTACGACGACACGCGGCTCTGGTCGTCGGCCGGCTGGCGCTGGCGCTGCGAGAGCGGCAAGCGAGCCCCGGCGTTCTGGTTCCGAGAGGGCGGCCAGTGGCTGCGCCGGCGCTTCGCCCGCGTCGAGGACCTTCCGGACGCCGAGCCCGTGCAGCACGTGTGCTTCCACGAGGCGCAGGCCTGGGCTCGCTGGGCCGGGCGGCGCCTGCCGACCGAGGCCGAGTGGGAGAAGGCGGCCTCCTGGGACCCTGCGAGCAAGACGAAGCGCCGGTTCCCGTGGGGCGAGGCGGCCCCTGACGACTCGCGCGCCAACCTCGGCCAGACCCGCTTCCACCCCACGCCCGCCGCGTCCTACCCCGACGGCGCTTCGGCGTACGGCGCGCTCCAGATGGTCGGCGACGTATGGGAGTGGACCTCGACGGAGTTCACCGGCTACCCCGGCTTCCGCTCCTTCCCCTACAAGGAGTACTCCGAGGTGTTCTTCGATGCCGGCCAGCGGGTCCTGCGCGGCGGCTCCTGGGCCACCGACCCACAGGCGGTGCGCACCACCTTCCGCAACTGGGACCACCCGATCCGTCGACAGATCTTCTCCGGCTTCCGCACCGCCCGGGACCTCTGAGCATGTGCCGTCACCTCGCGTGGCGCGGTCGGCCGTGCTCGCTGCAGGACCTCGTCGCCGGGGGTCCGCACGCCCTGTACGCCCAGTCCTGGGCGCCGCGCCGTCAGCGGCACGGCACCGTCAACGTCGACGGCTTCGGCGTGGGCTGGTGGCTCAAGGGCCGCGAGGAACCGGTGCGCTACCGCCGAGCCCAGCCGATCTGGACCGACGCCTCCTTCGCCTCGCTCGCGCCCACCATCGAGTCCGGCTCGGTGATCGCGGCCGTGCGCTCAGCCACCCCGGGCACCGCACCCGACGAGAGCGCCGCCGCGCCGTTCCGGCACCAGGGCTGGCTCTTCAGCCACAACGGTCGCCTCGCTGACTGGGAGGAGGCCCGGGCCGCCCTCGGCCCGGCCGCGGCGGACGTCGCCGAGGCCCGCGCCGGCGTCGACTCCGCGCTGCTCTTCGGCCTGGCGGTGGCCCGCTGGCGCGACGGTGTGCCGCTGATGGACGGCCTGGCCTCGGCGACCCGCGTCGTGCTCGAGCACGGGGGTGGACGACTGACCACACTGGCCGGGGACGGCACCACGATCGCCGGCGTGGTGTGCGGGGAGCCGATGTGGACCCACACCACCACCCACGGTGTCCTCGTGGCCTCCGAGCCCTCCGACGATGACCCCGCCTGGCTCGAGATCCCCGACGAGACCGCCCTGCGCGTCGACGACGACGGGGTCCACCTCACCTCCCTCTGACGTCCGATCCCCCTCCTCAGCCCTGCCGACCTCACCGCTTCAGCCTCACTCCACGACACCTCGCCGCCCGCCCTCGCCTAGGAGCCACCCCCGTGCCCACCATCGAGCGCCACCTGACCCCGGACGACCTCGCCGCGACCATGCGCCACGACGTACGCCGGGGCCTGACCTCGACTCCCAAGGTCCTCGCCCCCAAGTACTTCTACGACGGCCGGGGCTCCGCACTGTTCGAGGACATCACGCGCCTGCCGGAGTACTACCCGACCCGCGCCGAGCGGGAGATCCTGCAGGCCCGCGCCGACGAGATCGCGGACCTCGTCAAGGCTCGCTCCTTGGTCGAGCTCGGGTCGGGCTCCTCGGAGAAGACCCATGTGCTGCTGCGCGCCCTGAGCGACGTCGCCTCGCTGGAGGCCTACGTGCCCGTCGACGTCAGCGCCGACGCCATCGAGTGGGCGATGCCCGGTCTGGTCGAGACCTATCCCGGCTTGCAGGTGCAGGGCGTGGTGGCCGACTTCGAGCGTCACCTGCACCTGCTGCCGACCGAGGGACCGCGCCTGGTCGCCTTCCTCGGCGGGACCGTGGGCAACTTCGAGCCCGACCAGCGCGCCGCGTTCCTCGCCGCCCTCGGCAACACGATGGCGGCCGGCGACGCCCTGCTGCTGGGCACCGACCTGGTCAAGGACCCGGCCCGGCTCGTCGCGGCCTACGACGACGCCGCGGGCGTCACCGCCGACTTCGACCTGAACGTGCTGCGCGTCATGAACGCCTCGCTCGGCGCCGACTTCGACGTCGACGCCTTCGAGCACCTCGCGGTGTGGAACGCGCAGGAGGAGTGGATCGAGATGCGGCTCCGATCGACCCGCGCGCAGACGGTCCACCTCGCCGGTCTCGACCTGAGCGTGGACTTCGCCGAGGGCGAGCAGATGCGCACCGAGATCTCGGCCAAGTTCCGCCGGGCGGGGGTCGAGCGGGAGCTCGAGGCCGCGGGACTGCGGCTGGCCGGGTTCTGGACCGACGAGGCGGGCGACTACGCGCTCTCGCTGGGGATGGTCTGAGGACGTCCCGCACCCCTCGTCCGGCCTAGGATCGCCCCATGACGCACGCCTGCGACCTGAGCACGCTCCCGTTGGGGCTCGACATCGGCGGCACCGGGATGAAGGCGGCGCCCGTCGACCTGGACGCCGGCGACTTCGCGGCCGACCGGGTCCGGGTCGAGACCCCGCAGCCCGCGACCCCGACCTCGGTCGCGGCCACGGTGGCCCAGATCGTCGCGGGGTTCCCCTCCTCGAGGGCGCCGATCGGCATCACCATGCCCGGCATCGTGCGTCGCGGCGTGGTGAGGTCGGCGGCCAACATCGACGCCTCCTGGATCGACTGCGACGCCGACGCGCTGTTCACCGAGGCGACGGGCCGCGACGTGCACGTGGTCAACGATGCGGACGCCGCCGGCCTGGCCGAGGCGACGTACGGCGCAGCGAAGGGCCGCTCCGGGCTGGTGATCGTCACGACCCTGGGCACCGGCATCGGCTCGGCATTCATCCACGACGGTGTCCTGGTCCCCAACTCCGAGCTCGGCCACCTCGAGATCGACGGCCACGTCGCCGAGAAGCGCGCGGCGAACTCGGCGCGCGAGGAAGCCGATCTGTCGTGGAAGGAGTGGGCCGAGCGGCTGACTGCCTACTACCGTCACGTCGAGCGGCTCTTCTCCCCCGACCTGGTCGTCGTCGGTGGCGGCGTCAGCAAGAAGGCCGACAAGTTCCTGCCGTTGATCGAGATCGACACCGAGATCGTCGCGGCCGAGCTGCTCAACCGCGCCGGCATCGTCGGCGCGGCCCTGGAGGCGCACCGGCAGGTGGGCTGACCGGACTCCCGTATCGCTTGCCGGACCGGAAAGCAATGTCGTATGGTTTCCGTCATGGAAAGCAAGCACGACCTGGCCGCCCAGCTGCTCGCGGTCGAGCGGTCCGAGGCGGCGCCCTACGTCTGTCTCCGACCCAGTCCCCGGTGGTACCCGCCCGCGGTGGGCCTGTGGGCCGCGACACTGTTCGTCGTCATCACCTGGGAGCTCACGGCCGTGGCCCTGCTCGCGCTCGTGGCCCTCGAGTGCGCCTTCCTGAGCTGGATGGTGCGCCGGCAGGGCGCCTGGCCGCGCGCGACCGGGCCGAAGCCTCCCGAGATCACCCGGGAGTACTCCAAGTTCCTGGTCGGCCTGGTCCCGTTGGCGCTCCTCCTGGTCCTGACGACCTGGCTCGCCGGCCGGCCTGCCGGCCTCGCGATCGTCCTGGTCGGGGTCACGGCCGGCATCGCCCTCTACGAGCGCTCCTACGAGCGTGCCGCAGCACGGGTCCGCGCGCGGCTGCACCTGTCTCGCGGGGCGTCGTGAGCGAGGTCGCCGACGGCGCGGTCGGTCTCGACCCGGTCATCCACGCCCCCAAGCGGCTCAGCGCGATGGCGGTGCTCAGCAGCGCGGAGACCACGACGTTCGGCTTCCTCAAGGAGCACCTCGGCGTCAGTGACTCCGACCTGTCCAAGCAGATGGCGGCCCTCGAGCAGGCCGGCTACCTCACGATCCGCAAGACCGGACGTGGGCGGGGGTCCTCCACGAGCTACCGCCTGACCCGGACCGGACGTCGCGCCTACGAGTCGCACCGCGCCGCGCTGCGCGCGATCCTCGACGGCTGAGTGCTCCTGACTCCTCGCTCGTGCCGCCATCCGCCAGCCATCGTCCCCGGTGGATAGTCCCTGACGAAACGGTCGTCGTTCAGCGGGTCGGACGACCGTCTCGTCAGGGACTATCGCGCCGGAGCCGGGACCGTCGGTTACTCCTGGACGGCCTTCGCGAGGGTCACGCACATCGTCAGGTGATCCGCGTCGGGCCTACGCCGCTCGCTCACCGCGTCGGCGAGCTCCCACGAGGCGTTGACCAGCATCCGGACCACGACCCAGTCCCGGGCCCGGTCCTCGTCGAGACCGGCGGCGTCGACGAGCGTCTCGAACCGGCGGCGGACGCCCCCGCGGACGTCACCCGCGAGCTCCTCCCACCGGTTCCACAGCATCGGGGCGACCTCGTAGTGCGGGTCCCCGTCGACCGGCCGGGGGTCGATCACGAGCCAGGGGCCACGCTCGTCCTCGTGCCCCTCCAGTGGCGCGAGGACGTTGGCGTAGTGCAGGTCGCCGTGGATGGTCCGGCCGGTGCTGGCCGGGTCGTCGACGAACGCCCGCCCCAGCGAGGTGGCCTGCTCGACCAGCCGGCGCGGCAGCGGTGCGCCGGCCGGCAGCTGGCCGAGGTCGGCGACCCACCGTTCGACGTACGTCGTGAGCGGGACCAGCTGGCCGAACGCGGGGCGGTGCAGGCGGGCGTAGAGACCGCCGACGGTCTCGCACGCGGCCACGTCCCACTCCTCGCCCAGGTCACGCGTGGAGAGCCGCTCCAGCAGCAGCGCACGGCGGCGGGGGTCGGCGCGCAGCAGACGGACGGCGCCGTCCCCGTCCCACTGGCGCAGGGCGAGGTGCTCGTGGACGGTGTCGTCGTCGGCGGGCAGGCTCAGCTTCAGCGTGGCCGACCCGCCCAGCTCGGTGCGCACCGGCAGGACCAGGGAGGTCCAGCCGTGCAGCGCCTCGCCGTCCGGCACCAGCGACCAGTCCTCGACGACGTCGGCGACGAGACGGGGCAGCGCAGCGACCCAGGAGGCCTGCCGCGGACCGCGCTGGGCCATCGCACGCACGCCGTCGGGAAGCACGAGATCGCCAGGCCGCACCGTCGCGATGCTAGGCGGTCGCGCGCCCGCGACGGGGTGGGGTGACGATGGGGGCCACCGCCGTCGAACCGAGGAGCACCCGTGTGCGGAATCGCCGTGGTCCACGACCGCCGTCCCAGTCCCGAGCGTGAGCGGTCTGGTCGGGAGCTCGGGGAGCAGATGCTGCCCGCGATCGCCCACCGCGGTCCGGACGGGACGGGCGCCGAGCAGGTCGGGACCACCTGGCTGGGCCACACCCGGCTCGCCATCGTCGACCTCGTGGGAGGTGCCCAGCCGATGACCGGCGGCCGGCACGACGGCGACCACCGGGACGGCTGGTGGGTCGTGGCCAACGGCGAGGTCTACAACCACAAGCGGTTGCGCGAGCAGCTCGTCGGCCCGTTCCGCACGCGCTCGGACTCCGAGGTGATCCTGCACGCCCTGGCCGAGCTCGGGGCGGAGCGTGCCCACGAGCTGTTCGGCATGTACGCCTTCTGCCTGGCCCACCCCGACGGCCGGGTCGTGCTCGGCCGCGACCCGCTCGGGATCAAGCCGCTCTACTGGGCGCAGGTCGACGACCGCGTGATCGCCGCCTCCGAGCTCGGTGCGTTCGCGGCCGAGCTGCGCCCCTACGTCGAGGAGTTCCCGCCGGGCCACGTGTGGACGCCCGAGACCGGGGTGCGCCCGCTGGTCGACCTGCGCCACGACCCGCTCGGCGGCGACGTCGGCATCGGTTCGACGTACGGCTCGCGCGAGCAGGCGACGACCGCGGTCCGCGAGGTCGTGGTCGAGGCGGTCCGCGAGCGGATGATGGCCGACGTGCCGCTCGGGGTCTTCCTCTCCGGCGGCCTCGACTCGAGCATCGTGGCGGCGATCATGGCGCGCGAGGCACGGCCCGGCGCCACGGTGCGCTCCTTCGCGGCGGGCACGGAGGGCAGCGCGGACCTCGCTGCGGCCCGCGTGGTCGCCGAGCACCTCGGGCTCGAGCACCACGAGCGGGTCTACACCGACGACGAGGTGGTCGCGGTGCTGCCGGCGGTGGTGCGAGCCACCGAGAGCTACGAGCCGTCGCTGATCCGATCCGCCGTCCCGAACTACCTCCTCTCCGAGCTCGCCGCACGCCACGTCAAGGTCGTGCTGACCGGCGAGGGTGCCGATGAGCTCTTCGCCGGCTACCACCACCTGCGTGGCCTCGACGAGGAACAGCTCGCCGCGGCGATCGCCGACGGGATCGGCGTGCTGCACCACCTGAACCTCCAGCGGGCGGACCGGGTCAGCATGGCCTTCGGCCTCGAGGCCCGGGTCCCGTTCCTGGCACGACAGGTCATCGAGGTGGCCCAGCGGGTCCCGGTCGCCTGGAAGCTGCTCGGCGAGGACGGCCACGAGCACGCCCAGGAGAAGGCCCTGCTGCGCGAGGCCTTCGCGGGCTGGTTGCCCGAGCAGATCCTGTGGCGGCGCAAGGAGCAGTTCGGCGACGGCTCCGGCACGACCGACGTGATGGCGCGACGCGGCGAGTCGATGGTGCCCGAGGACGACTGGGCGTCGGTCTCCCTGCCCGGCCTGCCCCCCGCCCGCACCCGCGAGGAGCTCGGCTACCAGCGGATCTTCGCCGACCACCTGCCCGGCATCCGGGCCGAGCGCGTGCTCGGGCGGTTCGCGCACGCGTAGGGCACCCCGACCCGGGTCCGACCCACACCTGGCCGTGAGCCGGCGCCCTGCCACGCTGCTCCCGTGCGCTCCCCCCGACCCGGACCAGACGAGTCCGTCGAGCAGTCCGTACGCCGGAGCCTCGACGCGATCTCCTCCCGGGACCGGTCGCTGCGCAGCCTGGTCCTGGTCGACGAGGGCGCGGCGATCGAGGACGCCCGCCGCCTCGACGCCGAGCAGGACGCGGACGCGTGCCGGGGCGCGTTGCGCGGGCTGACCTTCGTCGTCAAGGACAACGTGGACGTGGCCGGACAGGTCACCGCCTGCGGATCGCGGGCCCACCACGGCCGCCCGGCCGCGCAGGACGCCCCCGTCGTCGCGCGGCTGCGGGCCGCAGGGGCGGTGCTGGTCGGGCGGGCCAACATGGACGAGCTGGCCATGGGCGCCTCGACGGCGACCTCGGTGCACGGTGCGACCCGCAACCCCCACGACGTACGTCGCAGCCCTGGCGGCAGCAGCGGCGGGTGCGCGGCCGCGGTCGCCGCCGGGCTGGTCGACCTCGCGATCGGCACCGACACGGGCGGCTCGATCCGCGAGCCCGCGTCCCAGTGCGGGGTGCTCGGGCTGGCCCCGTCTCCCGCTCTGGTGCCGGTCGACGGTGTCGTCCCGTTCGACCCGTCCTGCGACCGGGTCGGTCCGCTCGCGGCCGACCCGGACGTGCTCGCGGCGGCGCTCGCGGTGATGAGCGGGGTCGACGTACCCGACCCGCTCGCACCGTGGTCGCTCGCCGGCCTCCGGGTCGGGGTGCCCGTCGAGCTGGCGGGCCCGGCCAACCAGCCCGGCGTCCTGCGCCGCCTCGACGTCACGGTCGAGCGGCTGCGCGGCCTCGGGGCCGACGTCCGCGACGTCTCGCTGCCCGACGCGCCGGGCGCGCTCGCGGCGTACCTCGACCTCACCTCGGTCGCCGCGCTCCCCCACCTGCGGCCGTGGGTCGGGACCGGTCGCGCGGGGCCGGAGGTCGTCCGCCGGCTGCGCCTGGCTCGCGCGCTGCTGCAGGACGACCCCGACCGGCTCGTCGCCGCCGCGCAGCTGCGGGAGCGGCTGCGCGAGCAGACCCGTGCGGCGCTGACGACCTGTGACGTCCTCGTCTCGCCCACCATGCCGACGACGGCCCCGGCCTTCGCCCCGGCCGGGCCGCCGACGCCCTCGGTGGCCGACCCGATGACCGCGCCGTACACCGACTGCTGGACCGTCGTGGCCAACCTCGCCGGCCTGCCCGCGCTCTCGGTCCCGGCCGGCGTCTCCCCCGACGACGACCTGCCGATCGGGGTGATGCTCATGGGCTCGCCCGGGGACGACGTAGGGCTGGTGACGCTGGCCGCCGCCCTCGTCGGTGGCTGAGGCCTACTTCTTGGCCTTCTCGCCCGAGGAACCGGCGCCGTCGTTGGACAGCGCAGCCACGAAGGCCTCCTGGGGCACCTCGACGCGACCGACCATCTTCATCCGCTTCTTGCCCTCCTTCTGCTTCTCCAGCAGCTTGCGCTTGCGGGTGATGTCACCGCCGTAGCACTTCGACAGCACGTCCTTGCGGATCGCGCGGATGGTCTCGCGGGCGATGACCCGCGCGCCGATGGCGGCCTGGATCGGCACCTCGTACTGCTGTCGTGGGATGAGGTCCTTGAGCTTGCCGGCCATCATCACGCCGTAGGAGTATGCGCCGTCACGGTGCACGATCGCCGAGAACGCGTCGACCGGCTCGCCCTGGAGCAGGATGTCGACCTTGACGAGGTCGGCGGCCTGGTCCCCGGTGCGGCTGTAGTCGAGCGAGGCGTAGCCCTTGGTGCGTGACTTGAGCTGGTCGAAGAAGTCGAAGACGATCTCGGCCATCGGCAGCGAGTAGCGCATCTCGACGCGGTCCTCGGAGAGGTAGTCCATCCCCTTCAAGGTGCCGCGCTTGGTCTGGCACAGCTCCATGATCACGCCGATGTAGTCCGAAGGCGCCAGCAGCGTGGCGTCGACGACGGGCTCACGGACCTCGGCGATCTTGCCCTCGGGGTACTCGCTGGGGTTGGTCACCTCGTGCTCGGTGCCGTCCTCCATCGTCACCTCGTAGCCGACGCTGGGCGCGGTCGAGATCAGGTCGAGACCGAACTCGCGCTCGAGCCGGTCCCGGGTGATCTCCATGTGCAGCAGGCCCAGGAAGCCGCAGCGGTAGCCGAAGCCGAGCGCCCCGGAGGTCTCCGGCTCGTAGGTCAGGGAGGCGTCGTTGAGCTGCAGCTTCTCCAGCGCCTCGCGCAGGTCGGGGTACTGGTCGCCGTCGATGGGGTAGAGCCCGGCGAAGACCATCGGGTTGGGGTCGGCGTAGCCGCCGAGCATCTCGGTCGCGGCACCGTGCTGGGTGGTGACGGTGTCGCCGACCCGGGACTGGCGCACGTCCTTCACCCCGGTGATGAGGTAGCCGACCTCTCCGACGCCGAGGTGGTCGGCGGGGTTCTGCTCCGGGCTGATCACCCCGACCTCGAGCATCTCGTGGGTCGCGCCGGTCGACATCATCTTGATCCGGTCGCGGTGGGTCAGCTGGCCGTCGATGACGCGGACGTAGGTGATCACGCCGCGGTAGGTGTCGTAGACGGAGTCGAAGATCAGCGCCCGCGCCGGCTTGTCGGCGTCACCGACCGGCGGCGGCGTCTGGCGGACGATCTCGTTGAGCACGCCCTCCACACCGACCCCGGTCTTCGCCGAGACCCGCAGCACCTCCGAGGGGTCGCACCCGACCAGGCCGGCGAGCTCCGCGGCGTACTTGTCGGGGTTGGCACTGGGCAGGTCGATCTTGTTCAGCACCGGGATGATGTGCAGGTCCGCGCCCATCGCGAGGTACAGGTTGGCCAGCGTCTGCGCCTCGATGCCCTGCGCAGCGTCGACGAGCAGGACCGCGGCCTCGCACGCGGCCAGCGAGCGCGAGACCTCGTAGGTGAAGTCGACGTGGCCGGGGGTGTCGATCATGTTCAGCACGTACGTCCCGGGCTCGGCGAGCTGCTCGTTGTCCTCGGGCACCGTCCACGGCATCCGCACGGCCTGGCTCTTGATCGTGATGCCACGCTCGCGCTCGATGTCCATCCGGTCGAGGTACTGCGCGCGCAGGTTGCGACCGTCGACGACCCCGGTCAGCTGCAGCATCCGGTCGGCCAGCGTGGACTTGCCGTGGTCGATGTGGGCGATGATGCAGAAGTTGCGCAGGATGGCCGGGTCGGTACGACCGGGGGCCAGGGCTGCGGCGGCGCGGGAGGGAGTGGGCACGGGTCGCTCTCGTCGAGGGGCTCGGAACGTCGCCATTCTCCCACGGCGACCCCGCCCGGGCCGCATGCCCGGCACGGTCCGCCCACGCGTGCCGCCGCCCGCTCTCGACAGCGGCACCGTCACGGAGGACGATCGAGGACGCACCCGGCGTGCGAGTGCCCGAGACGAGGCGAGACGATGGTCACGACAGAGGGTGAGGGTGCGAGCCGCGGGTCCGGCGCGCGCGACTTCAAGGTCCCCGGGTCGGCCTACGACGACTTCATGGGGCGGTACTCCGTCCCGCTCGCGCAGCTCGTCGCCGACGAGGCCGGGATCGTCGCCGGTGGACCCACCCGCACCGTGCTCGACGTGGGCTGCGGGCCGGGCGCCCTGACCGGGGTCCTCGTCGAGCGGGTGGGGGCCTCGTCCGTCGCCGCCTGTGACCCGTCCGAGCCGTTCGTCGCGGCCTGCTCCGCGCGCTTCCCGGACGTCGACGTGCGCCCCGGGACCGCCGAGGCGCTGCCGTTCGACGACGCGAGCGCGGACGTCGTGACGTCGCAGCTGGTGCTGCACTTCGTCGACGACCTCCCCGGTGCCGCGTCGGAGGCGCTGCGGGTGCTCCGCCCCGGGGGGCTCGTGGCGGCCTGCGTGTGGGACGCGGTCGAGGGCGTGGAGATGCTCGACCGCTTCTGGCGGGCCGTGCTCGTCCGCGATCCCGCAGCACCCCCTCAGGCGCGCGCGCTGCGCCTCGGTCGCCCCGGCGAGATCGCCGACCTGCTCGCGAGCGCGGGATTCGGGGACCTCGTCGAGACGACCCTCGCCGTGTCCTCGACCTACACCGACGTCGACGAGCTGTGGGCGGGCTTCCTGGCGGGCATCGGGCCCGCCGGGGCGTACTGCGTCGCGATGGCCGAGGAGGACCGCGAGGCGACCAGAGCCGCGCTCGCCGCCGGGCTCCCCGCGGGGCCCTTCGAGCTGGGCGCCGTGGCCCGCTGCGTGACGGGCCGGGCGCCGGGCTGACGCTCGCCGACTGACGCTCGCGCACGGCCGAGGCCGGCGCGACGGGCAGACTGCAGCCATGAGCGACCTCCCCGCCGCACTGCGCCTGCTCGACGACCCGGCGTACGTCGCCTTCTGGCGCGAGCGGCACCTGTGCACGGTGACCACGCCCCGCCCCGACGGCACGCTGCACGTGACCCCGATGGGCATCGTGCTCGACGTCGAGCACCGACGCGCGTGGGGCGTGACCTCGCGCGGCTCGGTCAAGGCGCGCAACCTCGCTGCCGCCGGCGACGACGGCCTCGTCGTGGCGGTCGGGTCCGTCGACGGGCGCTGGTGGGCCTCCGCCGAGGGGCGGGGCGTGGTCAGCGACGCCCCGGTCGTGGTGGCCGAGGCCGAGCGACGCTACGCCGAGCGCTACCGCCAGCCGCGGGCCAACGCCGACCGGGTCGCCGTCCGGATCGAGCTGACCCGGCTGCTCGGCTCGGTGCCCGCCCTGGAGGCCACCCGCGTCGTGCAGTCCTGGCACGAGGCCGTCAACGCCGGCAACGTGCGTCGGGCGCTGATGTTCTGCGCGCCCGAGGTCGAGGTCGGTGGCCCGCAGGGCACCGGCGCCGGGAGCGCGCGGATGGAGGCGTGGCTGACCCGGTCGCGGATCTCGCTGGAGCCCCAGGAGCCGCTGGTCGAGACCGACGGCCGGGTCGTGGTGCGCGAGCACGCCCGGTGGCGCGCGGCGGACGCACCGGACGGCGTACCGACCGACGAGCCGACCGAGACCTGGGTGGTCTTCGAGGCCGCCGACGGGCTGATCACCTCCGTGCGTCGCTTCGAGAGCGCCGCCGACGTGCCCGCTGCCGCGAGCTGAGGCAGCCGGTCAGGACAGCAGCGGATCACTGCCACCAGGTGACAGCAATCCGCTGCTGTCCTCCTCCGGCCCGCCCCGGCTGGTCACTCCGGGCTGGTGACGAACTCCTTGGTCTTGGCGATCGCGAAGCCCCAGCCCTGGGCCAGGGAAGGCTTGGGCGGGACGGCGATCTCGTCAGGGTTGGTCACGACGTCGAGCAGGTAGGGCCCGTCGTGGGCCAGCGCCGTGCGGACCGCGTCGTCGACGTCGCCGGGCTTCTCGACCCGGGCGCCGGCCATCCCGATCGCCTCGGCCACCTTGGCGAAGTCGGGGTTGTGCAGGACCGTGCCGAACTCCGGCAGCCCGACCTGCTCCATCTCCAGCTTGACCATGCCGAGGCGGCTGTTGTTGAAGACCACGACCTTGACCGGCAGGTCGTAGGAGACCGCGGTGAGCAGGTCGCCCATCAGCATGGTCAGGCCGCCGTCGCCGGAGAACGAGATGGCCTGCCGGGACCGGTCGAGGCCGGCGGCCCCGAGCGCCTGCGGCATCGCGTTGGCCATCGACCCGAGGTTCCAGGAGCCGATCATGCGTCGGGTGCCCCGCATCCGCACGAAGCGGGACAGCCACACGGCCGCCATGCCGGTGTCACACGTGAAGACCGCGTCGTCGTCGGCGTGCCGGTCGATGGCGGCGGCGAGCAGCTCGGGACGGATCTTGGACTCGGGGTTGTCCACCTTCTTGCGCAGCAGCCCCACGCGCTTGGTGTCGTACGACGGGTCGGTGAAGTGCTCCTGGCCCGAGCGCCACAGCTCGTAGGCCTTGCGGGCGACCTCGAGGTGGCCTTGGTCGGCCTTGGCCTGCAGCTGCGGCAGCAGGGCGCGCAGCCCGTGCAGGGTGTCGCCCACGATCGCGTGGTCGACGGCCGTGCGCCGCCCGACGTGGGATCCGCGCAGGTCGAGCTGCACGACGGTCTTGCCCTCGGGCAGGAAGGCCTTGTACGGGAAGTCGCTGCCGACCCAGAACAGCAGGTCGCAGCCGCTGAACGCCAGCTCGGTGGCGGGGTTGCCGATCAGCCCGGACTGGCCGACCTCGAAGGGGTTGTCCTCCTCGAGCACCTCCTTGGCCTTGAGCGAGAGCACCATCGGTGCGCCGAGGCGCTCGGCGAGCTGCAGCACCTCCGGGCGGGCGTGCAGCGCACCCTTCCCGACCAGCAGGGTGACCTTGTCGGCGGCGTTGATCGCGGCCGCGGCCTCACTGATCGAGACTGCGGACGGCACGAGGTCCGGCTGCTCGCGCAGGAACCGCGGGACCGCGGTGCCGTCGGGCAGCTCGAGCTCGCCGACGTCACCGGGCAGGGTGAGCACCGCGACGCCGCGCTCGGCGAGCGCCGCGTTGGCCGCCTGCTCGATCAGCTGTGGCAGCTGGTCGACGCTCATCACGGTCTGGTTGAAGACCGAGACGTCCTCGAAGAGCGTGTCGTTGTCGACCTCCTGGAAGAACTCGGTGCCGATGTCCTCGCGCGGCACCTGACCGCAGATCGCGAGCACCGGCGCATGGGACTTCTTGGCGTCGTAGAGGCCGTTGAGCAGGTGCACGGCACCGGGGCCGACGGTGCCCATGCACACGGCGAGGTCGTCGCTGAGCTGCGCCTGGGCGCTGGCCGCGAAAGCGCCGGCCTCCTCGTGGCGCACCCCGATCCACTCCATCCGGTCCTCACGGCGGATGGCGTCGGTGACGGGGTTGAGCGCGTCGCCCACCACCCCCCACACCTGACGTACGCCGTGGTCGGCCAGGGCGGTGATCAGCAGCTCTGCGACGGTCGTCATCGCGGTGTCCTCTCGTGGGTGGTCGTGCCGCGCGACCCGGAGACCCGGCGCCACGGCACTGCGTCGTGTCTACACCGGACCGTGCCGCCTCTCTCCACCTGCGCAGGTGACCGCGCCGACGACAGGCGAGGATGGGTCGGTGCGCCCCTCCCCGATCCCCCACGGAGCCACCGCCCGCCGTCTGGTCTGGACGCTGCTGCCGCCGTACGTGCGCGACCTCGTCGAGCGGCGCTGCGGGGCCCCGGTGGTCGAGGCCCGTTCGCAGGGCGGCGGCTTCACCCCCGGGTTCGCCTCGGTGCTGGTCTGCGCCGACGGCAGCCGCCACTTCGTCAAGGCCGCCTCGGTGCTGGCCCAGGGCCCGTTCGCGCAGTCCTACCGTGCGGAGTCGCGCAAGCTGGCCGCGCTCCCCGCCGCGACGCCGGCTCCCCGGCTGCTGTGGACCCACGACGACGGCGAGTGGGTCGTGCTGGGCATCGAGCACGTCGAGGCGCGACTGCCGGCGCGACCGTGGGTCGACCACGAGCTGCGTCGTTGTCTGGAGGTGCTCGAGGAGGTCGCCCGCGTCCTCGACCGCGCCCCCGCCGGGCTCGAGCTGGACCGGATCGAGGACGACCTCGCCGACCTGCCCGACCGGTGGGACGAGCTGTCACCGCACGACGTCGCCGCCCTCGGCTGGGACCTCCCGGGCTTCGCCGAGCACCTGGGCGATGCCGCCGCCCTCGCCCGGGGCTTCGGCGCCGCCGTGACCGGCTCGACGGTGGTCCACACCGACGTGCGAGACGACAACCTGCTGCTGCTCGAGGACGGCCGTGCGATGCTGTGCGACTGGAACTGGCCGGTCCTCGGGGCCGCGTGGGTCGACACCGTCACCCTGCTGGTGAACCCGCACGGCGACGGACTGGACGTCGAGTCGCTGCTCGCGGCCTCGCCGCTGTGCGGTGACGTGCCCGCCGAGAAGATCGACGCCTTCCTGGCCGGTCTCGCCGGCTACTTCCTGACCGCCTCGACGCAGGCCGTGCCGAGCACCTCGCCCCACATCCGCGACGCCCAGCGTTGGCAGGGCGAGGCCTGCTGGGACTGGCTCGCCCGGCGCCGGGGCTGGCGATGAGCGCGCCCGCCGCCTCGGTGGACCTGCCCTCGGGGCCGACAGACGGATTTGGGGCACCCGGGGCCCGCTGCTAGCCTTACCTGTCGCTACGGCGCGCGTACGGCTGCGCTTGTGGCCACCGACCTCAGCTCACTCCCGGCAGCACCGACCGCGAAGGCAGACCCCGTGGCGAACATCAAGTCCCAGATCAAGCGCAACAAGCAGAACGACAAGGCCCACGAGCGCAACAAGGCCGTCAAGAGCGACGTGAAGACCGCGATCCGCAAGTTCCGCGAGGCCGCCGCCTCGGGCGACAAGGACTCCGCCACCACGCTCGGGCAGGCTGCCTCGCGCAAGCTCGACAAGGCCGTCTCCAAGGGCGTCATCCACAAGAACCAGGCCGCCAACCGCAAGTCGGCGATCGGCCGCACCACCGCCGGCCTCTGATCGACCTCGGCGGTCAGCAGACCGCTGCTGCGGGCTGAGCACCACGACCCATCCGGACCTGGTCCGGGTGGGTCGTCGTCGTTGAGCCACCCAGGACGGCTCAGCGCGACTCGCGCAGGCCGGTGATCGTCAGGACCAGCCGCTCCAGCGTGTACGCCGTGTCGCTCGCGGCACCCTTGACGTCAGCGTCCGCCGCGGCCACCGCCTGCAACGCGGAGGCCAGGGCACCGTCGGACCAGGAGCGGGACACCTCGCGCACCATCCGCAGCTTCCACGGGGGCACCCCCACCGCGCGGGC
Source organism: uncultured Actinomycetota bacterium (assembly GCA_963760555.1). Lineage (GTDB taxonomy): Bacteria > Actinomycetota > Actinomycetes > Propionibacteriales > Nocardioidaceae > Nocardioides. The sequence continues at coordinate 343,869 of CAVXDJ010000009.1, read as the reverse complement.
CAGGTCGGCCTCCGCCATGCCCCGCGGGGCGCCCCGGTAGCGGGCCAGGCCGCGGACGCTGCCGGCGAACGCCGAGGTCACCAGCACCGGTGCGGTGCCGTTGTCCAGGGCCCAGCGCAGCTCCTCGAGCGCGGCCTCCCGGCGTCCCGCGACCGCGGCGTCGGCCACCGCGAAGGACTTCGCCTCGGCACGCCCGCCGAAGTAGCGCGCCACCACCTCGGTGCCGATCGTCGTGTGCGCGAAGTCGGCCGCGAGCTGCCCGGCCGCGGCGGCGAGCGAGCGCAGGTCGTGGCCGACGGCCTGGACCAGCAGGTCGGCGGCCTCCCGCTCGATGCCGGCCCCGTGGGTGCGGACCTCGCTCGCCACGAACGCAGGCAGCTCGGAGGGCCGCAGCTCACCGGACTTGACCTCGACCACCGTGGGCAGCTTGCGCAGCTTCGTCAGCGTGCCGCTGCCCTTCTGCCCCCCGGCGTGCACCAGCACCAGCGCGACGTCGTCGGCCGGTGCGGAGGCATAGTCGAGCAGACCGGGCACCGACTCCTCGGGCAGGTCCTGCAGGTTGCGCACCACCACGCAGCGCACGGAGGAGAACAGCGACGGCGCCGCGAGCTCGCCCAGGGTGGCCAGGCTCAGGGAGGCACCGACGGTCTCGGAGTGCTCGGACTCGGGGTCGGCCGAACGCACCACCCCCCGTGCCTGCGTCACGGTGCGCTCGGAGAGGAACTCCTCCTTGCCGGTGACCAGCAGCACGCGGCCCAGGACGTCGGCGGTCTTCACCCGGCGGAGCCTGCCACAGCCCACCGACGTGGCCCTCGTCTGATCGCCACGGCCCTCGTCATCGCGTGCGGACGGCGATCGCCGATCCGTCGGTCACGACCGCCAGGTCGCCCTCGAGGTCGGTGCGGTGCACCTCGGCCCCGGAGCGGGTGAGGGTCTCGAGGGTCCCGGTGGCCGGGTGGCCGTAGTCGTTGCCCTCCCCCACCGAGACCAGCGCGATCTCGGCGTCCAGGGCCGCCAGCCACTCCTGGTCCTGGTAGCGGCTCCCGTGGTGGGGCACCTTGAGCACGTCGACGTCCAGCGGCGGCAGGCTCGCCGCGAGCGCGGCCTGCGCGGGCGGCTCGACGTCACCGGTGAGCAGGATCCGCACCTCGTCGACCTCGGCGAGCAGCACGACGCTGGCGTCGTTGGCGCTCGACCCGTCACCCGCCCCGGGACCGGCCGGCCCGGGTGTCGGCCAGAGCACCTGCACGGTGACGTCGCCGGCCGTGATGGTGCGTCCCCAGGGAGCGAGGTCGGGACCGGGCAGCGCGGTGCTCTCCCGGGCGGTCGTGAGGACCTCCTCGACCCCGCTCGGCGGGTCGAGGACGCGTGTCGTCAGCACCTCGCCGACGCGGCGTTCCCCCACCCCGCTCAACCCGTCGACGTGGTCGGCGTGGAAGTGCGTCAGGACCAGGAGCGGCACCGACGTGACCCCCAGCCGGTCCAGGCAGCGTCCTATCAACGTGGGGTCGGGCCCGACGTCGACGACCACGGCTTCGTGCGTCCCGGCTCGCAGGACCAGGCCGTCACCCTGCCCGACGTCGCACATCACCATCACCCAGCCCGCCGGCGGCCACCCCGGGGAGGGCAGGCGAGCGAGCACGACGGTGACGAGGACGAGGCACGCGAGCACGCTGAGCCAGCGCCGTCGCAGGACCCACAGGCCACCGATGCCCACCGCGACGGTGAGCACCGTCAGGGCCGCGATCGCCACTGCGCTGGTCCCCCAGGTCAGGGCGGGCAGCGGCAGCGCGGCCCCCTTGTCGGCGACGAGGGCGATCCAGCCCACGCACCACGCGGCGGGGGTCGCCACCACCTGTCCCCACCAGGGCCAGAGCAGCCCGACGGCGCCGCCGAGCAGGCCGAGCACGGTCGCCGGACCGACGACCGCGCCGACCAGCAGGTTGGCCGCGACGGCGACCAGGCTGACCTGGCCGGAGATGGCGGCCACGACCGGGGTGCAGGCCAGCTGCGCCGCGATCGGGACCGCCACGGCCTCGGCCACCACCCGTGGCGTCCATGACGCCAGCGCGTCCCTCAGGCCGGGGCCGAGCAGCACGATCCCCCCGGTCGCGAGCACCGAGAGCGCGAACCCGGGCGAGCCCGCCAGGGACGGGGTGGCCAGCAGCAGGACCACGACCGCGACGCCCAGCGCCCGGGCGGCGCGGTCACGCCCGTTGAGACCCAGCGCGACGAGACCGACGCTGCCCATCACCGCTGCGCGCAGCACGCTCGGCTCCGTGCGGGCGAGCAGGACGAAGCCGATGACCCCGACGGCCCCGACCGCGGTCAGCCACCGGCCGCGTACGCCGACGCCCCGGGCGAGCACGACCAGGAAACCGACCAGCAGCGTGAGGTTCGTGCCCGAGACGGCCGTCAGGTGGGTCAGGCCCGTCACACGGAACTGCTCGGCCACCGCCGGGTCCAGGCCGGCGTCGTCACCGTCGACCAGCGCCGGCACCAGCACCCGCTGGACCGGAGGACGACCGGACACGGCCTCGCGGATGGCCGCGCGCAGCCGACCGGCCGCCCGCCACGCCGGGCCGGGCGCCTCGATCTCGACCGGGGCGTCGGGCGAGACCACCAGGGCCGCGAGGTCGTCGTCGTCCGCGGCGGCCAGTCGGCCCGTCGTGGTGACGGTGGACCCCAGCTCGACGGCGCGCCAGACGGGGTCCCCGAGCACGAGCAGCGGGACGGCGACGGAGAGGTCCCGTCCGCGGCCGCTGATCCGACGGCTCTGGACCCGCAGCGCGACGAGGTCGCCGAACTGACCGTGCACCAGACGGGGGTCGGAGACGACGCGCAGGGTCAGGTCGACGACCGCACCGTCGACGGCCAGGGCGGGCACCGGTCCGTCGGCGACCGCCGCGACCCGCAGGAAGGCGCCGCCACTGACCGCGGCGACGACGAGCCCGAGGCCCGCCAGGGTCGTGGCGACACCCGGGACGTCCCGGCCGCCGCGCTCGCGGAGCACGCGCCCCGCCCACACCACGAACGGGGCGCCCGCGACGAGCACCACCACGACCACGACCGGCCCCGGCGCAGCACGTCCGACCAGGGCCCCGCCCCAGGCGCCGGCTCCGAGCAGGAGCGTGCGGAGGTCCGGGAGCGCCCGTGACCGGGCAGCGACCTCGCCCGGATCGTCTGGTCCCGCCGCTCCACGCTGCTGCGGCGGCGGTGGCCTCACACGCTGACGTGAGGGGCGATCGTGGCCAGGGTCGCCTCACCGATGCCGTCGACCTCGAGCAGCTCGTCGACCGTGGTGAAGCCGCCGTGCTGGTCACGCCAGGCCAGGATCGCCGCCGCCGTGACCGGTCCGACCTCGGGCAGCGTCTCGAGGGTGGCCTGGTCGGCGGTGTTGAGGTTGACGATCACCGTCGGTCCGGTCGCCGCACCCCCGGCGGTGGGCGCCGTCACGCCCGGCACGACCGTGGGCGCCGGCCCACCGGCCGGTGCCGGCTGCGGTGTCGCACCCACCACGACCTGCTCGCCGTCGATGAGCGGACGGGCGAGGTTGAGCACGGTGAGGTCGACGCCGGGGCGCGCCCCGCCGGCCGCCTCGAGGGCGTCGACCACCCGCGAGCCGGCCGGCAGCACGGCGATGCCAGGGCGACGTACGTCGCCGGCGACGTCGACGACGACCTCCACCGTGCCCGCGGCCGCGGTGCCTCCGGAGGGGCTCGCCCCCGCCGGGGCGGCCACCGCCCCGGACGGTGCGTCGCCCGCACCCTCGGCCGCGGACTCGGCGGCCGCGGGCGCCAGGGCCACCAGGTCGGCACCGTCGGACGAGGTCGAGGCGGGTGCGCGGACCTCCCCGGGATCGGCGCGCACGACCCACCACGCGGTCACCGCCAGCCCGAGTGCGACCACCGCCGCGACCACGGCCACGTGGGGGGCTCCGAGCGAGAACGCCCCGCGCACGGCCGGGGGCCAGACCCGGTCGGCCGCGCGGCTGGTCGCAGCGGCGCCCGCGGCACGCACGCCCTCGCCGGCCCGCCGCGAGGCGTGCCGGCCCGGATCGGGGAGCACACCGCCCGATGACACGGCCGACGACAGGGCCGACGACACGGGCAGCGCGTTCCTCCGGCGAGGTGGTGACGGCCAACGGGTGCCGGCCACCGTCACCCTCCCCCTCCTCGTCGCCGTCGGGCGGGGGAAGGTCCCACGGATCGAGCTCACCCGGCCCGATCCCGCCCACACGCTCGGGGCTCGTCGGGGCCTGGCCCCGCACCGCTGCGAGCTCGCGGGCGAGGAGGTCGAGGCGTCGCTCGACGGCGTCGTCGTGCGGGGTGGGTCGGTGGGCTCGCATGAGGCGACGCTAGGGCGGAGGAGGCCCCGCGCGAGGACCTCGGCCACCGGCCTGTGGAGAGCCGGCACCGGGGTCGCCTGTGGACGAGGGACGGCCCGTTCGAACCCATGGCCCGCCCGGACCCATCGACCCGGCCACGAGGTCCGGCACTCGGGTCCGGCACTCGGATCAGCGCGACGTCACAACCGGGGCGCCACGCACACCGCGAGCATGCCGGGCCCGACGTGGGCCCCGAGGACGGCCCCGAGCTCGGAGCACCACACGTCGCGGCCCTCGAGATTGTCCGCGAGCCGCTCGCCGAGCGCGTCGCTCAGGGTGTCGGCGCGCTCGGGGCTGGCGAGGTGGGCCACGCCGACGTCGACGGCGAGGTCACCGGCGGCCTGGACGGCAAGCTCCTCGAGCCGTGACAGCGCCCGGGCGGAGGTGCGGACCCGTTCGAGGTTGGCCACGAGACCGTCCTCGATCCGCAGCAGCGGCTTGACCGCCAGGGCACCGCCGAGGAGGGCGGCCGCGGCTCCGATGCGCCCGCCGCGTCGCAGGTACTCGAGGGTGTCGACGTAGAAGAGCGCCGAGCAGCCCTCGGCCCGTCGGCGGGCCGCCGCAGCGGCCTCCAGAGCGCTCGCGCCGTGCGCGACGGCCTCGGCTGCACTGAGGGCGGCGTACCCGGTGCCGATGCCGACCTGCCGGGTGTCGACGACGTGCACGGGGACCGGCGAGTCCCGGGCGGCCACCCGAGCTGACTCCACGGTGCCGCTCATCTCGCCCGACAGGTGCACCGAGACGACCTCGGCCGCCCCGGAGGCAGCGGCGGACCGGTAGACCTCGAGCATCACGGCCGGGCCCGGGCGGGAGGTGCTGACCGGCACGAAGTCGCGCAGGGCGTCCGCCACCTTGTCCGGGGTCGCCTCGGTGGAGCCCTCGTCGTAGGTGCGCGCCCCGATCACGACCTGAAGCGGTACGACGACGAGGTGGTGGCGCTCGACGACGTCGTCGGGCAGGCTCGCGGTCGAGTCGGTGACGACGACGATCGTGGGCTCGGGCATGCGCGGCAGGCTACTGCGCCGCCGTGCCTCGAGATCCCTCCCCGGTCTCCTGCTCGATGGTGTCGGCGACGACCGTGCGGGGTGCCGGAGCCGGGGCGACCCGGGCCGCCACCTCGCTCGGGACCTCCCGGCTCGAGGCCTGCTGCAGCCCCGGCACGCCGTCCTCGACCACGAAGGTCGCGCGCGTGAATGCCTTGTCACCCTCGGCGCTGACCCGCGGCACGCACCGGAACCGTGCGGTGAGGGACTCCGGCGTCAGCGTGGCGCTGACGTAGCCGCGCAGGTTGGTCCAGAACTTCAGGTCGGGGTTCTGGGCGAACCAGGGATGGCGGCCGTCGGCCTGGTCGTAGCCGTCGCCCCCCGAGGTGACCGACGTCGCGACGAGCTCCGAGCCGACCAGCGCCGAGCCCGGGTCGGCCGGGTCGCGGCGGAGGTCGCCGGCCCAGTGCGAGTGCACGTCGCCGCTGAGCACGACCGGGTTGCGCACCTGGGCTCCCACCCAGCTCTCGATCAGGTGGGAGCGGGCTGCCGGATAGCCGTCCCAGGCGTCGAGCACGACCGGTGCCGCCGGTCCCGGGTCGGTGTCGCGCCGGCCGAAGAAGGCCTGCTGGGCGATCAGGTCCCAGCGCGCCGGGGCGGCCCGCAGGCCCTCCTCGATCCAGCGCTCCTGGGTAGCGCCGAGCATCGTGCGGCCCGGCTCGGCCACCTCGTCGCACTCGCCGATGCCGCCCCCGCACGCCTGGGCGACACGGTACTGACGGGTGTCGAGCAGGTGCAGCGTGGCCAGTCCTCCCCAGCGGACCCGACGGTAGAGCGTCAGGTCGGGCCCGTCCGGGCGCGCGTGGGCCCGCAGCGGCATGTGCTCGTAGTAGGCGCGGTAGGCAGCGGCCCGGCGTCGCAGAAAGCCCTGCTGCTCCTGCGGGACGCCCGAGATCGCGCCGGCGTAGTTGTTGGCGACCTCGTGGTCGTCCCACACCGCCAGCCACGGCGCGACCGCGTGCGCGCGCTGCAGGTCCACGTCGGTCTTGTACTGGGCGTGGCGACGCCGGTAGTCGGTGAGGCTCATCAGCTCCCCGCCCCGGTGCTGACGCCCGAGGTCGCGCTTGCCGCCCCCACCTTCGTAGAGGTAGTCGCCGAGGTGGATCACGAGGTCGGGGCGTTCCTGGGCCAGGCGCCGGTAGGCGGTGAAGTAGCCGGAGGGCAGGTTGGCGCAGCACACGGTCACCAGGTCGAGGCGCTGGCCGTCCCGGACGTCGTCGTAAGCCGGCGCGGTGCGGCTGCGGCCGCGGGGCGAGAGGTGACCCGGCACCCGGAAGCGGTAGTAGTACTCGCGGTCGGGCCGGAGCCCGTCGACCTCGACGTGCACGCTGTGCGCCGCTCGCGGCCCGGTCGCCGTGCTGCCCGCACGGACCACGTTGCGAAAGCGCGCGTCGGTCGCGACCTGCCACGCGACCCGGTAGATCCGCGACGGCATCCCACCGAGGCCGTCGGCGGCCAGGGGTCGCGGGGCCAGCCGGGTCCAGATCACGAAGCCGCCCGGGTCCGGGTCGCCCGAGGCCACGCCGAGCGTGAAAGGGTCGGCGCGCAGTCGTGGGGCCGCCGCGGACGCACGCGTGTCGCCCAGGAGCGTCGCGGCGGGGACGGCGAGGACGAGACCCGCCCCACCGACCAGCGATCGTCGCGCGAGGTCCCGGGACCCGGGCGCACTGCCGTGCGTCGAGACCCTGGTCTCGCTCACCGTGTCGTCTCGACGCTCACCCCCTGTCGTCATGGCGCTCACACCACGATGTTGACGAGCTTGGGGGCGCGGACGATGACCGTGCGCACCGGCCGGCCGTCGATGGCCCGCACGACGGCCTCGTCAGCCATCGCCGCGGCCTCCAGGTCGGCCTCGGAGACGTCCGGGGAGACCTCCAGGCGACCTCGGACCTTGCCCTGGACCTGCACGACCGCGGTGACCGACTCCTGGACCAGCAGGACGGGGTCGACCTCGAGCCAGGCCGAGGTCGCGACCAGGTCGTCGCGCCCGTCGTGGCCCAGCCGCTCCCACATCTCCTCGGCGACGTACGGCGCCACCAGGCTCAACAGCTGTGCCACCGTCTCCACGGCCTCGCGCACCGCGGGGTCGGCGCCACCGGCGCCCGAGTCGATGGCCTTGCGCGTGGCGTTGACCAGCTCCATGGTGCGCGCCACGACGACGTTGAAGCGGTGCGACTCGACCAGGGTCTCGATCTCGGAGACCGTGCGGTGGGTGACCGAGCGCAGCGCGGGGTCACCCGACGTCACGTCGACGCCGGCCTCGCTGGCGACGTCGCCGGCCAGGCGCCACGCCCGCTGCAGGAAGCGCAACGAGCCGGTCGGGCTCATCTCGGCCCAGTCGATGTCGTCCTCCGGCGGACCGGCGAAGACCAGGGTCAGTCGCACGGCGTCGACGCCGAACTGCTCGATCTGGGCGCCCAGGTCGACCCCGTTGCCCCGCGACTTGGACATCTTCTTGCCCTCGTTGATCACGAAGCCCTGGTTGAGCTGCGCGGAGAACGGCTCGCCGGTCTCCAGCATCCCCAGGTCGCGCAGGACCTTGGTGAAGAACCGCGCGTAGAGCAGGTGCAGCACGGCGTGCTCGACGCCCCCGATGTAGAGGTCGACCGGCATCCAGGCGTTGGCCCTCGCAGGGTCGAACGGTCCCTCGTCGTAGCCCGGTGAGCAGTAGCGCAGGAAGTACCACGAGGAGTCGACGAAGGTGTCCATGGTGTCGCTGTCGCGCTTGGCGGGGCCACCGCACGAGGGGCAGTCGACGTTGATCCAGTCCTCGGCCGCGGCCAGCGGTGAGACGCCGTGGGGCTTCAGGTCGGCGCCGCGCAGCTCGGGCAGCTCGACGGGCAGCTGGTCGGTCGGTACGTCGACCTCGCCGCACGCCGCGCAGTGCACGACCGGGATCGGCGGGCCCCAGTAGCGCTGGCGGCTCACCAGCCAGTCGCGCAGCCGGTAGTTGACCACGCCACGACCGCTGCCCTGCTGCTCCAGCCACGCGATCGTGGTCCGCTTGGCCTCGGCCACCCCCATCCCGTCGAGCGAGATCTCCTCGTTGGCGGAGTTGATCGCCGGCCCGTCACCGGTGAAGGCCTCCCCGTCGAAGTCCTCGGGCACCTGGACGGTGCGCACGACCGGCAGGTCGAACCTCGCCGCGAACTCCCAGTCGCGCTGGTCCTGGCCGGGCACGGCCATGATCGCGCCCGTGCCGTAGTCGGCCAGCACGTAGTCGGCCGCCCACACCGGGATCTGCTCCCCGGTCACGGGGTTGGTCGCGCTGATCCCGAGCGGGACGCCGGTCTTGGGCCGATCGGTGGCCAGGCGGTCGATCTCGGTGGCCCGACGCACCTCCTCGCGGTAGGCCTCGAAGGCGGGTCGCTGAGACTCGGTGCACAGCTCCGCGGCCAGGGGCGCGTCGGCGGCCACGACCATGAAGGTCGTGCCGAAGAGCGTGTCGGGACGGGTGGTGTAGACCGTCAGCGGCTGCTCGCGGCCCTCGACCGTGAAGTCGACGTGGGCGCCCTCGGAGCGCCCGATCCAGTTCCGCTGGGCGCTGATGACCCGCGTCGGCCAGGTCTTCTCCAAGGTGTCCAGCTCGGTGAGCAGCTCCTCGGCGTACTCGGTGATGCGGAAGTACCACTGGGTCAGCTCGCGCTTGGTCACCAGGGCGCCGCACCGCTCGCACGCCCCGTCGACCACCTGCTCGTTGGCCAGCACCGTCTGGTCGTGGGGGCACCAGTTCACCGGGCTGTTGCGCCGGTAGGCCAGGCCCCGCTCGCGGAGCTTCAGGAACAGCCACTGCGTCCACCGGTAGTAGTCGGGGTCGGAGGTGTGCAGGCGGCGCGACCAGTCGAAGCTCAGCCCGAAGCTGCGCATCGAGGCGGCCTGGGTCTCGATGTTGGCGTAGGTGTAGGTCGAGGGGTGCGAGTCGTTGCGGATGGCGGCGTTCTCCGCGGGCAGGCCGAAGGAGTCCCAGCCGATGGGGTTGAGCACCTCGTAGCCGCGGAAGCGCCAGTATCGCGAGATCACGTCGTGCAGCGCGAAGACCTCGGCGTGACCCATGTGCAGGTCGCCCGAGGGGTAGGGGAACATCGTCAGGGCGTACCGCTTGCGACGCGGGCTCGCGTCGTCGGCGGTGAAGGGCGCGAGCTCCTCCCAGACCGGCCGCCACTTGTCCTGGATCGCGCGCGCGTCGTAGGTCGCGGCTTCGGTGTCGGGGCTGTGGCTCATCGGCGTTCCTTCGGTGCGGTCGGGCCGTTCCTGGACATGAAAAAACCCCTCGCGGGGAGGGGTGGCCGCGCGATCAGTGACTGATCAGCGCGGCTGTCCGAGGAGCTGGGTCGAGGTGCTCATGGCCTCGAGGATAGCGCCTGCGCCGCGATCGGCGCCATCTGCTCGGACCCGTCCGCGAAGCCGGGCGGGCGGAACGCTCAGCGCCGCCCGACGACCGGGTTGAGCTCGCTGCGGGCGAGCGCGCCCGGTGCGGTGTCGGGCAGGAACTCCTGCCAGGTCCCGCTGATCATCGTGGGCGCCTCGACGACCCGCGCGCCGTCGGCGAAGTACGTCGTGGCCAGGGCCCGGCGCGGCTGCGTGGTCCGGTTCGGGCCCGCGGTGTGGAAGCACAGCGAGGAGTGGAAGCTGACCTCGCCGACGGCGTACGGGCCGTCGGTGACCTCGACGCCTCCGTTGCCGAACCGTTGCGAGACGGCCACGTCGTAGCTGGTGCCGACCTTGTCGAAGGCGAGGTCGCCGAGGATCTCGCGCAGGCCGGTGCCGTGGGCGAAGCTCAGCGGCCCCATCGGTGCCGGGATGGCCGACATCGGCATCCAGGCGGTGACCACCGAGGTGGTGTCGAGGGGGAAGTGCTCGTCGTCGTGGTGCCACGGCGTGCGACCGCAGCCGGACTCCTTGCTCAGGGCGTTGTCGTGGTAGATCCGCACGCCGTCCTTGCCGAGCAGGTCGGCCGCGATCCCGCCGATGCGGGGCGAGGTGGCGACCAGACGCATCAGGTCGTCGTGGAGCCACATCTGCTCCAGGGCGAGGAACCGACCGGCGGTGTCGGTGCCGTGCTCCGCGACGAGCAGCTCCTGGAGTCTCTCGGCGAGGCGTCGTACGACACTCGCGGTGAGCACGTCCGGCAGCTTCGCGAAGGCGTCGCGACCGAACGCGGCCGAGACCTCGTCCGGCACGTCGTAGGGCGTGGCGAGCAGCGCCTCGACCTCGGCGTCGCTGGCCGGCGCCACGTCGGGCAGCCCCGGACCGTCGACGAGCTCACCGGCCGCCTCGGGGTTCTCGGCGAGGGTGACGTACCAGTCCCACCACTGCTGGTCGTCGCCGTCCCAGGCGGCGTCGATGCCGCCCTCGCGATTGCCCTCGGGAAGCTTCTCGTTCGATGTCACAGCCACAGCAGTGCCGCCTCGTGCTCGAAGGTCCAGGTCCCGTCGCTGCCCCGGCAGGAGGCGAGGTAGTCACCGAGGACCGGCGTGGCCTCCATCTCCTCCAGGCTCAGCGAGTCGTCGAAGGCGCAGCGCTGCAGGAACCCCTCGGCCACGGCGCGGTCGGCGGTGCCGCTGGTGTAGCGGATCCGTTCCTCGCGCACGTCGGCCCCGGCGGCGACGAGCGCGTCGCGCACCTGCTCGGCGCTGGTGAAGGGATCGACGTCGGCGGCGCCCGGCACACCGGCGCGGTAGGCCTCGTAGAAGGCGACGTAGTGCCCGGCGGCGGTGGCCTGGGCGACGAAGCCGAGGCCCCCGGGGGCCAGGGCGCCCACGAAGCGCTCCGCGGCCAGCGCGAGCTCGGCCACCGGGACGGCGTACAGCGCGTGGGTGGCCCACACGACGTCGTAGGTGAGGTCGGCCGGCAGGTCCTGCAGGGTGCAGACGAGCTCGCGCCCGGCGACGAACGGCGCCGCGAGCTTGCCCTTCGCCTCGGTGACCGAGAACGCGGCCGGGTCCAGGAGGTCGTAGGACAACGTCGGCTCGGGGGCGAGACCGGCGTAGGACTGCAGGGCGGCGGGGAACTTCCCGCTGCCGCAGGCCACGTCCAGGACGGTGGTCCGACCGGCGAGCAGCGAGCTCCAGTCGGCGGCCTCGGCCAGGCGACGGTAGTCACCCGTGGCGAGCACGTAGAACGCCTCCATCTCGGCGCGCCCGTCCTCGCTCCAGTGGGCGAGGCTGCGGCTGGCGGTGTCCTGGCTGGACGTCACGTCGGGGGTCTCCGGAGGGTGGGGACCACGGGCGGTGTGGGGCGCTCGGGGTCGCCGTGGTTCTGTTGGACATTCTACGACCCGGTCCTTCCGCACCGGCGAGCCGCCTGATCGGAGCACCGCGTGGTCCCTGGACGCCCCCCGACAGATGCGCTGCGCGCACTGGAGCCCGACGACTACGCGCGAGGTCATGCGCTGTTCGAGGCCCGGTCCGACCAGCGCGATCAGATCATCGCCTGGCTCGGTGCCCGGCTCGCCAAGCGCGCGGGCTCCCGCGCGCTCTCGGTGCTCTCCGTGGGCTGCGGTGACGGCTCCGTCGACGCCGCCCTGGCGCGCCGTGCCTGCGAGGAGGCACCGACCGGAGCCCGTCGGGCGTGGACCGGGATAGAGCCCCACCCCGCGTCCGCCGAGGCCTTCACGACCGCGCTCGCGCGCGTCGACAGCCCGGGTCTGCAGGCCCGGTGCCGCGTGGCGCGCTTCGAGGACGTGACGATCTCGCGCAGCTTCGACGTGGTGATCTTCGTGCACTCGCTCTACTACGTCGACGACCTCAGCGCGGCGCTGCGCTCGGCCCTCGACCTGGTCGCGCGTGACGGCGAGCTGCTCATCCTGCACGCGCCGCTGGGCGCGTTGAACCACCTCACCGCCGAGGTGGCGCCCGCCGTGGCGGGTCACCCGCAGCCGTGGACCGAGCAGGTCGACGAGGCGCTCGACGGGCTCGCCGCGCGCATGGAACGCACCGACCTCGATGCGACCGTCGACCTCACCGACGCCGCCGAGGCCGACCCTGCGCTCCTGGACTTCACCGTGCAGGCACAGCTCGACGCCGCCTCGAGGGCCTGGGTGCTCGAGCAGCTCGACGCGATCGCGGAGCCGGGTGGTGGCCGTCGCGTCGCCCACCCGGTCACGGCGTACGTCGTGCGCCCGACGGGCCGGGGCGACACCAAAGCGTGACCCAGGCGTGACCCAGGCGTGATCGCGGGCGGGTCCCCTACGATCCGGGCATGAGCCAGTCCGAGAGCAGCCCGCGCACCGTCCCCGACCTGTTCCGTCTCGACGGGCGGGTCGCCCTGGTCACGGGTGCCTCCAGCGGCCTCGGCGTCGCCTTCGCCGAGGCTCTGGCCCAGGCCGGCGCCGACGTCGTGCTGGGGGCGCGCCGCACCGACCGCCTGAAGGACACCGCTGCGCTCGTCGAGCGGGCCGGGCGGCGGGCGGTGACCGTGACGACCGACGTCTCCGACCCGGACTCGTGCACGGCGATGGTGCAGGCCGCCATGGACGAGCTCGGCCGCGTCGACGTGCTGGTCAACAACGCCGGCATCGGCACCGGTGCCCCGGCGACCCGGGAGAGGCCGGAGGACTTCCGACAGGTCATCGACATCAACCTCAACGGCTGCTACTGGATGGCCCAGGCGTGCGGGCGGGTGATGCGGCCCGGCTCGAGCATCATCAACATCTCCTCGGTGCTCGGCCTGACGACGGCCGGCCTCCCGCAGGCCGCGTACGCCTCCTCCAAGGCCGGCCTGACCGGGATGACCCGCGACCTGGCCCAGCAGTGGACCGGACGCAAGGGCATCCGGGTCAACGCCGTGGCCCCCGGCTTCTTCGCCTCCGAGATGACCGACCAGTACCCCGACGGCTACCTCGACAAGCAGCAGGAGCGGATCCCGGCGGGACGCCAGGGCGACCCCGCCGAGCTCGCTGCCACCGTGGTCTTCCTCGCCTCCGACGCGGCCGGCTACATCACCGGCCAGACGCTGCCGGTCGACGGCGGGATGACGATCGCCTGAGGGCGGCCGTCACCGACGCCGACGTACCTGCACCACGTCGGTCGCGGTGGCACCGCTCTGGGCACCCCGGGCCACGACACGCCAGCGTCCCGCCTGACGCAGACGGACGGTGGTGCTGGCCCGGCCTTCGGTCACGTCCAGGTCGCGAGTCCGCGTGACGCCCGGGCCCGAGACCGTCAGGCCGACCGTGTCGTCACCGTCGAACTTGCGCACGGCGAGCCGGACCCGGGCACCGGCGCGCGGCTGCGCCGGTCGCGCGACCACGACGGCATCGTCGCTGGTCGGACCGGTCTGCTGGTCACCGAGGCCGAGCGCCGAGGAGATCGTGTAGAAGAGGTCGGTCTGGTCCGTGAGACCCACCACGTCGGCCGCCTTCGGGCCGTAGCCGGCGATCCGCAGCTGCGCACCGGTGTGCTGCTGCGAGCCACCCGCAGGGGAGGTCCCGTAGTTGACCGCCATGGGCGCTCCGTCGGCGGTCTCGAGGGTCACGCTGATCCCGGGGCTGGTGCTGCCGACCTCGATGATCTGGCTGGTGTGGGCGTGGTCGGCGGTCACGAAGACCGAGGTGTTGCCCTCCTCCTCGGCGTAGGCCAGCGCGACCTGCACGGCCTCGTCGAGGTCGACCGTCTCCCCGATCTGTCCACAGGCGTTGGCCCCGTGGTCCTGCTTGTCGATGCTCGCACCCTCGACCTGGAGGAAGAACCCGTCGGGGTTGTCGAGCAGGTCGATCGCCTTCGAGGTCATGTCCGAGAGCGTCGGCTGGCTGGCCGGGCGGTCGGGGTTGTCCGTGCAGCGCTGCGCCGGCAGCTGCGAGCCGCCCGCGGTCGCCGCGGGACCGACGTAGCGCACCGGGAGGTTGCCGTCGGCGAACAGCCCGAGCAGCGGCTGGTCCTGGTCGGCGCTCGTCGTGCCCTGCAGCTGCGAGCGGTCGGTGACGACCTCGTAGCCGCGCGCCTCGGCCTGCTCGGCCAGGGTCATGCCGGCGTAGTCGCCCGCCGTCGCGGTCTCGGCGAACGTCGCCGCCCCTCCACCGAGGGTCACGTCCGGGCGGGTGTCGAGCAGCTGCTCGGTGATCGAGCCGGGTCCACCGTTCTCGAGCGCCGCCTCCGGACAGGTGGTCGAGGTGCGCACGGGGCCGTAGCAGGAGCGCGCGGAGATGTGGGCGACCTGCACGGCCGGGGTCGCGTCCTGGATCTCCGCGGTGCTCACGTCACCGGTCTTGAGGCCCTCGGCCTTGGCCAGCTCCAGCAGCGTGGGCTGGGCCGTGCCGTCGAGGCCGACCGAGATCGCGTTGTCGTAGGTCTTGGTCCCTGTCGCCCAGGCAGAGCCCGTGGCGGCGGAGTCGGGCACGTAGTCGGGCAGACCGGTCGCCCTGTCGAGGGAGTAGGTCGTGTACTGGCCGGTCAGCGGCAGCTCGTCGATCCCGGAGAAGTGGCCCGCCGCTCCCTCCGCGTAGTTGCGGGCGACGGTGATCTCCGAGTCGCCCATGCCGTCACCGATCAGGAGGATCACGTTGTGGGCCTGGCGGTCGTCGATGGCCGCGCTGAGGGCCTCGGCGTTGTCGCCGTCGCGGCGCCGCGCGCCGCCCGGGTCCGAGAGGAGTCCCTGGGGGGCGGAGGTGAGGGCGGAGGCGAGGCCTGCGCTGGTGCCGAGCGCGAGGGTGGCCGCGGCGACGACCGCCCAGGCGCGTCGCGAGCGGGTGGGTCGAGGGTTCATCATCGAGATGGTGTCCTTCCGAGTGGGTGTCGGGTCTGCCGACCCGGTGGGCGGCAAGCCGCGCCCACTCGACCAGTGGTGGGTGAACACCACCTCGTCGTGAGGTGATCCGCAGGTGTCCGGCGGGGGTCCAACCGGTGGCGCGGGGGCGGGCCGGGTCGGCTCGGCGCCGTGGCTAGGCTCGGGCGCGTGTCAGTGCGTGCGGTCGTCGTCGGGGCCGGCTTCGGCGGTCTCGGGGCGGCCCGTGAGCTGCGCCGCGCCGGCGCCGAGGTGACGGTGCTCGAGCGCGCCGACGACGTCGGTGGGGTGTGGCGCGACAACACCTACCCCGACGCCGCGTGCGACGTGCCCTCCCCGCTCTACTCCTGGTCGTGGGCGCCCAACCCCCGCTGGCCGCGGCGCTACGCCAAGCAGCCCGACATCCTGGCCTACCTGCGCAGCACCGCCGACAACGAGGGGCTGCGCGACCTCGTGCGCTGTGGCGAGGAGGTGGTCTCGGTCGAGCTCGAGGAGTCCGCCGGCGCCTGGCACGTGACGACCGCGAGCGGGACGACGTACGCCGCGGAGGTCGTGGTCACCGCGGTGGGTCAGCTGAGCAACCCTGTCGTGCCGGAGCTCGAGGGTGCCGACGACTTCACCGGCCCCGTGTTCCACACGGCGCGCTGGCGCCACGACGTGGACCTGACCGGGCGGCGCGTGGCGGTCGTCGGCACCGGCGCGTCGGCCATCCAGCTGGTGCCCGGCATCGTCGACCGCGTGGCGGCGATGAGCGTCTTCCAGCGCTCGGCGCCGTACGTCGTGCCCAAGCCCGACCAGGCCTACGGTGCCCGCTACCGGGCGGCCTTCGAGCGGCTGCCCGGCACCCTGGCCGCCGAGCGGGCCGCGACGTTCGTGGCCGGCGACCGGTTCAACCGGGCGCTGACCGGCGAGTCGCCCGTGGCGGGGCCCTTCCTCGCGGCCCTGCGCGCCGCATGGCGGCTGAACCTGCGCCGCAGCGTGCGTGACCCCGCTCTGCGGCGCCGACTGGTCCCGGACTACCCGATCGGCTGCAAGCGGCTGCTGTTCTCCAACGACTGGTATCCCGCGCTCGCCCGCGACCACGTCGACCTCGTGACCGAACCGGTGGAGCGCGTCGAGGCGGACGGCGTACGGACCGACGACGGCCGGCTGCACCGCGCCGACGTGCTCATCTGGGGCACCGGTTTCGCCGCGACCCGGTTCCTCGACGGCGTCCGCGTCCGTGGCGTCGGCGGCGCGGACCTGCACGAGCGGTGGCGCAGGAGCGGCACGACGGCGCACCTGGGCATGAGCGTCCCGGGGTTCCCGAACCTGTTCAGCATCTACGGGCCCAACACCAACCTCGGTGGCAGCTCGATCATCGCGATGATGGAGGCCCAGGCGGGCTACGTCGCCGAGGTCGCCCGTCGCCTCGGCGAGTCCCCCACCGTCGGCTCGTCACGGTTGGTCGCCCCGAGCGAGGAGGCCCTGCAGCGCTGGGACACCGAGATCCAGGGCCGGCTGGGCCGCAGCGCGTGGGCCACCTGCGACTCCTGGTACTCCGACGGCGACCGCATCAGCACCAACTGGCCCGGGACGGTCCAGGAGTACCGGCGCCGCCTCGCTGCGGTCGACTGGGACGACCTCGAGTTCATCGACCTGCCGGGGTGAGGAAGCAGGGGGCGGTCGGCCGGCGTGGGAACGTGTCGCCCTCGGCACCGTGGCACGGAAGCCACGCTCAAGCACCGCTGCGTCCGACGAAGCCCGTCTCGAACGCGACCACCACCGCCTGGACACGGTCGCGGACGCCGAGCTTGGTGAGGACGCGGGCCACGTGGGTCTTCACCGTCGTCTCGGCGACCACCATCTCCGCGGCGATCTCTGCGTTGGACAGGCCCCGGGTGATGAGGCGGAGGACGTCGAGCTCGCGCTCGGTGAGCTGCGCGAGCCGCTCGGGGACGCCGGGGCCGGGCACCGGCTCGGCGAACCGCTCCACGAGCCGCTGGGTGATCGACGGCTCGATGAGCGAGTCGCCGGTCGCGGCGGCGCGCACGGCGGCGATGAGCCGGGACGAGGGCGCATCCTTGAGCAGGAAGCCCGCGGCGCCGGCGCGGAGGGCGCGGTAGATGTACTCGTTCTGGTCGAAGGTGGTCAGGACGACGATCGTGGGGGGATCGGTCTGACGCAGGATCTGCTCGGTCGCGGCCAGACCGTCGAGCACCGGCATCCTGATGTCCATCAGCACGACCGCGGGCTTGACCAGCGCGGCCTGTCGAACCGCCTCGTGGCCGTTCTCGGCCTCGGCTACGACCTCGATGTCGCCCTCCGCCTCCAAGATCACCCGGAAACCGGTGCGGAGCAGCTCCTGGTCGTCGGCGATGAGGACTCTGATCATCCGGCCATTCTGCCGACACCCGGGCCCCGCGGGAGTCGTCCGTGAGGATGACGCACGCCGCGAGGATCATCCTGACTGAGGACGCGGACGACGCGGTCGTCTTGGGAGCGTGCTGCCAACGGGGTCAACCAGACGCCGGAACGCAAAGGACACGACGATGGACATCCTCAAGGGCATCCGGCCCCTCGACTACGTGCTGGCGGCCGTCATGGTCGTGATCGCCGCCTTCATCGGGTGGGCGAACGCGAACGCGGCGGCCGACGCGGACCTCGCTCATGCGCTCGACTCGCACTCGGCGCTGATGATCCCGGTCTTCGCGGCCGCCGCGCTCCCGATCCTGTGGCGACGGCGCAACATCCTGGCCGTGATCGGTGTCACGTTCGTGGTCATCGCGCTCAGCATCCCGGCGTTCGGGTGGGTCACCCGCTGCGGTTTCGCGCTGCCACTCTCGATCGCCATGGCCTACGCCGTGGCGCGCTTCGCCGGCAGCCGGCAGAACCACGCCGTCGGCCTCGTGGGGATCCTGGTCCTCCAGATCGCCATCCTGGTGCAGGACGCCTCGACCGGAGGCCTCGGTGCCCTCGGGCTCGCGGTGCCGGCAGCCGCGATCTTCTACGGCATCGGCCTCTTCGTGCAGTCTCGCGCCGGTTCGGCCTCAGCGCCTACGCTGAGCCCCGAGCATGTCCACGCCTGAGGAGTCGAGCCATGACTGAGGGCACCCGCAGCGTCCTCCGGGGGATCCGTCCGGTCGACTGGGTCCTGGCGGGTGCCCTCACCGCGGTGGGCATCCTCCTGATGATCGAGAACGTCCGGTCGGAGGACGACCACGCCGCCGCCGCGGTGGCCGACGGCACCATGGTCCACCTCGCCACGTCCCACTCGTGGGCCATGGTGCCGCTCTTCGCCCTCGCGACCGTCCCGGTGCTGTGGTGGCGACGCAACGTCGTCGTCGCGACCGCCGTCGCGGTGGTCGTGATGGTGGCCCATGACCTGGTCTTCGGCTGGGTGACCAGGTGCGGCGCCGGGCTGCCGCTGGTCTTCGTCCTGGCCTACCTCGGCGGGGTGGCTCTCGAGCGCAGAGCCGCGTGGCTCATGCTCCTGCTCACCACGATGCTCACGGTCGCGGTGCTCGTGGTCGACGCGACCACCGGGCTCGAACCGTTCGTCCTCGCCTTCCCGATCGTGATGATCGTCTTCGGCGTCGGCCGCGCGGTCCGCCACCGCACGGCCATGAGCACCGAGCTGAAGGCACGCACGGTCCAGCTCCGGGAGCTGCGCGACGAGCGGGTGGCGCTGGAGGTCGCCAGTGACCGCGCCCAGCTGTCCCACCAGCTCGAAGGTCTCCTGCAGGAGCGGCTCGTCCAGCTCACGACGGCGGCGGAGTCCGGCAAGGACCTCGACCCGGACGCCGCCCGAAGGCTCTTCGAGTCGATCGAGAGCGAGAGCCGCGCGACGCTCGACGGGATGCGCGAGATCGTCGGCCTGCTGCGGGGCGGCGACGTCGCGCTGGCCCCGGCGCCGACCGTGGCCCACCTCGACGCCCTGCTGGCCCGGCACACCGAGGGCGAGTCGCGGCTGACGGTTGCCGGCGACCCGCGCTCGCTGTCGGCGACGCTCGAGCTCTCGGCGTACCGGATCGTCGAGCACCTCGTGAACGTGCTCGCCGACCAGCCGGACTCCCCCATCGAGGTGGCTGTCCGGTTCGACGTCGACGCGCTCGAGATCCACGTCGAGGGACCCGTCGACCGCTCCGCCGACCTCAAGGCCGCGGTGGCCCGGGCCAGGGAGCGAGCGACGTTCCTCGGTGGCTCGCTCGAGGTCAAGGTGAGCCGGGGCTACGCCAACGCCGTGGCCCAGCTCCCGATGCCGGGATAGCAGGGCACGGATGCCACGACTCGAGCGGAGCGCGATCGCGCTCGCCGTGCTGCTCCTGGTGGCGCTCCCGTCGGCGCTGCACGGCTGGCCGGTCACGCTCCGCGGCAACGTGTTCATCACCCTGCTCCTGGGTGGCGGCTGGGCCCTCGTGTGGTGGCGCAGCCATCCGCGGGGCGCGTCGGCGCTGGCCCTCGGCCTGTTCCTGGCGGCTCCCGCGCTGGGCGGGGCCTGGTTCCCCGACACGGTGGTGGCGCTCTTCTCCGCCAGCTTCGTGGTGCTCGCGCTCGGCTGGTCGGGTCGCAGTGCCTGGCTGGTGGCCGCGTGCGCCGCGGCCTACATGGTGCCGTTCTACCACGTGGCCCAGGTCGACAGCTGGGTCGCGGCCATCATCTTCACGGCGCCGCCGTTCGTGGCGGGGACGGTCCTGCGACTGCGCGACGAGACGTCACAGCAGCTGGCGGCGCGCCTCGACGAGCTCGAGGAGGAGCGCGAGCTCTACGGCGAGATCGCCCTGCGGCACGAACGGGCCCGCATCGCCAGCGAGCTGCACGACATCGTCGGTCACGCGATCAGCGTGATGGTGGTCCAGGCGGCCGCCGGCCAGCGGCTGGTCGAGGCAGATCCGGCGCGGGCCAAGGAGGCGTTCGCGGCCATCTCGGAGTCCGCGCGGCAGGGCACGCGGGACCTCCGCAAGCTCGTCCAGCTCCTCGGCGACCACGACGGCGACCCGAGCGCGGGGACGGACCTCACGCTGGTCGACGAGGTGGTCTCCCGCGCCGCGCGCAGCGGGCTCAACGTCACCTGCCGCTTCGAGGGTGACCGCGACCGCGTCCCCGAGCACGTCGCCCACCTCGCGTTCCGGGTCGTCCAGGAGAGCCTCACCAACGCGCTGAGGTACGCCCCAGGCGCCGACGTCCGCATCGTGATCAGCGTCGAGGAGCTGACCCACCGCCTCGCCGTACGGGTCGAGAACGACGGAGCCGCCCAGTGCGAGGCGCATCTCGTCGGCACGGGTCGAGGCCTGGTCGGGCTCCAGGAACGCATCCAGACGCGCGGCGGACAGTTCCGAGCAGGCAAGACCGACGGGGGTGGGTGGGCCGTCGAGGCACGCCTGGGCACCGGCTGAAAGCGGCGCCGGCATCGTTCGCGGACGCGCCCGCCGCGGCGATGGCACCTGACGCAGGACTCAGGCGGCGTAGACCAGCTGCTCTGCGCGCCACGCGGAGTCGCTGTGCACTGCCGCCGCGACCGGCGGATCGGGTCGGGCTGGTGGGGGTAGTGGTCTGCACGGTGTGCCTGTCGAGGGGGTCGTCGACCACGCACTGGTGCCAGCCAGGTGCTTGCTTGGTGTCGTTGCAGGCCTCACCCAGGCCTTGGGTGTTCTCCCGGTCGGTGGGGCCGCCATCGGCTGCAGTGACGACGTGGTCGACGTGCCTCACCGGGGCGTCGCACGCGATGCCGTCGGTGGCGAGGCGTTGGGTGGTGGACTGGGCCACGAGGTTGCCGGTGGGGTCCGCGTAGAGCCGGCGGACCCAGGCCTGCATCGACTCGGTGGCGCGAGCGACCATCTCGCGGGCGATCTGGGCGGGCACCGATCCCCAGCCCGGAATGATCGCCGGCTCCTGTCCGGCGCCGAGCAGGCTGGCGTCGGACAGGATCAGGTCGACCGTCACCGGGACACCCTCGGCGCTGGCCTGACCGGTCAACCGTCGGACCATCAGGTCGGCCATGACCTGGCCCCGTGAGCGCTCATCGCCCTCGCCGCGCAGCCGGTCGGCCTCCTTGAGCAGAGCGGCGTAGGCGGCCACGGCCTGGCCCATCGGCAGCATCCCGGTCAGGTAGGCCATCGCGTCGGGTGCCGGTCGGACGCTGACGTGACGCTCGGACTCGGCCTTGGACCTACGGCGCACCACGGCGGCTGCGTCGACCTCCTCGACCCGGCGGCGGACCCGTCCGGCGAGCTTGTGCGGACCCAGGCCGTCGACCTTGCGGGCACCGGTGGTGTCGGGGGCGCACATCTCCTCGTCCAGGCGTCCCCGGTCCTCGACGTCGAGGCATCCGGACTCGCGGGCGATGATCATCGCCCGATACTCGTCCAGCACGCCTTCGCGCAGCACCTGGCGGGTGTGGGGCAGACCGATCGCGCGAGAGCGACCTGGGAAGCCACCCCGCGTCCGCGATGCGCGGCGATCACCCCGGCCGCCGCGTGCTGGGAGCGCACCGAGGCATCCAGGCCGACGGCGAGGTCGGCCTGCGCCGCGCACAAGGCGGACTTCAGCTGCTCCATCGCCGCGATCCGGTCGATGCGCTCGGCATCCGCCTTCCCGTCGTGACCACCCGGATTCACGCATCCCTGGACCAGGCTCGCGGTCAGCCCGCGGAGGTCCTCGAGGAGCGTCGCTGGTGAGCCAGGTCGGCAGACGACAGGAGGCGGCCACCCTGTTCGGGCGACCGCCTCGTGGCCGTACCTGGTGGAGCTGAGGGGACTCGAACCCCTGACCCTCTGCATGCCATGCAGATGCGCTACCAGCTGCGCCACAGCCCCAGGTCGCCGTCCTCGCGGACAACTCGCAGAATGCTACAAGCCCCTCGGGACGCGCGCTAATCAGGGGGTCGGCGCGACCCGGTTGTAGGCACGCAGGCGGAGCCGATAGGGCCCGTCGGGGTCGACGCGGGCCTCGTCGAGCTCGACCCAGCCGCAGTTCTCCAGGCCGTGCAGCCCGCGGATCGCACCCGGAGGCCACCCCTGCAGCACCCCGACCGCGACGCGGATCGCGGCGCCGTGCGAGACGGCCACCGCGGTGCCGTCCTCGGGCGTCGCCGCGAGCAGGTCCTCGAGCACCGCGCCCATCCGGGAGGCCACGGCCGCGGTCCGCTCGCCACCGGCCACCACGTCGAAGTCGCCGAGCATGAAGGTCGCGAACTCCTCGGGGTGCTCGCGGCGGTAGTCCTCGTGGGAGATCCCCTCGCGCTCCCCGAGCGCGAACTCGCGCAGCCGTTCGTCGTAGGTCACCTCGAGGCCGGCCTCCTCGGCGACCTGGGCCGCCGTCGAGCGGGCGCGACCCAGGTCGGAGCTCCACAGCACGCTCGGGCGGAGCGCCGCGATCGCGGCCCCGGCGCGGGCGGCCTGCTCGTGGCCCACCTCGTCGAGCTCGGCGTCGAGCTGGCCCTGGATCCGGCCGGAGTGGTTGTACGCCGTCCGTCCGTGGCGCAGCAGGATCAGCCTGCGCGGCACCTCAGCGGCCTGCGGCGTGGACGTCGGCCGGCAGGTCGATGGCCGGGCAGTCGCGCCAGAGCCGCTCGAGGGCGTAGAACTGACGCTCCTCCTCGTGCTGGACGTGCACGACGATCTCGCCGTAGTCGAGCAGCACCCACCGGCTCTGGCGCTCGCCCTCGCGTCGCAACGGCTTGACCCCGGCCTCGCGGAGCTTCAGCTGCACCTCGTCGACGACGGCGCGCACCTGGCGCTCGTTGCCGGCGCTGCAGATCAGGAAGACGTCGGTGATGGCCAGCTGCTCGGAGACGTCGAAGGCGACGATCTGCTGGGCCAGCTTGTCGGCGGCGGCGCGGGCGGCGATCGTGGCGATCTCGACGGCGTGGTCGGTGGCGGTCATGAAGCTCCGGAGGTGTCGGTGAGGGGGGCTGGTTCGGGTGGGTAGAGGTGGTGCTTGGTGATGTACTGCACGACCCCGTCGGGCACGAGGTACCAGACCGGCACCCCTTGGCGCTGCCGCTCGCGGCAGTCGGTCGAGGAGATGGCCAGGGCCGGGATCTCGAGCATGTCGATCCGGTCCGAGGGTATGGCGGCCAGGGCCGCGGGGTCCATCTCGTAACCGGGGCGGGTGCAGCCCACGAAGTGCGCGAGGTCGAAGAGCTCCTCGGTGCCGCGCCAGGAGAAGATGCCGGCCAGGGCGTCGGCGCCGGTGATGAAGTACAGGTCCGCCTGCGGCATCGCGGCGGCGAGGTCGCGCAGCGTGTCGACGGTGTACGTCGGCCCGTCGCGGTCGATGTCGACGCGCGAGACCCAGAACCGCGGGTTGGCCGCGGTCGCGATCACGCTCATCAGGTAGCGGTCCTCGGCCGGCGAGACGTTGCGCCCGGACTTCTGCCAGGGCTCCCCGGTCGGCACGAACACGACCTCGTCGAGGTCGTAGGAGGACTGCACCTCCGAGGCCGCCACGAGGTGGCCGTGGTGGATCGGGTCGAACGTGCCCCCCATGACGCCGACCCGACGTCGACCGGCCGTGCCGGTCGCGAGTGCCATCGGGGTGGCGGTCTCAGGTGTGCTCGCGGCCGCCGCCGAAGGCGACGAGACCGACCAGCAGACCGATGAGGATGGCGAAGACGATGCCGGCGATGAGGTAGGGGTTGGGCCCGGAGTGCCCGACGCCCTCGGCGGCGGAGAGGACCAGCGGGAGGGTCAGGCTCGACGACATGGGCCCAGGGTACTGCCCCGCTCAGGCGAACAGGTGGCCGAGGCCGGTGAGGATGACCCAGAACTGCAGCGTGCGACCGAGCCAGATCACGACCAGGAAGACGTCGCGCCGCATCCGCAGGGCACCCGCGAGCGGTGCCGCGACCAGCAAGGGGGGCAGCCCCACCACCGACCCGGCGAGGAGGAGGCCGGCCGCCAGCCACGGACGGCCGTGGGCGCGCTCGAGCAGGAGGTCGTAGCGCGCCCGCACCGCGGGTCTGGCCAGACGCTGCGCCAGCCACCGGCTCTCCGCGCCCCGACGGCCCGCCTCGTACCAGACGATCTTGCCCAGCGACTGGCCCGCCGCCGCGACCAGTGCGATCGTCAGGGCGCGCTCCGCGCCGACCTGGGAGGCGACGACACCGAGGTAGGCCTCGATGTTGACGATCGGGAAGAACGCGGAGGCGATGCTGACCCCGAGGGTCGTCCACAGCAGCGCCAGCATCCTCGGGGCCCGTCCCGCTCAGCCCGGCGGGCGCACGTGACCGTCGCCGGTCACGACGTACTTCGACGAGGTCAGCGCGGTGAGGCCCATCGGGCCGCGGGCGTGCAGCTTCTGGGTGCTGATCCCGATCTCGGCGCCGAGGCCGAGCTCGGCGCCGTCGGTGAACCGGGTCGAGGCGTTGATCATGACCGCCGCCGAGTCGACGGCGGCGGTGAACCGGCGGGCGGCGGAGAGGTCCTCGGTGACGATCGCCTCGGTGTGCCCGCTGGAGTAGCGCCGGATGTGCTCGACGGCGGCTCCGAGGTCGTCGACGACCGCCGCGGAGATGTCGAGGGAGAGGTACTCCCGCGCGAAGTCGTCCACGTCGGCGGGCACCACCGCGTCGTAGGCCGCGACGCTCGCGTCACCGTGCACGCACACCCCGGCCTCCTGGAGTGCGGGGACGACCCTGGGCAGGAACTGCGCGGCCACGTCACGGTGCACGAGCAGCGACTCCGCGGCGTTGCACACGCTGGTGCGCTGCGTCTTGGCGTTCAGCACGATCGCCAGTGCCTTGTCGAGGTCGGCCGACGCATCGACGTAGACGTGGCAGTTGCCGACCCCGGTCTCGATCACCGGCACCAGCGAGCCCTCGACCACGCTGCGGATCAGGCCCGCTCCCCCGCGTGGGATCAGCACGTCGACGAGCCCACGCGCGCGCATCAGGGCCGTGACGCTCTCCCGTCCGTGCGCGGGGACGGCCAGCACGCAGTCGGCGTCCAGGCCTGCGCAGGCCACGGCGTCGCGCAGCACCTCGACGATCGCCTCGTTGCTCTGGGCCGCGCTCGAGCTGCCACGCAGCAGCACCGCGTTGCCCGACTTCAGGCACAACCCGGCGGCGTCGGCCGTCACGTTGGGGCGACCCTCGTAGACGATGCCCACCACCCCGAGCGGCACCCGCAGCTGGCGGACCTCGAGCCCGTTGGCCAGCACCGAGCCACGGACGACCTCCCCGACCGGGTCCGGCAGACCCGCGACGTCGCGCAGGCCCTGCGCCATGGCGGCGAGCCTCGCGTCGTCGAGCCGCAGACGGTCGACCAGCCCGGGGTCCGTGCCGACGTCCTCGGCTCGAGCCACGTCGACGGCGTTCGCGGCCAGGACCTGCTCGGCCCGCTCCTCCAGCGACGCCGCCATGGCCAGCAGGGCCCGGTCCTTCTCGGCGCGCGTGACGGCCGCGAGCCCGTAGGAGGCCGAGCGGGCACGACGGGCCAGGTCCTCGACCTGCTGCCCGGCACGGCTCGCCGAGCCGGGCTCGGATGATGGACCTGCCATGACCGACGAGCCTAGTGTGAGCGCGCCGCGCCACCTGCTCCGGCCCTCGGCCCCGAGAATCGTGTCGATCCTGGGCAACCGGGGGGCCTGGTTCGGCGTCTACGTCAGTAGGCCGCCCCGGCCACCACTCGAAGGGACCCAGATGAGCACCTCACGCAGGCTTCTCGCGGCCACCGCCGTCTCGGCGTTGTGCGCCGGCACGGCGCTGGCCGGCTTCACCCCGACGGCGGCGGCGACGCCGCGCGCGGCGCCCCCGGCCGCGGCCGACGACGCCCCCCTCTTCACCATCTCGACCCCGGAGCGGGTGCGCGCCACCAAGTACGGCCGCACCACCTACGTGAACCTCAAGGTCAGGGCGCTCGCAGGCCCTGACGGCATCGAGATGATCAGCCAGCGCGCCGACGACTACGAGACCCCGATCGAGACGACGTGGACCGCCGGTGCGCGGTCCGGGTCGTTCCCGGCGGGCACCCAGACCGACTTCACGGGCCTGCCTGGTTTCCTGAGGACGACCTACACCAAGCGGGACGGCTCCCTGACGCGCACCACGAGGACGGCGGGCTGTCTCAGCGGTCCCAGCTCGCGGCGCAGCCCCGACGCCGCGGCGTACTCTCCCTACCCGCGCTACTGCCCCTACGGCCTGTACAACCTCGGCTCGGTGCAGGGCATCCAGGGTGGGTGGTCGACGCGGATCAGCGGCTACGGCCAGCCGGTGAGGCTGCCCCAGGGGCTCTACGACGTGCACATCGAGGTGGCCGAGCGCTACGCCGACGCCTTCGGGCTCGACGCCGCCTCGCGCAGCCACGACCTCGAGCTGAAGGTGCGTCAGTACCGGGAGCGGGAGGAGTTCCGTCCCCAGGCCACCGGTGGCGGCGACGTCGCTGCCCCCGCCGCCCGCCCGACGGCCGCGAAGGGTGGCGTCGCGGCCGCGGCTGCACCGCGCCCCGACCTGCGCTCGCTGCCGGCCACCAGCGTCGCGCTGAACGCCAAGGGGACCCAGCTGCGCTTCGCGGCCACGGTCTGGAACGCCGGTGACAGCCCGCTGGTCATCGACGGGTTCCGCGACGACCGCGACGAGGAGCACATGGAGGCCTACCAGTACTTCTTCGACTCCGAGGACCGCCAGGTCGGCTACCAGCAGCTGGACAGCGAGTTCCACTGGCACGCCGACAACCACCAGCACTGGCACTACGAGGACTTCGCGGCCTACCGCCTGCTGGACGCCGAGAAGGACGTCGTGAGGACCTCGGGCAAGATCTCGTTCTGCCTGGCCAACACCGACGCGGTCGACTACACGGTGCCGGGTGCCGACTGGCAGCCGGGCAACACCGACCTCAGCACGGCGTGCGGTCGCGAGGGCTCGCTGTCGATCCGTGAGGTGCTCTCGGCCGGGTCGGGCGACACCTACGCGCAGTACCGGAAGGGCCAGTCGATCGGTCTGGGTGTGCCGGGCGGGAGCAACTACGTCCCCGACGGCACGTACTACCTCTCGGTCGAGGCCAATCCCTACGGCAACCTCATCGAGTCCGACACGAGCAACAACAACGCGCTGCGCGAGATCCAGATCAAGACCCGCAGGGGCGGCCAACGCGTCGTCACCGCCGAGCAGGTCGGCATGATCGACGAGTCGCAGGACGGTGGCTTCTGGTACCGCCAGCCGGCCCACCAGGTCGGCTGAGCAGCCACATGACGTACGAGGGGCCGGTCGGGGATCGCTCCCCGACCGGCCCCTCGTCGTACGCGGTGGCTCAGCCGGCGGCCTGGTCGCGCAGCAGGCGGCGCAGGATCTTGCCGGAGGCCGACTTGGGGATCTCCTCGACGATCGTGACCTGACCCAACCGCTTGTAGGTCGCGACCTCGCCGGCGACGTGCTCCTGGACCTGCTCGGGGGTCAGCGAGGAGCCCGGCTTGAGGACGACGAACCCGATCGGGATCTCACCGGCCTCCTCGTCGGGCAGACCGACGACGGCGGCGTCGGCGATCTCGTCGTGGGAGAGCAGCACCGCCTCGAGCTCGGCCGGCGGCACCTGGAAGCCCTTGTACTTGATGAGCTCCTTGAGCCGGTCGACGATGTAGACGTGCCCGTGCTCGTCGACGCGGGCGATGTCGCCGGTGTGCAGCCAGCCGTCCTGGTCCTTGGTCGCGTCCGAGTCCTCCGGACGGCCCAGGTAGCCCTTCATCACCTGCGGTCCGCGCACCCACAGCTCGCCCTCGCCGCCGACGGCGAGGCTCTCGCCGGTGCCGGGGTCGACGATCATGCATTCGGTGTTCGGCGAGGTGACACCGACCGAGCCGGGGCGGTAGTCGCCCGGCACCGTCTGGTGGGAGACCGGGGACATCTCGGTCATGCCGTAACCCTGCACGACCTCGCAACGCAGACGCTTCGCGGCCTTCTCGCCGGTGTCGGCGGACAGCGGCGCCGCCCCCGACATGATGTAGCGCATCGCGGAGAGGTCGTAGTCGTCGACCATCGGGTGCTTGGCCAGCGCGACCACGATCGGAGGCGCGACGTAGGCGCGGGTGCAGCCGTGCTCGGCGTTCAGGCGCAGGTAGGTCTCGAGGTCGAAGCGCGGCATCGTGATCACCGTCGCGCCGACGCGCAGCCCGGAGTTCATCAGGACCTGCATTCCGTAGATGTGGAAGAACGGCAGCACCGCCACGAACGACTCGTCGTCGGTGAGCTCACCGGAGGCGATGGTCTGGGCGATGTTGGAGACCAGGTTGTGGTGGGTGAGCATCACGCCCTTCGACAGTCCGGTGGTGCCCGAGGAGTACGGCAGCGCGACGACGTCGTCGGCCTCGACCGCCACCTGCTGGTCGAGGGGCTCGCCGAAGAGCTCCGCCGCGTCGTGGGCGCCGTCCGCGTCGGTGCCGCCGAGGACGTAGACGCCGTCGACCCCCGTGCCGCGGGAGGCCTCCTGAGCGGTGTCCAGGAACATCCCCACGGTGACCATGAGCGAGGGCTTCGCGTCGCGGATCTGGTGGGCCATCTCCTTGGCGTTGTAGGTCGGGTTGATCGTGGTGATCGACCCGCCGGCCAGGGCCACGCCGTGGAACACCACGGCGTACTCCGGGATGTTGGGGGCCAGGAGGGCCAGGGTGTCGCCCGGACCGAAGCCGCGGGTGCGCAGACCGCCGGCGAGGCGGCGTACCTGGTCCCACAGCTGGGCGTAGGTGACCACCCGGCCGCTGGGGCCGTCGATGAGGGCGGGCTTGTCGGCGTGGTCGGCGACGTGCTCGAAGCAGTACGCCGTGAGCGCCATGTCCGGGATGTCGACCGCGGGCAACGGGCTGGCGTGGATGATCTGCTCGCTCATGGGTGCGGGGGTCCTCCTGGTCGACGGCTGGTGGGTCCCGATCATGACAGAGGGTGTGACGTGGCTCATGGCCCGCACGCACGAGCGGCCCGCCGCGAGGTCGCGACGGGCCGTACGAGGAGCAGGGGGTGCGGGTGCTCAGCCCTTGCGCCTGGTGATCTCCTCCGTGGCCGCCGGGAGCACGGCGTGCAGGTCGCCCACGACGCCGAAGTCGACGAGCTCGAAGATCGGCGCCTCCTCGTCCTTGTTGACCGCGATGATCGTCTTGGAGGTCTGCATGCCGGCTCGGTGCTGGATCGCCCCGGAGATGCCGTTGGCGACGTAGAGCTGGGGGCTGACCGTCTTGCCGGTCTGACCCACCTGGAAGCTGTGCGGCATCCAGCCGGAGTCGACCGCGGCGCGCGAGGCGCCGACCGCAGCACCGAGCGCATCGGCAAGACCCTCGATCGGGGCGAAGTCGCCGCCGGTGCCACGGCCGCCGGAGACCACGATCGCGGCCTCGGTCAGCTCAGGCCGACCCGAGGCCTGACGCGGCTGCGAGGCCACGATCTGGGCGGTCTTCGCCGCGTCCGAGATGGTCGGGGTGAACTCCTCGACGGTGCCCGCGCCCGCGGTCTCCTCGGGTGCTGCGGAGTTGGGCTTGACGGTGATGATCGGCGTGCCGTGCGTGACCCTGGACTGCACCGTGTAGCTGCCGGCGAAGACGCTCTGCGTGGTCACGGCGGTCTCGCCGTCGGCCTCGACGTCGACGGCGTCGGTGATCAGGCCGGACTCGGTGCGGATCGCGAGGCGACCACCGATCTCCTTGCCCTCCGAGGTCGAGGGCAGCAGCACGGCCACCGGCGACGCCTTCTCCATCAGCTGCTGGATCGCCTCGACCTTGGGCACCACCAGGTAGCCCCTGATCTCGGTGTCGTCGACGACGTAGACCTTCTCGGCACCGTAGGCCGTGACCTTCTCGGTGGCCTCGGCGGCCTTGTCGGCGGGGCCGATGTAGATCGCGGACGGCTCACCGAGACGACGGGCGATGGTGAGGAGCTCGTAGGTGGGCTTGCGCACCGCACCCTCGACGTGGTCGATCAGGACGAGTACTTCGGACATGGTTTCGGCTCTCCCGCGGCTCTAGATGAACTTCTTGGAGGCGAGGAAGCCGGCGAGCGCCGGGGCACCCGAGCCGTCCTCGTCCTTGACGATCTCGCCCTGGCTGCGCGGCGGACGCTGCGTGGTCTCGCTGACCTCGCTGTAGGCCACGGACAGCCCGACGAGATCGGCGTCGACGCCGATGTCGGCCAGCGACCACGTCTCGAGCGGCTTCTTCTTGGCCGCCATGATCCCCTTGAACGAGGGGTAGCGGGCCTCGCCGGTCTGGTCGGTGACCGAGAGCACGAGGGGCATGGTGGCGCCGATGACCTCGGTCGAGGTGTCACCGTCGCGCTTGATCCGGACCTGGTCGCCCTGGGACTCCACGACGGAGGCCAGCGTGACCTGCGGCAGGCCGAGCCGCTCGGCGAGCATCGCCGGGACCACGGACCCCGAGGCGTCCGTCGAGGCCATCCCGCACATCACGAGGTCCACCGGCGTCGACTCGCCGGCCTTCTCGACGGCCTTGGCCAGCACGAGGGAGGTGGCGATGTAGTCGGAGCCGGCGATCGCGTCGTCGGTGACGTGGATGCCCTGGTCGACGCCCATCTGCAGGGCCTTGCGGACGGCGTCGACGGCCTTCGCCGGACCCACGCACAGCGCGGTCACGGTCACCTCGTCGTCGGACTTCTCCTTCAGCTGCAGCGCCTGCTCGACGGCGTACTCGTCGAGCTCGGAGAGCAGCCCGTCGACGCCGGCGCGGTCGACGGTGTTGTCGGACTCGAAGCCGCGGTTGGCGGTGGCGTCGGGGACGTGCTTGACACAGACGACAATGTTCATGGTGGTGTGGCCTCGGGAGGCCCCTCCTGTGCGGTCGGGGACGGAGTACCTGCGGGATCGCGATGCGCGTCCCGGTCGCAGGTTACCGCCGCGTCAACGACAGGAGAACACCCGTCGCTATGCCCTGACTCACACGGGCGGGCCGGCTCAGGGGCGGATGACGCGGTCGAGCAGGCGGCCGATGACCAGCCACGCCACGGCGCCGAGGCCCCAGTTGAAGAGGGCGTTCTTGAGCTCGCGGTTCTCGCCGTCGAACTGCTTGACACCGTCGGTGCGCGAGAAGACCCCGAGGTCGACGTTGTCCGCGGCGTCGAGCACGAACGAGACCAGCCCGTTGTCGCGGTTGGCGTCCAGCGCGATGAGCAGCGCGCCGGCGGCCAGGACGATCGCGAAGAGCACCGCGAGCGCCCACACGATCCGAGCGGCCAGGGTGCGCAGCCGGTTGGCGCTGTCACCGACGGCGGCCGCCGCCTTCTTGGCCTGCGCCCTGCGGTCCTTCTTCTCCTTCTTCGAGGACGTGTCCTCGAACTCGCCGGCCTCGCCGGCCTTGGGGTCCTTGGCGCCCTTGGAGTCCTTGGAGTCCTTGGTGGTGCCCTTGTCGGTCTGCTCGCTCATCGATCGCTCCTCGGTGTCCCCATGGGTCCTGCGCTGCCCTACCGGCCCTCGAAGCTGGCCTTGCCCGGTCCGTCCTCGACGAAGGATCGCATGCCGGCCTCCCGGTCGTGCGTGGCGAAGAGCGCCGCGAACTGCTGGCGCTCGATCTCCAGGCCGGTGCCCAGGTCGACCTCGAGACCGGCGTCGATGCACTCCTTGGCGGCGCGCACGGCGTACGTCGCTGCTCCGACGAACTGCGCGGCCCAGGCCAGGGCCTGCTCGTAGACCTCCGCGGCCGGGAACACACGGTCGACCATGCCGATGGCCAGCGCCTCGTCGGCCTTGACGAAGCGGCCGGTGAAGATGATGTCCTTGGCCCGGCTCGGACCGACCAGGCGCGCGAGACGCTGGGTGCCGCCGGCGCCGGGGATGATGCCGAGCAGCACCTCCGGCTGGCCGAGGACGGCGTCGTCGGCGGCGAAGCGGACGTCGGCGGCCAGGGCCAGCTCGCACCCGCCGCCGAGGGCGTAACCGGTGACGGCGGCGACGACCGGCTTGGGGATCCGCGCCACCGCGGTCACGGCCTGCTGGAGCGGACCCGAGCGCTTGACCATGTCGACGTGCGACATGGCGGCCATCTCCTTGACGTCGTTGCCGGCCGCGAAGACCTTCTCCCCGCCGTAGATCACGACGGCCTTCACGTCGTCGCGGTCGGTGGCCTCGGCCGCGACCTCGAGCAGCTCGTCCTGCACGGCGATGCTGATCGCGTTCATCTTCGGCCGGTCGAGACGGATCGTCCCCACGCCGTCGGCGACGTCGAGCCTGACGTGCTCGCCCATGATGCTCCCGCCTGGTCGGTGCGACGACGGTCACGTCGCGGGCGTGAGCCTAGGCCATCTCGGCGCTTCCGGGCAGGGGCCTCTGGCCGGGGATCGCGCACCGGCTGGGATGATCCTGCGATGCCACCCCTGACCTGGAGCCACCTCGGCCAGCGCAGCGCCGTGTGGCCCGGCCGCAACTGGCCGCTCGGCTCCACGTGGACGCCCGAGGCGACCAACTTCGCGGTGCACGCCCCGCGGGCCACCGCGATGTGGGTGTGCCTCTACGACGACCAGGGTGGAGAGCAGCGCCACCGGCTCACCGAGCAGAGCCTGGGCATCTGGCACGGCGCGATCCCCGACGTCGAGCCGGGCACCCGCTACGGCCTGCGGGCCGAGGGTCCCTGGGAGCCGGGACTGGGGCTGCGCTTCAACGTCGAGAAGCTGCTGCTCGACCCGTTCGCGCGGGCCGTCAGCGGCGAGGTCGTGCCCGGCGACGCCCTCTACGCCCACGACGTCGGCAACGTCTCGCAGCCCAGTCCGCTGGACTCCGCTCCCCTGGTGCCGCGCAGCGTGGTCGTCGACGAGCAGACGCCCTTCGACTGGGCCGGCGACCGGCCGCCGCGTCGGCGCTGGCGCGACACGGTGATCTACGAGGCGCACGTCAAGGGCATGACCGCGCTGCACGACCGGGTGCCCGAGGAGCTGCGCGGGACCTACGCCGGCCTGGCGACGCCGGCGGTCACCGACTACCTGCGCGACCTCGGCGTGACGGCGGTCGAGCTGCTCCCGGTCCACGAGTTCGTCAGCGAGCCCTTCCTGGCCGGGCGCGGGCTGAGCAACTACTGGGGCTACAACTCGATCGGCTTCTTCGCCCCGCACCACGCGTACGCCGCCGGCGGGGACCGCGGCGAGCAGGTCGGCGAGTTCAAGGCGATGGTCCGCGACCTGCACTCGGCCGGCCTCGAGGTCATCCTCGACGTGGTCTACAACCACACGGGCGAGGCCGGCCCGGACGGTCCGTCGCTGTCCTTCCGCGGTCTCGACGACAGCATCTACACCCGGCCCGACCCGCCGGGCGAGGTCGTGCGGCCGGGTGGGCGGCGCAGCCGCCGCAAGGACCCGGCGCGCGTCGACCCCTACTGGGACGTCACCGGCTGCGGCAACACCGTCGATGCGAGCCACCCGTTCGCGCTGCGACTGATCCTGGACTCGCTGCGCTACTGGGTGAGCGAGATGCACGTCGACGGGTTCCGCTTCGACCTGCTGCCCGCGCTGACCCGCGTCGACCGGGAGGTGGACATGGCCTGCCACCTGCTGACCGCCATCGGCCAGGACCCGGTCCTGCGCCACGTCAAGCTGATCGCGGAACCGTGGGACGCCTCGATGGACGGCTACCGCGTGGGCGGGTTCCCGCCGCCGTGGGTGGAGTGGAACGACCAGTACCGCGACCAGGTGCGTGACTTCTGGCGCGCCCAGGGCGACGGGCCCCGGTCGGTGGCGACCCGGCTGGCGGGGTCCTCCGACCTGTACGCCGACGACGGCCGCTCGGCGTACAACTCGATCAACATGATCGCCGCCCACGACGGTTTCACGCTGCGCGACCTCGTCAGCTACGACCACAAGCACAACGAGGCGAACGGCGAGGACAACCGCGACGGCACCGAGGCCAACCACTCCTGGAACCACGGAGGCGAGGGCGAGGACGTCGGGGCGGACGTCGTCGCGCTGCGCAAGCGGCAGGCGGCCAACCTGATGGCCACGCTGTGCCTCTCCGCCGGGGTGCCGATGATCGTCGCCGGAGACGAACGCGGTCGCACGCAGGGCGGCAACAACAACGCCTACTGCCAGGACAACGAGATCTCCTGGATCGACTGGGGCGCCGAGAACGCCTGGTTGGACGTCTACGAGGTGACCAAGGCCGCGCTCGCGCTGCGCCGCGACCACCCGGCCCTGCGCCAGCGGCACTGGTTCGAGGGGCGCCCGACGATGACGGGCGGTCCGAAGGACCTGGCGTGGCTGCACCCCTCGGGACGCGAGATGACCGTCGAGGACTGGTCCGACGACGGCAACCACGTGATCGGCATGCTGGTCTCCGGCACCCCGTTGCGCTCCCCCGGCCCCCGTGGCGAGCAGCAGGTGGTCGCCTCGTTCCTGCTGTGGTTCAACGCTCACCCGGACGGCGTGTCGGTCGCCTTCCCGCAGAACGACTGGGTGCACGCCGGCGAGGTCGTGCTCTCCACCGACCCCGACGTCCCGCTCGGCACGGTCGTCGAGGCGGGCGAGGCCCTGCCGGTCGGCGGCCGCTGCGTGGTCGTGCTGCGCCAGTCCGGGTTCTGAGCGGGCCGGGCTGCCCGGCTCCCCCATCTGCCCCATCCGTCCCAGGAACACCCGGCTGGCCGGGTGTTCCCGAGCCTGTCGCCCTTTGCAAAGGCCGACAGGCTCACGAATTGGCCGACCGGCTCTCGACCTGACGCGCGGCGAGTCCTGCCACGGCCGGCAGCAGGCCCGGGTGGACAGGCCCGAGGGCTGACCGCAGCACCCGACGCGCGGCTAAGCCGGCCTGCGCGGAAACGGGTGGTCCTCACTCCATCGTGCTCTCGATCGACCCGGACCAGGGCATCGAGCCGGTGCACCTGGTGTCCACGGTGACCACGAGATCCACCACGCGATGCGCTGGCGCGGGCCGGGGTGCGGCAGGACGCTCGGAGAACGGCTCGTCACCGAGGCTCCGGCGCAGGTCTTCGAGGAACAGTGCGTCGGAGCCACCCCGATGTACGCCGCCGGCGACGTGTCGGCAGCCGACCTTCTGCTTGTCGTCACGAGCGCCGACGAGAACCCGGCCGACGAGGGCCGCTGGTTCTTCGGCGGCGGCGACCTGCCCCTCCGGTGGGATTATCAGGTGGGCCACCACCTGGTTGCCGCCCGACTGGCCGAGCTAAGGCACGGGGCCGGCCGCGATGGTGTGCGAGCCCGCGACCTCGTTCTCGGCGACGCCAACCGAACCCCTGTCCGTCGTTATCGAACCTTTGCTCTAGTGTTACCTCGCAAGTGTGTGGATAACCTGCTCTGAGCAGCATCGTTGTCGGCGGCGACTGCTTGACTTGTCCCATGGCCACCGACGACGAGCAGCGCACCCAGGGCGAGTCCCTGCGTGACATCGCCGGTGCCCTCACGACCCTGGCGCAACGCCCGGTCTTCACCCTCGACGCCGCCGCGACGAGGGAGGCGCTCCTCGACCTCGACCGGCTCCAGTGCCACCTCGACGCCCACCGCCTCACCCTCGCCGCCCACGCCGATGAGGTCGGCGTCGCCGAGGAGACCGGGGCGACCTCGACCGCCGCCTGGTGGGCGGTGGCCACCCGCCGCACCCGCCAGAGCACCCACCGCGACACCAGGACCGGGCAGGCGCTGGAACAGCGCTACCACCGAGTGCGTGAGGCGCTGGCCGGGGCCGGACTGAACCTCGACCAGGCCGTCGTCATCGTCGGTGCCCTCGACGACCTCACCACCAACCTCACCGAGCTCGAGAAGACCGCCGACATCACCGTCGACCCCGCCCTGATCGACAAGGCCGAAGCACACCTCGTCGACCTCGCCGCCCTCCACGACCCCGGCGAGCTCCGCATCCTCGGCGCCCGGATCCTCTCCGTGATCGCCCCCGAGATCGGCGAGGACCACGACCGCCGAGCCCTCGAGAAAGCCGAAGCCCTCGCCCGCCAGAAACGACGCCTCCACCTCTCCTTCGACGGCCACGGCGCCGCGACCGGACGCTTCACCCTCCCCGAGGCCCAGGGCCGCACCCTGCAGAAGATGCTCATGGCCTTCGCCGCCCCGAAACACCTCAACGCCACCAAGAACAGCCAGACCGGCGAGGGCTGGGTCAAGAACAAGCCCACCCCCGCGAAGCTCGGCGAGGCCTTCGGTGAGCTGATCGAGTCCTACCCCACCGAGAAGGCACCCCGCGCCGGTGGACTCTCCGCGACCCTGCTCGCGATCACCACCCTCGCCGACCTCCGCTCCGGCCTCCAGGGCGCCGTCCTCGACACCGGACAACACCTCACCCCCGGCCAGACAAGGCGCTACGCCTGCGAGGCCAAGATCATCCCCGTCGTCCTCGGCGCCAACTCCGAGATCCTCGACTTCGGACAGGCACGCCGACTGTTCTCCGCCATCCAGGTCATCGCCCTACGATTCCGCGACCGCGGCTGCACCGCCGAGGGCTGCGACTGGCCCCCCGGCCTGTGCCACGCCCACCACATGAACCCCTGGGCATCAGGCGGCCACACCGACCTCAACAACGCACGCCTCCTCTGCCCCCACCACCACACCCGCATCCACGACCCCGCCTACACCAGCGAGATCACCCCCGACAACAAGATCCGCTTCCACCGACGGCCCTAGACACCTCTCGCCGCAGCGCGATCGTCGCCGCCCTGCCAGCCGACACCCGTCGCGCGCAAGCCCGTGCTCCGCGCGGTCGGCATCCTCTACATCGTCTCCGCCGTGGAGAGCGCGCTGGCGACCGACTGGACCCCGTTCCTGTTCCTTCGGTTCCTCGGCGGCCTGGGCGTCGGCGCGGCCACCGCGGTCGCGCCGCTCTACAACGTCGAGGTCGCACCGCCCCAGCACCGCGGGCGGCTGGTGGGGCTGTTCTGGCTCCACATCGTGATCGGCCATCCTCGGCCTACCCGGCCTACCCGGCCAACGTCGCCATCACCGCCCTGCTGCCCGACGACACAGCGTGGCGCTGGATGTTCGGCGTCGAGGCCTCGCGCGCCCTCGTCTTCTTCCTGCTGCTGTTCAGCGTGCCGGGGAGTCCGCGCTGGCTGATGTCGCTCGCTTGAGGCCCGGGAGCTGCGCGAGGAGAGCGAGGAGGCGCTGCGCGAGGACGAGCAGCCACGCGTGAGGGCGTTCGCCATCGCCGCGATTCCGCGCTCTCCTCAGGGCAGCGCGACCATCCCGAGCTCGGCGTCGGAGGCGAGCAGGTCGTGGTGCGGCACGACGCGCACGGTGTAGCCGAAGCCGCCGGCGCGCTGGAGCGGGACGGTCGACTCGAACCGGTGCCGTCCGCCGTCGTAGGACTCGGTGAGCTCCAGCGGGACCACGACAGGTGCGGCGAGGTCGTCGCCGCCGTCGGCGAGGTCGGTGGTGCCGTGGACGAGCTGCACCGACACGTCGGAGGGTGCGAGGTCGCCGAGCGCGACGAAGGCGCGCACGCCGAGGACGTCGCCGACCTGGACGACGTCACTGACGCCGTCGCTCTCGACGTGCTCGACCGCGACCGAGGGCCAGCCGGCGCGCACGGAGCGCTTCCAACGTGCCAGCGCGGCCGCACCCTGGTGGTCCCCGTCGAGACGACGACCGTTGACGGCGGCGGGTGCGTAGAGCTGGCGGACGTAGTCGCGCACCATGCGGGAGGCCAGCACCTTCGGCCCCAACGACTTCATCGTGTGGCGCAGCATCGAGATCCACCGCGGCGGGTTGCCGGACTCGTCGAGGTCGTAGAAGCGCGGAGCGACCTCGTGCTCGATGAGGTCGTACAGCGCGTGGGCCTCGAGGTCGTCGCGACGGTCGGCGTCGTCGACGCCGTCGGCCGAGGGGATCGCCCACCCGTTGCCGCCGTCGTACCACTCGTCCCACCAGCCGTCGAGGATCGAGAGGTTGAGCCCGCCGTTGAGGGCGGCCTTCATCCCCGACGTGCCACAGGCCTCGTAGGGCCGTAGCGGGTTGTTGAGCCAGACGTCGCAGCCGGGGTAGAGCGGGAGCGCCATCGCGATGTCGTAGTCGGGCAGGAACACGATGCGCCGGCGCACCTCGGGGTCGTCGGCGAAGCGGACGAGCTGCTGGATGAGTCGCTTGCCACCGTCGTCGGCGGGGTGGGACTTGCCGGCGATCACGAGCTGGACCGGACGCTCGGGGTCCAGGAGCAGACGCTTCAGCCGGGCGGGGTCTCGCAGCATCAGCGTCAACCGTTTGTACGACGGCACGCGGCGGGCGAAGCCGATCGTGAGCACGTCGGGGTCGAGGACGTCGTCGACCCACCCCAGCTCGGCCTCCGTGGCGCCGCGCTGGCGCCAGGAGGCGCGGGTACGCCGACGTGCCTCGAGCACCAGGCGCTCACGCAGGTGGCGCTTGGTCGCCCACACGTCGGTGTCGGAGACCCGGTCGACGGCCGACCAGAACGCCTCGGCGTCGTCGGAGGACGGGTCGGCACCCTGTGCCACGGCGAGCTCGATGATCTCGCGGGCCGCCCAGGTCGGGGCGTGCACACCGTTGGTGATCGAACCGATCGGCACCTCGGCCTCGTCGAAGGCGGGCCACAGACCGCTGAACATCCCGCGGCTGACCTCCCCGTGCAGGAGCGAGACGCCGTTGGCGCGCTGGGCGAGACGAAAGCCCATCACGGCCATGTTGAAGACGCCGGAGTCCCCACCGTCGTAGTCCTCCGCACCGAGCGCGAGCACGCGGTCGACCGGGACGCCCGGGGTCGCGCCGTGCTCGCCGAAGTACTGCTCGATCAGCGAGCGCGGGAACCGGTCGATGCCGGCGGGGACCGGGGTGTGGGTGGTGAAGACCGTCGAGGCGCGGCCGATCTCGAGCGCGGTGTCCAGGTCGAGGCGAGGGCCGTCGTCGGCGACCGTCATCTCGCGCAGTCGCTCGAGGCCGAGGAAGCCGGCGTGGCCCTCGTTGGTGTGGAAGACCTCCGGCGCCGGGTGCCCGGTGAGACGGGCGTACGCGCGCAGCGCGCGGACTCCCCCGACGCCGAGCAGCAGCTCCTGGCGCAGCCGGTGCTCCGACGTACCGCCGTAGAGCCGGTCGGTCACGTCGCGGTAGGACTCGGGGTTGGCCTCGACGTCGGT
The DNA here is from genome assembly GCA_963760555.1 of uncultured Actinomycetota bacterium. Classification (GTDB taxonomy): domain Bacteria; phylum Actinomycetota; class Actinomycetes; order Propionibacteriales; family Nocardioidaceae; genus Nocardioides. The sequence goes on along the minus strand of CAVXDJ010000009.1, from coordinate 304,728 downwards.
GTCCAGGGCCAGCAGCGGAACGCGACCGACCCGCGCGATCCAGACCCGGGCGAGGAGGTCGGGGCCGTCCGGCATCGCGATCGCGACCTGCGCGGGGGTGCCGTCCTCCTCGCGCAGCAGCGTGATCGGGAGACCGTCGGGGTCGAGGACGGGGTAGTCCTCCTGCTGCCAGCCGTCGCGGTCCAGGGACTGGGTGAAGTAGCCGCGGCGGTAGAGCAGTCCCACGCCGATGATGGGCACACCGAGGTCGCTGGCGGCCTTGAGGTGGTCACCGGCGAGGATCCCGAGGCCCCCGGAGTACTGCGGGAGCACGGCGGTGACGCCGAACTCGGGGCTGAAGTAGCCGATCGCGGCGGGGGCCCCCCCGTCGGGGAAGGCACGCTGGAACCAGCGGTCCTCGGTGAGGTACGTCGCCAGGTCACCGTGGGCGCGGGCGAGGCGCTCGCGGAAGCCGTCGTCGTCGGCGAGCTCCTCGAATCGCTCCCGGCTGACCGCTCCGAGCAGGCGGACCGGGTCGTGGCCGGTGGACTCCCACACCTCGGCGTCGACCTCGGCGAAGAGGTCCTGCGTGGCGGGGTGCCAGGACCACCGCAGGTTGGAGGCCAGCTCGCCGAGGGCGTCGAGGGCAGCAGGCAGGACGGGGCGGACGGTGAACCGTCGGAAGGCGCGCACGGCAGGACGCTAGCGGGCTTCCTGGATCGATCCAAAGCAGTCTCGGGAACAAGAGCCCCACAAAGTCCGGCTTTGGCCGTAACCCGGGGCACCACCTCACGTTGTCAGCGGCATGACCCCTCGGTTCTCCCGTCGCCTTGCTCCCGCCGTCGCCCTGCTCACGATGGCGCTCGTGCCGGGTCTGGCCTCGCTGTCCGCGCCGACAGCCTCGGCCGAGGACGGTCCGGCGGCCACCTTCGACGTCGCCGACCTCACCACGATCGGCGACCCGGTCGCCGCCCTGCCCGACCTCGACGAGCGCGGGACCAGGGCCGCGGGCAGCACGGCTCGTCGCGCCGCCGCCGCGCTCGGCGCGGTCGACGTGCGGTGGAACCAGTTCGGGACGCCGAGCTCGTTGCTGCCTCGCGACGGCTCGCTCGGCGCGGCGTCGGGCAGCCCGACCACCGCGGCGCGTGCCTGGCTCGCCGACCACGCGGCCGTCTTCGGGCTGAGCCGCGCGGACACGGGTGCGGCCGACCTCGAGCTCGTCTCGGACCAGCCGCTGGTCGAGAGCGGCGCCCACGCCGTGCTGTTCCGCCAGACGTTCGCCGCGGGGGGTGGGCAGAGCCTGTCCTCCGCGCTCGACGGGATGGTCACGGTCGGGGTCGCCGACGGCCAGGTCGCCTACGTGTCGTCCTCGCTCGTGCAGGACCCGGGCTCGGTCGCGACCGGCGGGTTGCTCAGCCCGGTCGCCGGGTGGCTGGTCGCGGCACAGGACATCGGGGTCGGGATCCCGTCGCTGCCCTCGGTCGGTGACATCGACGTCACCAGGACCGACGACGGCTGGACGCGCCTGAGCGTGCCCGGATTCGCCCAGGAGCAGCAGGCCCGACTGCGGGCCCTGCCCATGGCCGACGGCACGGTCCGGCCCGTGATCGAGACCAACGTCGTCAACGTCGTCGGCGGGGGCGCCACGGCGTACACCGTCATGGTCGACGCGCAGAGCAGCGCCGTGCTGCACCGGCAGAACAAGGTCGACAACGAGAACGACGCGACGCCGTTCACCGGCGCCGTGACCGCCACGGAGTGCGGCCCGATGCACACCTTCGAGATCGCCGACGACGCGACGAAGCAGATCATCGGCGTCGCGGCCCTGGCGAACACCCTCAACGACGTCACGGTCAAGCTCTTCGACGCGGACGGCGCGCTGCTCGTCACCGGAGACGCCGGCACGAGCCCGGAGGTCGCCCAGTACGGCGCCGACTCGATCCCTGCCGGGACCTACTCCGCCCAGGTCTGCCCCTTCGCCGACCCCACCGTGCCCTTCGTGCCGCCGGGGGACTACGCGCTCACCGTGCTGACCAGCGACACCGCCGCCAACACCTCGGGCGGCGCCGGCACCACGCTGCAGGGCACGCCCACGTGGCGCTACTTCCCGGCCAACCCCAACGACGACACCGTTGCGGGGACTCCGGACAACGACGAGGTCGGCTGCTGGTTCACCGATGGGGCTGCGCCGGGTGAGTGCACGTTGGCGACCGGCCGGCTGCGCAACGTCGCGGCGCCGGGACCGTGGGACTACCTGACCGGTCCGGGGGTGCCCTCGTTCACCTCGGTCGGCAACAACGCGGACACCCACGAGGCCTGGGCCAGCCCGTTGACCCCGGGCGGGACCGCGCAGGCGCCGTACTCCCCCACCCAGGACTACCCCGCAGCCGGCGACGCCGGTGCGTTCACCGACGCCTGGAACAACTCCCAGTGCGACCCGGCCCAGCTGCGTGCGGGCGGCAACGACATCAACTACTCGGTCGACAACCTCTTCGTCGCCCACAACCGGATGCACGACTTCTCCTACTACCTGGGCTTCAACGAGAAGAACTACAACCTCCAGCTCGACAACTTCGGACGTCTCGGGGTCGAGGGCGACCAGGAGGTCGGCAACGCCCAGGCCGGCGCCATCAGCGGTGGGGCACCCAGCTACCTGGGCCGCGACAACGCCAACCAGATCGCGCTGCAGGACGGCATCCCCGGCATCACCAACCAGTACCTCTTCCAGCCGATCGCGGGCGCCTTCTACGCACCCTGCACCGACGGCGGGCTCGACATGGGCATCGTCGGCCACGAGTACACCCACGCGATCAGCAACCGGATGGTCGCCGGGCCCGACGAGGGCCTGACCTCCGAGCAGGGCGGCGCGATGGGTGAGTCGTGGAGCGACCTGGTCGCGGCCGAGTACCACTTCGCGCACGGCTACGACAACGGCGGCAACACCTGGGCCGTCGGGGTCTACGCGACGGGCAACGAGAAGGTCGCGATCCGCGACTACGCCATCAACCACAACCCGCTGAACTACTCCGACTACGGCTTCGACACCACCGGCAACGAGGTGCACGCCGACGGCGAGATCTGGAACGGCACGCAGTGGAGCGTGCGCCAGGCCCTGGTGAAGAAGTACAACGCCACCGGCAACCGTCGACTGCGCTACTCCAACGCCAGCCGTCAGCTGGCCTGCGCCCAGGCCAACCCCCGCACCGCCACACCTCCGGCTGACTGCCCGGGCAACCGTCGTTGGATCCAGCTGATGTTCGACTCGTTCCTGCTCCAGCAGGGTGCGACGTCGATGCTGGACGCCCGTGACGCCATGATCGCCGCGGACCGGATGCGGTTCGACGGTCGTGACACCAAGGTGATGTGGGACGCCTTCGCCGCACGCGGCATGGGTGCGGGCGCCTCGGTGCCCGACGCCGACTCCGGTGACACCAACCCCAGCTTCGCCTCCCCGACCTCGCGCAACGCGACGCTGACCCTGCAGGCCAACCGGCCGGGCCAGCTCTACGTCGGCCAGTACGAGGCTCGGGCCACGCCGGTCGCGGACAACCTGCCCGCGACCGACCTCGGCGCTCGGGTGTCGCTCGTCCCGGGTCGTCACCGGATGCTCTTCGCCTCCTCGACGGGTGGCTTCACGCGGTTCACCGTGCGGGTCAAGCCGGGCCAGCGGCTCAGCCAGCAGCTCCGGGTGCCGTTGAACCTCGCCTCCGCCAAGGCCGGCGCCTCGGTCATCGGCGCCAGCGAGGGCTCCCGGAACGCCGCCTCGCTCATCGACGGCACGGAGAGCACCAACTGGGGCGGCGTCAGTGCCGACAACGTCGACGCGACCGAGCCGTTCGTCGCCGTCGACCTCGCCGGTCAGCGCCAGACCGTGCGGCGGGTCCAGGTCAGCGCCATGCTGACCCCCGCCCCGGCCAGTGGCAGCGAGGTCCCGCTCGCCGTCGGTCAGATCGACGAGGACCCGGACTCCGGTTCGCGGTTCACCGCGCTCCGCAGGTTCGCCATCGAGGCGTGCACGTCGGGCTGTGCCTCGGAGTCCGCGACCTGGAAGCGGGTCTACACCAGCGGTCCGGACGCCTTCCCGGGCGCCCGCCCCCGTCCGGTGGCGCCGAACCTGATCCTGCGCTCGTTCAAGATCACGGCGACCCCGGCCGCGGCCCTGCGACTGGTCACGCTCGAGAACCAGTGCACCGGGTTCGCCGGCTATGCGGGCGAGCAGGACAACGACCCCCTCAACGACACCGACTGCAAGACGGCGTCCGACCGGGGCACGATCGTCCACGCCGCCGAGCTCCAGGCCTTCACCCGCTGAACCCGTTCACGCGCCGCGCCGTCACCGGTGCGGCGCGTGAGCGTTGCGGACAGGGGTGCCGCGTGTCAGGATAGTTACTGACCGAACGGTCTGTAATTGCCTGGGAGACGCCATGACCGCAGCGCCCGAGACCACCCCCGCAGAGGAGTCGGAGCTTCTCGCCGACTTCGAGGCGACCATCGCGCGCCACGACCGGATCGAGCCGCGGGACTGGATGCCGCAGAAGTACCGGGCGACGCTGGTGCGCCAGGTCGCGCAGCACGCGCACTCCGAGATCATCGGGATGCAGCCCGAGGGCAACTGGATCACCCGGGCCCCGAGCCTGCGTCGCAAGGCCATCCTGCTGGCCAAGGTGCAGGACGAGGCCGGGCACGGGCTCTATCTCTACTCCGCGGCCGAGACCCTCGGCGCGTCGCGCGGTGAGCTCACCGACAAGCTGATCTCCGGGGCGCAGAAGTACTCCTCGATCTTCAACTACCCGACGCTGTCCTACGCCGACGTCGGCACGATCGGCTGGCTCGTCGACGGCGCCGCCATCGCCAACCAGGTCCCGCTGTGCCGGACCTCCTACGGCCCCTACGGCCGCGCGATGATCCGGATCTGCAAGGAGGAGTCCTTCCACCAGCGCCAGGGCTACGAGCTGCTCTCGACCATGATGCGCGGCACCGACGCGCAACGCGCCATGGTCCAGGAGTCGGTGGACCGGTTCTGGTGGCCGGCGCTGATGATGTTCGGGCCGCCCGACGCGGACTCGCCCAACACCGAGCAGTCGATGGCGTGGGGCATCAAGCGCGACACCAACGACGACCTGCGCCAGAAGTTCGTCGACATGTCCGTGCCGCAGGCCCGGGCCCTCGGCGTCACGTTCCCCGACCCGGACCTCGCCTGGAACCCCGAGCGCGGACACCACGACTTCGGGCAGCCGGACTGGGAGGAGTTCATGCGCGTCGTCAAGGGCGGCGGGCCCTGCAACGCCCAGCGCATCGCCCACCGCAAGCGCGCCCGTGACGACGGGGCCTGGGTCCGCGAGGCCGCGACCGCCTTCGCCCGGCGTACGGCGTCGGAGTCCCGGGCCGTCGCGGGGGTCGACGCGTGAGCTCCGAGGAGCCGGGCCGGGGTGACTTCACCGCCGAGGGCGGGCACGGCGCGGTACCTCTCGAGGGCGTGCCGACCGGGCTCGGCGAGCTCCCGCAGGGGCCCGAGGCCGAGTGGCCGCTCTACGAGATCTTCGTGCGCGGCAAGCGGGGCCTCAACCACGTCCACGTCGGCTCGCTGCACGCCGCCGACGACGCGATGGCGCTGGGCCATGCCCGCGACGTGTACACCCGACGCAACGAGGGGGTGAGCATCTGGGCCGTGCGCGCCGACCTCGTGGCTGCCTCCAGCCCGGACGAGAAGGACCCGTTGTTCGCACCGGCCGGCGACAAGGTCTACCGCCACCCGACGTTCTACTCCATCCCCGACGACGTGCCCCACCTGTGAGGCCGCGATGAACGACGACTCGGTCTACGACGGCCTGACCGAGGCCGGTGACGACTCGCAGTGGGCCTTCGGCACCAGCTTCGAGGACCCGCTGGCCGGGGTCGACACCACCATCCCGGACGGTGTGGACGCCGAGGCTCTGGGCGCGTACTGCCTGATGCTCGGCGACGACGCGCTGGTCTACTCCCACCGCCTCGCGCAGTGGGCCAGCAACGCCCCCGACCTCGAGGACGACATCGCGCTGGCCAACATCGCCCTGGACCTGCTCGGCCAGGCCCGCCTCCTGCTGGCCCGCGCGGCCGCGGCCGACCCGGCTCTGGTCCCCGTCCTGCCCGAGGGCTCCCCCGTCCCTGCTGAGGACGCGCTGGCGTTCTTCCGTGACGAGGCGGCGTTCCGCAACGTGCGGTTCGTCGAGCCGGCCAACGGCGACTTCGCCGTGACGATCGCCCGGCTGCTCGTGTTCTCCTCGGCGCGCCTCGCGCTGCTCCAGCGCCTCACCACCAGCAGTGACGCCGTCCTCTCCGCGATCGCGGCGAAGGGCGTCAAGGAGCTCGCCTACCACCGCGACTACGCCGGGCGCTGGTTCGTCACCCTGGCGCAGGGCACCGTCGAGTCGCGGCGCCGGGTCGAGGCCGCGCTCCGCCTCGTCTGGGCGCTGCACGACGAGCTCTTCACCATCCATCCCGTCGAGGCCTCGGTCGCCGAGCAGGGCGTGGGCGTCGACCCCGCCGCCACCCGCGACGAGGTCTCCGTGGTCGTCGAGCAGGTCCTCTCCGTCGCGGGCCTCGAGCGGCCGGAGGTCGCTCAGGTCGGCCCGGTCTCGGGGGGCACCGGCCGGCACGGACGCCACACCGAGGCCATGGGCCCGTTGCTGGCCGAGATGCAGGTCGTCGCCCGGGCCCACCCGACGGGGCTGTGGTGAGCACCGGGACGGCGTACGCCGTGGCCGCCGCGGTCACCGATCCCGAGATGCCCATGCTGACCCTCGAGGACCTCGGGGTGCTGCGCGAGGTCCAGCAGGAGGACGGGACGGTCGTCGTCACGATCACGCCGACCTACTCCGGGTGCCCCGCGATGGCCACCATGCGCGACGACCTCGTCCACGCGCTCAGCGACGCGGGCTTCTCCGGCATCGAGGTGCGGGTGCGGCTGCACCCGGCGTGGTCCAGCGACGACATCACCGAGCGCGGTCGTCGGGCCCTGGCCGCGCACGGCATCTCTCCCCCGGGGGCCGCCCCGAGCGCCGCGGGGCCGATCACCCTCCAGCTCACGCCGACCCGTCGTTCCCTGACCTGTCCGCGCTGCGGCTCGGCGTCGGTGACGCTCACCTCGGAGTTCGGCGCCACCGCGTGCAAGGCGATGTACCGCTGCGGGGCGTGCCTGGAGCCCTTCGAGCACGTCAAGGAGATCTGAGGATGAGCCTCACCACCACCCGACGCCCACGCACCGGGTTCCACCTGCTGCGGGTGGCCGCCGTCGAACGGCTGACCGACGACGCGGTCGCGGTGACCTTCGAGGTCCCCGACGAGGTGGCGCACGAGTTCGCGTTCGAGGCGGGCCAGTCCCTGACGCTGCGGCGGACGATCGACGGCGAGGAGCAGCGCCGGTCGTACTCGATCTGCGCGCCGGTGGGCGCCCCACCCCGCGTCGGCGTCCGCGAGATCCCGGGTGGCCTGTTCTCGTCGTGGCTGACGCGCGAGGTCGGCGTGGGAGACACCGTCGAGGTGCAACCCCCGACCGGGAGCTTCACCGCCGATGCGAGCCGGCCGGCCCGTCACCTCTGCATCGCCGCGGGATCGGGCATCACCCCGATGCTCTCGATCGCCGCCACGGTGCTGACCCATCCCGGCGCCCGGGTCAGCCTGCTCTACGGCAACCGGACCACCGGGTCGGTGATGTTCGCCGAGGAGCTCGCCGACCTGAAGAACCGGTACGGCCCCCGGCTCGACCTCGTCCACGTGCTCTCCCGCGAGCCGCGCGACGTCGAGCTGTTCTCCGGTCGGCTCGACGCCGACCGGCTGCGTCGGCTGCTGACCACGTTGGTGCCGCTGCGGGGCACCGACCACGTCTGGTTGTGCGGTCCCCTCGGGATGGTCGACGACGCACGGCGGGTGCTCGCCGACCTCGGGGTCGACCCGAGCCGGGTGCACGCCGAGCTCTTCTACGTCGACGAGCCGCCGCCGGAGGTCGAGCGGCCGGCCGCCGTGGTCGACGGCGCCACCAGCGAGGTCACGATCGTCCTCGACGGCCGGACGACGACCGCGCCGATGCCGCTGGACCGCAGCATCCTCGACGCGGCCGCGGCCACGCGCACCGACCTGCCCTTCGCCTGCAAGGGCGGCGTGTGCGGCACCTGTCGGGCCAAGATCACCGCGGGCGAGGTCGACATGCGACGCAACTACGCGCTCGACGAGGACGAGGTCGAGCGCGGCTTCGTGCTGACCTGCCAGAGCCGCCCTGTCTCCGAGGCAGTCACGGTCGACTTCGACGCCTGAGCAGCGGAGCACGTGATGCGCTCGCTGGTGATGATTCCGGTGGTCGGCTCCGGTCAACACCCTCATGACGACGACACACACCACCGATGACGGCGCGATCCACTACGACGTCCACGGCGATCTCACGACCGCGAGCCCTGAGCGGCCCGTCCTGCTGACCTTCGCCAACCCCATGGACGCGGCGGCGTTCGGCGCTCTCGTCGCACACCTCACCGATCGTCCCGTGGTGACGATCGACCCCCGCGGTGCCGGCCGCAACCCCGCCGGCACCGCACCGATGACCGCCGAGCTGCACGCCGAGGACCTGCACCGCGTCATCGCGGACCTCGACGTGGGTCCGGTCGACGCGTTCGGCTCCAGCGGGGGTGCCGTGTGCCTGCTGGCGTTGCTCGCGGCGCACCCGGGCGACGTACGACGCGCGGTCGTGCACGAGCCGCCGTTGATCGATGTGCTCACCGACGGCGACGTGGTCCGTGCCGCCTGCGACGACATCCGCGACACCTACGAGCGTGAGGGCAACGGGCCTGCGATGACGAAGTTCATCGTGCTGGTCATGGAGCCCGGGCTGCTGCCGGAGGACTACCTCGACCGCCCCGCACCCGACCCGTCGCAGTTCGGCATGGGCGTCGAGGACGACGGCGACCGCACCCACCCGCTCTTCCGGAACATGCCCGCCGTCAACACCTATCTGCCCGACTATGACGCACTGATCGCTCTGGGCGACCGGGTGCGGGTCGCGATCGGCGCCGACTCGGGCGAGGAGATCGCGGCGCGAGGGGGCCGCGGGCTCGCGGGGCGCCTCGGGCTCGAGGTCGACGTCCTCCCGGGCCACCACGCCGGCTTCACCGCGGCCGACGGTCCGCACCCGGGAGAGCCGGCGGCCTTCGCGGCAGGACTCCGCGCGCTGCTCGACTGATCCGGGTCCCGTCCTCCCCCGACGCCGCCTCCTGCTCAGCAGCAGACGGCGCTGCCCAGGGCAGTCGGGACGACGGGCGGCGGGTCCGGACGGACCATCGTGGCGCGGGCCGCGGTGACGTCGAAGTCGGCGGCCGCCACGGCGCGTGTCCGAGGGGAACGGGTCTCCCGCCCGTCACGGGCGGACGCCAGTCGGCGTCAGCGGATGCGCACCGTCGTCGGCTCGGCGCCGTCGGGGACAAGGGTCGCCGGTCCACGCCTCGCACCGCTGGGGACCTCGACCGTCCACGTGACTTCGCCCAGCTCGTCCGGCCCGGAACGCGCGTCAGCCACGCCGACCGGCCACGTACGCCCCCGCTGGCGGAGCAGCAGCGTGATGTCGACCCTGGGCGTGGGCTCGGGGCCGTAGCTGCACCGGGTGCAGCCGAGCATGACCGAGCACTCCCCGCCGTCCTGGCACCCGTTCGCGAACGCCGAACCTTGGACCTCGACCGCACCGTCTCGTCGGAGCACCAGGTCCTCGGCGTCGGCGATGTAGGGACCGGCGCACGACGCTGTCGCCGGCTCCTGACCCACTGGGAGGAGCGTCACCGAGGTGAGGGCCACGAGCAGGACGACGGCTGCGGGGCGCATGCGAGTTCGACGTGCGCTGCGCTGGGTCCGTTCCACGCCGACAGCGTGGGAGCTGCCTCCCCCCGCCGGGCTGCGCGTCTGGCCGGCGCGGCACGGTGACCGGGTCGTGTGCCTGACAACGGCCCATGGCCCGGCCTGGGACACACGACCGTGGTCGCCGGCGCCGTACCGGACAGTCATCTCGTCGCACACCGCGGCGGCGCGGCGCACCGTCACGGGCGGCGCAGACCGTCGAAGACGAGCGCGGTGACCGAGCGGGCCAGCTCGCGGGCCTCGAGGGGTCCGCCGGGGCGGTACCACTCGACGAGGGAGTTCACGGTGCCGAAGAGCAGCCGGCCGATGACGTCCGCGTCGAGGTCGTCGCGCACTCCACCCCCGGCCACGCCCGAGCGGACCAGGCTCGAGAGCCGCTCGTCGAGCACCCGGCGTCGACGCAGGGCGGAGAGCTCGACCTCGCTGTTGCCGCGCACCCGCAGCAGCAGGGTGACCGCGGGCAGGTGGTCGACCAGCACGTGCACCGCCGCCTCGATCGCGCCCTGCAGGTCGGCCGCCTCGTCGAGGGCCGCCTGCAGGCCGTCCAGCGCCTCGTCGAGGGCCGCGGAGAGCAGCGCCTCCTTGCTCGGGACGTGGTGGTAGATCGCGGACTTGGTCAGTCCGAGCTCGCGGGCCAGGTCGCCCATGCTGGTGGCGTCGTAGCCCTGGGTGTTGAACAGCTCGATCGCCCGTCGCAGCACGGTCTCCTGGTCGTATCCGGGTCGACCGCGCCGGGTCGGTGCTGCCTCGGGCATCACCCGATCGTGCCACGCCTCCGACGGTGCTCACCCGCAGAGGCGGTCGACCCGGCTTGCACGAGGTCGGCCGACCCGCCAGGGTTGGCGCCATGGTCGGTCGAATCCCAGTCATGGACGTGATGCCGCTCGTCGACCGTGGCCGGCAACCCGCGAAGGCGACGGTCCACGAGCCGTTCCCGGTGCGGGCGACGGTCTTCCGCGAGGGTCACGACATGCTCGCCGCCGAGGTCGTCCTCGTCGCCCCGGACGGCACCCGTCGCGCCCCCGTGCGGATGGTCAAGCTGCCCGACCCCCCGGACTACTACGAGGCCTGGGTCACCCCCGACACGGTGGGTGCCTGGTCCTTCGAGATCCACGCCTGGGCCGACCCGATCGCGACCTGGGAGCACGACGCCGCCCTCAAGATCCCCGCGGGCGTCGACGTCGAGCTGATGTTCACCGAGGCCCGGCTGCTGCTCGAGCAGGTCCAGGCCGACCTCGACCCCGACGACAGCACCGGCCGGGCGCGCGTCGCCGGCGGCCTCGACGCCGCGACCGACACCACCCGCCCGAGCGAGGCCCGGCTCGCCGCCCTGCAGTCCGCCGACCTGGCCGAGACCCTCCTGGCCCACCCCGTCCGCGAGCTGGTCAGCGTCGAGGGCCCCTTCCCCGCGTACGCCGACCGCACCCGTGCCCTCTACGGCGCCTGGTACGAGTTCTTCCCCCGCTCCGAGGGGGCGACCCGCGACCCGGAGACCGGCGCCGTGACCGCGGGCACGTTACGCACCGCGATGGAGCGTCTCGACGGCGTCGCCGCCATGGGTTTCGACGTCATCTACATGCCACCGATCCACCCGATCGGCGAGGTCAACCGCAAGGGACCCAACAACACGCTGACCCCCGGCCCCGACGACCCGGGGTCGCCGTGGGCGATCGGCTCGAAGGACGGGGGCCACGACGCCGTCCATCCCGACCTCGGCACCGTCGAGGACCTCGACGCCTTCATCGCCCGCGCCGGCGAGCTCGGCCTCGAGGTCGCCCTGGACCTCGCACTGCAGGCGGCGCCCGACCACCCCTGGGTCCAGACCAACCCGGACTTCTTCACGACCCGCGCCGACGGGACGATCGCCTACGCCGAGAACCCCCCGAAGAAGTACCAGGACATCTACCCGGTCAACTTCGACAACGACCCCACCGCCATCTGCCGCGAGGTGCTCCGTATCGTCCGCCACTGGATGGCCCGCGGCGTGCGGATCTTCCGCGTCGACAACCCGCACACCAAGCCGCTCGCCTTCTGGGAGTGGCTGATGCGCGAGGTGCGGCGCACCGACCCCGACGTGGTGTTCCTCTCCGAGGCCTTCACCCGCCCGGCGATGATGCACGGCCTGGGCGGCGCCGGCTTCCACCAGAGCTACACCTACTTCACCTGGCGCGTCGCGAAGTGGGAGATCGAGGCCTACCTGCGCGAGGTCGCGACCGAGTCCGACCACACGATGCGCCCGAACTTCTTCGTCAACACCCCCGACATCCTGCCCTTCCACCTGCAGTACGGCGGGCCGCCGATGTTCAAGATCCGCGCGGTCATCGCGGCGCTCGGCTCCCCCAGCTGGGGCGTGTACGCCGGCTACGAGCTCTACGAGCACGTCGCGATCCGGCCCGGGGCCGAGGAGTACCTCGACTCGGAGAAGTTCGAGATCAAGGTGCGCGACTGGGTCGGTGCCGAGGCCGAGGGCCGCAGCCTCGCGCCGTACCTGACCCGGCTCAACGAGATCCGCCGCGCCCACCCCGCCCTGCACCTGCTGCGCAACATCGTCATCCACTCCAGCGACGACGAGCAGGTGCTGGTGTTCTCCAAGCAGGCCACCCTGCCCGGCGGTGGCACCGACACCGTGCTCGCCGTGGTCAACCTCGACCCGCACGCCACCCGCGAGACGACCATCCACCTCGACCTGCCGGCCCTGGGCCTGGACTGGCACGACGGCGTCGTCGTGCGTGACGAGATCACCGGCGAGGAGTACCACTGGGGCCAGCACAACTACGTGCGGCTCGACCCGGGCCACGAGCCCGCCCACGTCATGAGCCTGAGGAGCTACGCGTGACCACGACCGACCTGTCCGGCCCCCCCGACCTCACCGGGCGCGACCAGGACGCGGACGCCTCCGATCCCGCCGAGAGCACCATCCCCGAGGGCACCAGCGGTGACACCTCGCCCGACTGGTTCAAGACGGCCGTCTTCTACGAGGTGCTCGTCCGCTCGTTCCGCGACTCCAACGGCGACGGCACCGGCGACTTCCAAGGCCTGACCGAGAAGCTCGACTACCTCGAGTGGCTCGGCGTCGACTGCATCTGGCTCCCGCCGTTCTTCACCTCCCCGCTGCGCGACGGCGGGTACGACGTCGCCGACTACGTCAACATCCTGCCCGAGTGCGGCACCGTCGAGGACTTCCACCACCTCCTCGACGAGGCGCACGCCCGCGGCATCCGGGTGATCATCGACTTCGTCATGAACCACACCAGCGACCAGCACGACTGGTTCCAGCAGAGCCGCTCGGACCCGGAGGGGCCCTACGGCGACTTCTACGTCTGGTCCGACACCGACGACCTCTACTCCGACGCGCGGATCATCTTCGTCGACACCGAGCCGTCGAACTGGACCTGGGACCCGGTGCGCCAGCAGTACTTCTGGCACCGGTTCTTCAGCCACCAGCCCGACCTGAACTTCGACAACCCGGCCGTGCACGACGCGATCCTCGAGGCGATGTCGTTCTGGTACGACATGGGTCTGGACGGCTTCCGCCTCGACGCCGTGCCCTACCTCTACGAGCGTCCCGGCACCGACGGCGAGAACCTCCCCGAGACCCACGAGTTCCTGCGCAAGGTCCGCCGCTACGTCGACGAGAAGTACCCCGGTCGCGTGCTGCTCGCCGAGGCCAACCAGTGGCCCGCCGACGTGGTCGACTACTTCGGCGACCCCGCCGTGGGCGGCGACGAGTGCCACATGTGCTTCCACTTCCCGGTGATGCCCCGCATCTTCATGGCGGTACGACGCGAGTCGCGCTACCCGATCTCGGAGATCCTCGAGCAGACCCCCGAGATCCCCGACGGCTGCCAGTGGGGGATCTTCCTGCGCAACCACGACGAGCTGACCCTCGAGATGGTGACCGACGACGACCGCGACTACATGTGGAACGAGTACGCCAAGGACCCGCGGATGAAGGCCAACATCGGCATCCGCCGGCGCCTGGCCCCGCTGCTGGAGAACGACACCAACCAGATCGAGCTGTTCACCGCGCTGCTGCTCTCCCTGCCCGGGTCGCCGGTGCTCTACTACGGCGACGAGATCGGCATGGGCGACAACATCTGGCTCGGTGACCGTGACGGCGTCCGCACCCCGATGCAGTGGACGCCCGACCGCAACGCCGGGTTCTCCCAGGCCACGCCGGGCAGGCTCGCCCTGCCCGCGGTCCAGGACCCCGTCTACGGCTACCAGAGCGTCAACGTCGAGGCCCAGCTGGAGAACTCCTCCTCGCTCCTGCACTGGACGCGGCGGATGATCCACGCCCGTCGCGGGCACGGCGCCTTCGGCCTGGGCACCTTCGCCGACCTCGGCGGGTCCAACTCCACGGTGCTGTCCTACGCGCGTGAGCACACCACGCCCGAGGGCGACGTCGACGTGATCCTCTGCGTCAACAACCTCTCCCGCCTCGCCCAGCCGGTCGAGCTGGACCTGCGCCGCTTCGAGGGGATGGTGCCCGTGGAGATGCTCGGCGGCGTGCCGTTCCCCGCCATCGGCGAGCTGCCCTACCTGCTCACCCTGGGCGGCTACGGGTTCTACTGGTTCCGCCTGACCAGGCCGGAGTCCGCCGAGGAAGGGCAGCTGCTGTGAGCGAGCCGATGGCCACCCCCGAGCACCTCGACCTGTCCGTCTTCGAGACCTACCTGGTGCGGACCCGTTGGTTCGGGGGCAAGGGCCGCCCGCTGCGCGTCAGCGGCGCACGCCGGGTGGGCACCGTCCCCGGCGGGGTCGCGGACGGTCCGGTCGTGGTGCTCTACCTCGTCGAGGTCACCTACTCCGACGTGGCCGGCGGGTCCGCGGGCGGCACCGAGACCTACCAGGTGCCGCTCAGCTTCTACACCCAGCCCGAGCACCGCCTCGACCACGCCTTCGTCGGCTGGTGGGAGGAGCCCGACCGCGGTTGGGTGCACGCCTACGACGCGCTCCACGACCGCGAGGCGATGGCGTGCTGGTTGCGCGGCTTCGTCGCCTCGCGCCACGAGGAGGTGGGCGACCCCGACACCGGCCTGTCCTTCCACCGCCTGCCCGGCCACGAGCTCGACCCCGAGGCGGTCGCCACCCTGTTCTCCGGCGAGCAGTCGAACTCCTCGACGCGCTTCGGTGAGGACGCGGTGCTGAAGGTCTTCCGCAAGGTGACCCCGGGGGTCAACCCCGACATCGAGATCCACGAGGCCCTGACCCGCGCCGCCCTCCCCCAGATCGCCGAGCTCTACGGCTGGGTCGAGCTGCGCGAGAGCGGACCGGACGGGGTCGAGCAGGTCATCCAGCTCGGCATGCTCCAGGAGCTCCTGCGCACGGCCAGCGACGGCTTCGACCTGGCGCTGTCCAGCGTGCGCAACCTGTTCTCCGAGGCAGACCTGCACGCCCACGAGGTCGGCGGGGACTTCGCCGGCGAGGCCTCCCGGCTCGGCGAGTCGCTGGCCCAGGTCCACCGGGCGCTGGGCTCGCAGTTCGACACCGGCACCGTCGACGCGGCCGAGGTCGCGGACACGATGACGGCCCGCCTCGAGGAGGCCGTCACCGTGGTGCCCGAGCTGGCCCCCCACGCCGACGCGCTGCGCTCGCTGTTCGCGCAGGTCCGGGCGCTGGGCCGGCTCGACGTCCAGCGGGTCCACGGCGACCTGCACCTCGGTCAGACCCTGCGCACGGCCTCGGGCTGGAAGGTCGTCGACTTCGAGGGCGAGCCGGCCAAGACCCTGCTCGAGAGACAGCGCCCGGACTCCCGGTTCCGCGACGTCGCCGGGATGCTGCGCTCCTTCGACTACGCGCCGCACGTGGTCGAGCGGACCCTCGACGAGTCCGACCCCGACGTGGCCGCCCAGCTCGCGGTGCGGGCCGACGAGTGGGCCCACCGCAACCGCAACTACTTCCTCACCGCCTACACCGGCGGTGACCTCGCCGACGACGAGCGCACCCTGCTCGACGCCTACCTCGCGGACAAGGCGGTCTACGAGTGCGTCTACGAGACGCGCAACCGCCCCACGTGGGTCACGATCCCCCTGTCCGCCGTCTCCCGGATCGGAGAGAACCGATGAGCTCACCCACCCCTGCCACCGGACCGGAGGGCGCCGCGGCGCCGCTGGAGGTCCCCCGCGAGGAGCTCGACCAGCTCGTGCGTGGCGAGCACGGGCAGCCCCACGCCCTGCTCGGCCCGCACCGCCACGACGACGGGTCGGCGGTGACCATCCGCGTCCTGCGGCCGTTGGCGAGCGCGGTCGTGGTCCAGCACGGTGACACGCACACCGCGCTGACCCACGAGCACGAGGGCGTCTGGGTCGGCGTCCTGGGCCTGCCGGAGGTCCCCGACTACCGGATCGCGGTCACCTACGGCGAGGACACCCACGTCGTCGACGACCCCTACCGGTTCCTGCCGACGCTCGGCGAGATGGACCTGCACCTGATCAACGAGGGTCGCCACGAGCAGCTGTGGACCGTGCTCGGCGCCCGCGTGCACCACTACGACGTACCGGGCTCGGAGACCATCAGCGGCACCTCCTTCGCGGTGTGGGCGCCGAACGCCCGCGCGATGCGCCTGCGCGGCGACTTCAACGCCTGGGACGGTCGCGAGCACCCGATGCGCTCGCTGGGCACGTCGGGGGTCTGGGAGCTGTTCGTGCCCGGCCTCGGCACCGGGACGACGTACAAGTTCCACGTGCTCGGCCAGGACGGGACGTGGCGCGAGAAGGCCGACCCGATGGCCCTGCACGCCGAGGTCGCCCCGCGCACGTCGTCACGGGTCTTCGAGTCGACCCACACGTGGGCCGACGACGCGTGGATGACCACGCGGGCGTCGAACCGGCCGGTGGCCGAGCCGATGTCGGTCTACGAGATGCACCTCGGCTCGTGGAAGCGGCACCCGGACACCTCGTTCTGGAGCTACGACGAGATCGCCGACGACCTCGTCCCCTACCTCGCCGACCTCGGGTTCACCCACGTCGAGCTGATGCCGGTCATGCAGCACCCCTTCGGCGGGTCCTGGGGCTACCACTGCACCTCCTACTTCGCCGCCGACTCCCGCTACGGCGACCCCGACGGCTTCCGCCGCCTCGTCGACCGGCTGCACCAGGCCGGCATCGGGGTCATCCTGGACTGGGTGCCCGGCCACTTCGCCACCGACGAGTGGGCCCTGGTCCGCTTCGACGGCACCCCGCTCTACGAGGACCCCAACCCCCAGCGCGGCTGGCACAAGGAGTGGGGCTCCCACATCTTCAACTTCGGGCGCAACGAGGTGCGCAACTTCCTCTACGCCAACGCGCTCTACTGGCTCGAGGAGTTCCACGTCGACGGCCTGCGCGTCGACGGTGTCGCCTCGATGCTCTACCTCGACTACGCCCGCGAGGCCGGTGAGTGGGCGCCGAACAAGGACGGCGGGCGGGAGAACCTCGAGGCGGTGCAGTTCCTGCAGGAGATGAACGCCACCGTCTACCGCCGGGTGCCCGGTGCCATCACGATCGCGGAGGAGTCGACCTCCTGGCCCGGCGTCACCGGCCCGACCTCCGAGGGCGGCCTCGGCTTCGGCTTCAAGTGGAACATGGGCTGGATGCACGACACGCTGGACTACCTCGCCCGCGAGCCGATCTACCGCGTCCACCACCACGGCGAGCTGACCTTCTCGATCGTCTACGCCTGGACCGAGAACTTCGTGCTCCCGCTCTCCCACGACGAGGTCGTGCACGGCAAGGGCTCCCTGCTGCGCAAGATGCCCGGCGACCGGTGGCAGCAGCTGGCCACGCTGCGTGCCTACCTGGCCTTCATGTGGGCCCACCCCGGCAAGCAGCTGACCTTCATGGGCATCGAGCTGGGCCAGGAGTCGGAGTGGGCGGAGTCCCGCGAGCTCGACTGGTGGCTGCTCGACCACCCCGAGCACCGCGGCGTCCACGCGCTCGTGCGCGACCTCAACGCGGCCTACAAGGCCTCGCCCGCGACCTGGGCGCAGGACCAGTCCGGGGACGGGTTCGCCTGGATCGACGCCAACGACGCCGGGCACAACGTGTTCTCGTTCGTGCGTCGCTCCCCGGACGAGGCGGACGTGCCCGACGTGGTGTGCGTGACCAACTTCGCCGCCGTCCCCCACGGCGGCTACCGCCTCGGCTTCCCGCAGGCCGGGCAGTGGGACGAGGTCCTCAACACCGACGCCGCCGCCTACACCGGCTCCGACGTGGGCAACCTCGGGGGCGTCGTCGCGGTCGAGGGCGAGCACACCGGACAGCCGGCGTACGCCGACATCACCGTGCCGCCCCTGGCCACCGTCTGGTTCCGACGCCGGGCTGAGCCCACGTCCGCCTGACGCGGTGCGCCGGCTTTGCGCGGGGGTGGGGTGGCGGTTTCCCACGGGATGCGGGCGGTTCGTCGCTTCCCGCTGCAGATTTGCACCGGGAAGCGATGCCTTGCCCTCATCCCTTGGGAAACCGCAGCGGGCCGCGAGCCGTCCACAGCAGCGACGTACGTGAGGTAGTCCCCCGCCCGCTGGCAGTCACGGTGCACGCTCGGACGGCCGAGGGCACGCTGGCCGGATGGACCCGTGCCGCTACCTCGCAGAGTCTCGTGGGTTCTTCACCCGGTCCGATGCGCTCGATGCCGGTTTCCGTGACTGCGACCTGACCCGTGGCGTGCGCCGCGGCTCCCTGGTGCGGTTCCGTCACGGCTCCTACACCTTCCCGGACCTCTGGACGGACCTCGACGACGTCGGCCGACACCTCGTCCGGGCGCGTTCCGCCGTGCACGGGATGCGGGGGCAGGTCGCCTTGAGCCACGTGAGCGCAGCCCTGGCCCACGGGCTGTCCACCTGGGGCGTGAGCCTCGATCGCGTCCACGTGACGAGGCTCGACGGTGGCGTCGGACGCATCGACGGCGACGTCGTGCACCACGAGGGAAAGACTGCGCCCGGTGAGCCCGTCGAGGTCGACGGCCTGCTGGTCATGCCGCCGACGCGAGCAGCGATCGAGACCGGCACGATGAGCACGCCGGAGTCCGCACTCGTCGTGATGGACAGCCTGCTGCATCGCGAGCAGGGAACCGAGGCGGATCTGGAGTCGCAGTTCCTGCTCATGCAGCACTGGCCGCGCACCAGGCGCCTGCACGTGCCCGTGCTGATGGCCCAGGCCGGCGCGGCCAGCCCCGGGGAGTCACGAGGACGCTGGTTGTTCCGTGCGACCGGGGTCCCGGCGCCGGTGCTGCAGCATCCCGTCCACGGACCGCGCGGTGAGCTGATCGGCGTCTGTGACTGGGCCTGGCGCGACCACGGCGTCCTCGGTGAGTTCGACGGCCGCATCAAGTACGGCCGGCTGCTCAAGGATGGCGAGGAGCCGGGCGACGTCGTCTTCGCTGAGAAGCTGCGCGAGGACCGGCTGCGCGAGGTCACCGACTGCCGGATGGTCCGACTGGTCTGGGACGACCTGGCCCGGCCGACCCAGACGGCGCAACGCGTGCGCGAGAAGCTGAGGCTCGCGCTCTGAGCCGGCGCGGTTCCGCGCACCGGTGGTGGGGCCGCGGTTTCCCACGGTCTGCAGGCGGTTGCTCGCCTACCGGCGTGGATCTGCCGAGGGATCCGACCAACACCCTGCACCCCGTGGGAAACCGGAAGGCCGGATACGGTGAGTCCCGATGAACGACGACCCGGTGGACCAGCCGACGCTCTCCGACGGAGTGGTCACGCTGCGACCATGGCGAGACACCGACGTCGAACCCGCCCGCGCCGGCCACGACGAGGCCATCGCGCGGTGGGCGGGCTCGGAGCGCGTCACGCCCACCGAGGCCGAGCAGCGGGTTGCCGTCGAGCGTTCCTACGACGGATGGCGCACCGGGCGGTCCGTCGCGTCGTTCGTGGTCGAGGTCGACGGCGACGTCGCCGGCAGCTGCGAGGTGCGCCGGAGCGACGAGCACACCGGTGAGCTCTCCTGGATGCTCTTCTCCGGACACCGCGGTCGCGGGCTGGCCCAGCGAGCCGTGCGCGTCCTCGCCGACTGGGCCCTGACCGACGCCGGCCGGGGCGGCCTCGGGCTGGCTCGGGTGGAGGCCAAGATCGAGCCGGGCAACGACGCGTCGCTGCGGGTCGCCACCCGCAGCGGGATGCAGCGTGAGGGCGTACGCCGCGTGGTGCCGGGCACCGGTGACCGCGCCGAGACCTCCGAGTACGTCGTCCTCGCGCGGCTCGCCACCGACCCGCCGCTCAGCGAGCCGGCGTCCTTCCGGGCGCTGCTCAA
Source organism: uncultured Actinomycetota bacterium (assembly GCA_963760555.1). Taxonomy (GTDB): domain Bacteria; phylum Actinomycetota; class Actinomycetes; order Propionibacteriales; family Nocardioidaceae; genus Nocardioides. The sequence goes on along the minus strand of CAVXDJ010000009.1, from coordinate 284,644 downwards.
CTCGTTCCTGCCGCGCAAGCGCGCGATCGCGCAGATGATGCTGCGCGACCCCGACGAGCGGGTGCTGCTCTGCCAGCTGACCTACAAGCGCGACTGGGACCTTCCCGGCGGGGTGGTCGAGGTCGGCGAGTCACCCCGCGACGCCGTCGGTCGGGAGGTCCTCGAGGAGCTCGCCCTGGACCTCACCCCGGGCTCGCTGGTGCTCACCGACTGGCTGCCGCCGTGGAGCGGCTGGGACGACGCGCTGTGCCTGGTCTTCGACGGCGGCACCCACGACGCCCGGGTGCTCGACCGGGTCGTGCGACAGACCCGCGAGATCCGTTCCGTGGCCTTCTGCACCCCCGAGGAGGTCCGCGAGCGCTGCGCCGACTTCACCGCGCGGCGCATCGAGTCGGCCCTGTCCGCACTGCGCGCGGGGGCGCCCGCCTACGCGGAGTCCGGGCGGGTGACCTGACCGTCCGGCCGCCGCGGCGGCGTCGTCGTCGAGGCGACTCGCTCAGGAAGCAGGCCCTGCGCCTCGGGAGCCCTCGCCGTCGACGGGACGTGTCGCGGGCGGCGCCGCCCGTGCCGCCAGCGGCTCGGCGAGCAGGTCGCGAGCCAGCATCGTCGCGCCCGCCACCGCTCCCGGCATCACGACGACCGCGCCCAGGGGCACCAGGAAGAAAGCCTGGGTGGCCAGCCCGAAGCCCCACACCGGACCGCGGCGGCCACGGAGCAGCTCCCGTCGCTGGTGCCGGTCCAGCCCGCGCGCCTCGAGCGGGCGTGCGAGGAGCTCGCCGGCGAGCAGCCGGCCGGAGACCAGGAGCCCGCCGACCAGACCGACCGCGGCGCCGACCACCGGCAGCAGCCCCAGCACCAGCACCAGCAGACCCATGAGCAGCCCGAGGCCGGCCAGCGCCAGACCGTCGAGGACCGAGCGCCACCACCCGACACCGTCCCCGGCCGGAGGGTCCCCGAGCATCTCCTCCGTGGCCGCCCAGATCCGCTCGTAGAACGGGTCGCCGACCGCCAGCGTGAGCCCGGTGAAGACCAGGCTCGCGACCACGACGGCACCACCGACGAGCGCGAACGCGAGCAGCAGGCGCACCACGCTGCGCAGTCCACCGGCCCAGTCGTCGGCGAACGGTGTCAGCCACGCCGCCAGCTCCCCCGCACCGCTGAGCAGCCCGACCAGCGCAGCGAGGATCCCGACCAGCACGAGGAGGGCCGGGACCAGGCCCAGCGCCATCAGACCCGGGCGGGTGCGCCACAGCCCCAGACCCCGGACCAGGTACGCCGGCCCGTCCAGGAGCCCGGCCCGGCTCAGGTCGACCCGCTCAGAACAGCGCCGAGGCCAGAGCCTGGCGACCCTTCTGCACCCGGGGGTCGCCGTTGCCGACCGCGCCGAAGAGGCCGACGAGGTGCTCGCGCGCGGCGTTGCGCTCGTCGCCGGCCGTGCGGCGTACGAGCTCGATCAGACGCGCGAAGGCGTCCTCGACGTGGCCGCCGAGCAGATCCAGGTCGGCGACGAGAGTCTGCGCGTCGACGTCGTCCGGGCTGGCGGCTGCGGCAGCGCGGGCCTCGGTGAGGTCGACACCGTCGGTGCGGTGCAGCAGCCTCGCACGGGCCAGGCCGGCGGCGGCCTCGGAGTCCGCAGGGTTGGCCGTGACCAGCTTCTGGTACTCCTCGACCGCCAGGGCGGAGTCGCCGGCCACCAGCGCGTCCTCGGCCGCGGCGAAGCGGGGGTCGCCGGCCGGCTCGTCCATGTTGCCCGCGACGTCGCCGCCGGGCTGCTCGCCGCCGGCGGCGCGCGGCTGGTGCCGCCCGGTGATGCCTTGCGCGGTCAGCTGCTGGCCGAGCTGCTGGAGCAGGGTGCGGATCTCCTCCAGGCTCAGCGCGCCGGGGATCGGCTGGGTCGCGGGGCGACCCTCGAGGATGACCAGGAGCAGGGGCACCTCCGGGATCTGCATCGCCTGGCCGATGGCGGGTGCTGCGTCGATGTCGACGAGGCCGGCGAGGAACCGCCCGTCGTAGTCACCGACGGCTGTGGCGACGTCCTGGGCCATCGTCGCGCTCTCGGGCGACTGGCTCGGCGAGTAGAAGACCAGCAGCACCGGCGCCGTCATCGACGCCTCGATCGTGGCCTGGAAGCTCTCCTCGGTGATCTGCACGGCGTACGCCGACCCGGCGACGCCCCCGGCCGTGGCCCCGCCGCCGGTCGGTGCGCCTCCGGGCGCGCGCGGCGCCGAGGGGGCGGGCCGCTTCAGGGCGGACAGGTCGATGGCTCCGGGGCGGCTGAACGGCTGCTGCGTCATGGGTCGATCCTAGGGTCGTCGGCCCGGCTCACCCGCGACCGGCCCGGGGATCGCCCAGACGTTCCCGCGGGCAGTCAGGACGGCGCCGGTCGTCGCGGGATCAGAAGTCACCGGCGGCCCGGCGTACCGGCCGCAACAGCTCGGAGAGCCGACCCAGGTCGGTGTCGTCGAGCGCGTCCAGCCCGAAGTCGCCGTCGACGAGCTCAGCCGTGGCCGCGGCCACGACGGCCCGGCCCTCGGCGGTGATCTCGGCGAGCACCGCACGCCGGTCGTCGGGGTGCGGGAGTCGGCGCAGCAGACCGGAGTCCTCGAGACGCCGCACGATCGAGGTCACCGACGTCGGGTGCACCTGGAGCCGCTGGCCCATCTTGCCCAGCGGGAGGGACCCGCGCGCGGAGAACACCAGCAGCACGAGTGCCTCGTAACGGGCGAAGGTGAGCCCGTGCGGGCGCAGCAGCAGGTCGAGACGGGCCAGGACCAGCTGTTGGGTGCGCATGAGCGAGGTCACGGCGTGCATGGCCGGTACGCCGTCCCAGCGAGCCCCCCACTGGCGCGCCGCCTCGTCGATGGGGTCGAAGGGAAGGCTCATCGGGGCAAGGTCCGGAGGGCTCAGACCGTGCGTCCGCGCAGGCCGGAGCGCTGCACGACGCGCTGGATGGACAGGTCGCGGGTGTCGGGGTCGCCGACGTAGCGGATGTCGCGCAGTCCCTGCTCCTGGGCCGCCGACTCGAAGACGAAGTGCCCGAAACCGAGGATCCGACCGTGCAGCGGCTTGACCACGCTGATGTCGAGGATCCGGCTGAGCGGCATCGTGGCGAGGCTCTGCGTGAGGACCCCGTGGACCCGGAAGACCCGCATGTTGGTGATCACGAACCGGTCGCGGTGGTGACCCAGGGCCAACCAGGCCGCGTGCAGACCCAGCAGCGCGACGAGGACCAGCACGATCCCCGCGAGCTGCATCGGGGCGAACGGGACCCAGACCAGCAGCACCAGGGCCAGCGACGCCTCGACGGCCGGCCGCAGGTAGGCCACCCAGTGGTGGCGTACCTCGTCGACGATGACCTCGCCCTCCTCGCGCAGCAGGTGGCGGCCGATACCGGGGTCGCCGAGCGCGGCGAGCACGCCCACCGCGGGGCTACCCGACCTCGCCGACGAAGTCGATGACCGCGCCGAAGAACTGCTGCGTGAGGTCCCAGCCGGTCGAGCCCAGCGACGACGACGTGTCGGCCAGTCCCCGCGGGTCGGTCATCAGCCAGAAGCCGAGGAAGACCACCGCCACGACCAGGACCACCTTGTTCATCGAGCATCTCCTCGCAGCGGTCCGGACACAGGACCCTGTCTAGCAACTCCGGTCGGTGTGACGGGTGAGGCGCGCGGGGCGGGTGCGGTTCGTGGTGCGTGTGAGGCCCGCCGGTTGGGAACACCCGGCTGGCCGGGTGTTCCCAAGCCTGTCGGCCTTTGCAATGGGCGACAGGCTCGAAAGAAGGCCGACAAGCCTTCCACACTCCTCATCAGCCACGTCAGCACCCACGAGCCTCAGCCGGGCGCGTCCCGCGACCAGACCGCGACGACCTCGTCGGCGGCGGCCCACGGGTCGGTACGACCGGCGACGACGTCCTCGGCCAGCTCGTCGAGCCCGGCTGCGGCGCCGGGGCGGGACGAGCGCGAGCGCAGCGAGGTCAGGGCGAGGGTCTCGATCTCCTCGCGCGTACGTCGCACGCGCCGCCGGCGCAGCTCGCCGGTGCGGGTCAGCCAGGCCCGATGCTCCTCGAGCGCCGCCACGACCTCGTCGATGCCGGTGCCCTCGGAGGCGACGGTGGCCAGGACGGGCGGCCTCCACGCACCCGCCACGCCCGCTGCACCCGCACCCGCACCCGCCGCACCCGGGCCGTGCCCGAGCGCCAACGCCGAGCGCAGGTCGCGCCGGACCTGCTCGGCGCCGTCGCGGTCGGCCTTGTTGACCACGTAGAGGTCGCCGATCTCGAGGATGCCGGCCTTCGCCGCCTGGACGCCGTCGCCCGTGCCGGGCGCGAGCAGGACCAGGGTCGTGTCGGCGAGCCCGGCGACCGCGACCTCGCTCTGGCCGACCCCGACCGTCTCGACGACCACGACGTCGAAGCCGGCCGCGTCGAGCACGCGCAGCGCCTGCGGTGTGCTCCAGGCCAGGCCCCCGAGGTGGCCCCGGGCGGCCATCGATCGGATGTAGACCCCGTCGTCGAGGGCATGGTCGCCCATCCGGACGCGGTCACCGAGCAGCGCGCCGCCGGAGAACGGCGAGGACGGGTCGATGGCCAGCACACCCACCCGGCGCCCGGCAGCCCGCAGCCGGGCCACCAACGCGCTGGTCGAGGTCGACTTGCCCACCCCGGGCGGCCCGGTCACGCCGACGACCTGGGCGCGACCGGCGTGCGGCGCGAGCGCGGCCATCACCTCGCGCAGCAGCGGCGACTCGTCCTCGACGAGCGTGATCAGCCGCGCGACGCAGCGGACCTCACCGGCGCGGGCCCCGGAGACGAGCTCCTCGACCGACGGCGTACGCCGCCCGCGGCCCGGCTCAGGCAGCGGGAACCTTGAGGATCAGGGCGTCACCCTGGCCACCGCCGCCGCACAGCGCCGCGACGCCGGTCCCACCGCCGCGGCGCCGGAGCTCCAGCGCGAGGTGCAGCAGGAGCCGCGCACCGGACATGCCGACCGGGTGGCCGAGCGCGATCGCGCCGCCGTTGACGTTCACCTTGGACTCGTCGATCTCCAGGGAGCGGGCCGACTCGATGCCGACGGCGGCGAAGGCCTCGTTGAACTCGACGAGGTCGAGGTCGGCCGGGCTGATGCCCTCCTTCGCGCACGCCTTGGCCGTCGCGTTGGCCGGCTGGAGCTGCAAGGTGGAGTCGGGGCCCGCGACCATGCCGTGCGCACCGATCTCGGCCAGCCAGCGCAGTCCGAGCTCCTCGGCCTTGGCCTTGCTCATCACGACCAGGGCGCACCCGCCGTCGGAGATCTGCGAGGCGCTGCCCGCGGTGATGGTGCCCTCCTTGTCGAAGGCGGGCCGCAGGTTGCCCAACGACTCGGCGGTGGTGTCGCCACGCACGCCCTCGTCGGCGCTGACGACGACAGGGTCGCCCTTGCGCTGCGGGATCGAGACCGGGACGACCTCGTCGTCGAAGACGCCGTTCTTCCACGCCAGGGCCGCCTTCTGGTGCGACGCGGCGGCGAACTCGTCCTGCTCGGCGCGGGTCAGCTGGGTGCCGGCGGCGTTGCACTGCTCGGTCAGCGCGCCCATGGCCTGCTGGGTCGACTGGTCGAAGAGCGCGTCGTAGGCCATCGAGTCGACGAGCGCGACGTCGCCGTACTTGAAGCCCTCGCGCGACTTGGGCAGCAGGTGCGGGGCGTTGGTCATCGACTCCATGCCACCGGCCACGATGATCTCGGCCTCGCCCGCGCGGATCATCTGGTCGGCGGTGGCCACGGCGTTGAGACCGGACAAGCAGACCTTGTTGACGGTGATCGAGGGCAGCGAGAGCGGCAGGCCGGCGTGGATCCCGGCGGTGCGGGCGGGGTTCTGGCCGGCGCCGGCACCGATGACCTGACCCATGATCAGGTAGTCGACCTGCTCGCCCGACACGCCGGCCTTCTCCAGCGCACCCGAGATGGCGATGCCTCCCAGCTCGGCGGCGGAGAGCCCCTTGAGCCCGCCCAGCAGGCGGCCGATCGGGGTACGGGCCCCGGCGACGATGACGGATGCGGACATGGGTGCCTCCCGGCGTTCGACCTGTGCAGCCCCTGTCGAGCTGCGTGGGACCTGAGGCTCCCGACCATACTCATGGCTACGCCCTCGGATCGAGGGTCGTCGCGTCGGGAGGGGTGAGGGGAGCGTCACAGCGACCCGCGCCTTGCGGCCGCCTCCGTGCCGTGTCTTGATGGGCCCATGAGCGCCTCCGCCGACCTGCCCGAGCACCTGTTCACCGCCATCGACCACGTGGGGATCGCGGTGGCCGACCTCGACGCGGCGATGCAGTTCTACGCCGAGACCTTCGGGATGCGCACCGTGCACGAGGAGGTCAACGAGGAGCAGGGCGTGCGCGAGGCGATGGTCGCGGTCGGCGACTCCGACCAGCGCCTGCAGCTGCTCGCCCCGCTCTCGCCCGAGTCCACCATCGCGAGGTTCCTCGAGCGCAACGGTCCGGGCGTGCAGCAGGTCGCCTACCGCGTCGTCGACGTGGAGGCGGTCAGCGCGACCCTGCGCGAGCGCGGCGTCCGGCTGCTGTGGGAGGAGCCCCGACGCGGCACGTCGGACTCGCGCGTGAACTTCATCCACCCCAAGGACGCCGGCGGCGTCCTCGTCGAGCTGGTCGAGCCCGCCCGCTAGGCCCCGGGTCGGGCCGCACGCCTCAGGGCACGACGTACGCCGCGTCGCGTGCGTCGGTGATCAGCATGTGACCGGGCGCGTGAGCGATCGCGAGCGTGGGCCGGGACTCCATCACCGCCGCCTGCGGCGTGACCCCGCAGGCCCAGAACACCGGGACGTCGCCGGTGTGCAGCTCGACCGGTTCGCCGAAGTCCGGTCGGGCCAGGTCGGCGACCCCGATCGCCGACGGGTCGCCCACGTGCACGGGCGCCCCGTGCACGGCCGGGTAGCGCGAGGTGATCCGGACGGCGTCGGCGACCGACCCGGCCGGGACGGGTCGCATCGAGACGACGAGCGGTCCGCCGATGCTCCCGGCGGTGCGGCAGCGCACGTCCGTCCGGTACATCGGCACGTTCACGCCCTGCTCGACGTGGCGGACCGGCACGCCACCCTCGCCCAGCGCGGTCTCGAAGGTGAAGCTGCACCCGATCAGGAAGGTCACCAGGTCCTCACGCCACCAACCGGTCACGTCCGGCGTCTCCTCGACCAGCTCTCCGTCCACGTAGACCCGGTAGGCCGGGACGTCGGTGCGCACGTCGCCGTCGAGCAGGGGACCTGCCACGGCGCCGGCGGTGAGGACGTCGAGGACCGGGCAGGGCTTCGGGTTGCGCTGGGCGAAGAGCAGGAAGTCGAAGGCCAGGGCGCGCGGCAGGCTGAGCAGGTTGGCCTGCGTCCAACCGCGGGCCCACCCGGCCGTCGGCGTCACGAGGCCCTCCCGGAACAGCGCCCGCGCCTCCACCGGGCTCAGGGCGCCCGGCTCCGCTGGCGTCGCAGGCGTCGTGGTCGTCGTGGTCGTGGTCATGGGGCCTCCACCCATCGGAACCTGATCTGCTGACCCGGGCGCAGCTGGGTGGCCCGGTCGACGTCCTCGTCGAGGACGACGGCGACCACGGGGTAGCCGCCGGTCACGGGGTGGTCGGCCAGGAACAGCACCGGCTCACCGCTGGGTGGCACCTGGACGGCGCCCCGCCACGCACCCTCGCTGGGCAGCTGCTCGCCGACCCGGTCCGCCGCAGGCTCGAGCCTTCCGCCGGCGAGGCGTGCCCCGACCCGGTTGGTGCGGTCACTGACCTGCCACTGCGTGGTGGCGAGCGCCCCGACGTCGTCGACCCAGTCGTCGCGCGGCCCACGGACCGCCCGCAGCCAGACGGTCTCCTCGTCCCACGCCGGCGGGGGTACGGCGTCCACGTCCGGCAGGGAGCCCGCCGCGGCGCCGACCGGGACGAGGTCGCCCACCCCGACGGCCGGGGGCCCGAGCTCGGCCAGCACGTCGTGGCTGCGCGAGCCCAGGACCGGCTCGACGTCGATCCCACCCCGCACGCCGAGGTAGGAGCGCAGGCCCGTCGCGGCCACGCCCAGGCGCAACCGGGACCCGGCGGGCAGCCGCAGGACCGCGTGCGAGCCGACCGGTCGGTCGTCGAGGTGCACCTCGCAGGGCGCGCCGGTGACCGCGGCGTAGAGCGGCTCGCCACCGACCTCGACCTCGAGCCCCCCGTGGACCTCGAGCGCTGCGAGGCCCTCGTCGTTGCCGAGGAGCCGGTTGGCCAGACGCAACGAGCCGCGGTCGGCCGCGCCGCTGCGGCCCACCCCGACACCGGCGAGCCCGGGCCGGCCGAGGTCCTCGACGAGCGTCTGCGCGCCGACCGAGCAGACCTCGAGCCGGCGGCCCGCGGTGCGGCTGCTCACCGGTTCGCCCGGCGCTCGACGAAGCGCACCTCGACCCCGGGCCGGAACAGGGCCGGCGGTTCACGGTCGACGTCGAAGAGCACGGCGTCGGTGCGACCGATCAGCTGCCAGCCACCGGGCGAGGAGGTCGGGTAGACCCCGGAGTACTCCCCGGCCAGCCCGACCGCCCCCCGGGGAACCGCGGTGCGCGACTCCGTGCGCCGGGCCACGTGCAGCCGCTCGTCGGAGCCCACGAGGTAGCCGAACCCGGGGGCGAAGCCGCCGAAGGCCACCCGCCACCGCTGCCCGGTGTGGGCGGCGACGACCTCGTCGGTCGTGAGTCCGGTCAACGCGGCGACGTCCTCGAGGTCCTCCCCGTCGTAGACGACCGGCACCTCGACGACCTCGGCGCCGCCCCCGACCCCGGCCTGTCCCGAGCCGCCGCCCCCGGCCGCGGCCGGCTCGACTCCTTCCAGCACCCGGCGAAGGTCGGGGACGGTGGTCCCGGCCGCGGCCACGACGAGCACCGTCCGGGCCGCGGGCACGACCTGCTCGACCAGGGCCAGCCTCTCGGGCGGTACGGCGCGCAGCCCCGCGGCGTACGCCACCGCCTCGCTCGTCGAGGCGAGCTCGACGAGCAGCGCGCGGTCACCGTAGGGCAGCGTCCTCACGTGAAGGCCCGGACGCTCACGCCCGCCTCGTCGAGCGAGGCGCGCACCGCGGCGGCCATCTCGACGGCACCGGGCGAGTCGCCGTGCAGGCAGACCGACTCGGCGTCGAGGCGGACCACCGTGCCGTCGACGGCCTCGACCTCGCCCTCGCGCACCATCCGCAGCACGCGGGCGGCGACCTCGTCCGGGTCCGCCAGCAGCGCCCCCGGCTCCGTGCGTGGCACGAGGGTCCCCTCGGGGGTGTAGCCGCGATCGGCGAAGGCCTCGCGCACCGGGCGCAGCCCGGCCCTCGCAGCCTCCTCGAGCAGCCGCGAGCCCGGCAGCCCGAGCACCGGGAGCGCGTCGTCGTAGGCCGCGACCGCGGCCACGACGGCGCGGGCCTGGGCCTGGTGGTGGACGGTGGCGTTGTAGAGCGCCCCGTGCGGCTTGACGTAGGCCACCCGCGCACCGGCCACGCGGGCCAGGGCCTCGAGCGCGCCGACCTGGTACGTCACGTCGTCGGCGAGCTCGGTGGGGTCCATGTCGATGAAGCGGCGCCCGAAGCCCGCGAGGTCGCGGTAGCCCACCTGCGCCCCGATCACGACCCCGCGCCGGGCCGCGCTCTCGCAGCAGCGCCGCAGGGTGCTCGCGTCGCCGGCGTGGAAGCCGCAGGCGATGTTGGCGCTCGTGACCACGTCGAGCACCGCCTCGTCGTCCCCGAGCCGCCAGCGGCCGAAGGACTCCCCCACGTCCGCGTTCAGGTCGACGACCCGTCCGCCCCCGCTCACAGGTCGCCCAGGCTGAGCAGAGCGTTGTAGCCGAGGTACAGCGTGAGCAGCCAGGCCAGCACGCCGATGCCGAGCAGCCACCGCGGGTAGCGGTAGTCGTGGAGCAGGTCGCGGCGACGCCAGGCGACGTAGAGCAGCACCCCGAAGCCGAGCGGCAGGATCATCCCGTTGAACGTGCCGGCGAAGACGAGAAGCTGGGTGGGGGCCTGCTCGATCACCACGAAGATGGTCGCCGAGAGCACGATGAAGCCGACCGTGAGCCAGCTGCGGGCGCGCTCGGAGGTGCGCGACGTCGTCAGGAACGACACCGAGGTGTACGCCGCACCGATCACCGAGGTCAGGGCGGCGGCCCAGAGCACCAGCCCGAAGACGCGCAGTCCGGCCTCGCCCGCGGCCGCCTCGAAGGCCGAGCCGGCCGGGTTGTCCGTGGCCAGGGCCGCTCCGCCGGTGACGACGCCGAGGATCGCCAGGAACAGCAGCACCCGCATCACGCCGGTGACCAGGATGCCGACGACCGAGCTGCGCGTGATGTCGCGGACGTGCTCGACGCCGGTGCGCCCGGAGTCCAGCAGCCGGTGCGCCCCGGCGTAGGTGATGTAACCGCCCACCGTGCCGCCGATGATGGTCGTGACCGCGACGAAGTCGAAGGTGTCGGGCACGACGGTCTGCCGGAGGGCCTCTCCGACCGGCGGGGAGGAGGTCACGGCGACGACGAGGGTCGCGACGATCATCACCAGCCCGAGCGCGACCACGACCCGGTCCAGCGCCATCCCGGCACGGTGCGAGGAGAAGATCCCGACGGCGATCGCCGCAGAGATCGCCCCGCCCACGCGAGGGTCGACGCCGAGCAGGGCGTTGATGCCCAGGCCGCTGCCGGCGACGTTGCCGATGTTGAAGACCAGGCCGCCGGCCACGACCAGCGCGGCGAGGACGTAGCCGACCCCGGGCAGCACCTCGTTGCCGAGCTCGTGGGCCCGCTGGCCGGCCACGCCGATGACGCGCCAGACGTTCATCTGGACCGCGACGTCGACCAGGATCGAGATCGCGATCGCGCAGGCGAAGGCCGCGCCGAGCTGGATCGTGTACGTCGCGGTCTGGGTGATGAAGCCCGGGCCGATCGCTGCGGTGGCCATCAAGAAGATGGCGCCGAGCAGGGCCGGGCGGCCCGATCCTGCACTCGTGTCGGTCTGCTGTGTGTCGTGGGTCATAGAAGCAACGTAGGCATTGTTCAACAATTCTTCAATACGTCGGTCGAACATTCTCGTTACGCTGCCCGCCATGAGCCCCTCGCGCCCCGGCGACCCCTCCCGTGGGTCGGTCGGACAGCGCGGCCTGGGCCTGGTCCTCGACCGCCTGGCCCACCAGGAGCACGGTCGCCGCGCCGCCCGGCGCACCTCCGCCGAGGTCGCCGCGGCGACGCTGCGCGACCAGGTCGTCGAGGGCCTCCTGCGCTCGGGCACGCGACTGCCCGAGCAGCGCCTCGCCGAGGCCCTCGGCATCTCGCGCAACACCCTGCGCGAGGCCCTGAGCCAGCTGGTCGGCGAGCGCATCCTGGTGCGGCAGGCCAACCGGGGCGTGGTGGTGGCGACCCCCGGGGTCGCGGACGTCGTCGACGTCTACCGCGCCCGGATGCTGCTCGAGCCCGCCGCCCTCGCCCTGCCTCACCCCCACCCGGCACGCGTCGACGCCCTGCGGGCCGCGGTCGGTGAGGGTCGCGACGCCGCCACCCGCGACGACGCCGACGGCGTAGCCAGCGCCAACCAGCACTTCCACCGTGCCGTGGTCGCCCTGGCCGGCAGCGTGCGCCTCGACGCGCACATGGACCTGCTGCTGGCCGAGATGCGGCTCTTCTTCCACCAGGTGGACGCTCCGTCGTCGTTCCACGGGCCGTTCCTGGACCGCAACGTCGAGATCCTCGCGCTGCTCGAGGCGGGCGACGGCGCCGGCGCCGCAGCCCGGATGCGCTCCTACCTCGACCGCGCGCAGGAGCAGATGACCGAGGCGCTGCGTTCCTGAGCCCGGGCGCGCCGCGGCACTGAGACGTCGCGCACATCGGATGCCACCGACGGTTACCCACCGGTACGTTCAGCGTGCGCCATCCCAGCCCCGACGCAAGGAGTGCCCGTGCAGAACATCCTCGACGCGATCGCCGCAGGTGACACGTCCACCGCCGACTTCGCGAACCTCACGATGCCCGAGTCCTACCGGGCCGTGACGGTGCACAAGGACGAGGTCGCGATGTTCGAGGGGATGGCGTCCGCGGACAAGGACCCGCGCGCCTCCCTGCACCTCGACGACGTACCCCTGCCGGAGCTCGGCCCGGGCGAGGCCCTCGTGGCCGTGATGGCCTCCGCGATCAACTACAACACCGTCTGGACCTCGATCTTCGAGCCCGTCTCCACGTTCGGCTTCCTGGAGCGCTACGGCCGACTCTCCCCGCTCTCGCGCCGCCACGACCTGCCCTACCACGTCGTGGGCTCCGACCTGTCCGGCGTCGTGCTCGCCACGGGCCCCGGCGTGCACCTGTGGGAGCCCGGCCGGGAGGTCGTGGCGCACTGCCTGTCCGTCGAGCTCGAGTCGCCGGACGGTCACGGTGACACGATGCTCGACCCCGAGCAGCGGATCTGGGGCTTCGAGACCAACTTCGGCGGTCTGGCCCAGGTCGCCCTGGTCAAGGCCAACCAGCTGATGCCCAAGCCCGCCCACCTGACCTGGGAGGAGGCGGCCTCGCCCGGCCTGGTGAACTCCACGGCCTACCGCCAGCTGGTCTCGAAGAACGGCGGCGACATGAAGCAGGGCGACAACGTCCTGATCTGGGGTGCCTCGGGTGGGCTGGGCGGCTTCGCCACGCAGTACGCGCTCAACGGCGGCGCGACCCCCGTGTGCGTCGTCTCCAACACCGAGAAGGCCGACATCGCGCGCTCCATGGGCGCGGAGCTGATCATCAACCGCTCCGAGGAGGGCTTCCGGTTCTGGAAGGACGAGCACACCCAGGACCCCCAGGAGTGGAAGCGTCTCGGCTCGAAGATCCGCGAGCTCACCGGCGGTGAGGACATCGACATCGTCTTCGAGCACCCGGGGCGGGAGACCTTCGGCGCCAGCGTGTACGTCACCCGCAAGGGCGGCACCATCACGACCTGCGCGTCGACCTCGGGCTACATGCACGAGTACGACAACCGCTACCTGTGGATGAACCTCAAGCGGATCATCTCCAGCCACTTCGCCAACTACCGCGAGTCGTGGGAGGCCAACCGCCTCATCGCCAAGGCCATGATCCACCCGACCCTGTCGCGCACCTACGGCCTCGACGAGGTCGGCCAGGCCGCGCTCGACGTGCACCACAACCTGCACCAGGGCAAGGTCGGCGTGCTGTGCCTGGCCCCGGAGGAGGGCCTCGGGGTCCGCGACGAGGAGCTGCGCGCGCAGCACATCGACGCCATCAACCGCTTCCGGGGCGTGTGAGACACCCCGTCTGCTCCTCGATTGTCCACCGCAGCGCGCGGCCACTTCGTTCCGGGGCCCTCATGTGGGCATCATGGGGGTGCACGCACCACACCCCACGACTCGGAAGAGGGCGACGCTGAGATGAGCGACCAGGGACTGTCGATCTTCGACCAGGATCCGGGAGCCGACGGCTCGCGGACCAGGTCGTCCTCCGCCGGCGACGGCGAGAGGACGCAGATCATCGCGACGGTCCGCGACGGCGCCTCCACCGACGCGGGCCCGACCTCGCGCGAGCACACCGCGGCGGCGGCCGAGACCGGCAGCCCCGGCCGGCCGGCCGCGACGGGCAGCACCGCCGGCGCGGGCAGCCCCGGCGGCGCGAGCAGCGCTGCGGGCGTCGGTGGGACCGGTGCCGGCGGCGGCGCCTCGCCGCGACCGACCTTCCCCACGTTGCGTCGCGGCGGCTACGACAAGAACGCCGTCGACGTCCAGGTCTCCCGCCTGCTCTCGGAGCGGGCCTCCCTCGGCTCCGGGCTGAGCCAGGCCGAGCAGCGCCTCAACGATCTCGAGTCCGAGCTCGCCACCGCGCGCCAGGAGCTCTCCGAGCAGCGCAACCCCTCCTACGCCGGGCTCGGGGGGCGCGCGAGCACGCTGCTGCGTCTGGCCGAGGAGGAGGCCGACGAGATCCGCGAGATCGCACGCCGCGACGGCCAGGACATCCGCGAGCAGGCGCGCCGCAACGCCGAGGCCATCCGGGCCGAGGCCACCCGTGACGCCGAGGACATGCGCACCGTGCAGCTCGCCGAGCTCGAGGAGACCCGGACCCGGATGCGGGCCGACGCCGAGCAGGAGCGCGCCAACGCCGTCAGCGAGGCCGCCGACATCCTGGCCGCAGCCAAGCGGGAGGCCGACCAGCACCGCCTCGCGGCCCAGCAGGAGGCCACCGAGCAGCGCACGGGTGCGGCCCGCGAGGTCGAGCAGGCACGCGCCGCCGCCGACCGTGAGGTGCAGGAGGCCCGTCGCACGCTGGCGGTCGAGAAGGAGCGTCTGGCTCGCGAGGCCACCGACCACCACACCAGCGCGATGAGCGAGACCCGACGCCTCGTCGAGGAGGCCGAGCAGCGCTCGACCGCGGCGGAGGCGAGGGCCGAGGCCGCGACCAAGCAGGCCAGTGAGCTGCGGGCGGCCACGAAGAAGGAGGCCGACGCGCTCGTCCACCGTGCCCGGCGTGAGGGCGAGCAGATCGTCGCCGCCGCGCGGAGCCAGGCGGACACCGTGCGCTCCTCCGGCGACGCCGACCTCGAGCGCGAGGTCGAGAGCCTGAAGGCCGAGGTCAGCCGGCTCTCGAGGCGTCGGGACGCGATCACGGCCCAGCTGTCCTCGCTGCACGACGTCATCTCCGGCTTCGGCAGCGACGACGAGGCCGACCCGGCCGCCTCCATCTCGCTCGAGAAGTGACCGGGGGACCACCGGCAGACCCGCCCGAGGGCGAGCCGGCCGGCGAGGACCCGGCCGGCGAGGACCGGCCGGCGAGCAACCGATCGGCGAGCAGCCGATCGGGGCGGCCGCCTCCGTCTTCGGCGAGCCCGGCCACCCCTTCGAGCCGCACTCCGCGTTCTACACCGGGCTGGTCGGTGGTCTCGGCGTCCTGAGCGCGGTCCTGCTCGGCCTCGCGCTCGCCTCGATCCAGTCCGTGCTGGTCCTGATCGTGGTCTCGTTGTTCCTCGCCGCCGGGCTGAACCCGGTCGTGGTGTGGCTGGAGGGTCGCGGGATGCGCCGCGGCTTCGCGCTGCTCGTGGTGATCTGCGCGGTCGTGGGCGTCCTGGCCCTGTTCGTCGTCGCGATCATCCCGGTCATCGCCGACCAGGTCGCCGCGATCACGTCCAACGCCCCGACCTGGTTGGAGAGCCTGCAGCGCAACGACCGCATGCAACAGCTCGACGACCGGTACGACATCCTCTCCGCCGTCCAGGACTACGTCGCGCGCGGCGACTTCGTCTCCGGCCTCTTCGGCGGGGTGCTCGGCATCGGCCTGAAGATCCTCTCGGCCCTGCTCAACGCCTTCGTCATCGTGGTCCTGACCCTCTACTTCCTCTCCTCGCTGGAGAAGACCAAACGGGCGCTCTACTCCCTGGCCCCCGCCTCGCGCCGCGACCGCGTGGCCAAGATCGGCGACCAGGTCGTCGACAACATCGGAGGCTACGTCTCGGGGGCCTTCGTGGTCTCGCTGGTCGCCGGGCTCAGCTCCCTGGTCTTCCTCCTCGTCGTCGGCCTCGGGGAGTACGCCGTCGCGCTGGCCTTCGTGGTCGCCCTGCTCGACTTCATCCCCATGATCGGCGCCACCATCGGGGCGGTCGTCGTGACCGCCATCGGGTTCGCCACCGACGTCCACACCGGTCTGGCCTGTCTGGTCTTCTTCGTGATCTACCAGCAGCTGGAGAACTACCTCGTCTATCCCCGGGTGATGTCGCGCAGCGTCGACATCCCCGGCGCCGCGATCGTGATCGCGGCTCTCATCGGTGCCGCCCTGCTCGGCGTCGTCGGTGCCCTGCTCGCGATCCCGGCCGCCTCGGCGATCCTGCTGGTCACCCGCGAGGTGTTCCAGCGCCGCCAGGACGCCCGCTGACCCGGGCCGTGCGACGAGCGGTGATCCGGCCCCGACAGGTCGGGCGGGTCAGGCGGGTCAGGCGGGGGTCGGTTCCGCGCGGTCGACCACCTCGGCCAGGGCCGGCTCCCCGAGCTTGACGACGATCACGCCGGCGAGCACGAGCACTCCCCCGCCCAGCTGGGCCGCGCCGGGCAGCTCGGCTAGGAGCAGCCAGGCGAACAGGACGGCAGCGAGCACCTCGCTGAGCCCGACGAACGACGCCAGTCGCGACCCGAGGCGGCGGCTCGCACCGATCCCGCAGACGTAGGAGACCGCGGCGCTGAAGACCCCGAGCACGACCAGCGGGACCCACCAGACCACCTCGCCCACCCCGGCGTACGTCGCCGGCGCGGTCGAGGCCCGTAGTGGCATCAGCCCGACCGCTCCGAGGGCGGCGAGCAGCGCGGCGCCGACGCTCAGCCCGCCCGCGGCGAGCACGAGCGGCGGGAGGCCGTTGTCCTCGTCGGCCGAGAGCACGTAGTAGGAGGCCAGGCCGACCATGGCGCCGAGCGCCCACAGGGCCCCGACGGCGCTGACGTCGGCGCCGGAGAACAGGTCGAGCACGAGCAGCAGCCCGACGGCGGCGATGGCGGCGCCGGCGACCGTGACCCGACCCGGGCGCTGGCCGTGGCGCAGCCAGAGCCACCCCACGACGGCGACCGGACCGGTGTACTCGATCATCAGGGCCGGCCCGACCTGCATGTGCTCGATCGCGGCGAAGTAGCAGAACTGGGCGGCTGCGACGCCGAGGGCGCCGTAGGCGATCACCACCCCGGCGCTGCGGCGCAGCAGGCGCCAGCGTCCGCCGAGGGCACGCAGCCCGAGCGGCAGCACCAGCACGGCGCCGAGTCCCACGCGCGCCAGGGTGACGGCGCCGGGACTCCAGCCCGCGTCGAGCAGCCCGCGACCGACCGCCCCGGAGAGCCCGAAGCTGACGGCGGAGACCAGCGCCAGGAGCAGGCCCGTCGACGTGCGGGTGCGCCGCAGGTCGGGGCTGCTGTCATGAGTCAACGTCGTCATGAGACATGACAGTAATCTGGCTGAGGTAACGTGTCAACATGGTTTTCGCCCATGACACCGAGGTCGCCCTGGGTGCGGCGGTGCTGCTGGCCAACACCGCCGTGGAGCCCGACAGCCTGCGATGCGTCGACGACCTGAGCGCGCTCTTCGACGAGCTCGGCTACTCGGGCCGCCACGACGCCGACGAGGGCGAGCTCGCCGACGTCCGAGCCCTGCGTCCTCGGTTGCGGGCCCTGCTGACCGCCGAGCGCGACGATGCGGTCGGGCTGGTCAACACGATGCTGGCCGAGACCCGGGCGCTGCCCCAGCTGGTGCGCCACGAGGGCTACGACTGGCACCTGCACTGCGTCGACTCCGACACGCCGCTGGTCACGCGGATCCTGGCCGAGACGGCGATGGCGATGGTCGACGTGGTCCGGGCCGAGGAGATGGGGCGGCTCGGGGTGTGCGCCGACGAGGGGTGCACCGGAGTGGTGCTGGACCTCTCGCGCAACCGGTCGCGACGGTTCTGCTCGACCACCTGCGGCAACCGCAACGCCGTGGCGGCCTACCGGGCCCGGCAGTCGGAGGAGTCCGCCTAGCACCAGCGGCGTACGCCGTCCGGCGTCAGGTCACGGTCGCGCAGCACGACGGGCACCCGGTCGCCCACTGCAGCGCACGCGCGGCGGAAGTCGCGCCGGTGGTACTCCACGGCGAGGACGGCCCGAGCGAAGTCGTCGACGTAGGCCTCGCACTCGTCGTAGTGGCCGCACTCCTCGGCGATCACGACGTCGTAGCCGATCGCGGTCCCGTCGTAGCCGGCGAGGTTCTTCTGCGCGGCAGCGAGACCGGACGCGTGGGCCGCGCGGACGAGGAGCCGGGCGTAGGTCAGCGCCTGCCGGCGCTCGAGCAGGCCGTGGCTACGGGTGAAGGAGTCGAGGTTGTCGTACTCGACCGCCTCGTAACCGTCCTCGGCGCAGCCCTGGGTCCAGCCGCCGACGATCGCGGCCAGCGCCCGGCGCCGGGCGGGTGTCCGGACGTCGAGCAGCCACTCCCCCCAGGCCTGGTCGACGACCGCACGACCGTGGTCCTTCAACACCAGTGACCAGTGCCGGCGCCAGAAGGGCCGGGCGTCGGGCTGGGTCTGGAACCCGTTGACGTAGCAGACGTCGTAGCGCCCGGCCGGCGCCTCGGTGCGGTCCCGCACGACCACACCGACATGGTCAGGCACGTCGGCAGCACCACCGAGCTGGTAGTCGAGGTCGACGTCGGCGGGGGGGACGGACCAGCCACCGGCGCCGCCGACGCCGCCGGCGGCTGCAGCCGGAGCGGTCGAGGTCATCGAGGCCACGAGCAGCAGGGCCGTCACCAGGCCGGGCAGGAGGCGGGCCACGCGGGAGGCCACCCTGGTGGTCGTCATCAGCCGAGGCTAGCGGTCCTCCGCGCGGTATCGGTGCTAGAAGTCGAAGCCGCCGAAGTCGAACCCGCCACCGTCGCCGTCGCCACCGAACCAACCGCCTCCGTCGCCGCCGCCGCCGTCGCCACCGCCGCCGTCGTACCCGTCACCACCACCGTCAGCACCGTCACCACCGCCGTCGTACCCGTCGTACCCGCCGCCGAAGCCACCGAACGCGCTGCTGAACATCATGCCGACGAACATCGCGTTCATCGCGTTCATGCCGAAGTAGCCGGCGGCGTAGGGCTGGTAGGCCGGGCCGGCGTCGTAGTACGGCGTGCGGCGGGTGCCGAGCTGGACCTGGCGCACGTCGGGCTCGGCCCCGGCCCGGACCCGCTCGAGGTCGAGCGCGCAGGCGGGCACGTCGCGCTGGACCCCGCCGGGCGGGGCCCACGAGACGTCAGCCACGGAGAGCCCGTGGCGCGGGTCGAAGAAGCACGCAGGTCGCCGGGTGGGCAGCGGATCTCCGGCGACCCGGGCGCGCACGCAGGCCATCGCGTAGCGACCGTCGTCGAGGATCTCGGTGACGTGGCGCACCTGATCGGGGTCGGTCAGCGCGTCGGCGGCGGACTTGGCCGACTCGTAGGAGTCGAGAGCGCGCTGGTAGTCGGCGTGGGCGCCCGGGTCGAGATCATGACCGATCACGTCGACGTCGAGGTCCTGCAGCTCCGTGCCGAGCGCGGTCACGTCCTCCTCGACGAGGCGCTTGACGGGCGCGAGCTCGGCCTGGCGCTGCACCAGGGCTCGCTCCTTGCCCCGGCGCGAGGCGACGACCGCCGCGACGACGAGACCGGCGAGCAGCAGCAGGACGAGGAGCTGACCCATGGGCTCAGGATACGGGTCCGGTCGCACGGGACAGACGCCCGCCGAGCGAACGGACCGCCTCGTGCAGCTCCGGGGGCTCGAGGACCTCGAAGTCGTGGCCGATCAGGGCGAGGTGGATCGCGAGGCTCCGGACGCTGCCGGCGCCGGCTCGCACCAGGCAGCTGCGCTCGTCGACCTCCTCGACCGTCGCCGAGGTCGGTGACGTGGCCGCCCGGACCTCGGCGGCGGGGGCGAGGACCCGCACGACGCCCTGGACCGGGTACGCCGCGGAGGTCACGCCCCGCTGGACGTGTGCGGCGGGGTCGGGGTGCTCGCGCGGGGTGAACCTCCAGGTCGAGGCCCGCACGGCCGACATGCGGTCGAGCCGGAAGGTGCGCCAGTCGTCACGCTCGAGGTCGAAGCAGAAGAGGTACCACCGCCGTCCCGTGGCGACGAGGCCGTAGGGCTCCAGGCGACGCTGGCTGGTCGCGCCGTCGAGGGCGACGTAGGCCAGCTCGACGCGTACGTGGTCGCGCGTGGCCCGGGCGAGGACCAGCAGGGCATCCGCGTCGACCGCCACCGCCCCACCGTCGATGGTGCTGATCGCGTCCTGCACGGCCCGCACCTCGGCCCGCAGCCGGGCGGGCAGCACCTGGTCGAGCTTGGCCAGGGTGCGGAGCGCGGCCTCGCTGGCCCCGGCGACCGTCCCTCCGGCGGCCAGCCGCAGGGACACCGCGGTCGCGACGGCCTCGTCGTCGTCGAGCAGCAGCGGGGGCAGCGCGCGCCCTGCCCCGAGCTGGTACCCCCCGCCGACGCCCTGGGTGGCGTTGACCGGGTAGCCCAGGCGACGCAGCCGCTCGACGTCGCGCCGAACGCTGCGCGTGGTGACGCCGAGGCGCTCCGCCAGCTCGGGCCCGGACCACACGGGCCGCTGCTGGAGCAGGCCGAGCAGGCGCAGCACCCGTTCGGTCGTGCTGTGGCCGGCTTGGTCGCTCATGGGCCCATGATGCCCGCGACAGCGGACCGCCCCTGTCCGCATCGTCGGTATCCTCATCCGATGGACAGGACGAGCCGGACGGTGCAGGTCACGATCGACGCAGCCTCCCCGCGGCGGCTGGGGTTGTTCTGGCGCGAGGTGCTCGGGTACGCCGTCGACCCGCCGCCGGGCGGGGGGGCGGCGGGTGCCGGCCCCGAGGCCACGGCCGACGCGTGGCTGGTCTTCCTCGAGCAGGCGGGGGTGCCGCGCGATCGGTGGGACTCCGCGTTCGGCGTCCACGACCCCGACGGGGTCGGGCCGCGCCTGTTCCTGCAGCAGGTGGCCGAGCCGAAGGCGGGCAAGAACCGGGTGCACCTCGACGTACGTGCCGCTCCCGGGCTCGAGGGCGAGGCTCGGATGGCGGCGCTGGAGGCCGAGTGCGCACGGCTCGTCGGCCTGGGTGCGACACGGCTGGAACGCCACGAGCCCGCGCCGCCGCTGAGCGCCGGCCACCTGGTGCTCGCCGATCCGGAAGGCAACGAGTTCTGCCTGGACTGACGACGTACTTGTCGGCTGTTTCGTGAGCTTGTCGGCCCTTGCAAAGGCCGACAAGTTCGGGAACACCCGGCCGGCCGGGTGTTCCCGAGCACTACTGGGGCCAGAGGGGATCAGCCCGCGCCGCTCAGCGACCGGAGTAGTCGCGGAACCCGCGCTTGGTCTTGCGACCGAGGTAGCCGGCGGTGACCAGCTGCTCGAGGAGGGGGGCGGGGGCGAAGCCGGGCTCGCGGAACTCCAGGTACAGCTCACGCTGGATGGCCAGGGAGACGTCGTTGCCGACGACGTCGAGCAGCTCGAAGGGCCCCATCGGCAGGGCGCAGCCCTGCTTCATCGCGGTGTCGATGTCGTCGGCGCTGGCGTAGTGGGCCTGGAGCATCTTCACGGCGTCGTTGAGGTAGGGGAAGAGCAGGGCGTTGACGATGAAGCCGGCGCGGTCCGAGCAGGAGACGGCGACCTTGCCGATCCTGGCGACCAGCGCCTGGGTGGTCTCGGTGACCTCCGGCGAGGTGGCGACCGTCGAGACCACCTCGACGAGCTTCATCACCGGCGCAGGGTTGAAGAAGTGCATGCCCACGACGCTCTCGGGCCGTGTGGTCGCGCGGGCGCAGGAGATGATCGGGAGCGAGGACGTCGTCGTAGCCAGGATCGCCCCCGGCTTGCAGATCTCGTCGAGGTTCTCGAAGAGGGTGGACTTGACGCCGAGGTCCTCGGCGATCGCCTCCACGACGAGGTCGACGGCGCTGAGGTCGTCGAGGCTGGTCGAGCCACGCAGCCGGCCGAGGACGTCGGTCTTGGCCTCCTCGGTGGCCCGCCCCCTTTGGATCTGCTTGTCGAAGCTCCTGGTGATCGCAGCGACCACGCCGTCGACCTTGTCCTGGGTGCGCCCGACGTAGACGACGTCGTGGCCGCTCCTGGCGAAGACCTCGACGATGCCCGCGGCCATGGTGCCCGTGCCGACGACGCCGACCACGGAGATGTCGTGGCGCAGCTCGGGCTGCTCCGCCGCGGAGGGGGTGCGGTCGTCGTCGACGACCTTGGGGCTGTCGGAGGCCTCGTAGGTGTAGAAGCCGCGCCCGGTCTTGCGACCGAGCAGTCCGGCGGTGACCATCTGCTTGAGGATCGGGGCCGGCGCGTGCAGTCGGTCGCGGCCCTGGCGATACATCGTCTCGAGGATCTCGTAGGTGGTGTCGAGGCCGATGAGGTCGACCAGGGCCAGCGGGCCCATCGGGTAGCCGCAGCCGAAGCGCATCGCGGCGTCGATGTCCTCGCGCGTGGCGTAGTGCTGCTCGAACATCGACACGGCGTGGTTGAGGTAGCCGAAGAGCAGGGTGTTGGCGATGAAGCCGGCCTTGTCGCCGCACACGACCGGGTTCTTGCCCAGCGAGCGCACCAGGGCGGTGACGTCCTCGAGCACGCTCGGGTCGGTGACGACCGTGCGGACGACCTCGACGAAGGCCTGGACCGGCGCGGGGTTGAAGAAGTGCACGCCGACGACGCGACCCGGGTGGGCGTTGGCGGTGGAGATCTCGGTGACGGGGAGCGAGGAGGTGTTGGTCGCCAGCACCGCGTCGGGCCGGACGACCTTCTCGAGCTCGCGGAAGATCGCCTTCTTGATCTCGAGGGACTCCACGGCCGCCTCGACCACGAGGTCGGCCTCGGCGAGGTCGCTCATCGACGTGGTCCAGGTGACCTTGGCCAGCAGCGCGTCACGGTCGCCCTCGGTGAGCTTCTCGCGGCTCACGGCGCGTGCGGTGGAGTGCTCGAGGTACTGCCGACCGCGAGCCAGCGTCTCGTCGCTCACCTCGACCCCGACCACGTCGTAGCCGTGGCGCGCGAAGACCTCGACGATGCCGGCGCCCATGGTGCCCAGCCCGACGACCCCGACGGTGGAGAAGGTCCGGCCCGGCTGCTCGGCGTCGAAGACCTCGTCGGTGCTGGCCACAGGTGCGCTCGTCATGCCGGGCATCGTGCCACGGCCCGCTGTGGGCCTACGGGGCCGACCCGGTGCACACGTTCACGCAGCGGTGCCCCGCGTCATCACGACCCGGGCGCCGTGGTCGTCCAGACCGAGCCGACGCTCGGCGTCGCGCACCTCGGCGGTGAACCCGGTCGGCCGCACGAGGTGCGCGAAGCCCAGACCGGCGTAGAACGGGGCGTTCCAGGCCAGGCCGGCGTACGTGCACAACGTCATCGTCCGCGCGCCCTGCGCCGCGGCCTCGGTGAGCGAGGCCCGCACCAGGGCTGAGCCGATCCCCCGACGCATCGAGTCCGGGTGCACCGAGAGCTGCTCGAGGTGGGCCAGCGGGTCACCGGCGTGCCCGACCAGCAGCACGTGCGCGAACCCGAGCGGGACCGGTCCGTGCCTGCCTCGCTCGTCCGTGCCCAGCGCCACCAGCAGGAAGCCCGGCTCGCCGACCCGGGCGTTGCCGGCGGGGGCCGGGGCGGCGAGGGGCGAGCCACGCAGGTCGCCGAGCTCGGCCTCGTAGAGGTCGAGCCCGGCGTCCTCGATGCCCGCGAGGTGGCGCAGGTGCGCCGCCCTGGCCCGCTGGATCTCAGTCGTCGCTGTTGCCGACGAACGGGATGGAGTCGACGGGCTTGGTGCGCTCGTCCTTGGGGACCTGCTGGATCTTGCCGGACTTGATGCCCGCCAGGAAGGTGCGCATCTCCTCGCGGACCACCGGCAGCAGCAGGTAGCAGGCGAGCAGGTTGAAGATCGCGCAGACGAAGAGCATCGAGTCGGCGAAGTCGAGCACGGAGCCGAAGTTGAGCACGGTCCCGATGACGGTGAAGAGGCAGAAGACGATCTTGAAGACCAGCTCGCTGGTCTTCGAGCGTCCGACCACCGTGGTCCATGCCTTCATCGAGTAGTAGGACCAGGTGATCAGCGTCGAGAACGCGAACAGCGCGACCGCGATCGCGAGGACCACCGGGAACTGCGGCAGGAACGTCTCGAAGGCTCGCGAGGTCACGACCACCCCGTCGGGCGTCGTGCCGTCGGCGAGGTAGGTGGACTGCGCATCGTTGTAGAACGCGGTGTCGGCGATGACGATCGTCAGCGCCGTCATCGTGCACACCACGACGGTGTCGATGAAAGGCTCGAGGAGGGCCACGAAGCCCTCGCTGACGGGATGGTTGGTCTTGACCGCGGCGTGGGCGATCGGCGCCGAGCCGACCCCGGCCTCGTTGGAGAACGCCGCCCGCTGGAAACCGACGATCAGCACCCCGATCGCGCCACCGGCGATGCCGTCGGGGTTGAACGCGCCGGTGATGATCGAGGCGAACGCGGACGGCACGTTGGCGATGTTGCCGATGATGACCAGCAGGCAGGTGGTCAGGTAGAGGATGGCCATGGCCGGGACCAGCTTGGAGGTCACGCTGGCGATGGACTGGATGCCGCCGAGGATCACCGCGCCGACGAGCACCGCGAGCACGATGCCGAAGATCAGGGCGGAGCCGGAGGAGCCGAGCAGCCCGTCGTCGCCCCCCGTGACCTCCTGGGCCTGGGCGAAGGTCTGGTTGGCCTGGAACATGTTGCCGCCGATGGCGCCGAAGAGGAACAGGGCGACGGCGAAGATGATGGTGAAGGTCCGCGACACGCCGGAGCCGAACCGCTCGAAGGCGACCGGGAGGTAGCGGAACGGCCCGCCGGTGACGGTGCCGTCCTCGTGGACCTCGCGGTACTTCACACCAAGCGTGCACTCGACGAACTTCGTGCACATGCCGAGCAGGCCGGCCAGGATCATCCAGAACGTCGCGCCGGGACCGCCGATGGTGACCGCGACCCCCACCCCCGCGATGTTGCCGAGCCCGACGGTGCCGGAGACCGCCGAGGACAGCGCCTGGAAGTGCGTGACCTCGCCGGGGTCGCTGTGGCGGGAGTACTTGCCGCGCACCAGGTCCAGCGACGTCTTGATCCCGGTGAACTGGACGCCCTTGAAGTAGATCGTGAACACCAGGGCCGCGATGACCAGCCAGAACACGATCAGCGGGATGGCGACCCCGAAGATGGTCGGGGAGTAGAAGATCACCGCGACGGCGATCTTGGCGACGGGCTCGAAGCCGGAGTTGATCGCGTCCTCGACGGTGGCCAACCACTGCCAGGTGGGCTCGGCCTCGGCCAGGGGCATCAGTGCGGGGCTGGTCATGGGACCAAAGCCAACCCCACACCACGTGATCCACGCAACACTTGGGTGACCACATTCACCCCGCTGGCCCCAGATCGTGACGGCGGTCCCGGCCCGGGTGGGCCGACGGGTAGGTTCTCGCAGCGTGAGGATCGTGGTGGCGACGTGCCAGATCGACTACGCCGGCCGGCTCAGCGCCCACCTGCCACCGGCGACCCGGGTCCTGATGGTCAAGGCCGACGGCTCCGTGCTCGTGCACTCCGACGGCGGCTCCTACAAGCCGCTGAACTGGATGTCGCCCCCGTGCGTGCTGCGCGAGCAGACCGCGCCCGAGGGCCACACCGAGTGGCTCGTCAGCAGCCCGAAGTCCGACGACACCCTGCGCATCGCCCTGCTCGAGGTGCACCACGACTCCGTCCACGAGCTGGGCATCGACCCCGGGCTGCGCAAGGACGGCGTCGAGAAGCACCTCCAGGCCCTGCTCGCCGACCACCCGGCGACGCTGGCCGACGGCCTGAGCCTGGTCCGCCGGGAGTTCCCCACCGCGATCGGTCCGGTCGACCTGATGTGCCGCGACGCCGAGGGCCGCTCGGTGGCGGTCGAGATCAAGCGCCGCGGCGACATCGACGGCGTCGAGCAGCTGACCCGCTACCTGGAGCTGCTCAACCGCGACCCGCTGCTGTCCCCGGTGCGGGGGATCTTCGCCGCCCAGGAGATCAGGCCGCAGGCCCGGGTGCTGGCCACCGACCGGGGCATCGCCTGCGCGGTGGTCGACTACGACGCGCTGCGCGGTCTCGACGACCCGACCACGCGGTTGTTCTAGCGAGCGCGACCGTCATGAGGATCTTCCACCTAGCCCTGGCCTCGGACTGGCGAGCCGCCAGCGCGGCCGGTCGCTACACGACCTCGACCCGCGGTCGCACCCTGGCGCAGGAGGGCTTCATCCACGCCAGCCGGGGCGACCAGTGGCAGGGCGTGCGCGAGCGTTTCTACGCCGACGTGACCGAGCCGCTCGTGCTGCTGGTCATCGACACCGACCGGCTCACGGCACCCGTGCTCGAGGAGGCCGTCCGGCCCGGTGGTGAGACCTTCCCGCACGTCTACGGTGCGATCGAGACCAGCGCCGTCGTCGAGGCGCTGAGCCTCGACCCGGGCCGGTCGTTCAGCTCGATCTTCCTGGCCGAGATGTTCCACCGGGTCCTGCTGGCGAGCATCGTGATGACGGTCGTGGTGCTCGGCGCGGCCGCCGGGCTGGGCCTGTGGCCCAGATGGGGTCCGCTGGTCGGCACGGCGCTCGGCCTCGTCGTCGGGGTGCTGCTGGCGCGGGTCGTGCACCGGCGACGCGAGGCACCTCACAGCGCCTGACCGTCCACCAGCCGCACGACGTCCTCCGCGCAGCCCCAGCTCAGCGTGACGCCGGCACCACCGTGGCCGTAGCAGTGCACGACCCGCCCCTCCCGCTCCAGGCGCACCACCGGCCGCCCCGGCCGCAGACCGACCCGGTGGCCGAGCACGGTCGCCGAGGCCACCTCGGGAACCAGGCGGGCCGCCCGCCCGAGCAGCGCCGAGGCGGCCTGGGGTGAGGGCGTACGGCTCCACTCGCCTTCCACCGCGGTGCCGCCGACGACGACGTCGTGCTCACGCGGGACGACGTACGTCGGGGCGGCCCCGGGCCCGCCGTCGAGCCACCACTCCTCCAACCCCCACTGCGCCAGGCTCAGCACCTCCCCCCGCACCGGGCCGAGCGCGTCGTCGTCGGCGAGGCGTCGGGACCCGAGGCCGGAGCAGTTGACGATCCAGCCGTCCTCACCCGGCGGGGACGGCAGGTGGGCCAGCGCCAGGCGCGTCAGCGTGCCTCCGAGCCCCTCGACGCGTCCCGAGAGCCAGCGCAGGTAGACACCCATCTCGACGACCGGCACGCTGAGCCGCCACCCGGCGGCGTACGGCGCAGGCACGTCGCGGGTGCGCTCGAGGGCCGGCGCGGCCTCGAGCCACCACGGATCGGGCTGCTCGCTGCGGTGCACCTCCGTGCCGCGGCGCACGACCACACCGGGCACACCCTGTGCGGCGAGGTCCTCGAGCACCGCGAGACCGCGCGCCGACCACGCGGTGACCAGCTCGTGCGGCCAGGCGCGGTAGGGGTACCAGATCGCGGCCGCCACCGCCGAGGTCGTCTCCAGGGGCAGGTCGCGGGCGACGACGTCGACGCGGTGCCCCGCCTCGAGCAGGCGCACGGCGCAGCTGAGCCCGACCACGCCGGCTCCCACGACCACGACCCGCACCCGTTAAGTCTGGCACTGCCCGGCCCCACGACGTACCTTCAGCGCATGCTCCCCTCCGCCGCCACCGGCCGCTCGCTCCCGCGTGCTCTCGTCGGCCTGCTCGCTGCGCTCGCCACCGTGCTGGGTCTCGTGCTCGTCGCCCCCGCCACGCCGGCCGACGCCGCCGGTCGCGGCGCTCGGACGATCAGCCGCACGGTGATCTTCACGGTGCGCAACACCGCGGGCAACACCAGCGTGCTGTGCTCGGGCGACGACGCCAACCACAAGATCCGCGCCCGCCTCGTCGGGCCGCGCCAGAAGGTCTACGGCCGCGCGGGCAGCATCCGGATCAACGTGCTGGTCCACGACGTCGGCACGGGCGCCTGGTTCTGGAACCTGCCGGGCCAGCGCAACCGGCGCTACGACTACGCCTCGCGCCTGGCCGCCCAGGGACAGCTGAGCCTGGTCGTCGACCGCCTGGGCTACGACCGCAGCCCGTTGCGCGACGGGGACCGCACCTGCCTGGGCGCCCAGGCCGAGATGCTGCACCAGCTCGTCATCCGCGCCCGGTCCGGCGACTACCGCTTCGTCGGCGACCGCCACTCGGTGCCCGCCGCCTCCTTCGCGGCCGTGCACGCCCACGGCCAGGGCGCCCTCGTCGCGCAGATCGAGGCCGCGACCTTCGACGACGTCGACGGCCTGATCCTGATGGGCTGGTCCGACGGCTCGATGTCCTCGCGCGAGCAGCAGGAGAACCAGCGCGAGCAGGACACCTGCTCGGGCAGTGCCGACTACGCCTCCTACGGCAGCGGCCCGCGCCAGTTCGACCGGCTGCTCTTCTCCAGCGCCCCGCGCGCCGTCAGGAGCGCCGCCCGGAGGCTGCGGAACCAGGCCCCGTGCGGCGACGTCTCGAGCCTGAACGCCGCACAGTTCGACGCGCAGCAGCACAACGACGAGATCGAGGCGCCCGTGCTGCTGATGTACGGCAAGCGCGACGCCCGCGTCGGCGCCGGTGCCGTGCCGGCCCAGAGGCAGATGTACACCGGCGCCCCGAGCGTCTCGGTGCGCCGCTACGCCCGCACCGGCAGCGCGCTGACCCTCGAGCGCACAGCGCCGCAGGTCCAGCGTGACGCGCTCACCTGGTTGCGACGCCACGTCGGTCCGTACGGCGGCGGCCCGCGACGCCGCTGAGCACCCCCGGGAGGGACCGCCTCAGGCGCCGACCGGCTGCGGCTGGGTCTCGGCGGCGCTCCCGAGGCCCTGGGCCGCGCGGATGACCTCGACGATGCCGGCCATGATCTCGGTCATCCCGAAGTCCTTCGGGGTGTAGACCGCGGCCACGCCGGCCTCCTTGAGGCGTCGCGCGTCGGAGTCGGGGATGATCCCGCCGACGACGACCGGGACGTCGGCGAGCCCGGCCGCGCGCAGGCCGTCGAGCACGGTGGGCACGAGCTCCATGTGCGATCCCGAGAGGATCGACAGGCCGACGCAGTGCACGTCCTCGGCGACGGCCGCGGCGACGATCTGCTCCGGGGTCAGCCGGATGCCCTGGTAGACGACCTCGAAGCCGGCGTCCCGGGCGCGCACCGCGATCTGCTCGGCGCCGTTCGAGTGCCCGTCGAGGCCGGGCTTGCCCACCAGCAGCCGCAGCCGACCCCCGAGCTCCTCACCGGTCTCGCGGACCCGGGCCCGGACGTCGTCGAGCTCGCGGCCGACCGAGGCCACCCCGACGGCCCCGCCGACGCCCGTGGGGGCGCGGAACTCGCCGAACACCTCGCGCAGCGTGCCCGACCACTCCCCCGTGGTCGCCCCGGCCCGGGCGGCGGCCAGGGTGGCGGGCATCAGGTTCGCCGTCGTCGCGGCATCGGCGGCGAGCCGGGCCAGCGCGTCGGCGACGGCATCCTCGTCCCGCTCGGCCTTCCAGGCCGCGACGCTGTCGAGGGCGGAGCGCTCGGCCTCGGGATCCGCGGCCTGGACGGCGCCGTCGAGGTCGGCGGTCAGGGGCGAGGGCTCGGTGGTCGTGAAGACGTTGACGCCGACGATCTTCTCCTCGCCGCCTCTCGATCCGGGCGCGTCGGGCGGCGTGGGCGGAGACCAGGGCCTGCTTCATGTAGCCCGACTCGACGGCGGCGATCGCGCCGCCCATCTCCTGGACCCGCTCGATCTCGGCCTTGGCGTCCGCCACCAGCTCGGCGACCTTGGCCTCGACGACGACGGAGCCGGTGAAGAGGTCCTCGTGCTCGAGCAGGTCCGACTCGAAGGCGAGCACCTGCTGCAGGCGCAGCGACCACTGCTGGTCCCACGGGCGCGGCAGGCCGAGCGCCTCGTTCCACGCCGGGAGCTGCACGGCGCGGGCACGGGCGTCCTTGGACAGCGTGACCCCGAGCATCTCGAGCACGATGCGCTGCACGTTGTTCTCCGGCTGGGCCTCGGTCAGCCCCAGGGAGTTGACCTGGACCCCGTAGCGGAAGCGGCGCATCGCCGGGTCCTGGACGCCGTACCGCTCGGAGGTGATCTCGTCCCAGAGCTGGACGAAGGCGCGCATCTTGCACATCTCCTCGACGAAGCGCACGCCGGCGTTGACGAAGAACGAGATCCGGCCCACGACCTTGCCGAAGTCGGCCTCGGAGACCTGACCCGACGCCCGCACCTGGTCGAGCACCGCGATCGCGGTGCACAACGCGTAGGCCAGCTCCTGGGTCGGCGTGGCACCGGCCTCCTGGAGGTGGTAGCTGCAGATGTTGATCGGGTTCCACCGGGGGATCTCGTGGACCGTGTAGGCGATGACGTCGCCGATCAGGCGCAGGGACGGCTCGGGACCGAAGACGTAGGTGCCCCGGGAGAGGTACTCCTTGACGATGTCGTTCTGCGTGGTGCCGGCGAGCTGCCCGGCGACCTCCTCCGGATCGAGGTCGGGGTTCTGCTCCTCGGCGACGACCTGGTAGAGCGCCAGCATCCACATGGCCGGCGCGTTGATCGTCATCGAGGTGTTCATCTCGGTGAGCGGGATGTCCTCGAAGAGTCGCCGCATCTCGCCGAGGTGGGGCACCGGCACGCCGACCTTGCCCACCTCGCCGCGTGCGAGCGGGGAGTCGGGGTCGTACCCGGTCTGGGTCGGCAGGTCGAAGGCGACCGACAGGCCGGTCTGGCCCTTGGCCAGGTTGGCGCGGTAGAGCGCGTTGGACGCGGCGGCGGTGGAGTGGCCGGCGTAGGTCCGCATCACCCAGGGGCGGTCCTTGGTGGGGCGCTCACGGTCGTCCGGCGCTGGCGTG
The DNA here is from genome assembly GCA_963760555.1 of uncultured Actinomycetota bacterium. GTDB lineage: Bacteria > Actinomycetota > Actinomycetes > Propionibacteriales > Nocardioidaceae > Nocardioides. The sequence continues at coordinate 254,304 of CAVXDJ010000009.1, read as the reverse complement.
CTCATCTCCGCAGGGTAGGCCTTCGTTACCCGTCGGTCACCGGTGCGCGGTGTGGGGTATCACACGACGGGGTCACCGCATCACCGGCAACATCACGCAGGGCGACCTGACGGGGTACCGACGGGACCGTCCGCGTCGCGCCGTTGGCCGACCACCGCGATCCCGGCCGTGCCGGCCGCCAGCAGCACCATCCCGATCACCCCCAGCGGAGGAAAGATGTGGTCGGTGTGGACCAGCCAGGCGCCGGGGACCAGGAGCACCCCGACCAGCGCGGGCGCTCCGAGACGACGCACCTGGTCGGCGAGGACGACCGCGACGCAGGCCAGCAGCGCCCACGACCCGACGTCGCCCAACGGACCTCCGATGCGGAACAGCAGGGAGACCGCCGTGGGGCGCGGCACGTCGGGGCCGAGCTGGCGCGTCACGAAACCGGCGGCGACGCCGCTGATCACGTCGAGCGAGGTGTAGAAGACGGCGTAGACGTAGGCCAGAGCACGCACCGCCCACGCGACGGGGTCGCGTCGCGTCTGCACCAGCGCCGCCAGGGCCCACCCCACCAGCGGGAAGAACACGATCCCCGGCAGGTGCAGCCCGAACCACGTCGGGGCCGTGTCGTAGCGCAGCCCCGTCGGGTGCAGCAGGCCGGCGGCCGCGAGGCCGAGGCCGGGCACGGCCAGGAGCAGGGGGAACAGACGCCACTCTCGCATGGGGACACTGTGCCTGGCCGTCCCTCGGCGCCCAGGTCGCGGGGTCTTCCCCACGAGCAGGTGCGGCGGGTCCGGGGACCGGCCGCACCCCCGGGCAGCGGGCCGCGCTGGCTAGGGTGCGGAGCATGGTCAACCTGACGCGCATCTACACCCGCACCGGCGACGGGGGCCGCACGCGGCTCGGCGACATGAGCGAGACCACGAAGAACGACCTGCGACTGCTGGCCTACGCCGACGTCGACGAGACGAACGCCCACCTCGGCCTGGCCGTCGCGACCGGCGGCCTGGACCAGGACGTCGTCGAGGTGCTCACCCACGTGCAGAACGACCTCTTCGACGTCGGAGCCGACCTGTGCACCCCGGTGGTCGCCGAGCCGGAGTTCCCGCCGCTGCGCATCGAGTCCGACTACGTCGACCGGCTCGAGGGCTGGTGCGACCACTACAACGCCGACCTGGCTGCGCTGCGCTCGTTCATCCTCAGCGGCGGTACGCCGGGTGCGGCCCACCTGCACGTGGCCCGCACCGTGGCCCGACGCGCCGAGCGCTCGGGCTGGGCGGCCTACGAGGAGCACGCCGAGACGATGAACCCGCTCGCACTCACCTACCTCAACCGGCTCTCCGACCTCCTGTTCATCCTCGCCCGCCACGCGAACCGCGAGCCCGGTGACGTGATGTGGGTGCCCGGCGGCGAGAGGACCGGCGGCCCGGTCACCGACTGAGCCCGGTCCACGCCCCGGTCCTCCGACCACGGCGGCGTGCCGGGGATCAGCCGGTCACTCCCGTGCGCAGCGACCTCAGGGTCAGCACCGCGGGCGCCATCAGCGCCGTCACGGCGAGGAGCGCGGGCAGCGTGCCGACGGCGTCGCCGAGGTGGCCCAGGAGCGGCGGACCGGCGAGGAACGCGCCGTACCCGACGGTGGAGACCACGCTGAGCCGCGCCGCGGCCCGCGCCGGGTCGTCGGCGGCCGCGCTCATGCCGACCGGGAAGCCCAGGGAGGCCCCGAGTCCCCAGCAGACGATGCCGAGCACCACCAGCGGCCAGAACGAGCCGAGCACGACCAGCAGCGTGCCGGCCGCGACGAAGGCGGCGCTGCCGGCCAGGACCGGCACCCGGCCGTGACGGTCGAGCAGGACCGGCCCGACGAAGCGTCCCAGCGTCATCGCGGAGACGAACGTCGCGAAGCCGGCCACCCCGAGCGCCGGGCGCGCGTCGTAGCCGTCGATCAGCGCCAGCGAGAGCCAGTCGTTGGCCGAGCCCTCCGCGATCGCGAAGCAGAGCACCATCAGGCCGACGACCAGGGTGCGTGGCTCGGTCCAGGCGCGCCAGGCGGCGATCTTGACCGGTGGTTCGTCCTGCTGGTCCACCGCGGCCCGGCCGGACGGCAGGAACGTCCTGCTTGCCCGCCGCGTCGTGACCCACGCCGCGATCGCGAGCACGCCCAGCTGGGCCAGGGCCGGTACGCCGGCGAGGAGCGAGACCGCGCCCAGCCCGGCCCCGGCCACGCTGCCGAGACTGAACCCGGCGTGGAAGCGCGGCATGATCGTGGTGCCGAGGCCCTGCTCGACCCTCGCACCCTCGGCGTTCATCGCCACGTCCCACATCCCCACCCCCACGCCGTACGCCGCCAGGCCGAGCGCGGCGAGCGCGACGAGCGGCGCGACCTCGATCGCCCCGGCCACCGCCAGCAGGCCGGCGGCGGAGAGCAGGGCACCGCGACGGACGACGGCCGCGGCGCCCCACCTCTCGATGAGGGCGCCGCTCGTGGGCAGGGACAGCACCGACCCGGCGGCGGCCGCGAGGAGCAGCAGGCCGAGCTCGCCGTTGCCGAGGCCCAGGGCGCGCCTCAGGTCGGGCACCCGGGAGAAGAGCGTGGCGAAGACGAGACCGTTCGCGACGAACACGATCGCGACCGCGGTGCGGGCACGCGCCAGCTCGCGGTCCGCCCCGGTGCGGCCGGCTGCCGAGCGTGCCCCCGTCGTGCTCAACGCGACCAGTCGGCGCCGGGTCGGCGCGCCTCGAGCCACGACTGGAACCCGGTCAGGGAGGCCTCGCTCATCGCGAGCTCGACCTCGCCCCGGTCGCTGGCGCACGCGATCACGAGGTGGTCGGGGTAGAGCGAGTGCAGCTCGCTGCCCATCGGTACGCGGCGCCCGTCGAAGCTGAGTCCGTCCCGGCACCAGCGCGCCCGAGGGCGTGGGGAGAGCGAGAACACCCGGAACCACTCCAGGGAGTCGTCGGTGTAGCGACCCAGCCCGAGGACCCACCCGCCTCCGCGGCGCTCGGGCTCGAGCATCCGGTGCGAGAGCTCGAAGGTCCCGCCTCGACGCGACAGCGCGCGCCGACGCAGCACGAGCGCGCCGACGTAGACCAGGACGAGCAGGAGGAGCACGCCAGCCCCGTCGATCAGCCACTGCCACAGGGCCAAGCCGCCACCTCCCGACCGACGTCCGCAGGTCGTGGAGGGACCCGGGACCAGAGCTGCACAGGACTCCGCCCGAGCCTGCGTGGAGATGAGACTACCCATCGCCGGAATCCCGGCGATGGGTAGGTCGTCATGCTCGGAGCGAGGTCAGGAAGCCTGCTCCACCGCTCGCAGCCGGGCCTCGGCCCGACGGATGCGTCGCTCCGCGTCGTCGCTGCCCCCGAGACCGCGCGCGGTGTCGAGCTCGGACCTGGTCTCGTCGATGTTGATCTCCTCCGAGAGCACGGCATGCTGCGAGAGCACCGAGACCCGGTCGGCGGCCACGGAGAGGAATCCGCCGTCGACGGCGGCGACGGTGACGTTGCCGTCGTCGTCGGTGATCTCCACCACCGCGTCGGTCAGCAGCGAGAGCATCGGGGCGTGGCCCCGCAGCACCCCCACGTCGCCCTCGACGGTGCGCGCGATGATCATGCTCGCCCGACCCGACCACACCGTGCGGTCGGCCGCGACGAGCTCGACCTGGAGGAAGTCGGCTGCCATCAGAGGCTCTTCTGGATCTCGGCCCACTTCGCCTCGACGTCGTCGAGACCGCCGCACATGAAGAAGGCCTGCTCGGCCACGTGGTCGTACTCACCGTCGGCGATCTTGTTGAACGCCTCGATGGTCTCGGCGACCGGGACCGTCGATCCTTCGAGTCCGGTGAACTGCTTGGCCACGTAGGTGTTCTGCGAGAGGAACCGCTGGATGCGACGGGCACGGGAGACGACGACCTTGTCCTCCTCGGAGAGCTCGTCGACACCGAGGATCGCGATGATGTCCTGGAGCTCCTTGTTGCGCTGGAGGATCTGCTTGATGCGGATCGCGCAGTCGTAGTGCGCCTGGCCGATGTACTGCGGGTCGAGGATCCGCGACGTGGAGGTCAGCGGGTCCACGGCCGGGTAGATGCCCAGCGAGGAGATCTCCCGCGAGAGCTCGGTCGTGGCGTCGAGGTGGGCGAAGGTCGTGGCCGGGGCCGGGTCGGTGTAGTCGTCGGCCGGCACGTAGATCGCCTGCATCGAGGTGATCGAGTGGCCGCGCGTGGAGGTGATCCGCTCCTGGAGCAGACCCATCTCATCGGCCAGGGTCGGCTGGTAGCCCACCGCGGAGGGCATCCGGCCCAGCAGGGTGGAGACCTCGGAGCCGGCCTGGGTGAAGCGGAAGATGTTGTCGATGAAGAGCAGCACGTCCTGGCTCGCCACGTCGCGGAAGTACTCCGCCATCGTCAGCGCCGAGAGGGCCACCCGCAGCCGGGTGCCCGGCGGCTCGTCCATCTGGCCGAAGACGAGCGCCGTCTGCCCGAGGACACCCGCCTCCTCCATCTCGACGATCAGGTCGTTGCCCTCACGGGTGCGCTCGCCGACCCCGGCGAAGACCGACACACCACCGTGGTCGGTGGCGACGCGGGCGATCATCTCCTGGATCAGCACCGTCTTGCCGACCCCGGCACCGCCGAAGAGGCCGATCTTGCCGCCGAGCACGTACGGCGTGAGCAGGTCGATGACCTTGATGCCGGTCTCGAACATCTCGGTCTTCGACTCGAGCTGGTCGAAGGCCGGCGCCTTGCGGTGGATGCCCCAGCGCTCCTTGACCTCCAGCTCCTGGCCCTCCTCGAGGTTCAGGCACTCACCGAGGGTGTTGAAGACCTTGCCGAGGGTCCCCTCGCCCACCGGCACCGTGATCGGGCCGCCGGTGTCGGTGACCTGCGCGCCGCGCACGAGGCCGTCGGTGGGCTGCAGCGAGATGGCGCGGACCATGCCGTCGCCGATGTGCTGGGCGACCTCGAGCGAGAGCACCCGGTCGGAGTCCTTGAGGGCGAGCTCGACCTCCAGGAGGTTGTAGATGTCGGGCATCGAGTCCACGGGGAACTCGACGTCGACGACCGGGCCGATGACCCGGGCGATCCGACCGATGGTCGCGTCGCCGGTGTTCTGACCGGTCTCTTCGATGGTGGCAGTCATGTCTCAATCACTCCCGGCATTGGAGTCGGCCAGCGCGTTGACGCCACCGACGATCTCGCTGATTTCTTGGGTGATGCCAGCCTGGCGGGCCTGGTTGGCGATGCGCTTGTACTTCTTGATGAGCTCGTCGGCGTTGTCGGTGGCCGACTTCATGGCCTTCTGACGGGCGGCGAGCTCGGAGGCCGCCGCCTGGAGGAGGCAGAAGAAGATGCGGCTCTGCACGTACTGCGGCAGGAGCCCGTCGAGCACGGCCTCGGCCGACGGCTCGAACTCGTAGAGCGGCAGGACCTCGCGGGCCCCGGACTCCTCGTCGTCGTCGGTGCCCTCGACGACCTCGAGGGGCAGCATCCGGATGTCGGTCGGCTCCTGGGTCAGCATCGAGCGGAACCGTGTGTAGACCACGTGGACCTCGTCGGCGTCGCCCTCCTCGCCCTGCTCCTTGAGGAACGCGTCGATCAGCGCCTGGCCGATCTCGGCGGCCACGTCGTAGGACGGCTGGTCGGAGAACCCGGTCCACACCCTCGCCACCGGGCGCTGGCGGAACTTGAAGTAGGCCTCGCCCTTGCGCCCGGTGATGTACCAGTCGACCTCCTTGCCCTCGCCGCGCAGCTTCTCGGCGAGGCGCTCGGCCTCCTTCAGGACACCCGAGGAGTAGGCCCCGGCCAGACCACGGTCACTGGTGATGACCAGGACGGCGGCCCGCTTGGGGTCCTCCTGCTCGTGGGTCAGCGGGTGGTCGACGTTGGAGAAGGTCGCCACGGCCGAGACCGCCCGGGTGAGCTCCCGGGCGTACGGCGCGGCGGCCTGCGCCCGCTGCTGGGCCTTGATGATGCGCGAAGCAGCGATCAGCTCCATGGCACGCGTGATCTTCTTCATCGACTCCGTCGACTTGATCCGCGCGCGGTACTCGCGCAGCGACACCGCCATCTGCTCAGCCCCGCTTCTGCTTCTTGATCTGCTCCTGCTCGACGTCCTCGTCGGCGAGGGCCTCGTGCTCCTCGCGTCCGGCCTTCAGCGAGCCACCGTCCGAGGTCTCGAACTGGTCCAGGAACGAGTCGTAGGCGCTCTTGACGCCGTCCTCGTCCTCGAACTTCTGGCTCTCGCGGATGCCGGAGAGGATGCCCTCGTGCGAGCGACGCAGGTAGTCGATGAACTCCTGCTCGAAGCGCAGCACGTCGTCGGCGGGCACCTTGTCGAGCGAGCCCGAGGTGCCCAGCCACAGCGAGATCGTCATGTCCTCGAGCGGGTACGGCGAGTACGCGGGCTGCTTGAGCAGCGCCATCAGTCGCTGGCCGCGGTCGAGCTGCTGGCGCGAGGCTGCATCGAGGTCGGAGGCGAACATCGCGAAGGCCTCCATCGCGCGGAACTGCGCGAGGTCGACCTTCAGCGAGCCGGTCACGGCCTTCATCGCCTTCGTCATGGCCGCACCGCCCACGCGTGAGACCGAGACACCCACGTCGATGGCGGGGCGCTGGTTGGCCGCGAACAGGTCCGACTGCAAGAAGATCTGGCCGTCGGTGATCGAGATGACGTTGGTCGGGATGAACGCCGAGACGTCGTTGGCCTTGGTCTCGATGATCGGCAGGCCGGTCATCGAGCCGTGGCCGAGGTCGTCGGAGAGCTTGGCGCAGCGCTCCAGCAGGCGGCTGTGGAGGTAGAACACGTCGCCGGGGTAGGCCTCGCGGCCCGGCGGGCGGCGCAGCAGCAGCGACACGGCACGGTAGGCCTCGGCCTGCTTGGTCAGGTCGTCGAAGACGATGAGGACGTGCTTGCCGTCGTACATCCAGTGCTGGCCGATGGCCGAGCCGGTGTAGGGGGCGAGGTACTTGAAGCCGGCCGAGTCGGAGGCGGGCGAGGCGACGATGGTGGTGTACTCCAGGGCGCCGGCCTCCTCGAGGGCACCGCGCACGGACGCGATCGTGGAGCCCTTCTGACCGATCGCGACGTAGATGCAGCGCACCTGCTTGTCGGGGTCCTCGGTCTCCCAGTACTGCTTCTGGTTGATGATCGCGTCGATCGCGATCGTCGTCTTGCCCGTCGCGCGGTCACCGATGATGAGCTGACGCTGGCCGCGGCCGATCGGGGTCATCGAGTCGATGGCCTTGATCCCGGTCGCGAGGGGCTCGTGCACCGACTTGCGCTCCATGACGCTCGGCGCCTGGAGCTCCAGCGCGCGGCGCTCGGAGGTCTCGAGGTCGCCCAGTCCGTCGATCGGGTTGCCGAGCGGGTCGACGACGCGACCGAGGTAGGAGTCACCGACCGGGACCGAGAGGATCTCGCCGGTGCGGCGGACCGTCTGGCCCTCCTCGATGCCGGCGAAGTCGCCGAGGATGACGACGCCGATCTCGCGGGTGTCGAGGTTCAGCGCCAGGCCTCGGGTCCCGTCCTCGAACTCGAGCAGCTCGTTGGCCATGGCCGAGGGCAGGCCGCTGACGCGCGCGATGCCGTCGCCGGCGGACGCGACGGTGCCGACCTCCTCGCGGGTGGCGGAGTCGGGCTGGTAGTCGGCGACGTACTTGGCGAGCGCGTCGCGGATCTCCTCGGGCCGGATGGAGAGCTCCGTCATGGTGTGGTGCCTTCTCTCTTGGTCTTCGTCGGTCGGTGGGTTCGGGGCGGCGTCGGGCCGGAGGTGCCTCAGCGGCCGGAGCCGGCGAGCATCCGTCGGGCCTCGGCCAGGCGGCTGACGACGGTGCCGTCGATGACGTCGTGACCGATCTCGACCCGGACCCCGCCGAGGAGGTCCTCGTCGACGACGGTGTTGAGGTGGATCGGTCGGTCGTACTGGCGCTCGAGCGCGGCAGCGAGGCGACGCTGCTCGTCCTCGGAGAGCTCACGGGCGCTGTGCACGGTCGCCACGCCCTCGTCGTGCACGTCGGCGGCCACCTTCTGGTACTCGGCGAGCGCGACCCCCACCGTGCGGTAGCTGCCGGCCACGGCCTGGACGGTCAGGGTCCGGGTCGCCTCCAGCGTCCGGTCACCGAGCAGGTCCCGCACCAGGGCGGACTTGTCCTCGATGCTGCGGCCCGGGTCGGAGAGCGCGTCGCGCAGCCCGTGGTTGTTCTTGACCGCCTCGGCCACGCTGAACAGCTCGTCGGAGAGCCGGGCACCGTCGGTGCCCGCGGAGCGCACGGCGGCGACCACGGCGACGTGCTCGAGCGCGCGCGGGAGGTCCCCGGCCGAGGTCCAGCGCTTGGTCACGGCCGAGGACAGCAGGGTGAGGCTCTCCTCGTCGGCCTGACCCGAGAAGACCTCCCGCACCAGCCCGGTCTTGGCCTGCGAGGGAAGCGAGCCGTCGGTGAGGAAGCGGCGCAGCCCGCCCTCGGAACGCAGGGTCTGGCCGACCGTGAACAGGTCCTCCGCGATCCTCGCGGCGCGGACCGGCGCACGGGTGACCTGCTCGCGCAGCTCGTCGACGAGGTCGGCGACCCCGCCGCGCGAGGCACCGCGGAAGTCGGCCATCAGCTGCTGACCCCACTCCCGCTCGCCGTGTCCTGCTCCAGGTCGGCCAGGAAGCGCTCGACCACGCGGTTGGCGCGGTCGTCGTCCTCGAGGCTCTCGCCCACGATACGTCCCGCCAGACCGGTGGCCAGGGCCCCGACCTCGGCGCGCAGCGAGGCGATCGCCTGCTGCCGCTCGGCCTCGATCTGGGACTTGCCGTGCTCGACGATGCGCGCCGACTCCGCCTGACCCTGCTCGCGCATCTCGGCGACGATCGTGGCGCCCTGCTCGCGGGCCTCCTCACGGATGCGCGAGGCCTCGTGCCGGGCGTCGGCGAGCTGCTTCTCCAGCTCGGCCAGACGCGCGTCGGCCTCGGCCTGCTTGGTCTCGGCCGACGCCAGACCACCCTCGATGGCCTTGGTGCGGGCCTCGAACGTCGACTCGAAGTTCGGCACGACGAACTTGCGCATCAGCAGGTACAGCAGGCCGAAGACCACGAGGGAGAGCACGATCTCCACCGGCGCGACGGCCAGCGGGCTCGGCCCCTCCTCCGAGACCAGGGGAATGAGCATCATGGGTGGTCCTTCACGTCAGTCGGTGGGGCCCGGTCACTTCAGGACGAAGGCGAGGGCGATCCCGATGATCGCCAGCGCCTCGGCGAGGGCGAAGCCGAGGATCGCGATCGACTGCAGACGGCTCTGGGCCTCGGGCTGACGGGCGACGCCGTTGATGTAGGCGGCGAAGATCAGGCCGATGCCGATGCCGGGGCCGATAGCAGCCAGGCCGTAGCCGATCATGTTCAAGGAGCCGGTCATGGCTTCTGTCCTTTCGGTTTTCTTCTCTGGAGGTCCTGCTCTTGCGGGGTGGTGCGGGTGATGCGGACTCTCAGTGCTCGTCGGCGACGGCACCCGAGATGTACATGGCGTTCAGGAGAACGAAGACGTAGGCCTGCAGGAACTGCACCAGCAGCTCCAGGAACGAGATGGCGATGAACAGCGCCCAGGCCAGCACCCCGACCGGCTTGAGGGCCAGCGAGCTCTCCAGCAGCAGGTACTCACCGCCGACCGCGAAGAGGATGATCAGCAGGTGGCCGGCGAACATGTTGGCGAAGAGACGCAAGGCCAGCGTGGCGGGGCGGACCAGGATGTTGGAGAAGAACTCCAGTGGGATCAGCAGCGCGAGGATCGGGCCCGAGATGTTGGGCGGCACGCACTGGAGCTTGAGGTAGCCCAGCAGCCCGTGGCGCGCGACGCCGGCGCCGTTGTAGATGATCCAGGTCAGCCCGGCCAGCGCGTAGGCCATGGAGGCCTTGGAGAAGGTCGGGAAGTTGATCCCCGGCACGGAGCCGAAGAAGTTGTTGACCAGGATGAAGAAGAACAGCGCGAAGAGGTACGGCGTGTAGCGCGCGTAGTCGTGCTGGCCGATGATGTCGCGGCTGATGGAGTTGCGCACGAAGCCGTAGCCGGCCTCGCCGATGTACTGCAGACGCCCCGGGACCATCGCGCGCTGCCGGATGGCGATGAAGAAGAAGCCGAAGACCAGGATCGCGGCCAGGACCAGCTCGAACATCGGCTTGGTGACCCCGATGCCCGCGACGGAGAAGATCGGGGGCAGGTCGAACTCGGCGGGGCCGGGCGGGATGAACTCCTCCGCGGCGGGCACGACGAAAGCGGCAGCAAGGCTCACCGATGCACTCCTACGTCTGGTCTGTCGGTCGGTCTCGCGGGCTGGTGGTCGGGGTGTCCGGCGGGCCCTGCGATGGTGCGAGGGACCGGCGGGGCAACGCGTCGAAGCGGGAGATCGTCAGGTAGATCCCGAGCGTGGCACCGAACACGATGCCGACCGCCACCAGGAAGCTGGTCCCGAACCACCGATCCGCCCCCCAGCCGAGGAACCCGTAGAAGGCCACACCGGAGACCACGTAGCCGAATGCGTGCCACGGGTCGCCCTGCGGACCACGCTCGCGGATCTCGGACGGTGGGTCCTGCTGACTCATTGCGCGACGGACGATAGCAGTCGTGGGACCTCACTGCCGACCCCCCTCGCCCGGCCCGTCGGCGAGGTCGTAGACGGGGATGCGGCGCGTCAGGTGGACCCGGAGCTGGGCGGCCATCCAGAGCGCGGTCGCCACGATCACCGCGCCCCCGAGCCAGGCGCGGTCCAGCTCGTCACCGAGCAGGCCGCTGCGCTCGAGGGCGAGCAGGGCCACCAGGAGGACGAGCAGCTGCAGGGTGTAGGTCAGCAGCGCGACGAGCAGCGTCGCGGCCGGCAGCACGGTGGCCACCAGGTCGAGCACGAGGCTGCCGCCGGCGAGCACGACGACGATGATCGCGGTCCCGATCACGGCGCCGAGCGCGGCCGGTCGGCCGGCGACCGCCAGCGCCACGAGGGACCCGACCAGGCCCAGTCCCAGCGTCGAGCCACCGGTGAGCAGCTGGGTCGACGCGGCTCGCGAGCGGGGGACCCGGGCCCTCGCGGACCGGGTCGTGGACCTGGCGGTGGTCTCGGTCGTCATCCTCGGCGGCCGTCCTGTTGCGGATCAGTGGACGCCCTTGCGAGCGCTCGTGAAAGTTATCACAAAGTCTCGGCGGGCTCCGCACCGAACGGTTCGACCGGCACCCCGAGGTGGCGGCGGTGCACCACCGGCACGAGGAAGGTCAGCACCAGCACCACGACGGCCATGACCCCCAGCGCGGTCCACATCTTCCAGCCGACGTACAGGCTGGCCAGCACCGTGCCGAAGGCGATCAGAGCGGCCCACAGCCACATGATCACCACCGCCCGGCGGTGGGAGTGCCCGATCTCGAGCATGCGGTGGTGCAGGTGCTGCTTGTCGGGAGCGAAGGGCGAGCGGCCCTGGCGGGTGCGACGCACGACGGCCAGGACCAGGTCGGCCATCGGGACGACCAGGATGAGCACGGGCAGCGCGATCGGCAGCAGGGTGGCCAGCAGGCTCGTCGAGGCACCGCCGGTGAGCGCGGCAGGGTCGAACTGCGTGGTCAGGGTCAGCGCCGTGGAGGACAGCACGAGACCGATCAGCATCGAGCCGCTGTCGCCCATGAAGACCCGGGCGGGATGGAAGTTGTGCGGGAGGAACCCCACGCACGCTCCGGCGAGCGCCGCCGACAGCAGCGCCCCCGTCGTGGCCAGCGGCAGGCCGGCCCGGTCGACGAGGACGTAGCTGAAGACGAAGAACGCCATGGCCCCGATGCCCACCACCCCGGCGGCGAGACCGTCGAGGCCGTCGACGAAGTTGACCGCGTTGACGGTCGCCACGACGACGAGGGCCGTCAGCAGCGCCCCCTGCGCGGGGTCGAGGGAGAACTGGAAGCCGCCGGGCAGGTAGACGGTGCGGAACTGCACGCCGGTGAAGACCAGGATCCCGACCGCGATCAGCTGGGCGCCGAGCTTGGTCAGTGCGTCGATCTCGTAGATGTCGTCGAGCACCCCGACCCCGCACAGCAGCGCCCCCGCCAGGAGCACCCAGCCCGCGTCGGTGAACACGAACGGCTGGCTCTGGGCCAGGAAGGGCAGCTCGCGCGCCACGAGGTAGGCCGCCACCAGGCCACCGAGCATGGCCAGACCGCCCAGGTAGGGAATGGGGACGGCGTGGACGTCACGGTCGCGGACCTTGGCCACCGCGCCGGTGCGGATGGCGATCTCGCGGGCGACCACGGTGAGCAGGTACGTCGTCGCGGCGGCGACGAGGAAGACCAGCAGGTACTCCCGCACGGCTCAGGCCTCGTCGCCCTCGACGACGAGGGTCGAGCCGAGCGGCTCGAGGACCGCGTTCAGCTCCTCGAGACTCAGCGCCCCCACGCGGAGGACCCGTCCCTGGGTGCCGGTGACGTCGACGATCGTCGAGGCCGTCATCCCGGGCGACTCCCCCGCGTCGACCACCACGCTGACCTCGTCGCCGAGCATCCGGTGGGCGGCCCGTGCGTCCGTGGCCGCCGGGCGCCCCGACATGTTGGCCGAGCTGACGGCCAGCGGGCCGGTGCGCTCGAGGACCTCCAGGGCCACCGGGTGGTCCGGCATCCGGACGGCGACCGTGCCACGGGCGTCGCCGAGGTCCCACTGCAGCGACGGCTGCTGACGGCACACGATGGTCAGCGGCCCCGGCCAGAACCGCTCGACCAGCGCCCGGGCGTACCCGGGCAGCGCGACGACGAGCGCGTCGAGGGTGGTCGCCGAGCTGATCAGCACCGGCGGCGGCATCTCCCGTCCTCGGCCCTTGGCGTCCAGCAGGTCGGCCACGGCGTCGGCGTCGAAGGCGTCCGCGGCGATGCCGTAGACGGTGTCGGTCGGCAGGATCACCAGACGTCCTCGTTGGAGCGCCTGGACGGCGGCGCCCACGGCAGCCTCACGCTGGGCGTCGGTCGTCGTGGGCAGCGGACCGCCCGAGGCTGCGTCGTCCTCGTCGTCCTCGTCGTCCTCGTCCCAGTCCTCGTCCTCGTCCCAGTCCTCGGGGTCCGCGTCGGCGACCTCCCCGACCCGGTCCGAGGGCAGAGCGGGCTCGACCGCCGGGCTCGCCCCATCCTGCTCGGGCGCCCGGTCGGGGTCCTGGTCGGGGTCCTGGCTCACCTGCTCACCTTCCTGCCTGGGTCGGGGCGCGCCAGCACCGGGTGCAGGTCGCCGTGGTCATCGTGCCAGTCGCGCCGTCGTGAACCGCGCACGCCCGGCCAGGTCCGCGTGGTCGCGCACCTGCTCGAAGCGGCCGGTCCCGGCCAGCAGCGCGGGCACCGACTCCCCCTGCACGTCGGCGTGCTCGACCCCGACCCATCCGCCGGGTCGCAGGAGCACCGCCGCGCGGTGGGTCAGCACCCGGACGGCGTCGAGTCCGTCGGCGCCCGAGAACAGGGCCAGGTGCGGGTCGTGGTCGCGGGCCTCCGCGGCGACCGACTCCCACGCCTCGAGCGGGACGTACGGCGGGTTGGACACGACCACGTCGACGGTGCCCACGAGGTCGTCGAAGGCGTCAGCCAGGTCACCGCGTCGCAGGTCCACCCCCGTGCCGGCGAGGTTGCGCTCGGCCCACCCGAAGGCGTCGGGATCGAGCTCCACCGCGTGGACCTCGGCCCGCGGGAGCTCAGCGACCAGCGCGGCCGCGATCGCTCCCGAACCGGTGCCGAGGTCGACGACGACCGGCGCGGCGCCGTCCCGCTCCGCCAGCTCCGCGAGGCGCTCGAGCGCCCATCCGGCGAGCAGCTCGGTCTCGGGTCGCGGCACGAAGACCCCCGGCCCGACGGCGAGCTCGACGGTGCGGAACCAGGCACGACCGAGCAGGTGCTGGAGGGGCTCGCGGGACGCGCGGCGCGCGAGGAGCACGGCGTACGCCGCCGCGTCGACCTCGTGGACCTCGTCGACGAGGACCAGCTCACCGCGGGCCCGGTCGAGCACGTGGGCGAGCAGCACCTCGGCGTCGCTGCGCGCACTGGCGACGCCGGCCTCGTTGAGCCGGCGCACGGCGTCCTCGACCAGGAGGCGGCGGCCGGTCACTGCTCGAGCGCGGCGAGCCGGGCGGCCAGATCGGTCTCGACGCACGACTCGAGCACGGGTGCGAGGTCGCCGTCGAGGAGACCGTCGAGGTTGTAGGCCTTGTAACCGGTCCGGTGGTCCGAGACCCGGTTCTCGGGGAAGTTGTAGGTCCGGATCCGCTCGGAGCGGTCGACGGTGCGGATCTGGCCGCGGCGGGCGTCGTTGGCCTCGGCGTCGGCGGCCTCCTGAGCCGCGGCGAGCAGGCGCGAGCGGAGGATCCTCAGGGCCTGCTCGCGGTTCTGCAGCTGACTCTTCTCGTTCTGGCAGCTGACCACGATCCCGGTGGGCAGGTGGGTGATGCGCACGGCGGAGTCGGTGGTGTTGACGCTCTGACCCCCGGGCCCGGAGCTGCGGAACACGTCGATGCGCAGGTCCTGGTCGTTGACCTCGACGTCGACCGGCTCGGCCTCGGGCAGCACCATCACGCCGGCCGCGCTGGTGTGCACCCGGCCCTGCGACTCGGTGACCGGGACCCGCTGGACCCGGTGGACCCCGCCCTCGAACTTGAGCAGCGCGTACGGCGCCTCGCCGGGCTCGGGGGTGCCGGCGGCCTTGACGGCCACGGTGACCGACTTGAACCCGCCGAGGTCGGACTCGGTGGCGTCGAGCATCTCGACCTTCCACCCGCGGGTCTCGGCGTAGCGGGTGTACATCCGCAGCAGGTCGGCGGCGAACAGGGCGGACTCCTCGCCCCCCTCCCCCGACTTCAGCTCCAGGATCGCGTCCTTGTCGTCGGCGGCGTCTCGCGGCACCAGCAGCCGACGCAGCCGCTCGACGAGCTCGTCGCGACGCGCGACGAGCTGCTCGGCCTCGGTCGCGAAGCCGGGGTCCTCGCGAGCGAGCTCCTCGGCAGCGCCCAGGTCCTCGACCGTGCCCTGCCACTCCCGCCAGGTGTCCACGACACGCGACAGGGCGGCGTAGCGCTGGTTGAGCCGCTTCGCCAGGCGCGGGTCGGCGTGCGTCTCCGGGGCAGCGAGGCGGCCCTCGAGCTCGCCCTGCTCGTGGCGCATCGCCTCGACGGCCTCGAACACGGCATGCTCCTGCGGGCTGGTGGTGCGGGGATCCTGAGGACAAATCACGAGCGCCGATCCTCCGCGGCTGCGGTGGATCGGCGCTCGGAGGTCGCTACTTCTTGGCGGCCTTGGCGTAGCGGGCCTCGAAGCGGGCGACGCGACCGCCGGTGTCGAGGATCTTCTGCTTGCCGGTGTAGAACGGGTGGCACTGCGAGCACACGTCGGCACGCAGGGTGCCCGACTCCGAGGTGCTGCGCGTGGTGAACGTGGCGCCACAGGTGCAGGTCACCTGGGTCTCGTTGTAGCTGGGGTGGATGTCCTTCTTCATGGCTGTGTCCTCTCTGTGCCCCGGGTCGCTCCCGCAGGGTGCGAGCGCGTGAACCGGAGCCGACGCACGATCATAGGAACAGCGCACCCGCCCGACCAATTCCCGTGCCGCCGGTGCGCCGGGCACGTCCTGGTCGCACGTGTCCCGCCTGTCCCAGGAACACCCGGCCGGCCGGGTGTTGCGAAGCCTGTCGGCCGTTGCAAAGGCCGACAGGCTCGAGAAGCAGCCGACCAGCTAGTCGAGGCTACGCCGTACGCCGTACGCCGTACGGTCAGCGCTCAGGTCGCCTCGGCGACACCGCGCAGCAGCGACTCGACGCGGGCGGCGAGCTCGCGGGGGCTGAAGGGCTTGGTGATGTAGTCGTCCGCACCCGAGCTGAAGCCGGACTCGACGTCGGACTCCTGGGCGCGCGCGGTCAGCAGGATCACCGGCAGGTCGGCCAGGGAGGCGTCCGCGCGGATCCGACGGATGGCCTCGAGCCCGGACACGCCCGGCATCATCACGTCGAACACCGCGAGGTCGGGTCGTTGCGCCTGGCAGGCCTCGACAGCGGCACCGCCGTCGGCGACGGCGACGATGTCGTGACCCATCGTGGACAGCTTGAACTCGACGAGCTCGCGGATGTCGACATCGTCGTCCGCGACTACGATTCGCGCCACTGGGGCTCCTGTTCGGGGGGTAGGCAGGAGGATCAGGCTATCGGCTCGGGGCTCGCGCCACCGCCGTTTGCCTAGAGTCCTCCCTGGCGCACCGAGGTCAGCAGCTCGATGTTGGTGCGCGAGGAGCCGATCTTGTCCAGCAGCCGCGTGGCGGCCTCGGTGCGCTCGAGCCCGGACAGGGTGCGCCGCAGCGACCACACGATGTCGAGCTCCTGCTCCCCGAGCAGCAGCTCCTCGCGCCGGGAGCCGGACGCCACGACGTCCACGGCGGGAAACAGCCCGCGCTCGGCGAGCTGCGAGCGCAGCCGGATCTCGGTGTTCGCGGTGCCCTCGAGCTCCTCGAAGATCATCTCGTCGGTGCGCGAGCCGCTCTCGACCGACAGCGTGGCCAGGATCGTCAGCGATCCCCCGTCCTCGATGTTGCGCGCGGCGCCGAAGAAGCGCTTCGGCGGGTGCAGCGCCCCGGAGTCGACCCCGCCGGAGAGCATCCGTCCGCTGCCGGCCTGGGCGAGGTTGTAGGCGCGGCCGAGGCGGGTCAGCCCGTCGAGGAGCACGACCACGTCGTGGCCGAGCTCGACGAGCCGCTTGGCCCGCTCGATGGCCAGCTCGGCGACAGCGGTGTGGTCGGCGGCCGGCCGGTCGAAGGTCGAGGAGATGACCTCGCCCTTGACCGTGCGCTCGAAGTCGGTGACCTCCTCGGGTCGCTCGTCGACGAGCACGACCATGAGGTGGCACTCGGGGTTGTTCGTGCTGATCGAGCTCGCGACCGACTGCAGCAGCGTCGTCTTGCCCGTCTTGGCGGGAGCGATGATCAGCCCGCGCTGGCCCTTGCCCAGCGGCGCCGCGAGGTCGAGGACCCGACCGACGACGTCGTCCGCGCCGGTCTCGAGGCGCAGTCGCTGCTCGGGGTGCACGGCCGTCAGCGACGCGAAGTCGACCCGCTTCCTGGCGCTGTCGGGCTCGGCGCCGTTGATGGCGTCGATGCTGACCATCGGGTCGAACTTCTCCTTGCGCTCCCCCTCCCGGGGCTGACGCACCTGGCCCGCGACGGCGTCGCCGGTGCGCAGGTTGAAGCGGCGTACGAGGGACAGCGACAGGTAGACGTCGTCGCTGCCCGGCAGGTAGCCGCTCGTGCGCACGAAGGCGTAGTTGTCGAGCACGTCGAGGATGCCCGCCGCCGGTACCAGCACGTCGTCCTCGAGGATCGTGGTGTCGGGCTCGTTGCGCTGGGTGCCGGCCGGGGCGCCCGGACGGTTGCGCTCGCGTGCGCGTCGGCGGCGGTTGCGGCTGCGGCTGCCGCCCTCGTCGTCGCCGTCGTCGTCGACCTGGGTCGCGACGCTCGGGCTCGGCTGGCTGTCCTGGCTCTTGGGCGCGTTCTGGTTGCCGCCACGCTGGTTGCCCTGGTTGTTGCTGCCCTGCTGCTTGTTCTGTGACGGAGCCTTCTGGCCGTCGTCGTTCCTGGCGCCGCCCTGGCCCTTCGGAGCACCCTGCTTCTTCGCGTTCTCCTTCTGCGCGTTCTCCTTCTGCGTGTTCTCCTTCTGCGCGTTCTCCCTAGGGGGGTCCTCCCTGGGGGCGTCGCCCCGGGGCTGGACGTCCTGGGGCGGGGCCTGCTCACGACGTGCCTGCGGGACCTCCACCGCCGGTGCCGACGTCGCGGGTGACGACACGGCACCCCGTGCCGCGGCCTGGTCGGCCTCCTCGCGCGCGGCGCCGTCGCTCGAGGCCCCACCCCGTCGGCGACGGGTCACCTTCGGTGCGGCGGCAACCGCAGCCGGGGCCTCGGCCGGCTGCCCGGCCGGCTCAGACCTGGGCGGCGCCGAGGACCCACCGGACTGGGCTGTCCTGATCGCCTCCACGAGCTGGGCCTTGCGCATGCCCTGGGCTCCCGCGACTCCCATCGAGCCGGCCATCGCCTTGAGGTCGGCGAGCAGCATCGTGCTGAGGCCGCCGCTGCGCTTGCGGGTGGCGGTGGTGTCGGGAGTCTCGGTCACGTGGGTTCCTTGCCGGTTCGGTCACGCCGAACGAGACGTCGGCGATCGGGGCGGGCGCGAGCCGGACGGCGTACGACGACCGGGCCGGTGCCCGAGGAGGTCGCACCGAGGACGAGAGCCCATCGGTGCTTCGCCGGCGGAGCGGCGCGGCCTCAATGTAGCAGCCGGCGACCGCGGGTCAGCGGTGGACGACCAGGCCGTCGCCGGCCACCCGGAGGTGGTGCCCGACCCAGCCCGCCGGTGTCCGCGCGAGCACGTCCGCCGCCCCCGCCTCGCCCACGACGAGGGCCAGCACGGTGGGGCCGGCGCCGGAGACGAGCGCGGCGACGCCCTCGGCGCGCAGGGTGTCGACGAGCTCGAGCGTGTGCGGCATCGCCGATCGGCGGTGCTCCTGGTGCAGGTGGTCGCGGGTGCCGCGCCACAGCTGGTCGACCTGCCCCCCGAGCGCGGCGACGAGCAGCGCCGCACGGCCGGCGTCGGCCGCGGCCGTCGCATGCCCCACCTCGGCCGGCAGCAGGCCACGGGCTACCTCGGTCAGCACCCCGCCCGGAGGCACGAGGGCGACGGCCGCGACCCGGGCGTCCACCGGGGCCGGCACGGCCCACCACGACCCGTCCGCGACCTCGTCGTCACGACCGGCCACGACGAACCCGCCGAGGAGGGCCGGCGCCACGTTGTCGGGATGGCCCTCGATGGTCGCGGCGAGGTCGAGCAGCGCGGCGTCGTCGAGGCGCTCGTCCCCGTCGACGACGAGCGCACGGGCCAGCCCGAGGGCGCCGACGATCGCCGCCGAGGACGACCCGAGGCCACGGGCGTGCGGCACCACGTTGCGGCAGCGCAGCGCCACCGATGGCACCGGGGAGCCCATCGCGACGAACGCGCGACGCATCGTGTCGATCACGAGGTGAGTCGCGTCGCGCGGCAGGGTCGCCGCCCCCTCCCCCTCGATCTCGACCCGGGAGGTCTCCCCCGGGGCGAGCACGCGCGCCTCGAGCTCGTCGCGCAGGTCCAGGGCCAGACCGAGGGCGTCGAAGCCGGGGCCCAGGTTGGCGCTGGTCGCGGGCACGCTGACCCGCACGAGCCCGTCGACGTACGCCGTCACGCGTCGTCGCGGGTCAGGCCGGCCGCGTGCGCCGCGGCCGCCGGGTCGGCGTCGACCACCACGTCGACCAGCGGGCCGACGCCCTCCAGGGCGGTGACGGTGTCCTTGAGCCCGTGCCCGGTGACGGTGACGACCATCGTCGTCCCGGCGTAGTCGGCGACCACGGGACGTCCCAGCTCGAGGTCGCACAGGATGCCCGCCACGCCCGCGGCCGAGGCGGGCTCGACGAAGACGCCGTCGTGGCGGGCGAGCGCCCGCTGCGCGGCGAGGATCTGCTCGTCGCTGACCGCGGTGAACCGCCCGCCCGACTCCTCGCGCGCGGCGACGGCCTTGTCCCAGGAGGCGGGGTTGCCGATCCGGATGGCGGTCGCCTTCGTCTCCGGGTGCGGGAAGCGCTCGCCGGTGACCAGCGGTGCCGCGCCCTCGGCCTGGAAGCCGTGCATGACCGGGGTGCGCGTGGCGCGGCCGAGCGCGGCGTACTGGGTGTAGCCGAGCCAGTACGCCGAGATGTTGCCGGCGTTGCCCACCGGCAGCACGTGGTGGTCGGGGGCGTCGCCGAGGAAGTCGACGATCTCGAAGGCCGCGCTCTTCTGGCCCTCGAGGCGTACCGGGTTCACGGAGTTGACCAGTGCGACCGGGTAGTCGTCGGCCATCCGGCGCGCCATGGTCAGGCAGTCGTCGAAGTTGCCGCGCACCATGATCACCTGCGCGCCGTGCACGATCGCCTGGGCCATCTTGCCGGCCGCGATCTTGCCCTCGGGCACGAGCACGAGCGGCTTGAGCCCGGCCTTGGCGGCGTAGGCCGCCATGGAGGCCGAGGTGTTCCCGGTCGAGGCGCAGACCACGGCCTCGGCACCCTCGGCGAGGGCGACGGAGATGGCCGCGGTCATGCCGCGGTCCTTGAAGGAGCCGGTCGGGTTGTCGCCCTCGACCTTGAGCAGCACCCGTGCGCCGGTCAGGCCCGAGAGCCACTCCGACTCCACGAGGGGCGTGCCGCCCTCACGCAGGGTGACGGCGGCGATCGGTCCGTCGTGGCCGGGGATCGCGGGCAGGTCGAGCAGGTCGCGGTACTCCTCGATCACCCCACGCCACTGGTGCACCGCGCGCGGCGCGCCGGCCCGCGTGCTGGTCTGGCTGCTGGTCTGGCTGCTGGTCTGGCTGCTGACCTCGCTGGTGGTCACTCGGGCTCCCCCTCCACACGCATCACGGAGCTGATCTCGCGCACGATGTCCATGCCCCGCAGGTGCTCGACGGTCGCCGAGAGCGCCGCGTCGGTCGCCTCGTGGGAGACCACGACGAGCTGGGCGTCGTCCCCGCGGCCCTCCTGGCGCACCGTGCGCAGCGAGACGCCGTGGTCGGCGAAGGCCAGCGCGATCGAGGCCAGCACGCCGGCGCGGTCGTCGACGTCGATGGCCACGTGGTAGCGCGTGAGCGTCTCGCCCATCGGCAGCACCGGACGGTCGGCGTAGGCCGACTCACCGGCCCCACGGGTGGCGTAGAGCTGGTTGCGGGCCACCGTGACGAGGTCCCCGAGGACGGCCGACGCGGTGGGCGAGCCACCGGCCCCGGGACCGTAGAACATCAGCTGACCGGCCGCCTCCGACTCGACGAACACCGCGTTGTAGGCCTCGCGGACCGAGGCGAGCGGGTGGCTGCGCGGGATCATCGCGGGGTGCACGCGCACGGCGACCGCCTCCTCGCCGCCGACCTCGCGCAGCTCGGCGATCGCGAGCAGCTTGACCACCGCCCCCATCTCGCGCGCCGAGGCCATGTCGCCGGCGGTCACGTCGGTGATGCCCTCGCGGTGCACGTCCGAGGCGGTGACGCGGGAGTGGAAGGCGAGCGAGGCCAGGATCGCGGCCTTCGCGGCAGCGTCGAAGCCCTCGACGTCGGCGGTGGGGTCGGCCTCGGCGTAGCCGAGCTGCTGGGCCTCCTCGAGCGCCTCGGCGAACCCGGCGCCCGAGCTGTCCATGGCGTCCAGGATGAAGTTGGTGGTGCCGTTGACGATGCCCAGCACCCGGGTCACCCGGTCGCCGGCGAGCGACTCGCGCAGCGGCCGCACGATCGGGATGGCCCCGGCCACGGCGGCCTCGTAGTAGAGGTCGACGCCGGCCTTCTCGGCCGCCTCGAACAGGGTCGGTCCGTCCTCGGCGAGCAGCGCCTTGTTGGCCGTGACGACCGACGCGCCGTGCTCGAGGGCGGACAGGATCAGCGACCGTGCCGGCTCGATGCCGCCGATGACCTCGACGACGACGTCGACGTCGTCGCGAGCGACGAGCCCGGCGGCGTCGGTGGTGAGCAGGCCGTCGGGGACGTCGACCTCGCGGGTCGCCTCGAGGCGCCGCACGGCGACCCCGGCCAGCTCGACCGGCGCGCCGACGCGGGCGGTGAGGTCGTCGGCCTGCTCGCGCAGCAGCCGCACGACCTGGGAGCCGACCGAGCCGCAGCCCAGCACGGCCACGCGCAGGGCGCGACGGTGCACACCGGTGCTCTCGCTCACGCCGGATCCCCCACGTCGGTCGCCAACAGGTCGTCCTCAGTCTCGCGCCGCACGACCACCCGCGCGACACCGCCCCGCACCGCGACCACCGGGGGACGCAGCGAATGGTTGTAGTTCGAGGCCATCGAGCGACAGTAGGCGCCGGTGGCCGGGACCGCGACGAGATCGCCCGGAGCGACGTCACCGGGCAGGAACTCGTCGCGCACCACGATGTCGCCGGCCTCGCAGTGCTTGCCGACCACCCGGGCCAGCACCGGCTCGGCGTCGGAGTGGCGCGAGGCCAGGGTGCAGGAGTAGTCGGCGTCGTAGAGCGCGGTGCGGATGTTGTCGCTCATCCCGCCGTCGACGCTGACGTAGGTGCGCACCGCTCCCCCGTCCAGCATGACCGGCTTGACCGTCCCCACGGTGTAGAGCGTGCAGGTCGCCGGACCAGCGATGGCCCGACCCGGCTCGATCGACAGGTGCGGCACCTCCAGGCCGAGCGCTCGACACTCGTGCTCGACGATCTCGCGCATCGCAGTGGCCAGCTCCGCGGGCGAGGAGGGGTCGTCCTGGGTGGTGTAGGCGATGCCGAAGCCGCCGCCGAGGTCCATCGCGGGCGGGGTGAAGCCGAGCTCGTCGACGATCTGGGCGTGCAGGGCGAGCACGCGGCGCGCGGCGACCTCGAAGCCGGAGGCGTCGAAGATCTGGCTCCCGATGTGGGAGTGCAGCCCGAGCAGGTCCAGCCCCGGCGCCGCGAGCACCCGGCGTACCGCCTCGAGGGCGTCGCCGGAGGTGATCGACAGGCCGAACTTCTGGTCCTCGTGGGCGGTGGCGATGTACTCGTGGGTGTGGGCCTCGACGCCCGCCGTGACCCGCACCATCACCGGTTGCACGACCCCGAGGTCGCGGGCCACGGCGTCGAGGCGCTCGACCTCGGTCAGGGAGTCGATCACCACCCGACCGACCCCTGCGTCGACGGCGCGGCGCAGCTCGGGGACGGTCTTGTTGTTGCCGTGGTACTCGATGCGCGCGGGGTCGACCCCGCCGCGCAGCGCGACGGCCAGCTCCCCCGGCGAGCAGACGTCGAGGTGGAGGCCGTCCTCGGCGATCCAGCGAGCCACCTCGGTGCACACGAAGGCCTTCGCGGCGTAGTAGACGTCCCAGCCGGCGAACGCGTCGCGGAACGCGACCGCGCGGCCACGGAAGTCCTCCTCGTCGAGCACGTACGCCGGGGTCAGGTGCTCCGCGGCCAGGTCGGCCAGCGCGACGCCGCCGACGACGAGGTCGCCGTCGACCTTGCGCGCGGTCGAGGACCACAGCTGGGGCACCAGGTCGTTGGGATCGGCCGGGTGGCGCAGCCACGACGGGCCCCGTAGTCCCCCGGGCGCGTGCGCCCAGCCGGCCTCGTGGGTGGTGCTCACATCCGCCCCCTACATCCGCTCGGGCGCGGAGACGCCGAGCAGTCCCAACCCGTTGGCGAGGACCACGCGGGTGGCGTCGACGAGCAGCAGCCGGGCCCGGTGCAGGTCGCCGGGCTCCTCGTCGCCCATCGGCAGGACCCGGCAGGAGTCGTAGAAGCGGTGGTAGGACCCGGCGAGGTCCTCGAGGTAGCGAGCGACCCGGTGCGGCTCGCGCAGCTGCGCGGCCGAGGTGACGACCCGGGGGAACTCCGCGAGTGCGCGCAGCAGCTCGCCCTCCTTGTCGTGCACGAGCAGGGCCGGGTCGAAGTCGTCACCGTCGCGGCCGGCCGGCAGGACGCCGAGGTCGGCGCCGTTGCGCAGGATCGAGGAGACCCGCGCGTGGGCGTACTGGACGTAGTAGACCGGGTTGTCGCTGGACTGCTTCGACCACAGGTCGAGGTCGAGGTCGATCGTCGTGTCGCTGGTGTAGCGGGCCAGCGCGTAGCGACCGGCGTCCACCCCGATGGCCTCGACGAGGTCCTCGAGCGAGACGACCGTGCCGGCCCGCTTGCTCATCCGCAGCGGTTGACCGTCTCGCAGCAGGTTGACCATCTGGCCGATCAGGATCTCGAGGTTGACACCGGGCTCGTCGCCGAACGCCGCGCACATCGCGTTCATCCGGCCGACGTAGCCGTGGTGGTCGGCGCCGAGCATGATGAAGCACCGGTCGAAGCCCCGCTCGCGCTTGTCGAGGTAGTAGGCCAGGTCACCGGAGAGGTAGGCCCCGTTGCCGTCGGACTTGATGACCACCCGGTCCTTGTCGTCGCCGAACTTCTCGGTGGCCAGCCACAGCGCGCCGTCGGCCTCGTAGGTGTTGCCGAGCTCGCTCAGCCGGGCGACGGCGCGGTCGACCGCGCCGGACTTGTGCAGCTCGTCCTCGTGGAAGTAGACGTCGAACTCGACACCGAAGTCGCGCAGGCTGGCCTTGATCTCGTCGAACATCATCTCGACGCCGATCAGCCGCAGGACCTCCTGCGCATGCTCGTCGTCGAGGTCGGTGACGTCGGGGCGCTGGGCGAGGACGGCCGCGGCGATGTCGTGGATGTACTGCCCGCCGTAGCCGTCCTCAGGCACGTCGCGGCCTCTCACGCTGGCCAGCAACGAGCCCGAGAACCGATCGATCTGGCCCCCGTGATCGTTGAAGTAGTACTCCCGGGTGACCTCGGCCCCGGTCATCGTGAAGATCCGCCCCAGCGCGTCACCCACCGCGGCCCAGCGGACCCCGCCGATGTGCAGCGGGCCGGTGGGGTTGGCCGAGACGAACTCGAGGTTGATCTTCTCGCCGGCGAAGGCATCGCTGCTGCCGTACGCCGCGCCCGCTGCGACCACCTGCGCGGCGACCTG
The DNA here is from genome assembly GCA_963760555.1 of uncultured Actinomycetota bacterium. Taxonomy (GTDB): domain Bacteria; phylum Actinomycetota; class Actinomycetes; order Propionibacteriales; family Nocardioidaceae; genus Nocardioides. The sequence continues at coordinate 229,822 of CAVXDJ010000009.1, read as the reverse complement.
GCCCTGGGCGCCGGCGTCGACGGTGATGTTGAGGAAACCGGGACCGGCGACCTCGACCTCGGCGATGCCGTCGGCGGCGCGCAGCTGCTCGGCCAGCGCGGTGGCGAACTCGCGTGGCGCCATCCCGGCCTTCTTCGCCAGCTGCATCGCGACGTTCGTGGCGTAGTCGCCGTGGCCTGATCGCCGGGGTCGCTCCACCGTGACCGTGCTCGGGACGCCGTCGGGCAGGCTCAGCGAGCCGTGCTCCGAGAGCGTCGTCAGGGCGGCGACGATCGCGGTGGAGAGCTGGTCGGGGTTCACCACGTCAGCCTATCGGCGCCCCGCCGCCTGCTCCGAACCGGTTTCACCCGGCCGCGGACGCCGCGCTAGGGTCTGACTTGCCCCGATCGAGCCCCCGTAGCTCAGGGGATAGAGCGCCGCCCTCCGGAGGCGGAAGCGTAGGTTCGAATCCTACCGGGGGTACCAGCAGGCAGCGGACGCACCAAGGCCCGGGACGCCGTCCGTTCCCGAGGTGACTCGACATCGCACGACGTCCCGGGCCGTCAGGCTCGCGGGACCGGGGGTCAGTCGGTCTTGCGCTGCTCCTTCTTCGCCTCGGTGAGGTCGCTCAGCCGCTCGGCGTCGGCGCGAGCGCCGTCGGCGGCCTTCTTCGACGCGGTGGCGTCGTCGATCTCGGCCTTCGCCTCCCGCTGAGCGGCCTTCTTCTTCTCCTCGGCCGCCGCGGCGGTCCTCGTGCGCTCCGCCTCGGCGGTGCGCGCCCGGGTCGCCGCACGCTTGTCGGCGGCCGCCTTCTTCTTCGTCGCCTTCTCCTCGGCGTCCTCACGGGCCTGCCGCTTGGCCTTGACCTCGACGACATCGGCCTCCTGGACGCCGGCGGCGGCCGTGTCCTGCGCGGCCTTGCGCTGCGCGGTGGCCTCGCGTCGACCAGCTGCGGCCTTCTCGCGGGCCTGATCGCGCTTGGCCTGCGCCTCGGACTCCAGGCGGGCCGCGGTGGCGAGCTTCTCGCCCCGCTCGAGCCGCTCGGTGCCACGCTCGACCAGGTCGCGGTTGCGCAGCATGGTGCCGGCGACCTTGTCGGCGGAGCCGAGCGTGCGGTCGAGGGCGACACGGGGGGCGGACGCCTCGTCGAGACGGGCCGCCAGGCGCTGGTCGACGGCAGCCAGGGGGAGCCGGGCGATCTCGTAGGGCAGGGAGACGATCTTCTTCAGCATGGTGGTCCTCACTTCTGGGTCTGGCCGCGCAGCTGCGCGGCCTGCTTGTCGGCGTCTGCGGCCTCGCGGTCGAGCCGGGCCTCCTCGCGCGCGGCCTGGTCCTCGGTGGCGTCGGCCCGCTGCTCGGTGGCCTCGGCCTCGCGCAGGCGGGTCTCGGCGACCTGCTCGGCCTGTTGCTCGGCGCTGTCGCGACCGTGCTGCTCGCGTCGGGCGGCCTCGCGCTCGGCCTCGGCGCGCTCACGCGCGGCCTGCTGCTCGGCGGCGGACTCCTCGCGCTCCGCGCGGGCCCGGGCGGCGCCCTGCTCCTCGGCCGTCTCGCGGCTCGCCTCCCGCATCTCGCGGGTGGCCTCCTCGCGCTTGGCGTCGGCCACCGCCTCGTCGGCCACGGCCTGCTTGCGGCGCTGGGCCTCGGCCTGCTGCAGCTGTCCCTCCTCGACGAGGTCGTCCTTGCCGGTGACGGCCCCGGCGACCTCCTTGGCCTTGCCGGTGAGGCCTCCGAGGAGGCCCTGGCGTGCTTCTGCTGGCGTGTCTTCGCTCATCCTTCGACCTTGAGGTCTGGACGACCAGTACGCACCATCCGCAGGGTGGGCCAGGGGTGTGACGTCGCGCTCACCCCGCGGCACCCGCAGCGCTAGCACCGACGAATCGTGGCGTCGTCGCGCGCGTCGTCGCCGTAGCGGCGCGCCTGCGCCACGTCGGGGGAGACCACGCTGACCGCGCCGGCGTACCCGATCCGCTGGTGGATGCCCCGCAGCACGCGCTGCTGGTTGGCCGAGCGGTCGAGGTCGCCGCCGGCCAGCGGCGTGCGGATCCGCGAGAAGGCCATCGCGTCGTCACCGCCGAGGCGGATGGTCCCCGCCTGGAAGCCCTCACGCTTGAGGTAGGGGTCGGAGAAGGGTCGCGGGTTGCGCACCGTGATGCCCCCGATGTCGTCGACCGTGTCCGCAAGAACGCGAAGCGCGTCACGAACACGTAGTCGGGAGATCCCGACCAGGTCGCCGACCGTGCGTCCCAGCAGTCGCCACGGGTGCGCAGCATGTCCTCGGCGGGTCGGGCAGCCGCGCTTGATCGGCGTCAGGGAGAGCTGACCGGTGATCCGCCCACCCGGTCGGTCGATCGTCGGGCCGCGCAGCCGCTGGGCCACCACGATCCGCGCCGTCGCGCCGACCGGGCGACCGCCGACGGCGAGGACGTCGACGACGATCAGGCGCCGCCGGTGAAGGCGCGAAAGGCATCGTCGAACCGGGCGCGGGGGTGGGCCCCGGGCACGTAGGCCGCGTCGATCCACCCGTCGACGGTGGAGACCACGACCCGCTTGATCGCCGTGCGCCGCTAACGTGCGAGCTGGCCGGTCACCTCCCCGAGGCTGACCTCGGCGCGCACGGAGCCGCTGCGTCGTCCTGCTCCCCCGTCCTCTCCGTCCTCGGTGCCTCCCACGAGGGTCAGCACGAGGCCGAGGAGGACCCTCGACGCCGCGACCAGGGACCGTCGTCCTGCCTCACGGGAGCCGTCCGTCTCGACGTCGGCGGGTGCTCGGGCAGGCGTTGGCACGGGGCTGCGGGGACCTCGAGGGGAGCGGGAGTGGTCACGGGGATGTGTTGCTGGCAACAGCCTGTCCGAAACCCCCGCCTGACCCGCGCATTTCCCTACCCGGGGGTCTAACGTGGGGTGCGATCCTGATCACCCGCGCGCTCACCGAAAGAGGCGAAGCAAGTCGTGCCGCAGTCGTCTGGCAGCAAGTCCACCGAACCATCCACCTCCGAGTTCGGGGCCAACTCCTGGCTCGTGGAGGAGATGCGCGAACAGTTCGACAAGGATCCCGCCAGTCTCGACGAGGAGTGGCGTGAGTTCTTCGCCGGCGAGTCCGGGTCCTCCCACGCGTCCAACGGCTCGTCGAACGGTTCCAGCAACAAGGCGGCGGCCGCGACCGAGAAGCACGAGCCGAAGAAGGCCAAGCCACAGCCGAAAAGGGCTGAGCCCGAGCAGAAGGCCGAGCCCGAGAAGAAGGCCGAGCCGAAGCCGGCCTCGACCGGCAAGTCGAAGCCGTCGCCGGCCTCCAAGGCCAAGGAGGAGCCGAAGGACGAGACGCCGACCGAGCCGACGTACACCGTCCTGCGCGGGATCTCCGCCGCGACGGTCAAGAACATGGACGCCTCGCTGAGCGTCCCGACGGCCACCTCGGTGCGCACCGTCCCGGTCAAGCTGCTCTGGGACAACCGCACGGTGATCAACAACCACCTCGCGCGAGCACGCGGCGGGAAGGTGTCGTTCACCCACATCATCGGCTACGCCATCGTCAAGGCCCTGGCGGGCATGCCGTCGATGAACAGCTCCTTCGCCGAGGTCGACGGCAAGCCCAACCTCGTCACCCACCCGCACGTCAACCTCGGTCTCGCGGTCGACCAGCAGAAGCCGGACGGCACCCGCCAGCTCGTGGTGCCCTCGATCAAGAGGTCGGAGACGCACGACTTCGCCGGCTTCTGGACCGCCTACGAGGACGTCGTGCGCAAGGCGCGCGAGAACAAGCTCACGATGGACGACTACCAGGGCACGACGGTCAGCCTGACCAACGTCGGCGGCCTCGGCACGAACCACCCGGTGCCCCGACTGATGCCCGGCCAGGCCGCGATCTTCGGGGTCGGCGCGATGGAGTACCCCGCGGAGTGGCAGGGCGCCTCGGCCGAGGTGATCGCGCGCAACGGCATCAGCAAGGTCATGACCCTGACCTCGACCTACGACCATCGCGTCATCCAGGGGGCGCAGTCCGGGGAGTTCCTGCGCCGCCTGCACCAGCTGGTGCTGGGAGAGGACGGCTTCTACGACGAGATCTTCCGCTCGCTGCGCATCCCCTACGAGCCGATCCGGTGGGGCAGCGACATCTCCACCTCCCACGACGACGACGTCTCCAAGCAGGCGCGCATCCTCGAGCTCATCCACGCCTACCGGGTGCGCGGCCACATGATGGCCGACACCGACCCGCTGGAGTACCGCCAGCGCAGTCACCCCGACCTCGACATCGCGACCCACGGACTGACCCTGTGGGACCTCGACCGGGAGTTCGCCACCGGCCGGTTCGGTGGCTCGGACCGACCGTTCATGAAGCTGCGCACCGTGCTGGGCATCCTGCGGGACTCCTACTGCCGCACCACCGGCATCGAGTACATGCACATCATGGATCCCGAGCAGCGCCGCTGGATCCAGCAGCGCGTCGAGCTGCCCCACACCAAGCCGCCCCGCGAGGAGCAGCTGCGGATCCTGCTCAAGCTCAACCAGGCCGAGGCCTTCGAGACCTTCCTGCAGACCAAGTTCGTCGGCCAGAAGCGCTTCAGCCTCGAGGGCGGCGAGACCACGGTCCCGGTGCTCGACGAGATCTGCGAGGCCTCCGCCGAGGCGGGCCTGACCGAGGTCGCGATCGGCATGGCCCACCGCGGCCGCCTCAACGTGCTGGCCAACATCGTGGGCAAGAAGTACTCCCAGATCTTCCGCGAGTTCGAGGGCAACATCGACCCGCGCACGGTGCAGGGCTCCGGGGACGTGAAGTACCACCTCGGCGCCGAGGGTGCCTTCGAGGCGGCCGGTGGCCAGCCCATCAAGGTCTCCGTCGCGGCGAACCCCTCGCACCTCGAGGCGGTCGACCCCGTGCTCGAGGGCATCGCCCGCGCCAAGCAGGACGTCCTCGACCGGGGTGCCGACTACCCGGTGCTGCCGCTGCTCGTGCACGGCGACGCGGCCTTCGCCGGCCAGGGCGTCGTGGCCGAGACCCTGAACCTCTCCCAGCTGCGCGGCTACCGCACCGGCGGCACGATCCACCTGGTCGTCAACAACCAGGTGGGCTTCACCACCTCGCCGGGCTCCTCGCGCTCCTCGCTGTACTGCACGGACGTGGCCCGCATGGTCCAGGCGCCGATCTTCCACGTCAACGGTGACGACCCGGAGGCCTGCATCCGCGTGGCGCGGCTGGCCTTCGAGTACCGCCAGGCCTTCAACAAGGACGTCGTGATCGACCTCGTCTGCTACCGCCGCCGCGGTCACAACGAGGGTGACGACCCCTCCTACACCCAGCCCCTGATGTATGACCTGATCGAGCAGAAGCGCTCGGTGCGCAAGCTCTACACCGAGTCGCTGATCGGTCGTGGAGACATCACGATCGAGGAGGCCGAGCAGGTCCTCAGGGACTACCAGCAACAGCTCGAGCGCGTCTTCACCGAGGTCCGTGAGGCCAGTGGCCAGCCGGAGTCGTGGACCACGGTCCCCGACTACCCGGACAAGCCGGCCGGCGAGACGAAGACCGCGATCTCGGTCGAGGCGCTCAAGCGGATCGCCGACGCGCACGTCAGCCCGCCCGAGGGCTTCACGGTGCACCCGAAGGTGATGCCCCAGCTGCAGCGCCGCGCCGCGTCGATCGCCGACGGACCCATCGACTGGGGAGCCGGCGAGATCCTCGCGTTCGGTTCGCTGCTGATGGACGGTCGCCCGGTACGGCTCTCGGGCCAGGACTCGCGACGTGGCACCTTCGCGACGCGCTTCGCCACCATCATCGACCGGGTCAACGCCGACGAGTGGACGCCGATCTCGGCGCTGACCGAGGACCAGGCGAAGTTCTTCGTCTACGACTCGCTGCTCTCCGAGTACGCCGCGCTCGGCTTCGAGTACGGCTACTCGGTCGCCCGTCCGGAGGCACTGACGGTGTGGGAGGCGCAGTTCGGCGACTTCGTCAACGGCGCCCAGACCGTCATCGACGAGTTCATCTCCGCCGGTGAGGCCAAGTGGAACCAGCAGTCGGGTGTCGTCCTGCTGCTCCCGCACGGCTACGAGGGCCAAGGCCCCGACCACTCCTCGGCCCGCATCGAACGGTTCCTGACGATGGGCGCCGACGACGCGTTCGTCATCGCGCAGCCCTCGACGCCGGCGTCGTACTTCCACCTGCTGCGCCGCCACGCCCTCGGCGAGCGGCACCGCCCGATGATCGTCTTCACGCCGAAGTCGATGCTGCGGCGCAAGGAGGCCGCGAGCAGGCCCGAGGACTTCACCTCGGGCACGTTCCGGCCCTTCATCGGCGACGCGGACCCCGACCAGGACAAGGTCGAGACGCTGCTGCTGTGCTCGGGCCGCGTCACCTGGGACCTGATGGTCGCCCGGGAGAAGCACGAGCAGCCCGAGAAGTTCGCGATCGGTCGCATCGAGCAGCTCTACCCCCGCCCGACCGACGACATCCGCGACGAGATCGCGCGCTACCCGCACCTGAAGCGGGTCCGTTGGGTCCAGGACGAGCCGATGAACATGGGCCCGTGGCCGCACTACCAGCTCAACGTGTGGCCCGAGGTCGACGCGACCGTGGAGCCGGTGACGCGCAAGGCCTCCGCCGCCCCGTCCGTCGGCACCGCCAAGCGGCACCAGGACGAGCAGAAGGACCTGCTCGCCCGCGCCTTCGCCTGATCGATGTACTTCACCGACCGCGGGATCGAGGAGCTCCAGCGACGTCGGGGTGACGAGGAGGTCACCCTGGCGTGGCTGGGCGACCGGCTCCAGGAGTTCACCGACACCCACCCCGAGCACGAGACCGCGGTCGAGAGGTTCGCGACCTGGCTGGCGCGCCTCGACGACCCGGAGGACTGAGCGGGTGCCGGACCGCTACCCCGCCGCGCCCTGGCGCCTGCACGGGTCGATGTGGGTGACCCTGTTCTGGCTGCCCCGCGCCGGAGCCGGCGCGGACGACGTACGGCCGGCGGGGTTGTACGGCGCCGCCTGGGTCGACTACGTCGAGCCCAGCCCGTTGAGCTACCGCGAGCTGCTCGTGGCGCGGCCCGTGCGCGAGGGGGTCGTGCCGCGGGTGCGGATCACCGACATCTGGGTCGACTCCCCCGCCTCCCGCGACGGCGGGCGAGCGCTGTGGGCCATCCCGAAGGGGCTGGCCGGCTTCGAGGCGGCGGACGGTGTGCTGCGGGCCCAGGCCGGGACGAGCCCGATCGCGACGGCCGAGACCGTCGCCCGGTGGCGCCCGGGCCCCCGGGTGCCGCTGCGGTTCAGCAGCGACCAGCCGGCGATCGCGCAGAGTGGTGGGCCGCGGGTGACCGCGGTGGTCGGCAGCGCCCGGCCCCAGCCGGCGACCGTGCGCTGGTCGCTCGACCCCGGGGGCCCGCTGGCCTGGCTGCGGGCCGCCCGACCGCTGACCTCGGTCCGCCTGGACGACTTCGCCCTGCGCTTCGGCTGAGCCGACCGAGCGGACTCAGTCCTCGCCGTGCTCCTCGCGGGCGCGGCGTGCGGCGTCGCGGATCTCGAACACCTCGGTGGCGAAGTCACCCACGGCCGAGGCGACGTCGCGAACGGCGCCCGTGACGATCGTGGCCACCTGACCCACCGTGCCGGCGGCGGCCTCCGCAGTGGACTGGAGGGCGTCCTTGGCGATCTCGCCCTTGCTCAGATGGTCGCTCATGGGGCCAGTGTCGCCAATGCGCTCCTCATGCCGCCACCTCGGCCGTGTCGTCGAGCTCGATCTCGACCTCGAGGTCGTCGCGCTGCTTGTCCTTCTTCGGTGGGAGCGCCATCGCGCAGATCTTCTTGGCCACGCTGAGGAGCTGCTTGCCGAGCGGGCCGGTGTTGTAGTCCAGGCCGTAGCGTCCGCAGATCTCCTGGACCTCCTCGGCGATCTGCGGGTAGCGACGCGCGGGGATGTCGGGGAAGAGGTGGTGCTCGATCTGGTGCGAGAGGTTGCCGGTCATCACGTGGAAGAGCCGGGAGCCGGTGATGTTGGCCGAGCCGAGCAGCTGGCGGTAGTACCAGTGACCGCGGGTCTCGTTCTCACACTCCTCCTGGCTGAAGGTCGCGACGCCCGCGGGGAAGTGCCCGCAGAAGATGATGCTGAACGTCCACACGTTACGGATCAGGTTGGCGCTCACGTTGCCGGCGAGCGTGAGCGGGAACAGCGGCCCGGTCAGCGCCGGGAACAGCAGGTAGTCCTTGAGCGCCTGCCGACGCACCTTGCGCATGATCCCTGCGTGCAGGGCCTTGTTCTCGGAGATGTGGCGCTTGCCGGAGGCGATGTTCTCGACCTCCAGGTCGTGCAGGGCGACACCCCACTCGAAGAAGACCATCAGCAGGAACGCGTAGAGCGGGTTGCCGAGGTAGTAGGGGTGCCAGGGCTGGTCCTCGTCCATGCGCAGGATGCCGTAGCCGATGTCACGGTCCTTGCCCAGGATGTTGGTGTAGGTGTGGTGGATGTAGTTGTGCGACTGCTTCCAGTGATCGCTCGGGCACACGTTGTCCCACTCGTACATCCGCGAGCTCAGGCTCGGGTCACCCATCCAGTCGTACTGGCCGTGCATGACGTTGTGGCCGATCTCCATGTTGTCGAGGATCTTCGACACGCTCAGCGCAGCCACGGCCAGCGGCCAGGCCGGCGGCAGGTAGAACAGCGCGCGGCCGGCGATCTCGAAGCCGCGCTGGGCCTTGACGACCTTGCGGATGTACGTCGCGTCGGCCTCGCCGAGGTCGGCGAGCACCCGTTGGCGGATGGCGTCCATCTCCTCGCCGAAGCGCTCGAGCTCCTCGGCTGTCAGGCGCCGGGTCTCGGCGAGCTCCTCGGTGCTGGGCTCGGGGTGGGTGGCGGTCATGGTCATGGGTCTGTTCCTCTCGGGGTGGAACGGGACAGGGAAGGGAGCACTAGAGGTCGACGACGCAGTCGCCGACCGGGGCGGAGACGCACACGCGGATCTCCTCGTCGGGCCGGGAGGACTCGGCGCCGGAGACGACGTCGCGCACGGTGCCTTCGCCCTTGAGCGCGACGCACGAGAAGCAGATGCCCATCCGGCAGCCGTACTCCGGGCTCAGCCCGAGGGTCTCGGCCTGCTCGAGCAGGCTCGCACCGGTGTTGGGTGCCGAGCGGCCGGAGCGGGCGAAGGTGATCTCGCCACCCGACTCCCCACCGCCGGCGCGCGGCGCCTTGAAGTACTCCAGGTGCAGGTTCTCGCTGCCGTCGTAGGCCGCCTGGACGGCCTCGATCATCGGCGCCGGGCCGCAGGCCCAGGTGGGCACGTCGCGGAAGCCGGGCACGAGCCGCTGGAGGCGGGCCGGCGAGAGCGCGGGGTCGCCGAGCTCGGGGTGGAACAGGTGCACGTCCACGCCGTGGCCCGAGCGACGCACGTCGTCCAGCTCCTCGGCGAAGATCTGGTGCTCGGGGCTCCGGGCGTAGTGGATGAAGGTGACCCGACCGCGGTGCGTGCGGCGCTGCAGTGAGCGCAGCATCGACATGACCGGCGTGATGCCGGAGCCGCCGGAGATCATCACCACGTGCTCGGGCATGCGGTCGGGCAGGATGAAGTCGCCCTGCGCCTGCGAGAGGTGCACGATCGTGCCCGGCCCGGCCTGCTCCACGAGGTGGCGCGAGACGCCCTGGCCCTCGGGGGCGTCGGGGTTGACACGCATGGTCAAGGTGATCGGCTCGCCGGGGCGGGAGTCGGGGCTGGAGACGGTGAACACCCGGGTGGTGCGGCGGGCGCCGTCGATCTCGACCCCGACCTGGACATGCTGTCCGGCGCGGTGTCCGCGCCAGGTCGCGGTGGGCTGGAGGGTGATCGTGGCGACCGCTGGGTGTCCCGCCACGTCGACCTCGCGGGTCACCTCGACGATGCGCGCCCGGACCTCGTGGACGGCCCACATCGGGTCGATGAGCTCCAGGTAGCGGTCCACGCCGTGGGGGGAGGCGAGCGCGTCGAGGACCCGGGAGCCGAGCACGCGCTGACCCAGCCCGGCGAGCAGACCGGTGGAGGTGGGGACGGTGGCTGGCACGGGGAGCTCCTTGCGGGAGATTCGGTGAACGTGTGTGCACCCAACCATGCCGACGGGGACCCCCTCCGGTCAACCGTCGGGCAGCGTGACGCCGCGCACCCGAGGCGATGGCGTGCGTACAGTGCTGGCCATGTCAGCCGAGGCCTACCCCCGCGCCGAGTCGCGGGCCGAGCGCAAGGAGCACACCCGTCGTGCCATCCTCGACGCCGCGCTGCGGCTGTGCGAGGGCAGCAGCCTGGTGGCGCTGTCGCTGCGCGCGGTGGCCAAGGAGGTCGGGGTCGTGCCGACCGCGTTCTACCGCCACTTCGGCTCGATCGAGGACCTCGGGCTGGCCCTGGTCGACGAGTCGTTCATGTCGCTGCGCGCGGTGCTGCGTGACGTGCGCCGTCACGACCCGGCGCTGAGCGAGCTGATCGACACCTCCATCGCCCTGCTCGTCGAGCACGTGCGCGCCCAGCGGGCCCACTTCGGGTTCATCGCCCGCGAGCGAGGTGCCGGACCACCGGCGGTGCGCGAGGCGATCAGCGCCCAGCTCGGGCTCTTCGAACGTGAGCTCGCCGACGACCTCGCGCGCCTGCCCGGCGTCGACGCCTGGGCCTACGAGGACCTCCACGCGTTGTCCAGCCTGTTCGTCACCGCCCTGGTCGGCACCGCGGTCGACCTGCTCCAGGCCGACCACCCGCAGGCCGAGAAGCAGCTGGTCGAGACCGCGCGCACCCAGCTGCGGATGGTGCTCTTCGGCGCCGTGAACTGGCGGAGCGAGCCTTGAGACCGTCGCGGCCGCGCCGCTCCGGCTGGCGACCGGCGCTCAGCCGGGCTTGACGACGAGCTCGGGCACGACCGCGTCGGTCGGCAGGTCGAGCACCGAGACGATGAGGTCGGCCACGGTCGCCGGCTGGATCCAGGCGGCGGCGTCGTAGTCCTTGCCCTCCTGGGCGTGCACCTTCTCCTGCATCGGCGTCGCGGTCCGCCCCGGGTAGAGCGTCGTGACCCGGACGTCGTCCTCCTCGGCGGCCAGGCTCTCGGCGAGCGCCTTGAGGCCGTGCTTGGACGCGGCGTACGCCGCCCAGGTCGCGTGCGCCGTCCGGCCGGCACCGGAGTTGACGAAGACCACCGTCCCGCGGGCCGCCCGCAGGGCCGGCAGGCACAGCCTGGTGAGCACCGCCGGCGCGATGAGGTTGACGCGGAGCTGGCTCTCCCACGCCTCGGTGGACAGCTCGCCCACCGCCCCGAGGTCGACGACACCAGCAGCGTGCACCAGCGAGTCGAGCCGCTGCGGCACCTGTGCGGCGACCGCCTCCACGCTGGCGGGGTCGGCCAGGTCGGCGACCACGGTCTCGAGTCCCGGCAGGCCCCGGGTCATCTCCCGGGCCCGCTCAGGGGTGCGCGCCACCGCGAGCACGTCGTCGCCACGCTCGAGCAGGCGGACGGCGAGGAGCTCACCGATGCCCGAGCCGGCCCCGGTGAGCAGGTGCAGCCGTCGGGTCACACCGGCCTCATCGGGTGAAGACGACCTTGCCGAACAGCTCGCCGCCGGCCATGGCGCCGAAACCCTCCGCAGCCTGGTCCATGGACAGCTCGCGGTCGATCAGCGGACGCGCTCCGGTGGCGTCGAGCATCGTGACGAGAGCGGCCAGCTCCTCCTTGGTGCCCATCGTCGAGCCGATCACGCTCAGCTGGAGGAAGAAGATCCGGGTCAGCTCGGCGTCGTCGAGCTGCGGACCCGAGGTCGTGCCGGAGGTGATGATGCGGCCGCCGGGACGCAGTGCGCGGATCGAGTGCGACCAGGTCGCCTTGCCGACGGTCTCGATGACGGCGTCGACCTTGCCGGGCAGGCGCGCGCCGGACTCGAAGACCTCGTGGGCACCGATCTCCAGGGCGCGGTCACGCTTGGCCTCGTCGCGGCTGGTGGCCAGCACCCGCAGGCCCGCGGCGCGGCCGAGGGTGATCGCCGCGGTCGCCACACCACCGCCGGCGCCCTGGACCAGGACGGTCTCGCCGGCCTTGAGCCCGCCGCGGGTGAAGAGCATGCGGTACGCCGTGAGCCACGCGGTCGGCAGGCAGGCCGCCTCGGCGAAGCTCAGCGACGCGGGCTTGGCCACGACGTTGCGACGCGGCACGGCGACCTTCTCCGCCATCGCGCCCTGGTGGCGCTCGCTGAGCAGCGACCGGCGCGGGTCGAAGGTCTCGTCACCGCTCCAGGAAGGGTCGCTGACGACCCCGTGCACGACGACCTCGTTGCCGTCCTCGTCGATGCCGGCAGCGTCGGTGCCGAGGATCATCGGCAGCTGTTCCTGCTTGAGCCCCACTCCACGCAGCGAGAAGAGGTCGTGGTGGTTCAGCGAGGCGGCCTTGACCGTGATCGTCGTCCATCCCTCGGGCACCTCGGGATCGGGACGCTCCCCGACGACGAGACCGTCGAGGGGGGACTCGGGGGAGAAGGACTCGACGTAGACGGCGAACATGCGACCGAACCTACTACCGAACCTCAGCGGCGGGCCACGCCCTCGTCACGGGCCGCCTGAGCGACCGCGGCCGAGACGGCGGGGCCGACGCGCGGGTCGAAGGGCGAGGGGATGATCTGGTCCTCGCTGACGTCGTCCCCGACCAGCTCGGCCAGAGCCCGGGCCGCGGCCAGCTTCATGCCCTCGGTGATCGCGGTGGCACGCACGTCGAAGGCGCCGCGGAAGATGCCGGGGAAGGCGAGCACGTTGTTGATCTGGTTCGGGAAGTCCGAGCGACCGGTCGCCACCACCCGGGCGTGACGGCGGGCCACGTCGGGGTGCACCTCGGGCGTGGGGTTGGCCAGGCCGAAGATGATGGCGTCGGCGGCCATCCGCTCGACGTCCTCCTCGGGCACCGTGCCGCCGGAGACGCCGATGTAGACGTCGGCGCCGACCAGCGCCTCCGCGAGCGTGCCCGTGCGACCGCTCCGGTCGGCGGTGATCTCGGCCAGCGCCCGCTTCACGGGGGTCAGGTCCTCGCGCCCGGAGTGCAGGACGCCCTTGCGGTCTGTCACCGCGAGGTCGGTGATGCCGAACTCGACGAGGATCTTGGCCACGGCCACGCCGGCCGCGCCGGCGCCGGAGATCACCACGCGGGTCGTCGCGGGCGAGCGCTGCGTCAGCCTCAGGGCGTTGGTCAGCGCGGCGAGCGCGACCACGGCCGTCCCGTGCTGGTCGTCGTGGAAGACCGGGATGTCGAGCATCTCCTTGAGCCGCTCCTCGATCTCGAAGCACCGCGGCGCCGAGATGTCCTCGAGGTTGATGCCTCCGAAGCTCGGCGCGAGCCGTGCGACGGTCTCGATGATCTCCTCGGTGTCGGTCGTGTCGAGGCAGATCGGCACCCCGTCGACACCGCCGAAGGCCTTGAACAGCACCGCCTTGCCCTCCATCACCGGCATCGCGGCGGCTGGTCCGATGTCGCCCAGGCCGAGCACGGCGGTGCCGTCGGAGACGATCGCGACCACGTTGGGCACCCACGTGTAGTGCTGGGTCAGCGACGGGTCGGCGGCGATCGCCTCGCAGACCAGGGCCACGCCCGGGGTGTAGGCCTTCGAGAGGTCGTCGCGGTCCTCGAGCGGCACCGTCGCCACCGTCTCCATCTTGCCCCCGACGTGCAGGTCGAAGACGGGGTCTCCGGCGTGCGGGTGCTCTCCTGCCGGACTGGGCGCGACGGAGGAGGCTGCGGGGTCGGTCACGGTCCAGCAGTCTGGCACAGGCGCGGCCGCGGCCAGCACCTGGCGAGCACGACCCCGAGCACGTCGGCCTCGGCGACCGGACCCCGGTGCCGGGAGTCGATCCCCACGGTCGGGTCGTCGCTGAGCAACCACCACCCCGGACCTCCGCTGCGCGTCCGGCGCCGCTCGGTGGCGCGCTTGACCGCGAGCGTGCCGTCGGCGAGACGGGCCACCACGACCGACCCCGGCTCGGGTCGTCGCCGGTAGGAGACCCAGACACGGTCGCCTGCGCGCAGGCCCGGTTGCATGGACGCGCCGGTGACGCGGGCGAACCCCCACCGAGCGCGCACACCCTCAGGGGCGTGGTGGTCCGGGGGGCGCGCGGGCCTAGCGTCGGGCTCCCGTCCCACCGGATCGTCTCCGCTCACGCCGAGTAGTGTCGCAAGGGCACCTGACGTACCCCCAGACCACGTAGGAACACGAGAGGAACCGCATGTTCGCGAAGCTGTTCGCCCCCACCGTCGAGGTCTCCGCCCACTGCGACCTGCCCTGCGGCGTCTACGACCCCGCGCAGGCCCGCATCGAGGCGGAGTCCATCAAGGGCATCATCGCCAAGCTGGCCGACAACGACGACGCGGACTTCCGCACCCGCGCCCTGATCATCAAGGAGCAGCGCTCCGAGCTGGTCAAGCACCACCTGTGGGTGCTGTGGACCGACTACTTCAAGCCCCCTCACTTCGAGAAGTACCCCCAGCTGCACCAGCTCGTCAACGAGGCCACCAAGCTCGCCGGCGCCTCGGGCACCAAGGGCGAGTCGGACACGGCCACCGTCGACCAGCTGCTCGGCAAGATCGACGAGATCGCCGAGATCTTCTGGGAGACCAAGAAGGCCTGATCGGCTGGACCGCGGCCCCAGGTCGAGCGGCTCAGCTGCGTGAGAGCCGCTCGACCGAGGCCGGGTGCGCGTCGCCGCGCACGTTCCAGGCGACCGCGAGCTGGATGAGCTGGGTGATCAGCACCGGACCACGCGCCCTTCGTCGTGCCACCGGAGCAAGCCGGATGGTTACTGCTCCAGCACTGATCCCGGGGTGGCGAGGCTGTCCTCGAGCGACATCAGCGCGGCGTCCATCACGACGCGGGTCCGGTCCTCGTCACCGGGCCACAGGTGCGAGTACACCTTCAGCGTGATGCCCGCTGAAGCGTGCCCCAGGACCGTCTGCACCTGCTTGACCGACGCACCGCCCGAGATGAGCGCCGAGGCGAAGAGCTGCCGCATCGCGTGGGAGGTGAACGAGATCTGCACCTCGCGCGACGCCCCGGCCCACACGTGCTCCCACCGTCGGTACTGCAGCGGTTTGCCGAACTCGTCGCGGAACAGGTCGGTCGTGGGCGGATGCCGAGCGAGGTGCGCCGCGAGCTCGTTGATGACGACCTGACCGACTGGCACGGTCCGCACCGAGGACGGGGACGTGGGCTCGGTCTGCCGGCCGTCCTGGCCCCGCCAGCGTGACGACGACGGCGCGCCACCGGTCGTCGACAGCGTCCGCCAGCGCGACGACCTCCTCGATCGACGGGACGACGACCTCGTTTGTCTTGAGAGGTGGCAGCTTGATCGTGACGAACGGCGACCTGCTGATGATCCGGTCGTGGACGGCCGCATCGAAGATCCGCCACGCGACGTCATGGACGTTGCGGATCGTGCCGCCAGCAAGCCCCTTCGCCTCGAGGGTCTCGACGAAGCCTCGAACGTCGACGGCAGCTCGCTCGCGATCGGCTTGGTTCCCATCGCGGGGATCAGGTGCACCCGCACAGCGTTGTCGACGATCCGTGCGGTGCCGGGGCTGGAGACCTGGACGGCCTGCCAGGTCACTGCTTAGGCGGCGACAGTGACCTTGCCGGCGTCGGGGTCGACGTACTCGCCGCGGACCACGGAGGCCGTCACCTCGTTGAGCCAGCGTTGCGCGTCGACCTTGCGGGCGAAGTGCTGGGCATGCTGCGTGCCCGACTCGTCGCGGTATCGCGCGCGCCATCGTCCGCTGGCGGCGATCTTGCTGATGCGTGTCACGGGGTCCTCCGCTCGCTACGTGCCGGCCGTCGCTGCCGTCAGGCGGCGTCGGGGCTGGTTCCGCTCTTCTGCTCCTCGACCCAGGTCTTGAGGTCGCCGACGGTGGTGACCAGGCGGCGGCCGATCTTGAAGTAGCGCGGACCGGTGCCCTGCTGGCGCCACCATCGCAGCGTATTCACCGGCACCCTCAGGATGTCAGCGACTTCCGACAGTGTCAGGAAGTCGGCACCAGGTCTTTCCTCCCGCGAGCCGACGTGGCGGTGCCGATGCTCCAGGTCTCGGCGGTCGGGTGTGCGTGAACCGGGTTGTTGTAGGCGGTCGTCTGCATGTCCTCTCGTCATGGAGGCGTCATCGTCGCGTACCGGCCGAGTCCGGCGCCTGCCGTTAGTTGTCCCGCTTGGGACAAGGCGCGGAAGGGGTATCGGCGATCACTATCGACCAAGAAGTTTCGTCGACTACCCGTCCGTAGGTCAGCGTGGAAGGGCGGGACGAGCAGGTTCGGAGCGGCGCTTTGCTGGACTGTCGGCGTCCGGTCGCCGCTGGTGGGTTGCGGCTGCGGCCTCGGTGACCTGGATGGCTTCGGCGGTCTCCCAGTCGAGGCTGCCGTAGCGGTCGAGGTCCTCTGCTGCTTTGGTGGCTGCGCGGGCGGGTCCGAGGTCGGCGCGGTCGCGGCTGAACACGCCGACCCATTGCTCACGGGCCTCATCGACGTTCTCGGCGACCAGGTGCGCGGTGTTGGCCTCCCGGTCGCGGGTCATCGCCACGTAGGCCGACGCGGCACCGGTCTGCTCGCCCAGGACGAAGTGGGTACGGTCGACAGCCCCGCCTTGGGCACCGTAGACGGTCCGGGCGTAGGCCAGCTCGACGTGACGGAGGGCGTAGGCCGCCGGGAGGGTGCGTTCCCCCCTGCTGACCTGCACCTTTGCACGATCCCGGGGCGTTGCTGTCGCCTGCGCTCCTAGGCTGCCTCCACCGGCTTCGATACCTGTGACGGTCCAGGTCTGACGGTTCGCCACGCCCAGGGTGCGGTCGTTGCGGCGGGTGGTGATGGTGTCGCCGACACCGATGCGCTCGCCCGCGGCTGTCGTGAACGCCTGCGCTTCGTCGTGCTTCTGGTCGGTCTGGCGGTGGTCGCGGATCGCGGCGTTGAGGGCGGCGACCTGCTCGCGGGTGTCAGCAACCATCAGAGTCCGAGGACGTTGCGCAACGTCATCATTCGCATCGGTGACGTCGGAGAGAGTGGTCAGCGCTTGGACTCGTTCGGTGTCGCTGGGGTGGATCTGGATGTCAACTCGGGCCAGGAGGGCGTCGAAGGCCTCGGCAGGGTTTTGTCCTGCCCGCATCGCTAGACTGAGGTCGGCGTAGTCGGGATCGGCGAACCGGTGGACCGTCTCCAGCCTCAGACACGCCGTGTCGTGGGCCGCGTCGGTGGTCAGGTCGAGGACTCCCCCGCGTCCGACCGCTGGGAGCTGGTGCCGGTCACCGACCAGCGCGAGGCGTGCACCTGCCTGGTCGGCGATCTTCACCAGTGCCAGCGGTGTCCTGGTCGAGCATCCCGGCCTCACCGAGCACCAACAGATCTTCCGGCAACAACCGCGCCCGATCCCCAGGCGTGGCCAGGACACCAGACCAGCGTCCGTTCTGATTTCACCGGAACCCGTGCTGGTGGGCCAGCCACGCCGCCGAGAACGTCTCCGCACCCAGCTCCTGCGCAGCGACCGAGGCGGCCTTCAACGTCGGGGTCACCACCACCATCCGCCCCGACCCGGCCTGGGTCATGGCCTGGTGGGCCGCGGCCAGGGTCGAGGTCTTCCCCCCCCTGCAGCGCCCTCGACCAGCAGCAACCGCGCCTCGCCGGCCAGGTGCACGGCAACGTGCTGCTGCGCAACATCGAGTCGGCTGCCGGCGCTCATGACTGCCGCCCGCGCCGAGCCTGTGTCGGCGTTTGCGCTGGTGCCGGTGGTGGCGGCGCGGTTGCTCAGGCGAGCAGTCAGCTCGTTCTCGACCGACAACACCCGGGGCGAGGTCGGCGACCGGATGTGCTCGGGGACATCAGGCCGGTCCAGCAGCGTCACACACTGGGTCAGGGTCCGTGCGGTGAGGTCCTCGCCGGCTCGACCCGCGCCGCGCCGCGGCGACCAAGCCCACCGAGGCCACTATCAGTTCGACCCCACCGCGCACATCGGCTGCGTTCCACCCCGACCTACGCGCACCCAGACGGCGCAGCACGACCTCCACACACGTCGCGGTTCAACTCCCCGACCGGACGGGGGGCCTGTTCTGCGGCTCGCCACTCGTCGTCACGTGGGTGGCCATCAGAAGCGACTACGGCAGTCGCAATGAGCTTCGATCTGCGTCCGAAGAAGGATCGGTGTGGGCGGGAAGCTTTCGACGTCGGTGGGCTCGCCCGCGCCACCCGGTTGACGCCCCTGTCCCGGAACCATTCACCGGACGGGTCAAACGGGACACGCCGTGCCGCCGACGAACCTCCGGCAGGTTCGTCGCCGTTAGAGGTTCGTCTTGTGGCACGCTCCGCGTGCCGTTCGCCTTCTGGAACGTCCGCTCATGCCGAGAGACGGGCGTAACACTCCGTGGCGGAACCGCCGACGCGGACGTATCGTCAGAGCGCCATGGAGATTGCACGCGACACCGGCTCGAACGAACGCCGTCGGGCGAAAGGGCGAGTACGGCGCGGGTTGCTGGTGGCGGTGGGGTTGACGCTGGGCCTAGGAGTTGGAGTTTGGTGGGTCGGGTCCCAGGGCTACATCCCTCCCGTGTGGGAAGGAAGTTGGGGATGCAGCGACGTGGGTTACCCGAGCCCGCCGCCGTCATTCGACCAACTTGTCGAGCAATACGACGAAAGTTCCTATTGCGCTCGCCTTGTCCGCGACGAAGTGTGGTTCTAAGCCACTGTGGGCGAACCGAGCACGCCGCGCTCGGGACTCCGCCCGGCCATTCGGGTCTGCTGCACGAACCGGCGACGGGTCCGGTTAGGCCGCCTGGCTATCGCGATCGAAGCGTTGCCGACAGCGATCCTGCGCTCACATGCTCCGCGAGCCGATGGGCTCGCGGAGCGTCGCCGGTGACCGATCGGGCTCGCGGAGCGTCGCCGGTGACCGACGGGCTCGCGGAGCGCCGCCGGTGACCGACGGGCTCGCGGAGCGTCGCCAGTGCGGATGGGCTCGCGGAGCGTCGCCGGTGACTGATCCCGTACTGGCACGCTCCGCGAGCCGATCCTTACGCGGAACGCTTCTATTCGGGAGCCTGTTCGTTGACGTTGGTCCATACCTCTGTCATTTCGCTGATGCGCCCTGCGCGCAGGGTGATGAAGGTGGCTACCCCGAAGTGCTGGAGCGTGTCACCTACGTGAGCGGTGACGTGTGACCGTCCCGCTGCGCGGGCGGCGCCGCCGATGCAGTCCTGGAGCACGAAGCGCTCGAACCCGGGGTAGTCGGCGTTCAATCGCACCCACATACCGCGATTGAAGCGTTCTTCGGTGTGTACGTAACTGCAGACGAAGTCCTCGTGCAGCAGGTCTGGAAGCTCATCCCAGGCGTGGGCATCGATCACCTCGGCGAGCCGATTCATCATCATGGGGCCGTCCATCTAGCCAGCATTCCAGCCAGCGCCGACATCGGTCGCAATTCTGCCGCGCAGATCAGCTCCGAGCCCTCCTGGCTATCTATCCCGTTCCGGGTCGCTCAACGGCGGTCCTGCGAGGAAAGGCGCTGCGCCAAAGAGCTGGGGTTGCCGCACACGCGCCGATCGCGAGAACTGTGATCACTGCCTGGCCGAGGCGACCCGCCGTCACGCCTCCCGCAGGATCGAGGGCGTAGTTCGCGATGCCGTTGGCCACGGCATCGGATACAAGCACCGCCGCCGAGAGAGCGACTCCGCTGCGGTGGCGACGTGCCAGCAGCACGGCAGCGAGAGGATCGAGCACCAGCAGTGCGGTGAAGTAGATCCTGAGTCCGCGGGGCAGTTCCGGGTAGGGGTCGAGGCCACTGGCGGGGAGCTGCACCGCATGGACAGCGGTGCCGTAGATCAAGACGGTCACGAGCAGCAGCACGGTGCGGCGTATCCAGTGCGGTGCACCGCCCCAGCGCCGGATCACATCTCCAGGGTGCCAGTAGGCGGCGAGTTCGCGAAGATCGCCGTAGTCCGATCGGCACGCGGAGCCTGACCAGTGCGGGATCATCGCGGAGCACTCACGGCGGCCGAGATTGTGGAGCTAAGGTCGATCCGTGACCAACCGTCCTGAAATCGTCTGCATTTGTGGGTCGGCGAAGTTCATGACCGAGATGCGCGCGGCGAACCGTGATCTGACCTTCACGGGAGTCATTGTCGTCGCCCCTAGCGAGGCAGACGAGTCGCCCACTCCCGAGCAGAAAACCGTCCTGGACGCTCTTCATCTGCGCAAGATCGACCTCGCCGACCGGGTCTTGATCGTCAACCCCGGCGGCTACATCGGAGAGTCGACGCGACGGGAGATCGCCTACGCTCAAGCGGCAGGTAAGCCAGTGGACTTCACCGATTCCCTCTGACAACACCGGCGCACATCTCTGGATTCGGTGGTCCCGTAAGCCGATCGGCTCGCGGAGCGTTGCCAGTGCGGGATCGTCCCCACCATGGGCTGGGGGGTCCTTCTGCGTCCTCGGGGCCAGAGCAGCCGATCCACCTGGAGCGGCGGACCGGAAACACTGGCCCGCGTTCGCGTGGGGGCGGCTCCTACAGATGGCAATGGCAGGGAGCGTGCTCCCTGCCACTTCCAAGATATAGCGCGGATGGGGGCTTGCGGCAAGGCCCCCGTCATGGGTCACAGTTCTCGACCGTGACACCCAACTGGAGGGAAGTGTGGAGTGGTGATGGTTGAAGGACGTGAGCCGAAGCCTTTTGAGATCTACGAGTCGGGGGTGCTGCTGCACGGGACGAAAGCTGACCTCACGGTAGGCGACCTGCTGGTGCCCGGACGCCTCTCGAACTTCGGCATGGGTCGAACGGCGAACCACGTCTACGTGACGGAGACCTTGGACGCCGCGACGTGGGGTGCTGAACTGGCGGTCGGCCAGGGACGTGGTCGGATCTACATCGTCGAACCGTTCGGCGATCTTGAGGACGATCCCAACGTGACGGACAAGAAGTTCGCGGGCAATCCGACTCTTTCCTACCGCACGAGAGAGCCCGTGAGAGTGGTTGGCGAGATTTCGGACTGGGTCGGGCATTCGGATGACCGATTGCAAGCTATGCGAGATGGCCTCGCCGATCTCGAGCGCCGTGGCCTCGCGGTCATCTACGACTAGACGCTCTCCAGGGACCGCAACGCGATGGCCTCGCGGCGGCGCAACTCCGTGGTCAACGCGGGCAGGATCGGCGATGATCGCGAACATGGCTTCTCGTACATCGAACTTCTGCATCGACTCGATCGACCCGTACGCACAGGTCAAGTGGTGGTCACACGTACTGGCTGACTTCCGCCTCCTTGACGAGGCGGAGATGGGGCCCGACGAGGAGGAGTGCTGGCTGGTGGGGCCCGACGACCGAGAGATCATCTTCGCCCGGGTCCCCGAGAAGAAGATGGTCAAGAATCGCATGCACGTCTGCGTACGCCCGACCGACTGCTCACGTGAGGAGGAGGTCGATCGCATCCTGGCGCTGGGCGCCACGCTCGTCGACGACCGGCGCGACGGTCCGGACAAGGGGTGGGCCGTCCTCGCTGATCCCGAGGGCAACGAGTTCTGCGTGCTTACCCGGTACGTCCCCACGAGCTGAGAGGCACCGTCGCATCCCGCAGTCCGAACCCGAAGTCAACCGATGCGGGCCGGTGAACTCGCATCGCTCTTCGCCGACACCGCCAATCGTCGATCAGCCGGGCGGCCGTCCCGAAAGCCAACCGCTTTCGGCGACCGCAGGGCGCAGCGACGCAATTGCCGCCGTCACCGAATGCCGTTTGGCTTGTGGCGTGTTCGGGCACCAATGGGGCTGTGGCAACCTCGGGTCACTCCGACGCGCCCCAACGTCCGCCCTGCTCCTAGCGATGACTCGCTCGCCGAAGGGCGACGTACTCGTCCTGGATCACGCCAGCGTTGACCCAATGATCCGCCTGTCCGCCGATGAGAACGGCTGCCGCAAGCAGGGCTCCTGCATCGGCGTACTGGCCGACCAAGCGACCTTCCCCGAACTGCTCCCATTCGGCCATGGGTGTGAAGGCCGATACGTCCAAGAACTCAGCAGTCCCTTCGTCGTGGACCTCGTGAAGGCGCAGCGCGAAGCGGTTATCTACTGCTGATGCGGTCAACCACCGGATGGGCTCTCGGTCGGCCAAGTTATTGTCGAGCATCTGTTCGACTGCTGCACCGCGTCGCAGGGCCGAGATGGTCTGCCGCTCACTCAGTTGTCGCACGTACTCATCATTGCCGACCGATGGCCCAGAACGACGACCTTCTCGCCAACCGTACGGCCGGACTGCGACTCCGGTCTGCTGCGCCCCCCCCCCCCCCCCCCCGGGACGGGATCCCCTACTGACGAAGGCAGAAACGCGGCTTCCATCCGAGGGTGAAGAACAGGGTCAGGCGCCGACCACGTCAACCGAAGGTGCGTCGCGGAGACGGCGATCGGTGGTGACCAGCGGAACGTCGCGCGAGACGGCCAGCTCGACATACACGGCATCGACCAGCCGCAGCTGATGACGACGCGCCCAGGTGCCGACGAGTAGGTCACTCACATCGTGGCGCTGGATTGGTGCGGCGACGAGGGCACGGATCTTCGCCTCGATGCTGTCGGCCTCGAGGTCACCGGCCCGGTGCAGTCGCCCCATCGCCGAGAGCACTTCGGCATCGAGGTGCGCAGGGGCGTGCATCGCGTGCCCCGCGAGCCGTTGCCGGACGGCGTCGCCTAGTTCGTTGCCGAGCAGGAGGTCAACCATCGCGGAGGCGTCGACGACTATCTCAGCCATGGCGCGTCGGGGACTCGTCCCGCGCGGCATCGAGCGCGTCGAGAGCGCGGTCGTGGGTCACTCCTGCAGCGGCGACAGTAGTGGTCACCGTGGTGAGCCAGGCGTCGGTGGAGCGCTCGGCCAAGGTTCGTCTGACCGCCTCCTGCGTTACCGCGGAAAGGTTCAAGCCCGCGTTCTTGGCCTCTGCGGCGAGTTCGTCTGGGAGGTAGACGTTCAATCGAGTCACAACACACACAGTACACACACTCACCCGGGGGGTGGGGTTCGCTCGTGTGCCTCAGAAGGCCCGGTGGTGGTTGTCGGGTACACGACTCGCTGCGGCCGCGGTCAGCCTCGAGGTTGGGCATCCCACGACGCGCCATCGCGCGCTCTCAGATGCCCGACCCCCTCGATGGATCCGCCAGACCCGCCCCGCATACCGAACGGCTACCGGGTCAGTCCGGCGATCAGATCAGCCTTGGAGGCGTTCGCAGGGTTGACCGGTGATCTGGGCGATGAGGTCGAAGTCCTTGTCGAGGTGCAGGACAGCGAGGCCGGCGAGCTCAGCTGTCGCTGCGATGAGGAGGTCGGGAATCGATGGGGCGCGATGTTGGCTCGTGGCGGCGAGCAGGTGCAGGACCTCGAGCGCACGGTCCTCGATCGCCGGCGTCAGGTACTCCACGGGCATGGCCGAGAGGGGCGGGGTGCTGAACGCCGTACGGGCCTGAGCGGCGTTGCGCGCCGAGTAGCCGATCTCGAGGCGAGTCACCGTCGTGATCCTGACGAGGCCGCGACCGATCCGGTTGGCCCACTCGTCCGCATCAGGGCTCTCGCCGAGTCTCACCAAGGCCGACTTGTCGATGAGCCAGTGGGTCAACGCCACGCAGCAGCCATGACCTCGGGGTCGGCCAGGTCGGCGAAGGTGTCGGAGAAGGTCCGCAGATCATCGCGCGAGACGCCGTCGCTGGAGACGGTGGCGTCGGCTGCCAGCCGGCGACGGATGTACTGCGCGCGGGAGAGGCCCAGGCGCGCGGCGTGGGCATCCACGCCGGCCAGCACCTCGTCGGGGATGTCACGTACCAACACGTCGGCCATCGAGACCCTCCTCCATCTGATATCTAACGATATCAGGCTGCGGTGACGTGTGCCGCAAGTCGAACCGCTAGGGGGAAGACGCTGTTCAACCTCGGCTCCATTCAGATCCACTTGTCGGCGTCCCGGCAAGGTGTCGGTTGCGGGACGCCAACAACGTGACGGTCAGCGTCGTGTGGAAGCGTCAGCAAGACCGGCCTTCGCCGCGACGCGTTGGCGCTCGATGGCGCGGTAGACGGTGGAGCGGCCGATCCCGAAGAGTTCGGCAACCTCGAGGGTGCTGTACTCGCCACTGTGGACCAGCGACACCAGGTGCGCCTCCTGCTTACGGCTCAGCTTGGGCTGCTTGCCCTTCAAACGGCCCTTGGCCTTGGCGACCTTCATGCCTTCGACCGTGCGGAGCCGGATGAGGTCCGACTCAAACTCCGCGACCATCGCCAGCACATTGAACAGCAACTTCCCGACCGCGTCGGTGGGGTCGTAGACCGACCCGCCCAGGCTGAGACTGATCTGTCGGGCGGTGAGCTCGTCGGCGATCGCGCGAGCATCGGGTAAGGACCGTGCCAACCGGTCCAGCTTGGTGACAACCAGCGTGTCGCCGGCACGGCAAGCGGCGAGCGCCTCGCGAAGGCCAGGGCGTTCGCGGTTGGTGCCGGTCAGGCCGTGGTCGACATAGATCCGCTCTGCCTCGACACCGAGGGCGAGCAGCCCGTCACGTTGAGCGGTCAGGTCTTGTTGATCGGTGGAGCATCGGGCGTACCCGATAAGCAAGGCGCTCATGGCGCACCTCCCCTGGTGGGCCCGACCGGCCACTGGTCGCTGCCAGCTCGGGCATCGAGTCATGCAGGACGCACAGCGCGACCCCTCAGCCAGCGCCCTCTCCCCCACCGTCCGCAAGACCGTACCTCCCAGCGCTCCTGACCCAGGGTTGCTTGAAGCAGCCTCAGATGTCAGTACTCGTCGTGAGGTCTGCGGTCAGTCTGCGGGCGTCGGTATGTCCCACGGGTCAAGGACTGGCACCCCGAGGGGCTCGAAGTGTCGGACGTTGCGAGTCGCCACCGTCATCCCTGCAGACTCCGCAACCGCCGCGATGAGGGCGTCGTCGAACGGCGCATGCTCGGGGACCCGATAACTGGCAAGGATGCGCGCCGCTGGCAGGTCGAACGGCAGTACGCGGTCCGCGAACGCAGGCAGGACGTTGTCCTCGAACCAGCGGCGAAGGACCGCTCCCTGGCTTGCGTCGGTGCGTTCCTTGGTGGCTACGCCACGCTCGATCTCGGCGACAGTGAACGCCGAGACGAATTGGTCGCCAAGCGGCACCGAGGTCGCCCACGCCTCCACAGCGAGGTTCCGCCCGCGGACCCGAAGCGCGGACACCACGTTGGTGTCCAGCAGATACCTCACAGCTGCGCAGATCGAGCCGTTAGCCCCAGCCGCTCGGGCTCGAACTCAATGTCAGAACCCTCGTCCGTGCCTAGAAGATCAACGATCGTGACAGGCTCGTCGCTCAGTGCCTTGGCAAGCGCATCACGCGCCTCGGCCTCCACCGACCGGTGGCTCTGCTTGGCACGCTTGCGCAGCGCCGCCTTGGTCCCAGCGGGAAGATTGCGAATCAAGATCTGCTCCACCACGATCACCTCCGATATCGGCACAACGATATCACTACGAGCCGACCTAAGTCTCCTTCATGTCAGCGCCACCCCCGGCCGCCAGGCACCGGGGCGCCGCCGTGCGAGGACCGGCTCCCGCTTGATGGCTGTTACGGATCAGCCGAATCGTAACGAGCCGTAGAGCCGCCAGGACAAGGCAGCGATCCCAGAACGGGATCCGGAGCTGGTGACGCCAGACGGGGCAGCTCGGCTTGTCAGGAGCGGGGGTGGGCTGGCGTGGCTACAGATCGAGCACCAAGGAGAGGGCATCGTTAACTCGCTGCATCTCGTCGAGAGTGAGGAAGCCGACCGGTTCCGTGAGACGAGTGAGGTCGACCGTCGCCAGTTGATCGCACATGACCATGGTCGGCTGATCAGCGATCTCCACGACTGGTCGAAAGGTGGTCTCGCGGGCGCTGGTACTGGTGAACGCAACGATCCACGTGCTGAGTGTCAGCCATTCGGGCTGCAACACGACCGCGTGGCGGCGACCGCGCTGCTCATGCCCACTGCCTCGCGCTGGTAGTCGATAAACCTCACCCCTCACGGAGCGAGTCCATGTCCTGCTGGATGGCGCGAATCTCCGCGAGGTCCGCAGGGTCGTCCCTGATCGCGCGGGCCTCTCGGGCCGCCACCTGGCGCCGTTCGTCGCGCTTCATTGCCTCCAGCGCAGCCCGGATCACCTGGTCAGCGCTCTGCCGTCGATCAGCGCCCACCTGCAGGAGCAGGTCCCGGGTGCTGGTGTGAACCTTTACCGTTGTCGTCTCAGCCATAGAGTCAGTCTACTCCCGGTAGACCACGCAGCGGCTTCGACAACCAGCCCGCGCTCATCCCACACGCGGATCGACTTCCGGGACGTCATCGCGGTCGGTAGTCGACGGCTGACCGGACCGCATGACGTCACCGTGCGCCCGATGGGTCGGGTTCGGTCGTGTGCCTCAGAACGGCCCTGGGGCGGTTGCCAGGTACACGACTTGCTGAGGGCGCCATCAGCCTCGAGGTCGGGTATCCCACGACGCGCCATAGCGCGTGCTCAGATGCCCGACCCCGCGATCGATCTGCCCAGACCTGTCCCGCAAGCCGAACGCTTTACGGCGCTGAGCACCGCCAGCCATGACCGTAGCTTTCGCCTTATAGTGCGCTGAGCGCGGCAAGGTCGGGCGGCGGCAGCGACTGCGCTTCTACCTCGGGCGAGCGCGGCCAGCCTCGGAACCCGACTGCATCCCATAATGGGATGTATCGCCTAGAATGAGGACATGACCACACAAATCGCTGTTCGACTCCCCGACGACATGGTGGCCTTCCTTGATCGAACGGTGGCCACAGGCAAGGCTCCTAGTCGTGCCGCTCTCGTCGCAGCGGCGGTAGAGCGTGAGATGCGCCGACAAGCTGCCGAGCACGACGCCGATGTCCTGAGGGAGCGCGGAAGCGCTGACGATCTGGACGACCTAGTGCAGTGGAGCAGCACCCACCTCAAGGCCGAGGACTGATCGGTGCGCGAGATATGCTTGGTGCGTCTCGACAAGGCCCGGCCCGCCCTGGTCTTGACCCGCGACATCGCGCGTGCCGCGATGACCAAGGTGACCATCGCCCCCATCACCACCACCGTCAAAGGTCTGTCCAGTGAGATCCGGGTAGGACCTGACAACGGACTTGATCACGACTGCGTGGTCGCACTCGACAACGTCGTCACCGTCCCGACCGACCTCCTTGGCCGCACCGTCGGGTACCTCAGCGCCAAACAAGAATCGGAGCTGGCACGCGCCGTTGTCTTGGCCTACGACTTAGCCCTGCCCCTTCTTGATTGAACTCGACGCGGACTCTGACAAGCCGCATCACCTCGTGGAATCACCAGCATACCGAGTGCGATCTGGCATTTCGGAAGCGACGGCTCTTCCCGCAAGCCGAACCCCATTCGAACGTGATCCCCGTGCTGTGATGGCCGACGGCGCCGGCGTCCCGGTCGGGCTTGGGATACAAGACAGCCGGCGTCGTGGTGCGTTCAGCGCCGCGAGGATGCTTCGACTATTTCAGCTTTGGCCGAGATCCGTTGCCGCTCGATGGCGCGGTAGACCGTCGAGCGGCCCACACCGAAGAGTCCGGCGACCTCGGCGGTGCTGTACTCGCCGCTGTGCACCAAGGAGACCAGGTGCGCTTCCTGTTTGCGGCTGAGCTTGGGCTGCTTCCCGCGCATTCGGCCCTTGGCCTTGGCGACCTTCATTCCTTCGCGTATGCGGAGCCTGATCAGGTCGGACTCGAACTCAGCGACCATCGCGAGAACGTTGAAGAGCGAATTGCCGACGGCGTCAGTGGGGTCGTAGACCGACCCGCCGAGCGAGAGGCTGATCTGTCGTGTAGTCAGTTCATCGGCGATCGCTCGCGCATCCGGCAACGACCTCGCCAGCCGGTCGAGCTTGGTCACCACCAAGGTGGCGCCGCAGCGGCATGCCGCGAGTGCTTCGCGGAGGCCGGCCGTTCGCGGTTGGTACCGGTCAATCCATGATCAACGTAGATCCGCCCAGCCTCGACACCCAGCGCGCGCAACGCGTCGCGTTGCGCGGTTAAGTCTTGTTGGTCGGTAGAACAGCGGGCGTAGCCGAGAGTAGCGCGCTCATGGCGCACCTCCAGGGATGGAGGTCCGGCCAGACGCGGGGCGCGGCCGGCTCGGACATCGAGCAACGCTCGACCCCATCAGCAGGCGCCCCGATCGCGACTACCGCAACGCCAAGTTGACCGAATGCCGATCCCGCACCGGCGACGCTCCGCGAGCCCATCGCGCTGCGGTCAGTCGATTGCGGTAGGTGAATGCGCCTGTGTGACCTTCGAGCCGCCCTGTTGAGTACCGTCCTGAGGTGGGCATCAACGATCTGGACAGGACCGAGTTCGAGCGGATCTACGGGCCCTGGGCGACACACACTCCGCGCGACGTGGCAGACCTCTTCGCCGAGTACCCCGGAGTCTGGTGGGTGGCCGGAGGATGGGCACTAGAAGCGTTCACAGGTGTCACCAGAGCCCACGAGGACACCGATGCCAGTGTTCTGCTCACAGACCTCCCCAAATTGCGCGCACATCTCGCCGACAACCTCGACGTCTGGACCGCTGCAGACGGCGCACTTCGCCCGCTCCTTCCGGACCAACATCCTGACGCGGGCCCGGAGGCGATCCTTCCTCCCAGCTGCGGCCAGGTCTGGACTCGCCGGGCAGCGACGGCAGCATGGGACTTCGACATCCTGCTAGTGCCGGGCTCTACCGAGGAGTGGGTCTACAAGCGCGATGAGTCGCTCCGCATGCCGATGGACCAAGCACTGTGGTCGCGGGACGGCATCACATATCTGCAACCCCAGATCCAGTTGCTGTACAAGGCCAAGGGGTTGCGGCCGAAGGACGAACTCGACTTCGACAAGACCCTGCCCTACCTCGACGACCACCGCCGTAGGT
Organism: uncultured Actinomycetota bacterium; assembly: GCA_963760555.1. Classification (GTDB taxonomy): domain Bacteria; phylum Actinomycetota; class Actinomycetes; order Propionibacteriales; family Nocardioidaceae; genus Nocardioides. Next base: position 200,973 of record CAVXDJ010000009.1, on the reverse strand, counting down.
GGCTGAAGGACTCACTGCAACGAACTCTGCCCGGCCACCCGTGGATCGGGTCCCTGTAGAAGGGGCACTCGAGGCTGGCTGACCGCTTCTGACAGATCCGTCGCCCCGCAAGCCGAACGCTCATCGGTGACGACTCCGTCGGACGACGCCATCAGCCCGCTGGCGGCGACCGTCATCGCATGTCGTTCGTCTTGTGGCACGCTCGCGTGCCGTTCGTCTCGTGGTGCCAAACACGCGGACTGCAGCCCCTCCAGGCGCAGCGACCCCACATCGAGCTCTTCGTCCGATGGATGCAGGAAGAGGCTCGCTACAAACCCTCGACCGTTTCCAGACGCCGATCAGTGGTCATCGGCTCCTGCCACACCTGCGTCTTCGACGGCCTACTGGAGCATTTACCGGCCGACTACGTCCGCCGCCCTCACGTGCCTCCCGAGTCGCCCACCCTTGGGCTGTCCGACCTGCAGTTCACGGCAATGCCGACTGGAAGGGCGCCCACCCGCTCACCCTGCAGGCGGCCTGGATGGCTGACAACCGCGAGCCCAACTCGCTCGAGGCGCCGATGGCCAAGGCCAAGGCCGGCCGCGTGGTCTCAGACATCACCCTCAGCTGCGTGGAACTCACCGGCTCGATCGGCTACCGCGAGGTCGAGCTGCTCGAGAAATGGGCCCGCGACTCCAGGATTTCGCGACATCTTCGAACGAACCCAGCAGATCCAGCAGCTGATCGTGGCACGCCGGATCCGCGGGCTCTCCAGCACCGAGCTCACCTAGCCGCAGGCGGGTCCTGCTTCGCCAGCGGCTCCGCGAGCGGGGCGTCGGGCTTCTTGCCCGACGCCTTGAAGGGGTCGCCCCCGGTCTTCGCGGAGCCCGCCACGGGCACCGGCTTGGCGTCGCGGGAGGCAGGGCCCGCCGACGGGGTCGGGGCCGGGTTTCGATTCGGATGCGGATTCGATGCAGCGTCCGGGCTGGCCACGGGGCTCCTTCGGGTCGTGGTCGCAGGGTTGCGACCCATTCTCAGGCTGCCACGGGTTCCAAACGTCCGCGAGCGCCACCTCAGGACCCGGGCTTCATCGCGGTCCGTGACACGGGCAGCTTGGCGCCTGGGACGGACGTCGGGGCGGGCTTCCGAGCGACCTTGGCCTTCGGCGCGGCCTGCTCAGCCTGACGCACAGGGGGGTGCGGTGCGATGTTCCTGGCGACCGGTGCTGCATCGCTCCGCCGAACAGACCCGGGCTGCAGCACCGAACTCGGCGGTGACGGTGACGGTGACTGGTCAGCGTGCGCCTAGGGTTCCGCTGCACGGGCAGGTGACACCCAGTACCGGCGCCCCCAACGCGACTCCCCCGACACGCGACGGCGCATCCCACACTCGCGGCGTTGACGGCCCACCTAGAAGTACTGGTGCGTGTGGACGCCGACTCCCCATGTCACCGGCCGGTACAGCAGACCAACCCGCCAGCGTCGGGCACAGCCCTCGGGGCGGCAAGGTGGGGCGGATCGAACGCAGACCAAAACACCTCACGCTGATGATCGAGCGGTTGAGGAGAGGATGCTCTACCGTGACGCAATGGAACCGCCGTGCGTAGCGCGCGTCGAAGTTGCATGAGGTTCCTCCCGGATCGGCAAGTCGGCTGCCTGAACCGCGTCCTCTGGGAGCACTCCGTGTCTGAGCGCGCTGTCGTGAACCTTCACGCCGCAAAGCCGGCCAGCGCCCTGCGGATTGCTTCGGATCTCGAGATGTGCTCGCGCTCGGCGATCGCGTCGACCGCAGCGAGCTCCTCCGCTGTGAGGCGTACTGCAACGACCTGCATCGGCTCGGCGCCACGTCCAGGCCGACCGCGTCCGCGGCGCTTCATCTCCTCGACGTCGTAGCCAGCTTCGGCCTCGTCCGCCCATTGCTGGATCTGCTCTTCGCTGACCATGGCCAATATCGTGTTACGAAACCCGAGTCGAAAGAAGGGACGGAGCTTGCGGACCGGGAAAGAAAGGCAGTCGCTGGGGGTGTCGGGTTCGGCCCGCCGCCCGTGCCGACCACATCCCGTAACGTGGCCTGGTCAACCTCCTTGGGAGGTGCGCCATGAGCGCACTACTTGTCGGGTACGCCCGATGCTCAACAGATCAACAGGACCTGACCGCGCAACGTGACGGCCTGCTCGGCCTCGGTGTCGAGGGCGAGCGGATCTATGTCGACCATGGCCTGACCGGCACCAACCGCGAACGCCCCGGACTCCGCGAGGCGCTCGCCACCTGCGGCGCGGGAGATACCTTGGTTGTCACCAAGCTCGACCGGCTGGCCCGGTCCCTGCCCGACGCTCGCGCGATCTCAGACGAGCTCACCACTCGGCAGGTCAGCCTCTCGCTCGGCGGGTCGGTCTACGACCCGACCGATGCCGTCGGACGACTGCTGGCTAACGTCTTGGCCATGGTCGCCGAGTTCGAGTCCGACCTGATCCGACTACGCACGGTCGAGGGCATGAAGGTCGCGAAGGCCAAGGGTCCACTCAAGGGCAAGCAGCCGAAGTTGAGTCGCAAGCAGGAGGCGCACCTTGTGTCTCTGGTGCACGGCGGCGAGTACAGCACCTTGGAGGTAGCCGAAGTGTTCGGCGTCGGACGCTCCACCGTCTACCGCGCAATCAAGCGCCAACGCACCGCTGCGAAGGTAGAACTCGCTGACGCCTCCTCACGACGCTGATCGCCACCTCGTCGGCGTCCACAACGACTCCCTCGCGGACGCCGACGAACCGAACTGAGCGGAGCCACCCATGCATCGCGCCCCTTCCGTGAACGGTTCGGCTTGTGACGCGTAGCCGGCTTCGCATGCAGTCCGGCATGGTCCCCTCCGAGCGCGGGACACGTTGCTGACCCACACTCGCCAGAATCGTCATCAGCGCCAGCGAGGTGGAGCCGAGCCCTGCTCGCCATGCGCGGACTCTATTGGTCCGGGTGCCTCAGGGCAGTAAGGACCGCCAGCACGCGCCGATGATCGTCCGGTGCCTCGTGCAGCCCGAGCTTGCTGAAGATGCTCGCTATGTGGCTCTCGACCGTCTTTCCTGTCACCACGAGCCGCTCGGCGATGGCGGCGTTGGACCGGCCCTCAGCCATCAGGCCGAGCACCTCCCGTTCCCTATCGGACAGCGCGAGCACGGGGTTGTTTCGCGAGTGGGCGCGGACCAGGCTGCGGGCGATGTCGGGGTCAAGGACGGTTCCACCGGCGGCGATGGTCTCGAGCGCCCGCAGCAGGGTCGGTACGTCGATGACGCGATCCTTGAGCAGGTAGCCGAACCGCTCTGCGTGCCGGTCCAGCAGCTGCCCCGCGAAGTGCGTCTCCACTGCTTGCGAAAGCAACAGGATGCCCAGCTGCGGGTACGTCGTCCGCAGCTCGACCGCGGCCGCAGCCCCTTCGTGGGTGTAGGACGGCGGCATCCGGATGTCGATCACCGCGATGTCGGGTCGGTGCTCGGCGACCGCGGCTGCGAGAGCCACCGCCTCGCCGACCGTCGCGCACACCTCTACCCCGGCTTCCACCATCAGCCTGGCCAGCCCCTCGCGCAGCAGCGCCGAGTCGTCGGCGATCACGACGCGCACGTGAACACCGCCTCGACCTTGGTGCCGTGCGGCAGCACTTCTTCGACGGACAGGAGGCCGCCGGTGGCACTCACTCGATCGGCCAATCCCTGCAGGCCGCTGCCGGCCGGGTCTGCTCCCCCGGCACCATCATCGATGACGGAGACTCGCAGCCCGTCATCGAGTCTGACCTCGATCACCGCCGCCTGCGCATCCGAGTGCTTCACCACGTTGGTGATCGCCTCGGCGAGCACAAACCAGGCTGCGCCTTCGAGCGCCGACGGGAAGCGCTGGTCGACCACGTCGTACGTCAACGTGATCGGGGACCGTGCGGCCATCTCCGCGACTGCGGGCAGCAGGCCGCCACCCGCGAGGGCTGCGGGCAGCAGGCCAGCAGCAAGATCCCTCAGCTCCCGCACCGTGGTCTGCAAGTCGTCAATAGCGCGGTCGGTCTCGGCGTCCAGCAGGACGGGGTCAGCGTTCAGCCGCGCAGCCCTGAGCTGCAAGGCGATTGCGAGCAGCCGCTGTTGTGCGCCGTCGTGCAGGTCGCGCTCGATCCGCCGCCGCTCGTCCAGGTGCGCGGTGGCGATTCTGCTGCGCGACTCCGTGATCAGCTCAACCTGACGGGCCAGCTCGGCCCGGAGCGCGACGTTGTCGATCTCTGCTGCTGCTTCTGCAGCGACGGCATCGGCCACCGACCGATCGCTCTCAGCAGGGTCGTACTCGAGCCGAGCGGTGAGCACCCCTTTCCGATGTACGTCGACAGCGTCCTGGCCCGGCGTCACCGCACGACCATCCGAGGTGACCCATGCGGAGCCGGCCGGATAGAGCACCCGAGCGTGGCTTCCCAATGCGTGCACGACCAGGTCATCGAGGGCAGCGGTCGGCAGGCCGGCTCGCACCACCTCCAGCGCGTCGAACCGGGCCGGGTTCACCCGGCGCCCCACGGCCCGGCGACCCCAGACAAAGGACACCCGCGCCACCATCACGCCGGCCAGGGTTGCGGCAACCGTGGCCAGAGTCGACCCCGCGTCTATCGGCGTACTCTGGCTGATCACTACGACCACGGTGACGAAGGCGAGGATTACCGAGCCCGAGGCGATCGCGTACGCCGCGGACTCGGTGACGACCCGCTCGACGTCGTACAGGCGATAGCGGAGGACCGAAAGCCCGGCTCCTGCTACGAGGGTGGTCATCGCCACACCGAGGAGCGCCGCGGCCACACCATTGGCGTCCGCCCAAGAAGCCGCGAAGGCCCCGATGACTGCCGGGGCGACCGGCACCGAGCCTGCCACCAGCCAGAGGAGCTGCTGGCGGGCAGCATCCTCCGAACGGCGCCAGGCTCGGACGAGTACGACGACCGACGCAACCAGGCATCCGGCCACCGTGTAGATCGCCAGCGCAGCGAGTGTCTTGGCCGGTCCGCTGATCGCCTCAACAGCGAACGGGCTGACGATGTGCTCCAGCGGCGGGTCGAGCGGAGTCGACCGAAGCAGAGCCATCATCTGAAAGAGCCCGCCACCGGTGACAGTGAGCCATGGCAGAACGCGAGACCTCCCGGTGGGCGGCGTGAACTGGAGGATCAGGGCAAGGAAGACGAACCACCAGGCGAAGGAGGTGTCTCCGAACGTGGCGAGGACATCGTTGTCGGAGAAGGAGTCGCAGAAGGCACTCCAGGAGAGCGCCGTACCAAGGCCGAGGAACGCCCACCCGGCGGGCTGCTTGGGTGCACGACCGGTGATGACCACGCCGACCAACCAGCACGCGATCAACGCGGCGATCAGAGGCGCGTCAACCGCGTCCAGCGACGCGTCGCGGCGAAGCGCGAGGGCGTTCAGGGCAGGTGTCAGCGGCCAGGTGACCGCCCACGCCACAACCCGACGCATGCGCTCATCCTGGCAGCAATCTTGGTGCAGCGACTCAGTGTCAGCCCTGGCTCAATGACTGGTGCCCACCCGGTCGTGTCGGCCTCTCCGGCGAACCACGCTGAATCGCATGACAACAACTACTCGAACCTCGACGCCACTCACTCGCTCTAGCGCCACGAAGGTTGCCGCCGCCGCGGCAGTCCTGTTCGCAATCTCACTCTTCTGGACGGTCGCCAGCGTCGACGTACCGCACGACCCCTCCAACCAGGAACTGCTCACTTGGTGGCAGGACTCCGGCAACCGGCTGGCCGGCGCCCTGTCGGGAATGTGGGCGATCTCCACGGCCATCAGCTTCGCCGTCGTGTTGAACTACGTCCGCACGCTGCCTGTCGCTGCACGTGCCCCGCAGTGGCTCGCGTTCTTCCGCTCGATGGGTGCCGCCGTCACGGCGGTGTGGCTGGTCACCGGTGCCGTCCGCGGCGCGGTCGGTCATCTCGTCGACGTGATGAACGAACCCCTCCCGGGTGTCGACGTACTCCGCTTCGCGACAGCCCTCAACTACATGCTGCTCGGCGCGTCCGGCATGGCCGTTCTTGCCTGCAGCATCCTGGCATTCGCCGTCGTGGTGTTCCGCACCCAGGCGTTCGGCCGCTGGCTCGGCTTCGTCAGCGCCGGCTGCGGTGGGGCGATGATGGCTGTGGTGATAGCGCAGTACGGCGGCTTCGCCACGCCACTCGGAATCCTGTGGGCGCTGTGCCTCGCCGTGGCGATCTGGCGCCAGCCCACGTCGTCCGATTAGTTGGGACCTATCCTTCAGTTGGAGCGGCCGCGCGCAATGAGCTCGAAGACCTCAAGCGCGCGGGCTCGAAGTTTGGTGATCGTCCCCGCAGGCCGATCGGCGTACGGGACGGGTCTGACGGACCCATCGAGGGGGTTGGGCATCTGAGCACGCGCTATGGCGCGTCGTGGGATACCCGACCTCGAGGCTGATGGCGCCCTCAGCAAGTCGTGTACCTGGCAACCGCCCCAGGGCCGTTCTGAGGCACACGACCGAACCCGACCCATCGGGCGCACGGTGACGTCATGCGGTCCGGTCAGCCGTCGACTACCGACCGTGATGACGTCCCGGAAGTCGATCCGCGTGTGGGATGAGCGCGGGCTGGTTGTCGAAGCCGCTGCGTGGTCTACCGGGAGTAGACTGACTCTATGGCTGAGACGACAACGGTAAAGGTTCACACCAGCACCCGGGACCTGCTCCTGCAGGTGGGCGCTGATCGACGGCAGAGCGCTGACCAGGTGATCCGGGCTGCGCTGGAGGCAATGAAGCGCGACGAACGGCGCCAGGTGGCGGCCCGAGAGGCCCGCGCGATCAGGGACGACCCTGCGGACCTCGCGGAGATTCGCGCCATCCAGCAGGACATGGACTCGCTCCGTGAGGAGTGAGGTTTATCGACTACCAGCGCGAGGCAGTGGGCATGAGCAGCGCGGTCGCCGCCACGCGGTCGTGTTGCAGCCCGAATGGCTGACACTCAGCACGTGGATCGTTGCGTTCACCAGTACCAGCGCCCGCGAGACCACCTTTCGACCAGTCGTGGAGATCGCTGATCAGCCGACCATGGTCATGTGCGATCAACTGGCGACGGTCGACCTCACTCGTCTCACGGAACCGGTCGGCTTCCTCACTCTCGACGAGATGCAGCGAGTTAACGATGCCCTCTCCTTGGTGCTCGATCTGTAGCCACGCCAGCCCACCCCCGCTCCTGACAAGCCGATGAGAGACCGCACCGAGCGTCCGCTCACACCGCGCTGCGGGCTGCACCCGACCATGCCGCACACCGGGCTCCGCCCGACCGCGCCGGCCGGAGGCCGAACGCGTCGCGGCTCTCCACCGGCGAGAATCGGACACGACCATCCGCAGCGTCGGCCGACTCACGAAAAGTCGTCGAATAGTCCTTAACGATGTCACTCGATCTCGTACGCGGCCATCATCATCAAGCACGTTGACGCAGGTCAAGCATCGGCTGGGCCGCGGCCCCAGGTCGAACGGCTCAGCTGCGTGAGAGCCGCTCGACCGAGGCCGGGTGCACGATGCCCGCCACGGCGGCGATCGCGCTCACGACCAGCACGACGAGCAGCACGACCGGCGCGTCGCCGCGCACGTTCCAGGCGACCCCGAGCTGGATGAGCTGGGTGATCAGCACCGGACCACGCGCCCAGGTGCCGCCCCGCACCAGCCCGAACCCTGCCGCGAGCAGCAGGACGCCGTAGGCGGCGAAGAAGAACGCCGTGCTCGCGCCGAGCGCCAACCGGTCGCCGTCGATGCTCGCCGTCTCGACCGTGGCGAGCCCGAGCAGCCCCAGCCCCTGGACGGCGGCGACGGAGGCGGCGACCCTCAGCGGGGGCGGAACGTCCGTGGAGGTCACGCAGCGAGCCTAACGGCGACGGTGGGGGCCGGCCGCGAGCCCCGCGACGATGCGTATGATGATTCCCGCGCACGTCATCTTGTTCCCGCAGGGCTTGTGACCGAGAGAACCCCGTGATGTCCTTGTGCCGGACCCGGTTCGTTGGGATGGTTGACGCTGCGCTCGTGAGACTCTCCGCGTGGGAGGTCATCCGGCGCTCGCAGGCCTGAGCACCCCTGCCTGCACGCATGTGAGGATAGAGAAGGAAACACCTGCCATGGATTGGCGTCACCGATCAGCGTGCCTCGACGAGGACCCTGAGCTGTTCTTCCCGATCGGCAACACCGGTCCGGCGATCCTCCAGATCGAGGAGGCCAAGCAGGTCTGCCGACGCTGCGACGTGCGCGAGCTGTGCCTGGCCTGGGCCCTCGAGGCCGGGCAGGACCATGGAGTCTGGGGCGGCATGAGCGAGGACGAGCGCCGCGCCCTGAAGCGGCGCAACGCCCGTGCGCGGGTCCGTACCGCCTGATCTGCCCCTGACGGACCGACCGAGCCCCCAGCCCACCTCAGACCGAAGCCAGGGGTACGTCGACCCGCGCCCGAGCACCGCTGCCGCCTGGGCTCGGACCCAGCTCGAGCCGGCCGTCGAGCTCGGACTCGACCAGCGTGCGCACGATCGAGAGCCCCAGGTGGGTCGAGCGGTCGAGGTCGAAGCCGTGCGGGAGGCCCGCCCCACCGTCGTCGACCTCGAGCAGCAGGCGGTCGACGCCGCGGCTGACCCCGATCTCGATCCGGCCCGGCGCCCCGCCGGGCTCGACCGACTCGGGGTAGCCGTGCTCGACGGCGTTCTGCAGCAGCTCGGTCAGCACCATGGCCATCGCGGTCGCGGCTTCCGAGCTGAGCCGCCCGAACGAGCCCTGGCGGCGGACCTCGAAGGGGGAACCGGAACCCGCGACCTCGACGACCATCGCGGCGAGGCGGTCGGCGATGTCGTCGAACTCGACCTCCTCCTCCACCGACGCGCTGAGCATCTCGTGGACGATGGCGATCGAGCCGACGCGGCGCACCGCCTCCTCCAACGCCGAGCGAGCGCTCTCGGTGTCCATCCGGCGGGCCTGGAGGCGCAGCAGGGCCGCGACGGTCTGCAGGTTGTTCTTCACCCGGTGGTGGATCTCGCGGATCGTCGCGTCCTTGGTGATCAGCTCGCGGTCGCGGCGACGCAGCTCGGTGACGTCACGTACCAGGATCAGTGCTCCGGTCCGACGACCCTCGGGGCGCAGCGGCACCGCCCGCACGATCAGGGAGACCTCGTCGGAGGCGATCTCGGTGTCACGGTGCGCCTGGCCGGCGAGCACCGCGCTGAGGGTCTCCTCGTCGGGGCGGTGGCGCGGCGGGACCAGGGAGCGGGTCAGGTCGGCCAGGACCAGACCGGTCAGGTCGCCGGAGAGACCGAGACGGCGGTAGACCGAGAGGGCGTTCGGGCTGGCGTAGGACACGCGGCCGAGCTCGTCGACGCGCAGGAAGCCGTCCCCCACCCGCGGTGAGTCAGCGTGGTCGCTACGGGCTCCCGGGACCGGGAAGTGCCCTCCGGCGATCATCTGGGTCAACGCGTCCGCCGTCTGCAGGTAGGTCAGCTCCAGGCGGCTCGGCGTGCGCACGCCGTGGAGGTTGGTGTTGCGGGCGACCACCGCGAGCACCCGACCCCCGCGCACGACCGGGATCGACTCGACCCGGACGGGGACGTCGTCGCGCCACTCGGGGTCGCCCTCGCGCACCAGCCGGCCCTGCTCGTGGGCCTGCACGAGCAGCGGCCGCTGTGCGGAGGCGACGAAGGTGCCCACCACGTCGTCGACGTAGGCCGTCGGCCCGGTGGTGGGACGGATCTGTGCGCCCGCCCAGAAGCCGCGACCTCCGCGGTCGGGCAGCCACAGCACGAGGTCGGCGAACGACAGGTCGGCCACGATCTGCCAGTCGGCCTGGAGCAGCTGCAGCCACGCGACGTCGTCGCCCTCGAGGTCGGTGTGGGCCCGGACGAGCTCGGGCAGGGTGAGCACGCCGCCAGCCTAGGGAGCCGGGGTGAGGTTCGTCGCAGTCGCGTCGTGCACGGGGTTGCGCGTGCCCGTCCGACCCATCGGTTGGCACACTGGCTCCATGACCTCGGGGGAGCTGCAGCGGATCCGCGCCGCGGACTTCGCGGTCCCGGTGGAACGCCCTCTCGCCGACGTCACCGCTGAGCTGACCCGGGCCCTGGGCGACCCGGACCCTGCCGTGCGCGACGAGCTCGTGCTGCCCGTGCTGGGCACCTGGCTCGAGCGCGGGGTCTACGACGACCTCCTGGTCGGGCTCGGTGACGGCATGGCCGCGGGCCTGTCGACCCGGCTCGGCGAGGTCGGCACGACGAGCGTCTTCCGCCGCAGCTGCTCGGCCCTGGTGCTCGGCTGGTGCATCGAGCGCGACACCGAGATGCTCCTCGTGCCGAGCGGCAAGGTGATGGAGTGGGGTGACCGCCTGTCGACCTGGCTCCTCGCCGAGCAGGACACCCGCGGGTGGGTCCCCGGGTCAGGCTGGGCCCACGCCGTGGCGCACGGAGCCGACGCGCTGGGGGCCCTCGCCGGCTCCCCCCACCTGGGTCGCGAGGAGCTGCCGGTGGTGCTCGACGTGCTCGGTGAGCTCGTCGGACGGCCCTGCGAGCGGATGCTGGGCGCCGGTGAGCCCGACCGGCTCGCCGCGGCCACCCTGCGGGCGCTGCGTCGCGACCTGATCGGCGCCGACCAGCTCGAGGCCTGGGTCGCACGCCTGGTGAGCGCGGCGGCGACCCTGTCCCCCGACCGTCCGGCGGCGCGAGGCAGGCACGCCGGCTCGGCTCCTGGGCCCGAGCCCGATCCGTTCCTGGCCGGCTCGACGCTGGAGTCCTACCTGCGAGCGCTGCACCTGCAGCTCGCGCTGGCCCCGGACCCCCCGCCGGTACGCGCCGACCTGCTCCTGGTGCTGGTCGACGCGCTGCGTCGCACCAACCCGCACTACCTCGCGGCACACCCCGAGCCCGCGCGCTGACCGTCGCCCAGCCACCCCCACGAGCCGTGCTGACGTGGGTAGCCTGCGTGCATGACGACGACGCCCGAGGGCACGGGCCCCGCCAACCCCCCAGGGCCGACCTCCTCCGACGAGCCGGGCGAGATCGAGGGCCACGCCGGGGCGCTGGCGGTGGCGGCGGCGCGTGCGCACGGCGTCCAGACCCTGTTCACGCTCTCGGGAGCCCACGTCTTCCCGTTGTACGACGGAGCGGTCACGGCCGACCCGCCGATGCGGCTGCTCGACGTGCGTCACGAGCAGACCGCGGCGTTCGCCGCGGAGGCGACCGGCAAGCTCACCCGGGTGCCCGGCCTCGCGGTCCTCACCGCCGGGCCGGGCGTCACCAACGGCGTCAGTGCCATCGCCCAGGCCCAGTTCGCCGGCTCGCCGATGGTCGTGGTCGGCGGTCGCGCCCCGGCCAACCGGTGGGGCAGCGGCAGCCTGCAGGAGCTCGACCAGCCGCCGATCCTGTCCTCCATCTCCAAGCAGGCCAGCACGCTGCACACCGCCGGTGAGGTCCTCGGTGGCCTCGACGACGCCTTCCGCACGGCCGGGTCCTCGCACCGCGGTCCCGTGTTCGTCGACGTCCCGATGGACGAGCTCTTCGACACCGCCGCGGGCCCGGCTCCCACCGGGCGACGAGCAGAGCCCCTCGAGCCCGACCCCGACGCCGTCGGGCGCATCGCCGCGCTGCTGGCCGAGGCCCGACGCCCGGTCCTCGTGCTCGGCACCGACGTGTGGGCCGACGGTGCCGAGGTCGCCGCGCTCCGTCTCGTCGAGGAGGTCGGCATCCCCGTCATCACCAACGGCATGGGCCGCGGCGTGATCCCGGGGGGCCACCCGATGCTGGTCACGAAGGCCCGCAGCGCCGCGTTCGGCGGCGCCGACCTCGTGGTCGTCGTCGGCACCCCGCTGGACTTCCGGCTCGGGTACGGGGTCTTCGGGGGCAAGGACGGCGCCACCCCCGCCCGCGTGGTCCACGTCGCCGACTCCCCCGGGCAGGTCTCGGGTCATGCCGAGATCGCCGCCTCGGCCGCGGGCGACCTGACCCGGGTCATCGACGGGCTCCAGGCGGCGCTCGAGCGGGGTCGCAAGCCTGACTGGAGCACCTGGGTGAGCGAGCTGCAGGACACCGTCAAGGCCGCCGTCGAGCGGGACGCGGCGCTGCTGTCGGCCGAGGCCGACCCGATCCACCCCGCGCGCATCTACGGGGAGCTGGTCCCGCGCCTGGCCGAGGACTCGGTCGTCATCGGGGACGGCGGCGACTTCGTCAGCTTCGCGGGCAAGTACGTCGAGCCGAAGCGACCCGGCGGCTGGCTCGACCCCGGGCCCTACGGTTGCCTCGGCGCCGGCCTCGGCGCCGCCATCGCCGCCCGGATCGCCCGGCCGTCGGCGCAGGTCTGCCTGCTGCTCGGCGACGGCGCGGCCGGTTTCTCGCTGATGGACGTCGACACCCTGGTGCGCCACGACCTGCCGGTGGTCATGGTGATGGGCAACAACTCCGCGTGGGGCCTGGAGAAGGGTCCGATGCAGATGCTCTACGGCTACGACGTCGTCGCCGACCTCGCACCGCGCACGGCCTACGACGGGGTGGTACGGGCCCTCGGCGGCGCCGGCGAGACGGTGACCGAGCCCCGCCAGATCGGCCCGGCGCTCGACCGGGCCTTCGCGGCGAACGTGCCCTACCTGGTCAACGTGATCACCGACGTCGAGGCCGCCTACCCGCGGGCGACGTTCGGGATCTGAGGCGCGGACCATGCGGATCCGCCGGGTGCGCCCGTCCGAGCACGCGCTCGTCGGAGAGATCACCGCAGCCTCCTACGCGGCGTACCTCACCGCGAACGATCCCTACCTCTCGCGCCTCACCGACGTGGCGACCCGTGACGCCGAGGCCGAGGTGTGGGTCGCCGTCGACGAGGCCGACCGACCCGTGGGCTCGGTGACGGTCTGCCCGCCCGGGTCGAGCTGGCGCGAGGTCTCGACGGGGCCGGAGCAGGGCGAGCTCCGGATGCTCTCGGTCGACCCGCTCGCGCAGGGCCGCGGCGTCGGTGAGTGCCTGACCCGCGCGGTGGTCGAGCGGTTCCGTGCGGAGGGTGCCACGTCGGTGGCGCTGTGCAGCCTGCCGGTGATGAGCGCCGCGCACCGGCTCTACGGCCGGGTGGGCTTCCAGCGTCGTGAGCAGCTCGACTGGAGCCCGGTGCCCGGGGTCGACCTGATCGGCTTCGTCTTGGAGCTCGCGTGAACGACGGCCCCGCACTCGAGGCGGTGCTGCGCTTCACGGTGTCCGAGGACGACACCGCGCAGGCCCTCGGCTCGGGCAGCCTGCCCGTGCTGGCCACGCCGCGGCTGCTGGCCTGGTGCGAGGCCGCGACGTGTGCGGCCATCGAGCCGGCCACCGGTCCCGGTGCGACCAGTGTCGGGACCCGGGTGGCACTCGAGCACCAGGGCGCGAGCGCGGTCGGCCAGGAGCTCGAGGTCAGCGCGTCAGCGACGTACGTCGACGGGCGGCTGCACCGGTTCACGGTCAGCGCCCGCCACCTCGACGACGGGGCACTCGGCAAGCAGGTCGGCGTGGGCGAGGTCACCCGGCTGGTCGTCGACGCCGAGCGCTTCCTCGGCAGGCTGGGCTGACCGGGCCGACCCGATTGGCTCCCGGGCGGGGTGTCTGGGAGGATGTGGCGTTCGCGATCCCAGGAGGAACCATGGGCAAGACCGGCCGCAAGCGGCGCTCGCGTCGCAAGAAGGCAGCAAACCACGGCAAGCGCCCCAACACCTGAGCGCTCACCGCCGAGCCGAACCCCCGCGCCGCACCGGCCCGGGGGTTTTGTGCTGCTCCCGACGGGTCAGCGCAGGTGTCGGCGCCAGGGTCCGGTGACGGCGAAGGTGTAGCCGGGCTCCTGGACGTTGAAGAACAAGATCGTGCCGTCCGGGGAGAAGCAGGGCCCGGTCATCTCGCTGTAGACGTTGCCACCCTGGTCGCTCTGGTCGACCACGATGTTGTTGCGGGCGATCGGCTGCGCTCCGAGCTCCTCGGTCCAGGCCAGCACGTGGTTGGCGGTGTTGCCGTCCTCGGTGAGGATGACCGCGCCGTACGGCGAGACGTGGCAGCCGTCCGGTCCGTCGAAGGCGAGGTCGAGGCTGCGACCGAGCGTCGTCTCCCAGTCGGGCGTCTCCTCGTGGAGCTTGGCGTCGTAGGGGAAGTAGGCCTTCAGCGCCAGCGTGCCGGTCTCGAAGTCGTAGTACCAGAGCTGCCCGTCGTGCGGGGTGGCGTCGGCGGGGACGTCGGCGGCGAAGGCGAAGCTGGAGACGAAGTACATCCCGTCGTCCGCGACCCACCCGCCCTCGAGCTTCTTGGCGCGGGTGATCTCACCGTCGGCGAACTGCTTGCGCAGGGAGGTCTCGCTGGCGTGACGGTCCGGGACGGTCCTCCAGGTGACCTCGAAGGGCCGGTTGATCTGTGCCGCGGTCACGTAGGAGAGATCGGGCAGCACCGTGCCGTCCGGACCGATGAGCGCCATCGCCTCGAGCGTGCCGGCGTCGCGCCCGAAGGACTCTGCGATGCGCGCGCGCAGCCGGCGGTCACCCGGCGCGGTCCAGCGGTAGAGCAGCCCGTTCGGCTTGCCGGCGTCCTCGGTCAGGTAGGCGCGGCGGCGGCTCGGTTCGATCATGACGGCCTCGTGCGGGGCACGACCCCAGCACTCGATGGGTCGAGGCAGCTGCTCCCCGGGGGACGCGGGGAAGACCTCGAAGACGTAGCCGTGGTCCTTCGCGTACGTGCCGCCGTTGCCGTTGTCGGAGCCCGCCCTGGCCTCGGTCTCCTCGCAGGTCAGCCACGTGTCCCACGGCGTCGGGCCCCCCGCGCAGTTGCCGACGGTGCCGGACAGGCCGACCCACTCGGCGACGCGGTTGCCGTCCCGGTCGACGTCGATGATGGTGCAACCGCCGGCCTTGGCACCCTCGTCGTAGACGGTTCCCCGGACCAGCGGCACCACGGGCGCGTCGCCGTACCCGGGGGTGATCTCGTGGTTCTGGATCAGGCGGTAGCCACGAGGTGTCGACACCACCAGGGTGCCGTCGGGTCGGCACGGCGTCTTCGTGCCACCGCGCATCGCGGTCTCGCCGCCCTGGGCGACCACGGTGTAGGTGAAGCCCTCGGGCAGCGCGAGGAGGTCGCCGTCACTGGCGCGGAGCGGGCCGAAGGGTCGGGCCGGGCGTCTGCGACCGCCGCGCGGGCCCGCAGCCTCGGCCACAGCCGGGGCGCCGAGGGCGCCGGCGAGCAGGCCGGCAGAGCCGACCGCACCGGTGTTCATGAGCTGACGTCGAGAAACGGACACGTTGCTACCTCCCAGAGACTGACCAACCTACCCCGGTCCGGGGTCGAGGTGAATCTTCTCCGGTCGGGTGAACGACGGGTGAACGAGACGCTGCGTCGCAGTGCGTCTTCGCCGAAGACTCGGGCGTCAGCCTCGGGCGATCCGGACCTGCACCTCACGGATGGAGACGCGCACCCGCTCGCGCAGCGCCTCCGGGGCCGGCTCGGAGCACGAGCGTGCGACGACGGCCTTCACGGTGCGCTGCAGGTCGTAGCGCTCCAGGCACGGGTTGCAGGTGTCGAGGTGCACCCGGACGGCGGCACAGTCGGCCTCGTCGAGCTCGTTGTCGAGGAAGTAGACGATCTGCTCGAGGTACTCCGAGCAGTCGTGGTCGGCCTCTCGACCGCCGGCGACCTCGCCGGCGGGACTGCGACCCTCGTCGGACGCGGCGCTCATGCGTCCTCACCCCGGGGACCGCGCGGCGAGCCGGTGCGCACGTAGTCGGAGAGCATGTCGCGCAGCTGACGCCGTCCGCGGTGCAGGCGCGACATCACGGTCCCGATCGGGGTCTCCATGATCTCGGCGATCTCCTTGTAGGCGAAACCCTCGACGTCGGCGAGGTAGACCGCGAGCCGGAACTCCTCCGGGAGCCGCTGCAGGGCGTCCTTGACCTCGGAGTCGGGCAGGTGCTCGAGCGCCTCGGTCTCGGCGGACTTCAGCCCGCTCGAGGTGTGCGACTCGGCCCGGGCCAGCTGCCAGTCCTCGACGTCCTCGGCCATGGACTGCTGCGGCTGGCGCTGCTTCTTGCGGTAGCTGTTGATGAAGGTGTTCGTCAGGATGCGGTAGAGCCACGCCTTCAGGTTCGTGCCGGGGCGGAACTGGTGGAACGCGGAGAACGCCTTGGCGAAGGTCTCCTGCACCAGGTCCTCGGCGTCCGCGGGGTTGCGGGTCATCCTCATGCCGGCCGCGTAGAGCTGGTCGAGGAAGGGCAGGGCGTCCCGCTCGAAGCGAGCGGCGCGGTCCTCCTCGGACTCGGTGGCCACGTCGATCTGCAGGGGATCCAACGCGGAGGCGTCGTCGGGCGCGGTCACCGTGGTGGCCGTGGCGGTCGAGGTCTCGCCGGGGGCGACGAGCGAGGTGGGGGCGGCGTCAGTCATCGCACCCCAGCCTAGCCGGGGCTCGATACGCCCTTCGGGCGGCAGCAGCATTGCGATCACGACGGTGGAACGCAGCCTCGGGGGCGAGCATTCCCGGTCGTCGGGTCAGCGGCCGCTGATCAGCCGGACCATCCACTCCAGGGTCGTCTCGACGACGAGGCCCATCGCGTCGTCCTGGCTGATCGGGCCGCGCTTGTGCACCGCGAGGGAGTGGTCGGCGTCCGGCACGACCACGAGGTCGATGCGCCGTCGTCCGAGGTCGGAGGGGAACTCCTCGGGCCGTCCCATCTCGTCGCGCTCGCCCTGCACGACCAGCGTGGGCAGCCTCGCCCCCTGCAGCTCCTCGACGCGCGACTTCTCGGGCCTGCCGGGTGGGTGCAGCGGGAACGACAGCGCCAGGCAGCCCGCCGCCCCCATGCGGCGCGCGAGCCGGGTGGCGCTGCGCGCGCCGGCCGAGCGCCCACCCACCACCATGGGCGTCCGCACGCGCAGGCGGTCGTAGGCGGCCATCCACGCGGCGTCGAGGGTGGGGGGCGCCGTGGCGACGCGGCGACCGGCCAGACGCCAGGGCTGCTCGAAGCGCACCACGCTGATCCCGTGGCGCGGGAGGTTGCGGGCGAGGGCCACGAGGTCGGGTGACTCGATGCCGCCGCCCGCGCCGTGCGCGAGCAGCAGGGTCGCCACCGGCCGCGGAGCCCGGTCGGTGACCAGGCGCCCCTGGCCGTGCGGGGTGTCGACCACCATCTCGGTGCTCATCCGCGCCTCATCCGACGACGTCCTCGAGGGGCAGTGGCTCGAGGAGCTCGGGACCGTTGTTGCGCACGTTGCCGACCAGCGTCGAGACCGGGAACGCCTCGAGCCGACCCGGAGCGGCCGGGACCAGCAGGTCCAGCGGCGAGGCGACGTCGTCGGCGGCGCCCAGCCAGGCGTCGTAGGACGACGGCTCGACCATCAACGGCATCCGGTCGTGGATGCGACCGAGCTCGTCCTCGGCCGCGGTGGTGATCACGGTGCAGGTCCACCGCAACGCCTCGGGGTCGTCCTCGGCCTTGTCGCGATCGCGCCAGATCTCGTAGAGCCCGGCCATGGCCAGCACTCCCCCGTCGGCGGGGCGGATGAAGTACGGCTGCTTGCGGGGCTTGCCGGCCGCGGTCAGGGCCGAGGTGGCGTACCACTCGTAGTAGCCGTCGGCGGGCAGCAGGCAGCGCCGCGCAGCGAACGCCCTGCGGAAGGCCGGCTTCTCGGCCACGGTCTCCATCCGCGCGTTGATCATGCGGCTGCCGATCGAGGGGTCCTTGGCCCACGACGGCACGAGACCCCACCGCAGCGAGCGCAGCTGGCGCTGGGGGTCCCCGTCGCGCGACGTGCGCTCGAGCACGGCGTAGACGTCCTTGGTCGGGGCGACGTTGAAGTCGGGCTCCAGCGGGGCCCGCACGCGGTCGTCGACCACGTCGAACTCCTCGAGGAGGTCCTCCGGCCGGCGGCTGGAGGCGTAGCGCCCGCACATGGGGTCGAGCGTAGCGGCGGACCCCGCTCGGCCGCACACTCACCGCACAGGCGTTCGACTCGCTCGAGCGAGACCCTCCACCCACCGGGCGATGCGTCGCCCGAGCAGATCGGGTAGGAATGGCGCATGTCCCTGAGCCGCCTCGTCGCCCGCCCCCTGCTTGCCTCCATGTTCTTCGTCGGGGCCGCCGACGCGCTGCGCCACACCAGCGCCGCGGCCGACCGGGCCCGGCCGGTCGCCGACCGGCTCGTCGGCCTCGGCCAGAAGGCTGCGCCGCAGGCACCGATCCCCCAGGACGCGACGACCCTGGTCCGCATCAACGCCGGCATCCAGATCGTCGCCGCCGCGAGCCTGGCGACCGGCCGGATGCCGCGGTTGTCCTCGGCCGTGCTCGCGGGCTCGCTGGTGCCGACCACGTTGGCCGGTCACCGGTTCTGGGAGCAGCAGGACCCGGAGGCCAAGAAGGTGCAGACCCAGCACTTCGTCAAGAACCTCGCCGCGCTCGGCGGCCTCATCCTGGCCGCCGGCGACACCGACGGCGACCCGAGCCTCGCCTGGCGTGCCAAGCGCGCCGCCAAGGACGCGAAGCGCGAGGCCGGCAACATCGCCGGCACCGCCAGGCTCGAGGCGAAGCTGGCCAAGGCGAACCTCAGCTGAGCCCCGTGAGCCCGGCCGTGGCCGACCCCTGGCCCGCTCCGAGGGCCCAGGGCCCGGTGCACGCGACCGTCTCGTTGCCCGGGAGCAAGTCGCTGACCAACCGGGCGCTGGTGCTCGCGAGCCTGGCTGACGGGCCCAGCGTCGTACGTCGGGCGCTGCGCTCACGCGACACCCTGCTCATGGCGCGTGCCCTGGTCGACCTCGGCGCGGTCGTCGACACCAGCGGCGACGACTGGGCGGTCACACCCGCTCCGCGCGGCGGTGCGGGCCGTGACGTCGAGGTCGACTGCGGACTCGCGGGCACCGTGATGCGGTTCGTTCCCCCGGTGGCCGCCCTCTGCGCGGGCTCGACGACCTTCGACGGCGATCCCCACATGCGCCACCGACCGATCGGCGAGGTGCTCGGCGCCCTGCGTGCCCTCGGCGTGGCCGTCCACGACGACGGGCGGGGCGCCCTGCCCTTCCGCGTCGACGGCGCCGACTCGGTGCGCGGCGGCACCGTGGTCCTCGACGCGTCGGGCTCCTCGCAGTTCGTCTCGTCCCTGCTGCTGGCCGGAGCGCGCTACGACCAGGGGGTCGACGTACGTCACGACGGCAAGCCGGTGCCCTCGCTGCCGCACATCGAGATGACGATCGCGATGCTCCGCGAGCAGGGCGTCACCGTCGACGACGCGGACGCCAACCGCTGGGCCGTCGCGCCGGGCCCGATCGCGGCGCTGGACCGCGAGATCGAGCCCGACCTGTCCAACGCCGCACCGTTCCTGGCCCTGGCCGCCGTCTCCGGGGGCACCGTCGTGGTGCGGGACTGGCCCCGGGCCACGACCCAGGCGGGTGACGCGCTGCGCGGGATCCTCGCCGCGATGGGGTGCTCGGTCGACCTGACCGACGCCGGCCTCGTCGTCGTCGGCCCTCCTGTGGGCGAGCTGGCCGGGGTCGACCTCGACCTGCACGACGTCGGCGAGCTCGCCCCCGCCGTCGCCGCACTGTGCGCGGTGGCCTCCTCCCCCAGCCACCTGCGCGGGATCGCCCACATCAGGGCCCACGAGACGGACCGGCTGGCGGCCCTGGCCGTCGAGCTCGGAGGTCTCGGCGCCGACGTCGAGGAGCACCCCGACGGTCTGAGCCTGCGGCCGGGCGACGTGCGCGGGGGCCTGCACGGTGGGGTCTTCCACACCTACGCCGACCACCGGATGGCGCACGCCGGGGTGATCGTCGGCGCTGCCGTCGACGACGTCCTGGTCGAGGACGTCGCGACCACGGCGAAGACCTTCCCCGACTTCGCGCCGTTCTGGGCCGGGTTGTTCGTGTGAGCCCGGCCCTGTGAGCCCGGTCCTGTGAGCCCGGCCCTGTGAGCCCGGTCCGGGGCCGCTACGGCGAGCACGACGTCGAGCACTACGACCGGCCCCGCCGGCGTACCCGTCCGCGCACCAAGGATCGGCCGACCTACGACGACGCCGAGCTCGGCCTGGTCGTCACCGTCGACCGGGGCCGGTGGACGGTGCTGGTCGGCGACGCGGTGGTGACCGCGATGCGCGCCCGCCCGCTCGGTCGCAAGGCGGTCGTGGTCGGTGACCGGGTCAGGGTCGTCGGCGACACCTCGGGGGAGGACGGCTCGCTGGCCCGCATCGTCGAGGTGCTCGCGCGGACCTCGACCCTGCGGCGTACGGCCGACGACGACGACCCGGTCGAGCGGGTGCTCGTCGCGAACGCCGAGCAGCTCGTCGTCGTGACCGCCCTGGCCGACCCGGAGCCCCGCACCGGGCTGATCGACCGCGCGCTGGTGGCGGCCTACGACGAGGGCATGGTGCCGCTGCTGTGCCTGACCAAGGCCGACCTCGCCGGGCCCGAGGAGCTCGTGGCGACCTACCGGGCGCTCGGCGTGGCCTGGGTCGTCACGCAGCGCGAGGGCGACCTGGAGCCGCTGCGCGAGCGGCTCGCCGGGCGTACGAGCGTGCTGCTGGGTCACAGCGGGGTCGGGAAGTCGACCCTGGTCAACGCCCTGGTGCCCGACGCCCACCGCGAGGTGGGCGGGGTCAACCTCGTGACCGGGCGGGGGCGCCACACCTCGACCTCCGCGCTGATGCTGCCGCTGCCGGGGCCCGAGGGCGGTTGGATCGTGGACACCCCCGGGATCCGCTCGTTCGGCCTGGCCCACGTCTCGCCCGAGGACCTGATCGGGGCCTTCCCCGACCTCGCCGCCGCCACCGGACCGTGCCCGCGCGGGTGCACCCACGGCGAGGGCGAGCCCGAGTGCGGACTGGACGACGCGCTGGCCGAGGGCGAGCTGGACCCCGAGCGGGTCACCTCGTTCCGCCGGCTGCTGACGGCGCGCAGCGCCCCGGTGTGGTGAGCCGTTAGCCTGCACGGCGTGGCCACCGACTACACCGACGACCTGCGCCTGGCCCACGTGCTGGCCGACGACGCCGACTCGCTGACCACGACGCGCTTCAAGGCCATCGACCTGCACGTGATGAGCAAGCCCGACCTCACGCCGGTCACCGACGCCGACCAGGCCGTCGAGGAGGGCATCCGCCGCACGCTCTCGCGGGTGCGTTCGCGCGACGCGGTCACCGGTGAGGAGCAGGGCTCGACGGGCAGCAGCGCGCGCCGCTGGATCGTCGACCCGATCGACGGCACGAAGAACTTCGTGCGCGGCGTGCCCGTCTGGGCGACGCTGATCGCGCTGGCCGTCGACGACGAGGTCGTGCTCGGCGTGGTCTCCGCGCCCCAGCTGAACCGCCGCTGGTGGGCCTCGGTGGGCAACGGCGCGTGGACCGGCCGCTCGCTGCTCAAGGCCTCGCCGTGCCAGGTCTCCGACGTACGCCGCCTCGAGGACGCCTCGCTGTCCTACTCCTCGCTGTCCGGGTGGGACGAGCGCGGACGCCTCGAGGACATGATCTCGCTGACGCGTCAGGTCTGGCGCACCCGGGCCTACGGCGACTTCTGGTCCTACGTGCTCCTCGCCGAGGGTGCGGTCGACCTCGCTGCGGAGCCCGAGCTGGAGGTCTACGACATGGCTGCCCTCGAGGTGATCGTGCGTGAGGCCGGCGGGCGCTTCACCTCCCTCGACGGCACCGACGGGCCGTGGGGCGGCAACGCCCTCGCCTCCAACGGCCACCTGCACGACGCAGCCCTGTCCTTCCTCGGCTCCTCCCCCGACCGGTCCGACGACGACGCGGACTGGTCGACGCGAGGACGGGACGGCACGGGCGGCACGGTCTCCGACCTGAACTCACGCCGGCGTCCGGTCGAGCCCGAGGTCGACGAGGACTAGCTGGTGCTGCGCAGCACCCAGGCCTCCCAGGGTCGCAGCACGACGGTGCCGCCGGAGCCGGGAGCCGGATCGGGCGGGTCGGGGTAGCTGCCGAGGACCAGCCCGGCCCCGGCGTCCTCGGGCTCGAGGGTGACCTCGAGCGGCTCGCCGGACAGGTTGGCCCAGACGCTGAGCCGGGTGCCGGCACCCCCGCCCTCGGTCGCGAGCGTGCGGGTGAACGCCCACAGGCGCTCGTGGTCGGGGTGCAGCAGCGTGAAGTCACCCTCGACGACGCACGGCTCGCTGTGACGCAGCGCGATCAGCCGACGGTGGTGGGCCAGCACCGAGCCCGGGTCGTCGCGCTGGGCCTCGACGTTGAGCCACGTGGTGTTCGGGTTGACCCCGATCCACGCCTCGCCCGTGGTGAACCCGGCGGTGACCGGGTCGGAGGTCCACTGCACCGGCGTCCGCGCGTGGTCGCGGCTGCGGTGGCCCAGCGCGGCGAGCACGGTCCCGGGGTCCTCGCCACGCGCGACGGCGGCGCGGTGGTGCTGGAGCGACTCGATGTCCCGGTAGTCCGCGAGGAGGGCGAAGGGCGCGTTGGTCATGCCGATCTCCTCGCCCTGGTAGACGTAGGGCGTGCCCCGGTGCAGGTGCAGGACGGTGGCCAGCAGGGTCGCGGACTCCCGCCACCACCGCTCGTCGTCACCGAAGCGGGAGACCGCGCGGGCCTGGTCGTGGTTGTCCCAGTACAGGCTGTTCCAGCCGCGCTCGCCGAGCGCCTCCTGCCACCGGGCCAAGGAGCCCTTCAGGTCGGGCAGGTGGAGCGGGACCGGGTCCCACTTCGAGGCCCCGGCGTCGAGGTCCATGTGCTCGAACTGGAAGACCATCGAGACGACGCCGTCGTCGCGGTCGGTCAGCGCCGCGGCCTGCTCGGTCGTCACCATCGGCATCTCGCCGACCGTGAGATAGGTGCCGGGTCGCGGCGCGAACACCTCGGCCTGCATCGCCGCGAGGTGCTCGCGCAGCCGGGGACCGTGCACGAAGTACGGCGACCCGTCGCCGTACCCGCTCGGACCGACCTCGCCGTCAGGAAAGGCCTGGTCCTTGGAGATCAGGTTGACCACGTCCATCCGGAAGCCGTCGACCCCGCGGTCCAGCCACCGGCGCATCATCGCGAAGACCGCCTCGCGCACCTCGTCGTTCTCCCAGTTCAGGTCGGGCTGCTTGGTGGAGAACAGGTGCAGGTAGTACTGCTCGCGCTCGGGCACCCAGGTCCAGGCCGGCCCGGAGAAGAAGGACTCCCAGTTGGTCGGCTCCGCGCCGGGCTCGCCGCCCACGTGGCCGGGACGCGGGCCGCGCCATACGTACCAGTCGGCCTTCTCGCCCTCGCGGGAGCGGCGGGAGTCGACGAACCAGGGGTGCTCGTCGGAGGTGTGGTTGACCACGAGGTCCATCACCAGCCGGATGCCGCGCTCGTGGAGGCCGGCCACGAGCGCGTCGAGGTCCTCGAGGGTGCCGAAGAGCGGGTCGACGTCCTCGTAGTCGCTGATGTCGTAGCCGTTGTCGTCCATCGGCGAGCGGTAGACCGGGGAGAGCCACACGACGTCCACCCCGAGGTCGGCGAGGTGGTCGAGGTGCTGGAGCGCGCCGGGCAGGTCGCCGATCCCGTCACCGTCGCCGTCGGCGAAGCTGCGGGGGTAGATCTGGTAGACGACGGCGGAGCGCCACCACGGCTGGTCGGGCATGCACCCCATCCAACCCCACGACGCGGTCCCGTCGACCCTGGTCAACGTCGCCGCACGTCGCTACGGTCACGACATGCGGATCGCGGACATCCTCAGGGCCAAGGACCAGCGCGCTGTCGTCACGGTGAGTCCGGAGGCCGGCGTGCGCGAGCTGCTCGCGCTGCTCGCGGACAACAACGTCGGCGCGCTGATCGTCAGCGCCGACGGGTCGACGTTGGACGGCATCGTCAGCGAGCGTGACGTCGTGCGTCACCTGCACGCGGACGGGACGGTGGTCAACAACACCGTCGGGGCGATCATGACCACGACGGTCGAGACGTGCGCGCCCGCCGACGACCTCGACGACCTCATGCAGACGATGACCGAGCGTCGGATCCGCCACGTGCCGGTCGTGGACGGTGGCGCCCTGGTCGGGATCGTCTCGATCGGCGACGTGGTCAAGCACAAGATCGGCCAGCTGACCTTCGAGCGTGACCAGCTCGACAGCTACGTCAACCAGGCCTGAGGCTAGCGCAGGTGTGAGGCACCGTTGAGGTCGAGCACCGCACCCGAGGCCCACACGGCGTCCGGCGAGGCCAGCCAGTGGACGGCCGCAGCCACCTCGTCGGGGCTCGCAACCCGGTCGAACGGGCTCTGCGCACGGATCGCGGCACCGCGCTCGCCCTTGAGGTGCTCGTTCGTCATGTCGGTCTCGACGAAGCCGGGCGCGACCGAGGCGACCGCGACGCCGTACGGCGCCAGGGCGACGGCCAGCGACTGGCCCATGGCGTTCATCGCAGCCTTGCTGGCGCCGTACGCCGGCTGCTCGGGCTCACCGCGGTAGGCGCCGCGTGAGGAGACGTTGACGATCCGGCCACCCGACGTCGCGAAGTGCCGCGCCGCGGCCCAGGAGGCGTTGGCCGCACCGAAGAGGTTGACCTCGAACGTGCGGCGCCAGCGCTCCTGCCACTCCTCGTAGGTCGTGTCCAGCACGGGGTGGCCCTCGCCGACGGCACCGAAGACGCCCGCGTTGTTGACCAGGACGTCCAGCCCGCCGAGCCCGGCCGCCGCGTCGTCGACCAGGGAGCGCACCTCGTCGGGCCGACCGAGGTCTCCGCGGACCACGACGTGACCCGCGCCGGGCAGCGAGGCCCGCAGCTCCTCGGCGAGGTCGGCGGAGTCGCGGTGGTGCACCGCGACCCGGTCACCCCCGGCCGCGAAGCGTCTCGCCACCGCGCGGCCCACGCCGCGCGACGACCCGGTCACCAGTACCGCTCGTGAGGACATCGCACCAGCCTAGGGTGGGCCCGTGCCTGCACCGCTGCTGACCGCGCTGCCCACCCCGATGGAGGCTGCCCCGCGGCTGGCCGCGGCGATCGGGATGGCGCCCGACGCGCTCCTGGTCAAGCGCGACGACCTGCTCGGCCTGGGCGGCGGCGGCAACAAGGTCCGCAAGCTCGGGCGCACCTGCGCCGACGCGGTCGCCGCCGGCGCGACGACCCTGGTGACCACCGGTGCTGCCCAGAGCAACCACGCCCGGCTCACCGCGGCCGCCGCCGCCCGGCTCGGGCTGGACGTCGAGCTGGTGCTGGCCGGCGACGCTCCCCCCGACGGCTCGGTCTCGGGCAACCTGGCCCTGGACGCGCTCTTCGGGGCACGGCTGCACTGGTGCGGCGACGTGACGGCAGCCGAGCTCGACGTGCGGGCGGCGATGCGGGTCGAGCAGCTGGCCTCGCAAGGGGTCGTCGCGGCGCAGATCCCGTACGGCGGGTCGAACGCCAGCGGGGCGGCGGCCTACCGCGACGCCGGGGACGAGATCGCGCACCAGGTGCCCGACGTACACCACGTCGTCGTCGCCGTCGGCTCGGCCGGGACCGCCGCCGGCCTGGTCGCCTCCCTCGGGGCGGCGCGGGTGCTCGGCGTCGACACCGGCGCGACGCCGGACCCCCTCGCGCGGTGGGCGGCGCTGACCTCGGCGCTGATGGTCGACGGTGGGCTGGAGGAGCCGTCGCGCGCGCTGCGGCTGCGCGCCGACCAGGTCGGCGAGGGGTACTCCGCGCTGGTGCCCGGCGCCCAGGAGGCCCTGCTGCTCGCGGCCCGCACGGAGGGGATCGTGCTCGACCCGATCTACACCGGGCGCGCGCTGGCCGGGCTCATCGCGGCGGTGGCCGACGGCGACGTACGCCCCCACGAGCGCACCGTGCTGGTGCACACCGGCGGCCTGCCGGGGCTCTTCGGCTCGGCCCCCACGCTGCGGTGGGCCGCCGGGTTGCTCGCCTGAGCGGGCGTCCTAGGGTGGCGGTCATGGACAAGCCCGAGATCGACTTCCCCGACTTCGACCCGCCCGCCGACCTCCAGGTCACCGACCTCACCGAGGGTGACGGCGCCGAGGCCGCCGCCGGCCACACCGTCGAGGTGCACTACGTGGGCGTCGCCCACTCCACCGGCGAGGAGTTCGACGCCTCCTACAACCGCGGTACGCCGCTGCGCTTCGGCCTCGGCTCCGGCCAGGTCATCTCCGGCTGGGACACCGGCGTGCAGGGCATGAAGGTCGGCGGCCGCCGCCAGCTCGTGATCCCGCCGCACCTCGGGTACGGCGAGCGCGGCGCCGGCGGCGTGATCAAGCCCGGCGAGACCCTGATCTTCGTCGTGGACCTCGTCTCCGTCAGCTGACCCCCACCGCCGAGGTGCCACCTATTGTCAACCGAGATCCGCATCTCGGCTGACAATAGGTGGCACCTCGGCTACCAGGGCAGGCCGTCGTCGAACGACGCCTCGTCGACGACGCGGGCCGACCCGCCGCCCTCGACGCTGACCACGCTGCCGCGTGGCAGCTGGCGGCCGCGGCGGGTCTCGACCTGGCCGTCGACGCTGACCCTGCCCTCAGCGATGAGCGGCTTGGCCTGGGCGCCGGACTCGACCAGGTTGGCGAGCTTGAGGAACTGCCCGAGGCGGATCACCTCGTCCCGGATCGGTACGTCGAGCACCTCGCCGGGTCCGTCGGTCATGGGTTCCTCTCCGAGCGTCATGGCGCGAGCACCGAGAGCGTGTGGATCGCGAGGCCGACGAGGCCGCCGACGATGGTGCCGTTGATGCGGATGAACTGCAGGTCGCGTCCGACGTGGAGCTCGATGCGACGCGAGGCCTCCTCGCCGTCCCAGCGCTGGATGGTCTGGGTGATCACGCTCGTGATCTCGTTGCCGTAGCGGGTGACGGCGAAGACGACCGCGTCCGCGGCGTACCCGTCGATCCTGGCCCGCAGCGCCTGCTCGGTGCGCAGCCGCTCGGCGAACCGCTCGACCTCGGTCAGCAACCGCGTCCGCACCGCCCCCTCGGGGTCCGCGAGCGAGCCGGTCAGCGCCCGTCGCAGGGCGTCCCACACCGAGATCGCGGTCGAGATGACCGCGGGGTGCTCGAGCAGGCGGTCCTTGAGCGCCTCGGCGCGCTGGACGGTCGAGGAGTCCTCGACGAGCAGGTCGTCGGCGAGGCGGGCCAGCATCTGGTCCAGGGCGTACCGCGCGCGGTGGTACGGGTCGTCGCGGATGTCGGCGACCCAGCGGACCATCTCGCGGTGCGCCAGCGCGACCACGCGCTCGTTGACCTTCGACGGGGCCCACCACGGCGCCCGCTCCTCGAGCAGGGCGATCACGGTCTCGGGGTTGTCGACGAGCCAGTCGTGCAGCTCGGTGACGGCGAGGTCGACCAGCCCGACGTGCACCCGGTCCGCGAGCACCTCGCCGAGCAGCCCGCCGAGGAGGGGGGAGATCGGCTCCTCACGGAAGCGCGGCACGAGAGCGTCGTTGACCAGGCTGGCGATGTGGTCGTCGCGGACCTTCGCGAGCCCGATCGCGGCGACCTCGGCGGCCTCGTCGACGACACGCCGTGCGTGGGCGGGCTCGGCCAGCCAGACACCGACCCGCTCCGCGATGCGCGCGGAGCCGATCCGCTCCCGGATCACGCCCTCCTGGAGGAAGTTCTCCCCCACGAACTCCTCGAGGCCCCTGCCGAGATCGTCCTTGCGTC
Source organism: uncultured Actinomycetota bacterium (assembly GCA_963760555.1). Taxonomy (GTDB): domain Bacteria; phylum Actinomycetota; class Actinomycetes; order Propionibacteriales; family Nocardioidaceae; genus Nocardioides. Next base: position 173,431 of record CAVXDJ010000009.1, on the reverse strand, counting down.
GCGGGATCAGTGCCGTGTGCGGGATCGGCAGGCCGAGCGGGTGCCGGAACAGCGCGGTCACCGCGAACCAGTCCGCGATCGCACCGACCATCGAGGCCTCGGCACCGGCGTTGACGTAGCCCAGCACCCCGTCCTGCTCACGGGTGAACGCGTAGACCACGGCGGCGAGGACGAGGAGCGAGAGCGCGACGAGCCGCATCCGGCGCAGCGCCGAGGCGCGGACGTCGTCAGCCGCGGCGTCGGTGCTGACCAGGGGCGCGCTCATGGTCCCATCCTCCCCTGCCCCGCGGGTGTCGCGCGCCGGACCCCGGGCCGGCCTCTGCGATGATCGTCTGATGCCTGACCAGCCCGAGCAGCAGACCCACCCGCGCACCGTGCTCACCTTCGGCACCTTCGACGTCTTCCACGTCGGCCACCTGCGCGTCATCGAGCGCGCGGCGGCACTGGGCGACCGGCTCGTCGTCGGGGTCTCCGCCGATGCGCTCAACCTGTCCAAGAAGGGCCGCGAGCCGGTCTTCAGCCAGGACGAGCGGCTCGCGATCGTCGCGGCGCTGCGCTACGTCGACGCAGTGTTCGTCGAGGAGAGCCTCGAGCTCAAGCGCGACTACCTGCTCGAGCACGGTGCCGACGTCCTGGTGATGGGAGACGACTGGGCCGGGCGCTTCGACGAGTTCCGCGACGTGTGCGAGGTCGTCTACCTGCCGCGCACGCCGGCGATCTCGACCACGGCGCTGATCGAGAAGATCTCCGGCGGCGCCTGAGCGCGCCTGCGCCGCCACGGCGCGCACCTCGGGCAACCTCGGGGACGCACCCCCGTCGCCTACCTTCCCCAGGCCTCCATGCGTCCTCCCCTGCCCAGGTCCCTGCTCGCCCCCGTCGGCCCCGTGCTCGTCGGTCTGGTGGTCGCGGGCGTCCTGCTCGCGCTCCCACCGGCGCACGCCGGCGACGGTCGCGACGGCGACCCGGCGCAAGCCCTGGCCCGTGCCCGCACCGCGCTGGTCGGAGGACAGCAGCCGGGGACCGACGCGAGCGTGGCGCTCCGCATCCTCTACCGCCAGCTCCCGCGGCTCCGGCGTGAGGACCCGGTCGCCGCCGACGAGGCCGAGAGGCTCCTGGCCCGCCCGACCGAGGGCGTCCGTGACGCGCGCGGCGACGGTGACGCGGCACCCGCGACGCGGCGTTGCGGGGGACGCGTCTGCGTGCACTTCGTCCGCCGTACGGCCGACGCGCCCGAGGACCGTGCCTGGGTGCGCACGACGCTGCGGGTCGCGCGTCGGGTCCTGCGCCAGGAGGTCGACGACCTCGGCTACCGCGCCCCGCGCCACGACGGGACACGCGGCGGCGACCGACGCCTCGACGTCTACCTCGCCGACGTGGGCGCGCGCGGGCTCTACGGCTACTGCGCGCCCGAGCGCCGCCCGGGCGCGCGCCGCAGCGCCCGACGGGGGTCGCGGTCGGTGACGACGGCCTACTGCGTGCTCGACGACGACTTCGCCCGCCGCCAGTACGGCGCCCGCCCCGGCCTGAGCCTGCGGGTGACCGCCGCGCACGAGCTGTTCCACGCGGTCCAGTTCGCCTACGACGTGCGCGCGGACCCGTGGCTGCAGGAGTCGACGGCGACCTGGATGGAGGAACGGCTCGTCGGACGCGCCGACGACAACCGCCGTTACCTGCCCTACGGCCAGGTCGCACGGCCGTGGGTGCCGCTGGACCGCTTCGAGTCGACCGGCTTCAGCCAGTACGGCGCCTGGCCGTTCTGGGAGCTCCTGACCGGGCGCTACGGCGACGATGTCGTGCGCCGCGTGTGGGAACGGGCGGGCGCCTACGCGGGCGCGCCGCACGAGTACTCCACGAAGGCGCTCGCGAGCGTGCTGGCCCCTCACGGCGGGCTGGCTGCGGTCTTCGCCCGTTACGTGGCCTCGAACGTCGCCCGGGCGCAGGAGTACGACGAGGGCGCGGCCTGGCCGCGGCCCCAGGTGAGCGAGCGACGCCTGATGAGTCCCGACGGACGCCGGGGACGCCGGGTGGGCGCCCGGGTGCAGGTCGACCACCTGGCCGGCCGGGTGGTCGCCGTGTCTCCGCGCCGGTCGGCGGAGGCGTCGCTGGGCAGGGGCCGCTACCGGTTGCACCTGCGGGTCGTGGGTCCGGCCGCGCGCACCAGCCCGGCGGCGTACGTCGTGATCCGCACGCACCGGGGCGACGTGCTGCGGCGCGTCACCCTCGACCGCGACGACAGCGGCACTCAGACGACAGGCGCGATCACCACACGGTTCACCGGCGGGGCGCAGGTGCTGGTCGTCCTCGTCAACGCCTCGGACCGGTTCGTGTGCCGTCGGCCCGACCCGGCGTACTCCTGTCGCGGCACGCCGCGCGACGACGACGAGCGGTTCCGCGTCGGCGGTCGGCTGGTGCGCCGCTGAGTTGTGGCCGACCCGCCGGACTACGGCAGGATCGATCCATGGCCACCTCGAAGAAGTCCCCCGCGACGACCCCCGGCCCGAGTCGTGACATCACGACCTGGCTGACCGACATGGACGGTGTGCTCGTCCACGAGGAGCACGCGATCGACGGCGCGGCCGACTTCGTCGCGGCCCTCAAGGACTCCGGCGTCGAGTACATGGTGCTGACCAACAACTCGATCTACACCCCGCGCGACCTGTGCGCGCGGCTCTCGGCCAGCGGCATCGAGGTGCCCGAGGAGCGGATCTGGACCTCCGCGATGGCCACCGCGCAGTTCCTCGCCGAGCAGCGACCGAGTGCCTCGGCGTTCGTGGTGGGCGAGGCGGGCCTGACCACGGCGCTGCACGACATCGGCTACGTCATGACCGACCGCGATCCCGACTACGTCGTGCTCGGCGAGACCCGGACCTACTCCTTCGAGGCGATCACCCGCGCGATCCGGCTCATCGAGAAGGGCGCCCGCTTCATCGCGACCAACCCCGACGTCAGCGGGCCGAGCCCGGAGGGCAAGCTGCCCGCCACCGGCGCCGTCGCGGCGCTGATCACGGCTGCGACCGGGCGCGAGCCCTACTACGTCGGCAAGCCGAACCCGCTGATGATGCGCAGTGCGCTCAACCAGCTCGAGGCGCACTCGGAGACCACCGTGATGGTCGGAGACCGGATGGACACCGACGTCAAGGCGGGCCTGGAGTCCGGCCTCCGCTCGGTGCTCGTGCTGAGCGGGTCGACCAAGGCCAAGGAGGTCGAGCTGTTCCCCTACCGCCCGACGCTGGTGGCCGAGTCGGTCGCCGACCTGGTCGCGATCGTCGAGGCGGGCGAGCTGCCGCAGGAGGCCGTCTGATGGACCGTGCCGTCAGTGAGGGCACCTGGTCGGCGCCGGGGCGGGTCAACCTGATCGGCGACCACACCGACTACAACGGCGGCTTCGCACTGCCCTGCGCCCTACCCCGACGTACGACGGTCCGGGCGCGGCGGCGCGCTGACGGCGTCCTCCACGCCGTCTCGGCCGGAGCGTCGGAACCGGTCGAGGTCGTGCTGCCGGGCGTGCGGGGCGAGGTCGACGGCTGGGGTGCCTATGTCGCCGGGGTGGCCTGGTCGCTGTCCCAGGCCGGTCTCGCGGTGCCGGGGGCCGACCTCGAGATCAGCAGCGACGTGCCGCTGGGGGCCGGACTGTCGTCGTCGCACTCGCTGGAGTGCGCGGTCGCGCTGGCCCTGACCGGCCTCGGGGGGACCCCCGTCGCGGTGCCGGAGCTGGCGCGGATCATCCAGCGTGCCGAGAACGAGTACGTCGGCGCACCCACCGGCCTGCTCGACCAGACCGCGTCGCTGGCCTCGGTCGCCGACCACCTGACGTTCATCGACGCCCGCGCCGAGACCACGCGGCTCGTCCCGTGCGACCTCGGCGGCGTCGGTCTCGAGCTGCTCGTCGTCGACACCCGGGCGGCCCACGCACTGACCGACGGCGCCTACGGCTCGAGGCGCGAGGCCTGCGAGCGCGCTGCCGCCCGACTCGGCGTGGGGCTGCTGCGTGAGCTGGACGGCACGGAGCGGCTGGCCGAGCTCGACGACGACCCCGAGGCGCAGCGGCGCGCCCGTCACGTGCTGACCGAGAACGCCCGCGTCCTGGAGGTCGTCGACCTCGTCGGGTCCGGCCGCTACCGCGAGGTCGGCCCCGTCCTGACCGCCTCGCACGTCTCGATGCGCGACGACTTCGAGAACTCGGTGCCCGAGGTCGACCTCGCCGTCGACACCGCGGTCGCTGCGGGAGCCCTGGGCGCCCGGATGACCGGTGGCGGGTTCGGCGGCTCCGTCGTCGCCCTCGTGAGCACCGAGGACCGGGCCGCCGTCGAGCGTGCCGTCACGACGGCGTACGCCGACGCCGGGTACGACGAGCCGGGGTTCCTGCCGGTCGTCCCGGCGGCGGGCGCCCGGCGCGACGACTGAGGTGCACCCGGTCGCGACGGGGGTGGACAGATCCGGACGGCAGTGGTAGCACGGCAGGGAAGGAACGAGGACCGCCATGCGTGACAGCACCCGCCGCAACACCCGCCGCACCACGCGCCGCATCGCTGTCGCTGCAGCCGCGGTGCTGCTGCTGGGGGCGAGCAGCGCCGCCGCCCTCGCCGCGACGATCGAGGGCACGGCGGGCCACGACGACCTCGTGGGGACCCCCGCGGCCGACGTCTTCTGGGCGCAGGGCGGGGACGACACGATCGACGGTCGGGAAGGCAACGACGTCCTCCACGCCGGTCCCGGGGCGGACACGCTGACCGGCGGTCTCGGCAACGACGTCCTGCGCGGTGACTCCGGCGGCGACCTGATGCTCGGCGGCACGGGCGACGACCGTCTCTACACCGTGGGCAGCGACCGGGCCTACGGCGGAACCGGCGCGGACCAGCTGCGGGTCGGCCCCGGCGACGCCACCGCGTACGGCGAGGCCGGCAGCGACTGGCTGGTCGCCGACCGGCCCGGCGCCGCGCTCCTGCTCGGGGGCGCCGGCGACGACCAGCTGCAGGTGCTCGCCGAGGGGACGGGGAAGGTGCTCCACGGTGGCCCGGGCAACGACCAGCTCGAGTCCCGGACCGACGGCGCCACCCTGAACGGTTCGGCAGGCTCGGACGGTCTGACGATGCGGTTCGCGGGCCTTCTCGTCGGGGGCGACGGCGACGACACCCTCGTCAGTGCGAGCGTGGGCGCCCCGTCGAGGACCACGGTGTCCTGCGGTGCGGGCGAGGACACCGTCCTCGAGGCCGACAAGGCCGACGTGATCCGGGACGACTGCGAGCACGTCACCGTGTCCATCAACGGCGACGACCAGGACAACGACATCACCGGGACCGGCTACGACGACAGCATCAACGCGCAGGGTGGGGACGACCACGTCGCGGGGCTCGGGGGCGACGACGGCATCGACACCTGGACCGGGGTCGACTCCGTCGACGCGGGACCGGGCGACGACACCGTCTACACCTTCCACGGGTCGCGCTTCCGGATCGTCGGTGACGTGGACGACGTCGTCTGCGGACCCGGTGACGACACGGCGTACGTCGACGACGTCGACACCGTGGCCGCCGACTGCGAGACCGTGTACGTCGAGGTCGCCCCGAAGGTGACGCGTGCCCCGCAGCGCTGACCCCGGCGGCGTCGACGCGCGCCGGCGCCCGCACGGCGCAGAGACCCGGCCCGCCTACTCTCCGGTCGATCGCAGGCTCTCGAGCTGCTGGAGCTGATCGGTGGTCACGCGGTGCCGGTCGGTCGTCCTGTAGCTGGCGAGGCCCGCCAGCACGGTCGGGATGACCAGCGCGATCAGACCCGAGACCGGCGCGGGGACGGCGGCGACGGCCTCCGCCGCGGCAGCGGCCGAGGAATCGGCGCGCCACACCATCACCCCGAGGAACCAGAGGGTCATCGTGGTCACGGCGGCCCCGACGCCCGCCCCGGCCGTCGCTGCGATCACCTTCGGGCTGACGGGGTTCTGCACGCTCACCGTCCCTCACCCCCGCCGACCACTCCGATCCCGACCATGTGGACCACCCCCTGGTCGACGATGATGCACCCACCCGGCCTCGGGTCGCGCCCTCTCGCGGAGCCCTGGTTCTGCGTCGACGGCTCAGGACCCGCGCACCGCCATGATCGTGTGCAGGTCGAGGTTGAGCCGGTGGTGGGTCACCTCGTCGAGGCCGAGGGCCTCGGGCGAGAACGCGGCGAGCACGTGGGGGGTGACCTCGTCGAGGAGCGCGCGCCCCTGCGCGGAGGCGTAGACCGACGACGCGAGGCCGGGGCCTGCAGGCGGGGTCCGCTCGATCATCTGCTTCTCCTCCATCTGCCTCAGGAGCTGACCCACCGACTGCGGAGTGGCCAGCACGTCGCGCGCCAGGTCGGCCTGGCTGCACCCGGGCTGCTCGACGAGGTGCAGCAGCACGCTGAACTGGTGGGGAGACAGGTCGAACGGCGCCAGCGTGGCGACGAAGACCCGACCCAGCACCGCCGCGGCACGGACCAGGGTCAGGGAGGTGAAGTCGTCGGGGTCACCTCCGCTCCAGCCGGGTGAGGGAGCGCTCATGGAGTCAGTATAAGTTGCCTGATACCCATCAGTCTCCTTACGCCCTGAAGCGAGAGCTCCCCGATGCACCGACTCACCGACACCGTGCTGCGGCATCGTCTGATCGTCACGCTGGTCTGGCTCGTGGTCGCCGTCGCGGGTGCCGCCACCGCCTCGACGACCGTCGAGCGTCTCTCCTACGACTTCGACCTCCCCGGGCAGGCCGCCTACGAGACCAACCAGCAGATCATCGATCAGTTCGGCGGCGGCGGGCTCCACGACCCGCTGCTGCTCGTCGTCAGCGGCGAGGCGGCGTCGCAGCGGGCAGACCGCGTCGCCGCAGCGGCGCGTGACGCGGTCCCCGGCACACGCACGGTCTCCCCGGGCGACCCGGGGGCCGACATCCTGGCGCCCTCCGGCGACCAGGCGGTCGCCGTGGTCTACCCGCCCCCCGTGGCCGGCCCGGCGCCGTACGTCGCCGCCGAGCCTGCCCTGGAGAGGGTCGCCGCCGACGCCAGCGGCGACCAGGTCGAGGTCACCCTGAGCGGGTTCAGCGTGCTCGCCGCCGGCGGCGGTGAGGACCGCGGGCTCGTCGTGGAGGTGCTGATCGGCGCGATCGGCGCGCTGGTGGTGCTTGCGCTGGTCTTCGGGTCGCTGCTGGCCGGCCTCCCACTGCTGGTGGCGGCCGTGTCCATCCTCGCCACCTTCCTGGCGCTGCTCGGGCTGACGTACCTCACCGACGTGTCGGCCGTGGTCGAGTACCTCGTCGCCCTGATCGGGCTCGGCGTGGCGATCGACTACTCCCTGCTGGTGGTGACCCGGTGGCGCGAGGAGACCGCGAAGGGCGCCACCAACGACGAGGCTGTACGACGGTCCATGGCCACCGCCGGCCGCTCGGTGGTGTTCAGCGGGGTGACCGTCGCGGTGTCGCTCGCGGCCCTGGCCCTCGTGCCGGTGCCGTTCCTGCGCAGCATCGGCCTCGGCGGTCTGCTCATCCCCCTGTTCAGCGTCGCCGTGTCCCTGTCCCTGGTCCCCGCCCTGCTCAGCGCCGCGGGACCGCGCCTGAGCTGGCCACGCAGGACGTCGACGACCGTGACCCGCAGTCGGCTGTGGGCCGCGACCACCACCCGCGTGCTCCGTCACCGGTGGCTCAGCGTCATCGGCTCCGTCGTCGTGCTGCTCGCGCTCGCCGCGCCGGCGGTCTCGCTGAGCCTGGGCACCGCTCAGCTCGCGGGCGTCTCCTCCGGCTCAGCCGCCTCGACCGCGTTGACCGACGCGGTGGACGACGGGCTGCCGGTCGGCGTGGTGCGCCCGACCGAGGTGCTCGTCGCGCCGGACCGGCTGCGTGTCGCGCTCGACCGGCTCGGTGGCGTCGACGGTGTCGCCGCCACGGTGGCTCCCGACGGCGCGGGGTGGACCTCCGGGGGTCGGAGGCTGATCCAGGTCTGGACGGAGGCGGACCCGACCTCCGAGGCCGGTCGAGCCACCCTCGATCGCATCCTCGCCGTCGCCGGCCGCGACGACGTCGATGCGGCGGTGGGCGGCACGCCGGCCGAGGACGCCGACTACATCTCCGCGGTCTACGGCAACATCGTCTGGGTGGTGCTGGGCGTCGCGGTGGTGACCTTCCTGCTCCTGGCCCGGGCGCTGCGTTCGTCGTGGCTGCCGGTCAAGGCGCTCGTGCTCAACGCACTCTCGCTCGGCGCGGCGTACGGCGTCACCGTCCTGATCTGGCAGGACGGCGTGGGCACCCAGCTGCTGTTCGGCCAGGACGCCACCGGCGCGGTCACCATCTGGGTCCCGATCGCGGCGTTCGCGTTCCTCTTCGGCCTCTCGATGGACTACGAGGTGTTCCTGCTCTCGCGGATGCGCGAGGAGCACGACGCGCTGATGTCACCGGATGCGGTCGAGCAGCTCGACGAGCACACCGCCACCGACCGTGCCGTCGTGGAGGGGATCGCGAACACCGGCCGTCTGGTGACCTCGGCCGCCCTCATCCTGTTCTTCGCCTTCATCGCGCTCTCGACCGTTCCCGCGATCGAGGTCAAGGTCCTCGCGACTGCGCTCGCCCTCGGCATCGCGATCGACGCCGTCATCGTGCGCGGGGTCCTCGCTCCCGCCCTGGTCGGCGTCCTCGGTCGCGCCAACTGGACGATGCCGCCAGCCCTCGAGCGGCTGCTGCTGCTGAGCCCTGCCGCGCGACATGCGCACGGCACGGATGCCGACGACGGGCCCCACGACGAGTCTCGTAGGGGCCGCACCCGGGTGTGAGCGTCATGATGAGGCCATGACTGCGCGTCGAGGGCTCTTCGTCGCTCCCTTCGACGCCCTCGCTGATCCGCGTGTGGTCGGTGACCTCGCCGCCGCCGCGGAGGCGGCCGGATGGGAGGGGTTCTTCGTCTGGGACCACCTGCGTTACGGCGAGCGCGTCAGCGTGATCGCCGACGTCTGGACCTGCTGCGCGGCCGTCGCGATGCGCACCGAGCGGATGCGGTTCGGTCCGATGGTGACCCCGCTGGCGAGGCGTCGACCGCAGGTCCTGGCCCAGCAGGCGGCCAGCCTGGCCGTGCTCTCGGACGGTCGTTTCGTGCTCGGGCTCGGGCTGGGTGACGACGGGGCGCGGGAGTTCAGCGCGTTCGGCGACGAGACGGACCCCCGCAGGCGCGGGCGGATGCTCGACGAGGGGCTCGAGGTCGTCACCGGTCTCCTGGGCGCCGGTACCGCGCCGGACGTGCCGATCTGGCTGGCGGGGCGGTTCGGGAACCGCGCGCCACTGCGCCGGGCTGCGCGCCACGACGGCTTCTTCGTCATCGGCCTGGACGGACCGGCCGACCTCGACGAGGTGGCGGGGGCTCTCGCGGAGCACGACCCGGCACCGGGGTTCGACCTCGTGATCGATCTTCGCACCGACCAGGAGCCCGAGCCGTGGCTGGGACGCGGGGCCTCGTGGGTGCTGACCCGGATCGGCCCCTACGACCTCGACCTCCACGAGGTACGCCGGATCGTCGAGGCCGGTCCGGGCGCGGGCTGACGGTCCGCGGCCCGGCCTCGGCTGTCCTGCGGACGGCTCACGGGGCGCGAGAGGCCGGTGGATCGACGCTTGCAGATCGAACACGTGTTCGATATCATGAGTACATGTCATCCCTCCTCGACGACCTCCGTGGCCTCACCGCCACGCTCGTCGAGGGCCGCGTCGACCCTGGTGGCCAGGACCGGGCCGCGGACGCGGAGCGGATCGACCAGATCGCGGTCATGGAGCAGCTGAAGTCCGCGTTGTGCGCAGCACAGGCCGACCTGACCGTCGGCCTGGATGCCTCGGTGCGCGCCCAGCACACCGCCCAGGGTGTGCCGGCCGCGCGTCGGGGGCGTGGAGTCGCCGCCCAGGTCGCCCTGGCCCGTCAGGAGTCCCCCAACCGGGGCCAGGTGCTCCTCGGGTTCGCCCAGGACCTCGCCACCGACCTCCCCCAGACCCGGGCCGCGCTGCGCGAGGGCGTGCTGAACGAGTTCCGGGCGATGCTCATCGCCCGCGAGAGCGGCTGCCTGGACCGTGAGCAGCGCGCCCGCCTGGATGAGGACCTCTGCGGCCCCGGCACCGACGGCGGCCGCCTCGTCGACGGTCTCGGCACCGGGTCCCTCCTCGGGTTAGTCCGCCGCCGGGTCGCGACCATCGACCCCGCCGCCGTCGTCCGCCGCCACCGCCGCGCCGAGACCGAACGCCACGTCTCGGTGCGACCCGCCCCGGACACCATGGCCTACCTCACCGGGCTGCTGCCCATGGTCCAAGCCATCGCCGCCCACGTCGCCCTCGCCCGAGAAGCCGACCGGCTCCGCTGCGAGGGCGACCCGAGGACGAAGGGCCAGCTGATGGCCGACCTCATGGTCCAACGCCTCACCGGCCAAGCCGTCGCCGCGTCCGTGCCGGTCACCGTCGACGTCGTCCTCTCCGACACCACCCTCCTCGGCGCCGGTAGTGAACCCGCCACGGTCCCCGGCTGGGGCCCCGTGCCCGCCCAGATCGCCCGCGAAGCCATCGCCCGCGCCACCCACGACACCCAGGCCTGGATCCGCCGGCTCTACGCCGACCCCACCGGCAACCTCGTCGCCCTGACCACCAAGCAACGCCTCGCCACCCACGGGCTCGCCACCTACCTCAACCTGCGCGACCAAGGCCTGTGCCGCACCCCCTGGTGCGACGCCCCCGCCCGCCACACCGACCACATCACCCCCGCCCACCACGGCGGCCCCACCACCGCAGAGAACACCCAAGGGCTCTGCGAAGCCTGCAACCACACCAAACAAGCCCCCGGCTGGACCCAGCAGGTCCTCGACGACCTCCTGGAGCGCCACACCGTCCAGACCACCACCCCCACCGGCCACCGACACCGCTCCAGAGCACCCGCCCCACCCCGGCCCGCGACCCCACCACCACGCCTCGACATCGACTGGTCCGGCCTCCAACGCCTCGTCAACGCCTCCTGAACGCGCTGCTCCGCCGCGTGGTGCCGGTCGACGACCAGCACGCGGGCGTCGCCCTCGGCCACCGTCGCGTCACGAAGGCCATCCCGACCGCCCCGCTGCCGACGACCGGGTCCTCGGTCTCGACGTGCTTGGCCTCCGTGACCCCCTCACCCCGACAGGCCTGGGTCGACGCGCCATGCTCGACCCATGAGCAACGACACGAGCACTGGAGACCGCGAGCACCTCGTGAAGCTGATGGAGGACATGCCGATCGCGATGTTCACCACCTTCGGCACCGAGGGCCCCCGCAGCATCCCGATGTCACGACAGGAGGTCGAGCCGGACGCGCAGATGTGGTTCATCACCGCCCGCGACACCGCGCACACCCGCGCGATCCAGCACGAGCCACAGGTGGCACTGACGTTCTCCTCGCGGGACTCCTGGGTGGCGCTGACCGGTCGGGCGGAGGTCGTCGACGACACCGCCAAGCTCTCCGAGCTGTGGAACACCTTCGCCGAGGCCTGGCTGCCCGGCGGTCCCGAGGACCCCGACGCCGTGCTCCTGCGCGTCGACGTCGACCAGGCGGAGTACTGGGACACCCCCGGCGGCAAGGTCGCCTCGCTGCTCAGCTTCGCCAAGGTCAAGCTGACTGGTGACACCTACGACGCCACCCACGGCACCGTCGAGCCCTAGTGCTGTGATGGGGGCGTGGCCCCCACCAGCGCTCGCCCGCAGCTCGCCCTGGTCGCGGGCGTGCAGATCCTCGGGCTCGCCGTCTGGTTCTCGGCGACGGCGATCTCGCCGACCCTGCGCACCGAGTGGGACCTGAGCGCGACGGCTGCGGTCTGGCTCACCGCGTCGGTCCAGATCGGCTTCGCGGTCGGAGCCGTCACCTCCTCGACCCTCGGCCTGCCCGACCGGTTCGTGCCGCAGCGGTTGATGGCGACGTGTGCGCTCGCGGCTGCGGCGTGCACGGCCCTGCTGGCGGCGTACGCCGACGGGCTGGTGCTCGCTGTCCCGCTGCGGCTGGCCACGGGGCTGTTCCTGGCCGGGATCTACCCGGTCGGGATGAAGCTGACCGCCTCCTGGGCCGAGCCCCTCGATCGCGGGAAGGCCTTCGGCCGCCTCATCGGCGCCCTGACGCTCGGCTCGGCCCTGCCGCACCTGATCACCAGCGCCGGCCCCCTGCCGTGGCGCGGCGTCATGAGCGCTGCCGCCGCTGCTCTGCCTCGGTGCCGCGGCGATCGCGCTGCTGCTCGTGCGGCCCGGCCCGCTCCTGGCCACCGGCGCCCGGCCGCAGGCCCGGTTCGCCCTCGACGGGTTCAGGGCCCGCGGCCCGCGGCTGGCGAACCTGGGCTACTTCGGCCACATGTGGGAGCTCTACGCGTTCTGGACCTGGCTGCCCGCCTTCCTGCTCGCTGCGCGCGGTCTGCCCGGAGGCTCTCTCGACCGGGGCGTCAGCCTGCTCACCTTCGCCACCATCGGGGTTGCAGGTGTGGCCGGCTGCCTGCTCGGGGGTTGGGCCTCCGACCGGTTCGGCCGCTCGCCCGCCGCGGTCACGGCGCTGGTCGTCAGCGGCCTGTGCTGCCTGGCGTCCCCGCTGTTCTTCGCCGCCCCCGGCGCCCTGCTCGTGGCGTTCCTCGCCGTCTGGGGCGCCGCGGTCATCGCTGACTCGGGGGTCTTCTCGACCGCGCTCAGCGAGACCGCCGACCAGCGCTACGTCGGCACCGCGTTGACGGTGCAGACCGCCATCGGGTTCTCCCTGACGGTCGTCACCATCCAGCTGCTGCCGCTGGTCGCGGGCGCCGTGACCTGGCAGTACGCCTTCTGGCTCCTCGTGCCCGGCCCTCTGCTCGGAGCCGTCGCCATGCGACGCTTCCGCACTGTCAGCGACCCGACCCCGGTCCCGGTGTGACCCGAGCCTCGGAACAGCGAAGGCACCCGAGGGGTTCAGGCCCGCATGGCTCTCGATCAGTTCTCTGCGGACCAGAGCAGCACCCGACCACGCGGCTCCACGGCTCCCCCGGCACCCGCCCCCCAGGCTCGCGTGGTCCTCGGCGGACTGCTGGTCGGGCTGGTCCTCGGCGGCGTCATCTGGCAGCGCTCCGGTGGCGTCACCGCCGTGCTCTACGCCATCGGCGCCGCGCTCGGGTTCGTGCTCTTCCACAGTCGCTTCGGCTTCACCTCGGCCTGGCGCCAGCTGGTCGCCGTACGCCAGGGCGCCGGCCTGCGCGCCCACACCCTGATGCTCGCTGCCGCCGCGACCATCTTCGCCCCGATCCTGGCCACGGGCGCCTCGTTCGGCGGGGGTACGCCGTCCGCCTCGCTCGCACCGCTCGGGGTCGGCGTCGTCGTGGGTGCGTTCCTCTTCGGCGCCGGCATGCAGATCGGTGGCGCGTGCGCCTCGGGCACCCTCTTCGCGGTCGGCAGCGGCCAGACCGCGATCGTGCTGACCCTCGGGGGCTTCGTGATCGGCTCGACCCTCGGCGCGTGGCAGTTCTACTTCTGGGCCGACCTGCCGTCCTTCGGACCGGTCTCCTTGGCTGACACCCCGGCCGGCTACCTCGGCGCGTGGCTGCTGACCCTTTCCGCGCTCGGCGTCGTCGTCGCGCTGACCTACGCCGTCGCCCGTGGTCGCTCCGTACCGCCGGCCGGTCGGCCCGCCTCGGCCCGCGGCCTCGGCCGCGTCGTGCGCGGATCCTGGCCGCTGTGGGTCGGGGCGCTCGGCCTCGCGGCGCTGAACGGCCTGGTCCTGTGGCTCTCCGGCAAGGCCTGGGGCATCACCTCGGCCTTCGCCCTGTGGGGCTCCCAGCTGCTCGACCTGGTCGGGGTCGACGTCACAGCCTGGCCCTACTGGGCCGACAAGACCGGGTCCTACGAGGCCGGCGTGCTCGGCGACACCACCTCGGTCATGGACCTCGGGATCATGGTCGGCGCCCTCGTCGCCTCCGCCGCGGCCGGCGCCTGGACGTTGCACCGCAAGGTGCCCGGACGGCTCGCGCTCGGCGCGGTCATCGGCGGCATCCTGATGGGCTACGGCGCGCGGATCGCCTACGGCTGCAACATCGGCGCGTACTTCGCCGGGATCGCCTCCTTCAGCCTGCACGGCTGGCTCTGGGGCGCCGTGGCGCTGCTCGGCACCGTCGCCGGGCTCAAGCTGCGTCCGCTCTTCGCCCTGGGCAACCCGAAGCCGACCGACTCCGTCTGCTGACGACGAGTGGCACCTCGAGCTGCGATGAGTGGCACCTCGGCGGTCAGGCGCCGTACGGCGTGAGGAGCTGGTCGACCGGTGCCTCGTCGTCGGTGAGCACCTGGGCGTCGCCGACCCAGTCGGCGAGGTCGTCGCCCCCGAGGACCTGCCAGTCGAGGTCGCGCTCCCCCACCCGTGCGGCGATCGTCTCGAGCGGCAACGGGCGGTCGGAGGCGAGGGCGACCAGGTTGCCGCCGCCGCTGCGGTCGACGACGTCGTCCGGCGCGAGCACGACCACGTGGTCGAAGACCGAGGCGAGGGTCGCGACCTCGGCCCGCGCGAAGGCCAGCGGTCCGTGGTCGATCAGGTTGGCGGCGTACAGCCCGTCGGCGGCGAGCACCCGCTCCACCTGCCCCAGCAGCTCCACGGTCGTGAGGTGCCACGGCACGCTGATGCCCCCGAACGCGTCCCCCACGACGAGGTCGCGGCTGTCGTCGGCGACGTCGTCGAGCCCGAGCCGGGCGTCCTCGACGCGCACGACGATGCCCTGGCCGGTGACCAGTCCGAGCTGCTCGACATCGATCTCGAGCACGCCGGCGTCGATCTCCGAGACCGTGCTCTCGGTCCCGGGTCGCACCGCGTCGAGGTAGCGGGGCAGCGTGGCCCCACCCGCACCGAGGAAGTGCGCACGCAACGGCTCGTCGTCACCGCGCCCGGGGTACGCCGCGTCGCTCACCGACGCGATCGCCTTGACGTAGTCGAACTCCAGGTACGTCGGGTCCGCCAGGTCGACGTAGGAGTGCCGCAGCCCGTCGAGGACCAGGGTGCGCCCCGTGGCACGGTCGGGGTCCGCGACGACCACCGCGCAGTGGTACGTCGTCTCCACGTCGCAACCGCCCGGCGCGACCACCGCGCCCAGCCCGCCCGCGGCGACGACCGCCGCGGCACCGATCCGCGACCGGGTCCCCCAGCCGCGCACCCGCAGGTCGATCGCGAGGCCGCCGATCAGCAGGAGGACGCCGAGACCGACCAGGATCGTGCTGACCGGCACGCGGGAGATCAGCACGAAGCCGGTCACCACCGTGCCCACGATCGCCCCGGCGGTGCCGAGCCCGGACAGCCGGCCCACGACCGTGCCGGTCTCGGCCAGGCTGGACAGGCGCAGCGTCGTGACGATCGGGGTGACGGCCGAGAGCAGCGCCCCCGGCACCAGGATGGCCCCGAGCGCCAGCAGCAGGAACAGCGGCGGCGCGAGCTCCGCGCTGGTGCGCACGACCACCGGGGTCGCCGCGACGACGGCGCCCGAGATCCCCAGCGCCGGGCCGAGCAGGCGGCGCGGGTCGCTCGCGTCGGCCGCGCGTCCGCCGAGCCACGCCCCGGCCGCGATCGCGGTCAGCGCCGTCCCGATGACCAGGGTGCTGGTCTCGAGGGTCAGCCCGAGGTACGGCGCCAGCAGCCGCAGGGCGACCAGCTCCACGACGAGCACGGCGGCCGAGCTGCCCGCCACGAGCGCGCCGGCGGTGCGGGGCCCGAGGGACTGCTGCCGGGCTGCCTCGTCGCTCACGGGCACAGCATGCCCGGCTGTCGAAGCGCGATCACCGGCACCTCGGGCAGCAAAGACTGGCACCTCGGCGGTCAGTCGATCTGGCGCAGCAGCACCGCGATGCCGGCGGGAACGGCGACGAGGACCACGGCCGAGAACGCGACCAGGACCGCGACGGTGCCGACGACCGTCAGTGCGGCACCGATCAGGACGACGGGCACGGTGATCCCGACGTAGGCGGCCAGGAACAGTGCGGCGAGCGTCTCGCTGCGCTTCTCCGGCGCCGCCAGACCGGCCACGGTGGACACGGCCGAGGAGAAGACGAGCCCGACTCCCCCCACAGCGAGCATGCCGCCGGCCACGAAGCCGGCGAGCGAGGCGGCCAGCGCCCCCACCGCGATCACGACCATGCCGACCGCGACCAGCGCCGCCCCGGTCTGCAGACGACGTCGCTGGCCCAGGCGGGCCAGAGCGACCTGGCTGAGGGCGGCGGAGCCGACGATCGCGGTCGCCGTCGGCCCCGATCGCGGTCCGCGAGGTGATGTCGAGGGTGTCGGTCAGGAACCGTCCGGTCAGTGACGTCACGAAGCCGAGCACCGCGAAGCCGGCCAGCGCCGCCACCGACGCTCCGACCAGCGCGGCGCGCGCCGCGGGGTCGACCGAGACCTTCTGCGGGCGGTAGTGCCACTCCTGCTCGCGCTGCTCGGCCGGGACGGTCTCCGGGGCACGCAGCGCGACGACGACGACCGGCAGCATCGCCACGGCGTACACGAGGTAGGGCAGCGCCAGCGGCCGTGGTCCGAGCGAGATCAGCGCAGCGACCAGCGGGCCGAGCGCGAGGCCGAGCAGGTTCGTCGACGTGGCCACGGTCTGCCCGAGCAGCCCGTCGGACCCGGGCTGCCACCGGACGTGGAGCTCGGTGAGCCAGGCCGTGACCGTCGCCGAGAGCGCGCCGACGCCGAGGCCGGTCAGCAGACGCAGCACGAGCAGCCCGGGCTCCTGCGGGAAGAGCGCGAACAGCACCGCGCAGGCGATCTCGAGCACCACCACGGCCGCGACCACCGGACGTCGTCCGACGTGGTCGCTGACGTGTCCCGCCAGGAGCAGGCCGACGACCACGCCGACGCCGTACGCCGCGAAGACCAGCGTCACGGTGAACGTGCCGAAGCCGTCACGCTGCTCGTAGAGCCCGTAGAGCGGCGTCGGCACGGTCATGAACGACATCACCAGCACGAAGCCGACCGCCAGCGACCAGAAGCCGTTGCGCGCCCGGCGCCGGGTGTCGACGGAGGTCGACGTCGAGGTGCTCACGCCGGTCCCAAGCGCTGCGGGGTCGGTGTTGTTCCGGGCTCAGGTCGTCATCGGTGGCGCCAGCGCGGCGTGGGGGACGACGAGCGCGTCGAGGGCGACGCAGCCGTCCCGGCCGACGGCGAGCGGGTTGACGTCGAGCTCGGCGATCAGGTCACCGACGTCGGCGGCGAGGTCGGACAGGGCGACCAGGGCCCGGGCCACGCAGTCGCGGTCGGCCGGGGGCCTGCCCCGCACACCGTCGAGGATCGGCGAGACGGCGAGCTTGGAGATCATCCGCATCGCGATCCGCAGGTCGATCGGGGCGAGGCCGAGCTGGCGGTCGCCGAGCACCTCGATGAACACCCCACCGCCGGCGACGAGCACCATCGGGCCGAACTGCGGGTCGGAGACGACCCCGAGGGCGAGCTCGATCTCCGGCAGCACCATCGGGGCCAGCAGCACCGCAGGTCCGAGCCGGTCGGCGAGGTCGGCGTAGGCCTCGCGCACATGTCCGGCGTCGTAGAGGTTCAGCAGCACCCCACCCGCCTCCGACTTGTGCAGCAGGCCCTCGACCGCGGTCTTGGCCACGACGGGGTAGCCCATCTCCGCCGCGGCCGCCACCGCGGCGTCGGCGTCCTGGACGACCGCGTGCGCCACGACCGGCACCCCGTAGTCGCCGAGCAGCTGCAGCCCCTCGGCCTCGGTGAGGATCCGTGGCTCCGCAAGGCGTGCCCGCCAGTGATCGGTGACCGCCTGCGCCGGCGCCGTCGGCGGTGCGATCGCCTGGCTCCAGCTGAAGTCGCGGTAGGCCAGGGCGTTGCGCACCGCGACCAGCCCCGCGACCGTCCCGTCGAGCACCGGGATGCCGAGGGCGCTCATCCGGCGGGCGAGGTCCTGGCTCTCGGTCCCGACGTGGTTGGTCATCATCGCCACCGGCTTGGTCGTGCGCCGGTGCACTCGGCGGGTGATCCGCGCGAAGGACTCGTGCAGGTAGAAGGCCGAGGTCAGGTCGATCACGAACACCCCGATCGCGGTGTCCTCGTCGTCGAGGAGCGCCTGCCAGCAGCGCTCGAAGACGTTCTGGTAGTCGCGCCCGGTGCCCCAGGCGTCGAGCGGGTTGATCGGCTCGAGCCCGTGGTCGAGGTGGTCGGCGAGCACCTCGGTCGTCTCCTCGGAGATCCGGGCGAACGGCACCCCGATGTCGCTGGCGAGGTCCACCAGCAGCTCACGCTCGCCGCCCGAGTCGTGGATCGTCGCAAGCCCGCCCGCGGCGGGGCGACGGGGGTCGGAGAGCAGCAGCGCAGTCGCGGCCAGCTCGTCGATCGAGCTCACCGGCAGCACGCCGTACCGCTCGAACAGGGTGCGGTACGCCGCGTCGTCACCGGCGATCGCGCCGGAGTGGCTCAGCGCGAGCTGCGCCGCCTCGGGGGTACGCCCGGCCTTGAGCGCCACCACTGGGACGCCCCGGGACGCGGCCTTCTGCAGACCGGCCACGAACGCCTTCGGGTTGCGCACGGTCTCGATGAACAGCGCCACGACCCGTGTCGACTCCTGCTCGAGGGCGTAGTCGAGATAGTCCGAGACGGTCGTGACCAGCTCCTGGCCGGGCGAGACCGCGAGGTTGAAGCGCAGCTTGCGGTCGTTCCACAGCAGTGAGGTCAGCACCGAGCCGGACTGCGCGATCAGGGTGACGCCACCCTCCTCGAGCTCGTAGGGCATGTGGAAGGGGAACGCGCGCACCCAGGCCTCGACGTTGTAGAAGCCCATGCAGTTCGCCCCGACGACCGGCAACCGGGCCTCGCGGCACAGGGCACTCACGCGACCACGCAGGGTCGACTCCTCGTCGTCCGAGGGCAGCATCGCGCTGCCGGGGATCACCAGCCCGCCGACCCCGATGTCGATCGCAGTGCGGACCTGCTCCTCGAGCCGGTCGTTGCCGATGCCGAGCACGGCGAGGTCGGGGGCCTGCGGGAGGTCGTCGAGAGCGGCGTAGCAGGGCCGGCCCTCGATCTCGGTGTAGCGCGGGTTCACCGGGAACACCGCCCCCGGGAACCGCGCCACCTCGAGCTCGAGGAGCATGTCGTTGCCCGCGGTGTTCGGGACGTTCGAGGCCCCCACCACGGCGACCGACCTCGGGGCGAGCATCCGGTCCAGGGGGTGCGTGCTCATGGGCGCGAGCATGACAGCACCGGGCCCACCGAGGGCAGGGTGCCGCTCGGGCAGCTCTTGACAGGTCCACGGTCGGCGAGGAACGTCACGATCAGAGGGCCGGACCCGACCGGGCGCCGGGCTCCTGCGAACGGGCGGAGGGTGCCCCATGGTCAGCAGACGTCGCCAGTGTGGCTCGATGCAGGAGTACGAGCGGCTGCTGGAGGAGCAGCCCTCGTTCCGCACCAACCAGCAGCGGGCCGAGGAGTTCACCGTGCGCGCCGTCGCCTCCGGCGAGGCGCACCGCATGACCAGCACGCTGGTCACCATCCCGACCGTGGTGCACGTGCTGCACCACACGCCGGCGGAGAACATCAGCAAGGCCCAGGTCCACAGCCAGATCAAGGCGCTCAACCACGACTACCGGTGCACCAACCCCGACTCGGCCCGGGTGCCGGAGGCCTGGAAGGGCCTCGTGGCCGACGCGAGGATCACCTTCGAGCTCGCCACCGTCGACCCCGGCGGCGAGACGACCGACGGGATCGTGCGGGTCCGCACCGATCGCACCTCCTTCAGCACCGGGGACGCCGCCAAGCGGGCCGGCCAGGGCGGCTCGGCGGCCTGGCCGACGGAGAGCTACCTCAACATCTGGGTGTGCACCCTGGGCGGCGGCCTGCTCGGGTACGCCCAGTTCCCCGGCGGCCCGAAGGCCACCGACGGCGTGGTGATCCTCAACTCCGCGTTCGGGACCGAGGGCACGGCGACCGCACCGTTCGACCGGGGGCGCACGCTGACGCACGAGGTGGGCCACTGGTTGAACCTGCGTCACATCTGGGGCGACACGCTCGACTGCAGCGGCGGTGACCGCTGCCCCGACACCCCCAACTGCGCCGGGCCCCACTACGGCAGCCCGGACTTCCCCTCGACGAGCTGCAGCAACGGTCCGAACGGGGACATGTTCATGAACTACATGGACTACGTCGACGACGCCGCGATGTTCATGTTCACCGCCGGTCAGGTCGCGCGGATGAACGCCTGCCTCGCCGGCCCGCGCAAGTCCTTGACCGCGGCCTAGCCCTGTGGACGCCGAGCAGGTCAGCGGCAGCTGGGTGCACGCTCACGAGGAGGACACCGCCGAGGCGATGGTCTTCCGTCCCGCCGGCTCCGACCTCCCGCCCTCGCGGGGACGGAGGGCCTTCGAGCTGCGCGCGGACGGGACGTTCGAGGAGCGGGGTCTCGGCGCCGCCGACGTCCCGGACGAGGACACCGGTGGCTGGGCCTTGGAGGGCAGCACCATCACCCTGAGCCCCGGTGCGGCGCAGGGGGCGCCCCGCACGATGGAGGTCGTCGAGGCCGACGAGCACCGGCTGGTCCTCCGGCGGCGTCCCGACGCGGGCTGAGCGGGGCCCGCTCGGCTCAGGCCCGCTCGCGCAGCGCGTCGGCGAGCATGGCCACCAGCGCCTCGAGCTGTACGTCGGCCGCGGCCTCGGCGCTCTCGCCGGCGCCGTCGAGAGCCCGGGCGGCCAGCCCGGCCTTGGTGCCGATCAGCTCGGCGATGCGGGCGTCGATCGTCTGCGCCGCGATCACCCGCCAGGCGGTCACGGGCTCGGTCTGACCGATGCGGTGCACCCGGTCGATGGCCTGGGTCTGCTCGGCGTCGGTCCACGACAGCTCGGCGAGGACCAGGTTGGAGGCGACCTGGAGGTTCAGGCCCACGCCGGCCGCGGTGAGCGAGCAGACGATGACCTCGCACGCGGGGTCCTCGTCGAAGGACCTCAGCGCCTTGGCCCGCGCGGCGGCGGTCTGGTCGCCGCGGATCGAGGCGTAGCCGATGCCGCGCTGGGCGAAGAGCGACTCCGCCTCGTCCATCACGTCGACGTGCTTGGCGAAGAACACGACCTTCCCGACGTTGCGCGCCAGCTGCGCGGCGTAGTCGGCGGCGAGCCCGGCCTTGGCCTGCCCGATGCGGCGCATCATGGAGAACACGTTCTCGCCGGTCTTGGCCGTGGAGTCCTCGCGCTCCCAGGTGGCGACCCGGCGTACGAGCTCGTGGTCGATGCCGTCGGCCCCGGTGACCAGCGGTCCGGAGGTCCGGGTCTCCAGGGCGGTGTCGTAGCGGGCCACCAGTCGCCGCACCAGCTCGCGCTCGGCCTTGGCGATGGAACGGCCGGCCTCGCCGTCGAGCTCGACGGTCAGGTCCGCGACCCGACGGGCCGGGATGTCGGCGGCGACGTCGACCTTGCGACGGCGCACGATGCCCAGGTCGACGACCTTGCCGCGCGCCGAGGGGTAGAAGCCGCGGTCGGCCGGCGTCAGCCCGACCTCCTCCAGGGAGTCCATCAGCGCCGGGAGCGGCTTCTTGTCGTCGATCCAGCCGAGGAACTGCCAGATCGCGCGGAAGTCCTCGATGTCGTTGATCAGCGGGGTCCCGGTCAGCGCCATCAGCAGCGGGCGGCCGACGTGCTCGCGGATGGCCTCGGAGAGTGCGAGCACGTGCTGGCTGCGCTGGGAGGTCTTGTTCTTGATGAAGTGCGCCTCGTCGACGACCATGCCGCGGAAGCCGTGCTGGGCCATCCAGCCCGCGTGACGATCGAGGATCTCGTAGTTGACGACCACGATGTCGGCGAACCCGTCGATGTCGTGACCGTCGCCGTTGACGACGGTGACCGGGTGGCGCGGGGTCCAGCGGTGGGCCTCGGCGGCCCAGTTGGTCTTGACCACGTTGGGCACGACCACCAGCAGCGGGAAGGCCTGGGCGGCCTGGGCGGCCAGCAGGGCCTGCGCGGTCTTGCCGAGACCGGGCTCGTCGGCCAGCAGGTAGGTGCGGTGACCCAGGGCCGCCGAGGCGACCAGCTGCGCCTGGTGGAGCATCAGCTCGCGTCCGCGTGCGCCGGCGACCCCCCGGGGGGCCTCGTCGGGCAGGGCCATGCACGAGCTGGCGCCACCCTCGGCCTCCTCGAAGGAGCGGAACAGGGGCCCGAGCAGCTCCCAGCCGGCCAGGCGGTGGGTCTCGCTGCGCGAGCCTCGGACACCGGAGTAGTCCGGGCGGTGGAAGGGGCTGGCCAGGCGACGGGCGGCCACCGAGGTGGGCGTGACCTGGCGCTCGCTGGCGGAGAGGACCGTGTCGTCGGCGAGCCGCTCGGGCTCGGCGGGCACCTCGACGCCGCCGGCGGTGAGCATCTCGCGCTTGAGCGTGCGCGCGGCCTCGGAGATCTCGGCGTCCTCGGCGAGCAGGCCGAACAGCTCCGGGCGCCGGGCCGCGGTCTGGGCCAGGATGGTGGCGATGCCGTCGAGCCGCTTGAGCTGCTCGGCCCGGTAGGCCTCGGTGCCGCTCTGGTCGGCCTTGATCCGGAACCTCTCGTCCCGCACGAGCAGGGCGATCACCTGGAACTTGGGCTTGATCGAGGCGAGCGCGGAACCTCGGCTCACGGCCGTCTCCACCTCGCGCACGGCGCGGGCGAGGACGGGGATGATCCCGTCGTTGTCCAGGTGCCGGACGGCGCGCGAGGCGCGCTGGCCGCGGCGCTGCCCCGCCGTGCGTTGGCTTCGAGCCACTGGCGGTTCCTCCTCGGTGGGCCAGTCGCGGGTGGTCGTCGACCGACCCGTGGGGCACGCTCCCGGTTGATGTTGCGCGACGCTGTCGACGCGCTGGGGGGACCTGGTCCCCGGTGCGACCTTCGACGGGAGCGCCCGGACGTCGCTCGCGACATCCGGGGCCACGCGCCGGGCGGGGCGTCTCCGACGACCTCCGGCCACGTGGTGGGCCCATCCTAGCGCGGCGTCGCTCCCGATGCGACATGCGCACCGCTCACCTGCGGCGCAGCACGTGGGTGCCGGTCACCATCCGCTGCAGCGCGGACGCTCCCACGACCACCGCCCACACCACCGCCACCGCCGGCGCCCAGGCCGGGACCAGCAGCCACAGCGTGTGCACCATGATCGTCTCCGCACCTTCGGCGAGCCCGCCGACGAAGCTGAACGTGCGCCCGTCGTCGATCTGCTGACCGGTGCGCTCCGCGGCCGAGGAGAAGGCCAGGAAGGCGGTGCCGTTGACGTAGTAGGCCAGCAGCACGGCCAGGAAGGGGTACGGCGTCCCGGTGCCGACCGCGACGCCGACCACCCCCGCGCCGTAGACCAGGAAGTCCGCGGTGACGTCGAGGAACCCACCCGCCTCGCTGGCCCGTCCACGTCGGCGTGCCAGCGGGCCGTCGAGACCGTCCAGGCCGCGGGAGAGCAGCCACAGCACCAGGGCCGGCAGCCACCAGCCGAGGGCTGCGCCGACGGCGCTGGCCAGACCCGTGGCGAGGCCCAGCAGGCTGAGCCGGTCCGGCGTGATGACCGGCACGTCCAGGACACCGCTGAGGCGCTGCAGGGGCGCCTCGAGGCGGCGGCGCAGCACGGCGTCGAGCATCAGCGGGCCACCGTCACGGCCCGTCCCCAGGGTCGCTCACGCATGATGTACCTCGTGCCCCACCCCTCGACCGGCATCCTGGGCCGCTCCCCTCGTCGTCCTGCTCGTGCCCGGGCCGCGCTCGTCGGCCTGGCCGTCCTCACCGCCGCAGCCCTCGCTGCCTGCGCGGCGCCCGACGTCGCGACCCGGGCCGACGACACGGAGCGACCGTGGGACCAGATCGTCGCAGACGCCCAGGGCGAGACGGTCGACCTGTGGATGTACGGCGGCGACGACCGCGGCAACGCCTACGTCGACGACGTGCTCGCGCCCGCCGCGGCCGACCTGGGCGTGACGTTGCGCCGGGTGCCGGTCGCCGACACCCGCGAGGCCCTGCGCCGGATGCTCGCCGAGCGCGCCGCCGGCACCACCGACGGCGCCGTCGACCTGGTGTGGGTCAACGGTGACAACTTCGCGACCGGACGGCAGGCCGACGCGTGGCTGTGCGGGTGGGCCCAGGACCTGCCCAACATGGCCTACGTGGCTCCCGACGACCCGTTGGTGGCCGAGGACTTCGGCGTCGCGGTCGACGGCTGCGAGGCGCCGTGGCACAAGGCGCAGTTCACCCTCGCCTACGACGCGGAGCGCGTCGACGACCCGCCCTCGAGCGTCCCGGGGCTGCTGGCCTGGGCCGCTGAGCACCCCGGCCGGTTCACCTACCCCGCGCCGCCGGACTTCACCGGGTCGGTCTTCGTGCGCCAGGCGCTGTACGGCGTCTCCGGTGGGACTGAGGACGTCCCGACGGGCTTCGACCAGACGGCGTACGACGACCTCACGCCGGCCTTGTGGGACGCCCTGGCCACCGCGGCCCCCGACCTGTGGCGTGGCGGTGCGACGTACCCGCGCGACGAGGCGGCGCTCAACCGGCTCTACGCCGACGGCGAGGTCGACCTGACGATGACCTACGGCCCGGCCACGCTCCCCGGCCTCGTCGAGGACGGCACGTTCCCGGCCTCGACGCGGGTGCTGCCCCTCGACGAGGGCACCATCGGCAACGCGAGCTTCCTCGGCATCCCCGTCACCGCCGCCGACCAGGCAGGCGCGCAGGTCGTCGCCGACCTCGCCCTGTCACCGCAGCAGCAGGCGGCCAAGGCCGACCCGACGGTGTGGGGACAGTTCACCGTGCTCGACCTCGACCTGCTCGAGGCCGCCGACCGGCGTCGCTTCGCGGACCTGCCGACCTCCCCCGTCGTGCCGTCCTACGACGTGCTCTCGCGGGGCGCCGATCCCGAGCTCTCCCCCGCCTGGGTCGGCCCGCTCGACGAGGGGTGGCGGCGCGAGGTGCTGGCCCGCACGGGGGGCTCGTGACCGCACGGCGCAGCGGGGGCGTCCTGCCGGCGCTGCTCGTGGTCGTCGTCGTGACCGGCGTCGGGACCGGCTCGGTCGTGCTCACCTCCCTGGGTCTGGTCCCCCTCTTCGGCGAGCCGCGCCTCTCGCTGGACGGGTGGACCGCTGGGTCCGGCGACCTCGGGCGGGGCGTCGGGGAGAGCCTCACCGTCGCACTGCCCGCGACGGCGCTCGCCGTCGCGGTCGGCCTGGTCGTCGCCTCGGTCGTGCTCGACGCCCGTGGGCGCCTCGGCACGCTCGTGCGTGCGCTGGCGCTCGGTGTGCTCGCGGTCCCGCACCTGGTCGGTGCGGCCTCGACGGGCCAGCTGCTCTCCGGCGGCGGGGTCGCGGCACGACTCCTCGGGGTCGCACCCGCCGACTGGCCGGCGCTCGTCGCCGGGCGCTGGCCCGTCGCGACCGTGCTCGAGCTGGCGTGGAAGGAGTCGGCCTTCGTGGCGCTCGTCGTGGTCGCCTCGCTCGCGCGCGGGCACCGTGCTCGCCAGGAGGCCGCCGCCGTCCTCGGTGCCGGGGCCTGGCCGCGCTGGTGGCGGGTCCTGCTGCCCTCCGCGGTGCCCTCGTTGGTCCCCGCCGGGCTGGTCGTGCTGGTCTACTCCGTCGGCTCCTTCGAGGTGCCCGCGCTGCTCGGTCGTGCCTACCCCGAGCCGCTGCCGGTCCTGGCCTACCGGCTCTTCGGCTCGATCGACCTCACCGACCGGCCCGCCGCCGCCGCCACGGCCGCGAGCGGGGCGCTGCTCGCCCTGGCCTGCGCCGGGGTCGTGGTGCTGCTCGCCGCCCGCCGCGCGCTCGGCGCCACCCGGTGAGCACCACCGCCGTACGGCGTGCGCCGGCCGCGACGACCGTGGTCGGGGTCCTGTGCGTGGTCTGGCTCGTCGTGCCCCTGCTGCCGATGCTCCTGTGGGCCGGGGCCGACCGGTGGAGCGCGCCCGGGCGGCTCCCGCAGGACTGGGGCCTGGGCGGGTGGCGCGACGCGCTGGCCGCCGGGGCGCTGCCGGCCGCCGGCCGCTCGCTGCTCCTCGGCCTGGTGGTCGCCCTGCTCGCCGTCCCGCTCGGGGCGGCGGCCGGCCGGGCGCTGGGGTGGCGCGAGCTGCGACGGCCCGCCCCGGTCGCCCTGGTGCTCCTTGCGCCGGTGCTGCTGCCGCCGTTCGCGGTCTCGCTCGGCCTCGACGTGGTCGTGCTGCGCCTCGGGATCCCCGACGTCGTCGCGGTGGTGCTCGTCCTGGTCGCGTTCGCGGTGCCCTACTGCGCCTACGTCGTCGCGGCGGCCTACGCCGAGGTCGACCCCCGGCTGGAGGAGCAGGCGCGCTCCCTCGGCGCGACGCCGCGCCAGGCCCGGTGGCGGGTGAGCCTGCCCGCGGTGCGCTCCGGTCTCGTGGTGGCGGCCGCGCTGGCCTTCCTGGTCGGGTGGAGCGACTACGTGGTCACGCTGCTCATCGGCGGCGGTCAGGTGATCAGCCTGCCGGTGCTGCTCGGCTCCGCCGCTGCGGGCAGTGGCAACGATCCCGCGGTCGCCGCGCTCGGCGTGGCCACCGCCGGGCCCCCGATCCTGCTGGTCGGTCTGCTCGGGCTCGGCGCGCTGCGGCGTCGCGGGCCGGAGCGGTCCACATGAGCACCCTGGAGCTGCGCGGGGTCACGCACCGCTTCCCCGACGCCGACCACGACACGCTCGGGACGGTCGACCTCGCGGTCGGGACCGGCGAGCTCCTCGCCGTGCTCGGGCCGTCCGGCTCGGGAAAGTCGACGCTGCTGCGGGTGGCCGCGGGGCTGGAACGGCCGACGTCGGGCGACGTGCTGCTCGACGACCAGGTGGTGACCTCCCTGCCGCCCGAGCGCCGGGCCCTGACCGTGATGTTCCAGGAGCCCCAGCTCTTCGGTCACCTCGACGTGCTCGGCAACGTCGCCTTCGGGCCCCGGATGGCCGGTGCAGGCCGCCGCGGGGCCGAGCGCGTCGCCCGCCGCCACCTCGACCTCGTGCACCTCGGCGACCTCGCCCGCCGCCGCGTCGGGCGCCTCTCCGGGGGTCAGCAGCAACGGGTCGCGCTCGCCCGGGCCCTGGCCACCGAGCGCCGGGTGCTGCTGCTCGACGAGCCCTTCAGCGCACTGGACCCCGACCTGCGCGCCAGCATGCACGACCTGCTCGCCGAGGTCCGCGCCGCGCTCGGCCCGACCGTCGTGATGGTCACGCACGACCTCGACGAGGCCTCCCTGGCCGACCGGGTGGCCGTCCTCGTGTCCGGCCGGCTGCAGCAGGTCTGCGCGGTCCCGGAGCTCTTCGGTCGTCCAGCGACGCTGGCGGTCGCGCGCCTGGTCGGTGGCTTCGCCGAGGTGGCGGGCACGGCCAGGTCCGGGGTGCACCGCAGTGACGCGGGAGCGGTCTCCCTGCCCGTCGGCTGTCGCGCCGAGGGACCGGCGACGTTGCTGGTGCGACGCGAGCAGCTGCGCGTCTCGGCCGGCGGCGAGGTCGCCGCGGGTGAGTGGTGCGCGACCGGCACCGTGACCGGCGTACGCCGTCGAGGACCGCGCCTGTCGGTCCTGGTCGAGCCCGCCCCGGCAGGCCCCGGGACCGCGAGTCCGCGCATCGAGGTCGAGCTCGCGCTGGACGGCCCCGCACCCCCCGACCCGGGCACCCGGGTCGACGTCGTGCTCGTCCTCGGCGCGACCCCCTGGGCCGTCGGCGGCTGACCCCCTCCTCGGCTCCGCCTGAGCGATCAGGCCCGTCGGCCGCGCCGCGCGCGACGGCCCAGGGCCAGCTGCGCCTCGACCCACATCGGCTCCTCGGCGCGCAGCAGATCGCGGGTGCGACGGCGGTAGCGCAGGACCTGCACCAGCCCGATCGCCCACAGCACGTACTGGAACGACATCGCCCACCGGAACGCCTCCGGGGTGTAGGCCGCGGACGAACCGGGTGTGCGCCAGTCGAGGATCAGGCCGATCGCGACCACGAGCACCAGGCTGGCGTAGAAGCCGCCCTGGTTGATGATCCCCGTCGCGCTGGCCATCCGCTCGGAGGGGTTCGAGGTGCGTCCGAGGTCGAAGCCGATCATCGAGGCCGGGCCGCCGACGCCGGTCACGACGACCAGCAGCACGAGCAACGGCAGCGGGGCGGGACCCGGCCAGGCCAGCACCACCGTCCAGACCGTGACGATGGCCGCGACCACGCCGAGCACGAGGGTGGAGCGGTGCCAGGGCCGCACCGTGATCCGCCAGCCCAGCACCGGCCCGGCGCTGATCACCGCCACGACCATCAGGGTCAGCAGCGACCCCGCCACCGCGGGGCTCTGCTCCTCCCCGCGCACGAAGAACGGGTAGCCCCACAGCAGTCCGAGCGTGGTCGCGCTGAACTGGGTCACGAAGTGCATCCAGAACCCCAGCCGCGTGCCCGGGTGCGACCAGGACGCGGACAGGCTGGCCCGCACGTCGGCGACCGAGAGCGACGGCCCGCGTCGCGAGCGCTCCCCCGGTCCGTCGTGGACCACGGCGGCGAGCAGCACGACCAGCAGGATCCCGAGGGAGGCGGCCGTGAGGTAGGCGCCGGTCCAGCCGAGCGTGGACAACGCGACGGTCATCGGGATCGCGGCGACGATCGCGCCGCCCTGCCCGATCACGCCCGTCACCTGGGTCACCAACGGGATCCGCCTCGGCGCGAACCAGGTGTTGACCAGGCGCAGCACGCAGATGAAGGTCATCGCGTCACCCATGCCGACGAAGAGCCGGGCCACCAGTGCCTCGGGGTAGGTCTCGGCGAAGGCGAAACCGGTCTGGGCCAGGCTCAGCACCACCGCACCCGCCATCAGCACCCGACGCGGACCGAAGCGGTCGACCAGCAGCCCGACGGGGATCTGCATGGCGGCGTAGACCAGCAGCTGGAGCATCGCGAACGAGGCCAGCTGGGAGGCGTTGATGTCGAAGCGCTCGGTCGCCAGCAACCCGGCGACCGCGAGGGAGGAGCGGTGGAAGACGGCGAGGAAGTAGGTGCCCAGCCCGACCAGCCAGACCGCGACGGCACGCCGGCTCGGACGGGTCGGCTCCGCGACCACGGGCTGCCCGGCCACACTGCTCACCGGGTGAGCCTACGAGGTGGCGGCAGGCTCAGCGCGGCAGGGAGCCGCCCAGCGCGGACAGGGCCGCCAGTGCTGCGCTGATGCCACGACGCGTGTCGGGGTCCCGGACCCGCTTGAAGAGCGCCCACGCGCCCTCGGGCTTGGCCGCCGCGGCGGCCGCGGCGTCCGTGCGGGCCCGCCGGATGCCGTCGGCGACCTTCTGCGACTCGTCGGGGTCGAGGTCGCGCAGGCCGCCGGCCAGGGCCAGCGCCGAGCGGACGGTGTCCGCGTCGACGGCCCTCAGCAGCGTGGTCAGGAGGTCGGGGTAGGCGCGCGCCCCCCCGGCCAGCGCCCGCAGCAGCCCGCTGTCGTGCAGGGCCTGCACGAGGTCGTCGACCTCGTCCGAGGCGGCGGTGTCCGGCGGTGTCGGTGGGGTGTAGCCCAGCGGCCGGCTCATGCCTTCGCTCCCTTCGGCTCCGGCTGGGTCGGCGGCACGTAGTCCTCCCGCTGCCACTTGCGCTGCGCCTCGACCCCGTCCTGCGGCGTCGGGTTGCCGTAGCGGTGGTGCGTCGGCGGCAGCGGCGAGCCCTGCGGGTCCCCGGGCATGTCCCGCGCGCCGTGGCGAGCGCGATCAGCACCACGCCGTTTGCCACCGCGGCGTTCCTCCGGCCCGTCGACGCGCTCGAGACGAGCCGCGAGCTCCTTGTACGCCGGGGTGTGGCTGTCGGGGTCGGTGACGTTGGAGGTCAGCCGGTTGACCTCCACGGCCTGCATGGGCAGCCACACCTCGTTGTCGGCGAGCTCGTCCGAGAGCAGCACCCGTACCGTGAGGTTGCCGCGGCGCGAGGTGAGCTTGACCCAGTCGCCTGTCCGCAACCCGCCTTGGTCGAGCGCGGTCTGCCGGTTCATCTCGACGTAGGTGTCGGGCTCGATGCGGGAGAGACCCTTGGAGCGCAGCGTCATGTTGCCCTCGTGGAAGTGCTCGAGCACCCGTCCGTTGTTGACGTGCAGCGGGTACTCCTCGTCGGGCTGGTCGCTGGGCTCGCGGAACTCCAGCGGGTAGAGGCGCGCCTTGCCGTCCTCGAAGTGGAACTCCTCGGTGTAGAGCAGCGGCGAGTCGGTGCCGTCCTCGGCGACCGGCCACTGCAGCGAGGCGTAGCCCTCGAGCCGGTCGTAGGTCACCCCGGCCATCATCGGGGTCACGGCGGCGACCTCGTCCATGATCTGGCTCGGGTGGGTGTAGCCCCAGGTGTAGCCGAGGTGCAACGCCATCAGCTGCAGGATCTCCCAGTCGGCCTTGGCGTCGCCGATGGGCTCCATCGCGGCGTACAGGCGCTGGATGCGCCGCTCGGTGCTGGTGAACGTGCCCTCCTTCTCCAGCGACGCCGCCGCCGGCAGGATCACGTCGGCGAACTCGCAGGTGCGGGAGAAGAAGAGCTCGGAGACGACCAGGAAGTCCAGCTGCTCGAGGGCCTCCTGGACGTAGTGGATGTTCGCGTCGACCAGCGACAGCTCCTCACCGATCACGATCATGGCGTGCATCGAGCCCTCGTGGATGGCGTCGACCATCCCGTGGTTGTCCAACCCGGGCTCGAGCGGCAGCTCGCGGCCCCAGGCCTGCGCGAACTTGGCCTGCATCGCCTCGTCCGAGACCGGCTGGTAGCCGGGGTAGAAGGAGTTGACCGTCCCGAAGTCGCTGCAGCCCTGCACGTTGTTGTGCCCGCGCAGGGGGTAGGCGCCGGTGCCGGGGCGCCCGTAGTTGCCGGTGACGAGCAGCAGGTTGGAGATCGCCGTCGAGGTGTCGGAGCCCATCGAGTGCTGGGTGACTCCCATGGCCCACAAGGCTACGACGGACTCGGCCTCGGCCACCTGACGCGCGAGGGCCCGCAGCGTGTCGGCGGGGATGCCGGTGCGCTGCTCGGCGTACTCCATCGTGTAGGGCGCCAACGACTCCCGGTAGGCCTCGAGCCCGTTGACGCGCTGCTTGAGGAAGTCGTCGTCGGCCCAGCCCTGCTCGAGGATGTGCCGTGAGAGGGCGGAGAGCCAGATCAGGTCGGTGCCCGGCTTCGGGCGCAGGAAGACCTCGGCGCGCTGGGCCATCTCGTGCTCGCGCAGGTCGGCCACGACGTGCTGCTGGCCGTTGAGCTTCTGCGCGCGGCGCAGGCGCGAGGCGATGACCGGGTGCGAGGCGGAGGTGTTGGTGCCGACCATGATCACCAGCGAGGCACGCTCCATGTCGCTGATCGAGCCGGCGTCCCCGCCGTAGCCGACGGTGCGCCACAGACCCTGCGTGGCGGGGGCCTGGCAGTAGCGCGAGCAGTTGTCGGTGTTGTGGGTCCCGATCACCTGCCGGGCGAGCTTCTGGGTGAGGTAGGACTCCTCGTTGGTGGCCTTCGAGGAGCCGATCACGCCCACCGCGTCGGGACCGCTCTCGCCGATGATCTCCTTCAGCCGGGTGGCGATCACGTCCATCGCCTCGGCCCAGGTGGTCTCGCGGAAGCGATCACCGTCGCGCACGAGCGGCAGGGTCAGCCGGTCCTCGGCGTTGATGTGGTCCCAGCCGAACTTGCCCTTGACACAGGTGGAGATGGAGTTCGCCGGGCCCTCGAGCTGGGGCTGGATGCGCAGGATCTCGCGACCGCGGGTCTCGACGTCGAAGGAGCAGCCCACCCCGCAGTAGGTGCACACGGTCTTGGTCTTGTCGGTGGCGGCCATCCGGGCGGCGGCCTCGGCCTTGGAGATCTCGTAGAGGGGGCCGTAGCCGGTCGTCGGCTCCACGTCCTTGACCAGGGCGATGGCCAGGCTGCGGGTCTCGTCGGGCCAGTCGGTCATCAGGCCGTGACGGCCCAGCATCGACTTCTCCATCAGCGCGTTGCACGGGCACACCGAGACGCAGTGGCCGCACGAGACGCAGGACGACTCCCCGGCCGGCACCCCGCCGTCCCACAGCACGCGCGGGTCCGTCGCGCTCCAGTCGATGGAGAGCGTCTCGGTGACCTGCACGTCCTGGCAGGCCTCGACGCAGCGGCCGCACAGGATGCACTGGTCCGGGTCGTAGCGGTAGAAGGGGTGGGAGTCGTCGATCTCGTAGGGCTTGGGCTGGAAGCCGATCGTCTCGTGGAGCAGACCGGTCGCCTCGATGCCCTTCTTGAGGGTGCAGTCGCCGTCGTTGTGGTCGCAGACCGTGCAGTAGAGCGTGTGCTTGCGCACGAGCCGCTGGGCCGCCTGCTCGCGAGCGTCGGCGGCGGCCCCGGTCGTGGTGACCTCGAGGCCCTCCGTGGCCGTCACGGCGCACGACCGGACGACCTGGCCGTCGACCTCGACCATGCAGGTGTCGCAGGTCTGGATCGGCCCGAGCGCCGGGTGGTAGCAGATGTCGGGGAACTTCTCCGCGCTCTGGGTGGTGTCGGTCAGTGCCTCGAGCAGGGGACGACCCTCGCGGGCCTCCACGAGCGCGCCGTCGACGCTCACCGGGATCCGGCGGGGCTCGACCGCCGCGGCGTCCTGCGAGAGCGGGGCGAAGGTCTCCGGACGGGTCCCGCGCGGGGCCTGCTCGCCCCCGTTGCCGTTGCCGTCGATGGTCTGCGTCATGGACTCTCCCGATCGTCTCGTCCCGACCGGCCCCCGCGCGATGTCGAGGGCCGGATCTGCACCCGTGACCCTAGTCACGCA
The DNA here is from genome assembly GCA_963760555.1 of uncultured Actinomycetota bacterium. Lineage (GTDB taxonomy): Bacteria > Actinomycetota > Actinomycetes > Propionibacteriales > Nocardioidaceae > Nocardioides. Next base: position 140,794 of record CAVXDJ010000009.1, on the reverse strand, counting down.
CCCCCCACCTGAGGTCACCTGACCGGGGGGTAGGGACTCACCCCACGCTGATCTCGCCGGTCGCGCGGTGGTCGAGGTCGCGAGCGACGACCATGCGCTGGATCTGGTTGGTGCCCTCGAAGATCTGCATCACCTTGGCCTCGCGCATGTAGCGCTCGGCCGGGAAGTCGCGGGTGTAGCCCGCTCCCCCGAGGACCTGGACGGCGTCGGTGGTCACCTTCATCGCATTGTCGGTGGCCACCAGCTTGGCGATGGAGGCCTCGCGCCCGAAGGGGCGCCCGGCGTCCTTGAGCCGTGCCGCGTGCAGCATCGTCGCGCGCGCGGACTCGACGGCGGCCTCCATGTCGGCGAGGACGAAGGCCAGGCCCTGGTGGTCGATGATGCGGCGCCCGAAGGTCTCGCGCTGCTGGGCGTAGGCGAGCGCGAGGTCGAGGGCGCCCTGGGCCAGGCCCGTCGCGACCGCCGCGATGCCGAGGCGCCCCGCGTCGAGGCCGGCCAGCGCGATCCGCAGGCCGTCACCCTCGTCGCCGAGCAGCCGCTCCGCGGGCACCCGGACGCCGTCGAAGCGCATGGTGGCGGTGGCGGACCCGGTCAGCCCCATCTTGCGCTCGGGCACGTCGGCCGAGAGTCCCACGGTGTCCGCGGGGACCAGGAAGCAGGAGATCCCGCCGCGGTCCTCGGAGGTCCGGGCCATGACCTTGTAGAAGTCGGCGTGGCCGCCGTGGGTCGTCCAGGCCTTGGCCCCGTCGATGACGTAGTCGTCACCGTCGCGGCGCGCACGGGTGCGCATCGCCGAGGGGTCCGAGCCGGCGTGGGCCTCGGAGAGGCAGTAGGCGCCGAGCAGGTCGCCGCCGAGCATGTCGGGCAGCCACCGCTGCTGCTGCTCGGCCGTGCCCCGGGTGACCAGGGCGAAGCAGGACAGCGCGTGCACCGAGGTGCCGACCGCCACCGAGGCCCACACCGAGCCGAGCTCCTCGAGGACCTGCAGGTAGATCTCGTAGGACAGCCCGCCGCCGCCGAGCTCCTCGGCGTAGGGCAGGCCGAGGACCCCGGTCCTGCCGAGCAGCACGAACACGTCGCGCGGGAAGGTCTCGCTCTGCTCGGCCTCGGCGGCCCGCGGCGCGAGCTCGTCGGTCGCGAGCTGGCGCACCAGGCGGACCAGGTCCGCGGACTCCTCGTCGGGCAGGTGACGGGTGGCGGGCACGGGGACCTCCGGGGGGTCGACGACGGTGTCGGTGGTGAGTCCCTCCACCGTAGTCAGGCGCCGAGGTAGCGCCCGGGCCGGTGGTTGAGCGCGAGGACGAGGTTGAGCAGCGCCGCGCCCGCCGCCGAGAGCAGCACGACGGCGGGCGAGGCCACCGACAGCCCGGCCACGACGACGAGCACGTCGAGGACCATCTGCACGTAGCCCGCCCGCCAGCCGAGGCGCTCCTGGGCCAGCAGGGCCACGATGCCGAAGCCCCCGAGGCTCGAGCCGTGCCGGAAGACGATGAGCAGGCCGATGCCGACGAGCAGGTTGCCGGTGAGCACGGCGTACGCCGGCTCCAGCTGACCTGCGAGCGAGGGCACGCCGAGCCGGTCGTGCAGGACCGACATGACCGAGACGAGGGCGACGCAGACCAGGCTGCGGATCGTGAAGCGGCGGCCCTTGGCCCGCCAGGCCAGGACGAAGAACGGGAGGTTGACCACGGCGTAGGTGAGCCCGAACGGCAGCCCGACGGCGTACGCGACCACGATCGCGAGACCCGCGGTGCCGCCGGTGACGGCACCGACCGAGGTCAGCAGCGAGACCCCGAGGGACACCGCCCACGTGCCGGTGAGGACGCCGAGGACGTCCTCGGCGCGCGAGTGCGGGACGACGCGCGCGTCGGTCTCGGTCCCGCCCTCGTTCCCCGTCTCGGCCGCGGTCACCTCACCAGGCTGCCGGGTGGGGTCTCCGGGGCTCGCGGCGGGTCGGGTGAGGCGCGGCTCGTGGGACCACGCCACCGTCTGAGTACCTTGACGGTTACATAACCATCTGGGTACACTCACCGGCGTGGAGGCCGTCCTGCGAGCGCTCGCCGACGAGAGTCGACGCACGATGCTGCAGGTCCTGGCCGACGGTCCGGCGAGCGCCGGCGACCTCGCGGCGCTGCTGCCGATCGCGCGCCCCGGTGTCTCGCGCCACCTGCGCGTGCTGCGCGAGGCCGGGCTCGTCGAGGTCGAGCAGCAGGCGCAGCGCCGGGTCTATCGGCTGCGGGCCGAGCCGCTCGCAGAGGTCGACACCTGGCTCGAGCGCTACCGCGGCCTGTGGGGTCAGCGGCTCGGCGCCCTGCACACGGAGGTGGCACGTGGCCACCACGAGCGAAGGAGCAGCACGTGACGGACGACGTAGCGACGACCGGCCCGGTCCTGGGCACCCTGCGGACCGACGACGGTGTCGGTGTCGTGCGGGTCGAGGACCGCTTCGCCACCGACGCGGACGACCTGTGGTCGGCGATCACCGACCCGGTGCGTCTCGACCGGTGGATCGGCGCGGTGAGCGGCGACCTGCACCTCGGCGGCGACTTCGAGGCCCGCTTCCACGGCAGCGGCTGGGAGGGCACGGGCCGCGTGGAGGTGTGCGAACCCCCGCGGCGCCTGCTGGTGACGACCCGCGACGCCGACGGGCCGGGCGGGTCGACGATCGAGGTGCTGCTCAGTGCCGAGGGCGCGCAGACCGTCCTCGTCGTCGAGGAGCGCGGGATGCCGATCGAGCACCTCGCCGACTACGGCGCCGGCATGCAGGCGCAGGTCGAGGACCTCGCCGCCCACGTCACCGGGGGCGAGCGCGGCGACCTGTCGCAGCGTTGGGCCGAGCTGGTCCCCGCCTACCGAGCGCTTGCCGCCGAGGTCGACTGACGGCGGCCCAGGCCAGGTCCTAGACCAGTCGTGCCTCGATCGCGGCGACGATCTCGGGACGCAGCCTGGACCCGGCGATCACGGCGTCGACGGAGCCGACCTCGACGGCCCGGTGGATGTCGTGGACGCCGTCGAACTCGGCCGCGACCTCGCTGATCTTCTCCGCCCGGGTGCTGATCCGCAGCTCGGACTGCTCCACCACCAGGGTGGTCCGCTCGGCGGCGGAGGCGGCCGCGATGCGCTCGTCGAGATCGCGCATCGTGGCGCTGGCCGCGACGCGCTTGTCGACCTCCCCGCTGAAGACGACCGCCGCGGCGGGTGCGCCGCCGATGACCGAGGCGTAGGAGCCCTCGACGGCCAGCACGGTCATCTGCTCGTTGAGCGCCTTGGAGAAGACCACGAAGGCGCCCCCGTGGTAGCGGGAGATGACCACGAAGACGATCGGACCGTCGAAGTTGACGATCGCGCGCCCGATCTCGGCGCCGTACTCGAGCTGCAGGTTGCGCATCGAGTCCGGCGAGCCGTCGAAGCCCGAGAGGTTGGCCAGCACGACGAGCGGCCGGTTGCCGCTGGCGGCGTTGATCGCGCGTGCCGCCTTTTTCGAGGATCGGGGGAAGAGCGTGCCCGCGGTGTAGACGTCCGGACCGTCGGTCGGGGGGAAGCCGCGCCGCGGCACCGAGCGGGACTCGATGCCCAGCAGGCACACCGGGTAGCCGCCGAGGTGCGCGTCCTGGACGACCGCGGTCTCGGCGTCGGCCATGCCGGCCCAGCGCTCGAGGGTCGGGTGGTCCTGGTCGGACACCGCGCGCATCACGGTGCGGATGTCGAAGGCCTTCTTGCGGTCGGGGTTGGTCTCGCGGGCGAAGATCTCGCCGACCGTGGTGAAGTCGCTGCCCTCGACGGCGTGCGGGTAGGCCGACACGTCACGGTCGACCGGGTCGCTGGTCCGCACCCGGCGTACGCCGCGCTCGCCCGGGACGACGTAGGTGTGCTCGTAGTGGTCGAGCAGGATCGCGAAGGCCGAGGCGAGGTCGGGCGCCCAGTACTGCGCCTGACCGTTGGGCCCCATGACCCGGTCGTAGCCACCGATGCCGAAGTTGTCCTCGGCCGAGACGCCGCCGGAGAAGTCCAGGGACTGCTTGCCGGTGAGCACCATGGCGGAGTCGGGCGTCATGACCAGGATGCCCTTGGTGTGCATGAGCATCGTGGCCTCGGCGTTCCAGTACGGCTGGGCGCCGACGTTGATGCCGGCCACCACGACGTTGATCTCGCCGCCGGCCTGGGTGAACTCGATGATCCGCTTCAGCCCGGCCGCGACCCAGTCCATGTTCTCGGTGCCGGAGTCCATCGAGATCCGGGCGCCGGCCGAGAGGGCGTACCACTCCAGCGGGACGCCCATCTGCTCGGCCAGGTCGATCGCGGCGACGACGCGGCGGCACTCGGCCTCGGCCACCGAGCCGAGCGACTTCGTCGGGTCGCCGGAGAGCACCACGCGGGTCACCCCCTCGGGGTGCAGCTCGGTCGGGGTCGTGATCACCGCGGCGATGATGCCCGCGGTGTTCAGGCCGGGCGCCCGGTCGACCGGCACCAGCCGACCCTCGCCGTCCAGGTCGTGCTCCACCACCGAGCCGCCCGGTCCGCTGAGCACGTCGGTCAGCTCGTAGGGGTAGACCAGGCCGCGGCGCCGCGCACGCAGGACCTTGCCGGCGTAGTCGTCAAGGGGTTGCAGCCGCGTGGTGGGCGGGTCCTCCACCGTGGTGACGATGCCCGCGCCCGCCCGCGCTCCGAAGCGCACGGCGACCGGGACCGGGTCGCCGCCGGGCACCGCGAGGCGGCCCTCGGCGAGCACCTCCTCGATGCCGGCCCCGTCGGTGAGGGGACGGATCTTGGCGCCGAGCGCGTCCAACGACCCCTGACCCATCTCGACGACCGGCCACACGTGGACCCAGACGTGGTTCATGTCCAGGCGGGTGCCCGCCGCGCCGCGGCGTACGCGCTCGCGGCGGATCGCCTCGAGGCAGTGCTCGACGGCGCGCTCGGCGTGGGGCAGGGCGACGACCGCACCGCTCTCGTCGCGGACCTCCGACATCTGCCGCACCTGCGCCAGGGCGACCAGGCGACGGTCGGCGGGGTTGTGGGGGGCGACGCACTCGTAGAGCAGCACGTCCTCGGGCGCCTCGACCCGGGTCACCTCGAACTCGCGCAACCGCCACAGGTTGAGCCGGCGCCCGACCATCGGGTGCATGCCCCGGGTCAGGTCGTCCTCGGCGACGGTGCCGTCGGCGTCGGGACGGAAGACGAAGTAGCCGACCGGACGGTGCGCGCCCGAGCACACCGCCACGCACACCCGGCGTACGTCGTGCGCGAACGGCAGCGCCGCGACGAGCCCGCGCAGGTGGTCGCTGACCTCGTCGGCCCGCTCGGGGGCGTCGGCCCACTGCACGTAGAGGTCGACCACCGCCTCGTCGCCCGGTCCCCGTTGCGCAAGGCGGTCGGTGACCAGGGCGACCAGCGCGCCGTCGGGGTCGGCGAGCTCCTCGATGGTGCCCAGCGTGGTCACGAGGTGCGTCGGACGGTCGTCGAGGGTGTAGTCGGCGACCACGACCGGACGCTGCGCACCCTGTGGGCCGTCCTCGCCGGCGTCGAGGTCACGCAGGTCGTACTCGCGGTAGTGCCGACGCGCGAGCACCTCGAGCATCGGCTCGCGACCGGGAGTGCCGGCGGCGAGCCGCTCGGCGAGGAAGCGCACGATCTGCTCGGGGATCGCCGCGAGCTTCTCGATGCGTGCGTCGCGACCGGGGCCGTCGACCTCCGAGGACAGGGCGGCGAGCTCCTCCCGCACGCCGACGAGGACCTCGGTGCGCTCGGCGTCGACGGCCGGCTGGTCGAACCAGCGGAACCGCACGCTGCGCGCGAGGTCGCCGATGACGGGGAAGCGTCGCTGGGTGGCGCGGCCGAGACGCTCGAGCACGTCGCGGGCCTGCGCGGCGCCCTCGCCCTGGGGCGGTGCGTCCTCACCCCACGCCCCGAGGATGGCGGTGGTCAGCGCGACCTCCGGCAGCGAGCGCTGCTGGGCCAGGAAGATCCGCAGGACGGCCTCCTCCAGCGCGGGGGTGCGCTCGAGGTCGTCGACCCCGTAGTGGTGCAGCACGCGGACGAGCCGGTCGCTGAACTGCGCCGGCAGCGCGCCACGCTCGAGGTCGAGGCTCTGCAGGTAGGTGTGGAAGTGCTCGCGCGAGCTGTGCACCCGCAGCTCGGTGTGCAGCTCCTCGTCGGCGGGGTGGTTGCGGCTGAGCTCGACGAGGTCGGCGAACATCCCGAGCAGGACGAGCTCCTCGGCGAGCACCGGCTCACCGACGGCACGCAGCTCGGCGCGGGCGCGCAGGTAGTCGGTCAGCGCCGCGTCCTGTGCCTCGGCCGGCACGTCGTAGCCGAGCAGGATCGAGGCGAGCTCGTGCCGCGCGCGGCTCGCCCGGCCGGCGGTGTCGGGCTCGGCGGCCGGGTCGGGCAGGTCGAGGTCGACCTCGTCGGCGGGTGTCTGCGCGCCGTCGGCAGCCTCGGCGTCGGCGGGGTCCGTGAGCGGCTCGAGGCGGACCAGCGCCGCTCCGGTCTCGACCTGGCTGCCGGTGATGACGAGCAGCTCCTTGACCCGGGCCGCGAAGGGCGCCCGGAGCACGGTCTCCATCTTCATCGACTCCAGCACCACCACCGGCGCGCCCGCGTCGACCTCGTCGCCGGTCGCGACCGGGGTCGCCACCACCAGCGCGGGCGCCTGCGAGCGCAGCACCCCGCCCTCGTCGCGGCTGACGCGGTGCGCGACGCCATCGACCTCGACGAGCGTCGTCGGACCGTGCGTGGCGGTCACGACGAGGAAGCGCTCCCCCTCGATCACCAGCCGACGGCGGAACGCGTCGATGCGTTCGCTGCGCACGTCGACGGCACGCGAGGTCGGGCCGGTCCCGACCCGCACCCGGTAGCGGCCGGGCCCGGTGTTGACGGTGGACACGTCGTACGTCGTCCCGCGCAGCTTGAGCTGGACGGCCTTGCCGGGCTGGTGGGTCAGGGTCGGGCGCCCCCCGCGGGCGGTCTCGAGCAGCCGGGCCGTCTCGACGGTCAGGGCGTCGACGTAGGCCTCGATGCCGGCGGCGACCACCGCGACCCCCGCGTGGCGGGTCGCCACCAGGCGACCGGCGGCGCGCGCCCGGTCGATCCACGCCGTGTCGGCCCAGCCGTCGCTCGTCTCGTCCTGGCCGGTGCCGTCGACGACCTCGGGCTGGTCGAGCAGGTCCAGCACGAAGCTCTTGTTGCTGGCGCCGCCCGCGATCACCACGGTCGTCGAGGACATGGCGCGACGCAGCCGGGCCAGCGCCTCGGCCCGGGTGCGGCCGTAGGCGATCACCTTGGCGATCATCGAGTCGAAGTCGGCCGGGATCGTGTCGCCCTCGGCCACGCCGGTGTCGACGCGGATGCCCGGTCCCGAGGGCAGCACGAGGCGCACCAGGTGGCCCGGGGACGGGGCGAAGTCGCGGTCGGGGTCCTCGGCGTTGAGCCGGGCCTCGACCGCGTGCCCGACCTCGCCCGGCTTGTCGCCGGTGAGGTGACCTCCCTGCGCGACGTGGAGCTGGGCCTTGACGAGGTCGACGTCGGTGGTCACCTCGGTGATCGAGTGCTCGACCTGCAGGCGGGTGTTGACCTCCAGGAAGGCGAAGGACTGCTCGCCGGGGTGGTAGAGGAACTCCACGGTGCCGGCGCCGACGTAGCCCACGGCCAGGGCGAGCCGCTCGGCGGCGGCCTTGAGCTCGTCGTTCTGCGCGGGAGCGAGCAGGGGCGAGGACGACTCCTCGATCACCTTCTGGTTGCGACGCTGGATCGTGCAGTCGCGCACCCCGAGCGCCCAGGCCGTGCCGTGGGCGTCGGCGATGAGCTGGACCTCGACGTGGCGGGCCCCGGTGACGAGCCGCTCGAGGAAGACGGTGCCGTTGCCGAAGGCGCGCTGCGCCTCGTCCCGGGTGCGGTCGAAGGCGTCGGCGAGCTCCGCGGCGGAGTCGACCCGCCGGATGCCGCGGCCACCGCCCCCCGCGGTCGCCTTGAGCATGAGCGGGTAGCCGATGCCGTCGGCCGAGGCCAGCGCGTCCTCGAGGGTGTCCACGGCGCCCCGGCTCCACGGGGCGACGGGGACGCCGACCTCCTCGGCGATCAGCTTGGACCCGATCTTGTCGCCGAGGCGGCGCATCGCCTCGGCGCTCGGGCCGATGAACGTGACCCCGAGCCGGTCGCACAGGTCGACGAAGGCGGGGTCCTCGGCCACGAAGCCCCAGCCGGGCCAGACCGCGTCGGCGCCCGTGTCCAGCAGGGCCTGCTCGAGGACGGCGAGGTCGAGGTAGGGCCGGTCAGCGGCGGGTCCGAGGTCGTGGGCGAGGTCGGCCTCGCGGACGAACATCGCGTTGGCCTCACCCTCGGTGTGCAGCGCCACGGTCTCCAGAAGCGGCTCGGCCCCGGCCGCGTTGACCTCGCGCACCGCGTGGATCAGGCGCATCGCGGCCTCGCCCCGGTTGACGATCGCGATCCGGTTGAACGACATGAGACCTCCGTGTTCGGCAGGGCGCTGGGTCGCCCCTGTGAGCAACCTGTCACGACCTCGTCGTTACGGGCGAGTCACTTGACGGGCGACACCGCGACGTCTGACAGGTGTTCGGCAGGTCCGAGGGCTCATGCTGATCCCTGTGGAGCTGCCGCGGTGGGTGCGAGTCCAGGACGGGATGGACCTCGGCACGCTGCGGCGTCAGCTCGTCCTGCTCACGGGCGCGCTCGCCGCGCTCGTCGCCGTCGCGCTCATCGGCATGGTGCAGGTCGTGCTCGCCGGCAGCGCCTCGGACTCGGTGCGCCAGGTGCTGGCCGACCGCGCCGCCCTCGTGGCCGGGTCGGTCGCGGTCGGGGCCGACGGTCGCCTCACGGTGCCCGCTGCCGTCCTGGATCCCGGCGTGGCGCTCTACGACGACGGAGGTCGCCTCGTCGCCGGGCAGATCCCGGCGTCCCTGAGCGACGTCTTCGCCGACCTGTCGGCGGCGGGTGGGTCCACCGAGCGCGAGGGAGGCGAGGGTTTCCAGGTGCTGGCCGAGCCCTTCTCGGCCTCCGGGGGGACGGCCCGCGATCGGGGCGTCGTGGTGGTCGCCGAACGTCTGGCGCCCTACGAGAGCGCCGAGCTCGAGGCGTTGGGCGTCTCGCTGGCCGCGGGTGTGCTGATCGTCGTCCTGGCCATGGCACTGGCCGCCTGGGCGAGCCGTCGGGCGCTCCGCCCGGTCGCGGAGATGGCACGCGTCGCCGAGCACTGGAGCGACCGCGACCTCGACCGGCGCTTCGACCTCGGCGAGCCCACCGACGAGATCAGGGCCCTGGGACACACCCTCGACGGCCTGCTCGAGCGCGTGGCGACCGCCATCCTGGCCGAGCAGCGGCTGACCTCCGAGCTCGCGCACGAGCTGCGCACCCCGCTCACCGCGGCCCGGGCCACCGTCGAGCTCGTCGAGATGCGCGACGACCTCGACGACGAGCTGCGCGAGGACCTGGCCGACGTCCGGACCGCGTGCGCGGAGATGTCGCAGACCATCACGGGCCTGCTCGACCTCGCCCGGGCGCAGTCGACCTCCGCGGGACCGGCCAGCGCGGAGCTCGCGACGGTGGTCGAGCGGCTCGCGCACGTCGCCGGGGCCTCCGCGGTCGTCACGGTCGCCGTGCCGTCCCACCTGCGGGTGGCCGCCCCTCCGGAGCTCGTGCGCCGCGCCCTCGGCCCGATCGTCGACAACGCGGCCCGGCTCGCCGAGCGGGTCCACGTCGCGGCCGTCGTCGAGGCGCGCGCCGTCCGCGTCGTCGTCACCGACGACGGCCCCGGGGTCGACGGCACCCTGGCCGCTCACCTCTTCGAGCCCGGGCGCACCTCCGGGGCCGGCAGCGGGCTGGGACTGGCCCTGGCTCGTCGCGTGGCGCGCAGCGTCGGCGGCGACGTCCGCCTGCTGGCCGACGACGACCGACCGGGTGACCGTCCTGGTGCCCTACCCGGTCCCCTGCCGGGCGCGGCGTTCGAGGTGACGCTGCCGGTCGCCTGAGTCGGACTCCCGGCGGGCCCGGCGGGTCCCGACCTCGTCGACGGCCTCTTCGACACGCCAGGTCAGCACGCGCCAGAGCGCCTCGACGACGATCCCGGGACCCATCTTCGACTCCCCCGCCCGTCGGTCCACGAAGGTGATCGGCACCTCGACGATGCGCAGGCCCAGGCGGCTGGCGCGCCAGGTCGTCTCGACCTGGAAGCAGTAGCCGTTGGCGTGGGTCGTCCCCACGAGCCGCGCCAGGGCCGACGAGCGGAAGGCCCGGAATCCGGCCGTCGCGTCGCGCACCGGCGTGCCGAGCACGGTGCGGACGTAGGCGTTGCCGCCGGCCGAGATCAGTCGGCGGTGCCACGACCAGCCCTGGGTGCGTCCGCCAGGGACGTAGCGCGAGCCGATGACGACCTCGGCGCCCTCCTGGAGGGCGCGCAGCAGCCGGGGCACCGCGTCGGCGGGGTGCGAGCCGTCCGCGTCCATCTGCACGACGGTGGCGTAGCCGTGCTCGAGGGCCCAGGCGAAGCCCGCCCGGTAGGCGGCCCCGAGCCCGTCCTTGACGGTGCGGCTGAGCAGGAACACCACGCTGCCGTACGCCGGGTGCGCGCGGACCACGTCGGCGGTCCCGTCGGGACTGGAGTCGTCGACGACCAGCACGTGGGTGCCGCCGGCGGACCCGGACCAGTCGAGACCGAGCAGCTCCTCGAGGAGCACACCGATGCTCGCGCGCTCGTCGTAGGTCGGGATGACGATCAGGTTCATGGTGCGAGCCTGCGGTCCGACTCCTGCACCGGACCTGACCGTCGTCAACGCTGTCGCGGTCGTTCAGGTGCGCGGCAGGACCGCACGAGCACCCTGGTGTCATGAGCCTGCCGATCCTCGCGGCACGACCCTTCCAGCGGGTGTGCCCGGACCGGGGTGCCGACGGAGGGCACCACTGCGACCCGAGGTGGCGCCTGGGTGTGGCGCTCCTGGCCGTGCTGGCCGTGCTGGTCCGGCTGCCCTACCTCACCTCACCCCTCACCTCCGACGAGGCCGGCTTCTTGATGGTGGGCTCACAGTGGTCGCCGGGCACGAGCCTGTACGGCGCCTACTGGGTCGACCGTCCGCCCGGCCTGGTCGCGATCTTCGCCGTGGTCTCGGACCTCGGCGGCCAGGTGGCCCTGCGCCTGGTCGGAGCCGCTGCCGCCGCGCTGGCCGTGCTGGCCGCCGCGGCGATCGGGCGGCTGCTCGCGCCGGCTCGACGTACGGCGCCGGTGCTGTGTGCGCTGCTGGTGGTGGCCCTCGTCTCCTCCCCCTTGCTGGACGTGGCCGAGGTCGACGGCGAGGTCCTCTCCCTGCCGTTCGCGCTGGCCGGCCTGGCCATGCTGGCGCGCGCCGTGCCCGCTCCCGGCCGCGTCGGAGTCGGCGTGGGGTGGTCGGTCGGCGCAGGCGCGGCGGGAGTGGCCGCGGCCTCGATCAAGCAGAACGTCGTCGATGTGGCGCTGGCCGTCGTCGTCCTCGTCGTCGCCCTCCTCCTGCGTCGGCGTGCGCGGGAGGCCGTGCTGCTCCTGGGCTCGTTCGTCCTCGGTGCCGTGACGGTCGGCGCAGCGCTCCTCGGCCTCGCCGTCAGCCGCGGCACCAGCCTGTCCGGGCTCTGGCAGGCGGTCGTCGTGTTCCGCCTCGACGCGTCCGCCGTCATCACCCAGCTCGCGCCGGCCGCCGCCGGCACCCGCGCGACGGGCCTGCTGATCGCGTTCGTGGCGACCGGTGCACCCGTGCTGGTGCTGGGCCTCGCCGGGCTCCGGTGGCGGGCCACGCCCTGGCCGTGGGTGGTCGCAGCGGTGCTGGGGTGGGAGGCCATCGGTGTCGTGGCGGGTGGCAGCTACTGGCTGCACTACCTCGTGGGACTGGTGCCCGGACTGGTCGTGCTGCTCGCCCTGAGCCGGTCCGCGGCGGCGACCCACGACCGCGGCGTGCGCCGGCTCGCCGTGACGGTCGGTGGCGGGCTCGGCCTCTGGCTGGTGGTGGTCTCGGGCCTGGGCGGCCTGTGCTTCCTGGCCCTGCATCCTCCCGAGCGCACCCCCGACGAGCAGGCCGTCATCGACTACCTCGCGGCTCACCGCGACGCGGGGACGTCGGGCGTGACGGCTTTCGGCGACCCGGCGCTCCTGCAGCAGTCCGGGCTGAGCAGTCCCTACCCCGACCTCTGGAGCCTGCCCGTGCGGGTCCACGACCCGTCGCTGACCTCGTTCGGGGCCCTGCTGCGAAGCCCCCGCAGGCCGGACTGGGTGGTCATGGAGGGCTCGAGCCTCGGGTCGTGGGGCCTCGAGGCGACCACGGCCGACCGCCTGCTGCACCAGCACTACGTCGGCGCGTTCACGGCCGGCACCCTCCATGTGCTCACCCGGCGGGTTGAGGAGGGGGCGGGACCAGAGCCCATTCCGGGCCCCCGGATCCGACCGACGTCGTGACCGACGATCATGGCCGCCCGACATCTGAGGACGTCCCCGGCTGGCGCTCGTGGGTGCTGCCTGCTCGTCGAGCAGCCCCGAAGCTCCAGCGCGAGGCCGCGCCGCCTACTGGGCCGAGCCCGGCACCACGGGCAGGCGCAGCTCGAAGCGGGCACCCGGCCCGTGGGTCCGGTCCAGATCCAGGCTGCCCGCGTTCTCCTGGGCGACCGCGCGGGCGATGGCCAGCCCGAGCCCCGAGCCCCCGCTGTCGCGCGCCCGCGCGTCGTCGAGTCGGGTGAAGCGCTCGAAGACACGCTCGGCGTCGGCCGCCGCGACGCCGTCTCCGTCGTCGACGACGGAGACCACCGCGTGGTCACGGTCGAGGCGCAGGCGGAGCTCCACGTGCGAGCGTGCATGTCGCTCCGCGTTGTCGAGCAGGTTCAGGACGACGCCGGCGAGGGCCACCGGGTCACCGAGCACGACAGGATCCGCTTCCAGGACGAGGTCGATGGGGACCCGACGCGGTCGTCGCGCCGCCTCGGTGAGCAACGCGGCGGCCCTCAGCGGCTCACGCGCCGGCGTCGCACGGCCTGCGGCGTCACGTCGCGCCGTGGCGAGCAGGTCGTGCACGAGCCGCTCCAGTCGCGCGCTCTCGAGCAGCACGTCGCGACGTACGTCGAGCCAGTCGGTCCCGGCGCCCGAGCCGGCGACCTCCATGACCGTGCGGATGGCGGCGACGGGGCTGCGCAGCTCGTGGGAGGCGTCGGCGACGAACTGGCGCTGCCCGCGCGCCGCTGCGTCGAGACGCGCGAGCATCTCGTTGAGGGTCACCGCCAGTCGACCCACCTCGTCGGCCATCCCGTCCGTGGGCAACCTGGCATCGGCCCCGGCGGCGGTGATCTCGGAGGCGCGCACCCGCAGTCGCTCGACCGGGCGCAGCGCGAGCGCGGCGAGAGCCCACCCGAGCGCGCCGACCAGCGCGACCAGGAGCGGGACTCCGATCAGCAGCAACCTCGTGGTCGAGGCGACGGCCGCGTCGACGGACTCGAGGCTGCGGGTGGCCACGGCCCAACCCCCGTCGGCCCCTCCGACCGCGACCACGACGTAGGGATCGCCCTCGCCCGGGACCACCGCGCCCACCGAGGTCACCGAGGCACCCGGCTGCGGGGCCCTGGTCAGTGGCGCGAGACCGTCGAGCGCCGCAGAGGCCAGCACGACCCGCCCGGTGGAGTCGATGACCTGCACCAACGACGTCTCGTCGCCGAGACCAGTCCGCTGTTCGCTGCTGCCAGGGCCGTCCGGCGCATCCTCGGCCAGGGCCTGCGCGCGGTCCCGGGCCACGAGTGCCGCCGCGGCCACGAGCTCGTGGCGCTGCACCAGCACCCCGGCGACCCCGGCGCCGACCAGGACCGGCGCGATCGCGGCGGCGGCGGCGAGCGCCGTGCGCCAGCGAAGCGACAGGCGTCGGCTCACCGGCCGTCCCCCGACAACCGGTAGCCCGACCCTCGCACCGTCTGGATCGACGCGACGGCGAACGGCGTATCGATCTTGCGTCGCAGGTAGCCGACGTAGACCTCGACGAGGTTGTCGGACCCGTCGTGGTGCAGGTCCCAGACGGCCTGGAGCAGGTCGAGCTTGGAGACGACCATCCCCCGGTGCCGCATCAGGTGGTGCAGCAGCGCGAACTCACGACCCGTGAGCGGGATCGGCGCGCCTCCTCGCTCGACCTCACGGGTCGCCGGGTCGAGGCTGAGGTCCCCGGCACGCAGCACGGTGGGCCGCGCGATGCCACCACGCCGCACCAGCGCGCGCAGCCGGGCGAGCAGCACCGCGAAGGAGAACGGCTTGGTCAGGTAGTCGTCGGCCCCGAGGTCGAAGGCGTCCACCTCGTCGTACTCCCCGTCCTTGGCCGTCAGCATCAGCACGGGGGTCCACACCTCAGCACGCCTCATCTCGCGACACACGTCGTAGCCGTTGCGGCGCGGGAGCATGATGTCGAGGACGATGACGTCGTAGTCGCCGTCGAGGGCGCGCAGCAGGCCCTCGTCTCCGTCGTGGACCACGTCGGTGAGCATCCCGTCGGCCTCGAGACCCCGCTTGATCGCGCGCGCCAGCGTCCGCTCGTCCTCGACCAGCAGCACCCGCACGTGCGCTCCTCCCCCTCGGTCGTGTCGTGGCAGGACCCGCGGCACGGAGCCCGTGTCGTCCAGCATCGCCGACGACACCTGTGGGCTCTCTCAGGTGCTCTCAGGTCCTGCACAGCGGTCGGGACGCATCGTGGTGAGCACCAACCCACACCAGGAGGACCCATGAAGCTCGACATCCACTCCCCGCGCCGCAAGGCGTCACTGATCGCGACCGCGATCGCCCTCGGCGCGCTGGGCGTCGGCGGTGTCGCCGCTGCCCAGGCCAGCACCGGCGGTTCGACCCCGACCCACAGCCAGGTGCAGGGCTCCGACGGGGAGACCGACGACGACGCGACCGACACCGGCCCCGACGCCGACCCGAACGAGCCCGGTCACCAGGACGCCTCCGACACTGCGGGTTCCGAGGGCGCCGAGCAGGGCGAGCGCGGCGACGGCGACGGTGAGCACCCTGACGGGACCGAGGGCTCCGACGGGGAGACCGACGACGACGCGACCGACACCGGCCCCGACGCCGACCCGAACGAGCCCGGTCACCAGGACGCGTCCGACACCCAGGGCTGATCTGTGCTGGAGCCGGACCGGGCGGATCCGGTCCGGCTCCGTCCACGGTCGGGACCACTCGCCTCGAGCCGACGACTGAGGACCAGGAACGGGACGAGCGCGATCACGGCACCCAGGAGCAGCCCGCCGACGACGTCGGAGAGGTAGTGCACGCCGAGGAAGAGCCGACCCGCGCTGACGAGGAGGCAGCCGCCGACGACGGCGACGACGAGCGCCCGGCGCAGGGCCACGTGGTGGACCAGCACCGGAGCCGCCAGGACGGCGACGACGGCCAGCAGGCCGGCGGCGGATGCGTGGCCCGAGGGGTACGACGGCGAGGCCAGGACCTGGATCGGGTCGGACCATGTCGGACGGGGCCGGTCGAGCAGCAGCTTCGACCCCGGTGCGACCAGGGCTTCGGCCGCGGTGGCCACCACCGCCCACGCGCACCAGGCCGGACGTCGCACGAGCAGCAGCGCCACCGCGACGAGCACCACCAGCACCCGCAGCGCCGCGGGCTGACCCCAGGCGGCCACATGCTCCCAGAACGAGACGGCGCGGGGGTGGTCGAAGGTCGCAGCGAAGGTCGGCTCGGCGACCGCGGTGTCCAGGTCGAGGAGCAGGTCGACGCGCAGGGCGACCAGGCAGGTGAGTGCGAGCAGCAGGACGAGCGCACCCGTCAGCGACACCGCGACCGACGTACGCCTCACGAGGCCAGGGCCCCGGTGCCGATGGCCACGAGCAGACCGAGACCGAGCACCACCCGGTAGGCGATGAACCACCGGAACGTGTGGTGGGCCACGAAGCGCAGCAACCAGGCGATCGAGGCGTAGGCGACGACGAACGAGACCGCCGTCCCGACCAGCAGGGCGCCGGCACCGACGTCCCCGCTCGTGGCGTCCTTGAGCTCGTAGAGGCCGGCGCCGACGAGGGCCGGGATCGAGAGGAAGAACGACAGCCTCGTCGCGGCCACGCGGTCCAGCCCACGGAGCAGGCCGGTCGAGATGCTGGCTCCGGACCGGGAGAACCCGGGGAGGAGCAACGCCAGGATCTGGCTGCTGCCCACGACCATCGCGTCGACGAAGGTCGACTGCTGCTCGCCGCGGTCCTGGCGCGCGAGCCGGTCGCCCAGCGCCATGTAGGCGCTCCCGACGAGCAGGGAGAGCGCGACCACGAGCAGGGAGGCGAGCGGTCCGTCGATGAGCGGCTTGGCCAGCACGCCCACCACGACCAGGGGAACGGTCGCGGCGATGACCCACCAGCCGAAGCGGTAGTCGCGATCGTCACGGTGCGCCGCCGAGGTCACGCCGCGCAGCCAGGCGCTCGCGATGCGCAGGATGTCGCGGAAGAAGTAGACGAGCACCGCGGCGATCGCCCCGACCTGGATGACGGCGGTGAAGCCGACGATCGAGGGATCGTCCACGGTCAGCCCGAGCATGCTCTCCGCCACCCTCAGGTGACCGGTGGAGGAGACCGGCAGGAACTCGGTCAGGCCCTCGACGACGCCCAGCAGGGCGGCGGCACCGAGGCCGATGCTGCTCACGTGGGCTGGGTCGTCTCGGCGGGCTCGGTCGGCTCGGTGCGGTCGACCCGGCTCATCGTCAGGTAGACGACGGTGGCCAGGATCGTGCCGAGGAAGATCAGGCTGGTCACGAGCGTGCCCAGGCCGAGACCCCCCTCGGAGCGGTCGAGACCGAGGAAGTCGCCGATGTTGGCGCCGAGGGGGCGGGTCAGGATGTAGGCCAGCCAGAAGGCGAGGACCGGACCCATGACGCCGGACTTCCACGCTGCGGCGATGGCCACGATCAGACCGGCGGGCAGCAGGATCGCGGCACCCGGGGACCAGCCGGTGAGCTCGAGGGTCCAGTCGCCCACGGCGGTTCCCAGCGCGAAGGTCACGAGGACGACGAGCCAGTACCAGCCCTCGCGGGGCGTGGTGTTGATGGAGTGGATCGACAGCGTCCTCTCGCGGGCGTACCAGGCGGCGAAGACGCCGGCGAGGACCACGGCGAAGACCGCGCTGCTCAGCGCGAGCGGGACGCCCTGGGCGTCGGTGAGGTTGTCGGTGAGCAGGGTGCCGACGACGCTGATCAGCACCACGGCGAGCCAGTAGATGCCGGGCACGTAGGCGCGGGCGCGGAACTGCAGGACGAGCACCACGACCAGGGCCACGGTGAAGAGCACGGTGGTGTTGGTCAGACCGAAGCCCAGGGTCTCGTTGATGTAGTCGGCGAGGCTCTCGCCGACCGTGGTGCACAAGATCTTGATCACCCAGAAGAAGACCGTCACCTCCGGGACCTTGTTGAGCATTTGGCGTCGTGTCGTCGCGGTTGGGGTCGTCGTCATGCGGCGAGTCTGGGGATCGGGCCCTGCCAACGACCTGACCGGGACGCCCTCTGACCCGCACCTCTTGACCGGATGTGTCACGCGTGATCGACTGAGGGTGACGTGAGTCACGTCGCGCGAGGTCACGGAGCCGGGAGGTCGGGATGGCGCAGCACCTGTCGTCGGGCCGCCTGCGACTCGACGACCAGCTCTGCTTCGCGCTGTACGCCGCGACGCACGCGATGACGCGCCGCTACCGGCCACTGCTCGACTCTCTCGGCCTGACCTACCCGCAGTACCTCGTGATGCTGGTCCTGTGGCAGGACGGGCCCTCGACGGTGGGCGAGATCGCCCGCCGCCTCGAGCTGGACTCGCACGCCGTGACCCCGCTCGTGGGGCGCCTCGAGGCGGCGGGACTCGTCGGTCGGCGCCGGGGCGACGACCGGCGTCAGGTCGTCGTCGCCCCCACCAGGTCGGGGCGCGAGCTGGAGGCCACCACCTCGGTCGCCCAGGCCGACGTCGCCTGCGCGACCGGACTCGATGCCGTGGGCCTCGACGACCTGCGCGACCAGCTGCGGGCCCTGTCGGGTCGTCTCGGCGCCTGGTCGGACCCCGCCTGATCCACCGACGTCCACCATCGAAAGGACCCTGTCATGACCCAGATCATCGAGCCCGACACCGAGGTCGGCGACATCGCCGACGCCGCGGAGGCGGTGCCTGTCGACGCCTCGCTCTACGAGCGCCTCGGTGGCGCCTACGCCATCGCCGGAGCCGTCGACGTGCTCGTCGACCGGCTCTTCGCCAACGCCCTGGTCAACGCCAACCCGGGGGTCCACGACCACCACGGCAACGCGGCCAACGGGCCGGGTTACAAGTTCCTCGTCACCGCTTGGTCGATCGAGGCCGCAGGCGGCCCGGCCTGCTACCTCGGTCGCGACATGGTCGCCGCGCACGACGGCCTGGCCATCGACGCGGCCGGCTTCGACGCCGTCGCCATGGAGATCGCCTCGACCCTGATGTTCCTCGGGGTGCCCCAGCGCGAGCGCGACGAGTTCAACGCGATCATCGAGCGGTACCGCCCCGAGGTCGTCCAGGCCCCCGCCTCCTAGCCGACGGCGTACCGGGCTCACGAAGGGCTTCGTTCGGGGTGACGTCGGACGACGCCGGACCCGCTCGACAACGTCGTGCCGGGGCACGTCGATCTCTGCTACCCCCGATGACGCACCATGGGCGAACCAAGTGGTGTTACCTTCTTAACAACCCCGAGTCACACAGTCTGGAAGATCGCCATGCCTCACGTCCCGTCCCCAAGGCCGACCGTCCTCGCCGTGTCCCGGCGACGGACCTGCGACCGGGACATCGCCGGCGGATCCCATGTCGCGCTGAGGAGCACGGGGTGAGCCACACGGAGACGCCGGCGCGTCAGCGAGAGCTCGCCGCAGAGCCCACGATCGACGAGATCATCGACCAGCAGGCGGTGCGCTCGGTGTTCCAACCGGTGATCCATCTGGCCACCGGGTCGATCGCCGGGTTCGAGGCCCTGTCGCGCGGCCCGGCGGGCACCGCCCTCGAGTCTCCGATGGCGCTGATCGAGGCGGCGCACCTGGCCGGACGAGCCGGTGAGCTCGACTGGGCGTGCCGCGCCCGGGCCCTGGAGACGGCCGCGCAGGCCGCGCTGCCCGACAGCCTGTCCTGGTTCGTCAACGTCGAGGCCGCCGGGCTCGCCATGGCGTGCCCGCCCCACCTCATCGATGCTCAGGAGCGTGCGCGTAACGAGCTGCGCGTCATCCTGGAGGTGGTGGAGCGCGAGGTCGACACCAACGTGCTGCACCTGGTCCGGGCCGCCGACGACGCCCGGCGCAGCGCCTGGGGCATCGCCCTGGACGACGTGGGGGCCGAGGAGGTCTCGCTGGCGGTGCTGCCCCTGCTGAGGCCCGACGTCGTCAAGCTCGACATGTCGCTCGTGCAGGACGTGCCGACCGAGGCCACCTACAGCATCACGGGCGCCGTACGGTCCTACGCCGAACGCCGGGGAGCCGTCATCCTGGCCGAAGGCATCGAGACCCTGGCCCACGAACAGCTGGCGAAGCTGTTCGGCGCCACCTACGGCCAGGGGTACTACTACGGCAGGCCCGGTCCCCTCCCGACCTCCATCGACCCGCCCCCGTTCCCGATCCCGCTGCGCCAGCACCTCCCGGCCCTCGATGGTCGGACGCCGTTCGAGGTGCTCTCGGCCACACTTGCGCCGCAGCGGGTCGAGAAGCACCACCTGCACGCCATCAGCAAGCACCTGGAGAACCGCGCGGCTCACGCCGGTGACGCCTCGGTCCTGCTCGCCGGCTTCCAGCACGCGACCTACTTCACGGCCAGCCAGCGAGCCCACTACGCCCGGCTCGCTGCGTCCAACGCCCTGACGATCGTCCTCGCAAATGACCTCGAGCGCCACGACGAGCCGACCTACCACGTGGGACCCCCTCCGCCGGGCAGTGCCATCGGTGAGGAGTGGGTCGTCATCGTGCTGTCCCCGCACATTGCCGCTGCGCTCGTCGCCCGCGACTGCGGCGACACCGGACCGGAGGACCAGCGACGCTTCGACTTCATCTACGCCCACGACCGTGACGTCGTCATCGAGGCCGCCCGCAGCTTCATCCAGGACCTCGCCGACCCGCCCCTGCACACCCTCGAGCCCCAACGCACCCCAGGCCGGATGAGGAGGTCCGACCCGCCGACCCAGCCCCGCCTGATGCTGCCGGCGCCACAGCCGTCTGACGCCGCGTCGTCCAGCCCCGTGTCGCCCATCGGCGCGTCGCCCGCGGGACCGGCCGGGCTCGAGTCCTTGATCGGCCTGGTCACCGCGGAGTCGCAAGGCTTCCGGGCCACCGCCCAGGTCGTGCTGGACTACCTCAACGTGCACCTGCCGATGGGGTTCTGGTCGATCACGCGCGTCGAGAATGATCGCCAGACCTATCTCTACCTCGACGACAACGTCTACGGGCTCACCGCCGGCGGGAGCCACCCGTGGGAGGACTCCTACTGCGTGCACATGGTCGCCGGCACCACGCCGCGCATCGCACCTGACGCTGCTGCCGTCCCGCTCTACGCCGCCGCAGCGGTCAATCAGAACACCCAGATCGGCGCCTACGCCGGGGCGCCCATCGTCGAGCCCGACGGCACGCTGTTCGGCGCGATCTGCGGGTTGGACAAGCTTCCTCGCGACGACCTGCCCCGCGTCGGGCCGATCCTCGACCTGCTCTCCGAGCTGCTGACCATCGCGCTGGCCACCGACCGGGCGTTGCGCGCCGCCCAGGTGGAGTCCAGTGCCGTCCTCACCTACGCCAACACCGACTCGCTCACCGGCATCTACAACCGCCAGGCCTGGGACACCACCATCGCCCAGCTCGACCTGGACTTCACCACCTTCGCCGATCCCACCGTCATCCTCGTCATCGACCTCGACAACCTCAAGCAGGTCAACGACGGACCCGGCGGCCACGCCGCCGGCGACACGCTCCTGCGCGAGGCTGCGCGTGTCCTGCGCCGCTGCCTGCGGGAGCGCGACGTCGTCGCCCGCCTCGGGGGCGACGAGTTCGGCGTGGTCCTCACCAACACCGCAGCCGAGCTCGGCCCCACGGTCGCGCGCCGCCTGAGCCTCGCCCTCGACCGCGCGGACATCCCGGCCTCGGTCGGCTGGTCCCCCCTCCTCCCGGACGGCACCGCGCACCACGCGGTGCAGCGCGCGGACCAGGCGATGTACGAGGCCAAGCGGGCTCGCAAGGCCTCCAGCAGTCCGAACCACTAGGCACGGCCGGCCCAGCACCACCGCCGGTCTCAGCGGTCGCCGGGCTGCCGCACCGTGCGTGGTAGAAAGAGGCATGGAGCGGGCACTGCTCGGGTTGCTCGACACGCATTCTTCGCTCGCGCTCGCGATGTGCGATCTGGATGGCCAGATCACGGTCGAGACCCCCGCCATGGAACGCATGTTCGGCTCGCACTTCCGGGCCACGATGCAACGTGATCCGGACTCGGTGCCGTTGCACGACGCGCGCGGCGAGCCGATCGGAGCCGACGACCTCCCGCTGGTGCGTGCGCGTCGAGGGCATACCGTCATCGATCAGGTGGTGTCGTGGGCGCAGGCGGACGGTCACCCGACGTACCTGCGGCTGAACGCCGCTCCGCTGACCGAGGCCGACGGGACCATCCGCGGCGCGATCCTCCTCGTCCAGGACGTGACGACGGAGTGGCTCGCGATCCGCAGGCAGTCGGAGCTGCGCGACCGCCTCGTCACGACCATCAACCACGAGCTGCGCACCCCGTTGACGAAGATCCTGGGACACTGCGAGATCCTGACCGAGGAGCTGACCGAGGACCAGGGGAATCCGGCGGCCATCGATCGGTCCGTGACCGCCATCACCAAGGCCAGCCTCCAGCTCGCCGACCTGGCGACCAGGCTCACCCACCTCGCAGACCTCGAGGCGACCACCCGAGCCAGCCGTGTCGCCTCGGACGTGGTGTCCGTGGTCCGCCTCGCGGTCGACTCGCAGCGGCGCCTGATTGCCTCGCGCGACACGATGATCGAGATCTCGGCACCGATGGCACTGATGGCAGACATCGACCGTCCCATGGTGGAGCGAGCGACCCGGGAGCTCCTGATCAACGCGGTCGGCCACGCGCCGCCCGGGACCGCGGTCGCCGTCGGCGTCGAGTTGAGTGGGGAGCACGTCGACATCACCGTCTCTGACCTTGGTCCTGGCATCTCGCCCGGGGACCGGCAGCGCCTGCTCCAGCCCTTCGAGAACGCCGGGTCCGCCTCGGAATCGGGGGGCCACCCCGGACTGGGACTCGCCCTGGTCAGCGCCGTCTGCGCTGCCCACGGCGGATCGATCTCGCTCGAGGACAACACCCCGACCGGGCTCACCGCGCGTATGCGCCTCCAGACGACACGACGCTGACGCGTGGTGGGTCTGCCCCGAGTCTGGCCGGCCCGACCTGAGCGTTGATGGGCGTCCGCTACCCCATGACGTCGCGAAAAACCCGGTGGAAGACGCCCGAGCGGCTCAGCCGGTCGCTGTGCTCGAGCCGTACCTTGTCGGAGCTCAAGAAGTCGCTGAACCCGGCGACGGAGACGACCCCCGGACCCAGGTTCCTGAAACCCATCGACCAGTCGGTGAACGAACGTGCGTCGATCTCCTCCTCGAGGGTCACGTCGACGTCGAAGTGGCGCGGGTCGGCAGCGATCCGCCGCATCACCTCATGCACGGCGACAGAGTCACCTTCAAGTGTCTGGATGAATGCCTCGTTGACGTACAGCAGGAGCCCCGTGATGGACAGCTCTGCGTTGTTGGCGCGCGAGGTCGTCAGCAGCTCGGTGAGCTGGACGTCGTTCATCGACCTGCGCGCCGAGCTGATGTAGGTCAAGGAGATCATCAAGCTCCCTCCCGAATCGTTCCATCACCGCACGGAGGCGGTGAGCCGCCGTTGATCGTTACCAGATAGCACACCTCGACGCCTAGCGCCAGGTCATCGAGGGCCCGCGCGCACGCTCGGGGAGGGGCGAGCAGCACGACGCGGACGGCCGATGAGACCGAGCTAGGCGGACGGAGTCTGCTTCGGCGAGCTCGGTCCTGGCCAGCTCCTCAGCCCGGCCTCCTGGCTCCCCCACCGTTCGCGACCCATGGTGTCGCGGAAGACCTGGTGGAAGACGCCCGCCCGGCTGAGCCGGTCGCGGTGCTCGACCCGCACGGTGTCGGCTTCCAGGAAGTGGCTGAACCCGGCGACGGAGATCTCGCCAGGACCGAGGTGCCGGAAGCCCATGGACCAGTCGGGGAACGAACGCGCTTCGATCTCTTCGTCGAGGGTCACGTCGACGTCGAAGTGCCGCGGGTCCACAGCGATGCGTCTCATCACGTCGTGAACGGGTTCGGCGTCTCCCTCGAGGGTCTGGATGAACGCATCGTTCGCGTAGAGCAGGAGTCCCGTGATATCAGCGGCCGCGTTGTTCGTACGCCACCTCACCAGCAGCTCGGTCAGCTCCGCGGGCTCCATCGGCCTGCGCGCCGAGCTGATGTAGGTCAAGGAGATCATCGACCCACCCCTTTCCTTGATGACTCTCGCTTGATGCTGCGAGCCGCGATCGACCGGATCACATCACGGATCGAATGACGAGTGCCACCGACGCCGACCCCGAGGCCAGCGGGTCACGCCAGCGCTGCGACGAGGTCGAGGCAGTACGTGCTGAGCGCCGCACGGTCCGCCGCGAGGGCATCGAGCTCGGGTGAGGGCGGGCGACCCAGGTGCTCGAACGGCAGGCTCGAGAGCCCCGAGAACAGCATCATGTGGAGCGCGTGCAGCCGAGCGAGCATCGCCGGGTCCACCGTGGCACCCTCGGCCCGCAGTCCGTCGATGTAGCGCGGCACGACAGCCGCGTCCGTCGCGGCCAGGGTGTCCGCGGAGCGCCGACCGAGCTGGACCTCACCCAGCACGAGCTGGCCGAGGTCGAAGCCGAGGGGAAGCGGCTTGAAGAACCCGAAGTCGATGAGCACGAAGTCGTCGCGGTCCGCCGTGCCGAGCAGGTTGTTCGGGCAGGCGTCGCCGTGTCCGGTGAACACCGGCGCCTCGTCGAGCTCGGCCGCCCAGAGCGGGGCGAGCGCGGCGGCGTCACGCAGGCGACCTCGCAGCTCCTGCGAGAACGACCGGGCCAGGAGCGGGTGGGACCACAACGCATCGTCGTCGAGCATGGGGAACACCTGGTTCCGGAGCCGCCCGTCGAGGTAGTCCCGGACGCACCACCGATGGGCGCCGACGGCAGCCAGCGGCGCGACCGCCGGGCTGGCGGCGAGCCGGCCCAGCAGGTAGGCGGCGCGGGCGTACCGGTCGAGGTCCCACGGCCATCGAACAGCAGGCACCTCAGCCAGCCACACCGACGCGGAGAGCTCGTCGAGGTCGTAGACGCCCAGGGCCTGCGGCATGGACAGGCCGTCCGGGAGCCGTTCGCCCAGGTCCGAGCGGTAGACCAGCGGTTCCGTGCGCCACGGGAAGCCCGCGGCCGCGAGGTCGCGGACCTCCGGTGCCACGAAGGTGAACAGCGGGGACCGCGACCAGCACTGCACCTGCTTGACGAAGACCCGGAACGGGCGGGTCCCCGACGCGGTCGTCGCGCGACCGCTGACCCAGTGACGGCCGGCTGTCGTGATGGAGTCGAGGTCGTAGTCGACGACGCAGACGTCGACGTCGAGCAGCCGGTCCACCTCCTCGCCGAGCGCCCTGCCGACGATGATCGCGAGCTCGACGTCGTCGACGTCGGCCGCCCCGAGGAGCTGTCTGTCACCCATGCAGTAAAGCTAGTTTACGACCACGAGACTGTAAAGTGACTTTCATGGTCTCGGACGAGCAGCACGTGATGCGCGCCCTGGGGGTGCTGATGGACGAGGCACGCGAGCGGGTCCTCGGTGATGACCGGATCGGCCTGCGCCCGTCCCAGCTGCGGGTCATCGCCATGGTCTCACCCGGCGGCAGCACCGTGACCGAGCTCGCCGCACGCGTCGGGATGACCAAGCAGGGCACGGGTCAGTTCGTGGCCACGCTGGTCGCGGGCGGCTACCTGACCGCCGAGCCCGATCCGCGGGACCGCCGGGTGCGGATGGTCCACCAGACCCGTCGAGGTCGCTCGGCCTCGGAACAGCTCACCCACATCCTGGCGGACCTCGAACGCCGGTGGGCCGAGCGCGTCGGGGCAGCCGACTACGACCGCTTCCGCGCGGTTCTCGACCGACTGGTCGACACCCCCGAGTTCTAGGCCCGGGCGACGCTGGGGCCTCGGTCAACCCGCGAGGGCAGCACGGAGCACGGGCAGGCCTCGATCTGGGTCTTCGAGGATGGGGAGGTGACCGGCCCACGACAGCTCGACCAGCTCCGCGTGCGGCAGCCGACCCAGGAGCGCCCGCGCCGTCTCTGCGAAGAACGCGAAGTCGTGAGCGCCGACGACGACGATGACCGGCATGGCCAGCGACTCGGGTGCGACGAGCAGGTCGCGGTCGTCGGTGTCCACTGCCGCGAGCTGGTGTGCGAAGGCGGTGCGCTGCATGTCTCGGACCAGGGCCCGAGCACCGTCGCCGGCGGCGGGTCCGAGCCACGCGACGACGTTCAGCTCGGTGGCACCGTCGAGGTCGCCTGCCTCGAGCAGTCGACGCTCCTCCTGCCAGAGCGCGCGCAGCCCAGGGTCCGGCGTTGCGAGATCCCCGGCCGAGCACACCAGGACGAGACGCTCCACCTGGCTCGGCACCGCGGTGGCGACCTGTTGCGCCACGAACCCTCCGTAGGAGGCTCCGACGAGCCTGAAGGAGGTCAGGGCGAGCTCGTCGAGCAGCGCCAGCACGTCCTCGGCGTCACTGTAGGACGCGCCCGGCTCCAGCGGGGTCGAGCCGTGACCACGCAGGTCGCAGCGCACCACGCGGCACCCCGCATCGAGCAGGTCGACGGTGACCTGGTCCCACATGCGGAGGTCGGCGACGCCGGCGTGCAGGAGGACGACAGCTCGGCCGTCGCCCTCGTCGAGGTGGTGGAGAGTCACCCGAGACACTGTCTCATGCCGGCGGATCTAGTCCGGCTCAGCCTCGGACTGCTGCTCCAGGCGCAGGACCTCCGCCTCCAGTGCCAGGACGTGCTCGATGCCCGCCGAGTTCAGCCCCGCGCCGAGCAGCTCGCGGATGCGTACGAGGCGATCGACGTCGGCAGAGCTGTAGCGCCTCGACCCACCGTCCGTGCGCGCGGGCTGCAGCAGGCCGCTGCGCTCGTAGGCCCGGAGGTTCTGCACCGTGGTGCCGGAGAGCTCCGCGGCGACCGAGATCGCGAACACTCCACGGTCCCGATCGATCATCGCGTCACCTCTTGCGTCAGGTATTTCCGGTGTGCTACATAAAACCTATGACAGCCAGTACACCTCTGGCTACCCACACGACAGGAGGATTCGTCATGTTGCTGCGCACCGCAGACCCGTTCCGTGAGTTCGACCGCCTCACCCAGCAGCTCGCCGGGACGACCAATCGTCCCGCGGTCATGCCCATGGACGCCTGGCGCGAGGGCGAGGCGTTCGTCCTCGAGTTCGACCTGCCCGGCATCACCAAGGAGAGCATCGACCTCGACGTCGAACGCAACGTGCTGACCGTCCGCGCCGAGCGCACCGCGCGCAACGGCGACTGGGAGATGCTCGCCACCGAACGCCCCCGTGGACTGTTCAGCCGGCAGCTGGTCCTCGGCGACAACCTCGACCTGGAACGCATCGACGCCGCGTACGCCGACGGCGTCCTGCGTCTGACGATCCCCGTCGCGGAGAGGGCGAAGCCACGCAAGATCGAGGTCCGCACCACCGACAACGAGAACGCCGCGATCGCGTCCTGACCCCCACCCACCCGAGGGGATATCGGCCCGGTCTGCCCAGAGCCATGCCGGCTCCGGGCAGACCGGGCACGGCAGGCAGAACATCCGCGGCCCCGAGTCCTCGGCCTCTATCCCGTCCAGTGGCCACCATGTTAATTTCCGACGTCGTGCGGGGGGGCCTCGCAGACTGGAACCGGCTTCGAGACGAGCCGGACACGTCGGAGGTTGCTGTGCTGGGTTCACGGAGTCTTGCTGTCGTCTGCGCTGGGGTCGCCGGGCTTGCCGGACCGCTGGGCGTGATGGGGGACGCGCACGCACAATCGGGGCCGGTGGTCATCTCCGAGCTCCACTACCACGCGTCACTCGACGACCCGTACGACTTCCTCGAGCTCACGAACACGGGGTCGGATCCGATCGACATCGGTGGGTGGTCGTTCTCGGCCGGCGTCACCACCACGCTGCCGGCTGGCTCGGTCATCCCCGCTGGTGGCCGCTTCGTCCTGGCCGCGAGCGCACCCTCGTTCAGCAGCGTGTACGGATTCGCCCCCGACGCGACCTACACCGGCAAGCTCAGCAACGGCGGGGAGCAGGTGACCCTGGTGGACGCCGGACTGAGCGTGATCGACACCGTCACCTACGCCGACCAGCCGCCCTGGCCCGCCAGCCCTGACGGATCCGGTCCCAGCCTCGAGCTGCGTGGCCTCGGCAGTGACAACACGGACCCGGAGAACTGGGGAGCCTCGACGATCGCCGGCGGTACGCCGGGGACGGTCAACACCCTGGACGGGACAGCCCCACCGCCCCAGGTGAAGCAGCTGCTCGTCTCACCTCTGCGGCCCGAACCGGGACAGGCCACGACCATCAGCGCGAAGCTCCCAGCCGACTCCACGGCGAGCGTGACCTACCGAGTGATGTTCGGCCCCGAGCACGAGCTCGCGATGCTCGATGACCAGGCGAGTCCTGGCGGGTCGGGAGACGGCGTCTTCGCCGCCACCCTGCCGGGCCAGGCCGCCGGGGACCTCGTGCGCTACCGGGTCGAGGCGTCGACGGCAGGCGCCGGCTTCTCCGCCCCAGCCGCCTCCGACAGCGTCACCTACCACGGTTACACCGTCCTGAACCCGGGCGCTGCTACCAAGCTGCCCACCATCGAGTGGTTCATGCCGGATGCTGTCTATGCCGACATCCTGGCCAACCACCGCTACGACGACGTGCCGGGTGCTGCGACGATCGCGTACAACGGAACGGTCATCGACGGCGCCCTCATGAGCGTCAAGGGTCAGTCGACGCGCAGTGCGGCGAAGGTGAGCTGGAAGGTGGAGCTCCCGGCCGGGCACCGGCTCTCGTTCCCGAGCGTCCCCTACCCCGTCGACGAGTTCTCGCTGCAGCGCGACCCGGAGGCCTACGCCATGCTCGCGTGGCGGACCATCCGCGAGGCTGGCGGTCGGTACACCACGGTGGACCGCATCCGTACGCAGCGAAACGGGCAGTTCCACAGCGTCGGGGGTTTCCTGCAGGCCGAGGACGGTGACTGGCGCACCGCCAACGGCGTCAAGAACTGGGCCATCTACAAGGGCGACCTGGGCTCCCTGGCCAAGACCTCCTCCCCGGCTGTCCTGCAGTCGAAGCTGTGGCTCGACAAGAAGACCCGCACCGACGAGGACTACTCCGACGTGTGGCAGCTCTCGCAGGTCGTGGACGCCCCGGCGTCGGAGCCTCAGCACCAGTGGATCGCCAACAACGTCAACGTGCCTGAGCTCGTCAACTACATGGCGCTCAGCTCTCTCATCCGTCACACCGACTCGGGACCACACAACTGGTACATCGTCCGTGACACCGAAGGCACCGGTCGCTGGGAGATGTGGCACTGGGATCTGGACGTCACGTTCAAGAACGTCTCGACGGACAAGTTCGGTCAGTTCCTGACCCCGGAGGGCAGCAACAGGTTGCTCCGCGCCGTGCTTGCCTACCCTGACTACCGCCAGATGTACTTTCGTCGGCTGAAGACCCTCATCGACCAGTTCCTGGTGAACGAGCAGTACGAGGCCCAGTACGACGCGATCGCCGACGCCTACGGCCCGGACATGGCCCTGGAGAACGCGAAGTGGGGTCTCGGTTCGGCGGACACGTTCCGTCGGAACTTCCAGCGCGGACTCAGCGACCGGCGCGAGGTCTACGCGAACAACACCGGACCGGGCCTGCCGATCCCGCGCTCGCAGAGCGCCGCTCCCAGGATCGTCATCAACGAGCTGAACTATCAGCCGGTCGACGGCGACGCGGAGTACGTCGAGCTGGTCAACCCGACTTCACAGGCCGTCGACCTGTCCGGGTGGACCATCGACGGCCTGGGCCTCACCATCCAGCCGGGCACCGTCGTCCTGCCGGGCGACCGGGTGGTGTTCGCCGCCAGCGACCCCGCGCTTCGCGCGACGTACGGGCCGAGGACCGTGCTCGTCGGAGGCGTCTACCCCGGACGTCTGGCAGACGAGGGCGAGACCATCACGCTCCTGCAGGGCAGTCGCACCGTCGACCAGGTGACCTACGGCACGACAGATCCCTGGCCGGCAGCGGCGGCGGGCGGCGGCTCGTCGCTGGAGCTGGCCGACACAGAGCTGGACAACGCGCTTCCCACGTCGTGGGGCGCCTCCACGGACGCCGGCTCCCCTGGTGCGGCCAACGGCGTCGTGGCGTCCAGGGACACCGTGGCACCCACGGCGGTTCCGACGCTGACGGCGACCGAGGCCGGTGAGGGCGTCGTGCTCGCGTGGGAGGCAGCAGCCGACGACCGTACTGTCGCGACCTACCAGGTCGTGCGAGATGGCGTGGTCATCGACACGATCGACTCCGAGTCGCTCACCTACCGCGACCGCACGGTGACCTCGGGGGCGTCGTACGTCTACGAGGTTCGCGCGCGCGACCGGGCTGGCAACACCGGACCGGCCAGCCCGACGGTGGCCGTAGCGGTCGGAGCGGTCGTGGCGCTGGCTCATGACTCCTTCGACCAGCTCGACGGGTCGCCCTGGTCGAACCTGTGGTCCACCGAGGACACCGGCTCGTCGTTCGAGGACGTGCAGAACGGCGCCGGACGACTCAGCGTCGGACCCGGCAGCGCACCCTTCGCCCGCGCCAAGATGGTGGCAACAGATCGGCGCGCCGCCGGTGAGGTCCTGGTGTCCTACACGTGGGGACCGGAGACTCCGACGTCCACGTTCTCGTTGTGGACGCGTGCGTCGGGAGGTTGGGTAGCAGCAGCGAAGCCGGTCAACGGTTACGGCGTCGTGCTGACCCCCGGCTCGAAGACGCTCAAGGTGGTCAGGGCGGTCAACAGCGCGCAGACCACGTTGCGCTCGGTGAGCGGTGTGCAGAGCACCGTGGCGGGCCAGAAGCAGTGGATCCGGTTGCGAGCGGTGGGCAGCACCGTGCAGGTCAAGATGTGGCGCGACGGCACGACGGAGCCGAGTGCCTGGACCGTCGCCCTGACCGACACCTCGGTGACAGGCGCCGGACGACCGTACCTCGCCCTCAGCGGCTCACCGAGCGTCCCGAAGTCCTTCTCCATCGACGACTTCGTGCTCAGCAGCGGTAGCTGAGGGCCGATGCATCCCTCACCCCGCCCGGGGGCGTCCTACCAGCGCGGGATGCCCGTCGACGCGGCTAGAAGCGGAGCCGTGGCCGGTCGTAGAAGTCAGGAGGCCCGGGTCCCAGCTCGACCCCGGCGAAGCCGCCGGGGGGTCCGGTGTGCGGTCCAGCCACGAACCGCAGGACGGTGCCGTCCGGGTCCGGGACGTCCATGGCGATGCCGAAATCGCCCCGGTGGTGGATGTCGCCGTGCGCGATGCCCAGCTCGTCGCAGCGAGCCATCACCGTCGACATCTGCTCCGTCGTGTCGACCATGAACGCACACACGTCGAACCCGTCCAGCACCGGACTGCTCGCGCAGTAGGCACGCTCGCGGAGGCCTATCACGAAACCTGCGTCATGATCGGCCAGCACCACGCCCCGAACGGCTTCGTCCTCGAAGAACTCGTTGGCCAGCTCCACGTCGAACAGGTCGGCGTACCACCGAGCGCTGAGCGCCAGGTCGCTCACGGGCAGCTTGATCTGGCGCACGCCAGAGATGGGGAGCTTCATGATCTGCAGTGTGTCGCAAGATCGCGTCGGCCAGTCGGTCCCGGCCCTCAGATGCCCGGTCGTACCTGTCTGGAGCACGATCCCCGATCACCTCATCTGATCAGGCGGTGGCGCGGCGCACGAGGATGTGAGCGCGCACCGTGTGCAGGCGCGGCATCAGCCCGTAGACGACGATCGGTACTGCGACGGCAGCGAGGACGAATGTGCGAAGCACGCTCGGCATGTCGGCGAGGTAGTCGCCGAGCAGGAGGTTGAGCACGGTGAGGGTCGGGAAGACCGCGACCCAGATCATCAGTGCCAGCTGGTGCTTGGTGGGCGGCGGTGACGCATAGCCCTGCTTGGCACCGGTAGTCCACGAAGTTGGTACCGGCGTTCGGTCGAGTTGGTACTGGCTGATGGTCGATGGCCAGGGGCGGCGGCCCCGACTGGTTGCCAAGGCCGCCTGCGTGGCCAGCGGGTGCTACTCCCAGTACGTCGTGCTCGTGCGGGTGAGGTCGTGGCGGAGTTTGCGCATGTCGAGGTCGCTGAGGTTGATCGTGCGCCGGCCCGGTCTGGGAGGCCATCATCGTGAGCAGCCGGTGGTCGCGGTTGGTCAAGGCCGCGAACAGGTCGGCTGCGGCGTCGTGGTCGATGCCGACGGTGAGGAAGTCATCAATCACGAGCAGATCCACGTTCGACAGGGCGTTGAGCAGCTGCTGGTGGGCGATCGCATCAGACCTGGCCAGGGCGAGCCGGTGGGTGAGGTCGTCCCTACGGGCATAGGTCACGCCAGCCCTCCCAGGAGGCCCTGATACAGACCGCCTGAACACCGAGTGCCTCGCCAGGCTTGACACGTTCCGTCCCCCCGCAGCCCCGAATTGAAGGGGGACGGCGCCCGGACGGCACGCGTTTTCCCAGTTCAGCCGGCGTCCCCTCAAAAACTGCAGAAGATATGGAGATGGGGTTGCGTGGGACGCCACCCGCGCGTTGAGGCCAGGAGGTCATCCACTCGTCCCGCGAGTAGCACAGGTGCTACCTCATGCTACTGTGGGGGAATGGAAACCGTGGGTTTGCGCGAGTTGCGACAGAACGCATCCGAGCTCGTCCGCCGCGTCGAGGCCGGCGAGGAGATCACGATCTCGGTCTCCGGCCGACCCAGCGCCGTCCTAGTGCCGGTGCGGCCCACTCGTTGGAGGACCTGGGATGGGATCGAGGAGCTGTTCCGCGGTCCAGCCGACCCGGCGTGGGAGCAGGACCGCAACCTCGTCGACGACGAGCTCCTCGATCCCTGGGTCAATCTGTGAGCCCCAAGTGAGCTCGAGCCAGCCGCCGCCGGCCGAGCGGGCGATCCTGGACACCAGTGTGGTCATCGACGCGGGCGTCTCCCCTGTGCCGGGAGTGCTGGCCATCAGCGCCGTGACGCTGGCCGAGCTCCACTTTGGTGTCCTGGTGGCCAAGACCATCGAGGTACGCGCCGAACGGCTTCGGCGGCTCAGCATCCTCCAGCAGCGCTTTGACGCACTGCCCGTGAACGACGCGGTCGCTGCCAGCTACGGCCGGCTCTCCGCGGCCGTGGTCGACGCCGGACGCCAGCCCCGCCGCCGTGCGATGGACCTCCTGATCGCAGCCACGGCGCACGCACACGGCGCCCGGCTCTACACCCGCAACCCGACCGACTTTGCTGGACTCGAGGAGTTCGTCGACGTCGTCGCCGTGTGATCCTCGACCGCCGCGCCGACGTCCTCAGGGCTCCCTGAGCGAGTCCCTGCGTGCCGCAGGACTCAGCTCCCGGTCCTTCGCACGAGCACCGTCGCTCGGGCCACCGGTTGCCGCGCACGCGCCCGCTCAGCAGGGTCGTCCTCGCCGGCGAATAGCCCCGCCTGCAGCGACGCCGGTGTCGCGGCAGGCAGCAACCTTGCCTTCGGCACCGGTGGGTGATCCCCAGCCCGAGACCCTTTCTCGTCCTCGGCCAGCAACCGCTGAACCTCCTCGGTGAGGAGTCCGAGCTCGGTCTCGTCGTGAGCGGAGCCGAGGTGGCGCACGATGCAACGCCGGACCGCAACGGACCCAGCGATCTGAATAGCGGTGGCCCCCGAGGCCGCGCGAACTTGACGAACCCCAGGTCATCAGCGGCTTCTACAGCGCACATCAGTGCCTGCTGACGCACTAACCGGAGTCATCGCGGCGCTGACGAATGAGCGCACTGATCGGGGTCGCAAGGGCGTTCGGGTGGCGTAGGCGCGGACGGTGCCGGTCAGCGCGTGCGAAATCGTGCAGCAGTCTCTCCCGGCAGCATCTCGAAGGCTGCGACCAGCATCGGGCAGGCCTCGACCGGACCGATCTCGGTCAACACCGTCTTTACCCGGCTGCCGTTACGCATGTTCGAGCTGATCGGCGCTGCTCATGCTCGTGACCGAGATGCTCGGCCATCGCTAGTGGCTGTATCGGTGAGGTTCTTGTTGTGGCGGCGTGCGGCGAGGTAGTTGGCTAGGAGTACGAGGCCGACTCCGACGGCTGTGATGGCGAGGTTGACCAGTCCGTAGCCGAGGGTTTCGCTGCTTGAGGCTTTGGCGGGGAAGTCGTCGGGAAACGGGCCGAAGGCGGATGGTGACTCGTGGCCGAACCAGTCCAGCGTCACGATGGTGCTTTGGTAGGTGAAGAGGTAGCTGCCGACGAGTAGGTAGGTCAGAACGGCTGTGCTTCGCGTCTTTACGAAGTAGCCGAGGGGACCGGCGATCAGGATGGTGAAGATGAGGTTCATGCTCGGGACTCCTTGAGAGTTGGAGGCGACTGGGCGTCGCTCAGTCGGGCTTCTGCTTCCTGGATGCGCTGGTCCTCGGTTTCGACCACGTCGTTGACGGTCCGTACTTGGCCGGGATCTGATTCGGTGTGGCGCTCGACGGTGTAGAACCGGATCTCGTGGCCGTCTGGATCGTGGAGCATCGGCAGGATCCATCCGACTGAGGCGAAGTGCACCCCTGCGTGCTGCTCGCCCTGAGCGGTCAGGTTCTGTGCGAGTTGCTCGATGGTGTCTTTGTCGGGGACACCGATGGAGAAGTAGTCGAAGCCCGCGGCGGCGCTGGCGCGGGCGGGGTCGAGGCGCAGCGCGAAGGATGGCCCGCCGTCGGGGTGCTCCATGACGACACCGCGGACGATGCCTTCCTCTGCGAACTCCTGGACTACCGAGTAGCCCAGTCGCGATGCGTACCAGCGTTGCGAGCGCTCGAGGTCAGAGACCGGGAGTTTGAGGTGGTGCACACCCGCGAGGCGAGGTACGGGGCTTGTGTCGATGCTCATCAGTTGCTCCTCAGTCAGTGGTGGGTATCTGGGTTGTCGAGGCGTTGCACGCTCGTGGCGTCGATGTGGCGGTGATCGGGTTCGCCGGTCATTCCTCGGTCTGGCAGGACGTGAGCCCGAAGTCGTTGACGAGGGTGTCGGTCACGGCCTTGAACGGGTTGTCCTCGGTGGCGAAGAAGGCTTCCTGGCCCTGGGTTTCGACGGTGTTGACGACGTGGTGCATGGCGAGGATCTGGTCGACGAACGCCTTCTCCTGGCCCTTCGGGGCACCTACGGCGAGTAGGTCGCCCTCGAACTTGTAGCTCTGCGTGACCAGGTTGTTGAACGCGTCGGTCAGCTGGGCCTGGCTGGGCGGCTGGCTCATCTGCTTGAACACCGAAGCGATGGCCTCCTCGTTGGCGACGCACAGCTGGTTGCCCTGGTCCACGAACGTCGCTTTGGGCACGGACGAGACCGCGTTGTCGGCGGCTGGGGTCGACTCGTCGTCGGATCCGCAGGCGCTGAGGCCGGCGGCGAGGACGAGGCTGATGCTGGCAAGTGCGGTGAGACGGGTTCGGGTGGTTCGCATGGAAGTGCTCCTGAAAGGGGTCGGGTTAATTCGGCGGGCTCCTCACCTGGCGGCAAGTTGCAGCGCAACTGCAATTAGTAATTGCAGTTAGACTGCACCGCATGGACCCCGATGTCAAGTCCGCTTCGTCGCCTCGCGCGGCGGCCACGGAAGCCCGCATCGTTGCGGCAGCCACTGAGCTGTTCGTGGCTGACGGCTACCACGGCACGACGATGAGTGCCGTCGCAAAAGCCGCTGGAGTGTCCGACCGCACGGTCTATGTCCGTTTCGCCACCAAGGCCGATCTCCTCAAGCGCGCGCTCAACGTCGCCGTGGTCGGTGATACCGAGAAGGTTGGGCTCAACCAGCGCGACTGGGCCATTGCGGCGATGAGCGCACCCACACTTGAGGAGCGCATCAGCGCGGACGCTGCTGGATCCACGGCACTCTTCGTCCGTCTCGCGCCCCTGGTGGGGGTAGCGGTGCAGGTCGAGGCAGAAGAGCCGATCATCGCCGAGTCCGCGAACATGGGTCGGCGGGGAACGCTCGCGTTCCAGCAACAGTTTTGGACCAACCTACGCACAGACGGCCTGATGAATCCCGACAGCGACTTGGACTGGGTCATCGCTACCGCAGGTCTCGCAGGAACCTCCGAGGCCTACCTCAACATGACCCGAACCACGACCTGGACCAGCGAGGAGTACAACCGCTGGCGCAACAGAACCTGGTGGCTCCTGGCAACCACTACGGGCCCGCCGGCCGAGATTTCGGCTCCCTGACGGCAGCCACCCGCATATTGCCGAGGGTCGGGCGCTCGATCTCGGACGCGTTCGAAGCTCGTATCCGATCGTTCGGGTAAGCGTTGCGGCGGCGGCGC
Organism: uncultured Actinomycetota bacterium; assembly: GCA_963760555.1. Taxonomy (GTDB): domain Bacteria; phylum Actinomycetota; class Actinomycetes; order Propionibacteriales; family Nocardioidaceae; genus Nocardioides. The sequence continues at coordinate 105,176 of CAVXDJ010000009.1, read as the reverse complement.
CGGAAAAGTTCGTGTAGAGAATCGAGCCTGGTTGTCGATTCGACGGCAGGATGTTCGTCGATGGTGATGACGGAGCCGGACAGGCCGGCCCGCGACCCAGTGCAGGAGCAATTCCATGACCAGCCCCATGACCAAGTACGCGATCCTCATCTACGACGACCCGACCGGCTACCAGGACATGTCGCCTGAAGCGTGGCAGGCGACGATCGACGCGCACGGCAAGTTCGTCGAGCAGGTCTTCGCGCTCGGGGGGTCCCTGGCCGGGGGTGAGGCGCTCGCGAACACGGGGACGGCCACCTCCATCAGGGGAGGCAGCACCGTGACGGACGGCCCGTTCCTCGAGACCAAGGAGGCCCTCGGCGGGTTCTATGTCGTCGAGGCGCGCGACCTCGACCACGCCCTCGAGATGGCCAAGATGTGCCCGGCCCCCTTCGGCGGTGTCGAGGTCCGCCCAGTCGTGAACCCCGCAGAGGCAAACCCGTTCTGACCGCTCCCCGCGACGAGCAGCCGACCGCGTCCGCCATGCAGGCGGACGCGGTCACTGCCGCGCTAGCGCAGGCCCACCGCTCCGAGTGGGCCTTCGTGCTGTCCGCCACAGTGCGCGTCGCGGGCGACCTGGACGTCGCGGAGGAGTGCGCGCAGGAGGCGTACGTCAGCGCGCTGCAGGCCTGGACCCGCGACGGCGTCCCGGAGCGGCCCGGTGCGTGGTTGACCACGGCGGCGCGGAACAAAGCGCTGGACCGGTTGCGTCGCGAGGTCACCCTGCGGCGCAAGCTCCCGCTGCTCGTGGAGCCGGCGACCGTCAGTCCGCATGACTCGAACGATGACCCGGACGATCTGGACGGGCCCGACGCCGCGGTGCCGGACGACCGGCTCCGGCTGGTGTTCACCTGCTGCCACCCCACCCTTGCTCCCGAGGCCCGCGTCGCCCTCACTCTGCGCCTGGTCTGCGGCGTGCCCACGCCCGACGTCGCCCGGGCCTTCCTGGTCTCCGAGCCGACGATGGCGGCACGGATCACCCGGGCCAAGAAAAAGATCTCCGAAGCGCGGATCCCATACCGGGTCCCGAATCGGGCAGAGCTGCCCGAACGCCTGGACAGCGTGCTCACCGCCGTCCACCTGCTCTTCAGCACCGGCCACACCGCAGGCGAGGGGGACGCGCTCGTCCGTGGGGACCTCTGCGATCGGGCCCTACACCTTGCGCGCACCCTCGCCGCGCTGCTCCCCGAGCAGGCCGAGACCCGCGGCCTGCTGGGCCTGCTGCTCCTCACCGACGCGCGCCGGGCTGCCCGGACCGCCGAGCAGGGCCGACTGCTCCTGCTTGGCGACCAGGACCGGACGCGCTGGGACCAGCGCGCGATCCTGGAGGGGCTCACGGCGACGGCCGGGGCCCTAGCTTCTGGCCCGCCGGGGCGGTTCTCCCTGCAGGCGGCGATCGCCGGTGTGCACGCGATGGCGCCGTCTCTGGACCAGACCGACTGGCCGCGCGTCGTGCACCTGTATGACCGGCTGCTGGCGGTGTGGCCCAGCCCGGTGGTCGCGCTCAACCGAGCCGCGGCCGTGGCGTTCGCTGAGGGTCCGGCCGCTGCCCTGCCGCTCCTCGACCAGCTTGCGACCGATCCGCGGCTCGCCGACTACCCCTACCTCCCCGCCACCCGCGCCGACCTGCTGCGACGCCTGGGCGACGCTGCCGGCGCGGCTCAGTCGTACCGGCGCGCGATGGTGCTCACGGCGAACGCCGCGGAGCGCGCTTTCCTGGAGCAGCGCCTGGCCGAGGTCAGCCGGGCTGGCGGCGCCCAGCCGACGCCCAGCTGAGGACGGTTGGGCCTTCAGTGCTCGCCTACCTGATGAGGATCGATCGCTTCCGGGTGCTCGACAGAGCTGGGCTGCCACGCCCGACGGTTCCGCCCGCATACGCCGCACCGCGGGCTCCGCCCGACCATGCCGCGAGCCGTGCGCGCTCGTGCCGAGGATCGGGCATCGCATCCGATGATCGACCCCGGGCGTTGCGCACTCAGTAAGAGAAGGGCGCGTGCGGTCCGAGGCGCGAGCCCGTCGCCGTCTGAGGACGACGACGGGCTGTGAGCGATCAGAGCGCTACGGCCTTCCAGAACACGACCTTGTCGTCGCCAGGACCGTAGAACTCTCGGATCTGTGCCTCTCGATCGAAGCCACGTGCCTCGTAAAAGGCACGTGTGGCTTCGTACTGATCGGTGCTGGACGTCTCGACGAGAAGAACCCTTGCCGCGACCTCACCCTTCGTTCGCAGCAGCTCTTCGAGATGTTCGAGGAGGGCTGTGCCTACCCCCGACCCGTGTTGAGACGGGTGGACGGCGATGAAGTAGAGATTCCACAGCCGGTCTGCGAATGGCTCGGGAGCCAGGTAGGCCGCTGCGACGACATCGCCGTTCTGACCTGTGGCGACGAACCATTCATGGCCGTCGAGTCTCCCATCGATGGCGCTGCGGAAGGCGTCAGTGAGCCCGTCAACTTCGTCGACGGCGAACATGTTGTTGATGACGGCGAGGTCAGCAACTGCTGCCTCGTCGTTGCCGTTGGCGCGTCGGATCTGAAGCTGCTTGTGCAAGGTACTTCTCCAAGTCGTCGGTGTGCGCACCTGAGGGCGCGTTGATGAGCCGCAACGGGGCGGCAGACTCGACATGCCTTGCGTGCGGTCGGCACAGCAAGGCTTACGACCCGAAGGCCGTGACTCACGAGGTACGCACAAGACTCCTGACGATGAGGTGGTGAGGAGACCGTATGCCACGGTCCTGACTACCTGCCACCGGTTGTGCAGGCCGCGCAACCCCAAGCGCCCGACTCCGCCGCCCCGAGGGATCCGCCCGACCATGCCGCGATCTGCGCGCTTGGCTATCACACCTCATCGCAGAGGGGCCCTTGGAGAGAATCGGTCCGTGAATTCGTTCTTCAGCACCGGCCCGACGCCCTGGGACATCGCGGCGAAGGGTCCTCGACGACCGGTGCGCGCCCCCGTGCGCACCCTGAGCACGACCATCGAGGACGCGCTCATCGGCACCTTCTCCCGCGCTCAGCTGGACTCGCTGCCGCCTGAGGAACTCAACCTGACCTGGGCGCGCGACGACATCGCTCCGCGCGACGACACCGTGAAGCGCGACGCCATCCGGGGCTACACCCACGGCTGGACGCTGCCGCAGCTCGCCGGGCTGGCTCGGCGCCTGACGACCGAGTTCGAGCTCAAGTCCAGCTGGGCTGTAGAGCTCGAGCGGCAGGACTCACGACGGGGCCGTGCCCGACACTGCCAGTGCGCCGGCCACGCCGAGCGCGGCACAGGCCAGGGCGACCAGCAGAGGGCGCACCCGGTGGCCGAGCACGTCGTAGTTCCTCATGCCCGCGCCCCGGACAGCACGAGGTCCACGAGGGCGCGGGCGGTCTCGTCGTCGACGGCTCCGTCAGTGACGGCGTTGACGTGGAGCGGGTTGACGATCGCCTGCCACACCAGCCGGGGGTCGAGGTCGGGACGCAGAAGTCCCGCGGCCTGCGCGGCCTCGATGAGCGGGGTCGCCAGGGCGTAGCGGGAGCCGAGGAAGTGGCCGGCGACGACGCCGAGCTCGGGATCCGCACCTGCGGTGGCCAAGGCGGCACGGAGCGCGTTGAGTCCGGCGGGGACTCGCAGCGCACGGGCGACCTGGAGCGCAAGGTCGGCCACATCGGCGAGTGGGTCGGCGGTGGTCTCCACGTGGACGGTCTCGTCGGCCAGTCGCTGGACCGCGGCCGCGACGAGGGCGGGCTTGGTGTCCCAGCGCCGGTAGATCGTGGTCTTGTGGACCTCGGCCCGCTCGGCGACCTGGTCGACGGTGAACTCATAGCCGTGCTCGGCCAGCAGGCCGAGGGTCGTGGCAAGGACCCGCTCCTCGACAGCCGCACCGCGGCGGTGCATGGGCGCGCTCACGCCAGGACCCGAGCCGCAAGGGCGTCGTTGCTCGCGCGGAAGGCCTCAGGGGTCTGCACGGTGAGCATCGTGCGGAAGAGCGGAGTCAGCAGTCCGGACAGCCGCTCGTGCTGCACCAGCCGGCTGCCCTGCCCTATGGGCTCCACGGTGAAGGTGTGGTGGCCGTCGAGCACGCCAGGCAGTCCGACGCGCCCCAGCCATGTGAAGCTGCGACCGGGCTCGACCGCGACGACAGTGGGCTTCATCGTGGTCGGCTTCTTCTCGTTCGGCTGCAGGTCGACGCTGAGCCTGCTGCCCTCCCTCAGCTCGCCCTCGAGCCTCCGCACGAAGGGGTTCCACTCCGGGTACGCACCGGTGTCGGTCAGCACGGCCCACACCCGCTCCGGGGGTGCCGCGATGTTGGTGGTGGCGACGATCGTGACGGCGAATGCCGTGCGCTCGACGTTGATCTCGGTCATGGTCAGCTCCTGGGTCTCAAAGCAACTTCTGTTGCGATAACTACCCTGCCCCATCTGATCGTGGAAAGCAACTTGTGTTGCGTTGTTCGGCGTGGTCCGCGGTCGGCCTTACCGGCACGTGTGTTCGTCACAGCGAAGCCACGCTCGCCGTGCACGGGCCCGTGTCGACCAGTGGGAGCCTGAGTCGTGGCTCGCCACAAGCGATCGAACCCAGGCAGCGTCAGGCCGCGAGGTCACCCGTGAGGTAGTGCTGGAGGGTGTGGGCGAGGGGTCTCTCCAGGATGGCCCGCTCTGCCTGCGTGAGGACGTCGAGACGCACCACGTGGCGGGCGAAGGTGAAGCCCACGACCTGCGACATGACGAGACCGGCGCGCAGCTCGGCGTCGTCAGCGCCGAGGTGTCGAGCGATCGGCAGCAGCAGCTGGCGGGTGAGTCGCTCGCGCACCAGGTCGGCGGCATCGGACTGGCTGGAGGCGGAGCGGATCATCCCGAGGATCCGGGCCCGCAGCTCGGGGGCGTCGAGGACGTCGAGGACGAGGGAGGCCAGGGCGGCCCCGACGTGCTCCCGGTCACCGGCGAGGATGCGGGGGAGCACCTCCTCGGGCTCGAAGGGGAGGTCGATCACCTCGATGAACAGCCGTTGCTTGGAGCCGAAGAAGTAGCTGACGAGCGCTACGTCGACCTCGGCGCGCTCGGCGATCAGACGCAGGCTCGCGTGGTCGTAGCCGAGCTCGCCGAAGAGGTCGCGCGCCGCGCGGGCGATGTCGTCGCGCGCGGTGCTGCTGGTGCCGCGGCGTCCGGGGCGGACGGTCTGCTGCGGCGCCGCCGGACGGTCGGGCGCGCTCATCTGCCTCTCCCTCCGTCTTGCGCGATTAAGTCATCGCGTGTTGAATAGTGTTAGTTCATCTACCGATGAACTAACCCACGCCTCCAGGAGACTACGCGAGATGTCCGCTCCCACCCCGGGCCCCACGGCGTACGCCGCGCCGACCCTCAGCCCGCGGCGCCGTACGGCGCTCCTCGTCGTCATCGCCGTGTCCCTGATGACGGTCGTCTCGGCCGTCAGCGGCCTCAACGTCGCCCTGCCCAGCCTGCAACGTGACACCGGCGCCACCCAGAGCGAGATCCAGTGGATCGTCGACTCCTACACCCTGGTCTTCGCGGGCCTGCTGCTCGCAGTCGGCGCGCTCGGCGACCGGATCGGGCGCAGGCCCGTGCTGCTCGCCGGCCTGGTCATCTTCGGGACCGCGTCGGCGTTCGGCCTGTTCGTCAGCGATCCCCAGGCCCTGATCGTGGTGCGGGCCTGCATGGGCGTCGGTGCGGCCGCCATCATGCCGGTGACCCTGTCGGTGATCACCACGTCCTTCCCGCCCGCGGAGCGAGCCAGGGCGGTCGGCATGTGGGTCGGGGTCGCGGGAGGCGGTGCGGTGATCGGGTTGTTCGGCTCCGGCATCCTCCTGGAGCTCTTCGAGTGGAACTCCTTCTTCGGACTGAACGCCACCCTGGCCGTCACCGGGCTCGTCGGCAGCGCGTTGGTCGTGCCGAACTCGCGCGACCAGCACCCCCCGGCGCTGGATCCGGTCGGGTCGCTGCTCTCCCTGGCCCTGGTCGGCGGACTGGTCTTCGGGTTCATCGAGGGGGGTGAGCGTGGGTGGGGCGACCCGATGACGGTGACCGGCTTCGTCGTCGGTGTCGCCGCCGGGCTTGCGTTCGTGCTGTGGGAGCTCGGTCGAGAGCAGCCGCTGCTGGACCCTCGGTTGTTCCGGCGGCGTGGTTTCGGCATGGGGACCCTGTCGATGACCGTGCAGTTCTTCGCCAGCTTCGGGTTCTTCTACATCGGCCTCCAGTACCTGCAGTACGTCGCTGGGCTGAGCCCGCTCCAGGCCGCTTGCGCGCTGCTGCCGCTGCCGATCGTGCTGATCCCGCTCGCCCGGCAGGCGCCGGTGCTCGCACAGCGGTTCGGGACCAACCGGATCGCCGGGTCCGGGCTCCTGCTGGCGGCCGCCGGGATGGGGCTGCTCGCCCTCGGGGTCGACACCGACTTCGTCTACTGGCAGTTCGGCTCCGCGCTGGCGGTGTTCGCGGCCGGGATGGCCCTGTCCAGCACCCCCGCGACGATGGCGATCACGTCCTCGCTGCCACGCAGCAAGCAGGGCGTCGGCTCGGCCGTCAACGATGTCTCGCGTGAGTTCGGCTCGGCCTTGGGCATCGCGATCCTCGGCAGCGTGCTCAACTCGCATTATCGCGACAACCTCGCCCCGGCGTTGACCGGAGTGCGGCCCGACATCGCCGAGGCTGCCGCGTCGTCGATGGGCGCGGTCCAGCAGATCTCCGCCCAGCTCGGTGACAGTGGGCGGGGTCTGCTGTCTGCGGCGCAGCAGGCGTTCGTCGACGCCGCCGGCGCGTCGTTCGTCGTGGCCGCCGGCGCGCTCGCCGTGGCCGCGCTCGTCGTGCTCCGATGGGCTCCCGACGCTGAGGAGCTCAACCAGGGCCTCGAGGCGGCCGAGGAGATGGACGTCGCCAACTCGGCGCGATCGGTCCCGCACCTCGGCTGAGCTGATCGCCAGATCCGGGGAGCGTAGCCGCCCTCAAAGCAAATCCGGTCATTCCAGTAAAGGAACCTCCGACGGCAACGGCGCTCATCATCTGCCGCGTGAGCATCCGGACGTCCCGATAGACCCATCCGGAGGCGGTCGCCGGGACCGGGGCCTTCTGCGGTGCCGACCTCAATCCGGAGGGCTGGAGGCAAGCTCGCCGCGACGGCCGCGAATCCAGCGTGGGCATGGGGTTTTTCGGGGTCCAGCGCGCGCCACAAGCCTCCAGGGTTCCAATCTCTTTTTCCCCCACCATGAGAGCAGCAACGCTTTCACATGGCATGCCGAGGAAATTGAACCAGCGACACGCGGTCGCATCGGATGAGTCGCCGCACCACTCGCGGTACTCGTTGCGCCTGAAGTGCTAGCCCACGAACGAGGTCTCAGGTCAGTTTTCGGGGAGCAAAGCGCGACACATGACGAAGTGATTCGAGAGAACAAGTGGCCCCTGACCTGCGTTTCCGCAGGTGAGGGGCCACTTTGGTTGTAGCGGGGGCAGGATTTGAACCTGCGACCTCTGGGTTATGAGCCCAGCGAGCTACCGAGCTGCTCCACCCCGCGTCGGTGATCCAGACAGTACGCGACGACGGCGCGCGGACTCAAGTCGGGTCGGCGTGCTCCTCGTCACCGCCACGTCGACCTGCGGATCGCACTCGCGTGGTGGACGCGATCCGCAGGTCGACAGCAGCGCCGCGTCAGTTGCCCGCGGTCGAGGATCCGGTGGTGCCGTCGCGCTGGTTGACGAGGTCGGTGGCGTCCGAGATCAGGTTCTGAGCCTTGACCACGAGCTTGGAGTAGCCGACCTGGTTGCCGTTGGACGCAGCCGCGTCCGCGTCGTCGAAGGCCTGCTGGGCCGCGACGAGCTTGGCGGCGATCTGCTGGTCCAGCGTGCCTTGACCACCACCACCGCCGCCGCCGCCGTTCCCGTTCCCCTTGCCACCGCCGGTGTTGCCGCCGGTGTTGCCGCCGGTGTTGCCGGTGCCGTTGCCGCCGCTGACGTCGGGGGTCGTCAGGTTCGCGACCCCGAAGGCGTCGGCCAGCGCACCCGTGAGCGTGTTGTCGATGCCGATCCGGCCTCCGTAGGAGACGGTGACGAACTGCAGGATCGGGTACGCCGAGTCGGAGTTCGAGCGCTGGGCGTAGATCGGCTCGATGTAGACCAGGCCGTCGTTGACCGGCAGCGTGAGCAGGTTGCCGAAGTTGGGTGCGGGCGAGCCTGCCCCGCGGAACGGCAGCAGCTGCTGGACCACGCCCTCGTCCTGGGCGAACTCGTTGGCGATGATGCCCGGTCCGGGGGTGTTGGGGTCGCTGAGCTGCAGGACCGTCATCTTCCCGTAGTCGGGAGAGGTGGCATCGGAGTTCACCGAGACGAACGAGGCGAGGTTCTGCTTCTCGTACGGCACGAAGACCGAGGTCAACGACCACACCTTGCCCGGACCGGAGGCCGGGGCAGGCGTGGCGTCTCCGGTGGTGGTGCCGTCCGAGGTCTGGTCCTGTCCGGGCTCGGCGCCGTCCTCCCCGGTGAACAGCCGGTACGGCGGCTGCAGGACGGTCGTCTCCGCATTGGGATCAGCCGGGACCTGCCAGCGGTTGTTGCCCTGGTAGAAGTCGCCCGGGTCGGTCACGTGGTAGCGGGCGTACTGGTAGCGCTGCACCTTGAACAGGTCCTCGGGGTAGCGCAGGTGCTCGCGCAGCTCGTCCGAGATCGCCGACGCGGGCTGCACCGTGCCGGGGAAGGCGCTCTCCCAGGCCTTCAGGATCGGGTCGGTGTCGTCCCACTCGTAGAGCGTGACGGTGCCGTCGTAGGCGTCGACCGTGGCCTTGACCGCGTTGCGCATGTAGTTGATCTCGTCGGTCGGCACCGTGGCGAAGCCCGGGGTCGCGTCCTGCAGCGAGTCGTTGGTCATCGTTGCGAAGGACTCGCGCTGGGCGTTGGGGAACCGGTCGGTGGTCGTGTAGCCGTCCAGGATCCACAGCACCTTGCCGTCGACGATGGCCGGGTAGGCGTCGGCGTCGAGGGTCAGCCACGGCGCGACCTGCTGCACCCGCTCGCGCGGCGTGCGGTCGTAGAGGACCTTGGAGCTGGCGTTGACCCGGCTGGAGAGCACGAAGTTGGGCTCGCCGAACTTGATCGCGTACATCACCTGGTTGAACAGCCCGCCGACGTCGACACCGTCCTCACCGTCGTACGTCGTGGTCTGGTCGGCCGAGGTCCCGGCCAGGCCGAGCTCGACGTCGGGGTCGTCCGAGGACGGCTTGCCGACCACCGAGTAGTCCGGCGAGCGCTCGCCGAAGTAGATCCGGCTCTCGTAGCCGTCGCCGAGGTCGGTGAGGTCCTTCTGGTTGGACTGGATGCCCTCGGCCCAGACCGCACCGTCGGCGGTGTCGTTGGTGATGTCGGACTGCTCGCCGTCGACCACGGACTGCTCGGAGCGGTTGTCCTTGCCGCGCTGGTTGGCGTACGCCGCGATCAGGCCGTCACCGTGGGTGTAGACGGTGTGCAGGTTGGACCAGTTGAGGTCGCTGGGGTTGAGCCCGGTCTGGTCGAGCTCTCGCGCGCCCAGCACCAGGGCCCGGTCGACGCCGTCGATGCTGTAGCGGTCGACGTCGAGGACCGGCGCGACCGAGTAGTAGTTGCGCGCCTGCTGGCGCTGCTCGAAGGTCTTGCGGACCAGCTGCGGGTCGACCAGCGGCACCGAGGAGGTCTGGCCGGCGACGGCGGCACCGTTGGTGTCCGAGGTCGTCGCCGCGCTGGTGTAGTCGACCGGTTCGACGCCGTCGAGGTTGTAGGCCTGACGCGTCGCGTCGATGTTGGCCCCGATGTAGGAGGCCTCCTTCGTCGGCTCCGACGGCTTGACCTGGAACTGCTGGACGACCGCCGGCCAGATCATGCCCATCAGGATCGAGGAGACGACCATCAGGCCCAGGCCGAGGGTGGGCAGCTGCCAGGAGCGCAGCCAGATGTTGGCGAAGAACAGCAGCGCCACCGCGATCGCGATGAAGATCAGGATCGTGCGGGCCGGCAGCACCGCGTTGTCGAAGGTGTTGTGCATGCCGGTGAAGAGGGCGCCGTCCTGGTTGACCAGGTCGAAGCGGTCCAGGTAGTAGTCGCCGGCCTTGGCCAGGACGAAGACCCCGAGCAGGACCGAGAGCTGGACCTGCGCGGCCCCGGAGAGCCGGTCGTGGGGCTGCTGGAGGCGGATCCCCCCGTAGAGGTAGTGCACGACGGCGGCCGCGACCAGGGCCAGCACCGTGGCCGCCATCGCGAAGTCGGTCACGTAGTGCAGCCAGGGCAGGTCGAAGACGAAGAAGCCGATGTCCTTGCCGAAGTAGGCCTCGTCCGTGCCGAAGTCGCCCCCGTTGCGCCACAGCAGGTAGGTGCGCCACTGGCCCAGGGCCGAGGTCCCGGCGAAGACCCCGATCACGGCCGCGACGCCGACCAGCAGCAGCTTGCGGATCGGGGCGACGGTCTCGCGGTAGCGCTCCAGGTTGTTCTGCTCCGGCGACGGCGCCCGGAAGAGCGGTCGGAACCGGTAGGCCAGCGCCATGTTGACCCCGACCACCAGGGCCATGACCAGCGCGAACACCGCGAACAGACCGATCCGGGTGACCAGCAGGGTGGTGAAGACCTCCTGGTAGCCGATGGAGGAGAACCACAGGCGGTCGGTGTAGATCGCCGAGAACGCGGTGAGGGCGAAGAATCCCAGGACGACCACCGCCGCCGTGATCAGCAGGGCCCGGGAACGGCGCGACGGACCCTGGGGCGGGGCCGCGGTGGGGCGCCGGGGGTCGTCGTCGTCGAACAGCTCGCTCACGAAGGATGCTCCTCTTGCGGGTCGTCGTGCAGGTCGTCGGTCGGGTCGTCGGTCAGGGTCTCGCGGAGCAGGGCCAGCAGGCCCGGCACCAGGTCGACTCCCCCGGCCACCGAGGCCGGGTCGTCGTGGGAGCGCAGCCGCAGCGCGCAGTACGTCGTGCCGCGTCTGGTCGCAGCGGCGACCATGCGGACCTCCTGGCGCGCGGGGTGCGCCCCGGCGTACTCGACCTGGGCCCCCGGCTCCTCGGGCAGCTCGTCGTCGGCGCCCGGTGGCAGCACGAACCGCTCCACGACCGCGGCGCAGCCCAGCACGCCCGGCGGCCAGGCGATCTGCTCGAGCTGGGACTCCAGGGTCGCGTCGGGGCGTAGACCGTCCTGCTCGACCGGGGTCAGCGAGCCGGGTGCGGGGTCCTCGTCGAGTCCCATCGCGGCGACCAGGTCGGGCTGGGCCCGCACGAGCTCGGCCGTGTCGACCAGGGCGTAGAGCCGGGCCGGCCGGTCCCAACCGTCCGCGCCGACGTGCTCCTCGATCTCGAGGACCGCGTCAGCGAGGGCCCGGTCCACCGGCTCAGCGGGCTCGACCGGATCCGGGGAGGGGTCGCTCATCACGCAGCCTCGCAGCTGGGCAGGGTCGCGTCCTGGTCAACCGTCCAGGCCTCGATCGCGGTGCGCGCGTCGTGCATCGTGTCGGCCCTGACCAGCCGCATGTCGCCGGCGTCGGCGCCGAGCGCGTCCGCGCAGTTCTCGGGCGGCACCAGGAACAGCTGGGCCCCGGCGGCGCGTGCCCCCGCGATCTTCTGGGCGATGCCGCCGATCGGGCCCACCGCACCGGTGGGGTCGATCGTCCCGGTGCCGGCGATCGAGTCGCCGCCGGTCAGCGAGCCCTTGGTGAGGGTGTCGTAGATGGCCAGGGAGAACATCAGCCCCGCGCTCGGTCCCCCGATGGCCGGGTCGATGTTGACGTCGATCTGGTAGGGGAGGTCGAAGCCGACCCCGAGACGGATGCCGACACGCTGCTCGCCGTCGACGGTCTCGGGCTTCACCGAGACCTCACGGCGCTCGCCGCCGCGCGCGACGACGAAACGTACCGGTTCTCCCGCGGGCGCCGCCTGGATGACGTCGACCAGGTCCTGCCCGGTCACGATCGGGGTGTCGTCGGCGCGCCTGATCACGTCACCGGCCTTGAGCTCGCCCTCCGCGGGCGTCCCCTTGTCGACGTAGGCGACCTGCAGCTGCGCCGGCACGTCGACGCCCATCTCGGCGAGGGCGACCGCCGAGGCGGTGTCCTGGGAGGAGGTCATCTCGACCTGGCCCTCGATGTTGCTCTCCTGCGGTGTCTGCTGCTGGTCGTAGATCGCGTCGTAGGGGTAGACGGCGTCGTCGGGGTCGGCCCAGGCAGCCAGGACCTCGAAGAGGTTCTTGCGCTGCTGCGGCACCGAGACCAGCACGGTGGTCATCCGCAGCTGCCCGTCGTCGCGGTAGACCTGGTGTCCGTCGACCTGGATGATCTCGCTGCCGTCGTTGGTGCCCAGCACGTTGAAGGTGCTGCCCGGCGCGTAGGTCACGAACGGCAGCTTCATGACCGCGGCCGCGATCACCAGCGCCAGCACGAGCGGCGCCGCCACGACGGCGGCGATCAGGCGCTGGTTCATGGCGCAACTGTCTCATCCCGCCCAACCTCGTCCGGACGGTCCGAGACCCGGACCTCCCCGGGGCGGGTGGGTCCTCAGGAGGCGCGACGCGACGGGCGGACCGCCACGCCGGTGCTGCGGTCGCGCTCAGGAGGTACGACGGCGTACCCGGGCCGGCGTCGCGGCTCCCGCGTCAGGGCCTCGCCCATCCGGCGTACCGCGGTCTCGCGGTCGACCTCACCACGACCCTCGCGGCCCAGCCACGCCACCCAGGCCATCGCGACCGTCGTCACGGCGACCGTCGGGGCCAGCCACAGCAGGATCTCCACGCAGGGGAGCCTAGGGCGCGCCGACCACGCGTCGTGGCAGGCGCTCCGCAGTGCCCCTCACGGAGAGCCGACCCACTCCTCGGTGCCGTCGCCGAAGGCCTGGTGCTTCCAGATCGGCACCTCGTCCTTCAGCGTGTCGATCAGGTCACGGGAGGCCTCGAAGGCGGTCCCCCGGTGCGCCGAGGTGGTGGCCACCACGACCGCGAGGTCGCCGATGGCCAGCGTGCCGACGCGGTGGACCGCAGCCAGCGCGGAGACGTCGTGGCGCTCGGCGACGCGGGTGCAGACCTCGCGCAGCCGCTCGAGGGCGGAGGGGTGCGCGGAGTACTCCAGGGCGTCGACACCCTTGCCCCCGTCGTGGTCACGCACCCGGCCGACGAAGAGGGTCAGCCCGCCGGAGGCGTCGTCGTCGAGCGCCGCGAGGACCTCGTCGACCTCCAGCGGGGTCTCACGGATGTCGACCAGACGAACGACGGGTTGGGACACGCGGCGCAGCCTAGTGCCAGTCGCTACCGTGGGTCCCATGAGCGAGCGCGAGGACGGCACCGGCGACGACGAGCCCGAGGACGGGTCGCGACAGGGTGGTGACGGGGGCCAGAACCCGTTCGCCGGCACCCCGTTCGAGCAGCTCTTCGGCTCGCTCGGCGGCTTCGGCGGCCCGGGCGGTGCGCCCGGAGGTCCCGGTGGCCCAGCGGGTCTGGCCGGGATGCTGGGTGGTCTGGGTGGTCCCGGTGGTCTGGGTGGCACCGGCGGCATGGACCTGAGCCAGCTCTTCGGGCAGATCCAGTCGCTGATGCAGCCCTACGACGGCCCGCTGAACTGGGACGTCGCGACCGACCTCGCTCGCAAGAGCGTCGCCGCGGGCGGAGAGGACACCTCGGTCACGCAGCGGCAGAAGGACACGGTCGCCGACGCGGTCCGCCTCGCCGACCACTGGCTCGACGACACCACCGACTTCCCCTCGGGCGTGTCCAGCACCGCCGCGTGGAGCCGTGCGGAGTGGATCGTGCACACCCTCGAGGGCTGGAAGGTCCTCGTCGAGCCGGTCGCCGAGCGCTCGGCCGCCGGTCTGGCCTCGGCGCTGCCCGAGGAGGCCCGGGCCGCCGCCGGTCCCATCCTCGGCTTCCTCGGCAAGGCCGTCGGCGCGATGCTGGCCACCCAGGTCGGCTCGGGCCTCGGCGCCTTGGCCGGAGAGGTGCTCAGCGTCTCCGACACCGGCATCCCGCTCGGGGAGCAGGGCCGCGCGGCCCTCGTGCCGGCCAACGTCTCCGCCTTCGCCGAGGGCCTCGACGTCGGAGAGGACGACGTCGTGCTGTACCTCGCGCTGCGCGAGGCCGCCCACCAGCGGCTGTTCGCCAACGTCCCCTGGCTGCGCGAGCACGTCGTCGGCGCCGTCACCGACTACGCCCGTGGACTGGAGGTCAACGCCGAGGGGCTGCAGGCGCGGATGGAGGAGCAGATGCGCGGCGTCGACCCCAGCGACCCCGCCTCGCTCCAGCGGCTCGTCGAGGGCGGTCTCTTCGACCTGCCCAGGTCGGCGCAGCAGGAGGCCGCACTCGAGCGGCTCGAGGTCGCGCTCGCCCTCGTGGAGGGCTGGGTCGACGAGGTCGTCGGCCAGGCCACGGCGACCCGGATGCCGGCCGCGGCCAAGATGCAGGAGGCCGTGCGACGTCGCCGCGCCGCCGGCGGTCCCGCCGAGGAGACCTTCGCCGCGCTGGTCGGCCTCGAGCTGCGACCCCGCCGCCTGCGCGACGCCTCGACGTTGTGGGGCGCCCTGCGCACCCGTCAGGGCACCGAGGGCCGCGACGGCGTGTGGATGCACCCCGACCTGCTGCCCACCGCGGCCGACCTCGACGACCCGCTCGGCTTCCGCCAGGACGTCAGCGCACCACCCGAGCTCAGCGAGGACGCCTTCGACGCCGAGCTGCGCGAGCTGCTCGACGGGCCGGCGACGCCCGGTGAGGGCGGCGACGCCCCTCCCGAGCCCGCGTGAGCCTGCACGCCGACGCCTCGCGCACCCTGCACGACTGGACCGCTCCGGACGACGGGCAGGAGGCACTGCGCCGCCGCTACGTGCAGCACCTGCACGCGCGCCCCGACGCGATGCGCCGCGAGTGCCGCCCCGACCACCTCACCGCCAGCACGCTGGTGCTCGACCACGACCGCTCCCACGCGCTGCTGACCCTGCACGCCAAGGCACGGACGTGGTTCCAGCTGGGAGGGCACTGCGAACCGGGTGACCCCACGCTGGCCGCTGCGGCGCTGCGGGAGGCGAGCGAGGAGTCGGGGCTCGGGGGTCGACTCCGCCTCGACCCGGTCCCGGTCGAGCTGAGCGAGCACGCCGTGCCGTTCTGCGGCCCGCCCCGCGACGACCCGGCCGAGGTCGTGCACCACCTCGACGTCCGGTTCGTCGCGGTGGCGCAGAGCGGTTCGACCTACGAGGTCAGCGACGAGTCCCTCGACCTGCGCTGGTGGCCGGTCGAGGACCTGCCCGTCGGTCCGCAGGGCCGCGAGAGCGACCTGAGGATCCTCGTGGCCCGCGCGGTCGCGCGGGCTCAGTCGGAGACGTGGTCCTCCGGCGGCGGCTCGACCTGGGCCGCCGCCGACCAGCCCAGCAGGTAGCCCTGCGCCTTCTCGGCCTGCGGGTAGCGCTGGACCCAGGACCAGAACCGGTCGTCGTGGCGCGGCTCGAGCAGGTGGGCCAGCTCGTGGACGAGGACGTAGTCGACCACCCACGTGGGCATGGCCTGCAGCCGTGAGGAGAGCCGGATGGTCCGGTCGCCGGTCGTGCAGGAGCCCCACCGCGAGCGCTGGTTGTCGACCCAGCGCACCGAAGCCGGTTGGGCCAGGCCGCCGAGCCACCGGTCGTTGAGCGCGGTGGCCCGCGCGAGCAGGTCGTCGTCGCTGGAGTGGGAGCGCCGTTCTGCGCGCTGGATCCGCTCGATCATCGTGCGCACCCAGCGGTGCTCCTCGGCGACACTCATCGTGGCCGGGATGAGCACCACGATCCGCGGACCGTCCCGGTAGGCCGAGACGGTGCGCCGACGTCGTTTCGACCGGCGTACGTCGACCTCGGGCTCGTGCGCACCGCCGCTGAGATCGCTCGGCTCGGTTGCGGGGCTCACGACGACCAGCCTGCCCTCAGGGAGCCGCCCACGCCAGCAGGCGCTCCCGGGGCCAGGTGTTGACGATGCGGTCCGGCTCGATGCCGGCCGCCTCGGCCCGCTCGCACCCGAGCACCGGGAAGTCGAGCTGTCCGGGCGCGTGGGCGTCGGAGTCGATCGAGAACAGGCACCCGAGGTCGCGGGCGAGCTCGAGCAGCGCGGTCGGCGGGTCACGGCGCTCCGGACGGGAGTTGATCTCGACCGCGACCCCCTCCTCGGCGCAGGCGCCGAAGACCGCGCGCGCGTCGAACTGCGACTGCGCGCGGGTGCCACGCCCGCCGGTCACGAGCCGGCCGGTGCAGTGGCCCAGCACGTTGGTGTGCCGCTGCCGGACGGCACCCACCATCCGCCGGGTCATCGCGTCACGCTCCATGGCGAGCTTGGAGTGCACGCTGGCGACCCGGACGTCGAGGCGTGCGAGCATCTCCTCGCTCTGGTCCAGGGAGCCGTCGTCGAGGATGTCGACCTCGATGCCCTTGAGCAGGGTGAAGCCGTCGCCGCCGGCGGCGCCGAGGTGGTCGTTGACCGCATCGACGACGTCGAGCTGCCGCGCGAGCCGCTCGGCGCTGAGGCCTCGGGCGACCTTGAGCCGGGGCGAGTGGTCGGTGAGCACGAGGTAGTCGTGGCCCAGCTCGAGCGCGGTGAAGGCCATCTCCTCGATCGGCGAGCCGCCGTCGGACCAGTCCGAGTGCGTGTGCAGGTCCCCGCGCAGCAGCGCCCGCAGGTCGGCGCCACCGGCGCAGAGCGGTCCGCCGTGCTCGGCCTCGGCGCGGGCGAGCCGCTCGGGCACGACGCCCGCGACCGCCTCGGTGACCACGCGTGCGGAGCTGGCCCCCACGCCGGCGAGCTCGGCGAGGGTGCCGGCCTCGGCGCGGGTCGCGACCTCGTCGTCGCCGAGCGGCAGGATCGCCGCAGCCGCCCCACGGAACGCCTTGACCTTGTAGGAGTCCTCACGGCCCCGCTCCAGCAGGAAGGCGATCCGGCGCAGCGCGGCGACCGGGCCGGCGTCGTAGGGCGCACCCGCCTCGACCGTGGTCATCGGCCGACCTCGTGGGCCGGTCGTCGCCACACGCCGCCCTCCCCGGAGCAGGAGATTGCTGTCCACACCCTGTGCACGACGTCTGTCCTGCTCACGATGTCGGTCCGTGGGTCCGCCACGACCCGTCCACAGGTCCCTCCCCCGCTCCTCCACCGTGCCGGACGCTGGTCCACACCCTCATGCACAGGTTCCTCCACAGGATGACGGGATCAGGCGTTGACCGCGGTCGGCGTGCGCGCCTAGCGTCGGGTCCACACGAGGCCCCCAGGCCTCGCCGGGTGCCGTGAGGAAGGGGAAGCCCCATGGCGCGCGGCGGGCCCGGGGGTCGCTCGTCGTCATCGGCCGGTGAAGCGGGGCGCCCGCTTCTCCTGGCTGGCGCGAACCCCTTCCTGGAGGTCCGCGGTCGCCAGCGTGATCGGCTGGGCCATCGCCTCGTACGCGAGGGCGCCCTCGATGTCGTCGTGGCCTCCCTCGCGCAGGGCCAGCGTCGTCAGCCTGGCTGCGATCGGCGCCGTCTGGGCCACCGAGCGCGCGATCGCGAGGGCCCCCTCGAGGAAGCCCTCGCGGGGCAGGGTGCGGGTGACCAGTCCGATCTCGAGCGCCTCGGCGGCCTCCACGATGCGCCCGGTGAGCAGCAGGTCGCGCGCCTGGGCGGCGCCGACGACCTGCGGCAGGAGGTACGTCGCGGCCATGCCGGGGTGCATCCCGAGCCTGGTGAAGGGCACGCCGAGCTTGGCGCCCTCGGCCGCGACGCGCAGGTCGCAGGCCAGGGCCAGGCACAGCCCGGCGCCGATGGCGGCCCCGTTGAGCGCGGCGATGGTGGGCACCTCGAGTCGACGGATCGAGAGCCAGGCCCGGTAGAAGGCGATCATCCGGGTCCGCAGCTCGTCGACGCTCGCGTCGGGCTCGCTGGCGATCCAGCTCGTGTCACCGCCCGAGCAGAAGGCCGAGCCACCGCCGGTCACCACGACCACGCGGACGTCACGGTCGAGGACCAGCTCGTCGACGGCGGCCGTCCACGCTTGGGTCATCTCCGCCGACATGGCGTTGCGCATGTCGGGGTTGTCGAGGGTCAGGAGGACGACGCCGTCGGACGGGCGTTCGACACGGAGGTGGGTGGGGGCTGGGGTCGAGGCGGGCATGGTCGGAGGGTAGCGAGCGGGCCCGACCGTCCGGACGACACGCGGGAGTGGCCGTCCCCGCCTCGGCCCGGCCGACGTGGGCGTGTCGTAGGGTCGGCCCGTCCGGCGGCGCCCGCCGCCAGACCTACGACGGGCTTTCCCCGGCTGCACCCGTCCCACGACCAGTAGTGAAGGCAAGGAGGCCGTCATGGCGGAGACCTGGAGCGGTGAGTTCTACTGCGTGAAGTGCAAGGAGAAGCGTGCGGCGGAGGGTGAGGTCAGGGTGAACGACAAGGGCACCCGGATGGCCAAGGCCGTCTGCCCCGTCTGCAGCACGAACCTGAACCGGATCCTCGGCAAGGCCTGATCGCCGAGCACCCGCCGCTGTGGAGGACGAGCGCCCACCGCCGCATCCTCGTGCCAGTCTGCGTGGGTGCCCGCCGACCACGACCCGCCGTACGCCGGGCGCCTGCGGCTACGACCCGGTGTCCCGATCCTGCGTCGTGACCCCAGCACGGTGCAGGTGGGTCTCGACCCGCCGGCCCGGGCGGTGCTGCCCGACTCCCCCGACGTACGCCGCCTGCTCACCGCGCTGACCACCGGGACCTGGCAGCCGCTCCGGCCGAGCGCCTGCCCGCGCCCGATCGCCGTCGCCGTGGCCAGGCTCGAGGAGGCCCGGCTGCTCGTCGCCGTCGCGGACCACCGCGCCGCGTCCCGTCCCGGCCTCGTCGACGCGACCGCGGCCTGGTCGGGGCCCGAGGCAGGGTGGCGGCTCCGCGCCCGGGCGGCCCTGGACCTGCTCGTCGTGGGTCCTCCCGACCGCACCGAGCCCCTGGTGCGCCTGCTCGGCGACAGCGGCCTCGTCGTGCGACGCTCGGACCGGCTCGAGCCCGGGACCGGGACCGCGGGGACCGGCCCGGGCTCGCTCGTGGTGCTCGTCACGGCGGGTGAGCCCCACCGCGACGACGTCGACGTGCTGGTCGGCTCGGGCCTCGCGCACCTGCTGCTGTGGAGCCGCGGTGGTCTGCCGCGGGTCGGCCCGCTGGTGGTGCCGGGCGCGACGGCCTGCCTGCGCTGCCTCGACGCCCACGAGTCGCAGGCGGACCCGCGCCGTGCGCTGCTGCTCGAGCAGGCCGCACGGGCGGACCCGGTGCCGCCGACCGACCCGGCGCTGCACGCGCTCGCCGTCGCGTGGGCGGTGCGTGACGTCGCGCGCTGGGCGGAGGGTGACGAGCCGTCGACGTTCTCGGCGGTGGTCGCCCTGGAGGCTCACGGCGCACCGCACCCGGTGCGCTGGACCCGGCACCTGCACTGCGGCTGCACGTGGGACGGCGACCTCTACGCCACCGGATAGCACGTCACAGCTGGTCATGCGGCGACCGTAGCCGGACCCCGTCCCGCGACGACGAGAGCCGGGGCCCCGGTCGTCGGTGCGACCGGGGCCCCGGCTCCGGGGTCCCGCCTGGCGGGTCACAGGGCGCGAGCGGCGGCCAGGCGTGCGCGCTGTGCGAGCCTCTCGGCCTTGCGGCTCAGGCGTTGTGCGCGGGCCACTCGCTGGCCTGCGCGCATCTGCTGCGCCTCTCCCAGGCGCGCGGACATCTGTGCGCGCGCGAGGTCCTCGTTCATCAGGTGGTGCATGGTGTGCTCCTGCGGTGCTCGTAGGTGGATGACGGGTGGTGCGGTGTGGTGCGGGTGGTGCTCAGGCGGCGTCCTTGCGGGGGCGGCCCCGTGGTCGCTTGCGGGCGATGACCTGTCCCTGGAGGAACAGCTCGCCACCCCAGACGCCCCAGGGCTCGCCGCGCTCGAGAGCGCCGTCGAGGCACAGCGCGCGGACGGGGCAGTCCAGGCACAGGGCCTTGGCGGCCTCGACGTCGGCCGGCGCCTCGGCGAACCAGAGCTCCGGGTCGAAGACCCGGCACGGCAGGCGGTCCTGCGCGCAGTCGTCGGTCGACTCGACGGCCTGGTCGGCCTGGTCGTGGAGCCGGCCGAGCGAGCGCTCGAGGGTGCTGGTGGCCATCTGCCTCACCTCCTGGGTGTGATTCGTGGTCGCGGGGTCCGGGCCTGGTTGGCCCGGCGGTGGGTCCGCGAAGACGAAAAACCGCGGATCCCGAAGGGATCCGCGGCCTGGAGGTGCCGGTCTGAGTCAGCTCAGAGCGGTGGTCCCCAGGCGGTGGAGCCCAGATCAGTGAAGGACAGATCGGTGAAGAACAGGTCGGTGGTGCCGGAGGAGACGGGGAGCCAGCGCGAGGCGGTGCCGGCGACCGAGCGGCCCGTGATCGGCCGCGGGCTGGTGCCGGGCGCGTGGACGAGACCGCGTGCGTCGATGACCACCGGGCGCACCGGGGTGGTGGCCGGGTTCGTCGTCACCGGAGCAGTGCGGTCGTCGGGCATCAGCGTCACCTTCGTGATGTCGGTGTAGATCTCCATGCGGGCCACCTCCTTCGGTCTCATCGGGCGCTGGGCTCGTCGGGCCCGGGATGCGCGGTTGCTGCTGACAGGTACGCTACGGCGCCCCGCCAGGGCGCAGCAATCGAATTAACGGCAGATTCGGCGACCGACCTCTCGCGAGACCGTCCGATCGCGCGGCGACACCGTGCCTGACCTGCATGAACGCGGTGCGAACGGCTCGAGGAAAGTCCGGAAAAAACATCTGCGGGCTGGCGGTCAACCCACGAGGGACAGGACGTCGTCGCCGTAGCGCTCGATCTTCGCCGGGCCGACACCGCTGATCGCGCCGAGCGCGGCGGGGGTGCGGGGCTTGTGCTCGGCGATCAGCTCCAGGGTGGCGTCGGTGAACACCACGAAGGCCGGGACCTCGTCGGCGCCCGAGCGTTCCTTGCGCCAGGCGCGGAGGCGCTCGTAGAGGTCCTCGTCGTAGACGACCGGACAGGCCGTGCAGCGGCCCTTCTTCTTCTCCGCGGCGCTGGCCAGCGGCAACCCGCAGGTGCGGCAGGTCATCGCCTTGCGACCACGACGCGACCCGGCCCCCGCCCCGGGCGCGTCCCGCACCGCGGCGGGCAGCAGCGGCTCGAGGAAGCGCGAGGGTGGTCGTTGACCGCGACCGCCCGGCTGGCGGGCCGCGGCCCAGGAGACCAGCAGCTCGCGCCGGGCCCGGGTCATGCCGACGTAGAGCAGGCGGCGCTCCTCCTCCACGCTGGCCGGGGTGTCGGCGTAGGTGATCGGCACGGTCCCGTCGTGCACGCCGACGCAGAAGACGACGTCCCACTCCAGGCCCTTGGCCGCGTGGAACGTGGCCAGGGTGACACCGTCGGCGACGGGGGCGTGCTGCTCGCTGGCCCGGCGGTCGAGCTCGGCGACGAAGAGTCCGAGGTCGGCGGCGGGCTCGCGCTCGAGGAGGTCCACGGCCTGGTCGACCAACGCCTGCCACGACTCCCACCGGTCGCGGGTCTGGCCGCGGGCACTGGGCGCCTGCGGCGACCAGCCCATGCCCGACAGGGTGGCGCGGACGAGGTCGACGAGCTCGCCGTCGTCCTCCCCCCCGCGCGCCGCGCCGCGCAGCCGGGTGACGGCCTCGCGGACCTCGGCACGGTCGAAGAACCGCGCGGCACCCCGCACGACGTAGGGCAGGCCGCGGGCGGCCAGCGCCTCCTCGTAGGCCTCGGACTGTGCGTTGATGCGGAACAGCACCGCCATCTGCGAGGCCGGGGTGCCCTGCTGGCGCAGCGCCTGCACGCGGGCGGCGACCTGCTCGGCCTCGGCGACCTCGTCGGGGCTGCCGGCGAACGTGACCGTGGGGCCGGCAGCGTTCTGGGCGACGAGCTCGACGCCGCGGGTCGCGGTCCCGCGCAGCAGGTCGTTGGCCGCGCCGACCACCTGCGGGGTCGAGCGGTAGTTGCGCACGAGCTCGACCGTGGTCGCCTCCGGGTGCTTGGCGGTGAAGCCCGTCAGGTAGCTCGGATCGGCGCCGGCGAAGGAGTAGATCGTCTGGGCCGGGTCACCCACCACGCACACCTCCTCCCGACCGCCGAGCCACAGGTCGAGCAGCGCCGACTGCAGGGGCGAGACGTCCTGGAACTCGTCGACGACGAACCACTTGTACTGGCGGCGCACCTGTGCGGCGACGCGCTCGTCCTCGGCGAGCAGGCCGGCGGTGAACAGGAGGATGTCCTCCATGTCCATCACGCCCTGCTCGCGCTTGACGGACTCGTAGGACGACATGACGCGGGCGACCGTCTCGGGGTCCTGACCGGTCACCTCGCGACCGCGGCGGGCCGCGACCTGCGGGTAGTCGTCGGGGTGGACGTTGCTGACCTTGGCCCACTCCACCTCGGAGGCGAGGTCGCGCAGCAGCGCCTGGTCGGGGCGCATGCGTTGCTGGCGCGCAGCGGTGGCCAGCAGCCCGAGCTTGGACTCGACCAGCCGGGGCAGCTCGGTGCCGTGGACGTGGGGCCAGAAGTAGCGCAGCTGTCGCAGCGCCGCCGAGTGGAACGTGCGGGCCTGCACCCCGCCGGCCCCGAGCGCGCGCAACCGTGTGCGCATCTCGCCCGCTGCGCGGGTGGTGAAGGTGACCGCGAGCACCTCCGAGGGCGCATAGACCCCGGTGGCGACACCATGGGCGATGCGGTGCGTGATCGCGCGGGTCTTGCCCGTCCCGGCTCCGGCCAGCACCCGCACCGGGCCCCTCAGCGCCTCGGCGACCAGGCGCTGCTCGGGGTCGAGGCCGGCCAGCAGTGCGTCGGCACCGCCTGCGGGCTGGGTCGGTGGCGCCATCGTGCGGAACAACTCCCGGGGGGTCGTGGTTGAAGCCGTCAGCACCCCTGGACGGGTGCGTCCACGACCCTAGACCGCGGAGGCGACACCCCGATGAGCTCGTTCACGATGTACTCCACCCCCTGGTGCGGCTACTGCCACCGACTCAAGGGTCAGCTCGACCGCGAGGGCATCGGCTTCGAGGTCGTCGACATCGAGCAGCACCCCGAGGCCGTGCAGATCGTCGAGCAGGCCAACGGCGGCAACCAGACCGTCCCGACGCTGGTCTTCAGCGACGGCACCTCGCAGACCAACCCGTCGCTGGCGCAGGTCAAGGAGAAGCTCGCCGCCCTCGCGTGAGGCCGGCGGTCACCAGGTGCCCGGGAGCTCCCCGCCGTACCACTGCTCGATGAGGGCGCGGCTGATCGAGATCGGCCCGGGCAGCACGACCCGCCCGGCCTCGGCCTCGGCCCGCAGCTCGGCCCGCGTGAACCACCGGGCGTCCTCGATCTCGTCGTCGTCGACCGAGATCGTCGTCGAGACCGCCCTGGCGATGAAACCGAGCATCAGGCTGGCCGGCAGCGGCCACGGCTGGTTGCCGACGTAGGTGACCTCGCCGACCGCGATCCCGGTCTCCTCGGCGACCTCGCGGCGCACGGCGTCCTCGAGGGTCTCCCCCGGCTCGCAGAAGCCCGCCAGGGTGGAGTAGCGGCCCTCGGGCCACGCGCTCTGGTGCCCGAGCAGGCAGCGCTCGTCGTCGCTGCCCGGCTCGCCGCTCGCGACGGTCATGATGACGGCCGGGTCGGTGCGCGGGAACTGCTTGCGACCGCAGCGCGGGCACAGCAGCTCGTGGCCGGCGGCGACCGGGTCGAGGCCGGCACCGCACCGGGGGCAGTACCGCGTCGAGGCCAGCCACTCGGCGAGCCCGAGCGCGTGGAGGACCATCGGCGCCTCGTCGGTCGCCGCGTCGGCCAGCACCGGCAGCAGGTCGCGCAGCGCGACCCAGCCCTGCTCCTCGCGGGCCCGGCTCGAGGGCGTCACGACGGCGGCGTACGTCGTGCCCGCGCGTTCGCCGATCAGCACCCGCACGCCCTCGGGAGCCTCGCCCGGCGCGACCCAGGCCGGGCGACCCTCGTGGGGTCGCACGTGGGTGCCGGAGACGACCAGCACCCGCGTGCCCGGGTCGCTCCAGCGCTCGTCGAGCCAGGCACTGTCCCGGCGGCGGATCCCGAGGCGGTCGTGGGGGTCGGCGGCCATCCGCTCGTAGGCGTGGATCACCTGGCGAGGCTAGGTCATGGCGCGGCGGCTGTCCTAGCCTGGCCCGCGTGAGCACCCGCCTGGCCCGCGTGAGCACCCGCCTGGCCGCCGCACCCGGCGACGTCGCGGCCCTCGTCCTGATGCCCGGGGACCCGCTGTGCGCCCGCTGGGTCGCGCAGAGCTTCCTCGACCACACCCCGGTCCACGTCGGCCTGGTCATGAGCGGCGACTCCTTCCACCCCACGCGTCTCGAGCTGAGCGCGGCGATGGTCGAGGCGGCCCTCAGCCCGACGGCCTGAGGATCGCCTCCAGCTGCCCGCGACCCGGGAGGTCCGCGGGCTCGACCAGGTCGCCGGACCGCACGTAGTAGAAACCTGCGCGGACCCGGTCGAGCCCCACACCGTGCAGCTCGGCCCAGGCCAGGCGGTAGAGCGCGAGCTGGACCGGGTCGGCGTCGTGGCTGCGGTTGGTCTTCCAGTCCACGAGCAGGAACCCGGGCTCGCCGTCGACCTGCTCGGCGTAGACCGCGTCGATGCGCCCTCGGACGACCTGGCCGGCCAGCACGAGCGCGAACGGCGCCTCCACGGCGTACGGCGCCCGCTCGGCGAACGCGCCGGCCTCGAAGGCGGCGACCAGCGCCGCGAGGTCGGCGTCGTCCTCGATGTCGGCGTCGGCGCGGCCCGGCAGGTCGTCGGGGTCCAGCAGCAGCTGCTGGCCGAACCGGGCCTCCACCCAGGCGTGGAACCGGGTGCCGAAGCGGGCCGACGGCGACGGCTGGCGAGGCATCGGCCGGGCGAGGTCGCGCGCGAACCGTGCCGGATCGGCGCGCAGCCGCGTCAAGGCCGTGACCGAGAGCGACGAGGGCAGCGGCACCGCGACGCTGCTCGATCGCTCCCGCGTCGCCTCCGCCACGAGCCGCTCGACGGCGTCGTCCCACCGCGAGACCTGCTCGAGGTGGAGCACGTCGTCGAGCTCGTCGGCCGCGTCGGGGTCGACGCTCTCGAGCAGGGCCGCCGCCTCGTGGCGGCGGACCACCTCGGCGGTGTGGTGGTCGATCGGCCAGGCGCGATCGGGATCGGCCGCGTGGTAGGGGTGCGGGTCGTCCTTGCCCGGGGTCTCGCACCACCGGCCCGGCTGCGCGCCCCACCCGGCCATCGCCTCCCGGGTGCGCAGCAGGTAGGCCGACGGACCGCGGGGCCGCTGGATCGTCGGCGACCAGCACCACCCCGAGACCAGGAGCCGGTGGCGGGCGCGGGTCCAGGCGACGTAGCCGAGCCTCAGCTCCTCCCGGGCTTCGTGCTCCTTGGTGGCCGAGGCGAGGGCCTGGAGGTCGGCAGGAGTCCAGCCGGTCGGCGTGGGCAGGTCACGGGCGTCACCGCGCAGCGCCACCGGGAGCACCGAGGGCACGGTCAGCCAGCTGGACCGACCCCGCGAGGTGGGGAACTTGCCGTCGACGACGCCCGGCAGCACCACGACGTCCCACTCGAGCCCCTTGGCGCGGTGGACGGTGAGCAGCTTGACCGAGTCGGCCTCCGAGGGCGTGGCGACGTCGAGGCCCTGGCCGAACTCGTCCTCGGCCTCGAGCCAGGCCAGCAGCGCGGAGAGGCTGACCGACCCGTCGACGGCCTGGAAGTCGGCGACCGCGGAGACGAACAGGTCGAGGTTGTCGCGGCGCGCCGCTGCGGCCGGGCTGACCGAGGAGGCGAGCTCGACGTCGATGCCGGTCACGTCGACGATGCGACGCACCAGGTCGAGCAGCGGCTCGCCGGCCAGGGACCGCAGCCGGCGCAGCTCGCCGGCGAGCAGGGCGAAGCGTTCCCGCGCCGCCTCGGAGTACGCGAGGTCACCCGGGTCCTCCAGGGCGTCGGACAGTGCCGGCACCTCCCACGGGTCGGCGCCCTGCACCGCCTCGTCGAGCTGGGTGGCGAGGTCGGCGGGCGCCTCGGCCCCGCGGCGCCCGGGGCCGGTCCGCAGGCCCGCTGCGAGCTCGCGGCTGCGACGACCCAGCAGGGCGAGGTCGCGAGGGCCGACGGCCCAGCGCGGGCCGGCGAGCAGCGTGAGCAGCTCTGCGTTGGCACTGACGTCGTCGACCAGCGCGAGCGTGGCGACGACCTCGCTGACCTCGGGCAGGCGCAGCAGGCCCTTGAGGCCCACGATCTCGACGGGCACCTCGGCGTCGGTCAGGGCGTCGAAGAGTGCGGCGGCGTGGGCGTTGTCCCGGGTCAGGACGCCGATCTCGCGCCAGGCCGGCCGGTCCTCGCGCGCGGCCAGCTCGGCGTGGGCGCTCCGCACCTGCTCGACGACCCAGGCCAGCTCGTCGTCGTAGGTCGGGTGCACGGCGACGTCGACCTCGCCCGGCGCGGCGTCGGGCTTGGCCTCGAGCGGTCGCAGGTCGGCGCGGTCGTAGAGGTCGGCGGCGAGGTGGTTGGCGGTGGCGAGGATGCGCTCGTCGGAGCGACGGTTGACCGTGAGCGGGAAGGTGCGTCCCGGCCCGTGCGACGGCGGGAAGTCGACGGCGAACTCGAGGATGTTGGACACCGACGCGCCGCGCCAGCCGTAGATGGCCTGGTTGGGGTCGCCCACCGCGGTCACCGGGTGAGCGCGACCGTCGGCGCCCTCGGCGCCGGAGAACAGCCGGCTCAGCATGAGGGCCTGGGCGACCGAGGTGTCCTGGTACTCGTCGAGGAGGACCACGCGGAACTTCGCCCGCTCGGCCCGGCCGACCTCCGGCTGCTCGCGGGCCAGACGGGCGGCCAACGCGATCTGGTCGGAGAAGTCCATGACGCCGTGCGCGGCCTTGAGGTCGCGGTAGGCCTCGACGAGGCCGAGCAGCTCGCCACGTCGGTCGAGCGCGGAGATGGCCTTCTCGTTGCGCTCACGGTAGGTCTTGCGTGACTCCCCCGCCATGCCGCGCTCCAGCAGCGGCCGGACCCGGGCGTCGTGCTCGCGCACGTCGTCGGGGCCGACGAGGTGCTCGCTCATCTCGGCGTCGAGGCCCAGGAGGTACTGCACGACGTGGCGCGGGGAGTCCGAGAGCAGGGCCACCGGGCGGGTGTAGCGCTGCACGGCGCGCGCGGCGAGCTGGTAGCGGCTGGCGTCGGCGAGCAGGCGCGTACCGGGCTCGTGGCCGATGCGCAGGCCGTGCTCGTCGAGCAGACCGGCGGCGTAGGAGTGGTAGGTCGCGACGGTCGGCTCCTCGCCGTCCTCCCCCTCCTCGTCGCGCTCCCCCGGGGCACCCGCACCCGCGACGCCGGGCCCACGCGGACCGCGCTCCGGGAGCAGGCCGGCCAGACGCAGGCTCTCGCGGATCCGGCCGCCGAGCTCGGCGGTGGCCTTGGTCGTGAAGGTCAGTCCGAGGACCTCGCCCGGCTGCACCCGGCCGGTGGCGACCAGCCAGACCACGCGCGCCGCCATCACCGTGGTCTTGCCCGAGCCCGCCCCGGCGACCACGACCGCCGGCTCGAGGGGCGCGGTCACCGCGGCGAACTGCTGCTCGCTGAAGGTGAAGTCGGCGTGCATGACCTCGCGCAGCTGCCCGGGCGTGGTGATCTCGAGGCCGGTCACGACAGGACGCTCCCCGAGGCCTTGTCCGGGCACAGCGACCAGAACTCGCACCGCTCGCACTGCTTGCCCGGACGGGCCGGGAAGTCCTCGTCGCGCAGGTGCCGCACGGCACGCGCCAGCTGCTCCTCGGCCAGGCGCGGCTGGTCGGGCTCCGCCGGCGGCTGACGCTGCACCTTGGGCTGCTCGACGCCGTGACGCAGCTGGACGAGCTCGGCGCCCCCGGCAGCGGCGTCCGGGCCCGCCCACTCACGGGCCGCGCCGTGGTCGACGGCGAGCTGGTAGAGCCCGAGCTGGGCGTGCTCGGCGACCTCGCGCCCGGTCGGGGGGTACTTCCCGGTCTTGAGGTCGACCACCACGACCCGTCCGTCCTCGTCGAGCTCGAGGCGGTCGGCGTAGCCGTGCAGGCGGACCACCTCGCCGTCGGGCAGGTGGACCTCGGCGCTCATCCGCGGCTCGACGGTGAGCACGGTGCGCGCACCGGGACGGGCGTGCCAGGCCAGGAAGCGCGTGAGCACGTCGCGCACGGCGTCCCGCTCGCGGTCACCGGACCACGGCGTGCGGAACTGCATGCGCTCCCACACGGCGTCGACGTGCGGCATCAGGTCGCGGTCGACGTCGAGCCGCTCACCCTCCTCGGGCACCAGCGTGCCGCGCACGACCTGCTCGGCCAGGGCGTGCACGATCATCCCGAAGCCCTGGCTCGCCGAGCTCACGACCTCGCCGCCGGCCTCGCGGCGCAGGAACCACTGCGCGGGGCAGGTGAGCAGGCCCTCCAGCGTGCTGGCCGAGACCACGAGCGGCTGCTCGAGCGCTCGCACCGGGGTGGTGGACCGGCTGGGACCCCGCAGCCCCCACCAGGTCGCGGGGTCGGCGCTCGGCGCGAGCGGACGCCCTGCGACCTCGGCGTCGGCGAGCCGGCGCAGCCGCCGCGCGGCGGCCCGGCGCAGCGGCTCGGGCTGGGTGGCGTCGGCGAGGGTGCGGCGCAGGTCGGCGACGAGCCCGTCCATCGACAGCGGCCGCGGCGGACGCCCGACCCGGTGGGCCCGCTGCAGGCCGCGCTCGCCGGGGGTGCCGAGCTCGTCGAGGAAGCGCGAGGGCTGGTCGCCGTCGTCGTCGGGGGAGGCGACGGCGGTGACGACGAGGCGCTGGGAGGCGCGGGTGCAGGCGACGTAGAACAGGCGGCGCTCCTCGGCCAGCAACCGCGCGCGGGTGACCGGGGCCAGCAGCGCCTCGTGGCTGACCCGGTCGGCCGGAAGCAGGGTGCCCCGCCGTCGCAGGTCCGGCCAGGCACCCTCCTGGACACGCGAGACGACCACGATGCGCCACTCCAGGCCCTTGGACCGGTGCGCCGTGAGCAGCCGCACCGCCTCGCCGCGCACGCCGCGGTCGGCCAGCGTGTCGGCCGGGATCCTCTGGGCGCGCAGGGTCTCCAGGAACGCCCGCACGCTGGTGTGGCCGCGCTGCTCCTCGCTGCGCGCGGCGGTCTCGAAGAGCGCGCAGACGGCGTCGAGGTCGCGGTGGGCCAGCCGGGCGCCGTGACCCCCGCCGGCGGCGGCGCGGCGCAGCCGGGCGCCCCACTCCACGCCGCTCCACAGCGTCCAGAGCACCTCCTCCACGGTCGTGGCGCCCTCGTCGAGCCGAGCCCGGGCCAGGGCCAGCAGCGCGGCGAGCCGGTGGGCTCGTGGGTCGTCGAGGTCGGCGGTGAGGTCGGGCTCGAGCAGGGCGGCCCGGACCAGCTCGCCGGGGCCCCGGTCGAGGTGCCGGTCGAGGTGCCGGTCGAGGTGGCGGGCACGCAGGCTCCGGGTGAGCGCCCGGACGTCGGTGGCATCGAGACCTCCGAGGGGCGAGACCAGCAGGTCACGGGCCCGGTCGGCGCCGACGTAGGCCTCCGCGGAGGGGTCGTCGACGTCGGCGTCGAGCAGCACCGAGAGGGCCTGCAGCAGCGGGAGGACGGCCGGCTCGTCGGCCAGCGGGGTCTCGTCGCCGGCCACCTCGACCGGCACGCCGGCTGCCCCGAGCGAGCGGCGCAGGGCCGGGATGCTCGAGCGGCCCGAGCGCACGAGCACGGCCATCTCCGACCAGGGCACGCCGTCCTCGAGGTGCGCGCGGCGCAGCAGGTCGGCGACGTGCTCGACCTCGGCGCGGGCGGTGTCGAAGGTGAGCACGTCGACCGCCCCGGGTCCCCACCTGCCCGGGCCGGGCTCGGGCGAGCGGAAGGTCGCGTAGGCCTCCCGGGGGATGGAGCCGGAGGTGGCGATGCCGGCTGCGACGCAGCGCGAGGCGTGGAGCAGGCGCGACCCGAAGCGGCGGGTCGTGCCGAGCGCCACGACCCGGGCCGGTGAGCCGTCGGCGGCGGGGAAGTCGGTCGGGAAGTCCAGGATGCCGCGCACGTCGGCGCCGCGGAAGCCGTAGATCGACTGGTCGGGGTCGCCGACCACGACCAGGTCCCGGCCGTCGCCGGCGAGCTCGCGCAGGAGGTCGACCTGGGCCGGGTCGGTGTCCTGGTACTCGTCGACGAGGACGCACGCGAGCTGCGCGCGGAGCTCGTCGCGATGACGGCGGGCCTCGATCACGGCACGCACGACCAGGTCGGGGTAGTCGAGGGCGGACTGGTCGCCGAGCACGTCGAGGTACTGGTGGAGGAAGTGACCGGCCGCCTCGAGCTCGGGCCGTGACTCGGCGCGGCCGAGGTCGACGAGGTCCTCCGGGTCGAGACCGCGCTCGCGCGCCCGGGCCAGCACCGCGGCGACCTCCCGGGCGAAGCCGCGCGTGCCGACCGCCGCGCGCAGCGGAGCGGGCCACCGCACCGACTCGGGGCTCTCGCGCAGCAGCTCCTGGACGATCACGTCGGCCTCGGGCGCCGAGAGCAGCCGCAGCGGCGCGGCGTACAGCTCGGTGGGTGCGTAGCGCCGCACGAGGCCGTAGGCGAAGGAGTGGAAGGTCGCGCTCATCGTCGTCGCCGTGGTGCGGCCCAGCCGGGCGGTGACGCGGTCGCGCAGCTGCTCGGCGGCCTTGCGGGAGAAGGTGAGCGCCAGCACCGCACCGGGGCTCACCCCGCGCCGCTCCACCCGGTCGACGATGGCCTCCACCAAGGTGGTGGTCTTGCCCGTCCCGGGGCCCGCCAGCACGAGCAGCGGGCCCCCGACGTGGTCGACCACACGCTGCTGGTGCTCGTCGAGCGCTGGCGGGGTGCCCGGCGGGGCGGGCGGGACCAGCCGGTAGGTGGTCGCGGGGTCGGCGAGAGGCACCTCACCATTCGACCACCCGCCGCCGACACCGACCGTGGCGGTCCGCAGGCGACCCCGGGCGTGGTGCAGGTGGACCGTGACGTGCGTCACGGGACCCACTAGGTTCGCTGCCATGAGCCGCGAGATCACGACCGTGCTGGGCGAGATGAGCTTCCTGGAGTGCCCGCGCTGGCACGACGAGCGGCTGTGGCTGGTCGACTTCTACACCCACCGCGTGCTGTCGGTGGCCGAGGACGGCTCCGACCTGCGGGTCGAGGCCGAGGTCCCCGCCCAGCCCTCCGGTCTGGGGTGGCTGCCCGACGGGCGGCTGCTCGTGGTCTCGATGAAGGACCGTCGCGTCCTGCGGCGCGAGCCGGACGGCTCGCTGGTCACCCACGCCGACGTCTCCGAGCACGTCACGGGCCATCCCAACGACATGGTGGTCGACGCCACGGGGCGCGGCTACCTGGGCAACTTCGGCTTCGACCTGATGGGAGGAGGCGACCTCGCGACGGCCGGTCTCGTGCGGGTGGACCCCGACGGGACGGTCACGACCGTGGCCGAGGACCTCTGGTTCCCCAACGGCAGCGTGATCACCGACGACGGGGTCCTGATCGTCGACGAGACGCTCGGCAACCGGATCTCGGCCTTCGACATCGCCGAGGACGGGACCCTGGGCCCGCGCCGGGACTGGGCCGTCTTCGCACCCGTGCCGTCCTCGGTCGCGCTCGGCGACGCCCTGGGCCAGATCACCCTCGCGCCGGACGGCTGCTGCCTCGACGCCGAGGGCGCCATCTGGACGGCCGATGCCCTCAACGGCCGGGTCGTGCGCGTCGCCGAGGGCGGTGAGGTGCTCGAGGAGATCCACCCCGGGACGGGCGTCTTCGCGTGCATGCTCGGCGGCGCCGACGGGCGCACGCTCTACCTGTGCTGCGCGCCCGACTTCGACGAGCACGCCCGCTCCGCGGCCCGCGAGGCCGAGCTGCGCACCGTCCGGGTCGACGTGCCCCACGCGGGTCGGCCCTAGCCCCGTCTCGGTCGCGACCCGACCGGCTGGGTGGGGCCCGGTGGGCCTGCGACGCGCGGTCAACGACCGCCGGCGACCCGCAGCGTCGTGCCGGTGACGTACGACGCCGCGTCCGAGAGCAGCCAGGCCACGGCCTCGGCGATCTCCCCGGGCTCCCCCGCGCGGCGCATCGGGACGGTGGGCTCGAGCCGCTCGGGCCGGCCCGGCTCCCCGGCGTCGGCGTGGAACCCGGTGCGCACGAGGCCGGGTGCCACCGCCGCCACGCGCATCCCCTGGTCGGCGACCTCGATGCCCAGACCCCGGGTGAGGGTGTCGATGCCGGCCTTGGCCGCGGCGTAGTGCACGAACTCGCCGGGCGAGCCGAGGGTGGCCGCGCCCGAGCCGATGGTGACCAGGACGCCTCCGCCGCCGCCGTGGCTCGTGCTCAGCGCGCGCACGGCGGCCCGGGCCACGAGCAGCGCGGAGGTGAGGTTCAGCTCGACCACCGCGCGGACCACGGCCGGTGGCGTCTCGGCCAACGACCCGAGGTGCCCCGCGGCGCCGGCGTTGCTGACCACGCCCGTCAACGGGGAGCCCCAGGCCTCGTCGCAGGCCGCCGCGAAGACCGCCTCGATCCCCTCGTCGGTGGTGATGTCGGCGCGCACGAGTCGGCACCGGGCTCCGGGGACGAGCAGCGGACCGACCTCACGGGCGCAGGCCCGGGCCGCCTCGTCGTCCTGGCGGTAGGCGAGGACCAGCTCGTGACCGGCGGCGGCGAGGTGCCGGGCGACCGCGGCGCCGATCCCGCGGGTGCCGCCGGTGACGAGCGTGCGGGGCAGGCCGCTCACGCCTCCACCGGGCGGGTCGGTCGCTCGTTGTAGTCGGCCACACGCTCCTGGCCGCTCAGCGCGGCGATCGCGTCCATGATCTCGTCGGTCAGCTCGCGGCGCGCGCGCCCCAGGGGAACGCCCTCGGCGCGCCCGGCGGTGACGATGGGCCGTCCGAACTCGATGCGCACCGGGACCACGCGCGGCCGGGTGGAGCCGACCGGCTGGACGTGCTCGGTGCCCTCGAGGGCGACCGGCACCACGGGTACGCCGGTCGTGAGCGCGAGGTGCGCCGCCCCGGTGCGGCCGCGGTAGAGGCGCCCGTCGCGGGAGCGCGTGCCCTCGGGATAGATCCCGAACGCCCCGCCCGCCTCGAGCACCTGCTGCGCGGTCCTCAGGCTGGCCATCGCGGCGTTGGAGTCGTCCCGGTCGACCGGGAGCATCCCGAGGCCCTCGAACCAGGCGCGCTGGAGGCGTCCGCGCACCCCCGTGCCGGTGAAGTAGTCGGACTTGGCCAGGAAGACGACCTTGCGCGGCGCGACCACCGGGATCACGACGGAGTCGACGAAGCTGAGGTGGTTGCTGGCCAGCAGCACGCCCCCGGTGAGCGGCACGTTCTCGAGGCCCACGACCACGGGACGCCACACGGCCTTGGCGACCGGGGGCACGACGGAGTGCAGCAGCGAGTAGAGCACGGGCTCAGTCTGCCCGAGTCCGACCCGGTCGGTCGCCGGCGTCCGGCGTCGCGAAGGCGGCCCGGACGTCCACGGCTCCGGAGGGGCGCAGGGTGGTGCCCTCCGCGGCGTACGCCGCCCGCGCCTGCTCGGCGTGGCTCGGGGGCAGCGAGCCGTCGGCGCGCACCACCCGCCACCACGGCACCCCTCCCCCGTGCTCGGCCAGGACGTTGCCGACCCGTCGCGGCCCGAAGACGCCGACCGCCTCCGCGATCGCGCCGTACGTCGTGACGCGACCCGCGGGCACGGACTCGACGCAGGCGAGCACGTCCTCGACGTACTCCTCGGGGTGGAACACCTCAGGAGACCCCGCCCTCGGACCCGGCAGCGCCACCGGGCCCGACGTACGGCGTGGAGGTCGTGACCGCGACCAGCCCGGACCGGGCGAGGATGGGCCTCGACATCGCGGTGCAGTCGCTGTGCAGGAAGCGCACGCCACGCTCCAGCGCCCAGCGCGCCCGGGCCGAGACCAGCGCCCGGTAGAGGCCCTGGCCCCGCGCGTCCGGACGGACGCCGCCACCCCAGAGCCCGGCGCACGGGGTGTCCGCGACGACCTCGAGCCGTCCGGCGGCGAGCACCTCCTCGCCGCGGGCGGCGACCCACATCCCGCTGCGCCCGACCCCGTCGCGTCCGGAGTCCTCGAAGCGCGCCACGACCTCTGCGTCGGTGGGGCCCTGACCGAAGATGTGGCGCTGGAGCGCCGCGGCGCGTCCCAACCAGGTCTCGCGGTCCGGGCCCACGTCGACGCGACGGACCTCGACACCCTCGGGCAGCGCGACCTCGCCGGCGGCCAGGGAGGCGGCCTCGCCGAGCATGATCGTCTCGACCTCCTCAGCGACCAGGCCGGCCGCCTCGAGACGGCGCGCAAGGTCCGCGGGCTCGTCGTGCGAGCGCGTCTTCCACTCCCAGTCCGTGACCTGCGCGTCACCGCCGAAGTGCGCCGCCGCACGGGCCACGAGGGCGTCGACCTCGTCCCCGGTGAGCCCCGCCAACGAGCGGTAGGTCACCAGGCCGTGCCTGCCGAACCGGGCCAGCCACAACGGCCCGTGCGTCGTCGAGACCGACGCAGAGGCGACCTCGCCCGCTCCTCGCAGGTGCTCGTCGTAGACGGCCAGCAGGCCCGCGGCGTCGATCATCACGCCATCGTCCCAGGCCACCGAGTCGGGTCGACGCCCGGCGCGCCTCAGGGAACCGGGGAGAAGGGCTCCGTGCCCCCCACCAGGCGCAGGCCGCGGATGCCGCTGTGGCGCTGCGCGAACCGGAGCTCCCTGCCGAGGTCGCCGAGGTTGTTCGAGGCCGGCAGCGGGGCGAGCCCGAGGGTGGAGAGCGTGCCCAGTGCGGCGCCGTCGGACGAGAGGAACGCCGAGCCGGAGTCACCGGGGATCCCCGGGGTGGCGGTGTACAGCGGGTGCGACCATCCGCCGTCCGCCGGGTCGTCGCCCACCGAGGCACCCGTCCTGGGCGACAGCACGGTCACCCCTCCCCGGATCGAGCTGTTGCCGTAGCTGTAGACCTCGTCGCCGACTGCGCTGCCGTCACGGTCGATCCCGGTCGGCCCTCCCCAGAACGGCACGCTCGGGTTGACGTCGGCCGCGGTCCTGGTGCCCACCCGCACCAGCGCGAGGTCGTTGTAGGCGCACGGGTTCTCTGCCGTCGTCGCGAGACGCTGCATCGTCAGCCACGAGGAGTAGGCCAGCCGACCGCGCCCCACGGTGGTGCCACCGTCGACGAGCGAACCGCCCTCCGCGAAGCGCACCCGCGTGCCCAGGGGGAGCGAAGCGGCCAGGCAGCCGTCGGTGTCGGTCGCCTCGCCCAGGCCGGCGCAGTGAGCGGCGTAACCGACGTAGACCCGCGAGCGGGCGTCGGTGAAGACGAAGTTCGCGGTGCACTGTGCGCCCGCGGTGTACATCTGCGTGCCCGGGTGGACGGTCGCGGTGGCGGCAGGCGCCCAGCGCGAGCCCGTCGTCGCCCGCGGCGCGGCCGCCTCGCCCGCTGCTGACGGAACGGGGGCGGCCATCACGGCAGCAAGGGCTGCGACGGAGGCGGTCACGGTGCGCGTCAGGCTCATGTCCACCCAACGAGGCCCGCCCCGGCCGGGTTACGCCGGGGCGGGCCTCGCGGTGATCAGCTCAGTACGACGGCTGGCTGGGGTCGATCTGGTTGACCCACGCCACGACACCCCCGCCGACGTGCACGGCGTCGGCGTACCCCGCGCCCTTGAGCGCGGCGAGCGCCTCGGCGGAGCGGACACCGGACTTGCAGTGCAGGACGACCGGCGTGGCCTGGTCGAGCTGGGCGAAGGCGTTGCCGTTGAGGAACTCGCCCTTGGGGATCAGCACCGAGCCGGGGATCCGGTTGATCTCGTACTCGTTCTCCTCGCGCACGTCGACGAGGGTGAAGTCGCGGGTGCCCTCCTCGCGCTCCTTCAGCATGTGCTCGAGCTGGACCACCGAGATCGTCGAGCCGGCCGCGGCATCGGCTGCGTCCGCAGAGATCGCGCCGCAGAACGCGTCGTAGTCGATGAGGCCCGTCACCGTCGGGTGGTCGCCGCACAGCGCGCAACCCGGGTCCTTGCGGACCTTCAGCTTGCGCCACTCCAGCTCGAGGGCGTCGTAGATGACCAGCTTGCCGACGGCCGGCTCCCCGGCGCCGGTGATCAGCTTGATGGCCTCGTTGACCTGGATCGAGCCGATCGAGGCGCACAGCACGCCGAGCACGCCGCCCTCGGCGCAGCTCGGGACCATGCCGGGGGGCGGCGGCTCGGGGTAGAGGCAGCGGTAGCA
Source organism: uncultured Actinomycetota bacterium (assembly GCA_963760555.1). GTDB lineage: Bacteria > Actinomycetota > Actinomycetes > Propionibacteriales > Nocardioidaceae > Nocardioides. The sequence goes on along the minus strand of CAVXDJ010000009.1, from coordinate 68,987 downwards.
GGGCGCGTCGTCGACGACCGTGGGGGCGAAGACCGAGGCCTGACCGTCGAAGCGGTAGATCGAGCCCCAGACGTAGGGGATGCCCAGGAAGTACGCCGCGTCGTTGACCATGTAGCGCGTGGCGAAGTTGTCGGTGCCGTCGACGATCAGGTCGTAGCCCGCGAAGACGTCCATCACGTTGTCGTTGTCGAGGCGCTGCTCGTGCAGGACGACCTCGACGTAGGGGTTGGCCTCGGCGATCGACTCCCGGGCCGAGACCGCCTTGGACTTCCCGATGTCGGACTGGGTGTGGATGATCTGGCGCTGGAGGTTGGACTCGTCGACCTCGTCGAACTCGGCCACACCCAGCGTGCCGACGCCGGCCGCGGCGAGGTAGAGCAGGGCCGGCGAGCCGAGCCCACCGGCACCGATCACGAGGACCTTGGCGTTCTTGAGGCGCTTCTGCCCCGCCATCCCCACGTCGGGGATGATCAGGTGGCGGCTGTAACGACGGACCTCGTCGTTGGTCAGCTCGGCAGCAGGTTCGACCAAGGGGGCAAGGGACACGACACGCTCCTCGTTTCACGGCGACTGAGTTCACCCGGGCCAACAGGTGGCAGGCTCGCCCTGTTCCCACCCGGTTCCCACCCGGTCCCCCATCGTCCATCGCGCGGGAGCCTCCGGCGCCCCGTGTCCCGGGATCCGGACGTGGCCTACCGCGCAGTAGGCTGCGCAGGTCCGCCCGGGGTCCCGGTCCTGGGCACCCCGCCCGCGACAGGAAGGGTCCAGCGTGGTCACCGAGCAGCACGAGAGCGACGTACGCCCCCGCGGGGGCCGCCTGCCGCGTCGCGAGCGACGGGTGCAGCTGCTCGACTCCGCCCTCGAGGTGTTCGTCGCCCAGGGCTACCACGCGGCGGCGATGGACGACATCGCCGAGCGTGCGGGGGTCTCGAAGCCGGTGCTCTACCAGCACTTCCCCGGCAAGCTCGACCTCTACCTCGCCCTGCTCGACACCTCGTGCGACGCGATCATCGACGGCTGTCGCCGTGCCTTGTCGGCCACCGAGGACAACAAGCTGCGGGTCGCGGCCGCCATCGACGCCTTCTACGAGTACGTCGCCCACGACGCCGGCGCGTTCCGGCTGGTCTTCGAGTCCGACCTGACCAACGAGCCGGCCGTGCGCCAGCAGGTCGACCGGGTCACCTCGGAGTGCGCGTCGATGATCGCCGACGTGATCCGTGACGACACCGACCTGCCCCGGGAGGCGGCCCGGCTCCTCGCCGTGTCGCTGGTGGGAATGGCCCAGGTCAGTGCGCGGTTCTGGCTCACCGAGGCCGGTGGCCTCGAGCGCCAGGAAGCGGCGGCCCTCGTGGCCGGGCTCGCCTGGCGCGGCATCCGGGGCTATCCCAAGACCGAGGACCACTGAGCACCACCCCTGACACCGAGCACCCCAATCGAAGGAGTCTGACCGTGGAGGTCAAGATCGGCGTCCAGTACGCCGCACGCGAGCTCGTCGTCGAGACCGACGCCAGCAACGACGACATCCAGAAGGCGGTCTCCGAGGCCGTCTCGTCGGACGGCGTCCTCAGCCTCACCGACGCCAAGGGCCGCACCGTCGTGGTGCCGGCCGCCAAGATCGCCTACGTCGAGATCGGCACCTCCGCCGGCGGGACGGTCGGCTTCCGCAGCTGACTCCTGCCGGGGCCGGCGCGGAACCGGCTTCGCGCGCGCGAGGTCGGGGTCAACAGCTGTGGACTGGCCGCGCGCTAGAACGTTTGTTCGAGTATGATGGTGTCATGTCCCTGCCGCTCTCGTTGGTCGCGATCGAGGACCTCGACCCCACCGGGGTCCTCGCGCGGGCAGAAGCAGCGCTCGTCGCCCGGCGAGCCGCGCAGGTCGAGGACCTCGAGCTCGCCCTGGCCTGGGCCGACCTCCACGCCGAGGACCCCCGCAACGACCCCGACGCACCCCGGCGCTGGCGCGGCGGTGACCGCCTCGTCCAGCTCGGCGGACACGGCACCCCCCAGGTCCGCGAGCTCTGCCTGCCCGAGCTCGCCATCGCCCGCCACAGCCACACCCTCGCGACCCGCGCCGCCCTCGCCGACGCCCTCGACCTGCGCCACCGCCTCCCCACCACCTGGGCCCTCGTGCGCGCCGGGCAGGTCGAGGTCTGGCTCGCCCGCAAGGTCGCCGCCCTGTCCCGACGCCTCGAGGCCGACCAGATCGGCCTCGTCGACACCGCGGTCGCCGACGCCGCCGCCACCCAGGCACCCGCACGGGTCCTCTCCCTGACCGAGGCCAAGATCATCGAGGCCGACACCGCCGCCCACCACCGCCGCCTCGAAGCACAACGCCGCCACCGGATGGTCACCATCAGCCACACCGACGCCCACGGCGCCCGCACCCTGCACGCGCGCATCGACCCCGGACACGGCACCTGGATCGACACCACCCTCGACCAGGTCGCCCACGCCCTCGCCGCCCGACCCGACCTCACCCCCGGCCTGCCGCCCGAACCCGGCCACGACGAGCTCCGCTCCATCGCCCTGGGCTGGCTGGCCCACCCCGAAGCCGTCCTCGACCTCCTCCAAGGCCGGACCCCGACGCGAGCCCACGCAGCGAGGCCGGCCTCGTCGTCCACCTCCACCAGGCCTGCCTCGACGGCACCACACACGGCACCGCCCGCGCCGAGCACGACCCCGGCCTCGGGCCCCTGCTGCTCGGCCAGCTCACCGACCTGCTCGCCCACACCCGCATCACCGTGCTCCCGGTCCTCGACCTGCACACCGAGGGCGCCACCAGCAGCTATGAGTTCCCCGAAGCGATCAAGACCCGCGTCCACCTCCGCAACCCCGGCGAGACCTTCCCCCACTCACCCGCCACCCACCACCGCATCGACCACGACCACGTCGTCCCCTACGACCCCACCGGCCCACCCGGACAAACGAGCGACCACAACGTCGCCACGCTCGACCGCACCCACCACCGCGCCAAGACCCACCTCGGCTACCGCCTACGCCAGACCAGCCTCGACGACCACCAAGCCCACGAGACAGCCCACCCCGGACAGCTCGACGCCATCCTCGACCGACTCTGCGCCCAGCACCTGACCGGCTAGCTGTCCAGGCCCAGGCGCGTCATCCGCTCGGCGTGGCGCTCCGTGAGTCGCGTGAACATCCGACCGAGGGCCGCGAGGTCCATCCCGGGCCGGTCCACTCCCCCCGCCAGCAGCGCCGACAGCGCGTCCCTGTCGGCGGCGACCCGCTGGGCCTGGATCAGGGCCTCACCCATCAGACGCCGGGCCCACAGCGCGAGCCGGCCTCCGGTCCTGGGCTCACGGCTGATCGCCGAGACGACGCGGTCGACGACGAAGGCCGCGTGCTCGTCGGAGTCGACCGAGCTGATCACGAGGTCGCGGGTTCGCGGGTCGAGATAGGCCGCGATCTCGCGGTAGAAGTCACCGGCCAGGCCGTCGCCGACGAACGCCTTCACCAGGCTCTCGAAGTAGTCAGCCGGTGCGGTGTGGGCGTGGAACGACTCGACCGGGGCCCGGAACGGTGCCATCGCGGCGTACGGGTCGCCACCGAAGAGCCGGATCCGCTCGTGCATCGGCTCGACCTTGAGGAACTCCCGGCTGGCCAGCGAGGCCAGCACCATCTTGTCCTCGAGGGTCGGCGCGAGCTTGGCGTCCTCGGCGAGCCGCTCGAAGGCGGAGATCTCGGCGTAGGAGATGACGCCGAGCAGGTCGACCACCGCCTCGCGGTAGGCCGGGTCCTCGAACGCCACCGGTACGTCGGGTCCGTCCCTGTGGGTGTCCGGCGCGGCGACCCGCTCGTCGCGTGATTCAGACATGCGGGCACCCTACCGATACAGTGAGGGAGTCGAGCGCCACGCCGACGCCGTCCTCCACCGGCCCTCCCGGGTCGCCACCACGGCAGGACCCCGCACCTTCGTCGCGCTCGAGGCATGCTCGCGGTCGAGATCTGATCGGCCGCACCGACGTACTCGGCTGACCGGCTGACCGACGAAAGCGATGAAGACACTGACTACCTTCCGTGACCTCGGGGTCCACCCCGAGATCGCCGACGCCCTCGAGCGCGCCGGCATCGTGACCCCCTTCCCCATCCAGGAGATGACGCTCTCGGTGGCCCTCATGGGCACCGACCTCATCGGCCAGGCCCGCACCGGGACCGGCAAGACCCTCGCGTTCGGCATCCCGGTGCTGCAGCGCAGCGTCGCCCCGCACGACCCCGACTACGCCGAGCTGCCCCAGGGCAAGCCGCAGGCGCTGATCGTGGCGCCCACGCGAGAGCTGGCCCTGCAGGTGTCGGGTGACCTCGACGTCGCCAGCAAGGATCGCGGACTGCGCGTGCTCACCGTCTACGGCGGCGTCGGCTACGACACCCAGCTCGACGCGCTCACCGCCGGCGTCGACGTGGTCGTCGGCACCCCCGGTCGCCTGATCGACCTGGCCAACCGCCGCGCCCTGGACCTCTCGCACGTGCACGCCCTCGTGCTCGACGAGGCCGACGAGATGCTCGACCTCGGCTTCCTGCCCGACGTCGAGCGGCTGATCTCGATGACGCCCGAGACCCGGCAGACGATGTTGTTCTCGGCCACCATGCCCTCGGCGATCGTCTCGCTGGCGCGCACCCACATGCGCCACCCGATGAACATCCGCGCGGAGTCCTCCGCCGACGCCCAGACCGTGCCGGCGACGGCGCAGTTCATCTACCAGGTCCACGACCTCGACAAGCCCGAGATCCTCGGCCGCGTGCTCCAGGCCGACGACGCGGACAAGATGATCGTCTTCACCCGCACCAAGCGCGCAGCGCAGCGCGTGGCCGACGACCTCGCCGAGCGCGGTTTCGCCTCGAGCCCGCTGCACGGCGACATGCAGCAGACCTCACGCGAGAAGGCCCTGACGCGCTTTCGCGAGGACAAGCTGCGCGTGCTCGTCGCGACCGACGTCGCCGCACGCGGCATCGACGTGCGCGGTGTGTCGCACGTGGTGAACTACTCCTGTCCCGAGGACGAGAAGACCTACATCCACCGCATCGGCCGCACCGGCCGGGCAGGGGCCACCGGCACCGCGATCACGTTCGTGGACTGGGCCGACCTGCACCGCTGGAAGATGATCAACAAGGCCCTCGACCTGCCCTTCGAGGAGCTCGTCGAGACCTACTCGACCTCCGAGAACCTCTTCCACGACCAGGGCATCCCGCCCGGTACCAAGGGCCGCATCAAGGACCCGGAGCCCGTGGAGCGCGCGCCCCGCCGTGAGCGGGAGCAGTCCGAACGTCCTGCCCGCAACCGCAACCGCAGCCGGACTCGCGGCGGTCAGTCGCCCGAGACCTCGAGCGGCGACGCTGCGACGTCCACACCCACCTCGACGTCCGGCCCGAGCAGCGGCGAGGGTGGCGCGGCGCCGTCGCGCAACCGCCGTCGTCGTCGCCGTTCGTCGGGCTCGGGGGCCGGCTCGTCCACCACGAGCGGCGACTGAGCCCTGTGCCCGGTCCTAGGCGGTGACGACGACCGTCGTCCCGAGGGGCGCGAAGTCCCACAGCGCCCGGGCGTCGCGGTGCCGTTGGCGGATGCAGCCGTGCGAGGTCGGCGTCCCGAGCGCGGCGACGCTCTGCAGGGGCACGCCGTCGTCGACGGGGATGTCGTGGAACCCGATCGCGGCGTTCTCGCCCTGGGTGAAGCGCACGAAGAGGTCCATGGTGCCGGAGTCGTCGACACCGAAGGCGTGCTCGGAGCGCGAGTAGACCTCGTAGGTGCCCGGGTCCAGGTTGTCGTAGATGCTGCCGGAGACCAGGTAGGTGCGCTGGACCGCGCCGCCGTCGGCCACGAGCCAGACACGCTGCTCGCCCTCGCTGAACACCACGCGCCGTCCCGACCCCGAGGCGCTCGGCAGCGGGGTGGGCTCAGTGGGCGCGGGCTCAGCGGGCGTGGGCTCCGCGGTCGGTCCAGCCGCTGACTCCTCGGGGGGAGCGGTAGCGGTGGGCGTCGTGGGCCGGTCCGTGGTGTCCGCGGCGACGACATCGATCGCCGCGACGGCCGAGGAGCTGCCGCTCTCGGACGGCACGAAGCCGAGGCTGGCCACGACGGCCACCCCGGTCACGGCCACCGACGAGGCGAGGACGGCGATCCGCCCCCACCGGGGACGGACCTGGGCGCGGTGCTTGCCCACCGCCGCCTCAGCCCTTCGCCTTCGCGGCACGAAGGCGCAGGGTGGCGGCCACCTCGCGGTAGGCCTTCGCCCCCTTGCTCGTGCGACTGGTCGAGAGGATCGAGCGGCCGGCGGCCGGGGCCTCGGCGAACTTGATCGTCTTCGGGATCGGGGGCTCGATCACGGGCAGGTCGTAGGTCTGCGAGATGGTCTCGAGCACCGTCCGTGCGTGGTTGGTGCGCCCGTCGTACAACGTGGGCAGCACGCCCCAGACCTCGAGGCCGCGGTTGGTGAACCGGCGCACGTCGTGAACGGTGTCGAGCAGCTGGCCCACCCCGCGGTGCGAGAGCGTCTCGCACTGCAGCGGGACGAGCACGCCGTCGGCGGCGGTCAGCGCCGCCACGGTCAGCACGCCCAGGGAGGGTGGGCAGTCCAGGATGATCCAGTCGTACGTCGTGCCGGCGGCGGCGAGGTCCTCGATCACGCCGCGCAGCACCTGCTCGCGCCCGGTGCGGGTCAGGAGGTCGGCCTCGGCCCGGGCGAGCTCGATCGTGGCCGGCAGCAGGTGCACGCCGTCATCGGTCTCGAGGATCACCTCGGCCGGGTCGGTGCCCTTGGTCAGCACCTGGTGCACCGACAGCTCGAGGTCCTCGGGGTCGATGCCCAGGGAGAACGTCAGGCACGCCTGCGGATCGAGGTCGATGAGCAGCACGGAGTCGCCGAGCTCGCTCAGCGCCGCCCCGATGGAGGCGACCGACGTGGTCTTGGCGACGCCGCCCTTCTGGTTGGCGATCGCGAGGGTGGTGGTCATCGATGACCATCATGCCGGACGGGGTCACCATCCCCGCAGAGGCCGGGTGCTTGACTCGGGGCATGTCGTCCGCCACCCCTGCCGACCCGACCGGGCGCCCCGTCGCCCTCGTGACCGGCGCCACGGCCGGCATCGGCCTGCGCTTCGCCACGACGCTCGCCGAGCGCGGCCACGACCTCGTGCTGGTCGCCCGCGACGAGGCCCGCCTGCAGGCCCTCGCGGCCGACCTGCACCGCCAGCACGGCACCGACTGCGAGGTGATGGTCGCCGACCTGACCGCGCGCGAGGCCCTGGGCGGCGTCGAGCGCCGCCTCGCCGACCTCGAGCGCCCCGTCGACCTGCTGGTCAACAACGCGGGGTTCGGACTCAAGGAGCGCTTCCTCGACAACGACGTCGAGGCCGAGCAGGCGATGCTCGACGTGCTCGTGGTGGCCGTGCTGAGGCTCTCGCACGCCGCGCTCGGCCCCATGACCGCGCGAGGCCGCGGCGGCATCATCAACGTCTCGAGCGTCGCCGCGTTCCTGCCGCGCGGCACCTACGGGGCGGCCAAGAGCTGGGTGAACAGCTTCAGCGAGTGGGCTGCGGCGGAGTACGGGCCGCGCGGGGTCACCGTCACCGCGCTGTGCCCGGGCTTCACGCGCACCGAGTTCCACGAGCGCATGCAGGTGCAGCCCGGCACCGGGATGATGTGGCTCGAGGTCGGTCGGCTCGTCGACGACGCCCTGGCCGACCACGCCCGCGGCAAGGTGTACTCCGTGCCGAGCCCGCAGTACAAGGTCGCCGTGGCCCTGGCCCGCGTGGTGCCGAACCGCGCTCTCCAGCGGCTGCAGTCCCTCGGTCGCCGCTAGCGCGTCGCCGCCCCCTGCAGGTCGGGCGGGGACGGGGTGCACCGCCCGCTGCGTCGGGCCGCGTCGGCGGCCCGCGCCAGCAGTCGCTCGAGCTGCTCGGGGTCGGTGGTGTGACAGCCCAGGTCGTGGTCGACCTTGCCCAGGCCGTGGTGGTCGCTCGACCCGGTCGCGACGAGGCCCAGCTCGTCGGCCAGCCGCCGCAGGTCCTCCCGGGCGGCGGCGTCGTGGTTCTGGTGGTCGACCTCGATGCCCACGAGTCCCAGGCCCGTGAGCTCGGAGAGCGACTCCGGCGTCATGCCGGCGCGACCGTTGCGCCCCCACGGGTGGGCGACGACGGCGACGCCGCCGGCCTCCCCCACGACCCGGATCATGTCAGCGACGGGCTCGGCCCAGCGGTGGACGTAGCCTGGCCGGCCCGCTTTGAGGTAGCGCTCGAAGGCCTCGTCTCGGCTGCTCACCACGCCGAGGCGCACCATCGCGTCCGCCACGTGCGGGCGCCCCGTCGACGCCGTCGCCCCCGCGACCGCGTCCAGGTCGGACCGGGCGATGTCGACCCCCGCCTCCCGCAGCTGGGCCAGCATCGCCGGCACCCGACCGGTGCGGCCCTCCACGATGCGTGCCAGGGACTCGACCAGCGGCGGGTAGGTCGGGTCGAGCAGGTAGGCCAGCAGGTGCACGCCGTACCCCTCGTGCTCGGTGCTCAGCTCCACCCCGCGCACGAGACCGATGCCGGCCTCGTCGGCCGCCGCCTGCGCCTCGTCCCAGCCCGCGGTCGTGTCGTGGTCGGTCAGGCCCAGGACGTCGAGCCCCGCCTGCGCCGCCGCCCGGACCAGCACCGCGGGGGGATCCGTGCCGTCGCTGACGTCGGAGTGGGTGTGGAGGTCGATACGCACCCGCTCACCCTAGGTCTGCGCACCCAGGGCTGCGCAGCCACCGGCGTTCGGACGGGCTGGCTACCGTGGGCACCATGTCGACGGCGCTCACCCCCGGACAGCAGGTCGCGTTGGAGAACTCCGACGGCCGTCGGACGACGCGACTGCGGGTGGGTCTCGGCTGGGACGCCGTGCCCAACGCGGGGATCGCCCGCTCCGGGGCCCGCGACGTCGACCTCGATGCCTCCGCACTGCAGTTCGCGGGGTCCGAGCTGTTCGACCTCGCCTTCTACAACAACCTCAGGACCCGAGACGGCTCCGTGGTGCACCAGGGCGACAACACCAGTGGACAGGGCGCGACGGACGACGAGTCCATCACGATCGACCTTCCTTCGGTCTACGCACGCGTGGACACCATCGTGGTGCTGGTCAGCAGCTACCAGGGCCAGTCGCTGACCTGGGTCGACAGCGCCTACTGCCGCCTCGTCGACGAGAGCGACGGGTCCGAGATCGCGCGGCTGACCCTGACCGAGGGCGTCGACGAGACCGGGCTGGCGATGGCCAGCCTCGTCCGCGAGGACGACGGCTGGCGCCTGCGCGCCCTCGGCGAGGGCATCGCCATCCGTCGGCCGAGCGAGTCCTGGCAGCGGCTGCGCCGGTTCCTCTGACTCACCGACCCGGGCGGGGGGCTCCGAAGGCGACCTCGACCAGGTGCGGGCCGAGACCGCCGGCGTGGGCCAGGGACCAGGTGTCGTCGAGCCCCAGCACCGCGGTGGCCGGACGCACGACCAGCCACAACCACCGTCCCTCCAGCTCGCCCACCAGCACCGTCCGGTCGGCCTCGTGGTCGCGCTCCGGCACCGAGACCTGCCACAGCGCCACACCGTGCCGCTCGACCCGCAGCCGCATCAGCGGCGGCCGCTGCGCGAGCTCGGGTCCCGGGGCGTGCTCCTCGACCCCGGCGGCGAAGGCGCCCAGGCCCGTGCCCGGCTCCTCGCAGACCACGACCACCTCGACGCCACCGTCGACCTCGCTCGGCCCGGCTGTGCCGGTCATCGTCGCCCGCGGCGGCTCTCCCGGGCGACCCACCCACCCGTGGTCGGTGACGCTCCAGCCGACCGGGAGCGGCCAGGGCAGGTACGTCGGGTGCTCACCGCTGGCGGCGAGCTGCTCGACGAACGCCGCGTAGGAGGCCTCCACAGCACGCCACCACGGCGCGACGTCCCCGTGCTCCTCGCAGCGCCAGCGGGACCCGGCGGCGCTCAGGACACCCGGGCAGCGCGGGCAGGCGGCGACGACCCCCGCCGGGTCGCCGGACGTGGGCCCCAGCACCGGCTCAGGCGTTCCACGAGAGCACGACGGGGACGTCGCGCTCGAAGCCGAGCACCGACACGGTGGCCGTGTCGAGCTTGAAGTGCCGACCGTCCGCGACGTCGAGGCCGACCCAGCGCGCGGTCAGGGCACGCAGCGAGTGACCGTGGGCGAAGACGAGCGTGTCGCCGTCGACGCTGCGCGCCCGCTCGACGACCCGGTCGAGCCGTTCACCGACCTCGGCCGCGCCCTCGCCGCCCGGGGTGGGGTGGGTCCACACCGACCAGCCGGGCACCGTCTGCCTGATCTCGTCGGTGGTGATGCCCTCGTAGTCGCCGTAGGCCCACTCGGCCAGGTCCTCGTCCAGCACGGGCTCGTCGAACCCCGCCAGCCCGGCCGTCGTGACGGCCCGCTGGCGCGGACTGCTCAGCACCTGCTCGAACCGCTCCCCCGCGAGCCTCGGCGCGAGACCGCGCGCGACCTCGGCGCCCTGCTCGGTCAGGGGGAGGTCGGTGGTCGAGGTGTGACGCCCGTCTCGGCTCCACTCGGTCTCACCGTGCCGGACGAGCCACAACGACGTCATGCCCGCAGGCTCCCACCCGGGCCGGTCCCGGGCAACCCGACGTGACGCACCTGCTCAGCCGCGCTCCCGCAACCGCTCCACCTCGGTCCGCAGCGAGCGCAGCTCGGCGAGGATCTCGGCCCGCTCGGTCCGCTCGGCCTCCTCGAGGACCCGCCGCGCCGCTTCGCGCACGGCACGCCGCTGCTCGCGGGCCTCCTCGCGCCGCGCCTCGCGGGCCTCCTCCTCGGCGCGGTCCTCGGCCTCGTCCTCCTCGGCGACGGCCTCCACCAGGTAGGAGGCCATCGTGGCGGTGACCGTGCCGAGCAGTGCGACCCCGGCGATCATCAGCCCGGACCCGATCAGGCGTCCGACCGGCGTGACCGGGTAGGTGTCGCCGTAGCCGACGGTGGTCATCGTGCTGATCGCCCACCACAGGGCCTCGCCGAACGAGGTGATGGAGGCCCCGGACGCCCCGCGCTCCACGTCGAGGGCGGCCAGGGCCGCCACGAGCCCCACGATCAGCGAGCCCGAGCCGACGTAGAGGCCTACCCTCCCCCGCAGACCCGCCGCTCCTCCGCGGTTCAGCTGGCGCAGCAGCGTGAGCAGCACCAGCAGCCGAAGCGGACGCAGGATGGGCAGCACCAGCAGGGCCAGCTCGACGAGGTGGGCGCGCACCCACCGGGCTCGTGCCGGGGCCTGGTGGACCCGCAACGCGTAGTCGAGCGCGAAGACGGCCCAGACCAGGGTCTGGGTCCAGGCGCAGAGGTCACGGACCTCGCCACGCGACCCGGGACGCAGGATCGGCCAGGCGTAGGCGACCAGGAACACCAGGGCCAGCAGGCCGAGGACGACCTCGCGCCGTCGTTCCCACCGCTCCACGCGCCCGCCCCGACCCTCAGTCGGTCGCGACGGGACCGGGCCAGGCCTTGCTCGGCCGGGGCACCGGCCGCGCGGGCTGCTCGCCGCCCCGGGCCGCGAGGTAGGAGTCCTTGGGCACCATCACCTTGCGCCGGAAGAGGCACACCACGGTGCCGTCCTGGTTGTAGCCGACGGTCTCGACGTGGACCACACCACGGTCGTCCTTGCTCGTCGACTCCCACTTGTCGAGCACCCGGGTCTCGCCGTAGAGCGTGTCGCCGTGGAAGGTCGGGGCGACGTGGCGCAACGACTCGATCTCGAGGTTGGCGATCGCCTTGCCCGACACGTCGGGCACCGACATGCCGAGCAGGATCGAGTAGACGTAGTTGCCGACCACGACGTTGCGACCGAACTGCGTGGTCTCCTCGGCGTAGTGGCTGTCGAGGTGCAGCGGGTGGTGGTTCATGGTGAGCAGGCAGAACAGGTGGTCGTCGGACTCGGTGACCGTCTTGCCCGGCCAGTGGCGGTACGTCGCCCCGACCTCGAACTCCTCGTAGCTGCGACCGAACTGCACTGTCACCCCTCCTGGTCTGCCGCCTCGACGAGACGTGCTCGTGGGCCATCTTGCCGGGTCCGACCACGGTCCCGCCGTCGGCCTCCCGCTCTGGCATCATCAGCGAGCATGACCCGACGGTGCTTCCTCCATGTCGGCAGCCCCAAGACCGGGACGACGTACCTGCAGAACGTGCTGTACGGCTCCCGTGCGGCCCTGCGCCAGCAGGGCCTCACCGTCCCGCTGCGCCGCCGTGACCACTTCAGTCTCACCCTGCACGCCCGGGAGGGCCTCGACCCCGAGCTCGACCCGCCGGACGTCGGCGACGTGCACGAACGCCTCGTCGAGGCGTTGGCGCGCCACGACCGCGACGTGGTCATCTCCCACGAGCTGTTCTGCGTGGCGACACCGTCCGGCATCGCCCGCCTGCTCGGGCTGTTCGGGGACTTCGAGATCCACCTGGTCCTCACGGCGCGCGACTGGCGTCGCCAGCTGCCCGCGGAGTGGCAGCAGTTCGTCAAGACCCGCTTCCTGGCCGACTACGAGACCTACCTGCGCGGATGCCGCGACGATCCCGCCGACCGGGTCTGGGAGGGCCAGGACTACGCCGGCATCCTCGCGAGGTGGAGCGCCGACGTGCCGGCCGAGCGGGTCCACGTCGTGACCGTCCCTCCCTCCGGCACCGCGCCCGACCTGTTGCTCCAACGGTTCTGCTCGGTGCTCGGGGTGGACGCGGGGCCGCTCGGCCACGGCCCGCACGCCAGCAACGCCTCGCTCTCGTGGGAGGCCACCGAGCTGATGCGGCGGGTGAACCTCACCCTCGGGGACCGGCTGCCGAAGCCACGCACGGGCTACAACCGCGTCGCCAAGTTCTGGTTCGCCGAGCGGGTGCTCTCCACGATCGAGGGCACCCGCCTGTTCCTGCCCGACGAGCACCAGCAGTGGTGCCACGAACGGTCCGTGGCCCAGGTCGAGTCCCTGCGCGAGGCGGGCTACCACGTCGTCGGCGACCTCGACGAGCTCGTCCCGCCCCCGGAGCCGGCAGGTCGGAGCCTGCCCGTCATCGAGGACCGGGCCCAGCTCGCCATCGCCCTCGAGGCGATCGTGCTCGCGCTCGTGCAACGACTGGAGGACGTCCACGAGATCGACGCGCTGCGTGCCCTGCAGGCGGACCCGTGACGAGGGGCTGATCTCGGTCGGTCAGGGGCGGCGGCCGATGCGCTCGCGCAGGCGGGCCAGTCTCGAGGCGTCCTCCGGCTCCGGCTCGTCATCCTCCGCGGGGGCGGCGTCGTGGCGCCGGCCGGTGCGTCGCACTCGCTCCTCGTGGCGCACGAACCGCGCCAGGGCTGCGACGGCCGCACCGGCGACCTCCTCCTCGCCGACGTCCTCGGGCCCTCGACCCCGGGCCGGCTCCGGGCCCGGCACGAGGTCCCCGAGACACCCGACCACGTCGTAGCCACGGGGCTCGAGGGCGGCGACCGACTCCTCGGCCCGTTCGCGCAACCAGGGGTGCACCTCGGCAGGAGCCACGATCTTCTCGGGCTCGGGCGCGCGCAGGATCTGCTCGGCGAAGAACCCCTTCATCAGGCGCTCGGTGGACTTGGCCAGTCCGTCGCCGTTCAGGCGCTCGCTGACGCGTCGCATGGTCTCGGCCTCGACGAGACCCAGCGACTCGTTGCCGGCACCGGCCCGCTCGGCCATGCCGGCCCCGTCGACGCCGGTCAGGGCGCAGAGCCGGTCCCACAGGAAGGTGCGTGGGCCGCCGGGCGGCGGGAGCACCACCAGGTGGACCCGCTCGGCGGGCACGCCCTGGCTCCACCGCTCCAGGACCGCGGGGACGTCCTGGACCCTCCAGAACGGGGAGGCCGGCTCGGTCCGGACCTCCTCGACGAACTCCGAGAGCCGCTGGAAGCGGCCGTGCTTGGTGCGCTGCTGCCACTCCGCCGGCAGCTGCCGGGCCAGGTCGCGCGCCGTCAGGACGACGTGGACCTCCTCGGCGACCTCGGCCACCTCGGCGAGTGCGGCCGCGACCCGGTCGTCGGGGGCCGGGCTGAAGAGCTCGTGACTGACGAGCACGTCACCAGACCATGCCGCGCTCTGCTCGAGCACGCGCTGCCAGGCGCCGGCGGCCTGCTCCGGCAACGAGCGCAGCAGGCGGCGGTTGTCGCGCACGACGCAGGAGGCCCAGAAGTGCTCGTGGACCCCCTCACCGGGCAGGAGCACGCCCTGGTCACGCAGCTCGGCCTGGTTGGCCCACCACACCGACTGCAGGTACGTCGTGCCCGACTTGGGGGTGCCGACGTGGAGCAGGAGGCGCCGGGCCATCAGTCGTCGTCCTCGTCGTCGTCCTCGTCGTCGGGGTCCCACCCGTCGTCGGGTCCCTCGTCGGAGCCGTCGTCGGCCTGGTCGCGCGCTGCAGCCTCGGCGGCGTCCTGTCGGATGCGAGCGACCATCAGCCCGGCGAGGCCGGCCAGCGCGGCCTCGGTGATCGCGACCTGGTCGATGGTCGAGGGGTCGACGCCCGGGACGGGCACCGGCCGGAGCTCCTCGATGTCGCCGACGACGGCGACGCCCAGGTCGGGCAGGGCTCCGCGCATGAACGTCGCGTGGTTCTCGACCCACGGGGCCACCGGGAGGCCGACCGCGGGTTCCTCGTTCTTGCGCGCGGCCAGGATCGTCTTGGCCAGGAAGGCCTTGCGCAGGCCGGTGCCTTCGCGGAACGTGACGTCGAGGGCCTCCAGGTGCTCGTTGAGGCGGCGCAGCGCGAGTGCCGACGCGGCACCGATGGACTCGTTGGCCGCCGTCGCCGGGGCGGAGCCGTCCGGGTCGAACCCGAGGATCGAGGCGAAGCGGGTCCAGAGCAGGTCCCGCGGCGCCCCCGGCTGCGGGACGGTCAGCAGGGTGACGTTCTCGGGGCCGACCACGCGCGTCCAGTTCCGCGCGATCCGCACGATGTTCTGCTGGCGCCAGAAGGTCCGCCCGGCCCAGGTCTTCTCCTGGCCCCTGCGGTGGCCCGGCCGCCAGGCCGTGAGGGCCGCGAGGTACTCCTCCCAGGTCCAGGTACGACCGTTCTGCACGGTCTCCTGCCACATCGCCGGGATGCTGCGGTTGAGGTCGCGGGCGCTCACGACGACGCTGACCTCGGTGTCGCCACCGGCGGTCAGGCTCGCCACGCACCGACGCACGGAGGCGGGCCGCATCGGGCCGAGGAACTCCATCGAGATCACGCTGGTGCCCTCGTGCGCGGCGATCTCGGCGACCAACCGCTCCCAGCGCGGGCCCTCGGAGCGCATCAGGTGACGCACGGCGTTGACCTGCGCCGCCCACGTCGGACCCGGGACCAGGACACCCCGGTCGAGCAGGAGGCTCTTGTTGGCGAACAGCTGCGACTGCAGATAGCTCGTCCCCGACTTCATCGCCCCGACGTGCAGGACCACCCGACGGCTCACCGCGGCGACGACCTCAGGTCCGCAGGCTGTAGTCGGCGAGCATCGCGCGGCCGATGATCATCTTCTGGATGTCCGAGGTGCCCTCGCCGATCAGCATGAACGCCGCCTCGCGGTAGAGCCGCTCGATCTCGTACTCCTTGGAGTAGCCGTAGCCCCCGTGGATGCGGAAGGAGTCCTGGACGACCTCGTTGCAGTACTCGCTGGCCAGCAGCTTGGCCATGCCCGACTCGACGTCGTTGCGCTCGCCCTTGTCCTTGATCCGAGCCGCCTTGACCATCACCGCGTGGGCGGCCTCGACCTTGGTGGCCATCTCGGCGATGCGGAACAGGATCGCCTGGTGCGAGGCGATCGGCTTGCCGAAGGTCTCGCGCTGCTGGGCGTACTCGACGCCGAGCTCGAAGGCACGCAGCGCGATGCCGCACGCGCGGGCCGCGACGTTGACGCGGCCCACCTCGACCCCGTCCATCATCTGGTAGAAACCGCGGCCCGGCTCACCGCCCAGGATCTGGTCCGCGGAGATCCGGTGGCCCTCGAAGATGGCCTCGGTCGTGTCGACGCCCTTGTAGCCCATCTTGTCGATCTTGCCCGGGATCGTGAGGCCCTGGGCGGTCTCGCCGAAGCCAGGCTCCTTCTCGACCAGGAACGTCGTCAGGTTCTTGTAGACCGACTCGGCGCCCTCGTCGGTCTTGACCAGCGTGGCGATCAGGGTCGATGAGCCGCCGTTGGTCAGCCACATCTTCTGACCGGTGATCTCGTAGCCCTCGTCGGTGCGCAGCGCCTTCGTGGAGATCGCGGCGACGTCCGACCCGAGCCCGGGCTCGGACATCGAGAACGCACCGCGCACCTCGCCGGTGGCCATCCGGGGCAGGTACTTCTGCTTCTGCTCCTCGGTGCCGTGGTGCATGAGCAGGTAGGCGACGATGAAGTGGGTGTTGATGACCCCCGAGACGCTCATCCAGCCGCGCGCGATCTCCTCGACGCACAACGCGTAGGTCAGGAGCGACTCACCGAGGCCGTCGTACTCCTCGGGGATCATCAGGCCGAAGACCCCGAGCTCCTTGAGGCCCTCGACGATCTCGGTGGGGTACTCGTCGGCGTGCTCGAGCTCCGTGGCGACCGGGATGATCTTCTCGTCGACGAAGTGACGGACCGCCTTGAGGATCTCGTGCTGCTCCTCGGAGAGTCCCTCGGTCTGGCACAGGCGCCCCATCGGCTGCTCCTTCGTGGGTGGACGGACGACTGGATGCTACCGGAGCGTCACCGACCGTCCGAGACCCCCGCGGGCCCGGCTGACGTGGGTGATCCCACAGTCGCGGGGTCCGGCGCCCAGCGGTTCAACCGTCGGTCGAACGGCGTAGGTCACCGAAGTCGAGGCGCAGGTCCTCGAGGCTGACCGAACCGGTCTCGACGACGGCGTGCGCCTGCCGTAGGACCATCGAGCGGCGAAGGCGCCGGTTCGAGGAGACCGCCACCCGGCCGACGTTCTCGGTGTCGGTGACCAGGACGACCGTCCCGGGGTGCCGGGCCGTCCAGTCGTCGGCACACTCGTCGAGGCACTGGCGCACCCAGCCGGGGGTCTCGGCGGTGAGGTCCGCGAGGCGCTGCTCGTGCTTGGTCAGCTCCAGCGAGCGGGTGGCCAGCTGGAGGCGGACACCCCGACGTTGCGCGGCGACGAGCGAGGCCTGGACGGCCTGCAGCGCCACCCCCTGGGTGGACACCCGCACGGTCTCGCCGGCCGCGGCGCCGTCGACGGCGGCGAGCACCTCGTCGACGACCGCACGACGTGCGCTCTTGGGCCCGGCGGGATCGTTGCTCACCGTCCGGGTGGTGGAGGCGTCGTCGCTGGTCCAGGCGAAGCCGGCCACGACCGCGTCGTGGTCGGAGTGCAGCTCGACCGGACGCTGGTCGACCGCGCGGAGCTGGTCACCGCTCAGGAAGAGGTAGTCGATGGTCAGGCCGAAGTGGTCGCCGGTCGGGAACGAGCTACCGAGCAGGTCGTAGGTCGGCTTCAGACCGGCCCCGTCCAGGACGTCGCGCGGGTAGTCGGGCGAGTTGTAGTGCAGGTTGAAGTCGCCCCCGACGATCACCGGACCTCGGGACGCGAGGTCCTCGGCGAGCGCCGCGACGCGCTGCACCGTCGCCCGGCGCAGGTCCGGCATGCCCCGGGCGGGGGGCGGTACGTGGGCGGCGATCACCGAGAGCGTCCGGTCGCCGGTCGTGGAGTGCAGCGTGACCCAGTTGGCGTAGCGGAGGCCGAGCTTGGTGCTGCGGCCCGGCGGGCGCTTGTGGTAGTTCGAGATCCGCTGGGTCCCCTCGTCGACGGCGCTCCAGGCATCGGTGCGCCACGCGACCGGCGTGGGGCCGGTGTACTGGCCGGGGGTCCGCCACAGGGAGTAGCCCTCGGGGGCCAGGTACTCGTCGTAGCGGAAGGCGACCTCGTTGAAGGTCACGATGTCCGGCGACTGTCGGTACACCGTGCGGGCGTCGGCCTGGAAGCCCTCCCAGGGCTGGGGCGAGCGCAGGTTCGCCTGCACGACCGTCAGGTCCGTTCCGCCGGCCCGCGCGGCCGAGGCCGCGACCGGGACGGCGCTTCCCGCCGAGGCGGGTCCGGAGGTCGCCACGACGGCGGCGGGGACGCTCAGCGCGAGGGCGACGCCCGTGCGCACGAGCAGTCCGGCGTGACGGACGGGGGTCGAACGGCGGCGGCCGCGCGGGTGGGCGCACGGCTTGACGGGGGGGATCACGGCATCTCCTTGGGGGCGTCAGGGCCTCGAGGACCCCGGTCCCATGCATCCCATCAGTCACACCAGCACCGGACAACCACTTCGGCCGAAGACCAACGTTGTAATTCGGACGGCCCCGATCAGGGCCCGCCGCCGCGGTCGGAGGACGCTGCGAGACGCAGGGCACGACCCAGCGCCGGTGCGAGCCAGCGGGCGTAGTCCGGGGTGACGTGCTCGCGGTCACGCATCGTCACGAAGGAGCCGACCACCGCCGGGCACTCGTCGTCGACGCAGAACCAACGACGTACGTCGACGACTCCCGCCCCGCTCTCCCGCGCCGCGGCGTAGGAGGCACGGTCGTAGGAACGCGCCGCGCGACCGGCGGAGAGCAGGCAGTCGCCGAGGTCCGGCGACCCCCGCGTCAGGCACGTCCCGGTCGCCTCCGAGAGCCGTGGGGTCCCCCCGACGACCGCGACGCGGTCGGCACGCTCGGCCAGGGCGGTGAACGCGTCGCGGTAGCCGGCCTCGAGCACGGCCAGGTAGTCCTCGCGCGCCGTGTCCCGGCCGGGGCCCACGATGTCGCCCGTCGCCGGGTCCACGAGCTGACCGGCGTGGGTGGAGACCACGACCAGGTCCGGTGAGATGTCGTCGATCGCCTCCAGGCTCCACCGCTTGAAGTCCTCGCACGCCTGCCACGGCGTACGGACCCGGGGCTCGACCTGCACGGCCGCCGTCGTCATGCACCCGCTGTAGACGAGCACGACGACGCGGTAGCCGAGGTCCTCGCCGATCGCGGCCACCGCCGGCGACAGCGCTCGCGCGTGGGAGTCGCCGACCAGCACCACGGTCCGGTCCGCCGTCTCGTCGCCGAGCGGGCACAGGTCGCGGGTGCCGGTGCGGTAGTCGCACGCCCCGAGCGGCGCGATGGCGTCCGGCACCTCGGACAACGGGGGGTCGAGGACGCCCGGGACGGCCCGTCCCTCGTGCGCCGCGATCACCGAGGCCTCGACCAGCTCGACGTAGCGGTCGCCGCCGAGGCCCCGGTCGGCGTAGTCCCCGACCGTCACCGGGGCGCCGCCGCCGCCGTCGAGACGCTCGGCGACCACCGCGCGCGCCCCGACCGCACCGGCCACCACCAGCGCCAGGCACACCGGGTAGATCGCCAGGGCAGGACCGCTCCGACGCCAGGTCGGGCCGCGCCGGAAGGGGGTCTCGACGAACCGCGAGCTCAGGGCGCCCAGTCCCACCACCCCCACGGTCACCAGGGCCTTGTCGACCAGGGTCAGGCCCCGTCCGCCGTCCAGGCCGGCCCGGACCAGGACGAGCACGGGCCAGTGCACGAGGTAGATCGAGTAGGACCAGTCACCCACCACGGTGAACGGCCTCCAGCCCAGGACCCGGGCGACCACCGTGCGTCGCGCTCCCTCCCGGGGGGCGCCCGCGACCACGAGCGCCGCCGTGGCGAGGACCGGCGTCAGCGCCGCCCACCCCGGAAAGGGGGTACCTGCGTCCAGGAGCACCGCCGGGACGGCGATGCCCGCGACCCCGAGGAGGGCGAGCGGCTCGGCCACCCGACGCGCCAGCCCCTGCGGTCGAGCCGCGAGCAGGACCGCGCAGCCCGCCCCGACCCCGAGCTCCCAGGCCCGGGCGAAGGTCGAGAAGTACGCGGTGACCGGTGAGGTCGCGGCCGCGTGCACCGACCAGGCGAAGGAGAGCGCGACGGTGAGCAGCACCATCGAGGCGACGGTGCGGCCCACCGGGCGCGAACGCCGCCGGGCGGCCAGCGCGGCCACGAGGAGCAGCAACGGCCAGAGCAGGTAGAACTGCTCCTCGACCGAGAGCGACCAGTAGTGCTGCAGCGGGGAGGCCGGCTCACCCGCGGCGAAGTAGTCGGTGCCGACCAGGGCGAACCGGATGTTGGCGGCGAACCCCGTGGCCCACAGTGCGTCGACCGTGACGTCGCGGGCCTCGAGCAGCGGCAGGACCTGGACCGCGGCGACGACCGTCGCGACCGTCACCAGGCTCGCAGCCGGCAGGATCCGCCGGGCGCGTCGCGCCCAGAACGACCGCAGCGAGACCCGACCGGTGCGCTCGACCTCGGCGAGGAGGAGCGCGGTGATCAGGTAGCCCGAGAGCACCAGGAACAGGTCCACCCCGAGATAGCCTCCGGGCACACCGAGCCCGCCCAGGTGGTCGAGCAGCACCAGGGTCACCGCCACCGCGCGCAGTCCCTGCACGTCGGCGCGGTGCCGCAGACCCGGACGCGACCCACCGGCGTCGGCGGCCGGGAAGTCGGGGGCCGGGCCGGCTCGGTGGGTGGGGGCGCTCACGCGCGACGAGGCTAGCCGCGCGATGTCGGAGAGGGAACCTCGCGACACCGCTCCACTACGCTGCGGCCATGCTCGTGACGGTCAGCACGGTCCTGGACAACGCGGCCAACGTCGTCGACTTCGTGCGGAGCAACACGGCGTCCGGGGTCGACCACATGGTGGTGTTCCTCGACGACCCCGACGCACCCGGGCAGGCCGAGGTCGAGGCCGTGCTGCGCGACCAGCCCCACGTCACGTGCGTGCCGACCGACGCCGCCTGGTGGGTCGGCGACCGACCTCGACAGCTCAACGTGCGCCAGCGCATCAACGCCAACCTCGTGCTCCACGTGCTCGACGGGGTGCCGGAGGCCGAGTGGCTCTTCCATCTCGACGGCGACGAGACGGCGGTGCTCGACCGCGAGGCGCTCGCCGCCGTCCCGGCCGGGACCGACTCGGTCTGGCTGAGCCCCTGGGAGGCCGTGAGCCGACTCGAGGCCGCGGGCCGGCCGACGGCCTTCAAGCCGTTGCTCGACGACGACGACCTGCAGCTCCTCACGGTCCTCGGGGTGATCGACGAGCCGACCAACCAGGCCTACTTCCACGGTCACCTGCTCGGCAAGTCCGGCGTGCGCCCGGGCAGCGGGCTGCGCCTGGCGCTGCACGACCCCGTCGACGCCGAGGGCCACCGGGTGCCGCTGGAGCGCCGACACCGCGACGCCCGTCTCCACGTGCTGCACTACGACGCCGTCTCGGGCGCCGACTTCGTCCGCAAGTGGAGCGCGATGGTGGCCGCGGGGCCGGTCGCCCTGCGCCCCGACCGCGCTCCCCTGGCCCGGGCGCTGCGCACCCTGGTCGGCAAGGACCTCGACGAACAGGTGCGCACCGCGATGCTCGAGCGCCTCTACGTCGCGACCACGCAGGACGACGTCGAGACGCTCGAGGCCCTCGGACTGCTGCGCCACGTGGACCCGTTGCAGGGCACCAGCCGTGCACGCTCGTTCAGCGCGGCGTCCGCCGCGCTCTTCGCGGCACGGCTCGACGACGTACGCGCGGAGCCGAAGCGGCACTTCCACGTCAACCACGGCGGGCGGCGCGCTCCCACGGGCGAGGACGACGACGGGGCGGGCGGGGCGTCGCTGGCAGGGGAGCTGCCCGGGGCGCTGGGCCGGCTTCGTCGACGGCTCGGACCCGGCGGCTGAGGACCGCCTAGCCCCGCACGCGCCGGGCCAGCCGGCCGAGGACGCCGTCCCGGCCGGTCGGCTCCTCGTCCGGCTGGCGACGGGCGCGGGCCAGCTCGGTCCGCAGCTCCCGGACGTCGCCGAGCATCGTCGCGCTCAGTCGGACGGCGACCTCGGCGACCTCGGCGTCGGTGACCGACGCCGGCACCCGCCGCGCCTCGAGCTCGTCAGGCACCTCGAGGTCCTCCAGCCGGCCGGAGACGACGTAGGCGCTGCCCCGCAGGTGCTCCACCTGGCGTCGTGCCCGTTCGCGGCAGCGTTGCACCTGCGCGGGCTCGGGCCAGAACTTCTCCCCGGGCTGCGCCACGAGGCGCTCGTCGGCGAGGAAGGTGCGCAGGTAGACGCCCTTGTCGAACGCGGCGGTGAAGCCCTCCAACCGCCCGTTGATCCGCCGCAGGGTCTCGGCCTGCGCCAGACCCATGGAGGAGTTGGGGAACGACTGGGTCAGGTCGCAGCACGCCGGGTCGATCGCGAGGACCCCGGCGAAGCGCCGCCAGACGTCCTCACGGTCCGCGGCAGGGTCCAGCACGATCACGTGGGTGCGCTCCGGGGGCACGGCCTCGGCCCAGCGCTCGAGGACCAGGCGCAGGTCCAGGGTGCGCCAGTCCCAGATCACCAGCGGGTCGCTCGACTCCCCCGCCCCGTAGTCGGCCATCGGGGTGACGGCGCCGTTCTTCAGGCTCTCCTGCCAGCTGGCCGTGAAGAGCCCCAGCGGCTCCCGGGCCGTGACGACCACCTCGACGTGCGCGTCGTCGCCGAGGTCCTCCCGCAGCTCCTCGACCATCCGGCGGGCCTGGGCGCCGGAGGCGGCGGCGAAGAACTCGTGGCTGACCAGGCCGGTCCCCCCGGTCTCGCGCAGACCCGCCAGCTCACGACGTACGCGCTGCCAGGCCGTGCGGTGACGCTCGGGCTTGCGGGCGAGCTTGGGATCGTCCCGCACGACCCGCGAGGACCAGAGGTGGTCGCGTCGCTCGTGCCCGGGGACCAGGACCCCGGCCGCGCGCAGGGCCTCGCGGTTGCTCCAGATGATCGTCTGCAGGTAGGACGTCGCGGTCTTGGGCAGTCCGACGTGGACGACGACCCGGGGGCTCACCGGGCTGGCCGGGCTCACCGGGCTCAGATGCTCTCCTGGAACTTCTCGATGGCCCGCGCGATCTGCTCGTCGTCCCGGGAGGCCAGCGGGACCACGAGCTCCTGGACGATGTCGGTGAGCTCGGCGAGGCGGAGGTGGTGGCGTCGCAGCTCGACGGCCTGCGCCTCGAGGGCGGCCACCCGCTCCTCGAGCTCACGCCGGCTGCGCAGCCGAGCCCGGATGTCGACGGAGGGAACGTTCACGCGCCCCACTGTGCCATGACCCAGACCGTCTCGAGCTTCTCCTCGTCGCGTGGCACGGGGGTGGTCTGCACCGTGCGGGCGCCGGCGTCACGCAGCAGGGTCTCGACACCCTCGACGTCGAGCTGCCCGACGGTCCACTCCAGCTCGGTCGCCGCCTCGTCGATGAAGAACTGCGCCAGCAACGTGCCGCCGTCGCGCAGGACCAGGGAGCAGAACCGGGCGAAGTTCTCGCAGCCACGGGGTCCGACGGCGTCCAGCAGGTGCTGCGCCAGGACGACGCGGGGTCCGGGCTCGTGGGCCAGCCGTGCCCCCTCACCGAGGACGCTGCGCAGCTCGGTCAGGTTGAGCTCGCGCACCTCCAGCGGGAGGTGCTCGGCGTCGATCTCCTCGTCGAGGAAGTCCAGGCCCATCGTGACGTAGTCGTAGGCGATGACGCAGACGCCGTTGCGGGCCAGCCAGAGCGAGTCCGCGCCCTTGCCCGCGCCGACGTCGAGGACCGTCGTGGCCCCGATCCGTCGGGCCTCGCGTCGCGACTGCCGCGCGAGGCGGCCAGGACCGCGGCGCGGCTTGTGCCGCTTGCGCAGCGCGTAGCGGCGCTGCCAGTACTTGAAGCCCGGTCGGAGGCCGCGGAACCACTCGTTGAGGGCGTCGTGCACCGCGCGGGAGGTGGTGAACTGGAAGCTCGGGTCCGGGACCAGCCACCCGGGTCCGTACATCGCCTCGAGCAGCTTCTCGGGCCGCGCCGGCACCGGCACCTCGACCCCCTCGAGCGTGGCGGTTCCCAACGGGTGGATCCAGTCGCGCTCGAAGGGCACCCCGACCTCGCCCATGAGCCAGAGCCGTCCGTCGTCGAAGAACCCGGCGAAGACGTCGAGGCCGCGCTTGATGCCGTCGGCCTCGGGCACGAGCACCTTGAAGGCTGCCCCCGAGTAGCGCACGGTCTCGAGCCCGAGCTCGTGGACCTCGCGCTGCAGGCGGAAGGACTCGCGCACGACGTCGACGGGCTCGCTGTGCTCGCTGACGTAGGCGACGTCGGCGTCCGAGTCGTGTCCGAGCACGGCCTGCTCCCGCACCGCCCCCAGCAGCGTCCCGTAGGCCACGAAGGGCTCGACGCCGGCGGCCGCGCAGCGAGTCCAGGACCGCCACCGTGGCTCGGACGAGGGCGTCGATGTCGCCGCGGTCGCGGGTCTCGAACGTCGGGACGAGACGACCCGACTTGTCGATGCCGAGATCGATGCCCTCCTTGTTGACGACCCTGATCGCTCCCACGCCCGTGCCGAACTCCACGCAGTCCTGGAAGTGGACCTCCTCGGTGCCCGGGTCGCGCAGGGTCACGACGGTGGTGCCGTCGAGGTAGCGGCGCAACGGCCCCGGCCACGATGCGATCCGCCCCAGGGGCCCGTCCGGCTCGGTGTCGCGCGGCGCCCAGAACGACCAGACGCGACGGTCGTCGAAGAGCACGTCGAGCGCACCCTCACCGACGGCGCCGAGGCTCACGCCCCGGTCGTCGACCGAGCGCACCCGGACGCGTCTGGCTGCCCGGCCGCTTCTGGCCACCGGCTGATCAGTCGAGCTCGAGGTTGGCGTACGGGTCGACGCCGTCGATCGGACCCACCCCGAACAGCAGTCCGTCGTCGGTCAGACGGCCGTCGGCACGAGCGGCGCGCGCCGTCTCACCGCGGTAGGCCGAGCGGTTGCGTGAGGCGAAGAAGTTGTACCAGTAGCTCAGGTGGTCCTCGTAGCGCTTCGTGATGCCCTTGCGGTAGTAGATCCCGAAGTTCTCGTCCGAGGTCGCAGCCGAGTCGGACCAGTTCGCCGAGCCGTTGAGCGTGACGTAGGCACCGCGGTTCTTGCCGAAGTTGCCGACGATGGTCATCGACTTCATGTGGAAGTAGTTGTCGAACTCACCGTCGTTGTTGACGTCCTGCACCATGTGCGCCAACGGCACCGGACCGCGCCGGCTCGGGGCGCGGAGCATCCGCCCGGTGTCGATGCCGATGACGGTGTAGCCGATCTTGACGTCGCACCCGTCGATCCACAGTGAACGGAGCTTGCGGGCCAGGCGGTTCCCGCGGTCCTGTCGCAGCGCGTCGGGAGCGACACGGATCCGCGTGCGGCCGCTGGTGTTGGTGGCCCGGCGGCAGTGCACCTTCTGGAGCAGCTGCATGACGGGGTCCGTCGCGTTCGGGCCGACGCTCGGGAAGAAGCCCAGCTTGATGCCGTTCTCGGCCTCGGTCACGTAGGTCGGGCGGGTGGGCTTGTCCTTGGCCATCTCGTAGAAGACCGTGCGCATGAAGCGGTAGGGAGCCTTGCTGTCCCGCTGGGTCATGATGTCGTTCCACTGGTTGTTCGCCGCGGCGGTCGTGAGGTTGGCCGAGCCCTGGATGACGACGTCCTCGGCCCTGCCGGACTTGGAGAACAGGTAGAACTTCGCGTGGGCCGCCCCGCCCCGACCGCGGCACGACTGGCTGCACACCCGCGCCCAGCTGCGTCGCGACTGCTGACGACCCCGGTTGTGCTGGCGCAGCTCACGGCGCAGCCGCGTGAAGCTGGGGTTGTAGACCTGCGGAGCGGCGTTGCCCTTGGCCATGATCAGCCGGACCCGCACTCCGCGGCGCTGGGCCTTGAGCATCGCGTCGACCGCGGGCGGGGACATCATGTTCCAGCTCATGATCTCGATGTTCTCGCCACGGGGGGTCGAGCGGATGGTGCGGTTGAGCTTGGTGACGATCGCCTGCTTGGTGGCGTTGCTGCCCACGGCGCTGTTGTAGGTCGGCCCCGGTCGGGGCGTGAACTTGCCCGCGAACGAGGGCGCTCCCAGGCCGGCCAGCATCGTGGCGAGGACGACGACGACGGCCGTACGGCGAAGGGCCACGCGACGCAGGGGTGCGCGGCGGAGGGACGGCATGGGGCCAGGTAGCACGGGAGAGCTCCAGAGATGGTGTCGGATCACGGGCTTGTGACCGGGTCACGGGCATGGCCGAGCAGGCTCACGCCCGACACCTGGCGACGGAGCCACGGTAGCCCTTGTCGGAGTCCAGCGACGACTCCGCCTTGGTGACGGTGCCGCCGAGCACGCCGTAGAAGCGGTCGCCGAAGCGCACGAGTCGCTGGCCCGAGGAGCAGCCGAGGCTGTCGCGTGGCACGAACACGTCGCCGTCGTTGCAGCCCGGGTAGAAGCGCGGGATCGAGGTGCCCGCGCTCCACAGGGAGTCGCACGCGATCGCGTCCGGCTGGGCCGGCTCCGGGGCGACGTCGACGGGATCCGAGGCGGAGGCAGAGGGAGAGGGCGCGTCGGACGTCGACTCCGACACCGCCGGCTCGCTCGGGCTGGCCGAGGAGGTCGGCGCGGTCTCGGGCTCGCCGCCACCGCCGCAGCTGTTGAGGCCGAGCGTGCCGATCACGACACCGAGGACGGCCGCCGCGGCGGTACGCGCTGGGAGATGGGCAGGCTGCATCTGTCGAGTGTAGTGAGCGACAGGCAGCGGGTCGGGGACCTGCGGGGCGCTATCCTTCCTCGTCGGAGCGAGCCGAGGAGGGACATGAGCAGCACACCCAGCCGCGTCTACGCCGCCCGTCTCGTCGGTCTCCCCGTCTTCGACCCCCAGGGCGACCAGGTCGGGCAAGGTGCGCGACCTCGTGGTGGCGCTGCGCTCGGAGGTCAGCCAGCCACGGGTCCTGGGCCTGGTCGCCGAGGTCTTCGGACGTCGCCGGATCTTCGTGCCGATGACGCGGGTGACGAACATCGACGCGGGCCAGGTCTACACGACCGGCCTGCTGAACATGCGTCGCTTCGAGCAGCGCTCCACCGAGACGCTGGTGATCGGCCAGATGCTCGACCACTCGGTGACCATCACGTCCGGCAGCTCCAGCGGCGTCGTCGGGACCGTCTACGACGTGGCCATGGAGCAGGCCCGCAACCGCGACTGGGTGCTCTCGCGGGTCGCCGTCCAGGAGCCCGGGAAGGGACTGCGCCGCCGCGGTCAGAGCCACGTCGTCGAGTGGCGCGACGTCACGGGGCTGACCCGACGCGAGGAGGCCCAGGGAGCCACCCAGCTGCTGCACGCCATCAACGAGATGCGCCCCGCCGACGCCGCGGCCATGATCCACGAGCTCCCGCGTGAGCGCCGGGCCGCCGTCGTGGCCGGCCTCGACGACGAGCGGCTCGCCGACGTGCTCGAGGAGCTGCCCGAGGAGGACCAGATCGAGATCCTCGAGCGCCTCGACACCGAGCGTGCCGCCGACGTCCTCGAGGAGATGTCCCCCGATGACGCAGCCGACCTGATCAACGAGCTCCCCCCGGAGACCGCCGAGCTGCTGCTCGACCTCATGGAACCGGACGAGGCCGAGGACCTGCGCCGACTGATGTCCTACGTCGACGACACCGCCGGGGCGATGATGACGCCGGAGGCGGTGATCCTCGGCCCCGACGCGACCGTGGCCGACGCCCTGGCGCTGGTGCGCAACCCCGACCTCACCCCGAGCCTGGCCTCGGCCGTCTACGTGTGCCGCCAGCCGCTGGAGACACCCACCGGGCGCTTCCTCGGTGTGGCGCACATCCAGCGACTCCTGCGCGAACCGCCGTCCTCGCTCGTGGCCGGGGCCATGGACGACACGCTGGAGAGCGTGCGCCCCGAGGCGCCGATCGACGAGGTCTCGGCGCACCTGGCCTTCTACAACCTCGTCGCGGCGCCGGTCACCGACGAGGACGGGCACCTGCTCGGCGTCGTGACCGTCGACGACCTCCTCGACCACCTGCTGCCCGACAACTGGCGCGACCGCGGCACGCGGTCGGGTCGCCGACCCGGACGGGTCGCCGCCGCGGCCGCGACCCCGGTGCCGGCGCCCACGCCTGGCGGGCGTCGTGGCTGAGCAGCGGCGGCGTGGGGCGCGTCTGGACACGCCGATGGTCGCGCGTCGCGCACTGGTGCGTCGCCCGGCCTACGACCCCGACACGTTCGGCGTCTTCGCCGAGTCCTTCGCCCGCTTCATGGGCACCGCGGCGTTCCTGCTCTACATGACGCTGTTCGTCGTGGTGTGGGTCGGCTGGAACGCCGTCGTCCCGGCGTCGTCGCGCTTCGACGACTACCCCTTCATCTTCCTGACGCTGATCCTGAGCCTGCAGGCCTCCTACGCGGCCCCGTTGATCCTGCTCGCGCAGAACCGCCAGGAGAACCGCGACAAGGTGATCGCCGAGCAGGACCGCCAGGCCAACGCCAGGGCGCACGCGGACATGGAGTTCCTCACCCGCGAGGTCGCCTCGCTGCGGATGTCGGTCGGCGAGGTCGCCACCCGCGACTTCGTGCGCTCCGAGCTGCGTGCCCTGCTCTCGGACCTCGACGAGCGCGCGGACGACACGGGGGGCCCGGCCCACCCCGGTCCGCCCGAGGAGCGTTGAGCAGGTCCACCTAGACTCGGACCTCATGAGCTCCTCTGCCTCCGACTCCCTCCTCGAGCAGGTGCACGCCGCCCTCGCGACCGTCGACGACCCCGAGATCAAGCGTCCGATCACCGAGCTGAAGATGGTCGACACGGTCGAGATCGACGACGCGGGCCTGGTGCGGGTCCGGGTGCTGCTGACCGTCGCCGGCTGCCCGCTCAAGGACACGATCACGCGCGACGTCACGGCTGCGGTCACCCGTGTCGCCGGCGTGAGCGGGGTCGACCTCGAGCTGGGCGTGATGACGCCCGAGCAGCGCGAGGGACTCCAGTCCGACCTGCGCGGTGGCCAGGCCCCCCGGGAGATCCCCTTCGCCCAGGCCGGCTCCCTGACCAAGGTCTACGCGGTGGCCAGCGGCAAGGGTGGCGTCGGCAAGTCGTCGGTGACCGTCAACCTCGCTCTCGCGCTCGCCGCCAAGGGCCTCTCGGTGGGCCTGCTCGACGCCGACGTCTACGGGCACTCCGTGCCCGCCATGCTGGGGATCGCCGACGCACGCCCCACGCAGGTCGAGGACCTCATCATGCCGGTGCCGACGCCCAGCGGCGTCTCGGTGATCTCGATCGGCATGCTCAAGCCGCGCCGCGACCAGGTCGTGGCCTGGCGCGGTCCGATGCTCGACCGTGCCCTCGTGCAGATGCTCGCCGACGTCTACTGGGGCGACCTCGACGTGCTGCTGCTCGACCTGCCGCCCGGCACCGGGGACGTCGCGATCTCGCTCGGTCAGCACCTTCCCGGGGCCGAGGTGCTCGTCGTCACGACGCCGCAGGAGGCTGCGGCGGAGGTCGCCGAGCGCGCCGGCACGATGGCCTCGATGATGCACCAGCGCGTCATCGGCGTCGTGGAGAACATGTCCTACCTGGCCTGCCCGCACTGCGTCGAGAAGGGCGAGGACCACCGGCTCGAGATCTTCGGGAGCGGCGGGGGCGACCGGGTCGCGGCGACGCTCTCGCAGCGCTTCGGCTACGACGTCGCCGTCGTGGGTCGGGTGCCCCTCGACATCTCCTTGCGCGAGGGTGGTGACGTCGGCAAGCCGGTGGTCGAGGCCGACCCGACCTCGCCGGCCGCCGTGGCCCTGCGCGGGGTGGCCGACACCCTCGCCGGGCGGGGTCGCGGGCTCGCCGGGCGTCAGCTGGGCCTTTCTCCCGCTTCGCGTCCCTGACCAGGCACCGAGCAGTAGGGTCGCGACGTGCCAGGGTTCGCCGAGCTGATCGTCATCGCCTTCGTGGCGATCGTCGTCTTCGGCCCCGACAAGCTGCCCGAGCTGGCGCGCCAGGCGGGCCAGATGGCCGCGAAGGTGCGCAACCTCGCCAACAACGCGCGCGACGAGCTGCGCTCGGAGCTCGGCCCGGAGTACGCCGACCTCGAGCTGCGCGACCTCGACCCCCGCACGGTGGTGCGTCGCCACATCATCGAGGCGATGGAGGAGGCCGACGAGGAGGACCGACGGTCCCGCTCCTCTCAGCGCACGCTCGCCGAGGGCGAGATCCCGCCCTTCGACGTCGAGGCCACCTGAGCCTGACCTGACGTCCCGCGCCGGACCGGGCGGCTCAGGGCGGACCCGCCTCGTCCCGGCTCTGCGCAGCGGCCAGCGCCGCGAAGCCCACCAGCACCGTCCGGCCCACGTCGAGGTCGAGCTCGACGAAGTCGGCTCCGACCCGCGCCAACCTGCCCTCGTGGCGGACGCCGCTGCGCAGGTGGAGCACGCACGGCAGGTGCTGCTCGCCGAGCCGACGCAGCGCGGCACCCAGTCCGAGTGACGCGACCCTCGGCCAGGCCACCTCCGGCACGGAGCGGGGCGAGAGCCCGCCCAGCAGCTCGACGGCCGCCAGCGCCAGCACCCACTCCTGACCCGAGCCGCGCACCAGGCACCACCCCTGCGCGACGCGTTGCAGCACCCCCGCCACCGGGCCCACCCCCGACACCTCGAGGACGAGCTCGCACCCCACGGACGCCATCAACCGGCTGGACAGGGTGACGCCGCGGTACTCCGCACGACTGCGGTCGGCGAGCTCCGGCGCGCGCTCGACGGCGTGGAGGTCCTGCGCCTGCTGCTCGAGGTCCTCGAAGAGGTCGACGAGCTGGTCCTCCCACCGCACGGCACCTCCGAGTCCGACCCGTCCCGTCCCGGTCGTCGTCCGGTCGAGCGCCGAGGTCCGAGGTCCGAGGTCCGGGGTCAGCCTGCCAGGCGACCGGCCCCCGAACCCGATGGGTCGCCCCGACCCTGTGGACGGCTGCTTGACTAGCCGGGCTCAACAGTCGTCTACTGAGGCAAACGTAGGCAAACGAATAGATCGGTGGTCATCATGGCGCGATCCCGGCTGCGCCCGCTGCTGGTCGTGCTCGCCCTGAGCGCGGTGGCCTTCGGCGTCCTCCTGCTGTGCGCACCGGTGCTGCGTGAGAGCTCCGCGGCGTGGCGCCCGGGCCGGTCGGACACCCTGCGCTTCGACGAGGCACTGGTGGCACTGTGCGCCGCAGCCGCGACGCTTGCGACCCTCTGGTGCTGGATCGGCACGGTGTCGCTGGCCCTGCGTCCCGCCACGGCGACCGGTGCCGCACCGCGCCCCGGGCTCGCCCTCCCCCGGCCCCTGCGCCGGGTGGTGCTGGTCGCCTGCGGCACCGCCCTGGTCGCCGGTGGCGCCGGTGTTCCGAGCGGGGCGGTGGCCCGACCCGCTCAGGTCGCCCCCGGGTCCCAGACGTCGACGACGACCGCGCAGGACACGGGCCTCGCGGGCCTGCGTGGCCCCGGCGGACCGACCGCCCGTCTGACCAGCAGCCTGATCGGCCTGCCGCTGCCCGATCGCGCCGAGGATGCCGATCGCGCCGATGATGCCGGGCGGGTCCGGGCCCGGCCGTCGAGCCTGCCGGTGACGGAGCCCCGACCGCCCGGGCGGGCCGAGGTGCTCGTCCGGCCCGGTGACTGCCTGTGGAGCATCGCCGAGCGGCTGGCGACGGGCTCGGTCGACGCGACCTGGCGTGCCCTGCTCAGGGCCAACGGTGACCGCCTCGACGACCCCGACCTGATCCGTCCGGGCCAGCGCCTCGTGCTGCCACCGAGCCTCCCGCCCCGGTCATGAACGCCGCCACCACCCACCCGCCCCGGGCCCTCGAGGGCCCCTTCGAAACCCCAGGAGCACCGATGTCCGACGTCGTCGTCCCGCTGCGCCGCACGGTCGCGCTCGCCCCCGTCCAAGGCACCCTGGCCCTGGCCCTGCAGCCCGAGCACGAGCCCCCGGCACTGCCCGGCGTCCCGTCCGGGTCCGACGTGCGCGACACCTCCCGGCACGGGGTCGTGCCGCACGACGTGATCGAGGCCTGGTCCCGCCGTTTCGTGCAGGCCGCGCTCGAGATCGTCGGCGGCGACCGGCCGGCCAGCCAGCTCGCACGATGGGCCGACCGCTCGGTCTACGCCGACCTCCAGCGGCGCGCCTGGCTCGTCGCGCGGGCCGGTGGCCACGTACCCGGCACCGAACGGGTGCAGCCCGTGCGGCCACGGGTCCGCTCGGTGCGTCCGTGCATGGTCGACGAGACCACCGTGGAGGTCGCGGTCCACGTCACCCACGGAGGGCGTTCCCGGGCGGTCGCGGCTCGCTTCGAGCTGCGCCGCGAGCGGTGGACCTGCACCGCGCTCGACTTCTCCTAGCCGGCCGTCCGGTCGCCCCGGCGACGAGGGTGGGGCTATCCGTTCGCGCGAGCGACCAGACCGCTGGGCCCACCGGGCGAGCCGTGGCAGCGCTTGAACTTCCTGCCCGACCCGCACGGGCACGCCTCGTTGCGGCCCGTCCCGGAGAAGGGGTCCTCGACGGCGTCCGCGTGCACCTCGGCCTCGCCGTCCTCGCTCGGTGCCGAGTAGGCCAGTCCGGTCGGCGCCGCGGGACGCTCGAGGCCCTTCGCCCGGATCGAGGGCACCTCGCGCCGCATCGGCTCGACGTCCTCGCCCTGTCCCGCGTCGAGCCGGTCGACGTCGACGTCGTCCTCGTCGGGCTCGTCCTCGATGCTCACCTCGAGGTTGAACAGGAACCCGATGGCCTCCTCCTTGATGCCGTCCATCATGGCGGCGAACATGTCGTAGCCCTCGCGCTGGTACTCCACGAGCGGGTCGCGCTGGGAGTAGGCCCGCAGGTAGATGCCCTCGCGCAGGTAGTCCATCTCGTAGAGGTGCTCGCGCCACTTGCGGTCGAGGACCGAGAGCAGCACGCGACGCTCGAGCTCGCGCATGACCTCGGGACCGACCTCCCCCTCGCGCTCGGCGTACGCCGCGTGAGCATCGGCCTGGAGCGCCTCGACGAGGTCGGCCCGCTCGAGCTCGGCCCGACCGCCGGCCTCGCGCTCGAGGTCGGCCCAGCTGACGCCGACCGGCCAGATCTGGGAGAGCTCGGTCCACAGCTGGTCGAGGTCCCACTCCTCGGCGAACTCCTGCAGCGAACCGGTGACGTAGCCGGTGACCACGTCGTCGAGGAACGTCGCGACCTGCTCGTGCAGGTCGGCACCCTCCAGGACCTCGCGGCGCTCGCCGTAGATGACCTGACGCTGCCGGTCCATCACGTCGTCGTACTTCAGCACGTTCTTGCGTGACTCGAAGTTCTGCGACTCGACCTGGCCCTGGGCGCTGGCGATCGCGCTGGTGACGCGCTTGTTCTCGATCGGCACGTCGTCGGGGATCTTCATCAAGGTCAGGACCCGGTCGACCCACTCGGACTTGAACAACCGCATCAGCTCGTCCTCGAGGGAGAGGTAGAAGCGTGACTCGCCGGGGTCGCCCTGGCGCCCGGAGCGCCCACGCAGCTGGTTGTCGATGCGACGCGACTCGTGCCGCTCGGTGCCGACCACGTAGAGGCCCCCGAGGTCACGGACCGCGTCGTGCTCGTCGGCGACCTGCTGGCGCAGCGACTCCACCGTCGCCGGCCACGCCGCCTCGTAGTCGTCGGCGCTCTCGCCGGCGGGCTGGAGCCCACGGCGTCGCAGCTCCTCGTCGGCGAGGAAGTCGACGGATCCGCCGAGCATGATGTCGGTGCCGCGCCCGGCCATGTTGGTCGCGACCGTGACGGCGCCCTGGTGGCCCGCCTGCGCCACGATCTTCGCCTCGTCGGCGTGGACCTTGGCGTTGAGCACCGAGTGAGCGATGCCCCGCTTGGTCAGCAGCGCCGAGAGGTACTCCGACTTCTCCACCGACACCGTGCCCACCAGGACCGGCTGTCCGAGGGTGTGGCGCTCCTCGATGTCGTCGGCGACGGCCTCGTACTTGGCCTCCTCTGTGCGGTAGACGAGGTCGGCCTGGTCCTGGCGCACCATGGGTCGGTTGGTCGGGATCGGCACCACGCCGAGCTTGTAGATCTTGTCGAACTCGGAAGCCTCGGTCATCGCCGTCCCGGTCATGCCCGAGAGCTTCTCGTAGAGCCGGAAGTAGTTCTGGAGCGTGACCGTGGCCAGCGTCTGGTACTCCTCACGGACCGTGACGCCCTCCTTGGCTTCGATCGCCTGGTGCAGTCCGTCGTTGTAGCGCCGGCCCGCCAGCATGCGTCCGGTGTGCTCGTCGACGATGAGCACCTCGCCGTCGATGACGACGTACTCCTTGTCGATGCGGAACAGCTCGCGTGCCTTGATCGCGTTGTTGAGGAACGAGATGAGCGGCGTGTTGGCCGACTCGTAGAGGTTCTCGATCCCGAGGTGGTCCTCGACCTTGGTGATGCCGGGCTCGAGCACCGAGATGGTGCGCTTCTTCTCGTCGACCTCGTAGTCCACGTCGCGCTCGAGGCGGCGCACGATCTTGGCGAACTCGCCGTACCACTTGACCTCGTCCTGCGTCGGCCCGGAGATGATCAGCGGCGTGCGTGCCTCGTCGATGAGGATCGAGTCGACCTCGTCGACGACCGAGAAGTGGTGGCCGCGCTGGACGCACTCCTCGATCGAGCCGGCCATGTTGTCGCGCAGGTAGTCGAAGCCGAGCTCGTTGTTCGTGCCGTAGGTGATGTCGCACGCGTAGGCCTCGCGGCGCTCGGCGGGACGCATGGTCGGCAGGATGACCCCGACGCTGAGGCCGAGGAAGTGGTGGACCCGCCCCATCATCTCCGACTGGTACCGGGCGAGGTAGTCGTTGACCGTGACGACGTGCACGCCGCGACCCGTGAGCGCGTTGAGGTAGGCGGGCAGGGTCGAGACCAGCGTCTTGCCCTCACCGGTCTTCATCTCGGCGATGTTGCCGAGGTGGAGGGCGGCCCCGCCCATCACCTGGACGTCGAAGTGACGCTGCCCGAGCACCCGGCGAGCGGCCTCGCGCACGGTCGCGAACGCCTCGGGCATCAGCTCGTCGAGGCTCTCCCCCGCCTCGTGACGACCGCGCAGCTCGTCGGTCATCGACCGGAGCTCCTCGTCGCTCATCGCGACGAAGTCGTCCTCGATGGCGTTGACGGCCTTGGCGACGGTCTCGAGGCGGCGCATGATCTTGCCCTCGCCGATGCGGAGCAGCTTGTCGATGATGACGGGCACGGTGCGAGAACTCCTAGGTCGGGGGCCGGCAGAGACTCCTCACCGACGCGGCCATGCTACCCACCCGGGGGTGGCGACACCGGGTTCGGGGCAGACCCGGTCGGCCCCAGTCCGAGCAGCTCGGCGAGCCGGTCGCCGACCTCGCGGGCCCAGGTGGCGGAGACGTGCTGCGCGTCGTGGTACGTCACGATGTCGGCGACGACCATCGGACAGCTCCCCCGGGCGCAGACGAGGGAGTCGAGGTCGGCGAAGTCCACCCCGGCGTCATCGGCCGCACGACGAGTCAGTCGGTTGAACGTCGCGGTCGTGGCATCGGCGGCGACGGTGCACTCGGCCATCGTGGCGTCGGCCCGGCCCACGCACTGCGCCGGGTCGCGACGCAGGTAGCTGACGTCACCTCCGAGGACGACCCGCCCCACGCTCGCGCGCAGGGAGGAGGCGAGGCCGCCGACCGCGGTGCTCCAGGCCTGCTCCTGCGTGACGCCCGGGGCGAGCACCATGCCGGGGGGCGGGGTCCGGGAGACCACCACCACGGTGTCGGGACCGAGCGAGTCCAGCTGATCGCGGGCCCAGGTGCGCCAGGCGTAGCAGGAGGTGAACTCGGGGTCCCCGGGCTGATCGACCTCGCGCAGCCGCAGGTCGGAGGGAGGACAGCCGAACTTCACGAGCGGCACCACCTCGTAGCCGTCCCGCTGTCCCGCCTCGTCGAGGCCGGGGAGCCACATCTGCGCGTGCGAGTCGCCGAGCAGCACGACCCTCGTGTCGGCGCCGACGTCACCCAGGGGGCACACGTCGCTGTCCGTCGCACTGCCCTGGGCGAAGCAGCGAGCGGGGTAGCGCGGCCGGTCCTCGTCGAGGTTGGCCAGGTCGTTGCGCACCGGGAACGGGACCGGACCTCCGACAGCCGCTCGGTCCAGCGAGGCCGCGATCGCGTCATGGACCGCCTCGCCGGTGCGTGCGGTGCGCAGGTCCTCGGGCACCGCGGCAGCGTCGAAGGAGGAGGCCGCCTCGGCCCGTCGGTCGAGCTGGGCCTCGCGGTAGGACCCGCTCCAGGCGACGGAGGCCAGCACCACGGCCACCGCTGCCGGCCACAGCACCAGGCTGCGCCGCGTCGTCGACCACGGCCTCGCCGCTCGCCGGAAAGGGGCCTCGACGAGGTGGTAGGAGGCGGTGGCGAGCGCCAGGGAGAGGCCGACCACCAGCAGCACGCGCGCCCCGGCGGGCACGGGCGCGAGCGGGGTGCGTGCGAGCACGGCGGGCAGGAGCAGGATCACGGGCCAGTGCCACAGGTACAACGAGTAGGACACGTCGCCGAGCCACGTCGCCGGGCCGACGACGAGCAGCCGGGCAGGCCCGTGGGCGTGCCCGTCGTCGCCGGCCGCGAGCACGGCTGCGGCGCCGAGGACCGGCAAGGCCGCCTGCCAGCCCGGGAACGGCGTCCCCGGGCCGTAGGCGAGGACCGCGGTGGCGATGGCCACGAGGCCGACCGTCGCCACCAGCCCCCGTCCACGAGCCGGGAGCCGCAGGCCCCTGGCCGCGGCCAGGGCCAGCAACGCGCCGGTGGCCAGCTCCCAGGCTCGTGCCGGCGTCGAGAAGTACGCCGCGGTCGGCTCGGCGCGGGTCAGCACGACCGACCAGACGAACGAGGCGACCCAGGCGAGGACCACGAGGACCGTCACCGGCCCGAGCACACGATCGGCCACCGGTCGCTGCACCGGTGCCGAGGCGCCACGTCGACGAGCCCGCCGCACCGCGAGCAACGCGAGCAGGGCCAGGGCGGCCGGCCAGACGACGTAGAACTGCTCCTCGACCGCGAGGGACCAGAAGTGCTGGACCGGGGAGGGCGGGAGGTCGGCGGTGAAGTAGTCGGTGCCCTCGCGTGAGAGGCGCACGTTGCCCGCGAAGAGGCTCGCCCAGACCACGTCGACGCCCACCCGCACCGCGCGCGCCAGCGGCAGCAGGAGGGTCGAGGCGACGGTGACGGCGACCAGCACCACCGTGGCGGCGGGCAGGATCCGGCGGGCCCGGCGCGCGTAGAAGGCGCCGATGCGCACCCTGCCCTCCTCGACGAGCTCGCGCAGCAGCAGGCTGGTGATCAGGAAGCCGGAGACGACGAAGAAGACGTCGACGCCGACGAAGCCCCCGGAGACGACGCCGATCCCCACGTGGTCGAGCAGCACGACGCCCACGGCGAGGGCGCGCAGGCCCTGCACGTCGGCGCGTGGCGGGAGCCGGGGGGCACTCCACCGCCCCTCGCCGGTCCTGCGACCGGCCGGCTCACGGGGGGTGGTGTCCGGGCGCATCACCCACGAGCCTACAGACGCAGCTCGCCCTCCAGTGCGACCGCCAGGGTCCCGCGTGGCTCGACGACGACCTCGGCGAGACCGAGCCACCCAGCCAGCTCGTCCAACGCTCCCGCCAGCTGTGCCGCGGTCTCCGGCGGCGCCCCCGGCTCGTCGTAGGAGCCCTTGACCACCAGGCGTCCGCGCTGCCGGTCCGCCTTGAGGTCGACGCGGGCCACGATCGCCTCGCCGAGCAGGAACGGGAGCACGTAGTAGCCGTGCACGCGACGCTCGGCCGGGGTGTAGATCTCGATGCGGTAGCGGAAGTCGAAGAGGCGCTCGGTCCGCTCGCGCTCCCACACGAGCGGGTCGAAGGGGCTCAGCAGGGCCCGGCTCTCCACGCGCCGCGGACGGCGTGCGTCGCGGTGCAGGTACGCCGGTCGCGACCATCCCTCGACCTGGACCTGCTCGAGCTCGCCCTCCTCGACGAGCTCCGCGACGGCGCGTGCCGCCGATGGCTTGTCCGGCGCGGGCTGCTGGCGCAGGCGCCAGTAGTCGGCCAGGCACCGGGTGGTCGCCACCCCGTGCGAGCGCGCGGCGCGCCGGACGAGCTCGCGCACCGCGTCGTGCGGTTCCGGGGTCGCCGCGGCGAGCACCGCGCCCGGGAGGACCCGCTCGGGCAGGTCGTAGCGGATCTCGAACTGGCTCGTGCGGGAGGCGATCGCCAGGTCGCCCACCATGAACAGGTAGTCCAGCGCCCGCCGGGTCGCGGACCAGTTCCACCCCCAGTGCTCCTTGTTCGTCCCGGGCCCCTCGCCCACCCAGGACGCGGCCTCACGAGCCGTGGCCGCTCCCCGGTCGGTGATCTCCCCCAGCAGCGCGGCGACGAGGTCGGGTCCGACCTCGGTGCCCCACCACTTGTGCCGTCGGGTGCGGTAGGACTCCATCCGGTGACGCATCAGGGGCCACAGGTCGACGGGCATCAGCGCCTGGACGTGGGCCCAGTACTCGACGAGGCGGCGCGGCCGCTGCTCGGCGGCTCGCCTCAGCAGGGCCGGGTCGTAGGGGCCCATCCGGGAGTAGAGCGGCATCAGGTGCGCCCGGGCCAGCACGTTGACCGAGTCGACCTGCAGCACCCCGGTGCGCTCGACCGTCCGGGCCAGCGTGCGCATCGTCGCGGGGTCGTGGCGCGGATCGAGGAAGCCCTGGGCCGCGAGGGCGGTCCGACGGGCCTGGGAGGCGGACAAGGACTGCACGAGGAACGTCCCCGGTCCTAGGTCGGCAGCTCGAGCAGCTTCTCCTTGAAGGCGTACATGACCGCCTCCATGCGGGAGTGCAGCTGGAGCTTCTCCAAGATGTTGCGCACGTGGTTCTTCACGGTGTTCTCGCTGATCG
This sequence comes from uncultured Actinomycetota bacterium, assembly GCA_963760555.1. Taxonomy (GTDB): domain Bacteria; phylum Actinomycetota; class Actinomycetes; order Propionibacteriales; family Nocardioidaceae; genus Nocardioides. Next base: position 30,367 of record CAVXDJ010000009.1, on the reverse strand, counting down.
TCAGCCGTCGCGCGATCTCGCGGTTGTTGAGCCCCTCGGCGAGCAGCCGCAGCACGTCCATCTCTCGCTCGGTGAGCCGCAGGTTGACCGCGGCCTGGCGCTCGGGCTGCGAGATCTGCTTGAACTCGTCGATCAGCTTGACCGCCATCAACGGACTGATCAACGACTGGCCCTCGACCACCACCCGGACGGCCTGCGCGACCTCGTCGATCGAGGAGTCCTTGAGCAGGTAGCCCGACGCGCCCGCCTTCACCGCCTCGTAGAGGTCACCCTCCTCGTCGGAGACGGTGAGCATGATGATCTTGGTCGAGGGCACGGTCTCCTTGATGGTGCGGCAGGCCTCGATCCCGGACTGCTTGGGCATGCGGACGTCGAGGAGGACCACGTCCGGGGCCTTGGCCTGCGCCTGCGCGACCCCGTCGACGCCGTCGTCGGCCTCCCCGACCACCTCGAGACCGTCCTCGGCCGTCAGCAGCATCACCAGGCCACGCCGGAAGAGCTCCTGGTCGTCGACCACCAGCACGCGGACGGGCTCACCGGGCTGGCCGTCGTGGAGCCGGCCGTCGTGGAGCCGGCCGTCGTCGGGTGCGGCGGGAGGGCGTGCGCTGGGGACGGCCACGGCCGCATCATCGCACGCCCCGCACCGCACGCCCCGGCGTCCGCACGGTCAGCGCGCCGTGCGCGTCCCCCCTCAGGAGGCCTCGACGTCGAGGGAGATGACCCCGTAGTCGTAGCCGCGTCGCCGGTAGACGACCGCCGGGCGCTCGGAGTCCCGGTCGACGTAGAGGTAGAAGTCGTGCCCGACCAGCTCCATCTCGTAGAGGGCCTGGTCCAGCGTCATCGGCTGGGCGGCGTGGCTCTTCTCCCGCACGACCAGCGGGCCGTCCCCCTCGACCGCGAGGAGGCCGGTCGCGGACGGGTCGGCGCCGCCGGAGCCGGTGCCGGGCACGTCGTCGGACGGATCCGCTCCGAAGCGTCGCTCGACGAGGTCGCCACTCGGGCCACCGTCCAGGTCGGCGACCTCGGTGAGGCCGGGTCCGGTCGAGACCTGCGAGCGACGGCCCTTGTGGACCCGCCGACGATCCGCGGCACGACGCATCTGCGAGGCCATCTTGTCCAGGGCCAGGTCGAGGGCGCCCATCTTGTCCTCGGCTGCGGCCTCGGCCCGGATCACCGGGCCCTTGGAGAACGCCGTCAGCTCGACGTGGACACCCCGCTCGTGCTGGCGCTTGTTCGGCTCGCTGTCGACCTCGACGTGCACCCGCATGATGCGATGGTCGTGCTTCTCGAGCCGCGCCAGCTTCTCCGTCGCGTGCTCGCGGAACCTGTCCGACACCTCGCAGTGACGACCTGTGACCACGACCTCCATGTGAACCTCCTGCACTCGTTGGACCCTCCGGTGAACCCACCGGACGGGGCGTACGTGGTGGCAGGAGCCCGCCCGGCCGACCTGGTCTTCGACCCCACAACCGCCTGCGGCAGCGTTCGCAGCTCATCAGCCATCTCTGGCGCCACTACTGGCCGTCTCCCGGCGTCACCGGCATCTGACCGGTGGGTCGGGGCAGGACTTACCTCTAAGCCGCACCGTGATCGACACCCGTCGGGGCGTGTCTTACGTGGGCCGTTTCGCCTGCGACTGGCATCGGCTTGCCACCGGTGGGCCACGCGTGGCACCCAGGTGACGCAACCACGGACCCAGGCGGACTCCATGACAAGACGCTAGTGGGTGGGCGGAGCGGGCGGTAGCCGATCGGGGAACTTTCGGCGTGTCGCCGCGGCGGTCACCACCGCCGCGACCGGAACGCCGCACGCCTCCAGCGCGCGTTGCGCCTCGCGCGTCGTGGATCCCGTGGTGAGCACGTCGTCGCAGATCAGCACCGTCGTCGGCGACCGGTGACGGCTGGCCCGGGCCAGACGCGAGCCGTGCAGCGCCATCGAGCCGGCGAGGTTGGCCCGGCGGGCCGAGGCCTCGAGGCCGGCCTGGTCCAGCACCCCCGCACGCAACCTCAGGAGCGGGAGCACCTCGACGTCGACGCCCCCCGATCGCACGAGGCGCGCGGCGACGGCGCACAGCCTCCGGGTGGCGTCGTGGCCCCGGTGGCGCACCGTCGATGGTCGCGACGGCACCGGCACCAGCAGGACCCGAGAGCCTCCCCCCGGCTGCCGGTCGAGCGCCGCACGCACACTGGTCGCGAGCAGCCGTCCCAACGGCGAGGCCAGCGAGAGCACGTGGTGCTCCTTGTGCGCGACGACGAGCGAGCGCAGCACCCCGTCGTAGGGTGCCGCAGCCCAGCACGGCGCGAGCCCCGGCGGTGGTGGGTCCGGGCTGACGGCTCGTGGCCAACCGACCAGCCGGTCGTCGCAGTCGACGCACCAGGCCCGCCCCGGTCTCGCGCAGCCCAGGCAGTGCGAGCCGACGAGGAGGTCGAGCACGGCGTCGAGACCCGATCCGGGGCCGTGCGGCACCACCGAGGACACCTCAGCCGACGTAGACCAGGGCACGCAGCGCGACGTCGTCCGGCAGGGCGCTGCCGGTGCCGACGTCGACCAGGCTCCCCCGCGTCAGCGCGTAGGTCGCCTCGCCCTCCAGCGGGCTCCCGGCGAGCGAGGCGACGGGGCCGGCCACCGTCGTCGAGAGGGACGAGAGCCCGCGCGGAGCGCCGTCGATCGTGACGGTGCGCACCTCGGAGAGCCCCGGGCTGACCCGGCTCAGCAACGACACCGAGGTCGGGGAGGCCCACGCCAGGTCTCGCACCCGGAGCTCGCCACCGTCGTCGGACTCGATCGTGGTCCCCGGCACGGCGCGCCGCACCCGCCCCTGGTCACTGACCAGGATGCGGGCGGTGCGCACCTCGTCCCCACCCGGGACCCGCACCACGGCGACCAGACGCGTCGCGTCGCGCGAGACCAGGAACCCGACGACGTCACGCCCGCTGATGCCCGGGACGTCCACGGTGCGGGTGCGGTCGCCGACGACGTAGGACACCCGGGCCCCGTCGGGCGTGCGGTCGACCAGCCACATCCGGTCGGCGAAGTCCCAGGCCGGGTCCAGCAGGTCGCTGGCACCGCTGAGGATCTGCTCGATCCGCTGGGGGGTCCCGTCGTCGCGCACCGGGCCGCGCAGCACCGCGGTCCCGTCGGCGCTGACCGCGGCGGCGACCTGCCCGCCGAGGTCGATGGCGATGCTGCGGGCCCCGACGTCCTCGCGCCCCCAGGGCCCGGAGACCGGGTCGAGCTCCTCCGCGGGTCCGGCGACCATCCGGCCCGCCGCGTCGAGGCCGAAGAGCAGCGTGCTGGCCTGGTAGCCGGTCGCGCTGTACTGCGAGTCGCCGTCGACGGGGACGTCGGTGGAACCGCCGGGCGGCGTGACCGGCTGCCCGCCGATCGTCACGCGGATGCTGGTCACCGACGGGTCCTGCTGCAGGGTGGCCGCGAGCTGGGCGAGCATCAGGGTGCTCGCGTCGGCCGAGCGCTCAGGCGTCTCGCCGAGCAGCGACACCTCGGCGACCCCGTCCGAGATGGGCACCGAGAGGCCGACGTCGAGGCCGCTGGGGATGAAGGTGCGCACCACCCGTCGGGCGTCCCCCGCGGGTCCGTCGAGCAGTCCCTCGGTCAGGGAGCTCGCCAGCTGCTGACCTCGTGGCACGAAGACCGACTCCGGCACGAGGATCTGCCCGGTCCGGTCGAAGTAGTACAGCGAGACCTCCCGGAAGCGCTGCTCGAACCACAGCGCCGGCACGATCAGGGCGTCGGGCGGGTCGATGATGCGGTACTCCCCGTCCTCCAGGACCATGCGCAGCCCGAGTGTCGAGGTAGACCCCTCGAGGTCTCCGACCCAGGCCCCGCGTGCGTCGAGGCGCTCGGCGCCCGAGAGCTGCACGTGGGCGTCCGCGCCGGAGGCCACGGGAGGCGAGGACTCCTCGTAGATGATCGTCGAGGCGTCGGGGTCCCAGGTGGCACGGGCGTCCTCGGCGAGGTACTCGCGGGCGACGCTGATGTTGACGCTGGTGCTGATCGGGGTCTGGGTCATCGCCTCGAGGAACCCCTGGGCGATCTGCACGACGGAGGCACCCTGCTGCGGGGGGAGCGGGTCGATGGCGGTGGCCCGCTGGTCCTCGAGGCGGGCTGTGGCCTGCGTGTCGACCACCGGCCCGGACTCGGGCATGCTCACGCAGGCGCCCAGGGCGCCGAACAGGGACACCAGCAGGCCCGCGACGGCGAGCCGCCTCATGCGCGGGCCCCGCTCAGCGGCGCCTCGGCGTCACTCGGCACCAGGGGCAGCGGGCTGCGCCGCAGCTCGTCGCCCAGGCGCCGCGGGAGCGTCAGCCGGAACGACGCACCCCGCGACGGACGGCCCCAGGCCTGGAGCCACCCCTGGTGGAGGTGAGCGTCCTCCAGAGCGATGGCGAGACCGAGGCCGGTGCCCCCGCTGGTGCGCGCCCGAGCCGGGTCCGCTCGCCAGAACCGGCTGAAGACCATCGCGGCCTCGCCGGGCTTGAGCCCGACGCCGTAGTCGCGCACCGTCACCGCCGCGGCGTCCGGGTCGGCGGCGACCTCGAGCACGACGGCCGGCCCGGGGGCGTCGGCCTCGGCGTGGTCGATGGCGTTCGAGACCAGGTTGCGCACGATCCGCTCCACCCGGCGCACGTCGGCCTGGGCGATGCAGGGCACCGCCGGTCGACGGACCTCGACCACGACCCCTCGGCTGGTCGCCAGCGCCGCGAGGCCGTCGACGACCCGCGCCGCGACCTCGCCGAGGTCGACGTCCTCGACGTCGAGATTGGCCGCTCCGGCGTCGAAGCGGCTGATCTCGAGCAGGTCGGTCAGGAGGGTCTCGAACCGGTCCAGCTCGGTCTGCAGCAGCTCGGCCGCCCGGGCGGTCGTGGCGTCGAAGTCGCCGCGCGCGTCGTGCAGCACGTGGCCGGCCATGCGGACCGTGGTCAGCGGGGTGCGCAGCTCGTGCGAGACGTCGGAGACGAAGCGTCGCTGGACCCGGCTGAGCTCCTCGAGCTGACGGATCTGCGTCTGCAGGCTGGCCGCCATCTGGTTGAAGGAGGTCGCGAGGCGAGCCACGTCGTCCTCGCCGCGCACGGTGAGCCGCTCCTGGAGGTCGCCGGCGGCGAGCCGCTCCGCGACCCGACGGGCCAGGCGCACCGGCGTGACGACCTGCTGGGCGACCAGCCAGGTGACGCCGGCGACGAGCACCACGAGCAGCACGGCCGCGGTCAGGAGCGCACGGGTCACCAGGGCGAGCGTCTCCTGCTCCTCGGCGAGGGGGAACAGGTAGTAGATGACGTAGGTCTGCCCGTCGGCCGGCAGGCGCACCTGCGCGCCGACCACGATCCCGGGGCGGCTCCGGGTGAGTCCGGCCTCGTCGCGCGTGGTGATCGCCGAGTAGGTCCACGCCGTCTGGGCCACGATCGTGGAGAACCGGTCCTCGAGGGAGGGCGGCACGCTGGCGAGCACCAGGCCGGGGGTGTACTCAGCCCCGCCGTCGGCGAGCCGGGCCTGCTCGCCGACGGGCCCACCGAGCACCACCGAGAAGCCCCGGGTGTCCCCCCGCTGGATCAGCTGGTCGGCCAGGTCTCGTTGCTGACGGGTGGAGTTGGTCTCGGTGCCCGTGGCGGCGCCGAGGCGTGCCTGGGCCTCGGTCGTCTCGTCGGTCGCCTCGGCCACGACGGCCGAGACGCGGTGCTCGAGCAGGCCGTCGCGGGTCTGCTGGAGCTGGAACCAGCCGACGACACCGACGACGAACGTCGAGAGGAGCACCGTGCTGGCCACGACCCGGGCCCGGATCGAGCGGCGCCAGAACGTCAGACCCCTGCGCAGACCACGCACCTCAGGCCCCGCCGGCCTTGTACCCCACGCCGCGCACGGTCAGCACCACCTCGGGGTGCTCCGGGTCGTGCTCGACCTTCGAGCGCAGCCGCTGGACGTGGACGTTGACCAGGCGGGTGTCCGCGGCATGGCGGTAGCCCCACACCTGCTCGAGCAGGACCTCGCGGGTGAAGACCTGCCACGGTTTGCGGGCCAGGCACACGAGCAGGTCGAACTCCAGCGGGGTCAGCCCGATCGGCTGGTCGTGGCGCGACACGGCATGCCCGGCCACGTCGATGACGAGGTCGCCGATCTCCAGCGTCTGGTCCGGCACGTCGAGGCGTCGGACCCGGGCCCGGATGCGAGCGACGAGCTCCTTGGGCTTGAAGGGCTTCACGACGTAGTCGTCGGCGCCGGACTCCAGACCGACCACCACGTCGACGGTGTCACCCTTCGCGGTCAGCATCACGACCGGGACACCGGACTCGGCCCTGATCTGCTTGCACACGTCGATGCCGTCGCGTCCCGGGAGCATCAGGTCGAGCAGCACCACGTCGGGCCGGTAGTCGCGGAACTCCGCCAGCGCGAGGTCGCCCCGGTGGCACATCCGGGAGTCGAACCCCTCCTGACGCAGCACGATGGTGAGCATCTCGGCGAGGGCGGCGTCGTCGTCGACGACCAGCACCCGCCCGCGTGCCGAGCTCGGTGGCTCGCCAGGCTCCGAGACGTCGGGACTGCTCATGGGCACCATCCTGCCTCACGACCCCATTGACGACGCCGGGCCCGCCCACGACTGTGGACGGGCCCGGGGTGCTGCCCGGAGCTGGCTCCGGTTGCGGCAGTCGATCAGTAGCGGTACTCGTCGGACTTGTAGGGTCCGGAGACCGGGAGACCGAGGTAGTCGGCCTGGTCGGTGGTCAGCTCGGTGAGCTTCACCCCGAGCGCGCCGAGGTGCAGGCGTGCCACCTCCTCGTCGAGGTGCTTGGGCAGCACGTAGACGCCGACCGGGTAGTCCTCGGGCTTGGTGAAGATCTCGATCTGGGCGAGCACCTGGTTGGTGAACGAGTTCGACATCACGAAGGACGGGTGACCGGTCGCGTTGCCGAGGTTCATCAGACGACCCTCGGAGAGCACGATGATCGACTTGCCCGAGGGGAAGGTCCAGACGTCGACCTGCGGCTTCACGGTCTTGCGCTCGGCGACGCCGTCGGCCTCGAGGCCCGCCATGTCGATCTCGTTGTCGAAGTGACCGATGTTGGCCAGGATGGCCTGGTGCTTCATGTTCCTCATCTGCTCGACCGTGATGACGTTCATGTTGCCGGTCGCGGTGACGATGATGTCGGCGGTCTCGATGACGTCGTCGAGCGTGGTGACCTGGAATCCCTCCATGGCCGCCTGGAGCGCACAGATCGGGTCGATCTCGGTGACGATGACCCGGGCGCCCTGGCCCCGCAGCGACTCGGCGGAGCCCTTGCCCACGTCGCCGTAGCCGCACACGACCGCGACCTTGCCGCCGATGAGGACGTCGGTGGCGCGGTTGATGCCGTCGATGAGGCTGTGGCGGCAGCCGTACTTGTTGTCGAACTTGGACTTGGTCACCGAGTCGTTGACGTTGATCGCGGGGAAGAGCAGCGAGCCCTCTCGCATCATCTCGTAGAGACGGTGCACCCCGGTCGTCGTCTCCTCGGTGACACCGCGCAGCTCGCCGGCCACCTGGGTCCACCGGTCCTTGGACTCGGCCAGGCTCGCGTTGAGCACCTCGAAGACGATCTTCTGCTCGGCGGACTTGGCCGAGGTCGGGTCGGGGGCCACGCCGGACTTCTCGGCGTCGAGGCCGAGGTGGACCAGCATCGTGGCGTCGCCGCCGTCATCGAGGATCATGTTGGCGAAGCGCTTCTCGCCGTCCACGTCGGGCCACGCCAGGATCTGCTGGGTGCACCACCAGTACTCCTCGAGCGTCTCGCCCTTCCAGGCGAACACCGGGACACCCTGGGGCGCCTCCGGGGTGCCCTCGCGACCGACGACGACCGCCGCGGCGGCGTGGTCCTGGGTGGAGAAGATGTTGCACGAGGCCCACCGGACCTCGGCACCGAGGTCGACGAGGGTCTCGATGAGCACGGCGGTCTGGATGGTCATGTGCAACGAGCCGGCGATGCGGGCACCGCGCAGGGGCTGGTCGCCCGCGTAACGGTCGCGCATCGCCATCAGGCCGGGCATCTCGTGCTCGGCGAGGGTGATCTCGGTGCGGCCGTAGGCGGCCTGCGAAAGGTCGGCGACCTTGTAGTCCACGGGGTGCTCCTCGCTCGACGCTCGGAGGCGTCGTGGGGGGGAATTGATCGGTCCCACGAGGTTAGGACGACCCTTCGGCGTTTGCAGAATCCTCGCGGCCCCTCCCCCCTACCGGGTCCTCGCCGTCGACCGGCGGGGCCTGCGGCCGACCCCCGCGACGGATGTCGGGCTCGAGGTAGATCACGTGGGCGATCGGCTCGGCCTCGCGCACGGCGGCCTCGGCCGCATCGATCGCCTCGGCGACCTGGTCGGCGCGGGCCTGCGCGGGCACGGCGATCTTCGCGGCCACCAGGAGCTCCTCCGGACCGAGGTGCATCGTGCGCATGTGGATCACCGAGTCGACACCGGGCGTCGCGCCCAGGGCCGCACGGATGCGGCGCGAGGCCTCAGGCGTGGCGGACTCGCCGAGCAGCAGGCTCTTGGTCTCGATGGCGAGGATGACCGCGATCACCACCAGCAGCACCCCGATCATCGCGGTGCCCGCCACGTCGAAGTACTGGTTGCCCGTGACCAGCATCAAGGTGACCCCGGCCAGGGCGAAGAACAGGCCGAGCAGGGCTCCGAGGTCCTCGAGCAGGATCACCGGCAGCTCGGGCGACTTCGCACGCCGCACGAACGTGACGAACGACGACGATCCCTTCTCCTTGCGCGCCTCGCTGATCGCGGTGCGAAACGACAGGGACTCCAGCACGATCGCGACCACGAGCACGACCAGGGGCACGAACCGCTTCCAGTCCGTGCCGAGCTCGGCCTCGCCCGTCGCCACCTCGTGGTACTTGTGGTAGGCCTCGTAGAGGGCGAAGAGCCCACCGAGCGAGAACAGCACGATCGCGACGATGAAGCCGTACACGTAGCGCTCGCGCCCGTAGCCGAACGGGTGCTCGGCCGTCGCGTCGCGCTGGGCCCGCTTGCCGCCGAGCAGCAGCAGCGCCTGGTTGCCGGAGTCGGCCACCGAGTGGATCGCCTCGGCCAGCATCGAGGAGTACCCGGTCATCGCGAAGGCGACGAACTTCGTCACCGCGATCCCCAGATTCGCCGCGAGTGCCGCGAGCACTGCCCTGGTGCCACCCTCTGCCGCCATGCGAGGCACCCTAGCGACGCCCGGCGCCCCTCGGTACGGCGCCGTGGGGCACCGTCAGCCGGCCAGGCCGTGGGCGAGGTACTCGGCGGCGTAGGTGCCGCTCAGCACGAGGGCGGCGTAGCGGGCGACCTCCCCCGACGTGGGCGCCCGGATCGTCTCGACACGCACCCCGTGCCGGTCGGCGAGCTCGCGCAGCCGTGCCGCCTGCCCGCTCGCCAGCGGGTCCGAGGTCGTGTCGTCGTCGAGCACCACGAGCGCCGGGCGCAGCACCGCCTCGGACGCGTCGGAGGCGAGCGGGTCCTCGAACAGGTCGCGCGGCCGGGCCGCCACGAGCACGGGCTCCAGCACGTCGGCGTCGCCGGCCAGCGCCGCCCGTCCTGTGCTGCGGCGCAGCGCCTCGGCCACCCGACGCGCCGCACGAGCCACGACCGGGGAGCCGCCCCACAGCAGCGGGGTGGCCTCGGCCAGGGCGATGGCCAGCAGCTTGGCCGGGTTGACGGTCAGGTCGCGGTGCGGCGAGCAGGCCCGCGCGACGTCGTCGAGCGCCTCGGCCACCAGGTCCGCCCCGGCCGCCGGGCCGAGACCCAGGCCGTGCAGGAAGTCGAGCGTGACCACCGCGCAGGCCAGCTGGTCGCGGGTGGTGCAGGCGAGCAACGTCGTGGAGCGTCCGACGGCATGGGCCGCCACGAGCGAGTCGGGCGGGCAGGCGACGACGACCTCGCAGCCCCGGCGGCACGCCTCGGCGGCCGACCCGGCGGCAGCGACGTCGCCGCCGTCAGGAGAGAGGACCACGACGAGGTCGAGCGGACCCACCCACCCCGGGAGGCCGTGGCCGGGCCAGGCGACGAGCGGCACCGGGCAGGACGGTTCCAGCACCGAGCGCAGCAGCCGGGAGTCGGCCCCGGCCGCCACCACGGCCCGGGGTCGCGAGTCGTGTGACCTCGCGTGCACGCCGACCTCGGCCAGCAGCCGGTCCACCTCCCCGCTGTCGCGACGCACGCGGGCCCCCGACCCGGCGAGGTGCCGCAACCGTGGGTCGATCCGGACCAGCGCGTCGGCGTCGTCGAGCCGCACCTCGTCGAACCACGTCATGTCAGGCTCCTCGGGACGACGACCAGGGGTCGTGGGGCTCCGTGCGGGATCAGTCGGTGCGGGTGGCCTCGTCGACGAGCAGGACGGGGATCGAGTCCCGGACGGGGTACAGCAGGCCGCACCCCTGGCACCGCAGCCCGGGCTCGCCCGAGGCCGACACCTCCGCGACGAGGGACGACCGACAGTCGGGGCACACGATGATCTCGAGAAGGCGGGGGTCGACGCCGCCGGCGTCGGAGCCGGGCGCGGCGCTCACCGCGAGCCCCGGATCATGCTCAGGACCTCGTCGCGCACGCTGGTCATCGTGTCCTCGTCCCTTCCCTCGACGTTGAGCCGCAGCAGCGGCTCGGTGTTCGACGAGCGGACGTTGAAGGCCCAGTCGTCGTGGGTCACGCTCAGGCCGTCGAGGTGGTCGGTGCTCACCCCGTCGCGCGCCGACCACGTCTGCTCCACGCGCTTCATGATGGCAGGTGCGTCCTCGACGGTGGAGTTGATCTCCCCCGACAGCGGGTAGCGCTCGAACTCGGCGAGCAGCGCCGAGAGAGACCGGTCGGTCTCGGCCAGTGCCGCCAGGGCGTGCAGTGCCGCGAGCATGCCGGAGTCGGCGCGCCAGAAGTCGCGGAAGTAGAAGTGGCCGCTGTGCTCGCCACCGAAGACGGCGTCGGTCTCGGCCATCCGCGCCTTGATGAACGAGTGGCCCACGCGCGTGCGCACCGCCGTGCCGCCGAGCTCGGCCACGAGCTCGGGGACGGCGCGGCTGGTGATCAGGTTGTGGATGACCGACGACCCGGGGTGGCGGGCCAGCTCCCGCGAGGCGATGAGGGCGGTCAGCGTCGAGGGTGAGACCGGTCGACCGCGCTCGTCGACGAGGAAGCACCGGTCGGCGTCACCGTCGAAGGCCAGGCCGACGTCGGCGCCCACGGCGAGCACCCGTGCGCTCAGGTCCTCGAGGTTGGCCGGCTCGATCGGGTTGGCCTCGTGGTTCGGGAAGCTCCCGTCGAGCTCGAAGTAGAGCGGCACCAGGTCGACCTGGTCTGCTCCGAGCCGGTCGAAGACGGCCGGTGCGGTGTGCCCGGCCATGCCGTTGCCGGCGTCGACCACCACGTGGAGACGGCGCCCGCGCACGGGGGCCAGCGAGAGCAGGTGCGCGGCGTAGGCCTCGAGCACGTCGTGCTTGCCGATGGAGCCGGGGATCGTCGCGGACGCCGGTGAGGCAGGCTCGACCCCGCTCGCCGCGACGAGGTCGCGGATCTCGTGCAGCCCGGTGTCCGCACCGACGGGGACGGCCCTCTCCCGACACATCTTGATGCCGTTGTACTGCGCCGGGTTGTGGCTCGCGGTGACCATGACTCCGGCCACGTCGAGGTGGCCCGAGGCGAAGTAGAGCTGGTCGGTCGAGGCCAGCCCGATCATGGTCACGTCGGCGCCGGCCGAGGTGGCGCCGTCCGCGAAGGCACCGGCCAGGCCCGGCGAGCTGGGGCGCATGTCGTGGCCGACGGCCACGCGTCGAGCGCCGAGCACCTCGACGTAGGCACGACCGACCGCGCGAGCGAGTCCCTCGTCGATCTGGTCGGGCACCGTGCCCCGCACGTCGTAGGCCTTGAACACCGCGGCCAGGTTCTCGGGGGCGAGGGTGTCGGCCATGAGCGGAACCCTACTGTCGAGGAGGGCCGCGAGGGCGACGAGGGCTCAGTCGGTCGTCAGGACCCGCAGGTGACCTCGTCGGGTGCCCTCACGGGTGCCGTCCGGTCGCGGCGGCTCGGGTCGCGCGACCGGACGAGCAGCCTCCCGCACGGCGTCGGCGAGGGCGAGGAGGTCGTCCCCGGAGGGACCGCGGTCGTGCCGGTCGCCTGCCAGACGCATGACCTGCCAGCCACGGGGCGCCGAGAGCCGCTCGGAGTGCTGCTCGCACAGGTCGTAGGCGTGGGGCTCCGCGAAGATGGCCAGCGGCCCGAGGACGGCGGTCTGGTCGGCGTAGACGTAGGTCAGCGTCGCGACGGCAGGACGACCGCACGGCGAACGCGAACAGCGACGGGACCGGCTCACGGCAGTGAACCTACCCGGCCACGTCGACACGACGGACTAGGCTCGCGGGGTGCGGGCAAGGGACCGCCGCGGACGCGGCAGGCGCGGGCCGGAGATCGTCCCCCGCGTGCTCGGACGCCCGGAGCGACCGACGCGGGCCGAGCGGTTCGACCGTGCCGTCCTCGCGGTCGCGGCGGAGCTCGAGGGCCGGTGGGGCGACCGTCTGCCGGTGATCGAGTACGCCGTCGAGGACGTGCCCCCTCCCGCCGACCCACCGGGGTCCGGTGAGCGTCCTGACGCGGTCGTGCCGCTGTCGTCCCTGGTCCCTGCCGACCACGGGTCCCCGGCCCGGATCGTGCTGTTCCGCCGCCCCGTCGAGAGCCGGTGCCTCGACCGCGCCGAGGTGCGAGCCGTGGTCCACGCCCTGGTCGTCGAGCACGTGGCGGACCTGCTGGGCCTCGACGCCGCCGAGGTCGACCACCGCTACCGCGACGAGGACGACCGGGACCCGTGACCTGCCTGCGTCCCTAGCGGCCCGCCGGGGCCACGTCGCCGACCAGACCGCTCGTCTGGAGCGGCCGCAGCCCGAGCACCGCCGAACCGGCGTCGGTGTCCGCGGTGGCCGAGACGACTGCCGAGGTGGACCGCAGGAGCACCCGGACCAGCCCGGTGCCCGCGGGCAGCTCGATCGAGTCGCCCCGCCCGGGCACGAGGTCACGACGCTGCGAGTCCAGCCGGGCACCGTCGGCGTCGAGCGCGGTGACGGTCCAGGACCCGGTGCGCTGGGCGCCGGCGGCGACGAGACGGTCGGTGCCGGGCGGCACGACCGCGGTCGTGGCCCCTGGTGGCAGCGCCTGCCCGGCCGGGACCAGGCTGAGGTCGCCGTCCACGACCGCGCGCACCGAGGCGGTCACCGGTGTCGTGGCGTCGACCTGGATGCCGAAGGCCGTGTCGTCGAGCGCACCGCGGCCCAGGAGCGCGTCGAGGTCGACGCGCACGGTGCTGCCCGCCGGCACCACGACGTCGTCGGCGCCCTGCGGGGTGAACACGCTGTCGGGGCCGACCACCGAGACGGTGGCCCGGGACTGGCTCGTGGTGGGGTTCGCCACGACCAGCGTCCGGGTGCCCCCAGCGACGGGGACGCCGAGCAGGAGGGCGGAGTCCGTGGGGTCGGGCTGGCCTGCGAGCCAGTCGGACGAGGCACCGCTACCGCTGAGGTCGTCGACCCGGTCCAGCACCGCGACCCCGGTCCGACCGCGGGACGTCGTCACGTGCAGCGTGAGCTCCCCCCGCCGCGGGGCGACCTCGGCGAGGTCGAGCGAGACGCTGCTGCGACCCGGCACGGAGACCCCGCGCAACCGCGCCACGTCGACAGGACCACGGGGGCCCAGCACCTCGGTGTCGACCACGGCCGGCCCGCTGTCGGGATTGACCAGCTGGAGCACCGAGGAGTGCCGGGCGGCCGCCCCGAGGCCGGTGAACCACTGCTCGGCGACCGGCACCTCGCAGGCGGGCGCGACCGGCGGACCCGTCGTCGGGAACCTCGCGGCGACGACGCCGGGTGCCAGCCGGTCCAGGCCCGTGACCCAGGCCGGACCCGTCTCGCCGACGACGGTGAGGCGGTCCGGCGCGACCCTCACGTCGCGGCGCACGTCGCCCACGCGGACCGCGAGCGAGCCGGCGGTGCCCGCGGCGGTCGTCACCGTCAGCGGTGCCGGCAGGTCCGGGCACACGACGGTCGAGCGGGTCAGGTCGGTGCGGGTGGGCGCACGGTCGGCCGCCACGGTCGCCCCGGTGCCGGCGGCGAGGTGCTGAGCGAGCCCGAAGGCGCCCAGGCAGAGCAGCGGCACCAGCAGGGCCAGCACGACCAGCAGGTCCGGGCGAGGGCCGGACCTGCTCGCGGATCGCCGCCCGGGCGTGCGGCGGCCACCGGGGCTGGTGGGGCCCCCCGCGACACGTCGCTCGCCCGACCCGCTCACGGCCGCCTCTCCCGGGTCGTCGGCAGGGCGAGGACCAGCACCGCGACGACAGCGAGCGCCTGCACCACCAGGAGCAGCCCGCGCCACCAGGATCCGGGCCCGTCGACGGCGCCGGGGTCGAGCGGCTCGTCGACGCGCCAGGCGCGGGTCTCGCGGTTCTCGGCGCTGGCCTGGACGAGCCCGTCGGTCGCGTCGAGGCCGGCTGCCACGCTGCCGTCGGCGGGCGCGGGCATGACGACGTACTCCAGACCCGCGGCGGCGAGCTGCTGGATCACCGCGGGACGCGGACGGGACACCAGCGCGGTGACGTCGGCGTCGAGCGCCGGGTCGTCGGCGGCGAGGGCGAGGACCTCGTCCTCGCCGAGACTCACGCCGTCGTCGCGCAGCACGGCGTAGGTCAGTCCCTCCTGGACGCTGCCACGGATGACGAGCACGCCGTGCTCGGGGCCTGTCATCGCGCTCTGCACCATGTAGGCCGGCACGTCGGTGGGCGGGTCGGAGACGAGCTCGTCCCCGCCGAGGGCCAGGGACCAGCCCAGGCCGCCCACCGGGACCAGGACCGCCACGAGGGCCAGCACGGCCGCCAGCGTCCTGCCCCCGCGGCGGGTGCGGACCGAGGAGGCGAGCGCTCCCTGCGCGCCGAGCACGACCGCCACGACGAGGCAGCCCTGCCACGCGACGAGCAGGAACCCCGTGCCGGGCACGAGGTCACCGCCGAGGCGCACGGGCGCGACGAGCAGCACCGCGAGCGCGGTCACGAGCGCGACGGCCCAGGACACCAGCACGCCCGGACGGGTGGCACGCGGGACGAGGGCGAGCCCGGCCAGCACGACCGGGACGACGCCGAGCCACCCGGGAGCGCCGAGCGTCGAGAGGTCCCCGACCCGGCCCAGCAGGATCGACAGCGGAGCGCTGGCCCCGCCCGCGACGCCACCCCGAGCGAGGTCGAGGGTGCGGCCCACGTCGAGCAGCAGCCCGGCGGCGGCACCGTGGACGAGCAGCGGCACCCACCAGGGGGCCAGCAGCACCGGCACGGTCGCGAGGGCGGTCACCGGGGGCGCCCACGTGCTGCGCGCCCGGCCCACCGACGGGGCGAGCCAGAGCGCGAGGACGAGCAGCAGCGCGCCGAGCAGCACCGCCCACGCCCAGGCCAGCGGGGTGAAGCAGGTCGTCAGGGCCAGCAGCAGGCCGGTGCGCCACGCCGCTCGCCAGCGGCGGTCCTCCTCCGGGTCGGCGAAGCCCAGCGCCGCGTGCGCCACCCACGGGAGCAGCGCGGACGCGACGACGGGGCCGAGCCGGCCGGTGCCCCAGGCCCCCGACGCCAGGGGGAGCACGGCGTACGCCGTCGACGCGCCGAGCAGGAGCCAGCGCGAGGCGCCCTGGTCGCTCGCGAGGCGGCCGATCACGCGCAGGAACCGCCACGCGCCCCACATGGCCACCGGGGCAGCCGCCACCAGCACGACCGAGACCGCTCCGACGGGGCTCAGGACGCTGCCCAGCAGGGCCAGCGGGAGCAGGGAGGCAGGGGCCGGGACCGGGGTGCCCTGAGCCAGCGGGTGCCAGGAGTCCAGGTAGAGCGACCACCAGCGCCCGACGGAGTCCGGGGCCGGGGACAGGGCGCCACCGCTCACCGCGCCCACACCGGCCCGCGCCGCGACCACGAGGGCGATCACGCTCAGCACGCTCAGCACCGCCACGGGGTTCGTCACCAGCCGGGCCAGCATCCCGGCGTCGGCGAGATCGTCGTCCTCGTCGACACGCTTGCGCCGCGCCGCCATCGACGACGGGTCGGCCGCGGCCGTCGCGGTGCGACGCCGCTCGGCGACGTCCGCGGCGGTGTTGGTCAACGCAGCGGCCAGGTCGCTGACCACGTCGAGCCCGTGGCGGTAGGGCAGCCACCACGGGGGCAGCAACCGGCGCACGCGGTCCCGGTCCGGCTCGCCGGAGCCGGCCACGACCGTCTGCCGGCGACGACGGCGGGCCGAACGCAGGTCGCCGGGTCGGGAGAGCACGGAGACGAGCGCAGCGAGGTCGTCGAGGGCCTCCCCCGGTGAGCGCACGAGCACGAAGCCGAGCATCCGCACCATCGTGCCGAGCACGAGGCGGACCACGAGCAGGCCCAGCCGCCCGCGCGAGGCGTTGGCCAGCAGCGTCCACAGCGCCGCACGGCGCTCCTGGTAGTGCGTGCGACGGCCCGTCAGCGGCGTACGACGGAGCCCGCGGTGCGCGGCCTCGGCGTGGAAGACGACCGCCGAGGGCACCACGAGCGTGGTCCGCCCCGCTGCGGCGGCGCGCCAGCCGAAGTCGACGTCGTTGCCGAAGACCGGCAGCGACGGAT
This sequence comes from uncultured Actinomycetota bacterium, assembly GCA_963760555.1. Taxonomy (GTDB): domain Bacteria; phylum Actinomycetota; class Actinomycetes; order Propionibacteriales; family Nocardioidaceae; genus Nocardioides. The sequence goes on along the minus strand of CAVXDJ010000009.1, from coordinate 13,746 downwards.
CGAACCCGTCGAGGGCGACCAGCAGGTCCCGACGCACCAGCATCCCGGCTGTGTTGACCGCGAGCACCTCGCGCAGGTCGTCGTGCTGGCCCTGGTCGTACTCACCGCGCTCGAGACCGGTCTCGCGCTGCCCGGTGCCCGAGATGCTGACTCCCAGCTCGAGCAGCCGACGCAGCGAGGGCCACTCGCGCAGCTTGGGCCCCAGGACGTCGGCCGCGGGATGGGCCCGTGCCGCGGCGAGCAGCTCGGCCAGGGCGTCCGGCGCGGGGGTCGCGTCGTCGTGGAGCAACCAGATCCACTCCGGGGGCGTGCCGGTCACGGCGAGCCGCTCGAGGCCGGTGCGGACGGCGTCGGGGAAGGAGCTGCGGGAGGTGCTGCGCACCACCTCGCCCTGCTGGCCGCCCGGACCCAGCGCCGACTCGAGGAGGTTGGCGCTCTCGTCCTTGCTGCCCGTGTCGACCGCGACGACGCGGTCCACCGGGTGGGTCTGGGCCGCGAGGCCCTGCAGGACCGTCGGCAGCCAGCGCTGGCCGTCGTGGCTGACCAGGACGACCGCCACACCGTGGCCGCGGGATCCACCGGAGGCGGTCGCTGCAGGATCCGTCGACGCCGGGGCGGCAGGCGTCGTGGAGGCAGGCACGATCGGCAACTGTACAAACCGTCGCCGGCCGGACGGACCCGGCCGACCGGCGGCTCCTCCTAGACGGCGCGCTTCTTGAGCTTGCGCCGCTCGCGCTCGGAGAGGCCCCCCCAGATCCCGAAGCGCTCGTCGTTGGTCAGCGCCGCCTCCAGGCACTCCGGGCGCACCTCGCAGGTCAGGCACACCTTCTTGGCCTCCCGGGTCGAACCACCCTTCTCCGGGAAGAACGCCTCGGGGTCGGTCTGAGCGCACAGTGCGCGCTCCTGCCAGCCCTCGTTGTCGATGTCCGGTTCGAGCAGGAAGAGCTCTCGCACGGCACACGCCCCTTTCGACCCACAGCGATGATGTCCTCGACCCGTGCCATCCCTGCGAGACCACCGAGATGACTCGCAGACGATGAACGACACTGTGGGAATTACATGCCTGTCGTAACCCGGAAGTCAAGCCCGAGTCTGCTATGGCCCGCACCGACCCGTCAGAGTAGGAACATGGCTAGGATCACCGTCCTCTGCGGAGGAATCGGCGGGGCACGCTTCCTGAGGGGCGTCCTGCACCACGCACCGGACGCCGAGGTCACGGCGATCACGAACACCGCCGACGACTGGTGGGTCCATGGTCTCAAGGTCTGCCCCGACCTCGACACCGTGATGTACACCCTCGGCGGCGGCATCGACGCCGAGCGCGGTTGGGGGCGTGCCGAGGAGACCTGGAACGTGACCGCCGAGCTCGCGGCGTACGGCGTGGAGCCGTCGTGGTTCGGGCTCGGCGACCGTGACGTGGCCACCCACCTGGTGCGCACCCAGATGCTCGAGGCCGGCTACCCGCTCTCGGCGGTCACCGACGCGCTGTGCCGGCGCTGGCAGCCCGGGGTGCGGCTGCTGCCGATGAGCGACGACCGCGTCGAGACCCACGTCGTGGTGGCCGACGACCAGGCGCCGAGCGGGCGGCGCGCGGTGCACTTCCAGGAGTACTGGGTGCGGCTGCGTGCCGGGGTCCCGGCCGAGCAGGTCGTCGTCGTGGGCCTCGAGGAGGCCACCCCGGCTCCGGGGGTGCTCGCCGCGATCGCCGAGGCCGACGTCGTGCTCGTCCCGCCGTCGAACCCGGTGGTCTCCGTCGGCACGGTCCTCGGGGTGGCCGGGGTGCGCGAGGCGCTGCGCGCGACCGCCGCACCGGTGGTGGGCCTCTCCCCCATCGTCGCGGGAACCCACGTGCGCGGCATGGCCCACCAGCTGCTCGAGTCGATCGGGGTGGAGGTCAGTGCGGCCGGGGTCGCCCTGCACTACGGCGCCCGTGCCACCGGCGGCGTGCTCGACGGCTGGCTCGTCGACACCGACGACGCGGCGGACGCGCCACGGGTCGAGGCCGCCGGCATCGCGTGTCGCGCCGTCCCGCTGATGATGACCGACCAGGACGCCACCGCAGCGATGGTCCGCGCCGCGCTCGAGCTCGCCGCGACCGTCCCCGCTGCCGGCCCCGGCTCGTGAGCACCGCGTTCTCCGGGGGACACGTCGAGGTGCTGGCCCCCGACGGGCTCACCGAGGTGGCCCCGGGCGTCGACCTCGTCGGGCTCGTCCTCGACCTGCTCTCGGGCACCGTGGACCTCGCGGACGGCGACGTCCTCGTGGTGACGAGCAAGGTCGTGAGCAAGGCCGAGGGCCGCGTCGTCGACGGCACGCGCGAGCAGTGGCTGCCCACCGAGACCGCGCGCGTCGTGGCCCGGCGGGGCTCCACGACGATCGTGCGGACCCACCACGGGTTGACGATGGCCGCGGCCGGCATCGATGCCTCCAACGTCGAGAGGGGCCGGGTCGTGCTGCTGCCGCTCGACCCCGACCTCAGCGCCCGGCGCCTGCGCGAGGGGGTGCACGAGCGGCTCGGGACCAACGTCGGGGTCGTGGTCACCGACACGGCCGGACGGGCCTGGCGCGAGGGACAGAGCGACATCGCGGTGGGAGCGGCGGGCCTGGTCGTCCTCGACGACCACACCGGCCGGGTGGACGTCCACGGCAACGCCCTCGCGGTCACGGCACCGGCCGTGGCCGACGAGGTGGCGGGAGCCGTCGAGCTGGCGGCGGGGAAGCTCGCGGGACGCCCCGTCGCCGTCCTGCGCGGTCGCGCGGACCTCGTGCTCGGCGTCGGCGAGCACGGGCCCGGCGCCGCCGCCCTGGTCCGGCCCGAGGGCGGCGACCTGTTCGGCTGGGGCGCCCGCGAGGCCGTGGTCCGCGCGGTCCGGGCGCAACCACGCGACGCGGCCCCGTTCGGCGCCGCGGTCGCCGCGGTCGACCTGGTCGACGCCCTCGACCGGGCGCTGGCCGACCGCGGGGCCCGGTGCGTGGCCGAGAGCGGGGACGAGGTCACCTACGAGCCCGGGCGCGCCGGGGCGAGCGGCGCCTGCGCGGTGGCCTTCGCCCACGGCTGGCAGGCCGTCGCCGTCACCGACCGCGGTGACCTGCTCCGGTTCCGACCGCTGGTTCCGTAGACTCGCCAGTCGGACCGGGCCCGGCCGCAGGTCCGTCGCAGGTCCGTCCCGCATCGTCCTACCCCAGAGCACGGAGGAGCCGCGCCTCGTGGCCAAGCCCATCAAGAGCGAGAAGTCCGACCGCAAGGCGAAGATCGACGCGCTGAACAAGAAGCAGCGCGGCACCGAGAAGCGCCAGGGTCTGCTCATCGTCGTCGTGTGCGCGGCCGTGGCCCTGGCCATCGTCGGGGCGGCCGCCTATCGCCCCGTGGTGAGCTGGTGGGAGCTGCGCGCCTACTCCGACACGGCGCTGGACGCGCTCGGCGCGCCGGCCACGGTGTGCGAGGAGCCGACGACCAAGAAGGCAGTAGGCAACCAGGACCACGTCGCCGACGGCACGCCGGTGCTCTACGAGGAGTCTCCTCCCGCCTTCGGTCCGCACTACAACCTGCCGGACTCGATCTCGCGCAAGTTCTACACCTCCGACGACCGCCCCGACCTGCGGGTGCTGGTGCACAACGAGGAGCACGGCTACACCTTCGTCTGGTACGACGACACCGTCGCCGACGACGCCTCGGCGATGACCGAGCTGCGCGCCGTGGCCAGCAAGTTCTCCGGCGACGACAACTACCGCAACAAGTTCAAGATCGTGCCGTGGACCGGCGACGACGGCGAGCCGTTCCCCGGGGACGCCCACATCGCGATGACGCACTGGTCCGCCGGTGGCGAGGGCAACACCAAGGTCGCGGACCAGGTCGGCGTGTGGCAGTACTGCTCGCAGTTCAGCGGGGACGCGCTGGACACCTTCACCCAGGACTACCCCTACTTCGACTCCCCCGAGCCCAACGGGATGTGAGGCCCCACGGCCTGTGAGGTCGGACCGGCGCCCGTCGACCTGCCTCAGGTGAGGTCGTCGCGGCCGACCCGGGTCAGGTGGGAGACCACCTCCTTGACCTCCTGGGCTCGTGCCCGGGTCGTGACCAGCAGGGCGTCGGGGGTGTCGACCACGACGACGTCGTCGAGGCCGACGACGGCCACGAGGCGCCCCGACCCCGGCACGACGAGCCCCGTCGCGTCGTGCGCGACGACGAGGTCGCGCTCCCCCAGGACGGCGAGGGCGGGCGCGACGTCGTCGCTGCCGTCAGGGGGTCCGCCGGGCAGCAGGGTGGCGAGCGAGTCGAAGTCCCCGACGTCGTCCCAGCCGAAGCCCGCGGGCACCGTCGCCACCCGTCCGGCTGCGGCCGCGGGCTCGGCGACCGCGTGGTCGAGCGCGACCTTGGGCAGGCTGTCCCAGCCCTCGGCCAGTGCCTCCTCGAAGGACCCGGGTCCGTCCTCGGCCGCCGCGATGAGCCGCAGTGCGGCGGCGAAGTCGGGGTGCCAGCGGCCCAGCAGGTCGAGCAGGACGCCCGGACGGACCACGAACATCCCGGCGTTCCAACGGTGGTCACCACCGTCGACGTACTCCTGCGCCAGCGCGGCGGAGGGCTTCTCCACGAACGACTCGACGGCGTACGCCGCGCCGTGACCGGTCAGCGGCTGACCGAGCCGGATGTAGCCGAAGCCGGTGGCGGCGTGCGTCGGCTCGATGCCCACGGTCACCAGGTAGTCCTCGCGGGCCACCTCGACCGCGGCCCGCACAGCGTCGCCGAAGGCAGCGACGTCGCTGATGACGTGGTCGGCGGCGAAGGAGCCCAGCACGGCGTCGGGGTCGCGCCGCTCCAGCACGGCGGCCGCGAGACCGATCGCGGCCATGGAGTCCCGGGCCGTCGGCTCCGCCAGCACGGCGTCGGGGCCCAGGCCGCCGGGTCCGCCGAGCTGGGCGAGGACGGCCTCGCGGTGTCGGCGACCGGTCACGACCAGGAAGCGGTCCTCGCACAGCGGCACGAGCCGGTCGTGCGTCTGCTGGATCAGCGTCCGTCCGGTGCCGGTGAGGTCCCGCAGGAACTTCGGCTCGGCGCGGCGGGAGAGCGGCCAGAGCCGGGTGCCGGCACCGCCGGCGGGCACGACCGCCCAGAACTTCTCGAGCGGGCCCCGGCCCCGGGGCGGACTGCCGAGCGGGAGGCTCATCGTGGGCTCACCATGCGCGCAGCCTAGGCGGCTGCCTAGGCTCACGCTCCGTGAGCACCTTCGACGTCGTCCTGCGGCGCGCCCTGTCCGCCGACCCCGGTCGGCCCCTGGTCACCTACTACGACCTGGGCTCCGGTGAGCGCGTCGAGCTGTCCGTCACGACGTACGCCAACTGGGTCGCCAAGAGCGCCTCCCTGCTCGTCGAGGAGCACGGGCTCGACGCGGGCGACCGGCTGCGCGTCGACCTGCCGCCGCACTGGCTCACGGTGGTCTTCTGGGGGGCGGCCTGGAGCGCCGGCCTGGTCGTCACGGGCACCGACGACCCCGCCGGGCTCGACGCCGTGGTGTGCGGGCCGGAGTCGCTGCCGACCTGGGCGCCGGTGGGCGGCGCGGTGCCGGTCCTGGCCTGCTCGCTGCGTCCGCTCGGAGGCCGGTTCGGCGAGCCGCTCCCGCCGGACGTGCACGACGTGGGCGTCGAGGTGTGGGGCCAGCCCGACGCCTTCGCGGCACCGGAGCCCCCGGGGGACTCCTCCGCCGCCGTGGAGATGGGCGGGACACCGACCACCCAGGGCGAGCTGTGGGACGCGGCCGCGACCGGGTCGCTCCTCGACGACGGAGGACGTCTTCTCGTCGAGGCCGGCCCCGGCGCCCGCCTGGCCCCCGCCCACCTGACCGAGCCGCTCGTGCGCGGGGGGTCGGTCGTGATCGTCGTCGGGACCGACGCGGACAGGGTCGCCGCGACCGCGGCTGCCGAGCGGGTCACCGCCCAGACCAGCGCTCAGCCGGCCCTGCCGTAGGGCCCGGCGTCCTGCGTGAGCAGCCGCGGGTCGCCGACGCCCTGGCGACCGACCGGCAGGCGCCACAGCAGTCCCTCGTCGTCTCGGGCGAGGAGATCCGCGGGGCCCTGACCCAGCAGGTCCTCCACCGTCACGACCCAGCGGTAGGCCGTCAGGTCCACGCCGCTGCGCGCGTCGGCGAGCGAGCCGGCCGCGAACGCGGTGCCGAGCCCGTCGAGACCCTCGCCGGGGAAGACCGAGCGTCGTCCACCCCGGGGGGTGCCGACCAGGTCGGGTCGTCCGTCGCCGGTGACGTCGCCGACGGCCTCGATCCCGCGGACGTGCAGGAACCCCGTGGCCAGCTCCCGCCGCGCGGCGAAGTGCCCCTCGCCGTCACCCCGGTGCAGGTAGAGCGTGCCGCGGCGCCGCGTGACGAGGTCACCGTGGCCGTCCCCGTCCCAGTCGCCGACGTTGACCAGGACGCCGTCGCTCGACAGGTCGAGGCCGGTCTCGAGGGGCGCGAGCGTCTCGGTCGTGCCCGGGTTCGCGGCCCAGACGAGGTCGCCGCCGCGGCGGGCGAGCACGTCGGGTGCCGGCCCGCCGCCCACCTGGATGCCGCCGGTGAGGTCGTCGCCGACCGCGAGCCGTGCGACTGGTCCGAGGCCGCGACCGAACATCGCGTCGCCCCGGCCCGGCACGACGTACGCCGTCCCGGTGCCGGCCGGGCGCCAGGCGAGGTCCGGGCGGCCGTCGCCGGTGAAGTCCCCGATCGCGCTCAGGTCGTCGGCGGCGCTCCAGGGGCCCGTGGCCTCCACGGGCGCGGCGAAGCCGGTGCCCGGTGTGCCGGCCCGCAGCCAGGCCGTCCCGTCACGTCCGCGGGCCAGCAGGTCGGGGTCGCCGTCACCGGTGACGTCACCGAGGGCGAGCACGTCGTCGTAGCGCGACCACCCGCGCCCCGCCAGCACGGGCCTGCCGAAGGCACCGCGGCCGGTGCCGGGCAGCGCGTGCAGCCGCGACGTCCCGTCTGGCCGCGCGAGCAGGTCGGCACGGCCGTCACCGTCGACGTCCCCGGCCGCCACCACGAGGTCGTAGCGCTGCGAGGGCGCGCCGACGGCCTCCGCCGGCGCGGCGAACGTGCCCCTGCCCGTGCCGCGGGCGATGGCGGTGGTCCCGTCGGCCCGTCGTGCCACCAGGTCCGCCACGCCGTCCCCGGTCAGGTCGGACGACGCGCTGAGCGTGGTCCAGCGCGACCAGGACCCCGCGACCGCGGTGACGCGGCCGAGGGCGCTCAGGCCACCGGTCGGGATGATGACGGCCTGGCCGTCGCTGCGGCGCTTGAGCACCACGTCGGGGAAGTCGTCACCCACGAGGTCCGAGCTGCGCACGGCCGGGCCGCTGGTCGTCGGCGGGGCGGGCTCGCCCTGGGCGGCGGCGGCCAACGTGCGGATCTGGGGCAGCTTCGCGTAGAGGTAGCGCCCCGGGCAGGCCGTCTGGCCAGCGTCGCGGTGGCCGTTGACGGCCTGGAAGTAGCCCGACCCGACCCGCTGCCGGGTCGAGGAGGCGTCGACCCCGGCGAGCCCGAGCTTCCAGGCGAACAGCGCCCCGTAGGCCTGCAGCATGGCCTCAGAGGGACCGGTGAGGTCGTAGTTGCCGATCGCCGACATCGCGAAGGCGTAGTCGTTGTAGCCGAGGGTGTGCGCACCGACCACCGGACGGTCGACGCCGCCGTACCGGCCTTCCCAGATCTGGCCGAAGCGGTCGACGAGGAAGTTGTAACCGATGTCGCTCCACCCCCGCGACTGCGTGTGGTAGGCGTAGATGCTGCGCATGATGCCCGGGACGTCGGCCCGGCTGTAGCCGTTCGAGGTCGCCGTGTGGTGCACGAAGCCCGCCGAGACACTGCCGTAGTGCAACGAGCCGGGGTCGCGCAACCGCTCGTCGGCGCCCCACTGCGCGCGGGTGAAGATCTCCGGCCTCGGCGCGGCGTAGGCGCCGGGGGCGGCCTGGAGCGCGAGGCCCTGCGTGGAGGAGGCGTCCTGCTCGACGATGGGATCGGCGCTCACCGCGGGCCCCTCGGTGCGGGTCTCGACGGGGGTCCCGGGCTCGATGACGGCCAGCCGCAGGTCGGAGGGGGGTGCCGTCGGCGTCTCGACCCGGACCTGGACGTCGTCGACGTCGCCGACGAGCAGCGCGTCGGTGCCCGGACGGGCGGCGGCCGCCTCCGCGCTGTCGAGGTCAGGGCCGTGGTCGGCGTCGTCCTCGACACGGGTCCAGCCGGACCACTGCTCGCCCTCGCGGGTGCGGACCTCGACCTGGATCCGGGCCGGGTCGACGTCGGTGTCGGGCGACCAGGTGACCCCGACGGTGCCGAACCCGTCGACGGGGACGGCCGGCGTCCGCACCGCTGCGACGCCGTCGAGAGCGCGCACCGCGCGAGCGGCCAGGGCCCCGGGCGCGACCCGGGCCCCCGCCGGCGCGGTCAGCTGGAGCTCCTGGACGTGCGCGTCGACGGCCTCGGTCGGCGCGTCGACGGTGTCGGAGCGGCCCGCGGTCGTCCTGGCCGCAGCGGCTCGGGCCGCGGTGGCGGAGGCGCTGTGCTCACCACCCACCACGTCGAGGGAGACGACACCGGCTGCGGGGGTCAGCGCGGCGAGGACGACACCGAGAGCCAGCACCTGCTGGCAGGCGGTGACCAGTCCGTCCCGGGAACGGGCGGGGGGGAACGACATTGGGGACACGGCCTTCGCGAGGGGGAGAGAGTCACACGAGGCAGCAACTGTCACACGTGCCCCACGAGGGCGAAAGAGGATCTGAGTAACTACATCCGTGTAATTTCCACTCGACACGCCGAGAGATCCCGCTCAGATGTCGTCGCCCATCTCCTCCTCGGCGATGTCCTCGGCGTCCGGCTCGTCCCCGTCGTCGGTGTTGTCGTACTTGAGGTACTTGATGCCGGCGTCCACGTCGCCGTCGAAGCCGACGCGACCCTTCTCCAGCACGATCACCCGGTCACACATCTTGCGTACCGACCCCGCGGCGTGACTGACGTAGAACAGGGTGCGGCCGCTGGCGCGGATCTCCTGCATGCGCGCCAGGCACTTGCGCTTGAACGGCTTGTCCCCTACCGCGAGCACCTCGTCGGCCAGGAAGATGTCGGAGTCGACGTGGATCGCGACCGAGAAGCCGAGGCGGGCGAACATGCCCGAGGAGTAGGTCCCGACCGGGGTCTCGAGGAAGCGGCCGACCTCGGCGAACTCCACGATGTCGTCGAACTTCGCCTTGGTCTCCTCCTCGGTCATCCCGAGCACGGCGGCGTTGAGGTAGATGTTCTCGCGGCCGGTGAGCTGGGGGTGGAACCCCGCGCCGGTCGCGATCAGCCCCGAGATGCGGCCCCGGGTGAGCACCTCCCCGGAGTCGGGCTTCATCACCCCGTTGATCATCTTCAGCAGGGTGGACTTGCCGGAGCCGTTGAGACCCATCAGCCCGATCGACTCCCCCTGCTCGACACTGAAGGAGACGTCGTCCACGGCCTGGAAGGTGTCGGAGATCTCGTGGCCGCGCAGCATCGCGACCGTGATCTGCTTGAACGTGCGGTGGTAGCGCAGCGTGAAGTCCTTGGTCACGTGGTCCACCCGGATCGACTCGGTCACAAGCGCTCCGGGATCCGCTGCTCGAAGCGACGGAAGACCAGCTGGCCGGCCACGAGCACGACGACGCTCACGGCGAGCGCGAGGAACCCGAAGCCGAAGAGGTTCGCCGGGAGCTCGTTGGCCGCGACCCCGGCCGGGTCGGAGGTGGTGCCCACCCAGAAGCCACGCTGGACCAGCAGCACCGCGTCCGCGGTGGGGTTGTAGAGGTAGTACACCGCGAAGCTGCCGAAACGCTCCTGCACCAGGTCGTAGGGGTAGATCATCGGCACCCCGAAGCGGGTGAAGTTGGTCAGGATGTTGACCACGCTGGAGAAGTCGCGGAAGAACACGTTGGCCGTCGCGAAGAGCAGCGCCAGGCCGGTGCCGAGGATCATCACGATGCCCAGCGCCAGGAACAGCGCACCGATGCCGACCGGGTCGGGCGACCAGCCGTAGAAGAACGCCACCGCGACCAGGATCACCAGCTGGGGGCCCACGTGGAAGAGCGAGACCAGCATCGAGGCCACCGGGAACATCTCGCGCGGCACCGCCATCTTCTGCACCAGCGACTTGTTGCGCACGATCGAGCGGGTGCCGGCGTTGAAGGTCTCGACGAAGAAGTGCACCACGATCAGGCCGCAGAAGACGTGGACCGCGAAGTTCTCGACCTTGTCCCGGCCGATGACGACCTGCATGACGAAGTAGTAGATGAAGAACTGGCTGAGCGGGTTGATGTAGCTCCACAGCAGCCCGAGGAACGAGCCCTGGTAGCGGGCGCTGATCTCGCGGCGCACCAGGAGACGGAGCAGGTAGCGGCGCCGGAAGACCTCGAGCAGCCCGCTGGTCTCGGCGGGCGGGGCGAGCGGTGCGTCGACGACCCTCTCGGGCCGCGGCGCCGGCGCCGGCACGGCCGGCTGCTCGGCGACGTCAGTCATCGCCGACGCCCGACCCGCCCGTCCAGGGCTCGAAGGTCTTCTCCCAGGCCTCCGGCGAGGTGATGTCGTCCAGCGCGGCGCGGTACTGCCGTGCCAGACGCGGCCACTCCCTGCGCAGGCGCAGGTGGATCTCGATGGTCTTGGTGAACAGGTCGCGGAAGGTGTCGGGGTCGCGCTGGTAGAACGCGGCGCTCGTGCCGTCGGGCATCGAGACCACCGCGGAGTCGTAGCGCGTCAGCCGGAACCACTGGGCGTCCATGGCCATGACCTCGGCCTCGGCGTAGCGGCGCGAGAGGGCCCGGGGCTTGGAGAACTGGCGCACCGGGCTGCGCAGCGCCCGCATCGTGATCTGGCGCGGCCCCATGTGACCGACGTCGTCGCGACCCTTGCGCGGCGGCTTCTTGCGCTTGACCGTCGGCAGGTCGTCGCGGTCGGTGACCAGGCGGGCGTCGGTGTAGCCCTTGGCGGTCTCGCGGATCTCGGGCAGCCGTGTGGCGATGGTCTCGTGGAGGAACTGCGGGCCCTCCAGCAGGTCGAGCAGAGCCTGGTGCCGGATCGCCACCGTCGAGTACTGCATGGAGACGAGGTGCTTGACCTGGTGGTTGAGGCTCTCGGTGACCATCCGCCCGCCCTGCGGGTAGGGCGAGTGCAGCAGCGCCGCGACGAAACGGTTGCGCTGGTGGAAGTAGGACTGCCAGTCCAGGGCGTCGTTCTTGTCGGTCCACGGGATGTGCCACACCGCGGCCCCCGGGAACGAGACCGTCGGGTAGCCGGCCTTCTTGGCGCGCAGACCGTACTCGGAGTCGTCCCACTTGATGAAGATCGGGAGCGAGAGCCCGATCTCCTCGAGCACGACCCGCGGGATCAGGCACATGAACCAGCCGTTGTAGTCGACGTCGACCCGCTTGTGCAGCCACCGTGCCGATCGCAGGTTGCGCGCGGAGAGGTCCCAGTCGGGGTGCACCCCGGGCGCGGAGCCCCACCAGAAGCGCCACGGCTGGACGGTCTCGCCGAAGCTGTGCAGGCGCGAGCGGGCGTACAGGCTGAACATGTGCCCACCCACGAGCGTGGGGCGCCGGGCGAGGTCGGCGAACGTGACGGCCCGGATGATCCCCTCGGGCTCGCAGATCACGTCGTCGTCCATGCACATCATGTAGTCGGCCGTGCCCTTGCGCACCGACTCCAGCTGGCCTCGGGCGTAACCGCCCGAGCCGCCGAGGTTGCCCTGCTCGATCATCCGCAGCGTCGAGCCGAGCGCGTCCGAGGCCGCCGCGAACTCCGGGGAGTCGACCACCTTGTCCTTGCCCTGCTCCATCACCATGACCTCGTCGAGGTACGGCGCGAGGTCGGTGTCCAGACCGATCTGGGCGAGCAGCTTGGCGCAGAAGTCGGGGCGGTTCATCGTGGTGATCGCGATGTCCACCGTGCCGTGCTCGGCGCGTGACTCGCTGACCATCGCCGACCACTCGGCCGACTCGACGACGACGTCGTCGTCCCCGGCCACCACGTCGTACCAGTACCAGCCGCCGTCGACGAAGGGCTTGAGGGTGAGGTCCCAGGAGAAGGACTCGGACCCGGTCGTGGTCGTCGAGGCCGCGTCGACGCGCTGGCTGCGCCCGCTGGCCATCGACTTGTAGACGATCAGGGTCGCCCCGGGTCCCCGCAGGGTGACGGTGAGCGTCACGGCGTCGACCACGCTCCAGCGGCGCCAGTAGCTGGCCGGGAAGGCGTTGAAGTAGGTGCCGAACGAGAGCCGGTCGCCCGAGGGGATCCGCACGGCGCGCCGTGACTCGATCTGGTCGGGGTGGATCACCGAGCCGGTCGAGGTGTTCGAGCCCATCGCGGCCGAGACGGCGTCGCGCATCCGCCGCGACATGGCGCCCTCGTCCTGGTCGACCTCGGTCGTCGGCGGCTGCGAGTCGACGTAGAGCGCGATGACGTCGCTGTCGGAGCCGTCGGGGAGGACCTGGCGCTGGATGGTGCGGCTCACGGTCCTCGCCGCGTCGGCCGCGGTGGCGGGCCCGGTCGCCGCCGCCGGGCTCCCGGCGATGCTGCCCACTGTCGTCTCGATGGTGCTCACTCGCTCACTCCTCCGCTCGTCAGGGCCACACCTTCGGTGAAGTGGGGCTTGAGCTTGTTGTCGAACATCGACAGCGCCGAACCGATCGCCATGTGCATGTCGAGGTACTGGTAGGTGCCGAGGCGCCCGCCGAAGAGCACCATCGGCTCGGCCTTGGCCAGGTCGCGGTACTTCATCAGCTTCGCGCGGTCCTCGGCGGTGTTGATCGGGTAGTAGGGCTCGTCGTCGTCCTCGGCGAACCGGCTGTACTCGTGGACCACGATGGTCTTGCCCGGGGGGTAGGTGCGCTCGGGGTGCAGGTGCTTGAACTCCAGCACCCGGGTCCAGGGCACGTCCTGGTCGTTGGCGTTGACCACCCCGGTGCCCTGGTAGTCGTCGACGTCGAGGGTCTCGACCTCGAGGTCCACCGTACGCCAGGACAGGCGCCCCTCGGCGTTGCCGAAGTACTCATCGACCGGACCGGTGTAGACGATCGGGACCTTGCCCTTGTACTGCTCGGCGACGTCGAAGAAGTCGGTGTCGACGCGGACCTCGATGTTGGGGTGGTCGGCCATCCGCTCCAGCCACGCGGTGTAGCCGTCGACCGGGAGTCCCTCGTGCTTGTCGTTGAAGTAGCGGTTGTCGAAGGTGTAGCGCACCGGCAGCCGGGTGATGATGTCGGCGCTGAGCTCCGTGGGGTCGGTCTGCCACTGCTTCGCGGTGTAGCCCTTGACGAACGCCTCGTAGAGCGGGCGACCGATCAGGCTGATCGCCTTCTCCTCCAGGTTCGTCGCGTCCTCGGTCGCGATCTCGCTGGCCTGCTCGGCGATCAGCGCCCGGGCCTCGTCCGGGGTGTGCGCGGTGCCGAAGAACTGGTTGATCAGCGCCAGGTTCATCGGGAACGAGTAGACCTGGCCCTGGTACTTGGCGAAGACGCGGTGCTGGTAGCCGGTGAAGTCGGTGAACCGGTTGACGTACTCCCAGACCCGCTCGTTGGAGGTGTGGAAGAGGTGCGTGCCGTACTTGTGCACCTCGATCCCCGTCTCGGGATCCTTCTCGGAGTAGGCGTTGCCCCCGAGGTGGTAGCGGCGCTCCAGCACGAGGACCTTGAGGTCGAGCTCGGCGGCGCAGCGCTCGGCGATGGTGAGTCCGAAGAAGCCCGACCCGACGATGACGAGATCG
>CAVXDJ010000008.1:0-106669 GCA_963760555.1 uncultured Actinomycetota bacterium | reverse complement strand
GCGGCACGTTCGCCATCACGACTGCCTTCAGTGCTCCGATGTCAACGCCGGCTTCCATTGTCGTGGTCACGCTGAGGATGTCGATGCCATCGACTCGGGGAACGTCCTGCTCATCGAGGAAGATGTCTTGAAAAGCAGCCTGGCGGCTCTGAGCCTCGTCGCGGTCGGTCTGCCCGGTCAGCTCCTCGCTGTGCAGACGAAAGGCTTGGTCCGCGGCGAGCTGGGCGTAATAGTCGGTGGCCCGGGCATCTCCTGCGTGTGGATCGACCGGACCACGACACGCGGTGCAGACTTCGGCGCTTGGATGTGCGTGGTCGCGCCGGCACTGACGGCAACGCCAGCCCGCAGTCTCGACGAGCCGCAGCCGGACAGTTCTGCTCTCGAGGCGGTAGCCATTCGTGACGTTCAGCCCGAGGGACTCCAGGACCGCCCCGAGCAGCTCCTCGTAGAGCTCAGGCCGCCCATGGCGCCGCGCTACCTCTTTCACGTAGCTGCGCACGGAGGCGGGCACGCCGTCACCTGAGCGCATGTCGCCATCGGTGAAGCGCCTGAGCTGGCCGAGGATACGCAAAGCGCTGTCACGGACCTGCTCACAGGTGTCCCGGCTAAACCCATCGACATCCTGCATGGGAACATCGACCCGGGCGTAGGCAATGCCGAGACTCTCAAGATCCCGCCCCTGACCGGCGAACACCACCTGAGCCACCTGCGCAGAGACGGCGGCAAGGATCTTCCCGCGGGCTGGACCAGCTCTGGGTCAGCTCGTGGTCCGCCCGAGGGGTTACGCCGGCGTCGTTCCAGCTCCAGATCCGGGTCCATGGCTCCCGGTTGCGGGTGCGCTGGGCCTCTACCTTGATCCCCGCAGGGTTCATCCCCAGCTCCAGGAGCTCCGGCACGACTCTGTTGGCGAGCTTGGCAAGGTCCACCTCGTCCTGGCTTCCCAGCTTGGCGCGGACGAGTGCCTCGTCCTCCGGGGAGCCGCCACCGGTCGCCAGCCGCAGTGCGGCCATGCGTTCCTCGCCCGTCGCCACCTTGGCCGCGGCCGCGGCGGCCTCCGGGCTCTGGTCCAGTCCGATCAAACTGGACAGCGCAAGTGCGTACTCATCCTTGCGTTCCATCGAGGCCACGACAACCTGTCTCACAGTGTCGAGGTAGTGCGCAAGCTCAATCCCCGCGTTGACGCGGGCGGCGTCCTGCCGACTGTCGGAGAAGACCACGGATGAGGTATCGAGGGCGCGGTGCAAGGCCCCTACGAGAACCTGGGTGATCCGCTCGTACCCCGTTCCCATCGATCGAGTGACGACGTTGCTCCAGCCCGCGTCCTCGAAGTCCTGGTCGCGGTCGCGCCTCGATTCATAACCACAGGCTGGGCAGTTGTCGGGCAAAGCCGGTACTGCCTCCGGTGAACCCCCGCCCTTGGTGGTGACCACCAGCTGCCAGACGTCGTGTGCGCCTCGTCCGCTGAGGCTTCCTGCTTGCGGGTCGAACGCCGCTGGGTGCCAGGCATAGGAGTAGGACCCCCGTCCGCGGGTCCACGCCTTATCCACGGGCTGGCGATCTGCGTGCGGCCACGCACACGATAGCTGGCGGCCGACCGCCGGTCCTCGGGCGAGTCTGGCAGCTCCTCTAGGTTCGTCGACGTGCTCACTAGGAACGTGCGCTCCCACAGCCGATCCCGAGGTGAACCCGCCCAGGAACTCGTCGCCGCAATTGACGCAGTAGAGGGCTCAAGCACTCGACCGCCACAGTCGCACACGAACTGAGGTTGGTCGAAGAGCTTGCCCAAAGCCCCGTCGCCGTCGGGGCACTGCGGATTGGCGCAGGCCCAGAACCCGATGAGGTTGCGGAAGAACAGATGGGCCCTGAGCCTGAAAGGCGCCTTGTCCTGCTTACCAGCCCACTCGACCAGCTTGTCGAGCGCACCCGCGGCGTCTGGGACGTCTCCGATGACTGAGCGAGCCACGGCCTGGACGGGAAGTGGTTTCCATCCGTTCTTCCTGAAGGTTCTTTCAACGGCGGCCCGAACGTCGGAGGGAGCCGCGTCGAATGTGCCTTGCTGGAGCTGGACTCGCGGCGTCCCGCGGCAGCGGCTGGCCCGCAGACTCGTTGCGATGCCCCTGCACGGCCTCGAAGTCAGACTCGCTCTTGTCAAAGAAGCCGGTGACGAACTCGCGGTCAGAACGACGATCCCAGTCGAGGGACGCTGTGGTCGCGATGACTCGGAACTGATCAGGCCGAGCGTCCAGCCCGAGGCGGTGACGCAGCCGCCGTACGAGGTAGGCGACCTCCGAACCGGACGTTCCGCGGTAGAGGTGCATCTCGTCCACGACGAGCGTGAAGACATGACTCGTGCTGGTCTCGAGCCAGCGACGCGTCTCCTCAAAAATCGCTGTCTCGTCGTCGCGCATTAAAGCAACGTTCAGCATGCTGTAGTTCGTTATCATCACATCAGGTGGCGCCATCTGCATATCCCACCTCGACCTCATCTCGCTGCCGTCGAGGGACGGCAGAAAGAGGGCATCATGCTCGGTCATCTTGCCGCGGCGCACGAGGTCCCGGAGACGATTGTGCCGCCGGTCAAGGGTCTGAAGGTGATCCCTGAGGTCCGCCGTTTTGCCTCCGCGAGACGTGGAACCCGCCTTGGGTCGTTGACCGCTGACCGGCGTCTTGTTGGTGTAGCGACCGAACCAAAATCGGTGCCCCGGCCGGTGCTGGTCTAGCCACGCCTGGGGGCCGCTAGCACCAAGAGTCTGCCGCAGCCGCACGAGCTGGTCGTCCACTAGAGCGTTCATCGGGTAGAGAATGATGGACCGCAGACCGGGTGGTCGCGACGCGAGGTCGTCGCGTTGAGGCTCGAATCGTCCATCTGGTGAGGCAAACCAGCGGTTGCTCGTCGAGCGGGGCTGGTCGGACCAGGTGGCGGACTCCTTGACGAGACGTGCCACGACTGGGAGCAGGAACGCCTCTGTCTTCCCCGACCCAGTTCCCGAGGTGATGACGACGTCTTTGCCGCTGAGCGCGGCCCGCATGGCTTCTGCCTGGTGCTGATAGGGACGGTTGATCCCTTGCAGCAGGCCAGATGCGAGAAGCGGCTCGCTCAGGGGCCCCTAGATCTCCACAGATGTCGTCCATCGTGTGATCGCTCAGGACGTAGTCGGGCAACATCTCGAGCATTGGCTCCTGAGACATGCCACCGGGCCGGGTGAGGAGACTCCCGCGTCGTTCACGGATCGCTGGGTTGCGAACGTCGAACTCGGTCTCGTAGTACGACCGGTAGACGTCTTCGAGATACCGGTGCAACCGGCTTGGAGTTTGTGGGGTTCGCGCGTTCACAACAGTGTCACTTCCTTCTGGAGTACTCGCCCTACTCTGTGAGCGAACGAGTGGTCACGTTTTCGTAGATGCGCTTGCCGGGTGCGGTCATCGGCAGTCGACCGGTGCGGAGGACGATTGCCCGTTCGACGACAGTGGGCAAACGAACCGGTCCCGGCACCTCGAGCCGCCGATCCGACACGTCGACCTTGATGCGACGGGAGGCCCACTCCGGTGAACGCCAGATCGCGAGCCGGAGGTCCAGCTCGACCCAGCCAGCTGGGTTGCGCTCGGCGACGACCCGTTGCCTGTTGCGAAGGTAGCGGTAGATCCCCGGTGCTGCGTCGTGCTCCGTGCCCTCCCAGCGTGGTCGTCCGTCGAGCCGCGTCGCCTCGAGGTCAAGGCGGGCACTCAGCTCTCCGGGCCTGACGGTTCGCTCGAACAGGTGGGAGGCACCCTCCAACCCGAGCAGTGCTGCCTCAGCCAGGTCAGGCACGACCCGGACACCCATCTCGGCAAGAACAGAAAGATCGGCCTCGGGGCCGAACGACAGATACCAGGTGCTTGGGCCCTCTTGCCTCACGGTCACGTTCTCAAGCACGTGATCGGCGAGACTGCGGCGAGCATCGTCGGGGCTGTCGTCAAGGGCATGCAGGGTTTGGAGTAGCCATCGCGGCCGAGCGCCTAGCATCAGGCCGTTGCCGCCAGCGGCGCTCAGCAGAGAGAGAGCAGGGCGACACACGCGCCAGCGCGGCCCCGTCGCCTCGATGTGGCCGAGGACGACGAGGTCGTCCACCATGTCGAACCAAGCGGTGTTGGACATATGGCAACCGAGAGTGCTTTCGGCCGCCGCCCGCGCTTCGTCGAGCGAACCACTCTCCTTCTCGGAGGCCCAGATCAGCAGCTCGTCGTAATCGGTCATCGCGAGACCCGCCGGACTGCCTTGGCGAGGACCTTCTTCCACCTCAGCTCACCCGTGACGCTCGAGGGCCGCGCTGTTGTGAGGAGCTGCGTGACCAGCGCCTTTGCGGCAGTCGAGTCAATCGTGCGCGCCTGCTCATCGTTGTCCGACGAGGTCAGTTCCGCCGGCACCGGCGTCACCCAGGGACTGCCCATGAACATTGTGATGACGTAGGCCGGATCGAACGCACACAGCCGGACGGCTCCTGTTGCGTCAACAGCGTTGGAACAGAGCCCGAGGTCCGCTATCCATTGGTCCTTCCACGCCGTCCGCCGATCTAGCTCACCGTCCCGTCCGACTACCCACACATCAGTGCTGGCACCTGGGGCGACCACGCTTATTGCGCGCGGCAGCACGTCCACCCAGTCGGCGACCTCTGACGTCCACGACTCACGAAGCCGTGCGACCAACCGAAGTCTGACGGCCTCTCCGTCAAGATCCACGTCGTAGGTCCCGGGCGCCTCGAGAACCCGTCGAAGGTCTGCAACGCCCGAACGTACTTCGATGTCCCGCCCGTCGACGCGCACGCCGACCGCGTCCACCACGCGTGGCAGGCTCGATCTTGACCAGAGGTAAGTGTTCGTCACTGCGTCGAGCCGCAAGCCCCCCTCGAGGCTCGGGGTGGATCTTGGCCGGTCCTCCGATTCGCTTTCCGAGGTCATCATGATGCCCGCTGGTACCTCGACGAGGCTAAATCGGGGGTCTGGAGCATCGAGCGCCCGACAACCCTTGCGGACGAGGTCCAGAGCCGCTGACCTGGCGCAAAGGACGAGCTGGGTCACCGAGGGATCTCGGTGTGGGACCTCCGCCCAACCGCCGATGGTCGGCTCGAGGGACAGCCAGCGGGCCCGCCGCTCCGCTGACACCAGTGCGGGCCCGCCATCAACGTTTCCGATGACACCGCGCCCCACCAGGTCCCAGAGCTGGGCCGGCTCTGCCTCAAGGCCCTTAAAGGACGGAACCCGGCCCGAGTCGTCGCCAACTCTGAACGGAAAACCCTCGATGCCTTCGACCGCGGGGGCTACGAACCACCATTCTTGGACAGTCTCGTCGTGACACAGACGCAGCCGTACTGAGGCTGGCCCTCCGCTAAGCCTGGCTACGCCGCTCCACCCGTGGAACTCGCGCAGAAGCACCGTGTCGAGGGTGTCCGGAGAATCTCGGTGCAGCGACAACAGGCGGGATCGACTGGCTGACTCACCGGCGAGTCGTAGACGAGGCACCAACAACTGCGTTAGGCGGCGCCCACCCAGCCGTTGCCCGGCCTGTAGATTGAGCGACGCAAAGTGGCGTTGAACGTAGAGACGGTCGGCAGGCCGAATCAGGGCCTGCGACAGGGGCCATCCGATGTACGGGTAGTGGGGAGGCGGGTTCGCCGTCGGGGTGCCGTGCCCAGAACCGGCTCCCTCCAACCATGCGTTGAACCGGTGGAACATTAGTGGCACGTCCCGCTCAAACCCAGCCGGTGCTCCTGCCCTGACGTCGCGGCCTAGAAGAGAGTTAAGTTCGGGGTAGTAGTTGAAGTTCACCCGCTCGCGCTCGACACCGGCCAGGACCAGGAAGCACATCACTGCCACGTACGTGGGCGTGTCGTCACTGGACAGTGCGCGATCGGCCTCCTCGGCCCACCGCCGGAACGGCTCCCGCCACGTCAAGGTAGACGTCACGCTCCGGATGAAGTGCTTCATCGCGTCCTCGGCTGTCACCCCTGCCTCGGGTGCAACCTCCTCCAGTACGCTCCGGTCGGTGAAGAGGTACAGCGGGGTCGGACCCGAGCCCTGAAGAAACCGCGTGGCCAGCGCCTTGTTCCAGACGCGATAGTCGCCTTCAGTCATCGAGAACGCTGTGGTCGAGTGCCAGGTTCAAGAACTCGCGGAGCTCGTCAGGTGGAACGCAGTCCCCGAAAACTGCCGTACCTTGCGCCTCGGCTGCGGCGACCGCCAGTGCGAACTTCGCGATCAGGGTGCGCTCGCTCTCATTCTCCATGTGCTGGGCGACGAACCGATTCCCGGTGTTGAGGGAGACGATCAGTACGGAATCATCGCCAGTGCCGATGCTGAGCCACGACTCTTGCGGACCGCCGTCGGTCAAGGAGAGACGGGCGCGAATCAACTGATCTGCCAATGGCACCTTCAGTTCCTGCGGCACGTCGCGCCGAACAGCGGGGCGCGCGTCGCCGACCTCCATCGGATTCACTTCGTGGTGCGACCAGGTTCGCTCGCCACTCACGGCGCTCTTGTACTGCTCGCTGTCGACACCTCGCTGTATCTCGTCCACCGCGCGGGTGAAGTCCTGAGGTTCAATGCGGCGCTTCGACAGACGGGCATTCGCGGCGAACCTACGCACCGGCTCGGCGGCTGAGGCGATCGCCTCGAGAAAGGCATCGTCCAGCCCGCTGTCCCAAGCGAAGCCGTCCTTGGTGAAGTTCACCGGGAAGCTGTCCATCTCCAGCTCCCCGACCAGCCGCTTTCCGCTGTGACTCCCGAGGTCACCGACCACCTCTTTCGGCCGCCAATTCATGCCTGGACCACCGACGACCATCCGCCCGCGACGTAGCAGGGCGAAGCCGGCCTCTTGCTGGCTCATCTTGAGTAGAGATCCGACCCAGCCGCGGACCTGGTGCTCCGTCCCAGTTGAGGGGTCCGTAACCGCAAGGTCCACCCTCACTTTGCATGGTACTTGGGCTTC
Organism: uncultured Actinomycetota bacterium; assembly: GCA_963760555.1. GTDB lineage: Bacteria > Actinomycetota > Actinomycetes > Propionibacteriales > Nocardioidaceae > Nocardioides. Next base: position 99,708 of record CAVXDJ010000008.1, on the reverse strand, counting down.
GTCTACTTCCCAGTCCATCAACTCGGGGTCCTCGAAGTGCAGCCAGCTGTCGTTCCAAGAAATTTTCACTCGCCCGGACTGAAGATCACGCCGATAGATGCTCGCCAGCAATTTCTTCGTCTTTTCGGACTGCCGACCAGCAATCGGCCGCGACAGGTGGGTGATCTGCAGCCTCGTGCCGTGCTCAGCTTCCGGAGCAGGTTCACGCTCGACGTCGAGCGTCGCAAGGTCGCTGGTTGCGACTGCCTTGAGGTCGAAGACAACGCGGTATCGCCAGCGCTCCCCGAGCTTTGTGGTCGAAATCTCCCAACGCTCGCCGAACCAGCACGCCGCAGTCTTCAGGCCCATGCCGAACTCGCTGCGCCCCGAGGTGTCGGGCGGGGGCGTACTGAGCCTCAACGCCCGTGCCAGCTCGTCGACGTCCATACCGAGAGCGTTGTCTGCAACGGACAGCAACTGGCCCTGCTTGTACTTGATCGTCACCCTCAGCTCGGGTAGCGCCGCGGGGCCAAGGTCTGCTCTGCCCCTGAAGAAGCTCTGGGTCGCATTGTCAACGAACTCCGCAATGGCATGCCATGGCGTGTAGTTGAGGCGCCCGAACGTGGCGTAGACGTTCGAGGGCGGCGAAATGTCGATCTGTTGCACGAGACTCCCCTTGAGACGGACAGGGCAACCGTGTCACGAGCCACCGACATACGTCTCGCACTTCACGCAGTCGCAAGCCCTGGTCTGCACGCCAGTTGAGTCACCGGCCAGAAACCCATCAGACGATGGCACCTACGTGCTATCCGTAGGACATGCCTCTTCATCGCATATCTTCAGGACAACTGCCCGCGACCCACCGCAACCGCCTGAGCTGGTTTGAAGCAAACAGCGGCGAGGAGGTGCCGTTCCCCGAGGCCACCGCCGATGGGTACCTTGCAACCCGTGCCAAGGGAATCTACAAGCCGGCCGACACCGAGTACGCGCTCAGCGTTCGGGTGATGTTGTCGAGCCCGTACGCAGACAAGTCGGTCGAACACGACGCCGACGGTGGATGGTCCCTGCTGTACTTCCAGGAGAACCCGGATCCCAGCGCACTCATGTCGGAGTACACCAACCTCGGACTTCTCCGGTGCCGGGAGGACCGCGTGCCCGTCGGCGTCATGGTGCAGCTGTCAAAGAAGCCAGTCCGCTACAGGGTCGAGGGTCTCGCGCTCGTAACAAATTGGGAGGCGGGTCTCTTCACGCTCGAGGGTGCTGCCACCAACAGCTAGGTAGAACCTGGAGATGCGAACGACCACCGATGAAGAGCCTGACCGCAGCAGTCCGGGAGGTGCGCTCTCAAGGAAGATGTCCACCCTCGCTCGTAAGGACACTGCCCCCGAGCTGGCGTTGCGTCGCGAGCTGCACCGGATAGGGCTCAGATTCAGGCTCCAGCTCAAGGTTCCGGGAAACAACCGTCGCACCATCGATGTCGCCCTGACGAGGGCACGCCTCGCCGTCTTCGTCGACGGCTGTTTCTGGCACGGGTGTCCCGATCACGGCACTTCTCCACGAGCGAACGCCGATTGGTGGGAGTGGAAGATTGACCGAAACAGATTGCGAGATGACAACACTGACCATCTGCTAGCCAGCGCCGGATGGAAGTCTCTCCGAGTGTGGGAGCACGAGCCCGCGCAACTTGCCGCGGCGCGCGTCCTCGTCGAATACCGTGACCGCCTCCCTCACCGACACGGTTGAACCACCCCGTGCTCGAAGGAGCAACCCGCCGAAGAACTACCAGATTCTGCTGACTACAACCGGCGCACCGAGACAAGGATTATTAGTGCCAAACGTGCCAAACGTGCCAAACAAGAAGAAGACCGAGTGGCCCGCACACATCACTGACGCTCTTGGCATCCCGAGCATTCAAGGGCTTAAAGGCCCCTGGCACTCATCAGGTGACACCACGGACGTCGCGTGGTTTCACGCGATGTGCGATCTTGTGGGCGTCGACTACCCCGGCGAGCGGATCCGCGCGATGCGCGTCATTATTGAGGCGGCTGGCGGCGATTGGGACCAGGCCCGGCACAGTTCCGCTGTCGACGGAAAACAGGCTGGCGGGAACGTCCGCAAGGAGGCCTTTGAGGACTTGTGGGTCGCCCTCCACCAAGCGGGCGTTCTCGACGGCGACGACCGACCCACGCTCGCAGCTGACGCCCTCACGCAACGCAATGCCGGCGCTAGCCTCGGTCCGCGCTGGGCGTACCGCCACATCCGTTTGCGTCAGGGCCAGCCAGGGTTTCGGTCCCGTCTGCTCGACGCATACGACTGGCGCTGCTGTGTTAGCTCAGCCGACGTTGCCGAGGTGCTCGAGGCCGCACACATCGAGCCCCACGCGACGGGCGGCAGCATGACCACCACCAACGGACTCCTCTTGCGGGCCGATCTGCATACCCTGTTCGATCTCGGGCTCCTCGTTGTCGACACCTCATCCTGGACGGTCCGGCTCCACGACCGGATCCGGGCAACTGCGCAGGGCGTTGAGCTGCACGGAACAGCCCTCCGTCGGCCAGCGTGCGACGAGGACCACCCATCCATAGCCGCCCTGGACAAGCATCGTAAACGATCGGGCTTCTAGTGCACCCCAGCGAAACAGCCGGCCGAAGCATCGCGGACCGATTGAATGCTCGCGATGAGGTTTGCGGGCACCTCATCCCGATGACGGAGGACGTACTGGCGGAACACGTAGTACGCGGCGCCGACGTTCACGCCGTTGCCCATCTGCTTGTACGACGCAGCGTCGCGCTGCGGGACCGGCTCGTGCCGTCCGAAGCTCGACTGCTGAACTCGAACGAGTCGGGGAGGCCCTGGAGCCGCGCTGTCTCGCGCGGGGTGTCAGCCGGCGCCGGTTGCCGAGGACGGACGTCTGGGTGATGGCGACGAGCGCCGGCACGTAGTCGGGCCGCTTGGCACCGGATGCCGAGGCCGGAAGTGCATGACGGTCTCGGACAGCGGGCGGTGAGGTCCGGCCTGCCACTCGAACTTGCGGCGCGACGGCGGGAACGGCGTCCAGCTCGAGCTTGAAGCGCGTCGAGGACCGTCGGCGTGCCGCTCGTAGAAGCGGGCGTTCTTGAGGAGGAAGTCGCGCTTCCACGTCGGGCAGCGGCTCGCCGCGCAGGCTCGGCGACCTCGATGATGTCCTCGGCCTCGTCGAGCGGTCGGAACTCGTCGGCCCAGATCGGGAAGCCGGGCAGCCGCTCTCCGGGCCCGAGCCGCGCGGCCACCTCGGTGAGCAGCCGGTCCCAGGTGTCGATCCACTTCAGCTCGGCCGACTCCAGGTCGTAGCTTGGCGGTCGACCTCGTCGTCCGGGCTGCAGCGGCAGGTCGCGCTCGAGGTCCCACGTCGTCCTTGCGCCACTCGGACTCGAACGTCTTGGGCGTGACGATCGGGTCGTCGAAGTTCGCCGGGTCCTCGCGCGGCCTCGCGGCCGACGTAGTGGGCCAGGATGAAGACGCGCTCGCGCACCTGTGGACGGCCGCCCAGCTCGCGCGGCAGCAGGTGCGGCGAGAAGACCGCGGGCGGCTCGCCGTGCGGTAGCCGAGCTGGCGCAGCGTGCGTGACGATCGTCTCGAAGCGTCTCGCGTGTGGCGCGGCCCGGCGAGGTTGCGGACGTTCTCGAGCAGCACGACCGACGGGCCGCGTCGCTCGTCCTCGAGGATCCGCGCGATGTTCCAGAAGAGCGTGCCGCGGGTCTCGGCCATGCCGCGCTGGTAGCCGCTCTTGGAGAACGGCTGGCACGGGAACCCGCCGCCAGGACGTCGGCGTGCGGGACCGTCACCTCGGGGTCGGTCAGCGGGACGATGTCGCCGCTGACATCTGGAACCGCGCCGCCTCGTCCGGGGTCGCCGCTGCCTCGCGGAGCGGCCGGAGCCAGTTGTAGTCGTAGACCTTCGACGCGTCGGGGTCGATCTCGCTGGCGAAGACCCACTCGCCCCCGGCTGCGTGCAGCGCAGCGTGGAAGCCGCCGATGCCGGCGAAGAGGTCGGAGAACGTGAACGATGCCCGGGTCGAGCTCATGTTCGAACCTTAAGGCTCTCGCGTGGGGCACAGTAGGACGTCAGGGGCGTGTCGCGAGAGAGGGCCGGGCGCTGATCGCGACCCGGCCCCCTCTGACAGCTGGTCGATCAGCTGCAGCCGGACGTACTCCCGCAGCCCTCGCACACGTAGCAGGAACCAGCGGGGCGCATCTTGGTGCCGCACGTCATGCAGAGCGGGGAGTCGACGGCGGTGCCGGTGATCTTCTCCATCAGCTCGGCGGAGGTGTGGACCTCCTTGGCCGGGGTGGCCGGGACCTCGCGCTGGCTGGCGCCCTCGGTGTCGTGGGTGACGACGGGCTCGGCCTGGCGGATCTCGACGCCGGAGTCGAGGAGCTCGCTGGCGGAGCCGGTCTCCTCGAGGAGCTCGTACGAGCCGGTCTCGAGGTGGCGCTGGCGCTCCTCGGCGGTGTAGATGCCCATCGCCGAGCGGGTCTCGAAGGGCAGGTAGTCCAGGGCCAGGCGGCGCCAGACGTAGTCCATGAGCGACTGGCTCATCCGCACGTCGGGGTCGTCGGTGAGGCCGGCGGGCTCGAAGCGCAGGTTGGTGAACTTCGAGACGTAGGTCTCCAGCGGGACGCCGTACTGCATGCCGATGCTGACCGCGATCGAGAAGGCGTCCATCACCCCGGCCAGGGTCGAGCCCTGCTTGCCGAGCTTGAGGAAGACCTCGCCGAGCGTGCCGTCGTCGTGGGCGCCCGAGGTCATGTAGCCCTCGGCGCCGCCGACGGTGAACGACGTGGTGCGTGAGGCGCGCGACTTGGGCAGGCGCTTGCGGGTCGGGGCGTAGACGACCTTCTCGACGACCTTGGTCTCGACGGCCTCGACCTCGGCGGACCTGTTGGAGTCGGTGCCCTTGTTCTCGCCCTTGCCCGTGCTCATGGGCTGGCCGACCTTGCAGTTGTCGCGGTAGATCGCGGTGGCCTTGAGGCCGAGCTTCCAGGACTGGAAGTAGACGTCCTCGATCTCCTCGATCGTGGCCGACTCGGGCAGGTTGACGGTCTTGGAGATCGCACCGGACAGGAACGGCTGGCAGGCCGCCATCATCCGCACGTGGCCCATCGGCTTGAGCGAGCGGGCACCCATGGCGGTGTCGAAGACCTCGTAGTGCTCGCTCTTGAGGCCCGGGGCGTCGATGACGTGGCCGTGCTCGCCGATGTGGGCGACGATCGCCTCGACCTGCTCGGGCTGGTAGCCCATCTTCTGCAGGGCCCGCGGGATCGTCTGGTTGACGATCTGCATCGAGCCGCCGCCGACGAGCTTCTTGAACTTGACCAGCGAGAAGTCCGGCTCGATGCCGGTGGTGTCGCAGTCCATCATGAAGCCGATCGTGCCGGTCGGCGCGAGCACCGAGGCCTGCGCGTTGCGGAACCCGTTCGTCGCGCCGAGGTCCTGGACCTGCGACCACGCCTGCGTGGCCAGGCGGTGCACGGCGGTGTCGTTGGTGTGCAGCGTGCGCACCGTGTCGTTCGCGGCCTGGTGCTTGCGCATCACGCGGCGGTGGGCGTCGGCGTTGCGCTGGTAGCCGGCGTACGGACCGACCACGGCGGCGAGCTCGGCCGAGCGCCGGTAGGAGACGCCGGTCATCAGCGAGGTCAGGGTCGCGGCCATCGAGCGGCCGCCGTCGGAGTCGTAGCCCAGGCCCATGGCCATCAGCAGCGCGCCGAGGTTGGCGTAGCCGATGCCGAGCTGGCGGTAGTCGCGGGTGGTCTGACCGATCGCCTCGGTCGGGAAGTCGGCGAAGCAGATCGAGATGTCCATCGCGGTGATGATCACCTCGACGGCCTTCGCGAAGCGGGCGGCGTCGAAGGTGTCGTCCTCGCCGAGGAACTTCAGCAGGTTGAGGCTGGCGAGGTTGCACGAGGAGTTGTCGAGGCTCATGTACTCCGAGCAGGGGTTGGACGCGGTGATCCGCCCGGTCTCGGGGGTGGTGTGCCAGTCGTTGATCGTGTCGTCGTACTGCAGGCCGGGGTCGGCGCACTCCCAGGCGGCCTTGCTGATCTTGGTGAACAGCTCGCGGGCGTCGACGCGCTCGATGACCTCGCCGTGCTTGCGACCGCGCAGCGCGAAGTCGGAGCCGTCCTCGACGGCGCGCATGAACTCGTCCGAGACGCGGACGGAGTTGTTGGCGTTCTGGTACTGCACGGAGGTGATGTCGGCCCCGCCGAGGTCCATGTCGAAGCCGGCGTCGCGCAGCGCGCGGATCTTGTCCTCCTCGCGCGCCTTGGTCTCGACGAACTCCACGATGTCGGGGTGGTCGACGTCGAGGACGACCATCTTGGCCGCGCGACGCGTGGCGCCACCGGACTTGATGGTGCCCGCGGAGGCGTCGGCGCCGCGCATGAAGGAGACGGGGCCCGAGGCGGTGCCGCCCGAGGAGAGCAGCTCCTTGGAGGAGCGGATGCGCGAGAGGTTCAGGCCGGCGCCGGAGCCTCCCTTGAAGATGAAGCCCTCCTCCTTGTACCAGTTGAGGATCGAGTCCATCGAGTCGTCGACCGAGAGGATGAAGCAGGCGCTGACCTGCTGGGGGCTCGGGGTGCCGACGTTGAACCAGACGGGTGAGTTGAAGGAGAAGTACTGGTGGGCCAGCAGCCAGGTCAGCTCGTGCTCGAAGACCTCGGCGTCGGCCGGGGTGGTGAAGTAGCCGTGCTCGCGGCCGGCCTTGACGTAGGTCAGCACGACGCGGTCGATGAGCTGCTTGAGGCCGGTCTCGCGGGCCTCGGTGTTGACCGCACCACGGAAGTACTTCGTGGTGACGATGGTCGAGGCGTTGGCCGACCAGGTGGTGGGGAACTCCACGCCGCGCTGCTCGAAGACGGTCTCGCCGGTCTTCCAGTTGGTCTGGACGACGTCGCGACGCTCCCAGGTCAGCTCGTCGTAGGGGTGGACGCCCTCGGTGGAGAAGACGCGCTCGATGGTGAGGCCCTTCCCGCGGGTGGTGGCCTGCTCGGCGGTGCCGTTCACCGTCTCGGTCATGGTGCTCTCCTCGTGTGGTGCTGCCTGGGGCTTCTCAGTGTGGCGGGGGGCGCCGACAGCGGTCGGCGTCGTGCGGTGCGGGTCGATCAACGGGTGGTGCACCCGGGCAGGCAGCTTCCCCACTCCCTGCCCGGGTGGTCTGTGGTCAGCCCGTGGGGGCTGGGGTCATGCCGTCGAGCTCGGCCGGGCTGTCCGGCGTACGGCGCTCGGCGCGCAGCGAGGCGATCTCGTCCTCGAAGTCGTCGGCGGACTCGAAGGCGCGGTAGACGCTGGCGAAGCGCAGGTAGGCGACCTCGTCGAGGTCGCGCAGCGGGCCGAGGATGGCCAGGCCGACCTGGTGGGCCGGGATCTCGGCGGCGCCGGCCCCGCGCAGGGCGTCCTCGACGGCCTGGCCGAGGCGGTCGAGCTGGTCCTCGGTGACCGGGCGGCCCTTGCAGGCCTTGCGGACACCGGAGACGGCCTTGTCGCGGGCGAACGGCTCGGTCGCGCCGGAGCGCTTGAGCACGGTCAGCTGCATCAGCTCGACGGTCGTGAACCGCTTGCCGCACTCCGAGCAGGTGCGGCGGCGACGGATCGAGCCGCCGTCCTCGGCGACGCGGGAGTCGAGGACCCGGGTGTCGGTGTGGTGGCAGTACGGGCAGTGCATGGCGGGTCCTCCTCTCGGGCCGGGCTCGGGGTGCTCGACGGTCCGGGCGCGCTCCGACGGCCGCCTCGGGGGCGGTGGACGAAGCTGGGGACAACCGGCCTTCACCTGTGGATAACACCGGCGGGGCTGTGGGTCATCCATCTCGGGCTGTGAACTAGATGTGGATAACTACATCCGTGTAAGTACTAGATGTTGTGGGAACCGTACGCGCAGAGCGGACGGCGGCGCAACCCGTGCGCGCCAATCGACGCAAGGTATTTCGGGGCTCTGCGAAAGCCCAGGTCAGAGCGTGCGTGAGGTCCCGAGGAGGTCGGAGAGCTCGGCCAGGTCGCGCCACCAGGCCACCCGGGTGGGGCGCCCGTCGTAGTCCTTGCGGTGGTTGGCACCGCTGGACCCGGGCAGGACGAAGACCTGCGCGGTGCCGACGTACCACTCGGTGGCGCCGAGCAGCTTCGGCGGACGGCGACCCAGGGCGCGGGCGGCCTCGACGGCGGCGCCCTTGCTGGTGAAGGCGAGCCAGTCGGGCGCCCAGGCCTCGACCTTGGCGACCAGGTCGTCGATGTCGGGCCACGCGCGGTCGGTGCCGGGCTCGACGTGGCCGACCAGGTCGGTGAGGCCGAGGCCGAGGCCGGGCAGCAGGTGGTCCTCGGTGGGGTCCAGCCGGCGCGGCGTGAGGCCGCACAGGTGCAGGCACTCCCAGAAGGAGTTGCCCGGCGATGCGTAGTAGTGCTCGCGTCGTTGGGTGCTCTGGGCACCCGCGCGGCCGCAGAAGACGATCGCAGGGTCAGGGCCGACGAGGTCGGGGAGCACCTCCATGTCCTCAGGGTGCCAGGTCGGCAGGGGTGGGGTTTCGAGACACTCGCTCCGATCGCTCCTCAACCAACGGTGGCTCGCCCTCGCTCGTCAGGCGGTGGTGGCGCTGAGCACGAACAGCACAGGGGCCGGTCGGGACGTGGTGTCCCGACCGGCCCCCGTTGCGCTGGGTGCTACTTCTTGGGGGCGACACCCACCTGCATGAAGCCCGTGCCGCTGACGGACTTCACGCGGATGGTGGTGCCCGTCCTGGGGACGTCCACGCCGTACCAGCCGGGCTGGTAGCGCCCGACGTGTCCGCCGGTCGCAGCGTGCTGGTCAGCGTTGCTCCACCAGGTCCGGGTGTCGTCGAAGACCGGTACGGCCGGCTTCGAGGCCACCTTCGTGGTGACGCCGCCGTTGTGCAGCCTCAGCGCGTCCGTGCGGTCCAGCCCGAAGGTGGAGTCGTAGGAGGCGATGCGCGGGCGCATCAGCGTGCCGTCCCTCCAGTGCTCGAACGTCGGGTGCGCGTCGACCGGCAGCACGAGCCCACCGCCGGGGTGGTCCCCGACGTTGTTGTCGAGGTAGGAGGTGTCCCAGTAGTTGATGAGCAGACCGTCCTGGTAGGGGTACTTCTCGACGAAGTCCGGCCGGGAGCCGGCGAAGCCGAAGTTGTACGCCGTGCGCAGGGTCTGGCCGTTGGCGACGTACTGGCGATTCTCGGCGATGTAGTAGTTGGCGAAGAGCTGCTTGTCGATGCCGGTCGTGGTGCGGAACCCGTCGAGGGTCCAGCCCTGGTCGTCGGTCTCGGCGGTGCCGATCGACTGCCCGCCGAGCGTGATCTGGTCGACCTGGAAGCCGGCCAGGGCGAGCCCGCCGTCGGTGGAGTAGCGGAACCGGATCGTGTCGGTGCCGGCCGGCACCGTCGCAGTCAGCTGCGTCCAGTCGGCCTGGGTGCCGCTGATGCCGGTCGAGGTGGCGTCGCCGTCACCGTCGCCGCTCGGCACGGACGCGCTGGTCTTCAGCGGCGTCCACGTGCTGCCGCCGTCACTGGAGGCCTCGAGGAACGCGTAGTCGTAGCCGGACTCGATCTCCCAGCGCGCCTGGGCGCTCAGCTGACCACCACCGCTGACGGAACGGGTCATCGTGTTCGACAAGTTGTCGCCCGCGCCGGAGAAGTAGAACTTCTCCCCACACGTCGCGCACGGCTGGCCGAGGTCGTTCTCGACCTCCTTGGCGGGCAGGGTCGTGATCAGCGCCTGCGCCTGCTTGGTGTTGGCCGTCGAGGGACCCAGGCGGGTGCTGGAGCTCCTGGAGCCGTCGACCAGCGCGTAGTCGAGCCAGCCGAGCTGCAGCTTCTCCCAGGCACCGAGGTCCCCGGGCTGGTCGCCGATGCTCTGGGCGCCGGGCTTGGACAGGTAGGAGCCCGAGGACATCAGGGTCCAGAACGCCGTGTTGTTCTCCGCACCGCCGGTGTTGCCCGAGGTGTCGTAGAGGTCGGGCAGGCCGAGGTCGTGACCGAACTCGTGGGAGAAGACGCCGAGGCCGCCGTTCTCGGGCTGCATCGTGTAGTCACCCACCCACACACCGGTGGGGTTGTTCGGGATCGCGACCCCGTCGTCGGTGCCGCCGGCACCGATCTCGGTCCCACCGAACTGGGCGCCACCGGCCGGGCCACCGGCGCTCAGCGAGGCGTAGGAGCGGTGGCTCCAGATCGCGTCGGCCTCGTAGAGCGGGTCACCCGCAGCCTGGTCGCCGCCGGCGTGCACGACCTGGAAGTGGTCGATGTAGCCGTCGGGCTCGTTGAAGTCGCCGTCAGCGTCGTAGTCGTAGCGGTCCTGGACGTCGAAGGTCTTCAGGTACGCCTGGATCTGCTTCATCGACTTGCCGGAGTCGAGCTGAGTCTTGGTCCACTCGGCGAGCGCGTCGCGAATCAGGTAGCGCACGTTGCCGCACACGATCGACCCGCAGTTGTCGCGGCCGTAGCGGGCCTCGTTGAAGGGGACCTTGACCCACTCGGTGACGTCGCCGTCGACGGAGTAGCGACCGGAGGACTGGCCCTGGTAGTAGTCGGCCATCCGGTTGAAGTACATGTCCTGGTAGTGAGCCTGGTCGTAGTCGGGCTGCCAGATCGTGGAGTTGTCGACGCTGCGGTCGGGCTGCGGGATCTGGTTGTGCAGCGGCCCGTCGAAGCGCTGGGGCTTCGGGGTGGCGGCCCCGGCGTCCTCGTAGCCGGTGTGGCGGCGGTCGCCGAACTCGGCGAGGACGACGAAGATCTTGTCGGTCTGCTCCCGCTCGAGGTCGACGTACTGGCCCTTGGCGACCTTGACGACGCCGTCCCTGCCGCGCGGCGTCGCCTTGCCGTCGATGACCTGCTCGAGGGCCTGCTGGCGCAGCTGGTCCTGCTTGACCGCCATCGGGCTGCGGAAGTCGTGCTTCACCGACGCGGCAGGGTCGTCGACCGCACCGGCGGGGTCGGCCGCCGCCGCGCTCGAGGGGGTCAGCGCCGCAGCGGCCAGCAGCGGGATGGCTGCGAGGGCGGCAGTGAGCCTGGGGTTCTTCATCCAGTCCTCCTGGACGTGCACCGGGGAGGACAGGGGACCCGTACGCCGTCTCGCTCCCCGGATGAGCGTGATGGCACGGGGCCGACCAAGGGTCACCCGGCCGACCGGGTCAGTTGACCTGCACAACGGCATGAAGCGCAAAGGGGCCAGGGGCTTCGTTACGTGACCGTGATCTGCCACGGCCCCCAGGTCGGTGCGCGCGTGGTCGATCACCGCGGCCCGATCCCTCACAATGGACGCATGGCAGGAAAGCGCGCCGGATCGCGCAGAGGTCCCCGCGCGACGCGCGGCTTCTCGCCCGTCCTGCTCGGTCTGGCCCTCGGCGTGACCCTGCTCGTGGTGGCCTGGGGCTACTTGGTGCTGGCTGCCATCGACTTCGGCGCGTCGGCCCGCGGGGGACGTAGCGAGGCGTGGTGGTTCCTGGCGATGGCGTCGGTCGGGGCCGTGGCCTGCCTGTTCGCCGGACTGATGCTGGTCGCGCGGATCCTGCGCCTGCTCGGTATCACGCGAGACCCGGCCGCCCCGCCCACGGCGTCCGACCCGAGTCTGGGCCTGCGCGACCTCGACGGCACCGGCGAGCTGCCTGCCGTACGCCCACAGGGCGGCAAGCGCGCCGCACGCTGACACCGCGAGGGGCGGGACGGCCGTCGCCGTCCCGCCCCTCGTCTTCCCCGGCTCACCGACGGGGTCGAGTCGTCGGCGAAGTCTGTGTCGGCCCCTGTCGCTCCAGCCCAGGTCGTTCAGCTCAGGTCGTTCAGCCCAGGGGGACCAGCAGCTGCTGGCCGGCCTGGAGGCTGGAGGAGTCGAGCTCGTTGAGCTCGGTGATCGTGGTCATCGCCTCGCGCACGTCGTCGGTGCCGGCGCTCGCCGCGGCATCGGCCGCGATGTCCCACAGGGTGTCGCCGGGGCCCACGACGACCAGCCGGCTCGGCGCGGGCACCGCTGGCTCGGGGCTGGCCACGGAGCCGGCTGCGACAAGAAGCCCGACCGCGAGGACCACGGCCAGCGAGACCAGGAGGACCACCAGCCGACCGCGGCGAGTCAGCCGCAGCTCCGTCGCCGACTGCGTGGCACGGGCGCGGGGCGTGGTGCGGGGCGTCGTACGGGCCGGGCGGTCGAGGGTGATCGTGCTCATCGTGGGCTCCTGGGGGAAGGTGGAGTCAGCGTCGGGCGAACCCGGCACTGGTGGACGACCCGATGTCTAACCGCCGGCGCCGACAGCCCTCGCGGAGCCGGGGCCGCCTGCCGGTCGATCAGACGTTCGATCGAACACGTGTGCGAGGCTAGATCAGGTGTTCGAACGAAGTCAAGCATCTCTTCGACTGCGTGTTCGAACGCCTTGGGTCGCGAATCCCTCTCCACAGATCGACACGCCGTTCGAACAGGTGTTTGAAGTCGGACGGGTCGGAGCACTAGGTTCACTCCTGTCACACGACCGCTGTGACCGGGAGCGGCTCGAACGCCCCGACCCCGTCCGTCCACCGGCGAAAGGCGCCCCGCATGGCCAAGAAGACCGTCTCCGAGCTGCCCGACGGGCCGGCCGACGCCACCGGGCTGACCCCGCGCCAGCAGCGGGTGCTCGCCCACATCAAGGAGGCCCTCGAGACCCGGGGCTACCCGCCCAGCATGCGCGAGATCGGCGAGGCCGTCGGCCTGACCAGCACCTCCAGCGTCTCCCACCAGCTCCGCGTGCTCCAGGAGAAGGGGTTCATCAAGCGTGACCCCAACCGTCCCCGCGCGCTCGAGGTGTTCCTGCCCGAGGTGATGGCGAGCCGCCGCGCGATCTCCAGCGCCGACGACAGCTCCTACGACGCCACCGACATCGGCAACACCGTCCAGCAGCCCAAGCAGGTGCCCCTCATCGGTCGCATCGCCGCGGGCGGCCCGATCCTCGCCGAGGAGCGCATCGAGGACGTCTTCGCCCTGCCGCGCCAGCTCGTCGGCGACGGCCAGCTCTTCCTGCTCGAGGTCTCCGGGGAGTCGATGATCGACGCCGCGATCTGCAACGGCGACTACGTCGTGATCCGCCAGGAGCAGACCGCGCAGAACGGTGACATCGTGGCCGCCCTGATCGACGGTGAGGCCACGGTCAAGACCTTCCAGCGCAAGGACGGCCAGGTCTGGCTGATGCCGCACAACGAGGCGTTCGAGCCCATCGACGGCACGCACGCGACGATCCTCGGCAAGGTGACGGCGGTCCTGCGCAGCCTGTGAGCACGGGCGGCGGGGCGTGAGCCCCGAGGGCCGTCGGCGCCGGCCCGTAGGCTGGCGCCTTCCGCCACCCCGACCCCCCGGAGCCCCACGCATGCGTCGTCCGACGTCCCCGCTCACCGCCGCGCTGACCGGCCTCCTCGCTGCGGCGGTGGGCTTCGGCCTCGCCGCGCCGGGGGCTACCGCGTACGCCGCCGACGACCAGTCACCCGGGCTCGCGCAGAGCGTCGCGGACGACTCCGGGTCGTTGCGCGAGCAGGCGGTGGAGGCCCTCGACGACGTCCAGGGCCTGCTGGGGGGCGACGACACGCCGTCCGAGCCCGGGACTCCCGCGCTCACCGACGACGGCCGCGACCTGACGATCGCGCTGCGGGACCTCGCCGCGCTGCGCGGGGAGCTGCCGCCGGCCCAGGAGCGCGAGGCGAACGCGATCCTCGCCCGACCCACCGACTCCGGCGGCGCCGGCTACGGCGCGACGTACAGCGTCGACGAGGCGACCCCGCAGTGCTCCGCGCGGGTGTGCGTGCACTACGTGACCTCCACCGAGGACGCCTCCACGCGGGCCTACGCCCGCCAGGTGCTCCGCGTGGTCAGCAAGGTCGACGCGACCTACGCCGACGCCGGCTACCGCCAGCCCAAGCGCGACGGCAGGGCCGAGCACAACGGAGGCAGCCCGAAGCCCGACGTCTACCTCGCCGACATCGGCGAGGAGAAGATCTACGGCTTCTGCACCACCGACCAGCCCTTCGAGCTCGGCACCTTCGACGTGTGGTCCTACTGCGTGCTCGACAACGACTACGCGACCGGCCAGTTCCCGGAGAACAACCCGGCTCAGAACCTCAAGGTCACCGCCGCCCACGAGTACTTCCACGCCGTGCAGTTCGGCTACGACTACACCGAGGACGACTGGTTCCTCGAGGGCTCCGCGACCTGGGCCGAGGACGAGGTCTTCGGCCGCATCGACGACAACGTGCAGTACCTGCCCTACGGCCCGATGGGGCGACCGTCGCTGGTGATGGACCAGGACCGCGGCGGCTTCGAGGTCTACGGCGCCTGGAGCTTCTTCCGCTTCCTCACCGAGCGCTACCCCGCCGCGACCAACGGGCTCCCCACGCTGGTGCTCGACCTCTGGAACCGCGCCGACTCCCGCGGGGACGCACCGGACGACTACTCGCTCCGAGCGGTCCGCTCCGTGCTGGGCGCGCGCGGTGTCGACGTGAGCGCGGTCTTCGCCGACTACGCCGCGGCCAACCTGCACCCCCGCGAGACCTACGACGAGGGCGCGGCCAACGACTACCCCTCCGCGCCCCTGGCCGGCGGGCGCGTCCTGAGCACGCAGGTGCGCGCCTATGCGGCCGAGGCCCGCACCAAGCACCTCACCTCGCGCAGCTACAAGGTCCGCCCCTCCCCCTCCTTGAGGAACCAGCGCTGGGCCGTGCGGCTCAGGCTCACCGCGCCGGCGCCCTCCGTCGGCGGTCAGGCCCGGCTGACCTACACCCGTCGCGACGGGTCGTCGTCGATCCAGACGGTCAGGCTCGACCGCCGGGGTCGGGCCGTCGTACGCCGCCCGTTCTCCTCGCGCGAGGTCCGCAGCGTGGAGGTCAGCCTGGTCAACGCCAGCACCCGGCTGGTCGACTGCTACAGCCTGAGGACGACGTACTCCTGCCAGGGGCGGGCGCGCGACGACGGCCGCGGTGTCGCGCTGGCGGCCCGGCTCTACGTGAGACCCCGCTGAGGCCGCCGTCGCGAGCCGGACGTCCTGCGGGTGACCAGTCGGTGAACTCGGCGCACTGATCGCGATCGGGCAGTGACAACGGGCGGACGGCGTCGTTGGATGAGGTGTGACCACACCGCGACCTGACCGCCGTTCCCTGATCGCCGCGAGCGCCACCGGGGCCGCCGTGCTCGCGGCCGGCGGGCCGACGTACGCCGGCGCCGTCGGGCCGGCCCGCGCGACGTCGGCCGCGGCCCGTCGCTTCGCCCACGGCGTCGCCTCCGGGGACCCCCGTCCCCGCGCGGTCGTGATCTGGACCCGGGTCACCCCGACCGCCACGGCCACCCCCGGCTCCGGCCGGGGCCCGCAGGTGCGGGTGGGCTGGGAGGTCGCGCTCGACGCACGCTTCACCCGGGTCGTACGCCGCGGCGCGGCGCGCACCGGTCCGTCCGCGGACCACACGGTCAAGGTCGACGTCACCGGCCTCGCCCCCGGGCGTGGCTACTACTACCGCTTCACCCACGGCGGCCTGCGCTCCCCCGTCGGACGCACCAGCACGGCACCCCGGCCACGCGCCCGGCTGCGGCGGCTGCGACTCGGCGTGGTGAGCTGCGCGAACTGGCAGGCGGGGTTCTTCGCCGCCTACCGCGGCCTGGCCGAGCGCGACGACCTCGACGCGGTGCTGCACCTCGGCGACTACCTCTACGAGTACGGCCCCGGCGAGTACGGCTACGGGATGGACGACGTCGACATCCGTGCCCACGACCCGGCGCACGAGATGGTCTCCCTGGCCGACTACCGGCGCCGCCACGCGCAGTACAAGACCGACCCCGACCTGCAGTCGCTGCACGCGCGGTACCCGTGGATCGTGACCTGGGACGACCACGAGGTCGCCAACGACGCCTGGGACGGCGGCGCCGAGAACCACCAGCCCGCCTCGGAGGGTGCCTTCGGGGCGCGACGCGCCCGCGCGCACCGCGCGTACGACGAGTGGATGCCGGTGCGGATGAGCGGCACCGCCGACCTGCGCGACGGCGACCGCCTGTTCCGGCGCCTGCGCTTCGGGCGGCTGGCCGAGATCAGCATGCTCGACCTGCGCACCTACCGCTCCCAGCAGGTCACCCCACCCGACCCCGCCGTCGACGACCCGTCGCGCACCATCACCGGCCGCCGCCAGATGCGCTTCCTGCTCGACTCGCTGACGCGCAGGGGTGCGCAGTGGAAGGTGATCGGCAACCCGGTGATGATCTCGCCGGTGACCTTCGCCAGCCTGCCGACCGACCTGGTCCGCCCCGTCGACGACGTCACCGGGCTGCTGCCCGACGACGGCGTGGCCTACAACGTCGACCAGTGGGACGGCTACACCGCCGACCGTCGTCAGGTCGTCGACCACCTCCGCGACCGTGGCGTCAAGGACGCCCTGTTCGTGACCGGTGACATCCACTCGGCCTGGGCCTGCGAGCTGCCGATCGACACCGCCACCTACCCCGTGAGCGGCACCGTGGGCGTGGAGTTCGTGTGCTCCTCGGTGACCTCGAACAACCTCGACGACATCACCGGCGGCCCCGAGGGCTCCAGCGCCCCGGTCGAGGCGGCGATCCGCTCCGACAACCCGCACGTGAAGTACCTCGACTTCGACCGGCACGGCTTCAGCGTCCTCGACCTGACCCGCAAGCGGGCCCAGATGGACTGGTACGTGCTCGGTGACCGCGCCGACGCGGACACCACGATCACCCACTCCGTCTCGTGGCGCACCCGCTCCGGCACCGGACGCGTCGAGCAGGTCGACGGGCCGGTCGACGGGCCGGTCGCAT
Organism: uncultured Actinomycetota bacterium; assembly: GCA_963760555.1. Lineage (GTDB taxonomy): Bacteria > Actinomycetota > Actinomycetes > Propionibacteriales > Nocardioidaceae > Nocardioides. The sequence continues at coordinate 82,932 of CAVXDJ010000008.1, read as the reverse complement.
GAGCGCGGTGGAGCCGGGCCGGCGCCCGGACCCGCGCCGGGAGGGCCTCGCCGCGGCGTACGCCGGACGGCGCGCGCTGATCGGGGGTGCCGGTGCGGGCATGGTCTTCTCCGCGGCGCTCGGGGCGGGGGGAGCCGCCACCGCGGCCGGCCCCGGTGCGGCGGCGCCGTCGCGGCGTACGAGCAAGCGGGCCTACGTGCTCGTCGTCGACGGCTGCCGGCCCGAGGAGCTCGACGAGGGGATCACGCCCAACCTGCGGCGGCTGCGCAACGGCGGCCTGCGGTTCGCGGGCGCCTCGTCGCTGCCGGTGATGGAGACCATCCCCAACCACACGATGATGATGAGCGGGATGCGGCCGCGGCGCACGGGCGTGCCGGCCAACTCCGTCTACGACCGCGACCTCGGGCAGGTCCGCACCCTCGACCAGCCCACCGACCTGCGCGCGCCGACGCTGCTGGAGCGGATGGACGCCCGGGGGTTCCGCACCGGCTCGGTGCTGAGCAAGGAGTACCTCTACGGGATCTTCGGGACCCGGGCGACCTACCGCTGGGAGCCGATGCCGATCGTCCCCGTCTCCGGCCACGCCCCCGACCAGTTCACGATGCAGGCCGCCCTCGACATGGTCGAGCAGGTGGACCCGCACCTGGTCTTCGTCAACCTCGGCGACATCGACCGCTTCGGCCACTCCGACCTGAGCGGCACCACGCTGAGGGTGGCCCGGCGTGCGGCCCTGGTCGACACCGACCGGCTGGTCGGCGACTTCGTCACGATGCTGCACGACACCGGCCGCTGGGAGCACGCGATGGTCCTGGTGCTGGCCGACCACTCGATGGACTGGTCACGCCCCGACGCCGTCGTCAGCCTGAGCGCACCGCTGGAGGCCGACCCGTTCCTGGCCGGACGGGTCGCGATCGCCGACAACGGTGGCGCCGACCTGCTCTACTGGCTCGGGCCGGCCGCCGAGCGCGACCGCGCCGTACGCCGGATGCGCGCGATCGCCGAGGGCGTCGAGGGCGTGCTGAGCACCCGCGACCGTCGCGACCGGTCGCTCCAGCTCGGTCCGGAGGCGGGGGAGGTCGTCGCCTACTGCGAGGCCGGGTGGCGCTTCAGCGACCCGGACCCGGTCACGAGCAACCCCATCCCGGGCAACCACGGCCACCCGGCGACCCGGCCGATCCCGTTCTTCATCGGCGGCGGGCACCCGCGGGTCCCGCGGCGCCGGGCCAGCTCGCTGCGCGCCCGCACGGTCGACGTCGCCCCCACCGTCGGTGACTTCTTCGGCGTACCGGCTCCGCGGCGGGGCTACCAGGGTCGCTCCGTGCTGCCCTGAGGCGACAAAGACTGGCACCTCGACTGACGATGAGCGGCACCTCGGCGCTCAGGAGGCCGCGAGGCGGGACAGCGCCTTGCGGACCAGCGCGGGGTCGGTGGTCGGCCACATCGGGGGCAGGCTGGCCTTGAGGAAGCCGCCGTAGCGGGCGGTGGCCAGACGGGGGTCGAGGATCGCCACGACCCCACGGTCCTCGGAGGTGCGGATCAGCCGGCCGGCGCCCTGGGCCAGCAGCAGCGCCGCGTGGGTGGCCGCGACCTGCATGAACCCGTTGCCGCCGGCTGCGTCGGCAGCCTTCTGGCGCGCCGACATCAGCGGGTCGTCGGGGCGCGGGAACGGGATCCGGTCGATCAGGACCAGCTGGCAGGTCTCCCCGGGCACGTCGAGGCCCTGCCACAGGCTCAGCGTGCCGAACAGGCAGGTGAACGGGTCCTCCACGAACTGCCGCGCCAGCTCGGGCAGCTGCGCGTCTCCCTGGGCGAGCGTCGTCAGGTGCGGCAGCCGCTCGCGCACCGCCTCGGCCGCGGTCTCCGCGGCCCGCCTGCTCGAGAACAACCCCAGCGTGCGGCCGGCCGCCGCGTCGACGAGCTCGACGATCTCGTCGAGCTGCGCCGCGACCAGCCCGTCACGCCCGGGCGGCGGCAGGTGGCGGGCGACGTAGAGGATCCCCTGCCGGCCGTAGTCGAACGGCGAGCCGACGTCCAGGCCGGTCCAGGGCAGCACCTCCTCGGTGCGCTCGAGGTCGGCCCCTCCCTCGGCGCCCGGGTCACCGACCCGCTCCGACGGCTTCAGCCCGACGCTGGTCGCCACGACCGAGAAGTCGCCCCCGAGCATCAGGGTCGCCGAGGTCATCACCACCGTCTTGTCGGCCAGCAGCTTCTCCCGCATCTGGCCCCACACCGCGAGCGGGGCCACGCACAGCCGGGGCGGGATCCGCTCGGTGCCCTCGGCCAGCCACAGCACGTCGCCGGTCGAGGCCGAGGCCATCCGCTCCGCGGTCGTGAAGACCTCCTGCACCGAGCCCCGCGCCTGCTGGCGGCCGGCGTCGGGCTCGCCCCCGGCGGCGCCACCGCCCGACTCCTTGGGGTAGGCGGAGTAGCAGGCGCGCGCGGCGTCACGCACCAGGGCCAGCGCGTCCGCGACCTCCTCCGGCAGGGGCGCCTCGAGACGGCCCGGTCGCGTCGCGGCCATCGCCTCGCGCAGGGTCGCGGCCGCGTCGTCGAGGTCGTCGGCCTCCTCGCCCTCGACGTGACGCTGGCTGCGGCGGGCGGCCCGCTCGACCTCGCTGGCCCACAGCTCGTCGGTGGCGGCCTGGGTGACGCGGCTGACCAGCTCGTGGGCCTCGTCGACCACGACGGCGTCGTAGTCGGGGATCATCGGGATGCCCTCGACGGCGTCGATGGCCAGCAGCGAGTGGTTGGTCACGACCAGGTGCGAGCGTTGCGCGCGCTCCCGGGCGGCCTCGGCGAAGCACTCCTCGCCGAAGGGGCACTTCGTGGCGCCCAGGCAGTCACGGGCGCTGACCGAGACCTGGCGCCACTCCTTGTCGGTGTGGCGGGGGGCGCCGTCGCGCTCCCCCGTCCCCGTCCCCGTGCCGGAGCCCTTCGCCTCGTCCTCGGCCCAGGCGCGCAGCTTGAGCACCGTCGAGGCCATCGACCCGGTCGGCACGTCGACGAGGGTGCCCTGGTCGTCGGGCACGCCCTCGCGGATGCGGTGCAGGCAGGCGTAGTTGGAGCGGCCCTTGAGCACGGCGTACGACGTGTCGACCCCGGGCTGGTCCTTGACCGCCTCGACGAGGCGGGGCAGGTCGCGCTCGACGAGCTGGTGCTGCAGGGCCAGGGTCGCGGTGGCGACCACGACGCGCTTGTCGTGCAGCAGCGCGGGGACCAGGTAGGCCAGCGACTTCCCGGTGCCGGTGCCGGCCTGCACCAGCAGGTGCCGCTGGTCGACGAACGCCCCGGCGACGGCCTCGGCCATCTGCACCTGACCGGCCCGCTCCGACCCGCCGAGGGAACGCACGGCCGCCGCGAGCACGTCGGCGACGGGGGTGGTGGTCGACTCCGGTGCTGGCACCGCAGAACCCTAGCCGCGCCCGCCGACGCGCCGCGGGGCCGGGCGGAAGGCTGTGGAGAGCCCCGCCCGGCCCGGTCGGAGACGCGTCGCCGAGCGGGCGCCTCAGTAGCGGACGTGCTCGAGGTAGAGGTGCCCGACCGCCGCGGTGGTCAGCGGCGTCACGTCGGGGGTGTCGTTCTCGACGATGTACTCCTCGGCCCGGTGGCTGGCGAAGATCCGGGGGAAGTCGACGACGCCGGTGCCGAGGTCGGCCTTGTCGCCGTCGCTGGCCGCGCGGTCCTTGACGTGGAACTGGCGCACCTTCTGGGGGGCCTCGCGGATCACGTCGATGGTGAACTGGTCGGGGTCGGCCGCCCCGGTCTCGACCCCGCCGGTGTAGACCCAGTAGAGGTCGGCCTCGAGGTGGACCAGCTTCGGGTCGAGCCGCGACGTCAGGACCTCCCACGGGGTGAGCCCGCCGCCGAGGTCGATCGTGAACTCGTGGGCGTGGTTGTGGTAGCCGTAGCGCAGGCCGTAGCGCTTGGCCACGGCCGCCTCGCTGTTCATCTGGTCGGCCCACTGCTGCCACTGGCTCAGCGACGTCGAGTACAGGTAGGGCACCACGACGTACTCCTGGCCGAGGGTGGTGGCGTTCTCGAGCTTGGTGCGCAGCGCAGCCGCGTCGGTGCTGATGCCGTCGTGGCTGGACGACGCGCGGATGCCGAGGCCGTCGAGCTGGGTGCGGATCGCCCGGGCCGTGCGGCCGTAGTAGCCGGCCATCTCGACCTTCTCGTAGCCGTACTGGGAGAGCCGGGTCATCACGGTGTCCCAGCCGGGCTCGCCGCCCAGGGCCGCGCGCAGCGTGTAGAGCTGGATGCTGATCCGGTCGTGCTGGACCCGGCGCCCGCCGGCACCGTGGCCCCGTCCGTGGTCGTCGTCGCGGCCCCGGCCCTTCGTGGCGTACGCCGGGGCGCCCGCCGCCGTCACCAGGCCGGCCGCCCCCACCGCGGCCGCGCCGCGGAACAGCGACCGGCGACTGGATCCCTTCGCGGCCAACGACTCGTCGAGCGCCTTGTCTCCGTCATGTCCGAAACACATCTGCTGGTCCTTTCCGAGGGTCACGGCGGCCGCGTCGCGGGTCGCCGCACAGCCCCACCGTCACCGGCGGGGAGTCGTAGGGGGCCGAGAAGGCCGTCGGGTCAGGCCTTCGTGGAGAAGGCGGCGTCGAAGGCGGCCTCGGGGGCGTCGAAGGCGAGACGGCGCACGAAGTCGAGGGCCTCGGGGGCGCCGAGAAGGCGGTCCATCCCGGCGTCCTCCCACTCGATCGAGATGGGTCCGTCGTAGCCGATGGTGTTCAGCATCCGGAAGCACTGCTCCCACGGGACGTCGCCGTGGCCGGTCGAGACGAAGTCCCAGCCCCGGCGCGGGTCGGCCCAGGGCAGGTGCGAGCCGAGGCGGCCGTTGCGGCCGTTGCCGGTCTGACGCTTCGCGTCCTTGCAGTCCACGTGGTAGATCCGGTCGCGGAAGTCCCACAGGAACCCGACCGGGTCCAGGTCCTGCCACACGAAGTGGCTGGGGTCCCAGTTCAGCCCGAACGCGGGCCGGTGCCCGATCGCCTCCATCGCCGCGACGGTGGTCCAGTAGTCGTAGGCGATCTCCGAGGGGTGGACCTCGTGGGCGAAGCGGACCCCGCACTCGTCGAACACGTCCAGGATCGGGTTCCACCGGTCCGCGAAGTCGCGGTAGCCGGCCGCGACCATCTCCTCGGTGGCCGGGGGGAACATCGCGACGTACTTCCAGATCGAGGACCCCGTGAACCCCACGACGGTGTCGACGCCCAGGCGCTGCGCGGACCGCGCGGTCAGCTCCATCTCCTGCGCCGCCCGCTGCCGGACCCCCTCCGGGTCGCCGTCGCCCCACACGCGGGAGGAGAGGATCGCCTCGTGGCGGGCGTCGATCGGGTCGTCGCAGACGGCCTGGCCCTTGAGGTGGTTGGAGATCGCGTAGAGCTTCAGGTCGTGCTGCTCGAGCACGTCGAGCTTGCCCTGGACGTAGGCGTCGTCCTCGGCGGCCTGCCACGGGTCGAGGTGGTCGCCCCAGCAGGCGACCTCGAGACCGTCGTAGCCCCACTCGGAGGCGAGGCGGGCGACCTCGGTGAAGGGGAGGTCGGCCCACTGGCCGGTGAAGAGGGTGATCGGACGGGTCATGGGTGGATCTCCTGCCAGGTGCGGGTGTCGGAGCTGGACTCGACCGCGGCCAGGACCCGCTGGACGCCGAGGCCCTCGGCGAAGCCCGGCTCGGGGTCGGCGCCGGACGCGATCGCGGTGACCAGGTCGACGACCTGGTGGGTGAAGCCGTGCTCGTAGCCCAGGCCGTGGCCCGGTGGCCACCACGCCGCGACGTAGGGGTGCTCGCCCTCGGTGACGAGGATCCGGCGGAAGCCGGCGGTCTCGGCGGGCTCGGTGGCGTCGAAGAGCTCGAGGACGTTCATGTCCTCGAAGTCGAAGGCCAGGCTCCCGGCCGTGCCGTTGATCTCGAGGCGGATCGCGTTCTTGCGACCCGTCGCGAACCGGGTCGCCTCGAAGACCCCCAGCGCGCCCCCCGCGAACCGGGCGATGAACACCGCGGCGTCGTCGACGGTCACCGGACCACGCTCCGCTGAGGCCCCACCACCGCCGAGCGTGCCGGAGGTCTCGCCCGCCGCGACCGGACGCTCCTTGACGAAGGTCTCCAGCTGCGCGGAGACCTCCCGGACGGCGTCGCCGGTGATGAACTGGGTCAGGTCGACGACGTGGGCGCCGATGTCGCCCAGCGCCCCGGAGCCCGCACGCTCGGCCTGGAGCCGCCACGACAACGGCGCCTCCGGGTCGGTGAGCCAGTCCTGGAGGTACTGCGCGCGGACGTGGCGGACCTCCCCGATCCGACCCTGCTCGACCAGCCGACGCGCCAGCGCCACCGCCGGCACCCGGCGGTAGGTGAACCCCACCATCGCCCGCACCCCGTCGACGGCGGCCCGCTCGGCCGCCGCGACCATCTCCTCGGCCTCCGCGACCGAGTTGGCCAGCGGCTTCTCGCACAGCACGTGCTTGCCCGCCGCCAGCGCTGCGACCGCGATCTCGGCGTGGGTGTCACCCGGGGTGCAGATGTCGACCACGTCGACGTCCGCCCGGGCGATCACCGCGCGCCAGTCCGCCGAGCTCTCGGCCCAGCCCAGACGATCGGCGGCCTCGGCCGCGCGTGCGGCGTCACGCCCGCACACCACCCGCATCTCCGGCACGAGCGGCAGGTCGAAGAACCGCGGTGCCGTTCGCCAGGCCTGCGAGTGCACCGCCCCCATGAACGAGTGCCCGATCATCGCGACCCCGAGTCGGGGCTTGGTGCTGGTCATCTCAGGTGCTCCCTTCGGTGAGCCCACGGGACCCGTACGCGGGTCGGCTCAGGACTCGAACGCGGTGTCGATGAACTCGTCGACGTTGTCGGAGGTCACGACCGGGGCGAAGAGCTGCACCGTGCGGGGCACCTCGACCTCCACGAGGTCGCCGAGCGCCTTCTGCTGCACGAGCAGGCGGGCCAGCTTGATGCCGTCGGCACCCTGGGTGGAGGGGTAGATGACGGTCGCCTTCAGGACGCTGTCGTCGGCCTGGATGGAGCGCATGGCGTTGGCCGACCCGGCCCCGCCGACCATGAAGAACTCGTCGCGACCGGCGCTCTTGATCGCGGCGAGGACGCCGACGCCCTGGTCGTCGTCGTGGTTCCAGATCGCGTCGATCTCGGGGGCGGCCTGGAGGAGGTTGGAGGCGGCCTTCTCGCCGCCCTCGACGGTGAAGTCGGCCGCGACGCGGTTGTCGACGTCGAGGCCGCACTCGCCGAGCGCGTCCTCGAAGCCGGCGCTGCGGTCCTGGGTCAGCGGCAGCGAGTCGATGCCCGCGATCTCGGCGACCACGGCGTCGGGCTGGTCGCCGAGCTGCGAGCAGATGTAGGTGCCGGCCGAGACGCCCATGCCGTAGTTGTCGCCGAGGACGGTGACGCGGGCGGCGTTCGGGTCGTCGAACTCCCGGTCGACGTTGATCACCTCGATGCCGGCCTCCATCGCCTGCAGCGCCACCGGCGTCAGCGCCGCGCCGTCGAAGGGCAGCAGCACGATCGCGTCGACGCCGTCGTTGATGAAGGTCTCGACCTGGCTGATCTGCAGGCCGACCTCGTTCGTGCCCTCCGCGACGCGGAGGTCGACGTCGTCGTAGCTCTCCGCGGCCGCCTTGGCGGACTCGGTGATCGAGGCCATCCAGCCGTGGTCGGCGGCCGGGGCGGAGAAGCCGATGACCACCGGGTCGCCGGCCTCGTCGTTGGAGCCGGTCTCGGCCTGGGAGGTGCCTCCCTCGGGAGCCGAGCTGCTGGACTCGGGCGTGTTGCCGGTGCAGCCGGCGAGGGCCAGGGTGGCGAGGCCGGCGACGAGGCCGACGCCGAGCTTGCGGGCGCGCAGGGTCATGAGGTTCTCCTTGGACGTGGGACGACGGACGGTGATGGGGTTCTCGGGCGGTTCGGGGGTCACGGGCTCTTGCTGCGCTCGGCGAAACGCTGCTGGAGCAGCACGGCGGCGACGATGATCGCGCCCTTGAGCAGCGACTGCTCGGAGATCGAGCGGTTGTTGAGGGTGAAGACGTTGGTCAGGGTGGTGAAGATCAGCACCCCGAAGACGGTGCCGACGATGGTCCCGCGACCACCGGCGAGCAGGGTCCCGCCGATGACCACCGCAGCGATGGCGTCCAGCTCGTAGAGGGTGCCGTGCGTGGAGCTGCCCGTGGAGGTGCGCGAGATCAGCATCAGCGCGGCCACGCCGCAGAGCACGCCGAGCAGCACGTAGAGCAGCACCGTGTGGCGCTGCACGTTGATCCCGGCCAGGCGCGCGGCCTCGGGGTTGCCGCCGACGGCCAGGGTGCGGCGTCCGAAGGTGGTGCGGTTGAGCCCCACCCACCCGGCGGCAGCCACCAGGACGAACATGATGACGATGACCGGGATGCCGAGCACGTCGGCGCCGAAGAAGTCGGTGAAGCCGGGGACGTCGACGATCTGGGTGCGGCGCAGGGAGATGATCTCGGCCAGGCCGCGGGCGCTGGCCAGCATGGCCAGCGTCGCGATGAAGGGCACGACCTTGCCGTAGGCGATCAGCAGCCCGTTGACCAGGCCGCACGCCCCGCCCACCGCGAGGGCGATGAGGACCATCACGATCCAGTGGGTGTCGCGGGCCAGGGCCTGGCTCGCCAGGGTCGTGCACCACACCGAGGACAGGGCGAGGATCGCGCCGACCGACAGGTCGATGCCGCCGCCGGTGATCACGAACGTCATCCCGATGCTGACCACCCCGATCACGGCGGCGAGACGCAGGATGGTGAGCACGTTGGCGGTGGAGCCGAACCGGTCGCCGGTGGTCACCAGGCCGACCACGCACAGCAGCGCGAGCGCGAGCACCAGGCCGAGGTTGCGCCCGAGCCCGGACCCGGTCAGGGCGCCGAGCCCGCGGGTACGCCGCCGCCCGCCCGGGGCCCCGCCGGTGGCGAGCCCGTCCGGGCCGACGGCCGTCGCGGGCAGGCCACGGCCGGGGCTGACCTCGATGTCGTCGCTCATGCGGGGGCTCCTTCCATGACGAGGTCCAGGACCCTGGACTCGTCGATCGCGTCGGCGGCGGACTCGTGGACCACGGCGCCCTCCCGGATGACCAGCACCCGGTCGGCGAGACCGAGCACCTCCTCGACCTCGCTGGAGACGACCAGCACCGCCACGCCGGAGTCGGCGAGGCGGCGGACGAGGGCGTAGATCTCGCTGCGGGCGCCGACGTCCACGCCCCGGGTCGGCTCGTCGAGCAGCAGCACCCGGCACTCGCGCAGCAGCCACCGCGCCAGGACGACCTTCTGCTGGTTGCCGCCGGAGAGCGTGCGCACCGCGCGGTCCACCCCGGTGGGGCGCACGTCGAGGGAGGTCGTGAGCTCGGTGGCCGTACGCCGCTCGGCCCGCTCGTCGAGGAAGCCGGCGCGCGCGAAGCGGCTCATCGTGGAGACGGTCACGTTGCGGTAGACGGCCTGGTCGAGCAGCAGTCCCTGGCTCTTGCGCTCCTCCGGGCACAGCCCGATCCCGGCCCGGACCGCGGCGGGCACGGACCCTCGGCGCAGCCGGGTGCCGTCGACGGTGACCGTGCCCGCCGTGGCGCGACGCGCGCCGTAGAGCGTCTCGAGGATCTCCGAGCGGCCCGAGCCGACCAGGCCGGCGAGCCCGACGATCTCCCCGGCACGCACGGTGAGGTCGACGCCCGAGAAGACGCCCGCCAGGGCGAGGTCGCGGACCTCGAGCACCACCGGTGGCTGCTCGGCACCGGTGGCGGCCGGACCGCTCGGGCGGGGCGGGAAGACGTACTCGATGGAACGCCCGGTCATCAGCCGGATGAGGTCGGTGGTCCCGGTGGTGGCGGCGTCGAGCCCCGTCGCGACGGTGGCGCCGTCCTTGAGCACGGTGATCCGGTCACCGATCTCGCGGATCTCCTCGAGCCGGTGGGAGATGTAGACGACCGCCACACCCTCCGCGGTCAGGGTGCGGATGATGCGGAACAGGTTGGCCACGCCCTCCTGGTCGAGCACCGCCGAGGGCTCGTCGAGCACGAGCAGGCGGGTGTCGTGCGACAGCGCGCGCGCCATGCTGACGATCTGCTGCTCGGCTGGTGAGAGGGCCCCGACCGCACGGGTGGGCGGGAGGTGACCGTGGCCGAGCCGGGTGAGCAGCTCGCGGGTGAGACGGTGGGCACGGTGGCGCTGGGAGAACCCGACGCGGCTGAGCTCGTGGCCCAGGAAGATGTTCTCGGCCACGCTCAGGTCGGCGACGAGGTCGAGCTCCTGGTAGATGGTGGAGATCCCGCGGCGCATCGCCGCGGCCGGGGTGCCGAGCGTGGTCTCGACGCCGTCGAGGGCGATCGTGCCGGCGTCGGGACGGTAGGAGGCGGCGAGGATCTTGATCAGCGTCGACTTGCCGGCACCGTTCTGACCGAGCAGGCAGTGCACCTCACCGGCCCGTACGTCGAGGTCGACTCCGTCGAGGGCCCGCACGCCGGGGAACTCCTTGACGATGCCGCGCATCTGCAGCAGCGGCGGACCGGACGGGGTGAGTGCCATGGCCGATCCCGTCCTTCGTTGTGAGGTGTGTCACCCGCGCGGGTGGCGGACCTCAAACTAGGGGGTCGACCCGCGAAAGACAAGCATTCTGCGCGAGTCTTTTGACATTCACCTTCAGACTTACGCAACCCGTCGGACAAAGAGGCGGGATGATCGCGCCTAGCCCGTGGCGTAGACGGAGCTGCTGATCAGGCGGGCGGCACCCACGACCCCGCCCTCGGCGCCGAGCTCGCTGAGCACGATCGGCAGGTTGCCGGTGGCCAGCGGGAGGGAGCGCCGGTAGGTGACGCTGCGGATCTCGGCGAGCAGCGAGTGACCCAGTCCGGTCAGGCCACCGCCGATCACGATCAGGCCGGGGTTGGCGAACGAGACCAGGGTGGCGAGCACCTGCCCGACACGGCGCCCGCTCTCGCGCACGAGCTCCAGGGAGACCTGGTCGCCGCGTCCTGCGGCGCGACCCACGTCGGCGGCGCCCAGCACGCCGTGCTCGGCGAGCAGCGCGGCGAGGTCGGGTGATCGTCCGGCGCGGGCGGCGGCGGTCGCGTCGCGGGCGATCGCCGCTCCCCCGGCGTAGGACTCCAGGCACCCGGTGTTGCCGCAGGCGCAGGTCGGGCCGGAGTCCTCGACGCGGATGTGCCCGATGTCCCCGGCGCACCCGTCGGCCCCGCGGTAGACCGTGCCGTCGACCACGAGGCCGCACCCGATGCCGGTCCCGATCTTGATGAACAGGAAGTCACGCGAGCTGCGCGCGACCCCCGCGTGCAGCTCACCCGCCGCGAGCAGGTTGACGTCGTTGTCGAGCAGTGCCGGACAGCCCAGTGCGCGACTGACGACGTCGCGCACGGGGTAGCCGTCCCAACCGGGCATGATCGGCGGCGAGACCGACACCCCCCGGTCGAAGTCGACCGGTCCGGGCACGCCGATGCCGGCGCCGACAGGGCGCTCGACGCCGACCTCGTCGAGCAGCCCCCGGGCCAGGGCGATCGCAGTCTCCAGGACCCCCTCGGGGCCCTCGCGCACGTCGGCGGCACACGTGCGCACCGCCCGGACCGCCAGCCGGCCGTCGGTCAGGCCGACCGTCATCGCGGTCGCCCCGATCGAGATGCCGACGAAGACCAGGTCGGGGTGCAGGTCGACGATGGTGGAGCGTCGCCCCCCGCGAGAGGCCGCCGGTCCCACCTCGTGGACCAGGCCGAGGTCGCCGAGGCGGCCGACCTCGACGGCGACGGTGGTGCGCGAGACGTCGAGCCGGTCGGCGACCTGGGTCCGGGAGAGCGGGCCCTCGTCGCGCAGGGTGGTCAGCAGGCGCGCCTGGAGCGGGCTCTCCGCCCGACCCGTCAGGGGTTGCCTGGACCGTCGTCCCTCGTCGTGCACGGCGCGATCCTCGCACGGCCGGCACGCCTCAGGGTGTGGCCCGTGGCGGCGCCCGGGCCGAGACTCGGGCGGTGACGACCTCCTCCCCGTCCCCCCGTCCCGACTCCCGACCCGAGCTCGGTCCGACGGAGGGGGCCTCGTTGCTGCGGCTGGCCGACGGTCGCGACCTCGAGGTCCTCGAGCTCGGCGACCCGGACGGGCTGCCGCTGCTCTACCACGGGGGGCAGCCCTCGGCGGCCTGGTCCTCGCCCCTGCTCGACGAGCTGGCCCGCGGCGCGGCGATGCGTCTCGTGACCTGCTCGCGGCCGGGGTACGGCGCGTCGAGCCCCCGGCCGCTGCCCGCCGAGGGCCCCCGGGTCGCCGACGACGTCGCCGACTGCGTGGCGCTGCTCGACCACCTCGGCATCGCGGAGTTCGTGACCCTGGGCTGGTCCGGCGGCGGTCCGCGCGCGCTGGCCTGCGCTGCGCTGCTGCCCGGGCGCTGCCGGGCGGCGACGTCGCTGGCCGGCGCGGCGCCCTACGACGCCGAAGGGCTCGACTGGCCCGCGGGGATGGGCCAGGACAACGTCGACGAGTACGCCGCGGCGGCGGCGGGCCCCGAACCCTACGGGGCCCTGCTGAGCGAGGCGTTCCTGCCCGTGCTGGGGGTGGATCAGGATGAGATGGCCGACGCCATGGCCGGCCTGCTCCCGCCGGTCGACGTGGCCGCCCTCGACGGCGGTCTGAGCGACCTGCTCCACCACACCTTCCAGCGCGCGGGCCTGCAGGGCGTGCGGGGGATCCGCGACGACGGGCTCGCGATGGTGCACCCGTGGGGCTTCGACCTGGCCACGATCACCGTGCCGGTCGCGATCTGGCAGGGCGCCCTGGACGCCATGGTCCCCTTCGCCCACGGCGAGTGGCTCGCCACCCACGTGCCCGGGGCCCGCGCCCACCTCGAGCCTGACGAGGGCCACGTGAGCATCGCGCGCCGGCTGCCCGAGATGCTCGCCGAGCTGCGCGAGATGGCCGGCCCGGCGGCGACACCGCACCGTTAGTCACGAGCCGATCGTCGCAGGCTCCGGCGGACCTACTTCTTGTCGTGACCGTGGCCGTGGCCGTGGTCACCCGAGCTCCCGTGGCCATCGCTGTTGCCGCCCGGGCTGCCGTTGCCGTTGCCGCCCGGGCTGCCGTTGCCGTTGCCGCCGGCGTTGCCGTTGCCGTTGCCGCCGGCGTTGCCGTTGCCGTTGCCGCCGGCGTTGCCGTTGCCGTTGCCGTTGCCGCCGGCGTTCCCGTTGCCGCCCGCGTTCCCCTGGTCCGAGGGGGTGGGCGGGGGCGGAGCCGGGGCCGGGGCCGGCGCGGGAGCGGGGGCTCCGTCGCCGCCGCCACCACCCGGCCCGTTCCCGCCCGGCGGCGGGCTCGGGGTCGACGCCGGGGGTGGGGAGTGGGGGGCCGGGGCCGGGGAGTGCGGTGCGGGACCCGGGGCGGGGTGGGGTGCCGGGTGCGGTGCGGTCGGCGGGACCGTCACCGGACCACCCTGCCCGCCGTGGGGGGCCGACGCCGGCACCGCAGCCAGGGGCCCGCCGGCGGGCTGCCCCGTCGGGGCCGCGTCGTTCGCGCGGCCCGCGTCCTCGAGGGGGACGAGGACGGTCGAGGCGACGGCGACCGGCGCGACCGTCCTCGGAGCCGACGCGGCCCACAGGAGCGGGGTCTCCGGGCGGCTCCGGCGGGGTGTCGGCGCCGCGGCGCTCGCGCGGGGCAGGCACAGCGGGCGGCGGAACACCTCGGGACCTGCGCAGGTGCCCGCGACGCTGCCGGCGTCGAGCAGCACACCGGTCGCGGGTCGCGCTGCCTCGGTCGACTCGCCCGGCCCGGTGTCGGTGATGAGGACCGTCGCCGTCAGACCCACGGTCAGGACGGCCGAGACGAGCCCGACGGTGTTGAGGTTCACGAGCCCAGTGTGCGTGCCCGCAGCCGGTCTGGTCCAGTCCGGCCCGGCGCGCGGGAGCCGCTCAGCTCGCGACCACGGCGTACGGCGTGAGCTCGCCGGCCAGCGCCGCGTGCACCCGGCCGCGGACGTGGGTGCCGTCGGCGGTGTGCTCGAGCTCGTCGATCTCACCGTGCTGGTGGATCTGGTCGATCAGGTCGCCCCGGTCGTAGGGCACCAGTGCGTCGAACGTCTCCCCCGGGTGCGGCAGCTCGGACTCGACCATCGCGAGCGCCTCGGCGATGCCCTCGCCGGTCTTCGCCGAGACGACGACCGAGTGCGGCTCGCGCTGCTGGAGGCGGGCCAGGGTCATCGGGTCGGCCAGGTCGGCCTTGTTGATCACCACGATCTCCGGCACGGTGTCGGCACCGATCTCGGCGAGGACGCCGCGCACGGCGGCGAGCTGACCCTCGGGGTCGGGGTGCGCGCCGTCGACGACGTGCAGCAGCAGGTCGGCGTCGGCGACCTCCTCCAACGTGGAGCGGAACGCCTCGATCAGCTGGTGCGGCAGGTCGCGGACGAAGCCGACGGTGTCGCTCATCGTGTAGACCCGGCCGTCGTCGGTCGTGGTCTTGCGGGTCGTCGGGTCCAGGGTCGCGAACAGCGCGTCCTCGACGAGCACGCCTGCGTCGGTGAACCGGTTGATCAGCGAGGACTTGCCGGCGTTGGTGTAGCCCGCGATCGCCACCGCCGGGATCTGGCGGTCCTGACGCTGGGAGCGCTTGGTGTCGCGGGTGCCCTTCATGTTCCTCAGGTCGCGACGCAGCTTGGCGATCTTGTCGTTGATGCGGCGCCGGTCGGTCTCGATCTTGGTCTCACCGGGACCTCGACCACCGATGCCGCCGCCGTCGGCGCCCACCCGCCCACCGGCCTGGCGGGACAGGTTGCCGCCCCAGCCGCGCAGGCGCTGCTTCATGTACGACAGCTGGGCCAGCTCGACCTGCGCCTTGCCCTCGCGGCTCTTCGCGTGCTGGGCGAAGATGTCGAGGATCAGCGCGGTGCGGTCGACCACCTTCACCTTGAGCCGGTCCTCCAGGTTGCGCAGCTGGCCCGGGGCGAGCTCGCCGTCACAGATGACGGTGTCGGCACCGGTGGCGGCGACGATCTCCTTGAGGCCCTCGACCTTGCCGCGACCGACGTACGTCGCGGGGTCGGGGCTGTGGCGGCGCTGGTAGATCGCGTCGAGCACCTCCGAGCCCGCCGTCTCGGCGAGCAGGGCGAGCTCGGCCATCGAGTTCTCGGCCTCCACGACGCTGCGCGAGGTCCACACGCCGACGAGGATGACGCGCTCGAGGCGCAGCTGGCGGTACTCGACCTCGGTGATGTCCTCGAGCTCGGTGCGCAGCCCGGCCACCCGGCGCAGCTCGTGACGCTCGACGAGGTCGAGGTCGCCGGTGGACAGCTCCGGGTCGTCGCCCGACCCGTCGTCGGCGTAGCCGGAGACGAAGTCGTCCGCGGGCTCGTCGACGGCCGGGTCGGTGCCGTGCTCGTCCCAGGTGTCGGTGGCGGCGAGCTCGGCGTCGAGGGTGAAGTCGTGTGCGTGGGTCATAGGCCTCCAGAGTAGGACGGGGAGAACCGCCCCGCGAGCGGGTTTACTCCCGCACCGTCCCGCCGCGCACCGGGTGGCTGGGCTCCGCGTGGGTCGATCGATCGACCAACGCCCGCAGGAGCGAGAGGATGACGGCGTGACCGCGCGCGTCGTACGCCTCCGCACCCACCCGGCCGAGCTCGAGGAGCGGCTGCCGGCCGCGTCCGGCACCCGCACCCTCATCGGCGTCACCGGCGCCCCCGGCGCCGGGAAGTCCACGCTCACGGCCTGGCTCGCCACCCGGTCCGGCGCGGCGGTCGTCGCGATGGACGGCTTCCACTACGCCGACGTCGAGCTGCGCCGCCGCGGGCTGCTGGCCCGCAAGGGCGCACCGGAGACCTTCGACGCCGAGGGGTACGCCGCCCTCCTCGACCGGGTCCGGGCCGCGGGCCCCGGCGACCCACCCGTGGTCGGTCCCGGCTTCGAGCGAGACCTCGAGCAGCCGCTCGCCGGCGCCGTGCCGGTCGCCTCCGACGCCCCGCTGGTGCTGACCGAGGGCAACTACCTGCTGCTGACCGAGCCCCGCTGGGCCGCCGTCCGGTCCCGGCTGGACGCCGTGTGGCACGTGCGGGTGCCCGACGGCGTACGCCGCGAGCGTCTGCTCGCCCGGCACGTCGAGTTCGGCAAGACCCGCGCCGCCGCCGCGGCCTGGGTCGAGGCGGTGGACGAGCCGAACGCGGCCCTCGTCGAGGCGGCCGCCTGCAGCGCCGACCTCGTCGTCGACCTCGACGGGTGGTCGCCCGGGTTCCCCTGACGGCGACCTCGAGCAGCGGAAGCCCGTCCGGGACCTGAGCCTGTGCGGGAGCGGCTCTCCACCGGTGGTCAGTCGTCGCGCCGGTCGCCCCGGGAGGACTCGATGCCCAGCCTGACGCCGTGGCCCACGATGGCGACGAGCACGAATCCCGCGCCGGCCAGCGCCAGGGCGTTGCCGGCCAGCGACAGCAGGACCGCGGCCGCGCCCGAGTCGTCGTCGGAGGCGGCGACGGCGGACAGGGCCGCGCAGACGAACGACAGGACGAGCAGGCCGACGCCGGTGCCCATCCGGTTCGCGAGCTCCGTGCGGGCCGCGACGCGCGCGGCCTCGTGGGGCCCGGTCGGGGTGGGCTCCACCGGCCGGTCGGGCTCGGCGACCTGGTCCGTGCCGCAGCGCCCGCACACGAACATCCCGTCACGCACGGCGTGACCGTTGATGCAGGTCCACACGGTCCGACTCCTCGCTCAGGCGTCGCGGAGGACGTCGGGCAGCCGGGTCGCCGCACTGACGGCGAACGAGGCCAGCGCGACCCGACGGCCGAGCGCGCGGTAGGGGTGGACCACCCCGGCTTCCTCGAGCTGGCGCAGCCAGCGAGGACCGACCAGGCGTCGGACCATGGGCGAGGCCGCGCCCAACGCCGCCGTCGCAGCGGACCCGCCCGCACGCAGCGCGCCGAGACCGCTGAGACCGGTGACGGACGCGTCCTCGCGTCCGGTGTGGTCGCCGGGCAGGTCCTCGGCCTCGTCGTCGGACCGGTCGGCCGAGGCCGTGGCCCGCCACCACGCGTAGCCGCTCGCCGCGAGCGCCAGTGCGACCCGCGCCGCACGACGCCGGCCGGCCGGGAGCTCCTCCGCAGCGACCCACAGACCGGCGCTGCCGGCCTCGAAGGTCATCTCGGCGATCTCCCGCAGGATCTCCTCGCGGCTCACTTCGGCGGCATCCGGATCCCGCCGTCGACGCGGACGACCTCGCCGTTCATGTAGGGGTTCGTCAGGCACTCCAGCACCATCGAGGCCAGCTCCTCGGGCGCGCCGAGCCGCTTGGGGAACAGCACCGACTCGCCCAGCCTGGCCTTGAACGCCTCCGCATCGTCACCCTCGCCGTAGATCGGGGTGTCGATCAGGCCGGGGGCGACCGTGTTGAGCCGGATCCCGACGGCGGCGAGGTCGCGGGCGACCGGCAGGGTCATGCCGACGACGCCCCCCTTCGAGGCGGAGTACGACGCCTGCCCGATCTGGCCGTCGAAGGCCGCCACGCTGGCCAGGTTGACGATCGCGCCGCGGCACCCGTCGGCGTCGGGGTCGTTGTGGCTCATCACGGTGGCCGCCTGACGGACCACGTCGAAGGTGCCGATCAGGTTGATCGCGACCACCTTGGTGAACGCCTCCAGCGAGTGCGCGGACTCGAGGGTCCCGTCGCGGCCGACGGTGCGCTGGGCCCACCCGATGCCGGCGGAGTTGACGACCGCGCGCAGCGGGGCGATCGCGGCCGCGGCCTCGACGGCGCCACGGACCTGCTCGGTGTCGGTGACGTCGACCTTCGCGAAGACCCCACCGAGCTCCTCGGCGAGGGCCTCGCCCTTGTCCGCCTGCAGGTCGGCCACCACGACGGTGGAGCCGCGCGCGGCCAGCAGTCGAGCGGCGGCGGCGCCGAGGCCGGAGGCCCCACCGGTGACGAGGGCGGTGGATCCGCTGAGTTCCATGCCGGCGATCCTAGGAGCCCCGGCCGCGGTGCGCCGCCTCAGGTGCGACCCGCCCGCCTAGAGGTCGGTCTCGCCCCGTGCGACGACCACGGCAGGCCCGGTCATCAGCACCCGTCCGGCCCCGTCGATCTCGATCGACAGCGTCCCGCCCGGCACGTCGACCCGGTACGCCGTCCCGAGGGGCGCGCCGTCGGCCGCGGCCGCCGCGGCCATCACCGCGCACGCGCCGGTGCCGCACGAGCGGGTCTCGCCCGACCCACGCTCGTGGACCCGCAGGGCGACGTGGTGCGCGCCCCGGCGTACGACGAGCTCGACGTTGACGCCGTGGGGATAGAGCGCGCGGTCGTGCCGGGGCTCGGCCAGCCGCTCGCCGGGCGCGGAGAGGTCCTCGAGCCGTTCACCGTCGTCGAGGAACGCGACCGCGTGCGGGTTGCCGACGTCGACGTGCTCGGCGCTCCAGGTGCGGTCGCCGAGGCTGACCTCGGTGGGGCCGAGCAGCCGCGCCGGGCCCATGTCGACGGTGACCTGTCCGTCCGCGCGCACCGTCACCGTCCTGACCCCGTCCCGGGTCCCGACCGCGATCGGCCTGTCCGCGTCGGCCAGGCCCTCCTCGATGAGGTGCCGGGCGAAGACCCGGACGCCGTTGCCGCACATCTCCGAGACCGACCCGTCGGCGTTGCGGTAGTCCATGAACCACCCGTCCGGGCTGCCCCCGTCACGCGGCTCGGTCGCACCACCACGCACCACCCGCAGCACCCCGTCGCCGCCGATGCCGGCACGGCGGTCGCACAGCGCACGCACCCGGGCGGTCCAGGTCGCCTCGTCCAGGGCGCCGTGGACGGAGCCGTCGTGGTCGGGCAGCAGGACGAAGTCGTTCTCGGTCCCGTGACCCTTGAGGAAGGGATAGGTCATCGCGAGAGGCCCATCAGTAGAGGCCCTCGGCGTAGGACGGCGACCCGTAGTAGTCGTCGAGCTCGGCGACGCTGCGTCCGTCGGGCTCGACCTGCGCGGCGAGGACCGCGCGGCGCGGCACCCGCGCCTCGGGCGCCCACGACGCCGGGTCCCACAGGCCGGAACGCAGGAACGCCTTCGAGCAGTGGAAGAAGACCTCCTCGACGTCGACGACCAGGGCCAGGACCGGTCGGCGGCCCTGCACCTCGAGCGCGTCGAACCACGGGGCGTCGCTGACCAGCCGCGCACGGCCGTTGACGCGCAGCGTGTCGCCCCGGCCCGGGATCAGGAAGACCAGACCGACGTGGGGGTTGCTCAGGACGTTGCGGTAGCCGTCCGCGCGCCGGTTGCCGGGCCGCTCGGCCAGCGCGATCGTGCGGTCGTCGAGCACGTGCACCAGTGAACCGGCGGGGTCGCCCTTGGGCGAGGCGTCGCAGGTGCCGTCGGCGCCCGCCGTCGTGAGCACGCAGAACGGGCTGGCCGCGAGCCAGTCGCGGTCGACGTCGAGCAGGTGGTCGCGGCCCTTGTCGCGCGCCCGCGCGCTGGGCTGGCCACCGAGCAGCGCGACCAGCTCCTCGGTCGTGGTCACGGGCACCTCGGTGACCGTCCTGCTCGCCCCGCCCACCCCGTCCACGCCGCCACGGTAGTACGCCGCGCCCGCCTCCCGGCTAGCGCAGCGACGACCAGGGCTCGGCACCGGCGACGTCCTGCGCGGCGTACCCCGACTCCCCGACCGTCGGGGTCAGCACGACGAGCAGGTGGGCGGGCTGGTCACCCTCGGCGAACGAGGCGTGCACGGCACCCTGTGGGACGTGGACGGCCTCCCCGGGCCCGAGCGTGCGGCGCTCCTGCTCGACCCACTGCTCGATGTGGCCCGAGAGGACGGTGATGACCTCCTCCTGGTCGGGATGGCGGTGGAAGTCGTGGCCCTGCCCGGGCTGGATGTGGACGTCGAGCACGGTCAGCCCGCAGCCGGGCGCGGTCGTCGGCGTGACCACCCAGCCCAGCTCACCCCACTCCAGGGTGTCGCGCGCGATCGCGTCGGTGGTGACGAAGGACCCGGTCATGACTGCTCCTGGCTGGTGGTGGCGTCGGCGAAGGTGATCGCGGCGAACTTCTCGGTCTGCGCCTTGAGCGCGACCTCCACGGGCAGCCGCTCCATGGACGAGGCGCCGTAGAAGCCCTGGACCCCGGTGCAGGCCCGCAGGATCCACTGGGCGTCCTCGGGCGAGGAGACGGGACCGCCGTGGACGAGCGTGATGACGTCGTCGCGGACCTCGCGGGCGGCGGCGACCCAGGCGTCGATCTCGGGCACGCAGTCCTCGAGCGTGCGGCTGGTGCCCGCCCCGATGCCGCCCCCCGTGGTCAGCCCGAGGTGGCAGACCACGATGTCGGCGCCGGCCTCGGTCATCGTCCGGGCGTCGTCGGTCGAGAAGACGTAGGGCGTGGTCAGCAGGTCCGCCTCGTGCGCCGCCGCGATCACCTCGACCTCCTTCGCGAAGCCCATCCCGGTCTCCTCCAGGTTGGCCCGGAAGGTGCCGTCGATGAGGCCGACCGTGGGGAAGTTCTGCACCCCGGCGAAGCCGAGGTCGCGCAGCTGGGCGAGGAAGCGGTCGGTGTCCATGAAGGGGTCGGTGCCGTTGACGCCGGCCAGCACCGGGGTGTCCCGCACGACCGCGAGCACCTCGTCGGCCATCTCGACCACCACGTCGTTGGCGTTGCCGTAGGCCAGCAGCCCGGCCAGCGACCCGTGCCCGGCCATCCGGTAGCGCCCGGAGTTGTAGATGACGATGAGGTCGATCCCTCCGGCCTCCTCCCACTTCGCGGAGATCCCGGTGCCGGCGCCGCCACCGATCAACGGCACCCCGGCGTCGATCTTCGCGCGGAAGCGCTCCAGCAGCTCGGAACGGGTGAAGCGGCGTCGGGTGCTCACTGCTGGTCCTCCTGGGGGTCGGGGCTGGTCAGCTCGCGGTAGGCCGCGACGAGGGCCTGCGCCATCTCGGGATCGTTGACGTGGTGGGGCACCCGGACGAGCCGGTGCTCCTCGGTCGGCTCGAAGTCGCGCTCGAGGGCGTCGAAGAGCGCGGCGTCGGCCGCGGGGTCCCAGAAGGCCTGGTCGGGCGCGTCGAGGGCCGAGACCCCGCCCTCGGGCAGGAAGAAGCGGACCGGTCCGGCGCAGGCGTTCAGCTTGGCGGCCAGCCACGACCCGATCTGCTCGTTCTCCTCCGCCGTGGTGCGCATCAGCGTGACCTGGGCGTTGTGCTCGTGGAGCAGCCGGTCGGCGTAGCGCCCGGGCACCGTGTCGCGGGCGCCGAAGTTGACCATGTCGAGCGCGCCGCACGAGCCGACGTACGGCACCGGGTGTCGGGCGTAGACGTCCAGTCGGGACTCGCCCGCACTGAACACCCCGCCCATCAGCAGGTCCGCGACCTCGGTGGTGGTCAGGTCGATCACGGCCGGCACCATCGCGGAGTCGACGAGCTTCTCCAACGACTGCCCGCCGGTGCCGGTCGCGTGGAAGACCAGCGCCTCGGCGTCGTCGCCGAGCAGGTCGACGACCTGGGTCACCGCGGCGGTGGTGACCCCGAACATGGTCACGCCGACCACCGGGCGCACGTCGCCCCCCTCGGGCGAGGGCACCGGGTGGGCGAGCATCCCCGCGACGGCGTGCGCGGCGTTGCCGAGCACGACGCGCGAGATCCGGTTGATGCCGGCGACGTCGGTCACCGAGTAGGTCATGGCGATGTCGGCCGGGCCGACGTAGGCCGAGACGTCGCCGCTGGCCACGGTCGAGACCATCATCTTGGGCACGCCGACCGGGAGCGCCCGCATCGCCGGGGTGATCAGCGCCGTGCCGCCGGAGCCGCCGAGCCCGAGCACCCCGCCGACGGCTCCGGCCGCGTGGAGCTCGACCAGGTACGTCGTCAGCGCCTCGCCCATCCGCGTGACCGACGCGCCGCGGTCCTCGCCCAGCACCGCGTCGGCGCCGTCGGGGTGACGGCCCGCCACGTCGAGCGCGGCGACGTCGACCCCCAGGTCGTCCGGCCGTGGCGCACGGGTGGTGCCGACGTCGACCAGCACGACCGGCACCCCGGTCTCGGCGACCCGGTCACGCACGTAGGCCAGCTCGGCCCCCTTGGTGTCGGCCGTGCCGACGACGTACACGCTGGGCTGCATGGGGCTCCTTTGCGGGCGACGGGTGTGGCCGGGCTCACGGTAGTCACCGTCCCGGGCCTCGACGCACCACCCTGTCCGCGCGTGCGGGCCGCGTCAGGACCGCTGGCTACGGTCGGGCCATGCGACCCAGCGCCCGTCTCCTGCCCTCCGTCCTGCGCCCGAGCGGCGCATCGCTGCCCGCTGCCCTCCTCGCCTGCACCCTGCTGCTCGGGGGGTGCGGCTCGGACGGCACGAGCACCGCGACCGCCGGCTCCACGACCTCGGCGGACGCCGCGACGCCGACCGCGTCCGGCTCGGCGTCGGCGTCCGCCGACGCGGCCGAGCAGGAGTTCCCCGAGGTCCAGGCGGTCGAGCTGCGCCGCGAGGACGACGGCACCTACTCGGCCCTCGTGACGATCAGCTCGCCCTACGACACCCCCGAGCGGTACGCCGACGGCTGGCGGGTCCTCGACGAGGAGGGTGAGGTCGTCGGCGAGACCACCCTGGGCCACGACCACGCCGCCGAGCAGCCCTTCACCCGGATGCAGAGCGGCCTGGAGATCCCCGACGCGACCGAGACGGTCACGGTGGAGGGCCGCGACTCCGTCAACGGCTACGGCGGGACGACCGTCCAGGTCGAGGTCCCCTGACCCCTGCTCACGCTGACTCCTCGGGGCGGCCCGGGACGTCGGCTGCGACGTCGACCGCGACGTCGACCGCCGCGAGGGCGACCCGCAGACGGTGCGGGTCGTCGTGGGCGACCCACACGATGCGCGGGTCCCTGCGCCACCAGGCCAGCTGGCGGCGCGCGAACCGACGGGTCGCCACGACCGTGCGCTCGACGGCCTCGGCGCGGGTCAGCTCGCCGCACAGGTGGGCCGCTGCCTCGCGGTAGCCGATGGCCCGTGACGCGGTCCGGCCCGAGGCCAGGCCGACCTCGAGGAGCCGCTCGACCTCGTCGAGCAGCCCGGCGGCGTACATCTGCTCGACGCGGACCGCGATCCGCCGGTCCAGCACGTCCCGCTCGATGCTCAGCCCGACCTGCACGGTGCGCGGGTCGACGTAGGTCAGCGACGGCAGCGACGCGGTGAACGACTGCCCGGTCAGCTCGCCGACCTCGAGGGCCCGCACGACCCGGCGGGCGTTCTGCGCAGGGATGCTCGCGGCGGCCCGCGGGTCGGTGCGCGCGAGCTCGGCGTGCAGGGCCGGCGCCCCGACCTCGGCGAGCCGGGCCTCCCAGCGCGCACGCACGGCCGGGTCCGTGCCGGGGAACGCGAAGTCGTCCAGCACCGCTCGGGTGTAGAGCGCCGAGCCCCCCACCAGGACGGGAGTCGCCTGGCGTTCACGCAGGGCGGCGATGGTGCCGCGCGCCAGGGCCTGGAAGTCGGCCACGCTGGCCGGCTCGGTGACCTCGAGGAGGTCGAGCAGGTGGTGGGGGATCCCGCGGCGCTCGGTCAGGGAGGTCTTGGCCGTGCCGATGTCCATCCCGCGGTAGAGCGCCATGGCGTCGGTGTTGACCACCTCGCCGCCGAGCCGCTCGGCCAGGTCGAGCGAGAGCGCCGTCTTGCCCGCCGCGGTCGTGCCCACGACGGCGACGACCGGGGGCGTGCTCATGTCGATAGTCTGACGACCACGAGCGTGCGCCACGCGCCGCTCGACCGATCCGCCACCCAGAGGAGCACTCCATGAGTTTTCTCGACGATGCGAAGAAGAAGCTGGGCAGGGCCGTCGACCAGCACGGCGGCACGATCTCGGACGGCATCGACAAGGCCGCGCAGGCCGCCGACAAGAAGACCGGCGGCAAGCACCACGACAAGATCGTCAACGCCACCGGCAAGGCCAAGGACGCCCTCGACAAGCTCGACGGCAGGAACGACGACCTCCCCGACGGCCCCACCACGCCCCCGACCACGCCCCGGACCGGCCGATGAGCGACAACCGCGCGTCGAGCGACCCGACCACCGACCCCGACGACGGGGTCAAGACGACGCCGGCGACGGAGGCCGACGACGCCGCACCCGACCCCGCCGCGATGCAGACACCGCCCGGCGAGCACGCCGGCGAGCTGCCCGGTGACAACGAGGGCGACGCCGCCCACGGCGCGAGCCAGGAGGAGAACGCCGAGGCCTCCGAGACCGGTGAGCCCTCCCAGTGACCGTGCCGTGAGCCGCGGCCACGACGCCCACCAGGGTCGCTTCGTGGTCGTGCCGGCGTCCTACGTGTTCCTCCTGCGCGACGCACCCGGGCACGACGTGGCCGAGGTGCTGCTCCAGCTGCGCTCGGGCACCGGGTTCATGGACGGCCACTGGGCCGCCGCGGCGGCCGGACACGTCGAGCGCGGCGAGACCGCGCCCGAGGCGGCCCGGCGTGAGGCGCGCGAGGAGATCGGGGTCGACATCGACGTCGCGGACCTCGCCTTCGTGACCGCGATGCAGCGCACCCGCGGTGGTGAGCCGATCGACGAGCGGGTCGACTTCTTCTTCTCCACCCGCACCTGGCGCGGGGAGCCCAGCCTGCAGGAGCCGGACAGGTCGGCCGGGCTGCGCTGGTGCGCCCTCGATCGCCTCGACGAGCTGCCCGACCCCGTGGTGCCCCACGAGCGGTCGGTGCTCGTTAGCCTGCTCGAGGCAACCACCACGCCCTACACGGCCTTCGGGTTCGAACCCCGCCGGACAGGAGACACCCGATGAGCAGCCAGCCCGGACCCAAGCCCGACCCCGAGTCCCAGAGCGGCACCCCGAACCCGGGCGGGATCGACGCGGTGCACGGTGCGAGCGCCGACGGGGTCGAGCGCTCCGACTCCGAGGTCGCCGACCTCGACCCGGCCAAGAACCCGGCCGTGGAGGACGCCCTGCCCGACGAGATGCGCGAGGGCGAGGACACCGACACCAAGGCGACCCGCGACGAGGACGACGTCGAGCCGGAGGAGGAGTCCCCGGCCTGAGCGACCGCAACTTCCGTCGCCTCCTCGAGGATCCAGCGGACCCAGCCGGGCTCGCCCATCACCTGCTCGTAGGCGAAGCGGAGCACCAGCCACCCGCTGACGACCATCTCGTCGTAGCGGCGGCAGTCGTGGGCGAGTGCGGCGCGGTCGCCGTGCCAGGTGAAGGAGTCCGCCTCCAGCACGATCCGCAGCTCCCGGTCGACCAGGTCGGGCCGTCCGAGGAACGTCGCGTCCCGCCACAGGTCGACCTGGGGCACCACCCGCAGCCCGGGCACGCCCAGCGCGACGGCCCGCAGCACCGACTCGAACGGGTTGGCGGCCCGCCCGTCGGCCTGCTCCGCGACCCGACGCGCCTGCGGGCGCCCCGGTCCCGAGATGCCGTCGGTGACCCGCCGCAGCCGCCCCGGCGTCACGCCCGCGCGCAGTGCGGAGTCCGCCACCGCGAGCGCCTCGTCGGCGGGCAGCAGCCGGAGGCAGTCGACCAGGGTCCGGTCCGTCGAGGTCACCCGGGTGCCGCCGACGCTGACCACGTCGTCGACGCCGAGCGCGGCCCGGTGGACGGTCACCCCCGCCTGCTGCCGCCCGCTGAGACGACGGTTGCGCGCCACCGTCACGTCGGGCTCGCGGGGCAGCTCCTTGACGGCCCATCCGTGCACCACCGCCGCACTACGCAGCGAGAGGGTCGCGCTGAGCGCGTGCGCCTGCGCCCGGGCCCGGTCGGCAGCCGGCAGGACGAAGCGACCCCGGGCCGGCCTGATCACGCGACCCTCGTCGAGGGCCCGCTGCAGACAGGCTCGCGTCACGTGCTCCTCGAGCTGGGCACGGCTCGCGACGCCGCCGAGCTCGGCCAGCACCTCGACGGCGTCCACGCCCCCAGCATCGGCGCTGCGGCGACCACGGGCGTCCGGCTCTGCACAGGGGGTGGGGGTCGAGGTCGCCGGGTCGTAGGGTCGGGCCATGAGCGACGAGACTGCGGGCCAGGGGACGGGCGAGCCGGGCGAGGCCGAGCTCGTGGCGTCCAACCCCAACGCCAACGGCCCCGACGGCGCCGCCGGTGGGATGGGCGTGAGCAGCGAGATCGAGGGCAGCACCGGGCCCGGTCAGCACGGCACCGACGGTCAGCTCGACACCTCCCCCGGTCCGACCCCGTCGGAGGCGTCCGAGACCTCGGAGAAGGTCGGCGAGGACGACGCCGCCGACGTGCAGCCGCAGTCGCCCGGTCCGCCGAAGTCCGGCTACAGCTCCCGTGACCCCCGCTCGAAAGAAGCTGCCTTCGAGCCCGGCCCCCAGCAGCAGCGCGACCTGCGCGAGGACGGCTGAGCCGCGGCGGTCCCCGACTGCCGGGTGGTCAGCCGCAGGCCGGGGCCGGCGGCAGCGGGGCCGGCGCCCCGAGGGAGGGCATGCCGAGCCCGACGGAGCGGGTCACGTCCGGTGCACCCTGCCGGGCCTCCCACGCGTCCCCCGAGCGGGTGCGACGTACGTCGAGCACCGCGCCGTCGGCGACGAGGTGGTGCGGTGCGGCGCGGGTGATCTCGACGACCACGCGGTCACCGGGTCGCACCGGCTCGTCGGGCCGGGCGAAGTGGACGAGCCGGTTGTCGGGGCCGCGACCGGAGAGCCGCTGCGTGGCGGTGTCCTTGCGGCCCTCGCCCTCGCTGACCATGAGCTCGACCCGACGCCCGACGAGGGGCTTGCTCTCCGCCCAGGCCACCTCGTCGACCAGGGCGGCGAGACGCTCGTAGCGCTCGCGGACGACCTCGGGCGGGACCGCGCCGGCCATCGTGGCGGCCGGGGTCCCGGGCCGCTTGGAGTACTGGAAGGTGAACGCGTTGGCGAACCGCGCCTCGCGCACCACCTCGAGGGTGGCGGCGAAGTCCTCGTCGGTCTCGCCGGGGAAGCCGACGATGATGTCGGTCGTGATCGCCGCGTCCGGCATCGCGGCGCGGACCCGCTCGATGATCCCGAGGAACCGGCTGCGCCGGTAGGAGCGGCGCATCGCCTTGAGCACCCGGTCCGAGCCCGACTGCAGCGGCATGTGCAGCTGCGGCATCACGTTCGGGGTCTGCGCCATCGCCTCGATCACGTCGTCGGTGAACTCCGCGGGGTGCGGCGAGGTGAAGCGCACCCGCTCGAGGCCCTCGACCTCGCCGCAGGCGCGCAGCAGCTTGCTGAAGGCCTGCCGGTCGCCGAACTCCACGCCGTAGGCGTTGACGTTCTGGCCCAGCAGGGTCACCTCGGACACGCCGTCGGCGACGAGGGCGTCGATCTCGGCGAGGATCTCGCCGGGTCGGCGGTCCTTCTCCTTGCCCCGCAGCGCCGGGACGATGCAGAAGGTGCAGGTGTTGTTGCACCCGACCGAGACCGAGACCCAGGCGGCGTACGCCGAGTGCCGCTTGGTGGGCAGCGTGGAGGGGAAGACCTCGAGCGACTCGAGGATCTCCACCTGCGCCTCCCGCTCGACGCGGGCGCGCTCGAGCAGGACCGGCAGCGAGCCGATGTTGTGGGTGCCGAAGACGACGTCGACGTAGGGCGCGCGGGTCGTGATCGTGTCGCGGTCCTTCTGGGCCAGGCAGCCACCGACCGCGATCTGCATCCCGGGCCGCGCGGCCTTGACGGGCGCGAGGTGGGAGAGGTTGCCGTAGAGCTTGTTGTCGGCGTTCTCGCGGACCGCGCAGGTGTTGAAGACGACCACGTCGGCCTGCTCGTCGGCCGGCGCCGCGGCGTACCCGGCCGACTCCAGGAGCCCGGTGAGCCGCTCGGAGTCGTGGACGTTCATCTGGCACCCGTAGGTCTTGACCTCGTAGGTGCGCGGCGCCGCTGCGGTCTCGAGGGCAACCTCGGGCGCGGTCTCGGGGGCGGTCTGGGGTGTGGCAGTCATGACCGACCCAGCCTACGGCTCCGGGTGGGGCGGCGCCGCCCCGCGGCTCAGAAGCCGCCGAACAGGGTCCCGAGCGTGATCACCACGACCAGCGCGACGAGCGGGATGGCCACCGCGACCACGAAGATGTCCTTGTAGGACTGGCGGTGGGTGAGCCCGCAGATCGCGAGCACGGTGACCACCGCGCCGTTGTGCGGGAGCGCGTCGAAGCCGCCCGCGGCGAGCACCGTGACGCGGTGCATCAGGTCCAGGCTGATCTCCTGCGCCTCGGCCAGGCCCCGGAACTGCTCACCCAGCGCCTCCAGGGCGATGCTCATCCCGCCGGAGGCCGAGCCGGTGATGCCGGCCAGCACGTTGACCGAGACCGCCAGCGAGATCACCGGGTTGCCGGAGATGCCGAGGACGGCGTCGCGCACGAGCCGGAAGGCCGGCAGCGAGGCGATGACGGCGCCGTACCCGACCTCGGAGGCGGTGTTGAAGATCGGCAGGAAGGAGCCGAACGTGCCCTCGTTGAGCGTGGTCCGGAGGTCGGTCAGCCGGGTCCGGTTCAGCGCGACGACCAGCAGGCACGCCGCGACGAGCGCGGCCACGATCGCCCAGATGCCGCCGACGGTCTCGAGGTCGGTGGCGCCGTAGGCGTCGTCGGCGAGGTAGGAGGTGTCCAGCGCGGGGAACACCCAGGTGACGAGCACGTAGTTGAGCGCGATCACCACGACGATCGGGGTGAACGCGACCAGGGTCGAGGGCCGCGGGCGGGTGTCGGTGGCCGCCGTGGCGCCCTGGGTCGTCGTCGCCGTCGCGGTCGCGGTGCCCCCCGACCCACCGGCACCGCCGCCCGGGCCCGCACCGTCGGCGTCGGCCTCGCGCTTCGCCGACTCGGCGTCGAGGTAGCCCTCGCCGGCGGCCTGCAGACGCCGCGAGCGCAGGCTCAGCCAGCCCACGCCCCCGCCGAACATGATCAGCGCCGCGATGACGCCCAGACCGGGTGCGGCGAACGCGTCGGTGCCGAAGTACGGCGCCGGGATCGCGTTCTGGATCTGCGGGGTGCCGGGCAGCGCGGTCATCGTGAACGTGAACGACCCGAGCGCGATCGCCGCCGGGATCAACCGCTTCGGCACCCCGGCCTCGCGGAACATGGCGGCCGCGATCGGGTAGACCGCGAAGGCCACCACGAACAGCGAGACGCCGCCGTAGGTCAGCACCCCGCAGGCCAGCACGATCGCCAGGATCGAGCGCTCACCGCCGAGCCGGGCCACGATCGCGTAGGCGATGGCGCGCGCCGAGCCGGAGTCGTCCATCAGCTTGCCGAACAGCGCCCCGAGCAGGAACAGCGGGAAGTAGGTGATCAGGTAGCCGCCGAGCGAGGGCATGAAGACCTGCGTGTACGTCGCCAGCAGCGGCAGGCCACCGTTGAACAGCGTGGCCAGCAGCGCCATCAGCGGCGCCAGGATGATCACGTTGACCCCGCGGTAGGCGAAGACGATCAGCAGGGTGAGCGACAAGACGATGCCGACGAGACCGACCACGGGGGCTCCTAGGGGCTCCGAGCGCGTACGAGACGCCTGGCACCCTAGAGGAACGCGAGCGCAGCCAGGGCGACGGCGACGAGGACGCCGAGGCCGAGGACGCGCACCGGGTCCTCCTGCCACGACCGGGGCGCCGCAGCGGCGGGGGTGTCGTCGTCGGGTGGGTCGCCCTCGACCCGGCGCAGCACCACCCGGCGTACGCCCTGGCGCATCGTGAACAGCGCGGCGCCGATCGGCAGCAGCACCCACGTCTCGGGCCCCACCCCACGCGGGTCGACGACCCGCAGCACGAGGATCACCAGCCCGACGATGCCGAGCCCGGTGACGAAGTCGCGCAGCGGGGCGGGCAGGGATCTCATCGTCCTCACCCTAGGACGGGCTCGCAGCCCGTGGCTCAACCCTTCGTCGAGCCGAGCGTGAGCCCGGAGACGAACTGCTTCTGCAGGGCGAAGAAGACGACGAGGACCGGCAGCGCGACCAGCACCGAGCCCGCGGAGAGCAGGTTGTAGTCGGTGAAGAACTGGCCCGAGAGGTTGTTCAGCGCCGAGGTGATCGGGAACTTGTCGCCGTTGCCGCCGAGCAGGACGGTGGCCCAGAAGAACTCGTTGTAGATCCAGGTCGTCTGCAACGTCGCCAGGGCGGCCAGCGCCGGGCGCACCAGTGGCATCGTGAGCTGCCAGTACTGGCGCCACACGCTGGCCCCGTCGACCATCGCCGACTCGTAGATCTCGTGCGGGATGGTCTTCATGTAGTTGCTCAGCACGAAGGTGCAGAAGCCCAGCTGGAACGCGACGTTGATCGCGATCAGTCCCCAGTAGCTGCCGAGCATCTGCCCGGAGTCGCTCATGAAGTCCGGCAGCGGGATCTCGCGGTAGATC
Organism: uncultured Actinomycetota bacterium; assembly: GCA_963760555.1. Lineage (GTDB taxonomy): Bacteria > Actinomycetota > Actinomycetes > Propionibacteriales > Nocardioidaceae > Nocardioides. The sequence goes on along the minus strand of CAVXDJ010000008.1, from coordinate 52,679 downwards.
CGGAAGACCGGCACCAGCAGCGCTTGCGGCGGCAGGAGGTTGGCGGCCAGGAACATGGCCAGCAGCACCAGGTTGAAGCGATAGCTGAACCGGGCCAGCACGAAGGCGACCAGCGAGGCCAGGAACAGGGTCGCGAACACCGCCGGCACGGTGATGATGACGGAGTTCCAGAAGTACTTGCCGAGGTCGCCCTGGGTCCAGGCGTTGCGGTAGTTCTCGAAGGTCCACCCGCCGAACGAGACGTAGCCGTTGGCCTGGGTGTAGGCGTAGTCGCGGAAGGAGTTGAGCACGGCCCAGAGCAGCGGGAAGATCCAGATCAGGGCGAGCACCGCCATCACCACGGTGGCCACCAGACCCCGCGGGCTGCTGACCCGGGGTCCGCTGTGCTGGGGCGGCTCGGCCGACGTCGCAGCCCGGCGGCCACCTCCGGTCCCGGGGGCGCCGGCTGCGTCGGGTGCCTCGGTGGTCGTGCTCATGACTCGGCCCGCTCTTCCTTGAACACCGCACGCAGGTACAGGGTGATGAAGACCGTCGAGATCGCCATCATGATGACCGCCAGCGCCGAGCCGAAGCCGTAGCGGGCCGCCTCGCCGACGACGTTCTGCGCGACCAGGGCCCCGATCAGCTCCAGGCCGTTCGTGCCGCGGTTGACGACCCAGACCAGGTCGAAGGCCCGCAGCGACTCGATCACCACGATCACGAGGACGACCATGTTGATGGGGCGCATCACCGGGAAGACGACGCTGAAGAACGTCTGCCGCTCGGTGGCGCCGTCGACGGCGGCCGCCTCGCGCAGGCTGCCGTCGACGCCCTTCAGGCCGGCCAGGTAGATCAGCATGATGTAGCCGGTGTGGCGCCAGGCCGTGGCGATCAGCACGGCCCACAGGTTGATGCTGCGGTCGCCGTACCAGTCGACCTGGGTCGAGAACACGGCGTTGATCAGCCCCTGGTCGCGGGAGTAGAAGAGCTGCCAGATGAAGCCGACCAGCGCCAGGGAGAGCACGACCGGCATGTAGAAGGCGGTCTGGTAGAACCGGCTGCCCTTCATCTCCCGGTCCAGGATGACCGCGAGCAGCATCCCGAGCAGGGTGGGGCCCAGGAACAGGAAGCCCAGCCAGATCAGGTTGTGCCGCATCGCCGGCCAGAAGGGCGGGTAGATCGAGGCGATGTCCTCGTAGTTCTTCGTCCCGACCCACTGGATCGTGCTGACGTCGCCGATGCCGTTCCAGTTGCCGAAGGACAGGATCACCGAGAGCACCGCGGGGAACCAGACCAGGCCGAGCACGAAGATGCTCGGCACGAGGACCATCACGATCACGACCGCACGGTCGCGCGGTCGCAGCCGCTTGGCCCGCGACCTCGGGGCCTTGCCCGGGACCGGGACCTCGGTGGTGCTCGCCATCGCCTCTGCCTCTCTCCTGTCTTGGCCGTGTACGTCGTCCCGCCCCCGCGGGCGCCGGGGGTCAGCTGCCGAAGATCGAGACCTTCTGCTCCTGGATCGAGCTGGTGACACCGTCGATGTCGTCGGGCGACTCGAGGAACTTCTGCAGCGCGGGGATCATCACGGTGGCCGCGAAGTCCGAGCGGGTGTCGCGGTCGAGGAACTGCGCGATGTTGGTGGCCTCCCCCACGACCTGGGCCGACTTCATCTGCAGGTTGCTGTAGCTCTTGGTGCTGGCGCCGTCGTTGGCCGCGATGAAGGGGGTGGTGCCCTGGTTGGCGGCGTCCGCGGCCTGCGCCGTGCCGAGGTACTTCATCATCTCCAGACCGCCGACCTGGTTCTCACCCGAGGCCGCCAGGCAGAAGCCGTCGATGGGGGCGTCGAGGGAGTCCGCGCCGATCGAGGAGTCGAGCTCGGGGAAGGTGAAGAAGTCGAGGTCGCTCTCGTCGTCGGGGATGGCGTCGACGACGAACGTGCCGAGCAGGTACATCCCGGTCTCGTTCTTGCTCAGCGAGGTCGCCGCCTCCTGCCAGGTGCGACCCAGGGGGTCGGCCTGGTGGTAGGGCAGCAGGCCGCGCCAGGTGTCGAAGACCTGCTTGGTCTCGGTGGAGTCCCACGCCTCCTCGCCGGCCATCAGCTTCATGTGGTACTCGAAGCCGTTGATGCGCATGTTGAGGATGTCGAAGGTGCCCATCGCGGGCCAGCCGTCCTTGTCGGCGAAGGCGATCGGCGTCATGCCGTCCTTCTGCATCGACTTCATCAAGGTGGTGAAGTCGTCGAGCGTCGTGGGCACCTCGTAGCCGAACTTCTTGAACACCGACTTCTTGTAGAACAGCGCCCACGGGTAGTAGTCCTTCGGCACGAAGTACTGCTTGCCGTCCGAGGCCGTCGAGGCCTCCTTGAACGAGTCCGGGATCCCCTCGATCGGCCAGGCCTCGCTGACGTCGGTGATCAGGCCGCTCTCGGCGAACTGGTTCATCCGGAAGCCGGCGAACCAGGTGAACACGTCGTCGGGGTTGCCCTGGAGGTAGGTGTTGATGTTCTCCTGGAAGGTGTTGTGGTCGACGGCGTTGACGTTGACCTCGGTCCCGGACTCCTTCGCGTAGGCGCTCGCCATCTGCTCCAGGCGCGTGTACGCCGGCCCGGAGCCCTTCGCCTCGTTCATGCCGAACGTCAACGGCTCGCCGGCGGCGCCCGTCGTCGCGCCGTCGCCTCCGCCGCCGCAGGCCGCCAGCGCGGGAGATGCTCCGAGCAGGGCGCCACCGGCCAGGGCGCCGCGCAGCACGCTGCGTCGCGAGGACGCCATGCCGCGCACCGAGGACGGGACCGGCAGGTGGGTGGGTCGGGGTCGAGACATCTGTGCCCTCCAAGTGAACAAGTTCCAACGCGGAACGCCAACATTGACGTGGCGAGCATCACACTGTCAACATCTGAGCCCGGCCAGACTTCAGATCGTTACCGAGTTTGCGACAGAGTCCGACAGAGAGAGGAGCAGATCCTGTTGACTTCAACATCGATCCCGCACCGGCCCACCGGGTCCCGCGACTGGCGCGGACGACTGGCCGACGGACGCGCCCGCCTGGCCTTCGGCGGTGACTACAACCCCGAGCAGTGGCCCCGTGAGGTCTGGGAGGAGGACGTGCGGCTGATGACCGAGGCCGGCGTCGACCTCGCCACCGTCGGGGTCTTCTCCTGGGCCCACCTCGAGGTCGCGCCCGGCGACCTGCGCTTCGGGTGGCTCGACGACGTGCTCACCCGGCTCGGCGAGGCCGGCATCGGCATCGACCTCGCGACGGCGACCGCCTCGCCGCCGCCGTGGCTGAGCGCGGCGCACCCGGAGATGCTGCCGGTGACCGCCGACGGCACCCGGCTCTCCCCCGGAGGTCGCCAGGGCTTCTGCCCTAGCTCACCGGTCTACCGCGAGCACGCCCTGCGGCTGTGCCGTGCCCTGGCCGAGCGGTACGCCGACCTGCCGGGCCTGCGGCTGTGGCACGTCGGCAACGAGCTGGGCTGCCACAACTCCTCGTGCTTCTGCGACGTCAGCGCCGCGGCCTTCCGGGTCTGGCTCGCCGAGCGCTACGGCGACGTGGAGGCGCTCAACCAGGCGTGGGGCACGGCGTTCTGGTCCCAGCGCTACACCGACCTCGCCGAGGTGCTGCCCCCGCGCGTGACCCCGGCGATCCCCAACCCCACCCACCAGCTCGACTTCAAGCGCTTCTGCTCCGACGAGCTGCTGGCCAACTTCACGATGGAGCGCGACGCCCTGCACGAGCTCTCCCCCGGCGTCGCGGTGACGACGAACTTCATGATCTCCGAGCACATCCGCGACATGGACTACCACCGCTGGGCGCGCGAGGTCGACGTCGTCTCCAACGACCACTACCTGCTCGCCGCCGACCCCGAGGGATACCGCGAGCTCGCGTTCTGCGCCGACCTGACCCGCGGCGTCGCGGGCGGGGAGCCCTGGCTGCTCATGGAGACCTCACCGGGCGCGGTCAACTGGCAGCCCCGCAACGTCGCGCGGGCTCCGGGGGAGCTGACCCGGTCCGCGCTCCAGCACGTCGCCCGCGGGGCCGACGCCGTCCTGTTCTTCCAGTGGCGGGCCTCGCGGGCGGGCGCCGAGAAGTACCACGCGGCGCTGCTGCCGCACGCCGGGACCGACAGCCGCACGTGGCGTGAGGGCGTCGCGCTGCGCCGCGTCCTCGACGCGGTCGCCGAGGTCGCCGGCAGCCGGGTGCGCAACCAGGTCGCGATCCTCTTCGACTGGCACGCCTGGTGGGCCTGCGAGCTCGACTCCCACCCGAGCGTCGACGTCACCTACCTCGACCGCGCCCACGCGCTGCACCGCGCGCTCACCGACGCCGGGGTCGGGGTGGACGTGGTGCACCCCGAGGCCGACCTGGGCGGCTACGACCTGATCCTCGCACCCACCCTCTACCTGGTCACCGAGGAGGCCGCCGGGCGGCTGAGCGCCGCGGTCGAGGCGGGCGCGACGGCCCTGGTGACGTACTTCAGCGGCATCGTCGACGAGCACGACCACGTGCGCCTCGGCGGCTACCCGGGTGCGTTCCGCGACCTGCTCGGCGTCCGCGTCGAGGAGTTCAGGCCGCTGCGCGAGCACGAGAGCGTGCGCCTCTCCGACGGTCGCAGCGCCGACGTGTGGTCCGAGGCCCTGCGGCTCGAGGGAGCCGAGTCGGTCGTCGAGCACGTCGACGGACCCGCCGCGGGCACGCCCGCCGTGACCCGTCACGCCTACGGCCGCGGCCAGGCCTGGTACGCCGCGACCCGGCTCGACGCGGACGGTGACGCCGCGCTCGTCCGGCGCCTGCTCGACGACGCCGGGGTCACGTCGCTGGCCGCGGTGCCGCCCGGTGTCGAGGTGACCCGACGCGTGGACGACGACGGACGGTCCTGGCTGTTCTGCCTCAACCACACCGCCGCGGATGCGACCCTGGTCGCGCACGGCCACGACCTCGTCACCGACTCCCCGGTGACGGGCCACCTCCTGCTTGCTGCAGGCGCCGTCGCGGTGGTCCGGGAGGGCTGATGCTCGCAGCACACCGACGCGAGGAGATCGTCACGCGTCTCGAGCGCGACGGCGCGGTCCGGGTCAGCGACCTCGTCGCCGCGCTCGGCGTCTCCGACATGACGATCCGGCGCGACCTCGGCCAGCTGGCCGAGGAGGGGGTGCTCGACAAGGTCCACGGCGGCGCCGTCTCGCGCAGCGACGACGGCGCCACGAGCACCTCCGAGCCCGGGTTCGCCGCCAAGTCGGTGCGTCAGCTCGCCCAGAAGGAGGCGATCGCCCGCGAGGCCGCGGCGCTGGTGCGCCCGGGCTGGGCCATCGCGGTCTCGGCGGGCACGACGACGTACGCCCTGGCGCGGCACCTGGCACGCATCCCCCGGCTCAGCGTGGTGACCAACTCGGTGCGGGTCGCGGACGTGCTGCACCGGGCGGGTGACCCGTCGCAGACCGTCCTGCTCACCGGCGGCCAGCGCACGCCCTCGGACGCGCTGGTCGGCCCGATGGCGGTCTCGGCGCTGCGATCGATGCACCTCGACGCGGTGCTGCTGGGCGTGCACGGCATGGACGCCGAGGCCGGCTTCACGACCCCCAACCTGCTGGAGTCGGAGACCAACCGCACCATGGTCGCCAGCAGCCGGCGTCTGCTGGTGCTGGCCGACTCCACCAAGTGGGGCACCGTCGCGCTCAGCTCGATGGCCCAGCTGCAGGCCGGGGTCACCCTCATCACCGACGTCGGGCTGCCCCCGCAGGCCCGCGCCGAGCTCGAGGACCGCATCGACGCCGTCATCCTCGCCGATGCCGCGCAGCTGCCCCAGGACTGGCAGGAGGACCTCGAGGCCTGGGACTCCGCGTCCTCCCGGCTCTGACCCGCCGGGCCGATCGGGTCACGAGCAGGTCACGGATCGACCCGTGGGGCCTGTGGCGGTAGCCCCACCCCCCGAAGGGTGACTAGGGTCCGGCGGCATGAGTGTGCAGCCGTCCGAGGACATCGATGTCGCCACCGGGGAGCCGCTCGTCGTGCTCGAGTCGGTCGACAAGCACTTCGGGTCGCTCCACGTCCTGAAGGACATCAACCTCTCGATCAAGCGTGGCGAGGTCGTCGTGGTCATCGGCCCCTCGGGGTCGGGCAAGTCGACGCTGTGCCGCGCGATCAACCGGCTCGAGACCATCGACTCCGGCTCGATCACCCTCGACAAGCAGCCGCTGCCGGCCGAGGGCAAGGAGCTCGCCGCGCTGCGCGCCGACGTCGGCATGGTCTTCCAGTCCTTCAACCTCTTCGCCCACAAGACGATCCTCGAGAACGTCACGCTCGGCCCGATCAAGGTGCGCGGCACCAAGAAGGCCGACGCCGACAAGCGCGCGCTGGAGCTGCTCGACCGGGTCGGCATCGCCCACCAGGCCGAGAAGTACCCCGCCCAGCTCTCGGGGGGCCAGCAGCAGCGCGTGGCCATCGCCCGGGCGCTGGCGATGGACCCCAAGGTGATGCTCTTCGACGAGCCGACCTCGGCGTTGGACCCCGAGATGATCAAGGAGGTCCTCGACGTCATGGTCGAGCTCGCCGAGCAGGGCATGACGATGGTCGTGGTCACCCACGAGATGGGTTTCGCGCGCACCGCCGCGCACCGCGTCGTGTTCATGGCCGAGGGCCAGATCGAGGAGGAGAACACCCCGGAGGAGTTCTTCACCAACCCGCGCAGCGAGCGCGCCCAGGACTTCCTGAGCAAGATCCTCAAGCACTGACCAGCCACACAGCCCGACCCGACAGAGGAGATCCATGCGCATCCACAGGTTCACCGCAGCGGCCGCCGCCGCCGTGCTCAGTGTCGGCATCGCCGGCTGCGGCAACGCCGGCTCCAGCTCGACCGGCGACACCCCCGAGGTGGCGGTGTCCGAGGACGCCGCCTCGCAGTTCGACGAGGGCACGAGGATGAAGGAGCTCGCCGACGCGGGCTCGGTCACCATCGGCGTGAAGTTCGACCAGCCCGGCATCGGGTTCAAGGGAGCGACCGACGACCAGCCCCAGGGCTTCGACCCCGAGATCGGCAAGATCCTCGCCGCCAGCCTCGGGATCGCCCCGGAGGACATCGAGTTCAAGGAGACGATCTCCGACAACCGCGAGCCGTTCCTGCAGTCCGGCGAGGTCGACCTGGTCATCGCGTCGTACTCGATCACCGACGACCGCCAGAAGATCGTCGGCCAGGCCGGCCCGTACTACACGACCGGCCAGCAGCTGCTCGTGAAGTCGGACAGCGACATCGCCACGCTGGCCGACGTCAAGGGCACCGAGGTCTGCTCGGTCACCGGCTCCACCTCGCTCGACAACATCGAGCAGGAGGGCGCCAAGCCCCGCGGCTTCGACACCTACTCCGAGTGCGTCGACCAGGTCCTCAACGGCACCGTCGACGCGATGACCACCGACGGCGCGATCCTGCTCGGCTACGCCGCGGAGAAGCCCGACGACCTCAAGGTCGTCGTCGACCCGTTCTCGGAGGAGAACTACGGGGTGGGCTACTCCAAGGACTCCCCCGAGATGTGCGAGTGGATCCAGTCCACGATCCAGAGCGCCGAGGACGACGGCACGTGGGCCGACGCGTTCGCCGCCACCCTGGGCCAGTCCGGTGTCGAGACACCCGAGCCGCCGGCCATGAACGACTGCCCGGCCGCCTGAGGCCCTGATCGTCACCCGGGCGGGGCGGGTCCGCGAGGTCCCGCCCCACCCGGCGTACGACACCCCGCACCCCTGAGCTGTCGGAGAGGAGACCCGTGGACGACCTCGTCAGCAACGTCGACCTGGTGCTCAGCGCGTTCTGGCTGACCATCCAGCTCGCGGTCCTCTCGGGGATCGCGTCCCTGGTCCTCGGCACGGTCCTGGCCGGCATGCGCGTCGGTCCCGTCTCGGTGCTCAACAAGCTCGGGGCGACCTACGTCACCGTGGTCCGCAACACCCCCCTGCTGATCGTCTTCCTGTTCATCTTCGTCGCCGCGCCCAACCTCGGGCTCTTCGTGAAGACGCCGTTCCTGCTCAAGGGCGTCATCGCGCTGACCTTCTACACCTCGGCCTTCGTCTGCGAGGCCCTGCGCGCCGGCATCAACGCGGTCCCGCTCGGCCAGGCCGAGGCCGCCCGGGCGATCGGCCTGACGTTCTCCCAGAACATGACCAACGTCGTGCTGCCGCAGGCCTTCCGTGCGGTCGTGCCCCCGTTGGCCAGCGTGCTGATCGCCCTGGTCAAGAACACCTCGGTCGCCGCCGCCTTCGGCCTGCTCGAGGCGACCGCGCGGATGCGGTTCTTCACCAACAACAACGCCTCGGACCGGATCACGATCTTCCTCGTGTTCGCCCTCGGCTACATCGTCGTCGTCGAGCTGATCAGCCTCGGCGCGATCCTGCTCGAGCGTCGCTGGAAGGTCGCCCGATGAGCAACGTCCTCTTCGACAGCCCCGGCCCGCAGACGATCCGGCGCCACCGGACCTACTCGGTCGTCGCGCTCCTCGTGATCCTCGCCGTCGTCGCCTGGTTCGTGCGCCTGCTGGCGGTCGAGGGCGAGCTCTCCTACGACCTGTGGGAGTTCGCCCTCACCCCGGCCTACATCCAGGTCATCCTCCAGGGCCTGCTCACCACCCTGTCCCAGGCCGTCGCCGCCGTGCTGCTCGCGATCGTCTTCGGCGTCATCTTCGGCGTCGGCAAGCTCTCCGACCACGCCTGGGTGCGCTGGCCGTGCTGGGTCGTCGTGGAGTTCTTCCGCGCCGTGCCCCTGCTGCTGCTGATCGTGTTCATCTTCTTCGCCTACGGCACGGGCGACGGCATCGGCGCCTACTGGTCGCTCGTGATCGGGCTGACCCTCTACAACGGCTCGGTCATCGCCGAGATCCTGCGGGCCGGGGTCAACTCGGTGCCCAGCGGCCAGAAGGAGGCGGCGTACGCCATCGGCCTGCGCAAGACCCAGACCATGTCGCTGATCCAGCTGCCGCAGGCGATCAAGATCATGCTGCCCGCCTTGATCAGCCAGTTCGTCGTGGCGCTCAAGGACACCAGTCTCGGCTACTACATCGTCGCCCCCGGTCTGACCTACGTCGGGCGGTCGGTCTGGGGCGAGTTCGGCAACCAGCTCCAGGTCGCCATCGTCCTCGCGGCGCTCTACATCCTCGCGAACGTGCTGCTCGGTGCGTCGGCGACCTGGCTGCAGCGCCGCCTCGTCGGCGAGCAGCGGCCGCTGGACCCGGTCAACGCCACCTTCACCGACAGCGGGGACAGCCGCGGCGGGATGCGCTGAGCGTTCAGCGTCTCGGCGTGACCCAGAGCCGGATGACACCCTCGATCACGACCGTCCCGTCCGCGCGTACGCCGCGCACGCGCACGCCCACGTCGGGGTCGTCGCCGGTCCACTGCTCGCGGTCGGTCTCCGCGACGCACGTGATGTCACTGGTGGCCTTCGCGGTGTAGGCGACGTCCATGCCCCGGGGGATCCACCGCTTGTCGGCGCCGATGCTGACCTCGGCCAGCGCGCCCATGGCGGCCTCGAGGCCGTTGCACAGCGCGATCGCGTGCACGGTGCCGAGGTGGTTGTGCACGCTGCGCCGCTTGGGCACGACGAGCTCGGCGTAGTCGGGCCGGAGCTCGACGAAGCGCGGGTGCACCGTGCGGAAGTACGGCGCCTTGGTCGCGAAGCCGAGCGAGAAGACCCGCTTGCCGAGGCTGGCGCCGACGACCGGGACGGCGGTGGCGCGCTGCCAGAGAGTGAGGACGGGACTCATGGACCCGAGATTACTGCTGGGTAACCCGGGCGCTCACGACAGGGACAGCAGCAGCTTCTCCACCCGGGCGAGCTGGGCGTCGTCGAGGTCGTGCTCAGCACCGAGCGAGCGCTTGAGGTCGGTCGCCACGACCGCGAAGCCGGCCCGCTCCAGCGCCCCGGTCACGGCCTTGAGCTGCTGCACGACGGCGTCGAGGTCGCGGCCCTCCTCGAGCATGCGCAGCACGCCACCGAGCTGGCCCTGGGCGCGCTTGACGCGGTTGACCGCCGCACGGAGATCGTCGGGGACAGCACCCTGGGTCCCGTCGGGGTCCGGAGCGGTGCTCAGCGACACCGCCGACCGGGGCTCGGGGTCGAGGTCGGACGGGACGGCGGACATCGGGGCTCCCTGCGGGGGGTCGGGGAAGACGGTCGTGTGGGGCACCGACCGAGCGGGTGCCACCGTGTCCAACGAGCGGTACCCCCGGGGGTCACGGCGACGGGCGGTCGGAGCCCCCGGACGGGACCGCGAGCAGCTCCACCCGGTTGCCGTGCGGGTCGCGCACGTGGCAGCGCAGGTAGCCCGGGAAGGTGTGCCGCTCGGCGTGGTCGACCTCGTGGCCCAGGCTCTCGACCCGCCGGGCCGTCGCGTCGAGGACCGTCTCGCTGTCCAGCAGCAGGGCGGGGTGCGCCTTGCGCGCCGCGACGAAACCCTCCTCGACACCGACGTGCACCTCCGCGACCACGGCACCGCGCTCGTCGTAGGCCCGGAACCAGGCCCCGCCGCGACCGGCGAGCTCGGCGGGCTTCGCGACCTCCCTCAGGCCGAGACCGTGGACCCAGAACGCACGGACCGGCTCCTCGCCGCCCGGCGGGCAGGACAGCTGGACGTGGTGCAGCCTCATCGGGACCGCCCGACCAGAGCGAGCCGGGCGACGGCGAAGACCCGGCGGAACGGCATCAGCACGACCGGCTCCTCGTCGGGTCCGCTCACCGGCGGGTACGCCGTGGCCAGGCGCGCCTTCAGCTCGGCCTCGAAGCGGGCACGCAGGTCGGCGGGCAGCGCCTCGAGGGTCGGTCGGGCACCGGTGCCGCTGACCCACGAGAAGACCGGGTCCTGCCCGCGCAGCACGTGGACGTAGGTGGTCTCCCAGACATCGACCTCGCAGCCCAGCGCGGTGAGGGCCCGCCAGTACGTCGCCGCGTCGTGGGCCTCGGGACGCGCGACGCCGGCGGTGAACATCATGTACGCCGGCTCGGCCGCGAGCTCGTCGCGCAGGGTGTGGCTGGGCTGGTCAAAGTTCCCGGGCACCTGGAGGGCGAACCAGCCGCCGGGACGCACCCGGGCGACGAGGTCGGGCAGCAGCGAGAGATGCTCGGGCACCCACTGGAGCGTGGCGTTGCTGACCAGCACGTCGACCGGCGCGGCCGTCGCACCCGCCGCCCAGTCGCGCAGGTCGCCGACGACGAGCTCGACGCCCGTGGGGGCGTCGGCCCGGCCGCGCTCGACCATCGCCTCGCTGGAGTCCAGCCCGACGACGTGGGCGGAGGGCCAGCGCTGGGCCAGCAGCGCGGTGAGGTTGGCCGGGCCGCAGCCGAGGTCGACGACCTCGGCGGGCTCGGTCGCGCCGACCCGTGCGAGCAGCTCGACGAAGGGACGGCCCCGCTCGTCGGCGTACGTCAGGTAGCGCTCGGGGTCCCAGGTGGACGGTGTCGGCATCGTGCCTCCAGGTGTCTTGACATCAAGATATCCCTACCCTGAGCCCGACTTGTCTTGATGTCAAGATTCTCGATGCATGTCGTAGCCTGGCCCCGTGCGGGACGAGGTCGACGAGCTGGTGGAGGCGTGGGCGCGCGAGCGTCCCGACCTCGACCTCGCACCCGTCGCCGTGTTCAGCCGGATCAGCCGACTCTCGCGCCACCTCGACCTGGCGCGGCGCGCGGCGTTCAGCGCGCACGGGATCGAGCCGTGGGAGTTCGACGTGCTGGCGGCGCTGCGGCGAGCGGGCGAACCGTACGCCCTGAGCCCCGGCCGGCTGCTGCGCGAGACCCTGGTGACCAGCGGGACGATGACCAACCGCGTCGACCGCCTCGCCGCCCGCGGCTGGGTCGAGCGGCTTCCCGACCCCTCGGACCGGCGCGGTGTGCTGGTGCGACTCACCGACGAGGGCCGTGCGGGCGTCGACGGGGCGTTCGCCGCGCTGCTGGAGGCCGAGGGTGCGTTGCTGGCCGACCTGGACGACGTACGCCGCGACCAGCTCGGCTCGCTCCTGCGGCGGCTGCTGGCGCCGTTCGACGCCTGAGACCACCGACGTCCCCGGCCCCGCGCCGGGCCGCTCCTCAGGACGTCCGCACACCCGCCACCCAGGTCTCCCGGACCAGGGGCACGCCGGGTCGGTAGGCCAGGTGGACGTACGACGGTGCGTCGAGGACCGCGAGGTCGGCTCGACGCCCCACCTCCAGCGTGCCGACGTCGTCGCGCCCGAGCGCCCGCGCCCCGCCCGCCGTGGCCGACCACAGCGCCTCGGCGGGCGTCATCCCCAGGTCGCGCACCGCCAGGGCGAGGCAGAACGGCACCGAGCTGGTGTAGCACGAGCCGGGGTTGCAGTCGCTGGCCAGCGCCACCACCACACCGGCGTCGAGCAGCCGCCGCGCGTCCGGCCAGGGCTGCCGGGTCGAGAACTCCACGCCGGGCAGCAGCGTCGCGACCGTGCCCGAGGAGGCGAGCGCGTCGATGTCGGCGTCGGTGAGGTACGTGCAGTGGTCGACCGCCGCGAGCCCGAGCTCGCAGGCCAGCCGGACACCGGGTCCCGGGGTCAGCTGGTTGGCGTGCAGTCGTCCGCCCAGCCCTGCTGCGGCGCCGGCGGCCAGCACGGCACGCGCCTGGTCGGCGTCGAACGCGCCCTCCTCGCAGAACGCGTCGATCCACCGGGCGTGGGGGGTTGCGGCCTCGAGCATCGGGCCGGTGACCAGCGCGACGTAGGCGGCGGGATCGGCACCGGAGGGGACCACGTGGGCGCCGAGGAACGTCGTCTCCGAGGTGAACCGGGCGGCGACCGCGAGGCTGCGCGCCTCGTCCTCGACGCTGAGCCCGTAGCCGCTCTTGATCTCGACGGTGGTCGTCCCCTGCCGCCGCATCTCCGCGACGAGCCGTGCGACGTTCGCCGCGAGCTGGTCGTCGGTCGCGGCACGGGTCGCCTCGACCGTGCCGCGGATCCCACCCGCGGCGTAGGGCCGGCCCGCCATCCGCGCCACGAACTCCGCCGACCGGTCGCCGGCGAAGACCAGGTGGGAGTGGCTGTCGACGAACCCCGGGATCACGGCCCGTCCGCCCACGTCGACCACCTCGTCGGCGGCCGGCGCCTCCCGGCGGGGTCCGGCCCAGGCGACCCGGCCGCCCTCGACCACCAGGGCGGCGTCGCTCAGCGCTGGTGCCGCCGCGTCGATGACCAGCTCGCCGATGTCGTCGAGGAGGATGCTCATGCCCAGATCGCTCCGATCGTCTCGTCCAGCACCCGCCCGATCGCGGGTCGATCCTCCCGACGGGCGACCAGGCGCCCGTCGGCGATCACCTGCACCACGTCCTCGGCGGAGGCGGCGAACACGGCGGTGGCCTCGTCGGCCCCGGTGCCCGCCGTCCGCGGGCTGCGCAGGTCCAGCGTCACCAGGTCGGCACGCTGGCCCGCCGCGATCCGACCGGCGTCGCCCCAGCCCAGGCTCTCGTGGCCGGTCCGGGTCGCACTCGCCAGCAGCTCGCGCGCGCTCCAGTGGCCGCGCTGCTCGCTGACGAGCCGCTCGTCGAGCTCGAGGGCACGCATCTCCTCGAAGAGGTCGACCACGGCGTGGCTGTCGCTGCCCAGCGTGAGCCGGGCACCGGCGGCGTGCAGCCGGCGCGCGGGACCCACGCCGTCGCCGAGGTCCCGCTCGGTCGTCGGGCAGAAGGCCACGAAGCCGCCGGCCTCGCCCAGGAGACGTTCGTCCGGCGAGGTCAGGTGGGTGGCGTGCACCACGGTCGTGCGCGGCCCGAGCAGCCCCGCGTCGGCGAGCACCTGCGTCGGGGTCGCGCCGTACGCCGCCAGGCACTGCTCGTTCTCCGCCCGCTGCTCGGAGAGATGGACGTGCAGCAGGCGGCCCGGGTCTGCGACGAGCTGCTCGCGCGGCACCGCGCGGACCGAGTGCAGCGCCCGGCCGACCTGCACGTGCGCCTGCGCGCCGACGGCGTCCTCGAGCAGCGCCACGCGCCGCGCCCAGGACTCGACGTCACCGTCGGAGAAGCGTCGCTGGACGCCCTCCGGCGCCCGCCCGATCCCGGCCGCCAGGTAGCAGGTGTCGAGCAGCGTGAGCCGGACCCCGGCGTCGCGCGCCGCCTCGACGAGCACGCGGCCCATCACGTTCGGGTCGGCGTAGGGCGTGCCGTCCTCCGCGTGGTGGAGGTAGTGGAACTCCCCGACGCTGGTGATCCCGGCGGCCGCCATCTCCTGGAAGACGGCGCGGGCCAGGACGAGGTAGGAGTCCGGGGTCAGACGCCCGGCCAGGTCGTACATCTGCTCGCGCCAGGTCCAGAAGGAGCCCGAGCCCCGCTGGGTGCGGCCGCGCAGCGCTCGGTGGAAGGCGTGGCTGTGGACGTCGGCCAGCCCGGGAACGGTCAGGCCCTCGAGGCGCACGGGCACGGCACCCTCCGGGGCGCCGCCGCGCCCGGCCCCGGGGGCCACGTCGGTGAACCGTCCGTCCGCGACGGTGACCAGGACCTCGTCCGCCACGCCGTCCGGCAGCAGGGCCCGCTCGCACAGGTAGGCGGTCACCGCGCCGTCCGTCATCGGAGCAGCTCCTCGAGGGCGTCGGCCAGCGCCACCACACCGGCCAGGCAGTCCACCGTCTCCGCGTGCTCCGCGGGGGCGTGCGAGACACCGGTCGGGTTGCGCACGAACAGCATCGCCGTGGCGATCCCGGCCTCGGCGAGGACCCCGGCGTCGTGGCCGGCCTGCGTAGGGACCACCGGCCAGTCGCCGAGGGAGGCGAGCCGACGCGCCAGCGCCGCGGGGAACACGACGGCGGGCGAGACCGACTCGGGGGTCACGGTGACGGCGGTGCCGTCGTCGGTCGCCCGCTGCTCCGCCCGGTGACCGAGGTCACCCACGAGGCGGGCCAGCGCGCGCTCGTCGCCCGAGCGCGCGTCGAGCCACGCGGTCACGCGTGACGGCACCGCGTTCGTGTTGTTGGGCACCACCTCGAGGCGCCCGAAGGTCGCCCGCTCCCCCGTCGTCCGGGCCAGCTCGGCCGCCGCGAGGGCGGTGGCGGCGTAGGTGAGCATCGGGTCTCGGCGGTCCTGCATCCGCGTGCTGCCTGCATGGTTGGCCTCGCCGGTGAAGTCGAAGCGGTAGCGCCCGTGCGGCCAGATCTCGCTGGCCACGCCGACCGCCGCGTCTCGGTGGACGAGGTCCCGCCCCTGCTCGAGGTGGAGCTCGACGAAGGTGGAGACCCCGTCGAGCAGGTCGGAGCCGGTCGCCGGGTCGAGGCCGAGCCCGGACCACACGTCGCCCAACCGGGTCCCGTCCGCGTCCACGAGGCCCTCCGCCTGAGCCACCGACAGCCGCCCGGTCGCCAGTCGTGAGCCCAGGCAGGCCCGCCCGAAGCGGGACCCCTCCTCCTCCACGAACGCGGCCACCCCGATCCGGCGCGAGGGCTCGACACCGCGCTCGCGGAGCAGGTCGACGGCCGCGAGCGCCGAGACCACACCGAGCGGGCCGTCGTAGGCTCCCCCGTCCCGCACCGAGTCCAGGTGCGACCCGGTCAGCAGCGCGTCGGGGCCCGACCCCCACCACGCCACGGTGTTGCCGTACCCGTCGTGACGCACGTCGAGCCCGCGGCGCCCCGCCTGCTCGGCGAACCAGGCCGCGCACTCGCGCTCGGCGCCGCCGAGACCCGGGCGGACGTAGCCGGCCGCACCGGGCGAGCGACCGACGCCGCGCAGCTCGTCCCACATCGTCTCGAAGTCGGGCGCGCCGCCCGCCTGCCCCGTCGCTTGCCCCGCTGCCTGCCCCGTCACGGGCCGGTCACTGCTCCTGGACCGGTACGCGCACTCCGCGCTCGGCCGCCACCTCGGCGGCCCGCTCGTACCCGGCGTCGACGTGGCGGATCACGCCCATCGCCGGGTCGTTGGTCAGCACCCGCTCGAGCTTCTCCGCGGCGAGCGCGGTGCCGTCGGCGACGCACACCTGCCCGGCGTGGATCGAGCGGCCCATGCCGACACCCCCGCCGTGGTGGATCGAGACCCACGTGGCGCCGGAGGCGGTGTTGACCAGCGCGTTCAGCAGCGCCCAGTCGGCGATGGCGTCGGAGCCGTCGAGCATCGACTCGGTCTCGCGGTAGGGCGAGGCGACCGACCCGCAGTCGAGGTGGTCGCGCCCGATCACCACCGGCGCGGAGAGCTCGCCGGAGGCGACCATCTCGTTGAGCTTGAGCCCGGCGCGGTGGCGGTCGCCGTAGCCGAGCCAGCAGATCCGGGCCGGAAGGCCCTGGAAGGCGACCCGCTCGCCGGCCATGGTGATCCACCTGTGCAGCCGCTCGTACTCGAGCGACTCCTCGGCCGGGAAGAGCTCGAGGATCGCCCGGTCGGTCGCCGCGATGTCGGCGGGGTCCCCGGAGAGGGCGGCCCAGCGGAAGGGACCCTTGCCCTCGCAGAAGAGCGGCCGGATGTAGGCCGGCACGAAGCCGGGGAAGGCGAAGGCCCGGTCGTAGCCGCCCTTGCGGGCCTCGTCGCGGATCGAGTTGCCGTAGTCGAAGACCTCCGCGCCCGCGTCCTGCAGCTCGACCATCGCCCGCACGTGGGTGGCCATCGAGGCGCGCGCGGCCTGGGTGAAGGCGGCGGGGTCGCGGGCGGCGGCGTCGTGCCAGTCCTCGACGGAGACGCCCACGGGCAGGTACGAGAGCGGGTCGTGCGCCGAGGTCTGGTCGGTGACCACGTCGATCGGCGTCCCCCGCTCCAGCAGCGCGGGCAACACCTCGGCGGCGTTGCCGAGCAGCCCGATCGACAGGGGTCGGCGGGCGTCGCGCGCCTCGACCGCCCGGGCGACCGCGTCGTCGAGGTCGTCGGCCTGGACGTCGAGGTAGCGGTGCTCGATCCGTCGGGTGATCCGGGCCTGGTCGACCTCGACGCAGATCGCGACGCCGTCGTTCATGGTGACGGCGAGCGGCTGGGCACCGCCCATCCCGCCGAGACCCGCGGTCAGGGTGATGGTGCCGGCGAGGGTGCCGCCACTGTGCTCGTAGCGGCCGGAGGCCGCGAGCTTGTCCGCGACCGCCGCGAAGGTCTCGAAGGTCCCCTGGAGGATGCCCTGGGTGCCGATGTAGATCCACGACCCGGCGGTCATCTGGCCGTACATCGTCAGGCCGAGGTCCTCGAGGCGGCGGAACTCCTCCCACGTCGCCCAGTCGCCGACGAGGTTGGAGTTGGCGATCAGCACCCGGGGGGCCCACGGGTGCGTCCTCATCACGCCGACGGGCTTGCCGGACTGCACGAGCATGGTCTCGTCGTCGCGGAGGTCGCGCAGGGTGCGCACCAGGGCGTCGTAGGCCTCCCAGCTGCGCGCGGCCTTGCCGGTGCCGCCGTACACGACGAGCTCCTCGGGCGCCTCGGCGACCTCGGGGTCGAGGTTGTTCATCAGCATCCGCAGCGGCGCCTCGGTCTGCCAGGACCTGGCGGTCAGCTCCGTGCCGCGCGCGGCGCGGACAGGCAGTCGGGGGTTGCTCGGGCGGGGGTGGGTGGTCACAGGAGTGCTCCGATCACGTGCTCGACGTCGGACAGGACGGTGCCCGAGGCGACCAGCTCGACGGCCGTCGCGATCTCGGGGGCCAGGTGGCGGTCGGGGCCGGGGCCCTCGACGCCGGCGTCGCGCAGCGCCCGGACGGCGGCCGCGGTCGCGGGGGACGGTGCGAGCGGGGCGCGCAGGTCCAGGGCCCGGGCGGCGGTGAGGATCTCGACCGCGACGACGCGGGTCAGTCCGTCGACCGAGCGCCGCAGCTTGCGCGCGGCCGACCAGCCCATCGACACGTGGTCCTCCTGCATCGCCGAGGAGGGGATCGAGTCGACCGAGGCCGGCACCGCGAGCCGCTTCATCTCCGAGACGATCGCCGCCTGGGTGTACTGCGCGATCATGTGGCCGCTGTCGACGCCGGGGTCCTGGGCCAGGAACGGGGGCAGGCCGTGACTGCGTGCACGGTCGAGGCAGCGGTCCGTGCGTCGTTCGCTGATCGAGGCGACGTCGGCGGCCACGATGGCGAGGAAGTCGAGGACGTAGGCGACCGGCGCCCCGTGGAAGTTCCCGTTGGACTCGATCCGCCCCTCGTCGGCCAGCACGACCGGGTTGTCGATCGCCGCCGCGAGCTCACGCCCGGCCACGGTCGCGGCGTGCTCGACGGTGTCGCGAGCCGCCCCGTGCACCTGCGGGGAGCACCGCAGGGAGTAGGCGTCCTGGACCCGGTGGCAGTCGGGGCCGCGGTGCGAGGCCATGATCGGCGAGTCGGCGAGCAGCCGGACCAGGTTGGCGGCCGAGAGCGCCTGGCCGGGGTGCGGCCGCAGCGCCTGGAGCTCGGGGGCGAAGACCCGGTCGGTGGCCAGCTGCGCCTCGACCGACATCGCGGCGGCCAGGTCCGCGGTGCGCAGCAGCCGACGCAGGTCGGCGACGGCGAGCACGAGCATGCCCAGCATCCCGTCCGTGCCGTTGACCAGCGCGAGCCCCTCCTTGGCACCGAGCTCGACCGGGCTGAGGCCGACCGCGGCCAAGGCCTGCGCGGCGGGCCGGAGGACGCCGTCGGCGTCGCGCACCGTGCCCTCGCCCATCAGCGCCAGCGCGCAGTGCGAGAGCGGTGCGAGGTCGCCCGAGCAGCCGAGCGAGCCGTGCTCGTGGACGACCGGCGTGATCTGGTGCTCCAGCAGTCCGGCGAGCAGCAGGGCCGTCTCGACCCGGATCCCGGTGTGGCCGGTCGCGAGCGTCGAGAGCCGCAGCAGCATCATCGCGCGGGTGACCTCGTCCTCCACCTCGTCCCCGGACCCGGCGGCGTGGGAGCGGACCAGCGACCTCTGCAGGTGCACGCGCATCTCGGCTGGGATGTGACGCGTCGCGAGGGCGCCGAACCCCGTCGAGATGCCGTACGCCGGCGTGGGGGCGGCGGCCAGCGCGTCGACGACCTCCCGGGCACGGGCGATCGCGTCGAGCGCGTCCTCGCCCAGCTCGACCCCGGCGCCGTACCGGGCGACGGCGAGCAGCTCGTCGGGGGCCACCGCGCCGGTGCCGACGACCACGCGGGGCAGCGGAGGGGCCTGCGATAGCGTCATAGCACCATCAAACGCCTGGAGCACTGCTCTGGCGATGGCTCCCGGACCGATTGCGTCTCGGATCCGAGATGATGTCCGTCCCGGGATCGGAGCCGGGTCGGTGGCGGGTCAGGGGCAGGTCAGGGGGCGGGGGTCCGGCCCGCGCCCGGGACGAGAGGGCGGTGAGCCGTGGGGCAGGTACCGGCGGCCACCCGAGCCCTGCGCGTGCTGCGCTTCCTGGCCGCGCAGCCGCACCCGGTGCCGATCGAGGACGTCCTGCGTGCCGTCGAGATGCCCCGCAGCAGCGCCTACCACCTGCTCAGGGTGATGACGGAGGAGGGCTTCGTCATCCACCTCGGCGACGAGGGTCGCTACGGGCTCGGGTTCGCGGCCTTCGAGCTGGCCACCGGATCACGGCAGGAGCCCCTGCAACGCATCGCCCGCCGCCCGCTCGCCGCGCTGGCCGCCGACTCCGGTCACTGGGCACACTTCTCGGTCCTCCACGGACGGGAGGTGCTCTACGTCCTC
The DNA here is from genome assembly GCA_963760555.1 of uncultured Actinomycetota bacterium. GTDB lineage: Bacteria > Actinomycetota > Actinomycetes > Propionibacteriales > Nocardioidaceae > Nocardioides. The sequence continues at coordinate 33,141 of CAVXDJ010000008.1, read as the reverse complement.
GAGGAGCGACCGGCCGGTCGCTCACCCCTGGTCACCGACGTCGGCGTACGGCTCCCCGCGCACCTCACCGCCAGCGGACGCGCCATCCTCGCGGCGCTGCCGGCCGCCCAGGTGCGCGCGATCTACGCCGACCCCACGTCGTTCGTCGACCGCCGCGGTACCGGTCCGAGGTCGCTGAGCGCCCTGCGGATCCTGCTCGCGGACACGCGACGCCGTGGCTACGCCCGGGAGGTCGAGGAGATCAGTCCCGGTCTGCACAGCGTCGCCGCCCCCGTGACGGACCCCCACGGGCTCCCCCTGGCCAGCGTCGCGGTGACCTACGAGGGCGACCTCCCGCTCGAGCCGGTGGTGCGCCTGGTGCGCGCCACCGCCGCCACGGTCACGCGTCGGTTGCTCGGCCGCTGAGCTCAGCCCGGCAGGCCCTGCTCGACCAGGCGCACGGCCTGCTCGACGTCCCCTCCCAGCGGACGGTCGAGCCGGTCGTCGTCGAGCACGGCGGCCGCGGCCTCGAAGACCTGCCGGACCGGCGAGCGCGGCAGCCGGCCCGGGGCGGCGCGCAGGGCACGCACGGCGGCCACCAGCTCGCAGGCCACGATGACCACGGCGTTGTCGACGAGCACCTCGACCCAGCGCGCGGCCTGGCTCGAGAACGACGCGTGCTCCTCCAGGCCGAGCGAGACCACGGCGTGGCCGGTCGAGACCGGGGTGGTCATCGTGCGGGCCATCGCGAGGGCGTCCTGGGCGAGGTACTCCAGGATCATGACGCCCGAGCTGTCCGCCGGTCCGGTGGCCAGGAAGGCCGGAAGGCCGGTCATCGCGGGGTCGGTCAGCGCCGACAGCCGGGCCGCGGAGAGGGCGACGACCGGGTAGGCCGCCTGGCGCAGCGAGTCGAGGGCGGCGCTGAGCCGGGCCGTCACGAACCCCCCGTGGTGCAGCGCCACCCCGTCCCCGACCAGCATCGGGTTCTCGGAGGAGTCGTCGACCTCGACCGCGACCGCGTCACGGGAGCGCAGCAGCGCGTCGACGAACGGGGCATGCACCTGAGGGATCGTCCGCAGGCAGAACGGGTCCTGGAGGCGAGCGGACGGGCGGGCCCTGCCGTCGTCGAGCAGCGTCGTGAGGCGGGCGGCGACCCGCGCCTGCCCCGCGTCCGGGCGCCCCGCGTGGACGCGGGGGTCGTAGGCCTGCAACGAGCCCTGCAGTGCCGCGGAGCTCAGCGCCGCGACGCGTTCGGTGGCGATCGAGAGGCGGAGCAGCCGGTCCGTCGCGAGGGCCGACGTGGCCAGCGTGAAGGCGTTGCTGCTCATGAACGGCAGGGCGTCACCGTCGTCGACGGCCGCCGGCGCCACGTGGCCCTGCCGCCACGGCCGGTCGCCCACCAGTGTCAGGCCGAGCTCGGCCAGCGCGACGAGGTCCCCGGTGCCGATCGACCCCCGTCGGTGCAGGTCCGGCACCGCCCGGGTGTCGATCGCGGCGCCGAGCGCACCGGCCAGCGCCCGGCTGACCCCCGAGCGTCCCGAGGTGATCTGGTGCAGACGGAAGGCCATCGCCACCAGGGCCGTCGTGTCGTCGTAGGTCTCGCCGAAGCCCGCGGCGTGGCTGCGCCACAGTCGTAGCGCCGGCGAGCCACGACCCGGCGTACGGTCGACCGGCACCGAGCGCAACGCCCCCACCCCGGTCGTCAGGCCGTAGACCGCACCGGAGCGCCCGGCCGCGCGGAGCCCGGTCTCGGCCGCCGCGATCCGGCCGACCTGCTGCTCGCCGAGCACCACGGGGCAGTCGCCGCCGTCGCGGGCCCAGGCCAGCACGTCGTCGAGGGCCAGGTGCTGCACCGCCACGGTCTGCCTCCGCCGTCCGCGCTCACCGGCGTCCACCGGGGTCCGCTCGCACTGTAGGGGTCGGCCGGCACCGAGCGACACCTCGACCGACGATCAGCGGCACCTCGGCCTGCAGGGGGTGGCACCTCGGCGGTCAGCCCAGGGTCTCGGCGGCCTCGAGCCACTCCTCCTCGAGGGCGTCCTTCTCGGCGGTGACGGCCTGGAGGCGGGCGCTGAGGGCGGCGAGGCCGGTGTAGTCGCCGGGGTGGGCCTCGGAGTACGCCGCGACCTCGGCGCCCAGGTCGACCTCCTGCGCGGCGAGGCGCTCGAGACGGCGGTCGAGGCTCTCGATCCTCTTGCGGGCGGCCCGCTCCTCGGCGCTGCCCGAGCGGGACACCTTCGCGGTGCCGCCCGGGGACGAGGAGCCCGAGGCCGCCGCCCGGTCGTCCCGCTCCGCGGCGCGCAGGGAGGCGGTGCGGCGCTCGAGGTACTCCTCGACGCCGCGGGGCAGCATCGCGATGGACCCGTCGCCCATCAGCGCCCAGACGGAGTCGGTGACGCGCTCGAGGAAGTACCGGTCGTGGGAGACCACGACCAGGGTGCCGGGCCAGCTGTCGAGGAAGTCCTCGAGGACCTGGAGGGTGTCGATGTCGAGGTCGTTGGTCGGCTCGTCGAGCAGCAGCACGTTGGGCTCGCCGAGCAGCAGCCGCAGCAGCTGGAAGCGACGCCGCTCACCGCCGGAGAGGTCGCCGATGCGAGCGGTGAGCTTGTCGCCGGTGAACCCGAAGCGCTCCAGCATCGCGGTGGCGGTGATGTCGCCGTCGGCGGTGCGGGTCACCCGCGCCATCGCCTCGATCGAGTCGAGCACCCGGTCGGCCGGCGGCAGGTGCGTCAGGTGCTGGGTCAGGTGCTCGAGGCTCACGGTGCGACCGCGGCGCACGGTGCCGGCCTGCGGGGAGAGGTCGCCCGCGAGCAGCGAGAGCACCGAGGTCTTGCCGGCGCCGTTGACGCCCACGATGCCGACCCGGTCTCCCGGACCGAGTCGCCAGGTCGCGCGCTCCAGCAGCTGTCGCTCGCCGCGGGCGAGGTCGACGTCCTCGACGTCGAGCACGTCCTTGCCGAGCCGCGCGGTGGCGAAGCGCTGCAGGGCGAGGCTGTCCCGCGGGGGCGGCTCGTCCTCGATCAGCGCGGTCGCGGCCTCGATGCGGAACTTCGGCTTCGAGGTCCGCGCCGGCGCACCGCGGCGCAGCCAGGCCAGCTCCTTGCGCGCCAGGTTGGCCCGGCGGGACTCGGCCGCCGAGGCCTGGCGCTGACGTTCGGCGCGGGCCAGCACGAACGCGGCGTACCCGCCCTCGTAGACGTCGATGACCCCGTCGTGGACCTCCCAGGTCCACTGGCAGACGGCGTCGAGGAACCACCGGTCGTGGGTGACCACGACCAGCGCGGAGCTACGCCGGGCCAGGTGCTCGGCCAGCCAGGCCACGGCCTCGACGTCGAGGTGGTTGGTGGGCTCGTCGAGGATCACGAGGTCGTGCTCGTCGAGCAGCAGCGCGGCCAGCGCGCAGCGGCGCCGCTCGCCGCCGGAGAGCCCGTGCACGCTCCGGTCGAGCGAGATGCCGGCCAGCAGCACCTCGACCACCTCGCGGGCCCGGGCGTCGCCGGCCCACTCGTGGTCCGCGCGGCCGCCGAGGACGACCGCGCGGACCGAGGCGGTCTCGTCGAGGTCGTCGCCCTGGTGGAGGTAGCCCACGACCAGGCCGCGGCGCCGCGAGACCCGGCCCTCGTCGGCCTGCTCGATCCCGGACATGACCTCCAGGAGCGTGGTCTTGCCGTCACCGTTGCGCCCGACGATCCCGATCCGCTCGCCGGCCCCGATCCCGAGCGAGACCTCGCTCAGCAGCGGGCGTACGCCGTAGGCCTTGGAGACCCGCTCCAGGTTCAGCAGGTTGTCGGGGCCGCTCATGCGTACTCCACCAGGTGGGTGCCGGCGACCGGGCCGTTGGCCACGAGCACGACACGATGGTGCTCGCCGAGCGCGGCGGCCAGACCGCGCGCGTCGTCGGCGGACGTCGCGAGGAACACGCACGTCGGCCCGGAACCCGACAGCAGGCCGCGCACGGCGCCGAGGGACTCCCCCAGGCGCAGCAGCTCGCCCAGATCGGGTCGCAGGTCGACCGCAGCCTCCTGGAGGTCGTTGTGCAGCGCCTCGCCGAGGACCAGCGGGTCGCCGGTGGCCAGGGCGTCGAGCAGGGCGTCGGCGGGCTCGGGGTCCAGCGGGGCGTGGGGGTTCAGCTCGTCGAAGCGGCGGTAGACCTCGGGGGTGGACAGGCCGGTCGGCGAGGGGACCACCACCCACCACCACGGTCCGACGTCGGTGACCGGCTCGACGACCTCGCCGCGCCCGGTGCCCAGCGCGGTGCCGCCGACCAGCGCGAACGGCACGTCGCTGCCGAGCCGGGCGGCCATCGCGAGCAGGTCGTCGTCGCTGGTGTGCAGGTCCCACAGGCGGTCCAGCGCGACCAGCGCGGCCGCGGCGTCGGCCGAGCCGCCGGCCATGCCGCCCGCGACCGGGATCTGCTTGGCCACGTGCACGTGGGCGCCGAGGTCGCCCGGACCGGGGTCGGGACCGCGCAGCAGGGTGGCCGCGCGGTGGACGATGTTGCCCGGGCCCTCGGGGACGCTGCTGACGTCGACGTGCGCGGCGGCGCCGAGGCTGAGCTGCCACCGGTCGGAGGCCGTGACGACGAGGTCGTCGTAGAGCCCGACGGCGTGGTAGACGGTCACGAGCCCGTGGAAGCCGTCGGGCCGTCTCGCGCCGACCCCGAGGTGGAGGTTGATCTTGGCCGGGGCGCGCACGGTCACCGCGCCGGCGACGTGGTCGGGGACGTGGCGGGTCACCGGACGGCTCCCGCGGCGGCGGCGCGCAGGGGGGCGAGCGCCTCGGCCACGGCGGCGAAGTCGACGACGCCGAGCTGCTCCCCGCGGGTGAGCGGGTCGACGCCGGCTGCGGCCAGCGCCGCGGTGACGGCCTCGGCACCGGCTCCGGGCACGAGCGGGCGCAGCGCACCGCGCAGCGCCTTGCGGCGGGTGGCGAACGCGGCGTCGACGACGGCGAAGACCTCCTCGCGGGTGGCCGAGGTCGGCGGCGGCTCGCGGTGCGTCCAGGCCACGAGCCCGGAGTCGACGTTGGGCTCGGGCCAGAACACGTGGCGCCCGACCGTGCCGGCGCGACGTACCTCCGCCCACCAGGCGGCCTTGACCGACGGCACCCCGTAGACCTTCGAGCCCGGCGGCGCAGCGAGCCGGTCGGCGACCTCGGCCTGCACCATGACCAGGCCCCGCCGCAGCGTCGGCAGCAGGGCGAGCAGGTGCAGCAGCACCGGCACCGAGACGTTGTAGGGCAGGTTGGCCACGAGCGCGGTCGGTGCGGGACCGGGCAGGTCGGCGACCCGCATCGCGTCGGCGTGCACGACCTCGAGCCGCTCCAGGGCGTCCGGCGCGCGCCGGGCCACCGTGGTCGCCAGCAGGCCGGCGAGGCGCTCGTCGACCTCGACGGCGACGACGCGGGCGCCGACCTCGAGCAGGGCCAGCGTCAGCGACCCGAGGCCCGGACCGACCTCGACGACCACGTCCTCGGGCCCGACCCCGGCCTCGCGCACGATGCGGCGCACGGTGTTGGGGTCGATGACGAAGTTCTGTCCCCGCTGCTTGGTCGGACGCAGGTCCAGCTGCGCGGCCAGGGCCCGCACCTGCGCCGGCCCGAGCAGGCTCGAGCCGACGGGGGAGGTCATGGGCCGAAGGCTAACGCCGCGCTCCCAGCAGGTGCCCGCCGGACGTCGTGGGTCGCGACGCTCAGCGGGGCAGGCCGAGGCTGGACGCGCAGCCGGGCCACGCGCCGTACCCGCCGCTGGCGTCGCGGAGCCTGGTCGCGACCGCGATCTGGGTCTCGCGGCTGGCCTGGCTCGGCAGCCCCGAGCCGCCGTAGGCCTGCCAGGTGCCGACGTTGAACTGGAGACCGCCGTAGTAGCCGTTGCCGGTGTTGATGGCCCAGTTGCCACCGGACTCGCACTGCGCGAGGGAGTCCCAGACCGTGCTGCCGCCGGCGAAGTTCGCCGCCGCCGGCTCCGGGGCGGGTGCCGGCTCGGGCTCGGGCGCCCGGGTGCCCACCGCGACGACCTCGGTGACCGGGGCGCTGACGACCTCGCTGCGCAGGATCTTGCGGGCCGACTCCTCACCGTTGCGGTAGACCACGCGGTAGGTCACGTCGCGCACGCCGGCCCGGCCGACCTGCACGGTCGTCGTGGTGCCCTCGAGGGCGGTGTCGTCCTCGCGGCTCTCGGTCTCGAAGGCGATCGACTGCGTCTTGTCGCGCTCGCGGGCGACGCGGACGTCGGTGAACACGACGCGGTCGCCGTCCTCGAGCACGTGCCGGCGGGCCGGCGTCGTCTGGTCGTCGCCGTCGGGGCGCACGTCCATCTCGGCCAGCGCGTCGTCGACGGTGAGCGCCGTGACGGTACGGCGTACGGGCTTGCGGCCGGCCAGGGCGAAGGTGATCGTCTTCGGGGTGACCACGCTCAGGCTGGCCCCGCCGCGCCCGATGCTCATCGAGCGGCTCACCGACAGGTCGGCGCCGCGGTAGGCGGTGCCGAGCTCGCTCAGCGCACCCGAGACGTCGGTCGCCGTGACCCAGTGGGTCTGCTCCTCGCCGTCGACGACGACGTCGAGGGGGCGGGCGTAGCGCACGGTGATGGCACTGCCGTCCTCGACCTGCTCCTCCGGGCCGGGCGCGACGATGTCGCGCGGACCGGTCTCGATGCCCTCGGCGGCCAGGACGTCGCCGACGGTCGTCGCGGTCGCCGTCACCTCACGGGTCCGGCCGTCGACGGCCAGGGTCACGGTCGTGCGCATCGCGGCGTAGGCCATGGTCGTGCCGACCACGGTCAGGGCCACGACGCCGACGAGGACACCGAGCACGGCGCGGCTGCGCAGGAGGCGGGCGAGCCGACCGGACGGACCGGTCGGAGGGGGGCTGAGGGGGGTCTGCTGCACGATTCTCCTGCACGTGGGGCTCCCGGGCCTCGGAGCGGGTCACCGGCCGACTGGTGCACGACGACACGTCGCGCGCGGCACCCCGGGGCCACCCTGGGGGCTGGTGGTGCGGTGCGGCACGGCGCTGGTTGACCCGGTCCCGATCCCGGCGATCGGCTCCACCGAAACACCCGAGGTCACGAATCCGCAACCTGACGGCACCCCACGGGCCGAAGGACCCGGTCGGATCCGTGGCTGATGAGGCCGTTGTGACTGCTGTGACGACAGAGGCGTCTGGTGCCGTGAGGAGGATCTCCCCCGACCGCCGACTACCAGGTGCCGCCGAAGGCGGTCTCGGTGTTCGTCTCGATCGCCCGGCACAGCTCCTCGAGGTCCTCGCCCCGGACCAGGGCCATCGCCCGGACGGTCAGCGGGACGAGGTAGGAGGCGTTGGGCCGGCCCCGGTAGGGCGTCGGCGTCAGGTACGGCGCGTCGGTCTCGACGAGCAGCCGGTCCTGCGGGGCGACGGCGAGCGCGTCGCGCACGGGCTGGGCGTTCTTGAAGGTCACCGTGCCGGCGAAGGACAGGTGGGCGCCGAGGTCCAGGCACCGGCGAGCGACGTCGGCGTCGCCGGAGAAGCAGTGCATCACCCAGCGCTCGGGCGCGCCCTCCTCCTCGATGACCGCGAGGACCGCGTCGTGGGCGTCGCGGTCGTGGATGACCAGGGTCTTGTCGAGCCGCTTGGCCAGGTCGACGTGGCGGCGGAAGCTCTCCACCTGCGCGTCCCGGCCGTCCTCGCCGGTCCGGAAGAAGTCGAGACCGGTCTCCCCCACCGCCCGGACCTTGGGGTGCGCCTGCGCGAGCGTCTCGATCTCGGCCAGCGCCTCGTCCAGCAGACCCTGCGCGGCCAGCCTCGGCGCCTCGTTGGGGTGCAGCGCGACGCCGGCCACGAGGGCGTCGTGGGTGGCGGCGGCCTCGACCGCCCAGCGGGCGCCGGGCAGGTCGCACCCGATCTGCACGATCCGCGGGACCCCGACGGCCGCGGCGGCGGCCAGCGCCTCGTCGGTGCTCAGCCAGTCCCCGTCGGCGATGTCGAGGTGGCAGTGGTTGTCGACCACCGGGTGCGGCAACGGCTCGGGCGCGGGTGGGCGCTCGCGGTCGCGGGAGTGGCCGGTCTCCTGCGCGGCGGCGCGGCGGCGCACGGGGCCGCTCATCGCGTGCCCACCCGGTCGACGACGAGCCGTGCGGCGGCACCGGCGGCCTGGGTCGGGATCCAGTGGGACACGCCCTCGAGGACCTCGAAGCGGTAGTCGGTGCCCTCGGCCACGAAGTCCGCGCAGTGCTCGGCACCCCACCGGTCGATGGCGACGTCGCCGTCGCTCCAGCAGAAGGTCGTCGGGGTGCGGACCCGGCCCGCAGAGAGGCCTCCGACCGAGAGGGGCAGCGCGCGGTACCACTGCAGAGCGCCGGTCAGCGCGCCGTCCTCGACGACCTCGGCGCGGAACCGTGCGACCTCCTCGGTGGTCATCCCGGAGCGCGCCAGCAGCCGGTCGACCTGTCCCCCGGGCTCGCGGGCCAGCCGCTCGACGAGGCCGGGCACGTTGAAGGCGAGCATGTAGGCGGACTTCAGCAGCTGCGTCGAGCGCAGCGCGGCCCGGGTGTACGCCGCCGGGTGCGGCACCGAGAACGCCGTCAGGCTGGCGACGGGCGACGGTCGGCGGGCCGCGACCGTCCACGCGACCACGGCGCCCCAGTCGTGGCCGACGAGGTGGACGGGCTGCCCGCTGCGACGGCCCACCTCCTCGACGACCGCGACCGCGTCGTCGGCGAGCCGGTCGAGGGTGTAGTCGCGGCGGCGCGGCGGCCTGGCCCGCGGCGCGTAGCCGCGCTGGTCGACCGCGAAGGTGCGCAGCCCGGCGTCGTGCAGGAGCGCGGAGACGGCGTCCCAGCTGGTGCGGCGCTCGGGGAACCCGTGCAGCAGGACGACCGGCGTTCCGTCCTCGGGTCCCGCGTCGGTGACGTCGAGGGTGAGACCGGCGCGCGAGACCTCCTCCAGGCGCGCGGTCATGCCCCGTGCACCAGGTTGTAGACCTCGCGCTTGGGGACCGCGGCGAGCCGGGCGACCTCCACGATGGCGTCCTTGCGTGTCATGCCTCCATCCTCGCGCAGCGCGACGGCCGCGAGCAGGTCGGCGGGCTCGGCCCCGATCGCGGCCACGGGCGTCGCGCCCTGGACGACCAGGGTGACCTCGCCCCGCACGCCGTCGGCGGCCCAGCCGGCGAGCTCGCCGAGCGGCCCGCGGCGCACCTCCTCGTGGGTCTTGGTCAGCTCGCGGCACACCGCACCGGGTCGGTCGGCCCCGAAGGCCTGCGCCATCGCGTGCAGCGTGGCCCCGGTGCGGTGCGGGGCCTCGAAGAAGACCATCGTGCGCTCCTCGGCGGCCAGCGAGGCCAGGCGCCGCGAGCGCTCACCGGCCTTGCGGGGCAGGAAGCCCTCGAAGCAGAACCGGTCGACGGGCAGGCCCGAGACCGCGAGCGCGGTGAGCACGGCGCTCGGCCCGGGCACGGCGCTGACGCGGACGCCGGCCCCGACGGCGGCGGCGGTCAGCCGGTAGCCGGGGTCGGAGACGCTCGGCATGCCCGCGTCGGTGACCAGCAGCACCCGCTGGCCCGCCAGGAGCGCGTCCAGGAGGTCGGGCGTCCGGGCGCGCTCGTTGCCCTCGAAGTAGGACACGACCCGCCCGGCGACCTCGACGCCCAGGTCGTTCGTGAGCCGCCGCAGCCGCCGGGTGTCCTCGGCCGCGACCACGTCCGCGGTGGCCAGCTCGGTGGCCAGACGCGGCGGGGCGTCCTCGACCCGCCCGATCGGCGTGGCGGCGAGGACCAGCACGCCGGCGGGCACGTCACCATCCGCATCGACCATGGCCCGATCATGCCGTGCCCGCGCGGGGGTCCGGCGCGTGCGGTCGCGACGTAGGGTCTGCGCGTGACGAGCCTGACCACGGCCCCGCCCCCGGGTCGTCCCGACCATGGCCGTCCCCACCCGGGCCCGCGCCGGGCGGTGCCGAGCGCGCGCGAGCGCGCCGGACGGCGTACGCCGCTCCAGGACCCCCTGGTCGGGTGGGTCTCCTCGGTCGCGGTGGCGGTGCTCGCCCTCGTCCTGCGGCTCTGGCACCTCGGCCAGCCCGCCGACTTCTCCTTCGACGAGACCTACTACGCCAAGGACGCCTGGTCGATGGCGAGCTTCGGCTACGTCCGCGGCTACGTCGACAAGGCCGACGCGATGATCCTGGACGGCCGGACCACCCGGATCTTCAACGACGACCCGTCGCTGATCGTGCACCCGGAGGTCGGCAAGTGGCTGATCGCGCTGGGCGAGAAGGCCTTCGGGATGGACCCGTTCGGCTGGCGGGTGGCCTCGGCGGTGGCCGGCGCCCTGATGGTGCTGGTGATGTGCCGCCTCGCGCGCCGCCTCACCGGCTCGACGCTGCTGGGCTGCGTGGCCGGGCTGCTGCTGATGCTCGACGGGGTGCACTTCGTGCTGTCGCGGCTCGCGCTGCTCGACATCTTCCTGGCGCTGTTCCTGCTCTGCGGGGTCTCGTGCTGCGTCGCCGACCGCGACTGGTTCCGCGCGCGGCTGGCCGCTCGCACGACCGACGGACGCGTGCGCGGCGGCTGGGGACCCGTCCGCGCGACGCTGTGGCGCCCGTGGCTCCTCGCCGCCGGCGTGATGTGGGGCCTGGCGCTCGGCACCAAGTGGACCGCGGCGTTCCCGCTGGCCGCGTTCGGGATCCTGGTCTGGCTCTGGAGCGCGGGTGCGCGGCGCTCCTTCGGCGTGCGCCGGGCGCTGGTGCGCTCGGCCGTGGTCGACGCGGTCCCGGCGTTCGCGCACCTGGTGCTGGTCGCGTTCGTCGTCTACGTCGCGTCCTGGACCGGGTGGCTGGTGCACGCCTCGGCCTACGAGGACGCCCTCTCCTCGACGCAGTACACGCGGTTCGTGGCCGAGCAGCCCTGCCGAGACGGCGAGACCGACAACATCGAGTCCGAGACCGGACGCTGGCCCACGGCCACCGAGCCCGACGCGAGCGGCCCGGGCGAGGTCGTGCAGTCGTTGCGCTCGCTGTGGTACTACCACCAGGACGTCTACACCTTCCACGCCCACTACCTGAACTGCTCGACGCACAGCTATGCCTCGAAGCCGCTGGCGTGGCCGCTGCTGAACCGCCCGGTCGGGATCTCCGCCGACACCGGCATCGAGCCCGGCACGCGGGGCTGCACGGCCCCGGAGGGCAGCGACTGCCTGCGCCAGGTGCTGATGCTGGGCAACCCGCTCGTCTGGTGGGGCGGCCTGGTCGCCCTCGGCGCCGCCGCCGTGCTCTGGCTGGGCCGTCGGGACTGGCGCGCGGGCCTGGTGGTCGTGGGCGCGCTGTCGACCTGGCTGCCCTGGATGGCCTACGACGACCGGCCGATCTTCCTCTTCTACGCGATCGCGATGCTGCCGTTCCTGGTGCTGGCGATCGTGCTCGCGATGGGCACGATGATCGGCCGCTCCCCGCTGCCCTCACGTCGACGGACGACGGGTGTCGTCGTCTCCGGCTCGTTCCTGGTGCTGGTGCTGGTCGGCTACTGGTTCTTCCTGCCGGTGTGGACCGACCAGCTGCTCACCCACGCGCAGTGGGTGCAGCGGATGTGGTTCGCCCGCTGGATCTGAGCCGGGCGGTCGGAGCCCGGCCGGTGTGGTCAGGCGGTGCGGCTGGGCAGGCAGCTGTCGGCGAAGGCCAGCACGTCACGCGGGTTGAAGTGGTTCGGGTTCTGGTGCCCGCCGTAGACGAGCTCCTCGCTCACGTCCGCGCCCTCGGCGCTGAGCTGGGCGACGAACGGCTCGCCGTTCTGCTCGTAGGCCACCCAGGGGTCGTCGCGCGAGGCGATCACGCGGTAGCGGGTCTGCGTCGGCAGCTGGGTGACGTTCTTGATCGGGTCGCGGTCCACCGGCACCGGCCCCCCGAACGCCTCGCGGATGAAGCGGCTGGCCCCCGGGACGCGGTCCATGTCGGTCAGCGCCAGCGCCGGACGTACGCCGTACCAGCAGGTCGGCGCGTCGACGCCGTGCAGCATCGCGTTCAGCGAGACCGCGGCGCCCATCGACCCGGAGACGAAGACGGAGGGTTCGAGCCCGGTCTGCTCCTTGGCCCACTCGGCGAGCAGCTTGACGTCGTTGGTCGAGGCGGGGTTGCCCCACGACTCCTCGTGGAAGTTCGAGGAGGCGACCGCCCAGCCCTCGTGACGCAGGATCTCGAGGAACGGGTCGCCGACGCGGACGTCGACGTCACCGCCCTGGCCGTGGAACCACAGCACGAGGCCCTTCGGCTCGATCCCGTCACCGGGCACCGAGAGCCGGACCTGCTGTCCGTCGAGCTCGCTGCGCAGGGTCTCGCCCGGCAGCTCGCCGGCGTGGACGAGCGTCAGCGGCACGATCATCAGGCCGAGCACGGCCGCGACGACGAGCGCGACGACCTCGCGACGGCGCAGACCTCGGGGGAGCATACGCCACATTATGTGACACGTCCGGCTGCTGGTCACATCGGTCGGCGTCATCGGGCGCGCGTGTCTGGTCCGGCGACGCCCGTCAGGCACCCCCTCAGGACGTGACCAGCACCGGCCGGCGCCGGTCCCCGCCGAGGGCGGGGACCCGGCGCCGGGCCGGCTCGGTCCGGGGGGCGGAGGTGGCCGCCTCGCTCAGATGAGGCCCTTCTCGGTCAGCCAGTCCTCGGCCGCGGTGGCGGCCGAGGCCTTCTCCGAGCCCTCGACCCGGTCACGCAGCGCGATCAGGTCGTCGGTGGTGAGCTCGGCGGAGATGTCGTTGAGCACCGCGGCGAGCTCCTCGGAGGCGACCGCGTCGGAGAGCAGCGGGACGATGTTCTGCGAGGAGATCATGTTCTCGGGGTCCTCGAGCACGACGAGGTCCTCGCTCTTGATCGCCGGGCTGGTCGTGTAGATGTCGGCCACCTGGACCGAGTCGTCGACGAGCGCCTTGACGGTGTCGGGTCCGCCGAAGTCCTCGATCGGGACGAACTTGAGCGAGCCCTTGGCCGTGCCGACGCCGTAGACCTTCTTCAGCCCCGGGATGCCGTAGCCGAGCTCGCCGAACTGCGGGTTGGCGCCGAGCGTGAAGGGCTCGAGCGTGGCCAGGTCGCCGATCGAGCTGACGCCCCCGTCCGCGGTCTCCGACGTCACGACGTAGGCGTCCTTGTCCTCGGCCTCGGCCGAGTCCAGGACCTGGAGCTTGTCGGCGGCGACCGCGTCGGTGAGGGCGCCGTCGACCTCCTCGGTGGTGCGCTCGGTGTACTCGGGGTCGTAGTAGGCGAGCAGGTTGCCGTTGTACTCGGGGATCAGGTTGATCGATCCGTCCTGCAGCGCCGGGATGGTCTGCTGGCGCGGGCCGATGTTGAACTTGGTCTCGACCGTGAAGTCTTTCGCCTCGAGCGCCTGGGCGTAGATCTCGCCGAGGATCTCGCTCTCGGGGAAGGCGAAGGAGCCCACCACGACGGTGTCGCCGCTGGTGGCGGCCGGGTCGGCCGCGGTCGGGTCGGAGGACGAGCAGGCGGCGAGGCTGGAGGCGAGGCCGACGGCGGCCACGGCGGTCGCGAGCCGGGTCGAGGGACGGATGCGCTGCCAGATGGAGGGGCGGGACAGGGACATGGGTGGTTCCTTTCGTCTCACGCGCTGGTGCGCGTGGGCGGTCGGGCTGACCGGTTCGTGGAGCGGCGCGCTGCCGCGGTGGGGCGGTCGCTGAGACCGCGGGTCGCGGTGAGTCGCTGGAGGACGCCGAACGCGGCGTCCACGAGCAGGGCCAGGACGGTCACGAGCAGGGCCCCGCCGAGGATGGCGTCGTAGTCGTTCAGGCCGATGCCGCTGGTGATCACCCGGCCCAGGCCGCCGAGACCGGCGTACGAGGCGATGGTCACCGTCGCGACCACCTGGAGCGTGGCCGCCCGGATCCCGCCGACGATCAGCGGCAGACCGAGGGGGATCTCGACCTGGGTCAGGATCTGCCACTCGGTCATCCCGTTGGCGCGAGCGGCGTCGATGGTCTGACGGTCGACGGCCTCCAGGCCGGTGTAGGCGCCGGCCAGGATCGAGGGGACGGCCAGCACGACGAAGGCGATCGTGGCGCCCACGATCGGGGCGGTGTCGTAGGAGAGCCAGTAGCCGGTGACCATCAGCAGGAAGAACAGCAGTCCCAGCGTGGGCAGCGCGCGCATCGAGCCGGTGAAGGCGATGACCCCCTGGCGGCCGCGCCCGGTGTGGCCGATGAAGAAGCCGAGGGGCAGGGCGATCGCCGCGGCGATGACGACCGCGATCGCGGTGTAGGTGAGGTGCTCGACCAGGCGGTCCTGCAGCGGCAGGGGGCTCTGGCTGCCCGGCTGCCACTGGGCGGGGTCGCTGAGCCAGCGCAGGGCGGAGAGGAGGAGGTCCATCAGACGGCCTCCACCGTCGGGACGCCCTGGGTGCCGCGGGACACCGTCTTCTCGCGGTCCTTCCTGGTCCAGGGCATCAGCATCTTGCCGAGCGCGACGATGACCAGGTCGAAGACGAGCGCGACCACGAGGGTCATCCCGATCCCGACCACGACCTCCTCGAGGATCCCGCGCTGCTTGCCGGCCAGGAACAGCGAGCCGAGGTTCTCGGAGCCGATGATGACGCCGACCGAGACCAGGGCGATCGTGCTGACCGAGACCACCCGGATGCCCGCGAGCAGCACCGGCCCCGCGAGCGGGAGCTCGACGCGCAGGAACCGGCCGAAGGAGGAGAAGCCGACCGCGGTCGAGGCGTCGACGGTGGTCCGGTCGACCGAGGCGAGCGCGTCGGCGGCGGAGCGGGCCATCAGCGCGACGCCGTAGATGCTCAGCGCCACGACCAGGTTGGTGTCGTCGAGGACCCGGGTCCCGATCAGCAGGGGCAGGATCACGAACAGCGGCAGCGAGGGGACCGTGAAGAGCAGGCTGCCGCCCGTGACGACGACGGCGCGGAGCCGGGGACCCTTGGTGGCCAGCCAGCCCAGCGGGATCGAGAGCACGAAGCTGATCACGATCGGGATCACCGAGAGGCGCAGGTGGTTGAGGGTCAGCTCGAGGATGGTGTCGAGGTTGTTCAGGGTCCAGTTCACGACCGCGGCGCCCCCGGGACCGACTCACGCAGGTCGGCGGGGGTGAGCACGCCGACGGGGCGCCCGTCGCCGTCGACGACCAGGGTGAGGCCGTCGTCGCCCTCGCGCTGCTGCAGGCTCAGGTCGCGCTTGCCCTTGTCGGCGCCGACGAAGCTGGCCACGAAGTCGTCGGCGGGCGCCGAGAGGATCTCGGCGGGCGAGCCGGCCTGGGCGATCTCTCCGCCGCGCTTGAAGATCACGACCTGGTCGGCGAGCGCGAAGGCCTCGTCGATGTCGTGGGTGACGAAGACGATGGTCTTGCCCAGCTCGCGCTGGAGCCGGTTGAGCTCGACCTGGAGGTCGGCGCGCACGATCGGGTCGACGGCGCCGAAGGGCTCGTCCATGAGCAGGATGTTCGGGTCGCTGGCCAGTGCCCGGGCGACGCCGACGCGCTGCTGCTGGCCCCCGGAGAGCTGGCGGGGGTAGCGCTGGGCGAGAGCCCGGTCGAGGCCGACCTTGTCCATCAGCTCCAGCGCCTGCTCGCGGGCCTCGGCCTTCGACGTACCGAGCAGGATCGGGACGGTGGCCACGTTGTCGACGATCTTGCGGTGGGGCAGCAGCCCGGAGGACTGCAGGACGTAGCCGATGCTGCGGCGCAGCTCGACCTTGTCGCGGGTGGCGACGTCGACGTCGTCGATCAGGATCTGCCCGGAGCTGGGCTCGATCATCCGGTTGATCATCCGCAGCAGGGTCGTCTTGCCGCAGCCCGACGACCCGACCAGGACGGTCGTCTTGCCCGAGGGGAGGACGAAGCTGAAGTCGCCGACGGCGACCGTCCCGTCCGGGAACTGCTTGCTCACCGAGCGGAACTCGATCATGGAGGGGCCCGTTTCCGTCGAAAGAAGGTGCTCAACCCTAGCCCGCGGCACGCCACCCCCCGCGGTCACCCGCACGGGGGCGCGTCGTGAGCCTCGCGCGGCGCGGGCCTAGGCTCGCCCCGTGAGTGCCACCCTGGTCGCGCAGGGCCTGTCGGGCGGACACGGCGAGCGCACGCTCTTCGAGGGCCTCGACCTGACCGTCGCCCCGGGTGACGTGGTGGGCGTCGTCGGCGCCAACGGCGCCGGGAAGTCGACGCTGCTGAGCCTGCTCGCGCGGCGCCTGGTGCCGCTCGCGGGCACCGTGGTGACGGCACCGTCGGATGCGTTCGTGGGCTGGTTGCCCCAGGAGCACGAGCGGGTCGTCGGTGAGAGCGTCGGTGCGCACCTGGCCCGACGTACGGGCGCCTCGGAGGCGACCGCGGCGATGGAGGCGACCGCGGGCGACCTCGGCTCAGGGGTCGCGGGCGCCGACGACGCGTACGCCGCGGCGCTCGACCGCTGGCTGGCCAGCGGCGCGCCGGACCTCGAGGACCGGGTGCCGGCGGTGCTCGGCGAGGTCCGCCTGGGCGTCGGCGCGGAGGCGATGATGACGTCGCTCTCGGGCGGCCAGGCCGCGCGGGTGGGCCTGGCGGCCTTGTTGCTGAGCCGCTTCGACGTGGCGCTGCTCGACGAGCCGACCAACGACCTCGACCTCGACGGGCTCGAGCGGCTCGAGCGGCTCGTGACGGGGATGCGGAGCGGGGTGGTGCTGGTCTCGCACGACCGCGAGTTCCTGGCCCGCTGCGTCACGCGCATCGTCGACCTCGACCTCGCCCAGCGCGAGGTGCGGGTCTACGACGGCGGCTACGACGCCTACCTTGAGGAGCGCGCGGTCCACCGCCGCCACGCGCGGGCGGCCTACGAGCAGTACGCCGGGACCCGCGACGACCTGGTGGCGCGGGCGCGCACCCAGCGGGAGTGGAGCAGCCAGGGCGTGCGCAACGCCATGCGCAAGAGCCCCGACAACGACAAGATCCGCCGCAAGGCCAACGCCGAGTCCTCGGAGAAGCAGGCCTCGAAGGTGCGCCAGATGGAGTCGCGGATCGCCCGGCTGGAGGAGGTCGAGGAGCCGCGCAAGGAGTGGGAGCTGCGCTTCGCGATCGGCACGGGTGAGCGGTCGAGCTCCGTGGTGGCCACCCTCGACGAGGCCGTGGTGCGCCGGGGAGCCTTCGCCCTCGGGCCGGTCTCGGTGCAGGTCGCGGCGGGTGACCGGGTCGGCATCACCGGGCCGAACGGGGCCGGCAAGACGACGCTGCTGCGCCTGCTGCTCGGCCACGTCGAGCCGGACGGCGGCCGCGCCTCACGCGGCGCCACGATGGCGGTCGGCGAGATCGACCAGGCACGCAGCGTGCTGGCCGAGGACCGGACGCTGGGCGACGCGCTCGAGGCCGAGCTGCCCGCACTGTCGCCGGCCGAGGTGCGCACGCTGCTGGCGAAGTTCGGCCTCAAGGCCGCCCAGGTGGCCAGCCTCGTCGGACGTCTCTCCCCCGGCGAGCGCACCCGGGCGGCGATGGCGCTGCTGCAGGCCCGGGCGGTCAACGTGCTGGTGCTCGACGAGCCGACCAACCACCTCGACCTGCCCGCCATCGAGCAGCTGGAGGAGGCCCTCGAGGCCTACGAGGGCACGCTGCTGCTGGTGACCCACGACCGCCGGCTCCTGGACGCCGTACGGCTGGACCAGCAGTGGCGGGTCGAGGCGGGCCGCGTCGAGGTCCGCTGAGGGCTCCGATCGGCCGTGGGGGATCAACGGCGACCGGAGCGTATCCACTCCGGCAACGCCGGCACTCTGACGAGCTCCTCGATGCCCGGTGGACCGTGCCCGGTGGACGGGGTCTGACGTCGACGTGGGCTGCTTCCGCCCGTTCGACGAGGTTCCGCGTGGCCGAACCGCGCCGACGGCCTGAGCTACGCCCAGCCGGAGGTCTCGCTGGTGGTCGAGGTCGTCCAGGTCCGCAGCCTCTCGCCGGCGCCGTGACGTCTGGGCCCGCGTGGGCGTGCCGGTGGCCCCGCCACGGTGGTGCTGTGGCGGGGCTGCGGCTGCTGGCTGGTCTGCGCTGCGGGTCAGAGGGTCAGAACGGTGGTGGTTCGTCGTCCTTCGGTGGTGGGCGGGGTGGTGGCGTGGTCGGGTCGGGTGGTCCGACCTTCGTCGACGTCACTTTGCGTCGGGGTGGGCGTGGGGGCGGGGGGCGATGGAGTACTCCAACGGCGGCGGCTCCGGTGCCACGGGTGGTGCCTGGGTGACGTCGAAGGTCCCTTCCGGCATCCGCAGCGTCTTGAGACCGTGGGGGCTGGTCCACAGGTACACCCCGGGGGTGAGGGTCTCGTAGGACCAGCCGAGGTGGGTCTTGTGCCGGTGGTGGCGCCGACACATCGGCGCCTGGTTGGCCGAGCAGGTCTGGCCCTGGGGCCAGGGCACGCAGTGCTCGTGGTCGCAGCCCCTGGCGGGGCGGGTGCACCGGGGGAAGACACACGTCTGGTCCCGCAGGGCCGTCTGCTCGCGCAGGTCACCGGTGGACTCGTAGGAGTCGACGTGCAGGTGGTCGTTGAGGTCGATCACCGGTCGCACGGTCACGCTGGCCGGCGGTGCGGCACCAGGTGCGGACCTGCTCGGCCAGGACGGGCCGGTGGGTGTTCGACCACGTGGCGACCCCGTGCTGGGCGACGTCGTAGCCGTGCCCGGTGATCGCCGCGACAGCGACGTGGGCGTGGACCACGACCGCGCGCCGTGCGGGGAGGCTGACCGTGTGGCCGTCGGCGTCGACCCAGCTCAGCTCGGACTCAACGTCAGCGTCGACTGGAGCCGGGCGAGGTCACCCAGGGCCGCGGCCCGGCGCACGGGCATGGTGTCGGTCGACCCGAGGAGCTTCAGCTCGTGCGCCCGGTCGGCCAGCGCGGTCTCGAGGTCCAACGCGTCCGCCGCGTCCAGGCACCCGTTGATGTCGACGGTCCCGGACAGGTCACCGCCCTGCTCACGCAGGTGGATGTGCACCCCCCGCTTCTCCGCAGCCGCCGTGCGTCGGGCCTCGGCGTCCTCGGGCTGCCACCGCGCACAGGGCGGCCTCCACGACCCGGTCGAGCTGGGCGTTCGAGACGCGTGGGTGAACCCGTTGACGTGGCGGTCGACGTGCTCGGCACCCTCCTCACAGAGGATCATGGTGGCCTCGGCGACGGTCTTGGCCCGCCACCACGCACACCGCCCCGACAACACCGCCTCCCACAGACGCGGGCAGGCGGTAGCGGACCTCGAGGATCACCCCGAGGAACCGTCTCCCGCCGTCGGTCGACAACCCCAGGGCGACCGCCATCTCGGTGACCGCGGCCTCCCCGACCAACGGCGCCCCCGGACCCGCCAACGTCAACCCGTGCTCACCGAACCCCGCATGGAACGACGCCTCATCCAAGCTCAGGACCTCGTGAGCGATCGCCCACTCCAGCGCGGTGCGGATCTTGCGGACCTCTGCCGCCCGGACCCAGGCCTCGTCGGAGCGCAACGCGTCGAGCAGACCCTGGCGGGTCTCGTCGGTGGCTGCGGCAGCGGGCATGTCCTGACTATACTAGAACATACGTTCGATCGCCAGACTTTTCCACAGAGATCGATCCTCCGATCATCCGGGTAGCCGTGCAGCCGTGCTGGCGGGCTGGCGGGCTACCTACGGGAGCGACCAGCCCGTCCATCCCGGTGCCGGCGCTACGCCCGGGCCGACGTCGGCGGATGCGCTCCGGCATGATCGGGGTCAAGCCCGCGTCGTCACGGAAGGACGCCCGATGCCGCCGTCAGCGCCTGACGCACCCCGCGGGTCCGCCGAGCGCGCCGACGAGGCCCCGGTCGACTACCGGTTCACGCTCGCCAACGAGCGCACGTTCCTGGCCTGGATCCGGACCTCGCTCGCGCTCCTGGCCGGTGCGGTGGCGATCGTGCAGTTCGCGCCCGACCTCGGGCCGGACCTCTTCGCCGAGGCGAGCTCGGTGCTCTTCGCCGCGCTGGCGGCGGCGTGCGCGGCCGGCGGGCTGTGGCGGTGGCGCAGCACCGAGGTGGCGATGCGACGGGGCACGACCCTCGGCGGCGGCCTGCTCCCGGCGCTGGTCGCCGGCGGCCTCGCGCTGGTCGCGCTCGCGGTCCTCGTCGTCCTGGTCGGCGTGCTGCGCTGATGTCACGCTGATGACCCGGCCCGTGCTCGCCCCCGGCCTCCAGCGCGAGCGCACGTCGCTGTCGTGGAACCGGACGGCGCTGGCCCTGGTGGCCAACGGCGCCCTGGTCCTCGTCCGGCACGAGAACGCCTTCCCCCTCCCGGTCGCCTCCGCCATCGCGGTGCTCTCCGTGGCGGCAGCCGCCCTCGCCGTGGGCCAGTCCGCCCGCCGCCGACGGATCGTGCGGCAGGCCGACCACGAGATCGCGGCCCCGACCGCGTCGGTCCTGGCGCTCGGGGCGGCCGTGGCCCTGCTCGCGCTCGCCGTCCTCGGCGCGATCCTGCTCACCGTCTGAGCCGGCGGTGCCGTGGACCTCGTCAGGAGCGGGCAGCCCGCATCGGCAGGTAGACCGCGAGTGCCATCAGAGCCATGCCCAGCGGGAAGTGCACGACGGTGATGCCGGGGTGGTCCCCGACGATGCCGCCGATGTAGGCCTCGACGACGAGGACGACGGCCATCACCGCGGCGCCGATCCACAGGTCGGCGCGAGCGCGCAGCTTGACGAAGGCGAGCACGGCAGCGATCACCGACAGCGCGATCGCGACGTCGGCACCGCGTGCGTGCACCTCGACCCAGGTGGCGCTGTACTCCTGGCCCTCCTGGATGAAGAGCCCGGCCCACACGGCCTGGAAGAGGATGACCAGGGCGGCGAGGCCGATGAGGCTGAGGTAGGCCTTGCGAGGGCCGGCGGGAAGCGTGCTGGTGGTGCTGGTGCTGCCGGGGGTGCGCGTCGTCGACACAGGGGGCTCCTCGAGGAAGGGGGGTCTCAGCACCATCGTGTGCGATGGTGGCCGTCGGCAACCATTCTGTTCCTGCCCGCCACTCACCCCCGGGTGAGGGTGCACGGACCTCAGGCGTAGCAGGCGGCGAGCCGCGCGAAGCCCTCGTCGAGGCCCACCCCCGGCGACCAGCCCAGCACCGCGCGGGTGCGTCGCTGGTCGAACCAGTGCGCCGTGGTGAGCTGCTCGACGAGGAACCTCGTCAGTGGCGGGGTGCCCCCGCGCCGGGTCGCGGCCCAGACCGTCTCGGCGGCCGCTCCCGCACCCCGGGCGAACCACGTGGGCACGTGCCGGTGCGGCGCCGGGACACCTGCGGCGAGGCAGACGCGCTGCAGGATCTCGGCGACCGGTCGCGGCTCGCCACCGCTGACGACCAGGGCCTCCCCGTGGACGTCGGGTCCGCAGGCGTCGACCGCGGCGACGAGCGCATCGGCGGCGTCGGTGACGTACGTCGTGTCGATCAGCGCCGCGCCCGAGCCGACGACGACGAGCCGGCCCGCCCGCGCCCGCTCCACGAGCCGGCCGATCAGCTGGGTGTCGCCGGGCCCCCACACCAGGTGCGGGCGTACGACGAGCACGGCGAGGCCCCCGTCCGCCGGCGCGTCGGCCGCGAGCGCGAGCAGCTCGGAGGCGGCCTTGGTCCGGGCGTAGCGACTGCGCGCGCGTTCCGGATCGGCTGGCTCCGCGCCGACCCCGGCCACCGAGTGGCCGGCGTGGGCGACCGAGGGGGACGAGACCTGCACCAGGCGGCGTACGCCGGCCCGGCTCGCCTCGTCGAGCACGACGCGGGTGCCCTCGACGTTGGCGTGCACGTAGTCGGCGAGCGGGCCGACCACGTCGACCTTGGCGGCGAGGTGCAGCACGGCGTCCTGGCCCGCGACGGCGTGCCGCACCGCGCTCGGGTCGGCGACGTCGCCGAGCCGCTCGCGCCACGGACCCGGCGAGGACCGGCGCTGCATCGTGGTGACCTCGTCCCCACGCTCGTGCAGGATGGTCGCGACGGTCCGCCCGAGCAGTCCGGACGCACCGGTCACGAGCACCTTCACGCGCGGCGCCCGGCCAGCACCAGCGCGGCCTGGCGGGCCACCTCGGTCCGGTCGACCTTGGCACCGTGGCGGATGTCGAGGGGCAGGCGGTCCGCGACGAGCACCGCGGCCACCGGCACGGCGGTGGCGGCGCGCGCACGGTCCGCCAGGGCGAGCGGCGCGAGCCGCAGGCCCAGGGCGCCGCCCGGACGGGCCCGCGTCGGGGAGGCGTCGTCGGTGACCACCACGACGACCAGCGCCTGGGTGGCAGGGGGGCCGACGCCCACGGCCGCGGCTGCCGCGACCCCGGGGACGGCCTCGACCCGCTGCTCGACCCCGACCGGGGTGACCGGCCCGTCGGCGGTCGTGACGAGGTGGGCGAGCCGACCCTCGACCCACAGCCGCCCCTCGGTGTCGAGGTGCCCGACGTCGCCGGTGCGGTGCCAGCCGGCGTACCGGCTGGAGGTGTGCTCGGTCAGCCACCGCGCGTCGTAGTGGTCCTTGACGTGTGCGGCACGCACGCAGATCTCGCCGGTGACGTCCGGGACGCCGTGCGGGACGTCGTGCGGGCCGTCCTGAGGACGGTCGTCGGGCCCGGGCAGGTCCACCAGGCCGACCTCGACCCCCGCGAGGGGCCGGCCGACGCACACGCCGTCGCCGGCTCCGGCCTCGCGCAGCTGCTCCAGGGAGACGTCGGTGACGGGCATCGCCTCCGTCATGCCGTACGGCGTGCGCAGGCTGGCGGCGGGCAGCACGGGGCGGACGTCCTCGAGGAGGCTCAGCGGCACCGGGGCACCGGCGGAGAGCAGCAGCCGCACGCCGCCCAGGGTCGCGCGCTGGGCGGTCGTCAGGTCGCCCTGGGTCGCGACGAGGCGGCGCAGCGCAGCGGGTGAGGCGAACACGACCGTGGCGTCGACCGCGGCGACGGCCTCGGCGAGCAGCGGAGCGTCGAGCTGGTCGGGCCGGGTGACGTCGATGTCGGGCACGACCGAGCCCAGCCCGAGGGCCGGCCCGAGCAGCGCGAAGGGCGCGAAGGCCGCGACGAACCGGTCCCCCGGCCCGAGGTCGTAGGTGCGACGGACCAGGTCGACCTGCGCGAGCAGCTGGCGGTGGCGGTAGACGACGCCCTTGGCCGGGCCGGTGGCCCCCGAGGTGAAGACGACGGCGCACTCGTCCTCCGCGTCGGGCGCACGCGGCGCCGGGGCGCTGCGCCCGAGGAGGGCCAGCTCGTCGAGGTCGTGGTCGACGCCGAGCAGCCGACCACCGACGCCGAGGTCGCCGACGGCGATCCGGGACCCGGGCAGGCCCATCGCACGGGCGGCGGCCAGGCCCTTCGGGCTCCCGACGACGTGGCTCAGGCCGGCGCCGCGCAGTGCGCGGCGCATGCCGGTGAAGCCGAGGCCCTGGTCGGCCACGACGACGACCGCGCCGGCGCGCCAGGCGGCGTAGACGACGGAGACGAGGTCGGTCGACGGCTCGAGCAGCAGCCCGATCCGGTCGCCCCGGCGTACGCCGGCCACGGCCAGGCCGGCCGCGAGCTCACGGACACGACGCGCGAGCGCGTGCCAGCTCACCGTCACACCGGCGGCGGAGATCGCCGGGGTGACGTCGTCGGCGCGGCGCTCGAGGGCGGACCACGCGGTCCAGGACGGGTGGGCGACAGGCGCCTCGGTCGGCACCGGGGGCGTGGGTCGCGGCTCGCCGAGCTCCGCGAGCCAGGCGGTGACGGCCTCGGCGTACTGCGGGGCGTCCTCGGTCAGCAGGTGCGAGGCGCCCTCGAAGCGGTGGACCCGGGCGTGCGGGATCCGCTCGCGCAGGTCGGCGAGGTAGCGCTCACCGAAGACCGGGTCGCGCGGACCCCAGAGCATCAGCGTCGGCACGTCGAGGTGCTTCACGCCCTCGGCGTAGCGGGCCAGGGTGGGATACGAGCCGTGCCCCGGGTCGAAGGGGATGTCGGCCACGAAGTCGCCCACGGCGCGGCGACGGGCGGCGGTGTCGTAGGGCAGCGCGAGCGCGTCGCAGACCTCGGGGTCCAGCGACGGCTTCGAGAGCCAGGTCGCCCCACGCACGAACATCGGCGTCGCGACGCAGCCGAGGGGGCGTACGCCGGGCAGGTGCGCCAGGCGGATCAGGGCCGGACCGAGGTCCCCGGGCGGCTGGGCCACGGCGGTGTTGGTGAGCACCACGCCGCGCAGCTGGTCGGGGTGCTCGACGGCCCAGCCGAGCGAGATGATCCCGCCCCAGTCGTGGCCGACGGTGACGACCGGCCCGTCGATGCCGAGGGCCTGCGTGAGGGCCCCGAGGTCGGCGACCCGGTCGGCGAGGGTGCGCGGCGAGCCGGTGCGCTCGGAGTAGCCCATGCCCAGGTGGTCGGGGGCCACGACCCGCCACCCCGGGGGCGCGGCGGCCAGCAGCGCGCGCCAGATGTAGGACCACGTCGGGTTGCCGTGCACGCACAGCACCGTGCCGTGGACCGGCTCGACGCCGTTGTCGAGCAGGTGGAAGGTGCGCGGGGTCCCGTCGGCGACCTCGGTGGTCACGGTGCGCGACCAGGCGCGGTCGAGGCCGGGCAGGTCGTGCGGGACCGGGCTCACCGACACCGCGCCGGCGACGTCACCGGCGCGCTCGGTGGTGGTCACCAGCAGATCTCGAGGCAGGTGGCGTTCAGGCCCGACCCGATGCCCATCATCAGGATCCGGTCGCCGCTGACCAGCGCGTCCTTCTCGCCGGCCAGGGTGTACATCACCGAGGCCGGACCGATGTTGCCGAACGTGGGGAACGTGCGCGGCACCCGCTCGGGGTCGATCCCGAGCCCGGCGCAGATCGCGTCGGTGTGCACCTGGGAGACCTGGTGGATGAAGTAGCGCTCCATCCCCTTCCAGTCGAAGACGCCCGCGGCCTCGTCCCACAGCGCGGTCGACAGGGCGACCCCGGCCTTGAGCAGGCCTGCCAGGTCGGTGACCATGTGGTCGTTGTCGCCGATGCACAGGCCGTGGTGCTCGGTGGCGGCGCGGCTGGCCGAGACGACGACCCGGTGGCCCTCGGGGTGGCGCTCCGCGTTGCCGAGGACGACGGCGACCGCGCCGGAGCCCAGGGTCAGGGCGGCGAACTCGTTCATCACGTCGGCGGTGGTGGCCCCGTCGGCGTGCAGGCGGCGGATGGTGGCCTCCTGCACGGTGCGGGAGTCCTCGCCGTCGACGACGAGGGCGTAGTCGATGACGCCGGCGTCGATCATCGCGCCGGCGACCTCGATGCCGGACAGGAAGCCCAGGCAGGCGTTGGTGATGTCGAAGTTCTGGCAGGAGGCCGGCAGCCCGATCGCGTCGTGGACGGCGACCGAGGTGGCGGGCTCGAGGTAGTGCCGGCTGACCGAGGTGTTGATCATCAGGCCGACGTCGGCGGCCGCGACGCCGCTCGCCGCGAGCGCGGCGCGACCGGCCTCGGCGGCACCGTCGGTGAAGCTGGTGCCCTCGGGCCACCAGCGGCGCTCGGCGATGCCGACCCGGCCCTCGAGCAGACCTCCCCGCAGCCCGGTGCGGGCGTAGACGTCCTCGAGCCGCTCGTCGAGGTGGGCCGAGGTGACGACCTCGCTGGCCTCGACGCGCTCGACCGCGAGCACGGCCGTGGAGGTGAAGTGATGGGTGGAGTTGTGAGCCACAGCGTGCGTTCCGTTCGTCGGGACCGGACACCGGGTCTCGGCGTCGCGGGTCTGCGAGGACGGTCGCCGGGAGCGAGACCGCCCGTTCGTCGCGCACGACAGCGACCCTGGGAGCAGGGCAGTCGGTCGAACGTGGGAGCAGCGCCAAGATACTGCGAGAACCAACAGTGGGGGTATCCGGAATCGGTCTGCCATGCTCCGGGCGCGGGCACCCACCCGACGCCCGGGGCCGTCGTGCAGACGAGACGCGGGCAACCTGCGAGCAGAGAAGAGCAGCCGATGTCCGACGTCGTCCTCTACGAGACCGAGGGCCCGATCGCCACCATCACCCTCAACCGCCCCGCCAAGCTCAACGCGATGAACGCCGAGGTCATCGAGCAGCTGAGCCGCCGGATTGCTGAGGCGGGCGCTGACGACACGGTGAAGGTTGTGCTCGTCGCCGGGAGCGGGCGGGCGTTCTGCGCCGGCTTCGACATCGCCGAGGAGGTCGAGGAGGGCATCGGGACGGCCCTGGAGTGGCAGCCGGTGCTCGAGCGCGACAGCGCCATGACCATGGCGCTGTGGTCGTGCCCGAAGCCGACCATCGCCGTGGTCCAGGGCTACTGCCTCGCCGGCGGCTGCGAGGTCGCCATGGCCTGCGACCTGGTCGTGGCCGCCGACGACGCGCGCTTCGGCGAGCCCGAGATCCAGTACGGCTCAGGCCCGGTGACGCTGCTGATGCCGTTCGTGCTCGGTCAGAAGCTGACCAACGAGCTCCTTCTCACCGGTGACCACCTCGAGGCCGAGGCGGCTCTGCGCGCCGGCCTGGTCAACCGCGTCGTCGCCCGCGAGAACCTGATGAGCACCGCCCACGACCTCGCCCGGCGGATCGCCCCGACTCCGTTACCGGTGCTCCGACTGACCAAGCTGGCCCTCAACCGGGCCTACGAGGCGATGGGCCTGCGCGAGGCGGTCCACGCCAACCTCGACCTCTCGTCGATCCTCAACAGCGCCAGCACGCCCGAGCAGGAGGAGTTCGACGCCATCGCCGCGGGTCGGGGCCTGCGGGCGGCGCTGGCGTGGCGTGACGCGCGCTACCGGAGGTGAGCGACCACGACGTGGTGCTTCCTCAGCCCACCGGGTGCCGCTCCCAGACCCGGTGGGCGCTCATCAACGACAGCAGCGTCTGCGCCACGTCGCCGGGGCCGTCGCCGACGACCACACCCGGGGTCGAGGCGTCGACGCCGACGACCTCGAGGGCCTGGGCGCCCGCACCGAAGGCGGCCACCGCCTTGTCGTGACGCAGGGCCTCGGCGAGCATCAGCTCGACCCTGGCGTCGAGCGTCGAGGTCGCCGCCGCCGCCTTGGAGTCGCGGACGGGCCGTGCGTCCGGTGCGGGCGCCGGGCAGCCGGTCACGACGAGCGCGTCGAACTCGACCGAACGCGTCGCGGCCAGCACGCGCTGCACCGTGATCGTGTCGCCGACGGTGCCACCGTGCGCGGCGACGACCAGCGGGACCGCACCCGCGTCGTGCACGGCGTCCGCGATCTCCTGCACCCCGTCCAGGTCGCCGTCCGCGTCGACGACGATGCCCACGACCCGGCCGTCCACCGGCCAGGTGGCGCCGATCTGCGTCAGGGCCGCGCTGGGGTCGACGTCGCGCAGCTCGACGGTGGGCTCGGGTGCGGGCAGACCCAGCGCCGTGGCGACCTCGGAGCACAGCCGTGCGTCGATGTTGGCCAGCGCGCGCAGCTGACGCTCCTTGACGGACTGCTCGAAGACCTTGGCGAGCTCGAAGGAGTAGGCGTTGATGATGTGCTCCTGCTCGACCGGGCTCATGCTGCGCCAGAACAGCCGCGGCTGGCCGAAGTGGTCGTCGTAGGAGGCCGGCAGGGCGCGCTCCTTGCGGCCCTCGGTGACCGTGACCGGCAGGTCGACGTACCGCGCGTCGTCCGCGCCCGCGAGGAACGGGCACCCGCCGTCCAGGGTGTTGGGGTGGTACGGCGCCGCGCCGGCGTGCACCGCCGTCTGGTGCGCGCCGTCGCGGAGCATGTCGTTGACGGGCGCGTGCGGCCGGTTGATCGGCAGCTGCGTCCAGTTCGGACCGCCGAGACGCGTGATCTGGGTGTCGAGGTAGGAGAACAGTCGGGCCTGCATCAACGGGTCATTGGTGACGTCGATGCCGGGGACCAGGTTGGAGGGGTTGAACGCGACCTGCTCGGTCTCGGCGAAGTAGTTGGTCGGGTTGCGGGTCAGCGTCATCATCCCGATCGGCTGCACCGGCGCGAGCTCCTCGGGGACCAGCTTGCTGGAGTCGAGCAGGTCGATGCCCTCGAAGGTCTCGTCCGGCGTGTCCGGAAGCACCTGGACGCCGAGCTCCCACTGCGGGTGGGCCCCCGCCTCGATGGCGTCGGCGAGGTCACGACGGTGGAAGTCGGGGTCGACGCCGTTGGTCATCTGCGCCTCCTCCCACGTCAGTGAGTGCACGCCGAGGACGGGCTTCCAGTGGAACTTGACCAGCGAGGTCGCACCCTCGGCGTCCTCGCAGCGGAACGTGTGGACCCCGAAGCCCTCCATCATCCGGTAGGAGCGGGCCAGACCGCGGTCGGACATGTTCCACAGCGTGTGGTGCTGGGCCTCGGTGTGCAGCGACACGAAGTCCCAGAACGAGTCGTGGGCGCTCTGGGCCTGGGGGATCTCGCGATCGGGGCTGGGCTTCGCGGCGTGGACCAGGTCGGGGAACTTGATCCCCTCCTGGATGAAGAACACCGGCATGTTGTTGCCGACGAGGTCCCACGTGCCCTCGGCGGTGTAGAACTTCGTGGCGAAGCCCCGCGTGTCACGCGCGGTGTCGGCCGACCCGCGGGAGCCCACGACGGTGGAGAACCGGACGAAGACCTCGGTCTCCACGCCCTCGCCCAGGAACGGGGCCCGACAGATCGAGCCCGCGTTGCCGTAGCCGACGAAGACGCCGTGGGCCCCCGCTCCCCGGGCGTGGACCGCGCGCTCCGGGATGCGCTCGTGGTCGAAGTGCGAGACCTTCTCGCGCAGGTGGTGGTCCTGGAGCAGGGTCGGGCCCCGCCGTCCGGCCTTGAGCGCGTGGTCGGTCTCGGCCAGGCGTGCGCCGTGCGCCGTGGTCAGGTACGCACCCTGCTGGGCGAGATCCGTGGCCGCGACGTCGGTGGCCGCCCCTGTCGGCGTACGTCGCTCCGGCGCACCCTGGTCGGGCTTGGGCGGCGCCGGCTCGCGCACCTCGTTGGGCTCCTCCAGGGACGGCGTCACCGCCGAGGGCACGCCGGGAACCCGGGGCGGCGTCGACGAGCCGACGCGTGCACGAGCCGCACGCTTGGCGTTCTCCACGGCGCTCTGCGCGGCCTGGACGAGGGAGTCGATACGACCTTCGGGCACGGGTTCCTCCTGCGTGGTCGGGGGTGCCGGCCCGCGACCGAGGTCGCGCGGGCCGAGGTGGTGCGAGCGCGCTGCGGTGCAGCGTCGCCACCGGATCGACGCTAGGAACCGCACCGGGGGCCTGGCTACCTCTCCACGGATGAACCCCTACGGGGGGTCTCTCGCGCCGGTACCCCCGTGAGCGGGCCAGGCGCGGGACCGGACAGCGGAAGCGCCCGGCCGTCTCCGGCGCCACGAGTGGACACCGCACTTCGCTGGCTGGCTGGTGGAGCTGAGGGGATTCGAACCCCTGACCTTCTCATTGCGAGAGAGCCTGCTCCATTCCTCGGAGATTCTCGGCGAATCTCAAGGAAACACCCGCTGACCTGTGTCTATCGCCGCCGTCGATGTCGTTCCTAGCGTTGACAGTACCCCGCAAGCTCGGGTGATCTCGGAGTTCCTCTGACTGAAAGTGGAGCATAAATGGCGACGCCCGGCCACGCTGCGCCCTGCGGCCTCGCCGTCACTCACCCCGCTGCATTGGCGGCGGAGTGACGCAGGTGCGCCGTCCCGGAAGCGGATCGACTTCCAAGGAGGGTCATCATCACGGTCGGTAGTCGACGGCTGACCGGACCGCATGACGTCACCGTGCGCCGGATGGGTCGGGTTCGGTCGTGTGCCTCAGAACGGCCCTGGGGCGGTTGCCAGGTACACGACTTGCTGAGGGCGCCATCAGCCTCGAGGTCGGGTATCCCACGACGCGCCATAGCGCGTGCTCAGATGCCCAACCCCCTCGATGGGTCCGTCAGACCCGTCCCGTACGCCGATCGGCCTGCGGGGACGATCACCAAACTTCGAGCCCGCGCGCTTGAGGTTTTGGAGCCCATTGCGCCACGGCCGCTCCAACTGAAGGATAGGTCCCTATTAATCCGACGACGTGGGCTGGCGCCAGATCGCGACGGCGAGACACAGCGCCCACAGGATTCCGAGTGGCGTGGCGAAGCCGCCGTACTGCGCGATCACCACAGCCATCATCACCCCACCGCAGCCTGCGCTGACGAAGCCGAGCCAGCGGCCGAGCGCCTCGGTGCGGAACACCACGACGGCGAACGCCAGGATGCTGCAGGCAAGAACGGCCATGCCGGACGCGCCGA
The DNA here is from genome assembly GCA_963760555.1 of uncultured Actinomycetota bacterium. GTDB lineage: Bacteria > Actinomycetota > Actinomycetes > Propionibacteriales > Nocardioidaceae > Nocardioides. Next base: position 3,063 of record CAVXDJ010000008.1, on the reverse strand, counting down.
GCAGCATGTAGTTGAGGGCTGTCGCGAAGCGGAGTACGTCGACGCCCGGGAGGGGCTCGTTCATCACGTCGACGAGATGACCGACCGCGCCGCGGACGGCACCGGTGACCAGCCACACCGCGGTGACGGCGGCACCCATCGAGCGGAAGAACGCGAGCCATTGCGGGGCACGTGCAGCGACAGGCAGCGTACGGACGTAGTTCAACACGACGGCGAAGCTGATGGCCGTGGAGATCGCCCACATTCCCGACATGGTGCCGGACAACCGGTTGCCGGAGTCCTGCCACCACGTGAGCAGTTCCTGGTTGGAGGGGTCGTGCGGTACGTCGACGCTGGCAACCGTCCAGAAGAGTGAGATTCCGAAGAGGACTGCCGCGGCGGCGGCAACCTTTGTGGCGCTAGCACGAGCAAGTGCCGTCGAGGTTCGAGTAGTTGATGTCATGCGATTCAGCGTGGTTCGCCGGAGAGGCCGACACGACCGGGTGGGCACCAGTCATCGAGTCAGGGCTGACCCTGAGTCGCTGCACCAGGGTTGCTGCCAGGATGAGCCCATGCGTCGGGTCATGGCGTGGGCGGTCACCTGGCAGCTGACTCCTGCCCTGAACGCGCTCGCGATCCGCCGGGGCGCGTCGTTGGACGCTGCCGACGCACCTCTGATCGCCGCGTTGATCGCGTGCTGGTTGGTCGGCGTGGTCATCACCGGTCGTGCACCCGAGCAGCCCGCCGGGTGGGCATTCCTCGGCCTTGGCACGGCGCTCTCCTGGAGTGTCTTCTGTGACTCCTTCTCCGACAACGATGTCCTTGCCACGTTCGGAGACACCTCCTTCGCCTGGTGGTTCGTCTTCCTCGCCCTGATCCTCCAGTTCACGCCTCCCACCGGGAGGTCTCGCGTTCTGCCATGGCTCACTGTCGCCGGTGGGGGCCTCTTCCAGGTGATGGCCCTGCTCAGGTCGACTCCGCTCGACCCGCCGCTGGAGCACATCGTCAGCCCGTTCGCTGTTGAGGCGGTCAGCGGACCGGCCAGGACACTCGCCGCGCTGGCGATCTACACGGTGGCCGGATGCCTGGTTGCGTCGGTCGTCGTACTCGTTCGAGCCTGGCGCCGTTCGGAGGGTGCTGCCCGTCAGCAGCTCCTCTGGCTGGTGGCAGGCTCGGTGCCGGTCGCTCCCGCCGTCATCGGGGCCTTTGTGGCTTCTTGGGCGGACGCCTATGCGTTGGCCTCGGTTCTCCTCGGTGTGGCGATGACCACCCTCGTAGCAGGAGCCGGGCTCTCGGTCCTCCGCTATCGCCTGTACGACGTCGAGCGGGTCGTCACCGAATCCGCGGCGTACGCGATCGCCTCGGCCTCGGTAATCCTCGCCTTCGTCACCGTGGTCGTAGTGATCAGCCGGAGTACGCCGATAGACGCGGGGTCGACTCTGGCCACGGTTGCCGCAACCCTGGCCGGCGTGGTGGTGGCGCGGATGTCCGTTGTCTGGGGTCGTCGGGCCGTGGGGCGCCGGGTGAACCCGACCCGGTTCGACGCGCTGGAGGTGGTGCGAGCCGGCCTGCCGACCGCTGCCCTCGATGACCTGGTCGTGCACGCATTAGGGAGCCACGCTCGGGTGCTATATCCGGCCGGCTCCGCATGGGTCACCTCGGATGGCCGTGCGGTGACGCCTGGCCAGGACGCTGTCGACGTACATCGGAAAGGGGTGCTTACCGCTCGGCTCGAGTACGACCCTGCTCAAAACGATAGGTCGGTGGCCGATGCCGTCGCTGCAGAAGCAGCAACAGAGATCGACAACGTCGCGCTCCGGGCCGAGCTGGCCCGTCAGGTCGAGCTGATCACGGAGTCGCGCAGCAGAATCGCCACCGCGCACCTGGACGAGCGGCGGCGGATCGAGCGCGACCTGCACGACGGCGCACAACAGCGGCTGCTCGCAATCGCCTTGCAGCTGAGGGCTGCGCGGCTGAACGCTGACCCCGTCCTGCTGGACGCCGAGACCGACCGCGCTATCGACGACCTGCAGACCACCGTGCGGGAGCTGAGGGATCTCGCTTCTGGGCTGCTGCCCGCAGCCCTCGCGGGTGGCGGCCTGCTGCCCGCAGTCGCGGAGATGGCCGCACGGTCCCCCATCACGTTGACGTACGACGTGGTCGACCAGCGCTTCCCGTCGGTGCTCGAAGGCGCAGCCTGGTTCGTGCTCTCCGAGGCGGTCACCAATGTGGTGAAGCACTCGGATGCGCAGGCTGCGGTGATCGAGGTCAGGCTCGATGACGGGCTGCGAGTCTCCGTCATCGATGAAGGTGCCGGGGGAGCAGACCCGGCCGGCAGCGGCCTGCAGGGACTGGCCGATCGAGTGAGTGCCACGGGCGGCCTCCTGTCCGTCGAAGAAGTGCTGCCGCACGGCACCAAGGTCGAGGCGGTGTTTCCGTGCGCGTCGTGATCGCCGACGACTCGGCGCTGCTGCGCGAGGGGCTGGCCAGGCTGATGGTGGAGGCCGGGGTAGAGGTGTGCGCGACGGTCGGCGAGGCGGTGGCTCTCGCAGCAGTGGTCGCCGAGCACCGACCCGACATCGCGGTGATCGACATCCGGATGCCGCCGTCGTACACCCACGAAGGGGCTGCGGCCGCGGTCGAGCTGCGGACGACGTACCCGGAGCTGGGCATCCTGTTGCTCTCGCAAGCAGTGGAGACGCACTTCGCGGGGCAGTTGCTGGACCGGCACGCGGAGCGGTTCGGCTTCCTGCTCAAGGACCGGGTCATCGACGTACCGACCCTGCTGCGGGCGCTCGAGACCATCGCTGCCGGTGGAACCGTCCTCGACCCCGACATCGCCCGCAGCCTGGTCCGCGCCCACTCGCGAAACAACCCCGTCCTCGCGCTGTCCGATAGGGAACGGGATGTGCTCGGCCTGATGGCTGAGGGCCGGTCCAACGCCGCTATCGCCGAGCGGCTCGTGGTGACCGGGAAGACGGTCGAGAGCCACATTGCGAGCATATTCAGCAAGCTCGGGCTGCATGAGGCACCGGACGATCATCGGCGCGTGCTGGCGGTCCTTACTGCGCTGAGGCACCCGGA
>CAVXDJ010000007.1:0-83522 GCA_963760555.1 uncultured Actinomycetota bacterium | reverse complement strand
CCGAGCAGGCGGCCAGGATCGGTGCCGACGGCCTCCTGCTGGTCACGCCGTACTACAGCAAGCCGTCGCCGGCCGGGGTCCTGCATCATTTCCGCAGCGTCGTCGAGGTCAGTGACGTGCCGGTCATGCTCTACGACGTCCCGGGTCGCACCGCCACCACGATCGCCCGCGAGGTCTACGAGGAGGCCATCACCTGGGACCCCGTCGTGGCCGTGAAGGACGCGGTCGGTGACTTCACTCGCGGAGTGAGGCTGATCGAGATGGGCTATGCGCTGTACTCCGGCGACGACGCCGCCAACCTCGGCTGGCTGGCCCACGGCGCCGCCGGCTTCGTCAGCGTCGCCGGGCACGTGATGGGTGACGAGCTCGCCTCGATGGTCCGCGACTTCCACGGCGGGGACCCGTCCGCCGCCCTGGCCACCTTCACCCGGATGCTCCCCGCGATCGACGCGGTCATGGGCCCCACCAACTACGGAGCGACCACCGCCAAGGCAGCGCTGCAGCTGTTCGGGGTCCTCGAGAACCGCCATGTGCGCGCACCCCTCGTGCCGCTCGACGACGTCGAGGTCGACGCGCTGCGCGCGGGCCTGGTCGCCGCCGGGCTGCTCTGAGCGCGCACCCCGTACGACCCACGCACCACCGAGAGGACCCCGTGTCTCATCCCCACCCCGAGCTGTCCGAACCGCCCGCACTGACCCCGGGCGGCCTGCGCGTCGTCCCGCTGGGCGGACTCGGCGAGATCGGTCGCAACATGACCGTCTTCGAGTACGACAAGCGCCTGCTGATCGTCGACTGCGGCGTGCTCTTCCCCGAGGACCACCAGCCCGGCGTCGACCTGATCCTCCCCGACTTCGGGTGGATCCGTGACCGCCTCGACGCCGTCGAGGCCCTGGTGCTGACCCACGGCCACGAGGACCACATCGGCGCCACGCCCTACCTGCTGCGCGAGCGGGGTGACATCCCGCTCGTCGGCTCCGAGCTGACCCTGGCCCTGCTCGACTCCAAGCTGCGCGAGCACCGGCTGCGCCACACCGTGCACCACCAGGTCAAGGAGGGCGAACGGATCACCTTCGGGCCCTTCGACCTCGAGTTCATCGCCGTCAACCACTCCATCCCCGACGCGCTGGCCGTGGCGATCCGTACCCCCGCCGGGCTGGTCCTGCACACCGGTGACTTCAAGATGGACCAGCTGCCGCTGGACCGCCGGCTGACCGACCTGCGCGCCTTCGGTCGTCTCGGGGAGGAGGGCGTCGACCTGTTCCTCACCGACTCCACCAACGCCGAGATGCCGGGCTTCACGACCACCGAACGGTCCATCACCCCGGTGCTGGAGCAGGTCTTCCGCGAGTCCGAGGGCCGGATCATCGTGGCCTGCTTCGCCTCGCACATCCACCGCGTGCAGCAGGTCCTCGACACCGCGGTCAAGAACAACCGCAAGGTCGGCTACGTCGGCCGGTCGATGGTGCGCAACATGGGCGTCGCCCGCGACCACGGCTTCCTGCGTGTGCCCGAGGGTGTGATCGTCGACGCGAAGGAGCTGGCCTCCCTGCCGCCCGAACGGCAGGTGCTCGTCTCGACCGGCTCCCAGGGCGAGCCGTTGAGCGCGCTCAGCCGGATCGCGCAGCGCAACCACAACTTCGTCCACATCGACGACAACGACACGGTCGTGCTGGCCTCCAGCCTGATCCCAGGCAACGAGAACGCCGTCTACCGCGTCATCAACGGCCTGGCGCGCTGGGGAGCGCGGGTGGTGCACAAGGGCAACGCGCTCGTGCACGTCAGCGGCCACGCCAGTGCCGGCGAGCTGCTCTACTGCTACAACATCGTCAAGCCCCGCAACGTGCTGCCCGTCCACGGCGAGATCCGGCACATGCAGGCCAACGCCGAGCTCGCCCGCCAGACCGGCGTCGAGAACGTCGTGGTCGCCGAGGACGGTGTCGTCGTCGACCTCGTCGACGGCCGCGCCGACATCGTCGGCAAGGTCGAGTGTGGCTACGTGTTCGTCGACGGCTCCTCGGTCGGCGACGTCACCGAGTCCGACCTCAAGGACCGCCGCATCCTCGGCGAGGAGGGGTTCGTGTCGGTGATCGTGGTCGTCGACACCACCAACGGGAAGATCTCCGCCGGACCCGAGATCCACGCCCGGGGCAACGCCCTGGAGGGCGAGAGCTTCGAGGACATCGGCAAGCAGGTCGTCGACGCGCTCCTGCGCACGATGGGCGACGGCAACACCGACACCTACCAGCTCCAGCAGACCGTCCGTCGCACGGTCGGGCGCTGGGTCTCCAGCAAGCACCGGCGGCGACCCATGATCGTCCCCGTCGTCATCGAGGCCTGATCGAGGCGATACCAGGGCGCAACGACGTGCGCAAGGACGATACTGCTTCCATGACCGATGCCGCTGCCTCGCACTCCGAGGTCCTGCGCCGCCTGCACGAGCTGATGCGGCGCATGCACTCCAGCGGCGACCTGCAGGAGATCCTCGACGAGGTCGCCCAGGGTGTGCACGAGGTGCTGGGGTACGGCGTCGCCGCCATCTCGCGGGTCGAGGGTGACGACCTGGTGCTGACCAGCGCGGCCGCCGACGAGCAGATCCGGGTCCAGATCCTCGGCGGGCGCAGCCGGGTCGAGGAGATCACCGAGGAGTTCGACCTCGCTGACCAGTGGGGTGTGCTGCGCTTCCTGCCGCACGACCGGCGCCCCGCCGTGGACCGCGGCTTCGTGTGGGTCCCCGACATCGAGGTCAGCGACGTTCCCGGTGCCTGGCACCCGCTGGACACGCTCTACGCCCCGCTGTGGTCCGCGTCGGGTCAGCTGCTCGGCGTCGTGTCGGTCGACCTGCCCCCGGGTGGGCTGGTCCCCGGCGTCGAGGCCCGCGAGCTGCTCGAGATGTTCGTCGTCCAGGCGGGCCTGGCCGTGGACGCGGCGGCACGGCGTGAGGCCTTGGCCGCCCAGGTACGCACCGGTGAGATGCTGCGTGCCGTCTCGACGGCCGGTGCGCTCGCCGACCTCGACCTCACCCTGGCCGACGCGGGCCGCGCGGTCGCGACGGGTCTGGGGACCGAGCGGGTGTGGATCCGATGCTTCACCTCGGGGAGCCTCGACGTGGTCGACGCCTCCCACGTCTACCCGGCGACGCTGCCGTCCAAGCCGGACCTCGTGGCGGTCGCCGCCCGCCTGGCCCGACGGTCGGCGGCGCTGGGACACCCGTTGCTCTTCGGCCCGGAGGACCTCGCTGCGGACGACGGCCTGCTCCCGCAGGACCTGCGCGACCTCGACGTCGGGGCCGGGAGCGACCGGGCGCCGACGATGATGATCGCGGCCGTCGGCACCGAGCGTGAGGTCGTCGGCTACCTGGTCGTCGCCCGCGACCCGGGGGCCCGGTGGACCCCGCACGAGCTGGACGCCGCGATGGAGGTCGGTCGCACGCTCGGACGCGTGGTGCTGGACCGTCGCCTCTACGACCGCGAGCGCCAGCTCGTCGCCGAGCTGCAGGAGATCGACCGCTACCGGGGCGAGCTCATCGCGACCATCTCCCACGAGCTCAAGACGCCCCTGAGCTCGATCATCGGACACACCGAGCTGATGGGCGAGGTCGACACCGGGCTGGACTCGGTCGAGGCGATCGCACGCAACGCCCGGCGGCTCGGTCGGCTCGTGCAGGGCCTGCTCGACTACTCCGCGGTCCAGCAGCCACGGGTGCGCGAGCGCCGTCCGGTCGACCTGGCCCGGATCGTCGAGGCGAGCCGTGAGGTCGCGTCCTTCCAGGCTGCGCAGGCCGACGTGACCGTGACCGTGGATGCCCCGGCGGAACCGGTGACGGTCAGCGTGGACCCCGACGAGCTGGCCACCGTGGTCGACAACCTCGTCGGCAACGCGGTCAAGTACACGCGCCCGGGTGGTGCCGTCACGCTGGCCGTGGGCCGCGGACGTGACCACGTCTGGATCACCTGCACCGACAACGGGATGGGCATCTCGACCGCGGACCAGGCCCAGCTGTTCGCGGCCTTCCAGCGCTCCAGCAACCCGGAGGCGCTCTCCATCGCCGGCTCCGGTCTGGGCCTGGCGATCTCACGCCGGATCGTGCAGCTGCACGGCGGCCAGCTCACGGTGCGGTCGACCATCGGGGAGGGCAGCACCTTCCGGGTGCAGCTCCCGCTCGTCGCGACCTGAGCCCCCCACCCCCCGTCGGTCGCCGGCACGCAGGAGGCCCCGCCCGGATCGCTCCGGACGGGGCCTCGCTGCGTGCTGGTCGTGCAGGGCCGCTAACCGGTCAGCGACGCACGATCTTCACGCGCAGCCGGTCGGAGCTGCCCTCGAAGTCCGCGGACCCGAGGTACGTCGCGCCGAAGCGACGCGCGCCGGGCTTGGCGAACACCCGTGTGGACCTGATCAGCGCGACACCGTTGGTGTTCAGGGTGTCGGTGCCGATCGTGCGGCCACGGAACCTCAGCTGCACCTGGCCGTCGGGAACGCCTCCGTCGGAGGTGACCTTGACCCCGACCGCGAACGGACGCTGGGTGCGCGGCCGGGCCGGCAGCGAGCGCACGGCCCTGGTCGTGGTCGCCGCAGCACCGCCCGGCGGCGTGACGGACTCCTCGCAGACCACGACCGCGACGTTGTCGACGTACCAGCCGTCGAGCCCGCCGCAGCCGTCACGGCCCATGGCGAAGCGCACGGCGACCTCGTCGCCCGGGTTGACCCCCGCGGCGGCCAGGTCGACGATCGAGGTGCCCCAGCTGCCGAAGACCGAACCACCGTCGGTGCCGGTGAAACCGCTCTGGCCCTCCAGGGGGTTGGTGTTGCCCTCGGCCGCGGTCGCGAGCTGGCCCGGACCGTTGAAGACGTACGCCGTCGGGTCGATCGGGGCGAAGTCCGCCCCGTTGACCGACACCTGGACGTTGCCGCCGTCGTAGCCGACCTCGGTCGCGACGTAGTGCTCGAAGCTCATCCGCTGACCGACGCCGTCGGTGGGCAGGGTGATCGTCGGGCTCGTCAGGTAGTCGACCGAGCTGGCGTCGGTGGCCTCGCCCGAGCAGTCGCCCGCGTCGGGGTCGGGGCCGTAGGCGACCCGGCTGGAGTGCTCCCCGTTGTAGTCGCGGGTCGCCTCCCAGGGGAAGGTCGGACCGTCGTAGGGGTTCTCCCCGGTCAGGGTCCAGTTGTCGAGCCCGGTCGCGTTGTCGGCGGTGATCTCGAAGTCGTCTCCGAAGACCTGCGTGTCGGTGAAGCCCTCGCCGCACGCGGAGGGGGCGCCCGGCTGCAGCAGCGGCTGGAAGTCGCACTCCTCGGTGGGGTCGAGGCGCAGCTCGACGGCCTGCGTCATCGCTGCGACCTGCGCACAGTCGTCGGTGGTGATCCGGTCGCGCGCGTAGACGACCACGCTGTCGTTCGGCGCGGTGCTGATCTCCCTGATCTGCTTGCCGACGAGGTCGGAGCACGAGGCCTCCAGGGAGCTGGCGTGGTCCACGAAGTCGCTGGACGGCGTCTGGTACTCCGTCATGGCGGTGTAGTAGATGTTCAGCGCCTTGTCGATGCCGATGCCCTCGACGGTCGTGCCGTTGAAGGTGCCGCCGTCGACGAGCAGGGCGTAACCGTGGTTCGGCACGCCCGAGTTGGAGTGCACGCCGCCGGCGTCCCCGGTCGAGCACTGGTACTCGGCGTCGCTGACCTTGCCCGGGTCGCCGTGGCAGGTCGGGCTCCACATGTCGCGGATCGCGCCGCCGAAGGCCGTGGCCTTCTCGCCGATCAGCCACCGGTAGGAGTCGACCCGGTCGCCCCGCAGCGTCCTTCATCGTGACGTTGACCGTCTGGCCGTCGGCCAGGGCGCCGCGGATGAGCTCGCGGTCGCCGAGGCCGATCGAGACCGTCGTGACCAGGGACGCGCCGTCGCCGGACACCCCGAACGGAGCGTCGTCACGGTTGCCGATGATCAGCGCCGCGGCGCCGGCGTCGGTGGCGACCTGCGCCTTGTCGGTGAACGGGCACAGGCCGCGGTCGACGAGCACGATCTGGCCGGTGACCTCGTCGTCGTAGGGCGAGCAGCCGTCCGTGGCCGTGCCGCCGTCCTCGACGGCGTCGGTCGGGGCCACGACGTCACCGGTGATGCCGGTGCCGTCGAGCTGCTCGCCGAACGAGGCTCCGCCGGTGAGGCAGTCCTTGGCGATGTCGCTGGGCGCGTTGATCGTCACCAGCGGGCTGGCGGGGGAGTGCGAGGAGCACTGGCCCACGGGGCGGGGCTCGTCGATGGCGCCCTCGCCCTCGTCGTCACGACCGTTCACCAGGTCGAGGGTCTCGCCGAAGATGTCGGAGTAGGACTCGTTGAGCGCGCCCGGCTGCCACTGGTAGATCAGTCCGTGGGTGTACTCGGTGTAGGCGTGGGTCCACTCGTGCGAGACCACGTCGTCGGAGGTGACCCCGTCGCAGTAGTTCGTCGTCTGCCCGTTCCAGTTGGCGTTGGGGCAGCGGATCGCCGGGTCGTTGTTGATGGTGTTCATCCGGGCGCCCTGGCCGTCGTAGCTGTCGCGGCCGAAGGCGTTGTGGTAGAGCCAGTAGGACTCTCCGGAGGTGAGCACCAGGTTCTGCTGCTGGCTGTTCAGGGCAGCCGGGAACGGGTCGCCCTCGGACCACACCAGCGTGAGGTTGCGCTCGGCGTCGGCCTCGAAGAGCCGGCGGTCGGGACCGGCGGCGTCGTCGACGAGGGTGTAGCGGTTGACCACCTTGCCGTGGTCGGCGTCGAGGAAGACCATGTCGCGCACGTTGGCCTCGTTGGAGACCTCGACGGCGTAGACCAGCTTGCTCTCGCCGCCCGCCATGCCCTTGGTCAGGCCGGAGCGGTAGACGACGAGGTCGGCCGCGACGGCCTTGATCCCGGTGGTGTCGGCCTTGCCGGAGTCGCCGGTCGGAGGCTCGGCCTCGACCAGCCCGACCGCGGCCTCGCCGGCCTCGGTCTCGCTCAGCGCGGCGTCGGTGTCGAGACCCTTCACGGGCACGAGCTCGCCGTTGACCGCGGTCAGGTCGCCCTCGGCGTCGAGGTGGGCCTTGAGCATCGAGCCGAAGACGGGCACGCCCTGGTACTGCTGGGTGTAGGTGACCACGGTGGCGCCGAAGCGTCCTGCGCTCACGCCCTCCTGCACGACCTGCGAGCTCGGCGCGCCGAACGCCTCGGCGTAGGCGTCGACGTAGGCGCGGGCCTTCGCGACCGCGGTCGAGCGGGTGCCGCCGGCCTCCCCGGGCAGCAGGTCGCCGGTGCGTCCGGTGGCCCGGATGAAGCTGACCTTGCCGGTCGAGCGCTCCTCGGACACGGCCACGCCGCCGTCCGCCTCGTCGCGCATCTGGCTGATCAGCGGACGTGTGTCAGGTGCGGCGGCCACCGAGGCCGCCGTTGTTGCCGCGGGGACGGCGGCGAAGCCCGCGCCCACGACGGCCAGGGCGATGCCCTGCCTGAGAATCTTCACGAGATGTTCCCTCCGAGTGGATGACATGCGGCTCGGGGGTGCCCGAGACCGCCGAATCGCACCTTAGGTAACTCGATGGCAGGAGGTCCAGGGGTGGGCGGGTCACGAAGTGGCGACGACGCGGGTCGCGGTGATCGCGGACCGCCGGCCGGCGACACGCACTCGTGTGGTGCCTGGGGCGCATGTGACTCGGACCTAGGGTGACCACCATGGCGACCCGTACGTCTTCCCCGCCGGGTTCGCGCAGCACGAGCACTCCCACCACCCAGACCGCGGCCTCCGGCCGGGCCTCGGCGGGCAAGGGTGCCTCGAGCTCGCGTTCGCGGAGCGCCCGGAAGCCCACCACCCTGTCCTCCGCGAAGTCCTCCGCGAAGTCCTCCGCGGCCAGGCGACCCGCCCCCCGTGCGGTGCGCTCCGGACCCGGACCCGTCTCGCGGTTCTTCTCCGCGGTGCTGCGGGGACTGGGTGCCGTCTGGGTCGCCGTCGCGCACGCCGTCGGGGCGGCGGCGCGCGGGATCGGCCACACCGCTCGCGACCTCGATCCCGAGCACCGTCGCGACGGGGCCGGGCTCGTCCTGCTCGCCCTCGCGCTCGTGGCCGCGGCTGCGGTCTGGTTCGAGGTGCCCGGTGGCGCGATGGAGCTGGCCCGCACCGTGGTGACCGGGACCGTCGGCACGGTCGGGTGGCTCGTGCCCGTCGCCCTCGTGGTCGCCGGGTGGCGCGTCATGCGCGACCCCGTGCGCAACGGTCCGGTGGGTCGTCAGGTCATCGGCTGGGGAGCCGCGTCCTTCGGTGCGCTCGCGATCGTGCACATCGCCGCCGGGGCGCCGCAGCCGGTCGCGGGCGACACCTCCGCCCTGCGCACCGGTGGGGGAGCGGTCGGCTACGTCGTCGCCTCCCTGCTGCTCGACCTGCTCCGCACCGCCTACGTCGTGGTGCCGGTGCTGCTCCTGCTGGTGGCCTTCGGGGTGCTGGTGATCACCGCGACCCCGCTCTACCGGGTCCCCGCGCGGCTGGCCGCGCTGCGCGACCAGGCGCTCGGCCGTCCCGAGGACGAGGCGGTCGACGCGGCGCCCGAGGTCTCCGAGGCCGAGGCAGCGGCGACCCAGCCCGTACGCCGTCGTGGCCGGCGGGCCGGCGGCGACCTCGACGACGTCTTCGACCCCGATCGCGGCGACCCCGCCTACGACAGCCCGGTCCTGGCCGAGCAGGGCCTCAGCGACCGTGAGCTGCGCAAGCGCCGCCGGGTCGCCCCGAGCCCGTCGGACCTGCCCTTCGACGTCGAGGCGTTCCGCACCCCGGCGATCGACCCGGACGCGGACCCCGAGGAGACCCAGGCCACCGCCCCGCCGGTGGCCGAGCACCCCGGGGAGGCCCCCACCGGGGCCGGCGACCTCGTGCCGCCGCCGCACTCGCCCCTGCCCGCCCGGGTGGAGCAGCTGGCGCTGTCCGGTGACGTCGTCTACTCCCTGCCCGTCGACGACGTGCTCAAGCCGGGCTCGGTGCACAAGGCACGCTCCCGCGCCAGTGACGCGGTCGTCGACCGGCTCACCCAGGTCCTCGAGGAGTTCGGGATCGGCGCCCAGGTCACGGGCTACACCCGCGGGCCGACCGTCACCCGTTACGAGGTCGAGCTCGGCCCCGGGGTCAAGGTCGAGAAGGTCACCGCGCTGAGCAAGAACATCGCCTACGCGGTCGCCTCCGCCGACGTGCGGATCCTCAGCCCGATCCCGGGCAAGTCGGCGATCGGCATCGAGATCCCCAACGTCGACAAGGAGGTCGTCTCCCTGGGCGACGTCCTGCGCTCCCACGTCGCCCGCGGCGACCACCACCCGATGATCGCGGGCCTCGGCAAGGACGTCGAGGGCGGCTTCGTGGTCGCCAACCTGGCCAAGATGCCGCACCTGCTGGTGGCGGGTGCGACCGGCTCGGGCAAGAGCTCGTTCATCAACTCGATGATCACCTCGGTGCTGATGCGCTCCACCCCCGACGAGGTGCGGATGATCATGGTCGACCCCAAGCGGGTCGAGCTGAACGCCTACGAGGGTGTCCCGCACCTGATCACCCCCATCATCACCAGCCCCAAGAAGGCCGCCGAGGCGTTGGCCTGGGTCGTGCGCGAGATGGACCTGCGCTACGACGACCTCGCCAACTTCGGGTTCCGCCACATCGACGACTTCAACAAGGCCGTGCGCGCAGGGAAGGTCGACCTGCCCCCGGGCAGCGAGCGCGAGCTCGCGCCGTACCCCTACCTGCTGGTCATCGTCGACGAGCTCGCCGACCTGATGATGGTCGCCCCACGTGACGTCGAGGACGCGGTCGTACGGATCACCCAGCTCGCCCGGGCCGCGGGCATCCACCTGGTGCTGGCGACCCAGCGGCCCTCGGTCGACGTGGTGACCGGGCTGATCAAGGCCAACGTGCCCTCGCGGCTGGCCTTCGCGACGTCCTCGCTCGCCGACAGTCGGGTCATCCTGGACCAGCCGGGTGCCGAGAAGCTCGTCGGCCAGGGTGACGGCCTGTTCCTGCCGATGGGCGCCTCCAAGGCCTCGCGCATCCAGGGCTCGTGGGTCACCGAGGCCGAGATCGCCCAGGTCGTCAAGCACTGCAAGGCCCAGCTCGAGCCGACCTACCGCGAGGACGTCACCGCGCCCGCTGCGGCCAAGCGCGACCTCGACGACGACATCGGCGGCGACATGGACCTCGTGGTCCAGGCCGTCGAGCTCGTGGTCTCGACCCAGTTCGGGTCGACCTCGATGCTCCAGCGCAAGCTGCGGGTCGGCTTCGCCAAGGCCGGCCGTCTCATGGACATCCTCGAGAGCCGGGGCGTGGTCGGGCCGAGCGAGGGCTCCAAGGCCCGCGACGTCCTGGTCAAGCCCGACGAGGTCGACGCCGTCATCTTCACCATCCAGGGGGAGCAGTGAACATGCCCGCACCGTCCAGCACCCACGTCGAGGACACCGACGACCTCGAGCACGCCGAGCCCGTCGAGGACCCGGGCGAGGTCGAGGTACGCCGCCGCGCCGAGCTGGCCGGCGCCGTCGGTGCGGCCGGCTGCCTGGTGGCCCTCGCCTGGTTCGTCCGGGCCGCCTTCGGCGGCGGCCCCCTCGACTGGGTGCTGTGCGCGGTGCTCCTCGCCGTCGGCGTGGTCCACCTGCTGGCCATGGCCGACGCCCGCACCCCGCTCCTGGTCGCCGACCGGCTCGGTGTGCGGGTGCGCCGCGGCAGCACCTGGCACGGCGTTCCCTGGGACCAGGTGGAGCGGGTCGAGATCAGTGCCCGCCGCCTGCTGCGCGACGGTTCCGTCGCCCTCGAGGTGCGTGGAGCCGCGGCGCCGCCCCCGGTGGCCCTGTCGCTCTCGACGCGGGTGGTCGGCACCGACGACCTCGCCGCGACCCTGCGTGAGCTCGCCGGCGACGAGGTCGAGATCGCCGAGCTGGACCTGACCGGCCAGACGGACCCGGTGGACGAGGCCGAGGAGATCGACCACGCCGACGAGACAGGCCGTGCCGACGAGACAGGCCGTGGCGACGCGGCAGGCGACCGGACCCGGCCGACGGTCGCGATCGTGGCCAGCAGCACGCCCCTGCCCCTGCGTGACCTCGCCGGCGGAGCGCGCGCCGACGTGGTGCTGGGTGCCGCGGCGCTGCGCCTGGACCAGTCCGAGACCGACGAACCCGGTTTTCGGGGGGCCGGGCTGCCCGAGGCCCGCGAGCTGCGTCGCGACGGTCACGTCGACCTGGTCGAGGACACCGTCGTCTGGGGCGACCGGGTCCGCCCGATCGCCCGACCGGGCCAGGCCGTCGCGCCGTTGGTCATCGACGAGGAGCCGCCCCGCAGCGTCCCCGACCCGATCGTGGGCCCCGAGCTGGCGGCAGCCAGGACCCGACTCGGACTGAGCGTCGACCAGCTCGCCGAGCGCACCCGCATCCGCCCGCACGTGATCGAGTCGATCGAGGTCGACGACTTCGAGCCGTGCGGGGGTGACTTCTACGCGCGCGGCCACCTGCGCACGCTCTCGCGCGTGCTGGGGGTCGACGCCGCTCCGCTGCTCGCCGACTACGACGCGGTGTACGCCGACGCCCCCATCGATGCCCGACGCGTGTTCGAGACCGAGCTGGCCACGGGTGCCGGCGGCAGCATCCGCGGCACCCGGGGCGGGCCGAACTGGTCGGTGCTCGTGGCTGCGGTGATGACCGTCGTGCTCGTGTGGTCCGTCGCGCGGCTGGTGATGGACGGCCCGGCCGACATCACCCCGCCCGCGCCCCGCCTGAACTCCAGCGGCGGGATCGACAACGGCAGCACCGGCCGGGGCGCGACCGTGCCGGTCGTGCTGACGGCCGCGGGCGGAGGTGCCCAGGTCATCGTCCGCAGCGGGTCGGCGGTCGTGCTCGACGACCAGCTCGCGTTCATGCAGACCGTCCAGCTCGACGTGGCGCCCCCGGTGCGCATCAGCTCCTCCGACGGCGGCCTGCTCGTCACCGTCGACGGGGTCGACAAGGGTGCCCTCGGCGAGACGGGCCAGGAGGCGCAGGACATCTTCGTCCCGTGACCCCGACCAGCCGCTCGGCGGGTTTCGTCGCACGCAGCACCACCCGTCATACTCGGCAGCGATGAGCACCTCGACGCAACCATCCCCGCCCGCCCCGGTCTCGGTGGCGGTCACGACGCTGGGCTGCGCCCGCAACGACGTGGACAGCGAGGAGCTCGCCGGGCGTCTGGCCGCGGACGGCTTCGTGCTGGTCGACGACCCCGCTCAGGCCGACACGGTCGTGGTCAACACGTGCGGGTTCGTCGAGAGCGCCAAGAAGGACAGCGTCGACGCCCTGCTCGAGGCCTCCGACCTCAAGGCCGCGGGCCGCACCCAGGCCGTCGTGGCCGTCGGGTGCATGGCCGAGCGTTACGGCAAGGAGCTCGCGGAGTCGCTGCCCGAGGCCGACGCCGTCCTCGGCTTCGACGACTACCCCGACATCGCCGCGCGGCTCCGATCGATCCTGGCCGGCGAGCAGCACGTCGCCCACACCCCCTCCGACCGGCGTCTGCTGCTGCCGATCAGCCCGGTCGAGCGCGCGGCGTCCGCCCCGGTGCCGGTGGAGCGCAGACGTCTCGACCGGGGGCCGATGGCCTCGCTCAAGCTGGCCAGCGGCTGCGACCGTCGGTGCACCTTCTGCGCCATCCCCTCCTTCCGCGGCAGCTTCGTCTCCCGTCGGCCGAGCGACGTCCTGCACGACGCGGCCTGGCTGGGCTCCCAGGGTGCCCGGGAGGTCTTCCTGGTCTCGGAGAACTCCACGTCCTACGGCAAGGACCTCGGAGACCTGCGGCTGCTCGAGACCCTGCTGCCCGCGATCGCGGGGACCGAGGGCGTCGAGCGGGTCCGCGTGTCCTACCTCCAGCCCGCCGAGACCCGTCCGGGCCTCGTCGAGGCGATCGCGACCACGCCGGGCGTGGCGGCCTACTTCGACCTGTCCTTCCAGCACGCCAGCGCCACCCTGCTGCGCCGGATGCGCCGCTTCGGTGACCCCGAGGCGTTCCTCGGTCTCCTCGAGCAGGTCCGCGCCCACGCCCCGCAGGCGGGGATCCGCTCCAACGTCATCGTCGGCTTCCCCGGCGAGACCGAGGCCGACCTCGAGACCCTGTGCGACTTCCTGGTCGCCGCCCGCCTCGACGTGGTCGGCGTCTTCGGCTACTCCGACGAGGACGGCACCGAGGCCGCCTCCTTCGAGGACAAGACCGACCAGGACGAGGTCGACGCCCGCGTGGCCCACGTGGTCGACCTCGTCGAGCAGCTGACCGCGCAGCGCGCGGAGGAGCGCGTCGGCGAGAGCGTCGAGGTGCTCGTCGAGTCCGTCGAGGACGGTGTCGCCGAGGGCCGGGCCGCGCTCCAGGGCCCCGAGGTCGACGGCATCACCCGGCTGGTCGACACCGACCTGCTCGTCGTGGGCGAGGCCCGGGTCGGCGACCTCGTGCCCGCGCGGGTGGTGGCCACCGAGGGCGTCGACCTGGTCGCCGAGGTCACCGGACCCGCACGATGAGCAGCCCGGGCGGCACGAGCGGTGCCGCGAGCGGGACCCGGGTGCCCAGCAACTGGAACCTGCCCAACGCGCTGACCACCTTCCGCATCGTGATGGTGCCCTTCTTCGTGTGGGCGCTGCTGATCGACGGTGGGGAGTCGATCACCTGGCGCTGCGTGGCCTGGGTGCTGTTCGCGGTCGCGATGATCACCGACAAGATCGACGGCGACATCGCGCGTGCCCGCAACCTGGTCACCGACTTCGGCAAGATCGCCGACCCCATCGCCGACAAGGCGCTGACCGGTGCGGCCCTCATCGCCCTGTCGGTCCTCGGCGACGTCTGGTGGTGGGTCACCATCGTGGTGCTGCTGCGGGAGTGGGCCGTGACGGCCCTGCGGCTCTCGGTGCTCAAGCGGGTCGTGATCGCCGCCGCCGACCTGGGCAAGTGGAAGACCACCTTCCAGGCGCTGGCGCTCGGCGGGCTCTGCCTGCCCCTGCGCGACCCCGACCTCGTCTCCTGGCTGCAGACCCCCGCACTCGTGGCCTTCTACGCCTTCCAGGTCTGCCTCGCCGTCGCCGTCGCGCTGACGATGTGGTCCGGCTACGAGTTCTTCCGCGGCGTGTGGCGCCAGCGGCACGCGCTCTCGGGTCCGGGCTCCGCACGCTGAGCCGACCCGGACCGGGGTTGCAGGATCCGAATGGTCGCGGGTGAGCCGATCGCCCCGGAAGAACCACGAACCTTGTAGCGTTGTGGTCCACAGCCGTCCGTGCGACGTCACGTACCGAGGAGAGGGAGGGTCGCCATCATGTTGTTCCGCCGTTTCCTCGGTGACGTGCTGCGAGAGCGCCGTCAGGACCAGGGCCTGACCCTGCGTCAGCTCTCCCAGGAGGCCCGGGTCTCCCTGGGCTACATCTCCGAGATAGAACGGGGGCAGAAGGAAGCGTCCTCCGAGCTGCTCGCCTCCTTGTGCGGGGCGCTGGACCTCCCGCTCTCCGAGGTGCTGCGCGACGTCTCCGACGCGGTCGCCGTCGAGGAGGCCGTGACGCTCACGAAGCCCACCCCGGTCCCGTTGCCGGTCGGGGCGACCATCACGATGCGGCGCCCCGACGACGTCGTCGCCTCTGCTGCCTAGTCCACCGACGGGGCGGGCTGGCAGCGCGGGCACCAGAAGGTGACCCGCTCGCGGCCCTCGGCGCCGAGCTCGCCCCGGCGCACCCGCGTCCCGCACCGGCGGCACGGTCGACCGTCCCGGCCGTAGACCCACGTGCGCTCGCGCAGGTCGCCGGTCGTCGACTGGACCGCGCGCTGCGCGTTGACGTGGAGCACCTGCCGGGCCCGCGCGACCAGCCGTGGCAGGTCGGGCACCTGACCGACCGGCCGGGTCGGGGCGAGACCGCTGAGGAAGCAGAGCTCTGCGGCGTACATGTTCCCGATGCCGGCCAGCAGGCGCTGGTCCAGCAGGGCCTCGTGGACGGTGCGGACGGGCTCGCGGCGCAGACGCCGCACAGCCTCGGCAGGGTCCCAGTCCGGCCCGAGCAGGTCGGGTCCGAGGTGGCCGACGATGGTGTCCTCCGCGCTCGTGGCGACCAGCTCGACCACCCCGAGGTCGAAGCCGACCGCGACCACCTCCGCGGCACGGAGCACGACGCGGGCCGTCCACGCCGGTCGGCTCCACCGCGCCCCGGGGGCGAGGAGGTGCCAGGACCCCTCCATCCGCAGGTGGGTGTGCAGCGTGACCCCGGGGGCTCCCGCGGGCTCGATGCGGGTCAGCAGGTGCTTGCCGCGCGCCACGGTCGAGACGACCGGCGCCCCGGCCAGGTCGACGGTCGCGAGCTGCGGCACCCGCAGGTCGGTGGCGACGAGCCGACGCCCGCTGAGCGCCGCGTCCAGCGCCCTCGCCGTCCGCCAGACGGTGTCGCCCTCCGGCATCTCGGTCTCAGGCGCGCAGCCGCAGGCCCTGCGGCGTCGCCACGAACCCGGCTGCGTCGAGGGCCTCGCGCAGCGCCGACCCGCCCCGTCGCCCGAGGATGGTCTCCCCGTCGGCCCGCTCGACGGTGAGCCTGCCCAGCGAGCCGCGGCGCACGGCGTCGGCCAGGGACGTCGCGGCGGGGGCCAGCAGGCCGGGCTCGTCGCTCCAGGTCAGCAGCGTGCGGCCTCCGCGTTCGACGTAGAGGGCGAGCGCGCCGTCGACCAGCACCACGAGGGCGCCGGCCTTGCGGCCCGGTCGGTGCCGGGTGGTCTCCTCCTCGGCCCCCTCCCGGTGCTCCCGCTCGGGCCAGGGCAGGGCGGCGCCGTACGGGTTCGCGGGGTCGGTGGCGGCCAGGGTCAGCGACACGGGGGCCGCCTCGGCCGCGACCTCGGTGAACGTGCGCAGCCGATCGATCGACCCCGCCGTGCCGAACTGCGCGGCGCCGAGGCCCTCGACGAAGTAGCCGCGTCGGCACCGGCCGGACTCCTCGAACGTCGAGAGCACCTTGTAGACGCCGGCGAAGCCGCCGGGGACGCGCTCACTGACGACGGCGCCGCGGATGACGACGCCGTGGCGCTCGAGGAGGCGCTCCGCACTGGCGTGCGCGCGGCGGGTGGGGTCGCGGTCCAGGTCGGGCAGCAGCGACCAGCGACCGGCTGCCTGCGGCGGGCCGGACCGGGAGGGCAGCCCGCGGGAGGCGCCGGAGCGCCGGGTGCGCGCGGGGCCGGACCGGGTGCGGTGGCTGACCTTGCCGCCGCGCACCAGCGTGCGCAGGGGGGTCAGGGTGTCGTTGGTGATCCGACCGGCCCACACGAGCTCCCACAGTGCGGCGGCGAGCGCCAGGTCGTCGGGCGCCTTGTCACCGGCGGCGAGCAGGCTGCTGCCGACCGAGGTGGCGAGCTGGCGGAAGAACCACGCGCCGCCCGGGGCGAGGGAGTCCAGCACGGCCTGGTGCAGCGTGGACGGGTCCGCCGGGTCGGGCTCGGGGAGGGTCAGGTCGGCCTGGTCGGCCAGGTGCAGGGAGATCCAGCCGTCGGCGCCCGGCAGCGCACCATGGCCGGCCCAGACGAGCTCACCGGTCGCGGTCAGCTCGTCGAGGAACGACGGCTCGTAGTCACGTACCCGTGCGGGCAGCACCAGCGACTCGAGCGCCGAGGCCGGCACCGGCGCGCCGGCCAGCTGCTCGACGGCCGCGAGGACGCCGTCGACGCCACGGTGGCGGCCCTGGGCACCCTTCGAGGTCGTGACCCCCTGCCAGGCGGGCAGGAAGCGCCCCAGGGCCGCGGGGTCGACGGGCTCGACCTCCTGGCGCAGGCGGGCCAGGGAACGACGACGGATGCGGCGCAGCACCTCGGCGTCGCACCACTCCTGGCCGGTGGCACCGGGTCGGAACTCGCCCTCCAGGACGCGACCGGTGCCCGCGAGTCGCTGGAGGGTCAGGCGCACGACGGCGGTGCCCAGACCGAGCCGTGTCGCGACGTCGTCGACGACGAACGGGCCGTGGCTGCGGGCGTACCGGGCGACCAGGTCGGCGAGCGGGTCGGTGATCTCCTCGGTGAAGGCGTCGGGCGTGCCCGGCGGAACGGGGACGCCGAGTCCGTCGCGGAGGCGGCCGACGTCCTCGACGGCGGCCAGCCGCTCGTCGCCGCCCATCCGCACCGACACCGCGCGGCGCGAGGCGACCAGCTCGTCGGCCCACGCCGCCACGGGTGCGTCGGCCACCGCTCGCTGCGCGATCTCCTCGGTGCTCAACGGACCGAGCAGGCGGAGCAGGTCGGCGAGGCCCTCGGCGTCACGGGCCCGCCGGTCCGGGAGCGGTGCGCTGCAGCTCGGCCTCGACCTCGTCGAGCACCTCGGGGTCGAGCAGCTCGCGCAGCTCGGTGCGGCCGAGGAGCTCGGCGAGCAGACCCTGGTCGAGCGACAGCGCCGCGGCGCGGCGCTCGGCCAAGGGCGAGTCGCCCTCGTAGACGAACTGGGCGACGTAGCCGAACAGCATGCTCCGTGCGTAGGGCGACGGCGTGGTCGTGGTGGCCTCGACCACCGCGATCTCACGGCGCTCGATGCGTCGCATCAGCGTGACCAGGGCGGGCAGGTCGTAGACGTCCTGCACGCACTCGCGCACGGCCTCGAGCACGATCGGGAACGAGGGGTACTTGCTGGCCACCTCGAGCAGCGACGCCGAGCGCTGGCGCTGCTGCCACAGGGGCGACCGGCGGCCGGGGTCGCGGCGGGGGAGCAGCAGGGCGCGGGCGGCGCACTCGCGGAACCGGGAGGCGAAGAGCGAGGAGCCACCGACCTCGGTGGTGACGACGTCCTCGATCTCGTCGGCGTCGAAGACCACGACCTCACCGGAGGGGGGCTCGTCGCCGGTGTCGGGGATGCGCACCACGATGCCGTCGTCGGAGGCGACGGCCTGGCCCTCGATGCCGTGACGCTCGCGCAGTCGCGCGTTGATGGCCAGCGCCCAGGGGGCGTGCAGCGGGGTGCCGTAGGGCGAGTGCAGCACGAAGCGCCAGTCACCGAGCTCGTCGCGGAACCGCTCGACGAGCAGGGTGGTGTCGCTGGGCAGGATCGAGGTCGCGTCCAGCTGCTCGTGCAGGTAGCCGACCAGGTTGCCGGCGGCCCACTCGTCGAGTCCGTCGTCGCGGGCCTGCTGCTCGGCCTGCTTCCGGGGCAGGGCGGCCAGCGTGCGGGTGTAGCCGCCCAGCGCCTCGCCGAGCTCGGCGGGCCGGCCCAGCGTGTCGCCACGCCAGAACGGGAGCTTCCCGGGGATGCCCGGCGCCGGCGTCACGAGGACCCGGTCGTGGGTGATGTCCTCGATGCGCCAGCTGGTCGCGCCGAGGGCGAAGACGTCGCCGACGCGGGACTCGTAGACCATCTCCTCGTCGAGCTCGCCGACGCGACGGCCGGGACCCTCGCCGCTGGCCAGGAACACCCCGAACAGTCCGCGGTCGGGGATGGTGCCGCCGCTGGTGACCGCGAGCCGCTGGGCGCCCGGACGGCCCGTCAGGGTCCCGGTGACGCGGTCCCACACGATGCGGGGACGCAGCTCGGCGAACTCGTCGGAGGGGTAGCGGCCGCTGAGCAGGTCGAGCGTCGCGTCGTACGCCGAGCGCGGCAGGCCGACGAAGGGCGCGCTGCGCTTCACCAGCTCGAAGAGCTCGTCGACCCCCAGGGGCTCGAGGGCCACGGCGGCGACGACCTGCTGGGCCAGCACGTCGAGCGGGTTGGCCGGCACCCGCAGCGACTCGATGCCACCGGTGCGCATCCGCTGGACCGTGACCGCCGTGGCCGCGAGGTCGCCGCGGTGCTTGGGGAAGAGCACGCCGTGGGAGACCTCGCCGACCTGGTGCCCGGCCCGGCCGACGCGCTGCAGGGCGCTGGCCACGCTCGGGGGCGACTCGATCTGGATCACGAGGTCGACCGCGCCCATGTCGATGCCGAGCTCGAGGCTGCTCGTCGCGACCACGGCCGGCAGCCGGCCGCGCTTGAGGTCGTCCTCGATCAGCTCGCGCTGCTCCTTGGCCACCGAGCCGTGGTGCGCCTTGGCGATGACCACGGGGCTGGTCTCGTCGGCCGTGCTCGCCGCGGTCCCGGCCTGCGCCATGACCTGCGCCGGCGGTCGGCTCGCCTCGGCGTCGCGCGCGAAACCGGCGCGCTCGGAGGCGATCTCGTTGAGCCGGGCGGTCAGCCGCTCGGCGAGACGGCGGGAGTTGGCGAAGACGATGGTCGAGGTGTGGGCCTCGATCAGGTCGACCACGCGCTCCTCGACGTGGGGCCAGATCGAGGCATGCTGCTCCGGGCGCGAGGGGGCGGCACGCGCGGCCACCTGCTCGAGGCTCTCGTGGTCGAGGTCGCCGAAGGGATCGAGCGCCTCGCTGACCTGATCATCGGGCCGATCGCCGGCGCCGAGGCCGCCGGGCGGGTCGGGAAGGAACGGGTTGGCGCCCGCGGCGGCGGTCGAGGCCCGGAGCCGCTGCACCTGGGCTGGAGGCTCGTCGGGGGTGGGAGCAGGGTCGGCAGGAGCGGGGTTGGTCATGTCCTCGACGGGGACCACGACCTCCAGCTCCCACCGCTTGACCGAGGGCGGGGCGACGATCTCGACGGGTGCGGCACCGCCGAGGAACCGCGCGACCTCCTCGAGCGGTCGGACCGTCGCCGACAGGCCGATGCGCTGGGCCGGCTTGTCGAGCAGCGCGTCGAGACGCTCGAGGGACACCGCGAGGTGGGCGCCGCGCTTGCTGCCCGCAACCGCGTGGACCTCGTCGAGGATCACGGTCTCGACGCCGCGCAGGGTGTCGCGCGCCGCACTGGTGAGCATCAGGAACAGCGACTCGGGTGTCGTGATGACGATGTCGGGTGGGCTGCTGGAGAGCTTGCGGCGGTCGGCGGCGCTGGTGTCGCCCGAGCGCACCCCCACCCGCACGTCGCCGACCTCGGCGCCGAGGCGGTGCGCGGTGTGGCGGATGCCCGTGAGAGGAGCGCGCAGGTTGCGCTCGACGTCGACCCCGAGCGCCTTGAGCGGGGAGATGTAGAGCACCCGGCAGCGTTGCTTCTTGTCCTCCGGCGGCGGCGTCGTCATCAGCCGGTCCAGTGACCACAGGAACGCCGAGAGCGTCTTGCCGGATCCCGTCGGCGCGACCACGAGCGCATGCCGCCCCTGCCGGATGGCCGCCCATGCGCCGGCCTGGGCTGGTGTCGGCTCCGCGAACGCCGCCTCGAACCAGATGCGCGTGGGCTCGCTGAACTGAGCCAGCGGCGCGTCGGTGGCGAGGGTGGTCACTGCCTCAGTGTGGACGACGGCGCCGACACCCCTGCGGGTCAGGCAGGGGTACGGCATGGCCTGTGAGCCGGGTCGTCTTCATGTGTGGTCCGTCCGGTGCCGGCAAGTCGACGTATGCCGATCGGCTCGAGCAGCAGGGCATGGTCCGGCTCTCCGCCGACGTCGAGCTGTTCGCGCGGGGCATCACCGAGGTGCCGCCGCCCGAGGACGTGCGCGCCGAGATCCATCGGACTCTCCAGGAGCGCCTGCTGGAGCTGGTCGCCGACGTCGTCCTCGACCTCTCTTTCTGGTCCCGCGCGATGCGCGAGGAGTGGCGCACGCTCCTGGCGCCGACGGGTGTCGTGCCGCACGTGGTCTATCTCGCCACCGACAGGTCCACGATCCTGGCGCGGCTGCGGGACAGGCGTGGGGCGCACGCCCACGACTTCGTGCTGGACCAGGCGCTGGCGAGACGCTACGTCGACCACTTCGAGGTGCCGACACCGCAGGAGGGCCCGCTCACCGTGGCCACACTGGACGACGACCCGTCCTAGCGCGACAGGTAGCGCTGGCAGAGTCGGTCGAGGATGGCGTCGAGCTGGCCGGGGTGGGCTGTCTCGTGGGCTTGGTGGTCGTCGAGGATGCGGGTGCCCTCGGGGCCGGTGGTGCGGTGGAGTCCGTGGGGTGTGGTCCAGAGGTGTTGGTCGAGGCTGGTCTGGCGTAGGCGGTAGCCGAGGTGGGTCTTGGCGCGGTGGTGGGTGCGGTCGAGCGTGGCGACGTTGTGGTCGCTCGTTTGTCCGGGTGGGCCGGTGGGGTCGTAGGGGACGACGTGGTCGTGGTCGATGCGGTGGTGGGTGGCGGGTGAGTGGGGGAAGGCCTCGCCGGGGTTGCGGAGGTGGACGCGGGTCTTGATCGCTTCGGGGAACTCATAGCTGCTGGTGGCGCCCTCGGTGTGCAGGTCGAGGACCGGGAGCACGGTGATGCGGGTGTGGGCGAGCAGGTCGGTGAGCTGGCCGAGCAGCAGGGGCCCGAGGCCGGGGTCGTGCTCGGCGCGGGCGGTGCCGTGTGTGGTGCCGTCGAGGCAGGCCTGGTGGAGGTGGACGACGAGGCTGGCCTCGGATCGGGTGGGCCGCGGTTGTGCGTCGGTGCTGGTGGCGTCGGTGGCTGGTGCGGGGGTGGTGGGGGTCCGGCCTTGGAGGAGGTCGAGGACGGCTTCGGGGTGGGCCAGCCAGCCCAGGGCGATGGAGCGGAGCTCGTCGTGGCCGGGTTCGGGCGGCAGGCCGGGGGTGAGGTCGGGTCGGGCGGCGAGGGCGTGGGCGACCTGGTCGAGGGTGGTGTCGATCCAGGTGCCGTGTCCGGGGTCGATGCGCGCGTGCAGGGTGCGGGCGCCGTGGGCGTCGGTGTGGCTGATGGTGACCATCCGGTGGCGGCGTTGTGCTTCGAGGCGGCGGTGGTGGGCGGCGGTGTCGGCCTCGATGATCTTGGCCTCGGTCAGGGAGAGGACCCGTGCGGGTGCCTGGGTGGCGGCGGCGTCGGCGACCGCGGTGTCGACGAGGCCGATCTGGTCGGCCTCGAGGCGTCGGGACAGGGCGGCGACCTTGCGGGCGAGCCAGACCTCGACCTGCCCGTCGCGCACGAGGGCCCAGGTGGTGGGGAGGCGGTGGCGCAGGTCGAGGGCGTCGGCGAGGGCGGCGCGGGTCGCGAGGGTGTGGCTGTGGCGGGCGATGGCGAGCTCGGGCAGGCAGAGCTCGCGGACCTGGGGGGTGCCGTGTCCGCCGAGCTGGACGAGGCGGTCACCGCCGCGCCAGCGCCGGGGTGCGTCGGGGTCGTTGCGGGGGTCCTCGGCGTGGAGGTCGGCCCAGGCCAGGGCGAGCTCGAGGTCCTCGACCTGTGCGGCACGGCGGGCGACGAGCGCTGCTTCTGCTCGCGCGAGGACCCCGGTGGGGTCGAGGTCCTCGATCGCGACCAACGAGAGCGGCAGGGACATGACACCATCATACTCGAACAAACGTTCTAGCGCCAGACCACTGCACAGCCCGGTCATGGCCCGCTGGTGGGGATCCTCTGAGCCCTCTGATGAGCCGAGACAGCGAGGCCGTCCCGCCTTCGACTGAGGTGGGACCCTGGGCCGACCTACGCCGGACGCAGCATCGACGGCTGGACCGCGGTGGCAGCGCCAGAGCTGTGCACAGCCCGGTCATGGCCCGCTGGTGGGGATCCTCTGGAGCCCTCTGATGAGCCGAGACAGCGAGGCCGTCCCGCGCTTCGACTGAGGTGGGACCCTGGGCCGACCTACGCCGGACGCAGCATCGGCGGCTGGACCGCGGTGGCGTCGCCGCGCCGGTAGAGCAGCGCCTTGCGGCCGCCCGCGCCGGAGGCGTCGCCGTGGTCGTCGGTCGGCTCCACGAAGCCGGCGGTGCCGAGGACCTTGCGGCGGAAGTTGCCGAGGTCGGGCGGGGTGCCCCAGACCGCGGCGTACACCCGGCGCAGCTCGGGCAGGGTGAACGGCTCGCGCACGAACTCCAGGGCGAGGGTCGTGTACTCCAGCTTGGCCCGGATCCGCTCCCGGGCGTCGTCGAGGATCTCGGCGTGGTCGAAGGCGAGCGCCGGCGCCTCGGGGCCGCTCCCGTCGCCGATGACGTCGTCGACGACCCACCAGCGCGCGCCCGCGGCATCCGAGCCGGCCGAGGGCTCGGGCAGGTCCGGGGCGAACGCGACGTGGGCGACCGAGACGACCCGGTCGCGCGGATCGCGGTCCGGCGCGGAGTAGGTCCGCAGCTGCTCGAGGTGGCCCGCGAACTGCTCGACGCCGGTCTCCTCGACCAGCTCGCGCCACGCGGCCTGCTCCGCGTCCTCACCGGCCTCCAGGAAGCCGCCGGGCAGGGCCCAGGTGCCGGCGTACGGCTCCGTGCCGCGCTCGACGAGCAGCACGGCGAGCGCACCCTCGCGGATGGTGAAGATCGCGACGTCGACCGCGACCGAGGTGCCCTGCCGGGTGCCGTGCTGGCCGCTCATCGTGCGCCCTCCCGCTCGAACGCGACGGTGCTCGCCCCGGCCTCGCGCATCTCCTCCAGCGCCGCCTTCGTGGTGGCGGGCGCGACCCCGGCGTGCAGGCCGTCGAGGAGGCGTACCCCGAGCCCCTCGCGGCGCGCGTCCAGCACGGTCGCCCTCACGCAGTGGTCCGTGGCGATCCCCACCACGTCGATCTGACCGATCCCGGCCTCGCGCAGGAGGTCGCGGAGCAGACGGCCGACCTCGTCACGGGCCTCGAAGGCCGAGTACGCCGGCACGCCGGCGCCCTTGCGCAGGTGGACGTCGACCCGGTCGACGTCGAGCTCGGGGGCGTAGTCGCTGCCCTCGCCGTCCGAGACGCAGTGCGCCGGCCAGGTGGTGGCGAAGTCCGGGTCGTCGCCGGGCTCGGCGAAGTGGCCGCCGTTGGTGCCGTGGGGCTCGTGCCAGTCCCGCGACGCGGCGACCAGCCGGTAGGCGTCCCGGTGCTGGGCGAGGTGGGCACTGATGCGCGTGGCGACGTCACGACCGCCCTCCACGCCGAGCGAGCCTCCCTCGACGAAGTCGTTCTGGACGTCGACGACGATCAGGGCACGGTGCGACGGGTCGGACACGGGTCCTCCGGTGGGTGGTGGGGGAGCGGGTACGTCGGCGGGTCGGACGGTCAGGAACGCCTCACCGGCCGCGACCCGGTGGGCCTGCGGCGGCAGGGAGGCCAGGACGTGGGAGGCGTGCAGCCGGACCTTGTCGAGCGGCACCTCGTGCACGACGCGCCCGCCCCGCATCGCCGGGACCTGGACCTGGTGGGCCGGTCCGTCGAAGGGCACCGCGGCGTTGTCGGTGCAGTAGACCTCGGCGACGACGTAGCCCTCGGCGTCGTGCTCGCGCCAGGCCGTCTTCCGCCCGCCGACCGAGACCTTGTCGGCCGACTTCTTGGCCACCGGCCGGAGCGGGGCGTCGGCCCCGGGGCGGTCCGAGACGGCGACGAGCTTGTAGACCAGCCCGGCGGTGGGGTGGCCCGAGCCGGTGACGACCCGGGTGCCGACGCCGTAGCCGTCGATCGGGGCGTCGGCCAGCGCGGCGATCACGAACTCGTCGAGGTCGCTGGTCACCGTCACCCGGGTGCCGGTCGCGCCGAGCTCGTCGAGCAGGGCCCGCGCGGCGGCCGACTCCTCGGCGAGGTCGCCGGAGTCCAGACGCACCGCGCCGAGGCCGGGGCCGGCCACCTCGACCGCGGTGCGGATGCCCTGCTCGGTGTCGTAGGTGTCGACCAGCAGCGTCGTGCCGGCACCCTGGTCGGCGACCTGGCTGGCGAAGGCGGCGGCCTCGCTCGTGTGCGAGAGCGTGAAGGCGTGCGCGGCCGTCCCGACGGTGGGCACGCCGTAGCGCCGCCCGGCGGCGAGGTTGCTCGTCGAGGCGAACCCGGCGACGTACGCCGCCCGCGCCGAGGCCACCGCGGCCTCCTCGTGGGTGCGTCGTGAGCCCATCTCGATCAACGGCCGCCCACCGGCGGCGGTCACCATCCGAGCGGCGGCGCTCGCGATGGCGGTGTCGTGGTTGAGCACCGAGAGCACCAACGTCTCGAGCACCACGCACTCCCCGAGCGTGCCGGTCACGGTCAGCACGGGGCTGCCCGGGAAGTACAGCTCGCCCTCGCGGTAGGCGTCGACGTCGCCGCTGAACCGGAAGTCGCGCAGGTAGTCCGCTGCCGCACCGTCGACCACGCCCTCCTCGGTGAGCCAGTCCACGTCGGCGGCGGTGAGACGGAAGTCCTCGATCATCGGCAGCAGGCGACCGAGCCCGGCGAGGAGTCCGTAGCGACGACCCTCGGGCAGCCGCCGCGCGAAGGCCTCGAAGACGGCCCGGTGCTCGACGCTGCCGTCCTTGACCCACGAGGACAGCATCGTCAGCTCGTAGCGGTCCGTCAGCCAGGCGGGAGAGAGCGCCATCGGGATCCCCTCGTTGTTGTAGTCATTTTGACTATAACAACACCGGCGCACGAGGGCCAGCCAGGGCGCGTGAGAGCGTCGGGGCATGAGTGAGGGCCCGTGAGGTACACCGAGTTCTGGACCCGCCTCGAGCACGCGCTCGGGCCGGTCCGCTTCCGGGTCTGGGCCGAGCAGCAGGTGATCGGCTCGCTCGACCACCGCACCCCCGTCGAGGCGCTCGACGCCGGCGTCTCGCCGCAGCAGGTCTGGCGCGCGGTCTGGGAGACCCTCGAGCTGCCCGAGAAGGACCGATGACGCCGACCGACCACCCGGACCTCGAGCGGGCCCAGGCCAGGACCCTGCGCGTGCTCGTGCTGGCCCAGGCCATCGGCGCGGTCGGCATCACCATCGGCATCGCGACGGCCTCGCTGCTCGCCCGCGACCTCTCCGGTCGCGACAGCCTCGCCGGCCTGGCCCAGACCTTCCAGGTGCTCGGGGCGGCGGTCGCGTCCTACCTGCTGGCCCGCCTGATGTCGCGGCGCGGTCGTCGCGTCGGCCTCGTGGCCGGCTGGCTGCTCGGCGCCGCGGGGGCTGCCACCGCGGTGCTGGCCGGCGTGGTCGGCTCGATGCTCGTGCTGCTCCTCGGGGCCGTGCTGCTCGGCTCGGCCACGGCGGCCAACTCCGGCTCGCGCTACGCCGCGACCGACCTGGCCCCGACCGCACGGCGCGGCCGCTCGCTCTCCATCGTCGTGTGGGCCACGACCATCGGTGCCGTCGCCGGGCCCAACCTGACCGGTCCGGCCGCCTCGCTCGCCCGCACCCTGGGCCTGCCCGCGCTCACCGGGCCGTTCCTGATCGGCACCGCCGGCATGCTCGGCGCCGCGCTCGTCGTGGGCCTCGGTCTGCGCCCGGACCCGCTGCTGCTGGCCCGCGACGTCGCCGGGGTCGTCCCCGGCGAACCCGACGGCACCTCGTGGAGCCGCGCCCGCGAGGCCGTGCGGAGCGAACCGGCGCTCGGCTGGGCCGTCACCGGTCTCGCGGGCGCCCACGCCGCGATGGTGGCGGTGATGGTGATGACCCCGCTGCACATGGAGCACGGGGGTGCCGCGCTCCGCGTGATCGGTGTCGTGATCAGCGTGCACGTGCTCGGCATGTTCGCCTTCTCGCCCGTCGTCGGCCTGCTCGCCGACCGGGTCGGTCGTGAGCGCGTGCTCGGCGCGGGCGGCGTGACCCTGGCCGCCTCCCTGGGCCTGGCCGCCCTGTCGCCGGAGGGAAGCTCGGTGCAGATCTTCGGCGGCTTGTTCCTGCTCGGGCTCGGCTGGTCGCTCGCGACGGTCTCGGCCTCCACGATGGTCGCCGACCTCGCCCCGCTCGAGGCCCGCACCGACGTGCAGGGCGCCGCCGACCTGGTGATGAACCTCAGCGCCGCGGTCGCCGGGGGACTGGCCGGTGTGGTCGTCGGCGTGGCGGGCTACCCGGTCCTCGCGCTCGTGACGCTCGCCCTGGCGGGCGTCGTCGTCCTCGCCGCGGTCCGGGCGCACACGCTGGCCCGCACCGCCGAGCCCGAGCCGGGGCTGGCAGAGTTGCGCCGGTGAGCACCTCAACCCGGACCGCCGAGATCGCCGTCATCGGCGGCACCGGTTTCTACTCCTTCCTCGACGACCCGGTCGAGCACGTCGTCACCACGCCGTACGGCGACCCGTCGGCGCCGGTCGCCGTCGGCACCGTCGCGGGCCGCCGGGTCGCGTTCGTGCCGCGCCACGGGGCGCACCACGAGGCGCCACCCCACGCGATCAACTACCGCGCGAACGCGTGGGCGCTGCGCTCGCTCGGCGTCCGTCAGGTCTTCGCGCCGTGCGCCGTCGGCGGCCTGCGCCACGAGGTCGCCCCGGGCGACGTCGTCGTGCCCGACCAGCTCGTGGACCGCACCTTCCGCCGGGTGGGCAGCTTCGTGGAGTCCGGGGCGGTCCACCTGCCCTTCGCCGATCCCTACTGCGAGCGGCTGACCAGGGCCGTCCACCAGGCCGCTCCCGACGTGACCGTCGGCGGCACGATGGTCGTCGTCGAGGGCCCACGGTTCTCCACGCGCGCCGAGTCGCGCCACTACGCGGACGCCGGCTGGACCCTGATCAACATGACCGGGGCACCCGAGGCGGCGCTGGCCCGCGAGATGGGCATGTGCTACGTCCCGATCGCCCTCGTCACCGACATGGACGCCGGCGCCGAGAGCGGCGAGGGTGTCGGCCAGGACGAGGTCTTCGCGTTGTTCAAGGCCAACCTCGAGCGCCTCACCGGTCTGCTGCACGACGCCATCGCCGCCGCCCCCGACCCTGAGGGCTGCTCGTGCTCGACGTGGTCGACGGGCATGGAGCTGACCTACGACGTCCCCGGTGAGTCGGCGTGAAGGTCCTGCTGACCGGCTCGGCCGGGTTCATCGGCGGGGCCGTGGCCGAGCAGCTCGCCGCGCGCGGCGACGAGGTCGTCGGTGTCGACTGGATGCTGGAGAAGGCCCACGGGCCCGGCCAGCGGGCGCCCGCGGGCACGCACCACCTCGACGTGCGCGGGGCCTCGACCGACCAGGGCACCGCGGGCGAGGTCTGGGCCGGGCTGCTGCGCGGCGTCGACGTGGTGTGCCACCAGTCCGCGCTCGTCGGCGCGGGCGTGACCGTCGCCGACCTGCCGGCGTACGCCGCCCACAACGACCTCGGCACCGCCGCGCTGCTGGCCGCGATGGCCGACACCGGGGTGACCCGGCTCGTGCAGGCCTCCTCGATGGTCGTCTACGGCGAGGGTCGCTACACCTGCCCCGAGCACGGTGACCAGCCACCCGGCACCCGCAGCGTCGAGGCGCTCGAGGCCGGCGACGTCGACAACCACTGCCCCGTCTGTGGTGGCGTGCTGGGCTGGGACACCGTCGACGAGGACGCCCGCCTGGACCCCCGCAGCGCCTACGCCGCCAGCAAGCTCGCGCAGGAGCACTACGCGATCGCCTGGGCCCGGCAGGCCGCGTCGGCCGCGGTCTCGCTGCGCTACCACAACGTCTACGGCCCACTCATGCCCAAGGACACGCCGTACTCCGGCGTGGCCGCGATGTTCCGCAGCTCCCTCGAGCGTGGCCAGTCGCCCCAGGTCTACGAGGACGGCGGGCAGATGCGGGACTTCGTGCACGTCAGCGACGTCGCCCGGGCCAACCTCGCGGCGATCGATGCGGTGCTGGAGGCCCCGACCGGCAGCCACCGGCCCTACAACGTCTGCTCCGGCTCCCCGACCTCGATCCTCGACGTGGCCCGCGCGGTCGCGGCAGGCACCGGCTCGACCCTCGAGCCCGAGGTCACGGGCGGCTTCCGCCTCGGCGACGTCCGTCACATCGTCGCCTCACCGCAGCGGGCGAGCGACGAGCTCGGGTTCACCGCGCAGATCGGACCCGACCGGGGTCTGGGCGAGTTCGCCACGGCACCGTTGCGCACCTGAGTCGCGCGACTCGCCCGGGTCGGATCGGGTCTCAGGTCGGCGGCGTCACCAGGACGTGTAGAGCAGGTGCTGCACCACCAGTGCCGTGACCAGCTGCACCGCCAGGCCGCGACGCCGCCAGCGCGCGGGCAGCAGGGCCATCGAGAGGCTCAGCCACGGGATGAACGGCAGCCAGATCCGCTCCACCTCGCCCTTGCTCATGTTGGACACCTCGATGATCGCGATGATCGAGGTCGCGGCGCCGACCAGCAGCAGCACGACGCGGTCGGGCGTCAGCCACGCCGCGCGCCTGAGCTCGGAACCGCGCACCACCTGGGCGGCGCGCGCCAGGCCGGCGCCCAGGAGGGGCCCGGCGCTGACGGCGAGCGCTGCGAGGTTGCCCCAGGCCCAGTAGCTCGCGGGCCGGAGCGCGGCGATCCCCTGGTAGTAGCGCTCGGCGAGCACGGGGTAGGCCTCCCACCAGGCGAAGCCGTAGGCCGCCATCGCCAGCACCGGCACCAGGGCGGCCACGACGGCGACGGGCAGAGGCAGCCACGACCGGGCGGCGATCAGCACGGCCAGCGCGAGCAGCCCGAGCAGGGGCAGGCCGTAGGACAGCAGCACGCAGGTGCCGAGCAGCAGCCCGGCGAGCACGGACCAGGCGATCGAGGCTCCGCGACCGCGACCGCGGGCGGCCGTCGTCGCCCCGAGGGCGAGGCAGGCCAGCCCCCAGGCGGCGACGGCGGCGAACATCGCGTCGGCGGAGACGGCCATGAACACCGCGGCGGGCGTCAGCACGAGGAACGGGGCGCAGCGACGGGCCGCGCCCTCGGCGCCGAGCGCGCGCAGGGTGACGAGCACGGCCAGCGCGGTGGTGGCGGCGACGAGCGTGACGACCAGGCCGGCCGCGACGTCGCCCCCGAGGCCCACGCGCACCAGGCCGACGAAGAACAGCAGGGCCGCCGGGGGGTGGCCGGCGACATGGGTGACCCAGTTGTCCGGGGCCGCCGAGTAGGGGATGCGGCTCACGTAGGTCTCGAGCAGGACGTGGATGCTGCCGACCTCGCGCGCCGTCGGGAGGTACTCGTAGCCGTTGCCGAGCACCCGCGAGACGCCTGCGGGGCCGTCGACGAGGGCCAGTGAGAGCAGCCAGGCCAGGCCGGCGGCGTACGACGCCGCGAGCATCCGGCCCCACGAGAGCCGCTGGGCGAGGTCGGCGGCGTAGCGCCAGGCGAGCACGGCCAGCAGCACGCTGGGCAGGGTGCCGACGCCGATCCCGACCTGGACGTAGCCGTGCAGGGGTGGGAGCTCGGCGCCGGTGCCCGACCGGGCGTGCACGTTCCAGCCGAGCAGCGGCGGCACGGCCAGGGCGAGCGTCGTCAGCACGAGCGTCACGACGAGCCCGACGAGGGGCCAGCGGCCGGCCGCTGCCTCGGCCACCGAGTCCTCGGGGGTCGTCGACGCCGCGTCGCGGGCGGTGTGCGCAGGCTGCCCGGGCGAGGTGACCATGGGCGCAGCCTACGAAGCCGACCTGAGGGCGGTGCGGACGGCTCACGCCGGACCCGGGAGGTGACGCCGGCCACGCCGGAGCCCGGGGAGGCCGTCCGATTGCCCAGGTTTGGCCCCGTCCCCTTAAGGTCGCCACGTGACAACGTGTGACCTGGTGCTGCCGTGCCGCGACGAGGGCCCGGCGCTGGAGGGACTCCTGCCCTCCATCCCCCCCGACTTCGCCGTCGTCGTCGTCGACAACGGCTCGAGCGACGGCACGGCCGCGGTCGCGACCCGGCTGGGTGCCCACGTGGTCACCGAGGACCGCGCGGGCTACGGCGCCGCCGTGCACGCCGGCCTGGAGGCCGGCACCCACGACTTCGTGGCCTTCATGGACGGCGACGGCTCCTTCGACCCCGCCGAGCTGCTCCCCCTCCTCGAGGACGTCCGCTCCGGGCGCGCCGATCTCGCCGTCGGTCGGCGTCGGCCCGTACGCCGGGGCGTGTGGCCCTGGCACGCCCGCGCGGGCAACGCGCTCATCGTGGCGTGGCTGCGCCGTCGGATCCGGATGAACGCCCACGACATCGCGCCGATGCGGGTCTGTCGCCGTCAGGCGCTGCTCGACCTCGGGGTCGAGGACCGTCGCTTCGGCTACCCCGTCGAGCTGCTCCAGAAGGCGACCCTGGCGGGATGGCGGCTCTCCGAGCGCGACGTGGGCTACCACCCGCGCGCGGAGGGCACGAAGTCGAAGGTGTCCGGCTCGGTGCGCGGCACCGCGCGGGCCGCGCGCGACTTCTGGAGGGTGCTCTCGTGAGCGCCTACCGCACGCTGGTGATGGCCAAGGCGCCCGTCGCCGGTCGGGTCAAGACCCGGCTGGGCGTCGTCGTCGGCGACGACGCCGCGGCCCGGCTGGCCTGTGCGGCGCTGCTCGACACGCTCGAGGCCTGCGCCGCCGCGGTCGGCGCGCAGCAGTGCCTGCTCGCCCTCGACGGCGACCTCGACGACGCCGTGGACTCCGCGGCGCTCCAGAAGGCGCTGACCGGCTGGACCGTGACGCCCCAGCGCGGTGACGGTTTCGCCGAGCGGCTGGCGCACGCCCACCGCGAGGCCGGCGCCGGCGTCGTGGTGCAGGTCGGCATGGACACCCCGCAGCTGAGCCCGGCCCTGCTCGACGAGGCCGCGGCCCCGCTGCTCGCCGACGACGGGACCTGTGACGCCGTGCTCGGCCCGGCCCTCGACGGTGGCTGGTGGGTGCTG
The DNA here is from genome assembly GCA_963760555.1 of uncultured Actinomycetota bacterium. Lineage (GTDB taxonomy): Bacteria > Actinomycetota > Actinomycetes > Propionibacteriales > Nocardioidaceae > Nocardioides. The sequence continues at coordinate 52,193 of CAVXDJ010000007.1, read as the reverse complement.
GCCCGTCGCGGCGAGGCCGTCGCGGACGCACTGGTCGGCGTCGAGATGTCGACCGACCGGACCGGGGCCGACACCCGGGCCGCCCTCGAGAGCGCGGGCTGGAGGGTCTCCGCGTGCGCAGCGCTCCTCGACGTCGACGAGGTCGCCGACGCCGACCGGGTGGCCGCAGTCGCTCCGCGGACCCGCTTCGCCCGCCTGTGGCGCGAGCTGTCGACCACCATGGCCGGCGCGGCCGCTCCCGGAGGAGTGCGATGAGCGAGGACTACGCCACCCCGGAGGCGCCGGGACCGGACCTGGGCTACGCCCTGACCCCCGAGGACACGGGCGCGGGCGTGCTCGAGGCCCTCGACGCCGACGGCCACGCCTCGTTCACGACCGTCTTCTCCCACGCCCTGCGCGGCGCACCCTGCTACGTCGTCGGGGTCGGCCCCGAGCCGCGGCTGCTCCCGGTCGGCGACTGGACCGAGCCGGCCGACGACCACGACCGCGCGATGCTCGCGCAGTGCGAGGGCTCCACCCTCGACATCGGCTGCGGGCCGGGTCGGCTCTCCGCGGCGCTCGCCGAGGCCGGCCACGTCGTGCTCGGCATCGACGTCGTCCACGAGGCGGTCGGTCAGACCCGCCGCCGCGGCGTGGCCGCGCTGCGGCGTGACGTCTTCGACGCCCTGCCCGACGAGGGTCGCTGGAACTCCGCCCTCCTCGCCGACGGCAACGTCGGCATCGGCGGTGACCCCGAGGCGCTGCTCAAGCGGGTGCGGCAGCTGCTCGACCCACGCGGCCGGGTCGTGGTCGAGGTCGCCGGACCCGGGGTGGCCCACACCGCGCACTGGGCCTGGCTGGAGTGCGCCGGGACCCACAGCCGGCCGTTCCGCTGGTCGGTCATCGGGATCGACGACATCGGCGACGCCGCCGCGGCGGTCGGGTTCGCGGTGGCCAGCACCCACCAGCACGGGCAACGATGGTCCGTCGTGCTGGAGGAGCCCCGCTGATGGCTGCTCCTCGCACGGGCGCACGCCGGCCCGACCTCGCCGGCCTGGTGCCGAGCGAGGACTCCTTCACCAGTCGGCTGCGCAGCCCGGCGGTCGCGGCCCGGGTCGGGCTGTGGCTGGGCCTGTGCTTCGCCCTGTGCTTCCTGACCGGGCTGATCAGCCACTACGCGCAGAACACCAGCCAGCCCGTCGCCTTCCCGACCACCCCGTCCTGGGGCTACCGCCTCAACCAGGGCCTGCACGTCACGAGCGGGTACGCCGCGATCCCGCTGCTGCTGGTCAAGCTCTGGACCGTCTTCCCGCGACTCTTCCAGGCCGTCCCGCTCGGTGACGCACGCCGGATGCTGGTGCACGGCCTCGAGCGGGTCTCGATCGCGGTGCTCGTCGCCGCCGCCGTCACGCAGCTGGCGATCGGGACCATGAACTCCGCACAGTGGTACCCCTGGTCGTTCTCGTTCCGCCCCGTGCACTACGCGCTGGCCTGGATCGCCATCGGGGCACTGCTCGTGCACATCGCGGTCAAGCTCCCGATCATCCGCGACGTCCTGCTCGGCGACGTCGAGGACACCACCCACGACCGTCCCGGAGCCGTGCGGGAGGGCGCCCTGAGCCGCCGCGGCCTGCTGCGCACCACCTGGGCCGCGGCCGGCGTCGCCGTCCTCGCGACCGCGGGCGGCACCGTGACCTGGCTGCGCGAGGTCTCGGTGCTGGCCGTGCGCTCCGGCGAGGGTCCCCAGGGCGTCCCGGTCAACCGCTCCGCGGAGGCCGCCGCGGTCACCGAGGACGCCGTCGGTGACTCCTTCCGCCTCGAGCTCGTGCACGGCGAGCGGACGCGGTCGCTGACCAAGGACGACCTGGCCGCCATGGACCAGCAGGAGGAGGACCTGCCGATCGCGTGCGTCGAGGGATGGAGCGCCTCGGCCACCTGGACCGGCGTACGGGTGCGCGACCTGCTCGCGATGGTCGACGCGCCCGACGACGCCGACGTGGTCGTGACCTCACTGCAGCAGCGCGGGTCCTTCGCGACCACCCTGCTGCAGGCCAACTTCGCCCAGGACCCGCGGACGCTGCTCGCGCTGGCCGTCAACGGCGACGCGTTGAGCCTCGACCACGGGTTCCCGTGCCGTTTGATCGCCCCCGACCGCCCGGGCGTCCTGCAGACCAAGTGGGTCACCCGGCTCGAGGTGCAGCGATGAGGGGGCCCTCGACCGCGCTCTCACCGCCCCGACTCGTCGTCGGCGCCCTGGGACTGCTGGTCGGCCTGTACGGCGCCTGGCTGCTGCTGAGCCGTCAGGACCTCTCCCAGCTCACCTCGGTCGTGATCTGGCTGGTCGGCGGGCTGCTGCTCCACGACGTGCTGATCAGCGGTGGGGTGCTCGGCCTCGGCGCCCTGCTGGGCCTCGTGCTCTCACCGCGCGTGCGGGGGCCGGTGGTCGCCGGACTGGTGGTGCTGGGCTCGGTCACGCTGCTCGCCGTGCCGGTCCTGGGCCGCTTCGGCGCGAAGGCCGACAACCCCAGCCTGCTCGACCGCAACTACCTCCTCGGGTGGCTCGTCCTCGCCCTCCTCGTGGCCCTCGGCACGGGCGCCGGGGTCGCGCTGCGCTCGCGTCGCAGGTCCTGATCGACACGCCGGAGCGCCTCGTCGCGTCGAACACCTGTTCGGGCTAGATTCAGTGCACAGGCACGCGCTCCGACACCTCGTCCACAGCCCCGGCTGACGACGAACCCCGGTGTCGGCGCCCGTCCCTACTGTCGTAGCCACGACCTCGACAGCATCGACAACCGGGCCACAGGGGCCCACAGGACGGAGATCATCATGGCTGGTGGAGACCGGGACAAGGCCCTCGACGCGGCGTTGCTCAACATCGAGAAGCAGTTCGGCAAGGGCTCGGTGATGCGCCTCGGCGACGAGACCCGCGCCCCGCTCGAGATCATCCCGACCGGGTCGATCGCCCTCGACGTCGCCCTCGGCCTCGGCGGCCTGCCGCGCGGTCGCGTCGTGGAGATCTACGGCCCGGAGTCGTCGGGGAAGACGACGGTCGCCCTGCACGCGGTGGCCAACGCCCAGCGCGCCGGCGGCATCGTGGCCTTCATCGACGCCGAGCACGCCCTGGACCCCGACTACGCCAAGAACCTCGGCGTCGACACCGACGCCCTGCTGGTCTCCCAGCCCGACTCCGGTGAGCAGGCCCTCGAGATCGCCGACATGCTGGTGCGCTCCGGCGCGCTGGACCTCATCGTGATCGACTCCGTGGCCGCCCTGGTGCCGCGCGCGGAGATCGAGGGCGAGATGGGCGACAGCCACGTCGGCCTCCAGGCGCGGCTGATGAGCCAGGCGCTGCGCAAGATGACCGGAGCGCTCAACAACTCCGGCACCACCGCGATCTTCATCAACCAGCTGCGCGAGAAGATCGGCGTCATGTTCGGCTCACCCGAGACGACCACCGGTGGTCGGGCGCTGAAGTTCTACTCCTCGGTGCGCCTCGACGTGCGTCGCATCGAGACCCTCAAGGACGGCACCGACATGGTCGGCAACCGCACCCGGGTCAAGGTGGTCAAGAACAAGGTGGCCCCGCCGTTCAAGCAGGCCGAGTTCGACATCATGTACGGCAAGGGCATCTCGCGCGAGGGCGGCCTGATCGACGTGGGGGTCGAGGCGGGCCTCGTGCGCAAGGCCGGTGCCTGGTACACCTACGAGGGCGACCAGCTCGGCCAGGGCAAGGAGAACGCGCGCACCTTCCTCAGCGACAACCCCGACCTGGCCAACGAGCTGGAGAAGAAGATCCTCGAGAAGCTCGGTGTCGGCGCCCGCGTGGACGCCGAGGCCGACACCGACCTCTCCGACGAGCCCATCGGTGTCAACGACTTCTGAGCCCGACCCGGAGGCGGCGGCGCGCGCGATCCTGCTCGACCAGCTGACCGGGCGGGCCCGCAGCCGTCGCGAGCTGGCCGACAAGCTGGCCAGCCGGGGGGTGCCCGACGAGATCGGCGTCCGGCTGCTCGACCGCTTCGAGGAGGTCGGGCTCGTCGACGACGCCGCCTTCGCGCGCGCCTGGGTCAGCGGCCGGCAGTCGGCCAAGGGGCTGGCGCGCCGGGCGATCGCCCGCGAGCTGCACCGCAAGGGTGTCGACGACGAGGTGGCGCGCGAGGCGCTCGACGAGCTGGACCCGGACGCCGAGCTCGACGCCGCCCGCGGCCTGGTCCGCAAGAAGCTGCGCACCCTGCGCGGCGTCGACGAGACCACGGCGACGCGTCGACTGGTCGGGGCGCTGGCGCGCAAGGGCTACCCGCCCGGACTGGCCTGGTCCGTGGTGCGCGAGGAGCTCGCGCTCACGGGAGCCGACGACGTCGTGCTGACTGACGGTCACGCCGACGACGAGGACCTCGCGAGTCTCTAGCATCGCGACCGCGGGCCGCCGGGTCCGTCCCGTGCGTCGGGGCGGCATGCGCCGATGCGTCATGATGTCGCCCATGAAGGACACACCGCACGACGAGGACATCGAGCACGCCCTGCGACTGCCTCCGGGGCCGGTGGACCTCGCCTCACTGGACCCCGCGGCGACGCCGGCTTTCTCGGGCGGCAAGTCCGAGGGCAAGAAGGCGCTGACCTCGTTGGGTGACCCGCTCTCGGACCTGCAGGAGCGGCTCTTCGCCGAGGGCGTCGCCGGGGTCGCCGACCGTGCGGTGCTGCTCGTGCTGCAGGGGATGGACACCTCCGGCAAGGGCGGCGTGCTGCGACACACGGTGGGTCTCGTCGACCCCCAGGGCGTGCGGATCACCTCGTTCAAGGCTCCCGACGAGGAGGAGCGCGAGCACGACTTCCTCTGGCGCATCCGCAAGGCCCTGCCCGAGAGCGGGCAGCTCGGCGTCTTCGACCGCAGCCACTACGAGGACGTGCTGATCGCCAAGGTGCGCTCGCTGGCGCCGAAGAAGGAGATCGAGCGACGCTACGACGCGATCAACGAGTTCGAGGCCGAGTGCGCCTCGGTCGGGATCCGGGTGATCAAGGCCATGCTGCACATCTCGCCCGACGCCCAGAAGGAGCGGCTCCTGCGCCGTCTCGAGCGCGAGGACAAGCACTGGAAGTTCAACCCCGGCGACATCGACGAGCGGGGCCGGTGGCCCGACTACGCCCGGGCCTACGAGACCGCCCTGGAGCGCACGAACACCGAGCACGCCCCGTGGTACGTCGTCCCCTCGGACCACAAGTGGTACCGCAACCTCGCGATCGGCCACCTCCTGCACGGCACCCTGGCCCGGATGGCCCCGGCGTGGCCGGGACCGGACTACGACATCGAGGAGCAGCGCGCACGACTGCTCGGCGACCCCGCCTGAGGGGCAGGGAAGCGAGGTCATGGTGCTCGACCGCACGGTGCTCGATCGAGTCGGGGTCACCCGCTACGTCACGCCCCTGCGCGAGGGCGGGAGCCTGCCCGGGATCGTCGAGGCCGACGACCTGGGCACCTACGTGTGCAAGTTCCGCGGCGCCGGGCAGGGCGTCCGGGTCCTCGTCGCCGAGGTCGTCGTGGGCGCGCTGGCCCGCACGGTCGGGCTGCACACGCCCCGCCTGGTCGCCCTCGACCTCGGTCGCGACATCGCGCGCTACGAGGCGGACGAGGAGGTGCAGGACCTCCTGACCGCCAGCCTGGGGCTGAACCTCGGCATCGACTTCCTGCCCGGTGCCTTCGGCTACGACGGCGACCCGCCCGGTGACCCGCTCGACCCCGCGGTGGTGCTGTGGCTGGACGCCTTCACCGCCAACGTCGACCGTTCGTGGCGCAACCCGAACCTCCTGGTCTGGCACGACGACCTGTGGGTCATCGACCACGGGGCGTCGCTGTACTTCCACCACGCCTGGGCCGCAGGGGTCGGCGACCCTGCCCGCTTCGCCGCCCAGCGCTGGGACGCCTCCGACCACGTGCTGGGCGCCTGGGCCGACCGCCTCCACGAGGCCGAGGCCCGCATCGCCCCGCTGCTGGGGGAGCAGGCCTTCGCCGACGCGCTCGCGCAGGTGCCCGACGAGTGGTTGGAGCCCGTCGACGGTGCGCCGACCCCGCAGGACGTACGGGCGGCGTACGTCGCGTTCCTCACCGCTCGGCTCGGGACCCGCCAGTGGCTGCCCGGCGGCAGCCCGTGACCACCCGCCACCCCTACCAGTACGTCGTGGTGCGCTGCGTGCCGCGCGTCGACCGCGAGGAGTTCGTCAACCTCGGCGTGGTGCTCTACTGCCAGGCCACCGACTTCCTGGGCTGCTCGACCCGCCTCGATCCCGACCGGCTCTCAGCACTGTGGCCCCGGCTGAGCCAGGAGCGGGTCGCCGAGGCGCTTGCGTTCGTCTCCGCCGTGTGCGCGGCCGACCCCCGCGCCGGCGCGGTGGCCGAGCAGTCGTTGACCCTGCGCTTCGGGTTCCTCAAGGCGCCCCGCAGCACCGTCGTGCAGCCGGGCCCGGTCCACGGCGGCACGACGATCGACCCCGAGGCCGAGCTCGCCGCCCTGCTCGAGCGCTGCTGCTGAGCCGACGGTCATCGGGCGGGGGTCACCCTGCTCGGGAGACCGTGGGCCCTCCTGCACAGCGTCAGTCCGCCGCGAATCGGACTCACCGCCCAGTACAACGCCCGCCTGCTGCGAAGGGGTAGGTCCGGTCGAAGCCTTTCCCTCAGGCCTCAGACCGGCACGAGCTCCACGGCGCCGACGGCGTAGCGGGCCAGTACCACGCGGGTGACCTCCGGGTGCGCACCAAGCGGCCGGGAGACCGCGAGGGCGCCGGCCTCGAGCGCGAGCTCTCCGGCGCGTTCGGCGAGCGGGCCCGCGCTCAGGAACAGCGACGCGACCGCGATGTGGCGGCGGCCCTCCCGTCGAAAGGCGCGCACGGCCTCGGCGGTCGCCGGCGGTGCGCTCGCGGCGTACGCCGCCGTCACCGGCAGCCGGTGCCGCGAGCCCCACTGTCGCGCGAGGCGCGCCACGGAGGCGTTCGCGAGGGCGTCGGCGGAGCCTGCCCCGGCCAGCACGAGGGCGTCGAGCTCACGGACCCGGTGCAGGCTCAGCGTCTCGCGCAGCCGGTCGTCGAGGGCGCCGAGCAGTCCGGGCTCGTGGCCCAGGGGAGCGCTGACGCGCACCCGCAGGCCCGGGGGCGCGGTGAAGGCCGGCGTGGGTCGGGTCGCTGCGGTGAGGTCGAGCGGGACGACGACCACCTCGGCGTGGCCGGCCCGACCGAGCCCGGTCAGCGCCTGCGTGAGGCCGTCCTCGTCGACGCCCACCACCTCGAGGCCACGACGGGACCGACGTACCTCGCGCACCAGCGAGACGAGGGTGGCCCGGTCCACCGAGGGCGGGGCGAGCATCAGCAGCGCGGGCGCGGTCACGCGTGGATCCCGCACTCGGTCTTGGACGTGCCGGCCCACCGGCCGCTGCGGGGGTCGTCGCCGGGGGCGACCCGGCGCGTGCAGGGCGCGCACCCGATCGAGGGGTAGCCGTCGTAGACGAGCGGGTTGACCAGGATGGCGTTCTCGGCGATGTAGGCCTCGACCTGCTCGTCGCTCCAGCGCGCCAGCGGCGAGACCTTCACCTTGCCCTTCCGGGCGTCCCAGCCGACGACGGGCGCGATCACCCGGTGGTGGGTCTCGGCGCGGCGCAGTCCGGTCGCCCAGGCGTCGTAGTCGCCGAGGGCCGACGCGAGCGGGGCGACCTTGCGCAGCGCGCAGCACCGGTCGGGGTCGGTGCGGAAGAGGTCCTTGCCGTACGCCGCGTCCTGCTCGGCGACGCTCTGCTCGGGGCGGACGGTGCGCAGCGTGACGTCGACCGTGGCGGCCACCGCGTCGCGGGTGCCGATCGTCTCGGCGAAGTGGTAGCCGGTGTCGAGGAAGACGACGTCGATGCCGGGCACCACGCTCGCGGCGAGGTGGGCCAGCACGCCGTCGGCCATGGAGGACGTCACGGCGAAGCGGTCGCCGAAGGTGGCCGCGGCCCACTCGATGATGGTCGCGGCCGGGGCGAGCTCGAGCTCGCTGGCCCACACCGAGACCAGCTCGCGCAGCTCCTCGGGCGAACGGCCCCCGGCGGCCGCCCCGCGGTGGGTGGCTCCCTTGAACGAACGTGCCGAGGCGGTGGTGGCGGTCGTCATCGCGACCCGCCGACACCGGCCGGGCGCGGCAGCTGTCCGGTCATCCGCAGCGTGAACACCCGCAGGCAGGAGTGGCACTCCCAGCCGCCGTGCGGAGCGGGTTCCTCACCGCCCGGGTCGTGGGGGGCGAGGTCCTCGTCGCCGCAGTAGGGGCAGTGGAACGGGGTCGCGTGACCGCTCATGTGAGGAGGCCCTCGTCGGCGCGGGCGACCCAGTCCGCGAAGCGCTCGTCGGCGCCGCTGCGATCCTCGAGGTAGTGCTCCACGACGCGGGTGACGTAGTCGCCGAGCCCCGCACTGGGCACCTTGTGCGCGCGCAGCTTGCGCCCGAAGTTGGCACCCAGGCCGGTGGCTCCGCCGAGGTGGACCTGGAAGCCCTCCACCTGCTGCCCCTCGTGCAGCACGAGCTGGCCCTTGAGCCCGATGTCGGCGACCTGGGTGCGCGCGCAGGCGTTGGGGCAGCCGTTGACGTTGACCGTGATCGGCGTGTCGAGGTCGGGCAGCCGGGTCTCGAGCTCGTCGATCAGGTCCCGGGCCCGGTCCTTGGTGTCGACGATGGCGAGCTTGCAGAACTCGATGCCCGTGCAGGCCATCGTGTTCTGCCGCCAGTTCGAGGGCCGCGCCTGCAGCCCGATGCGGTCCAGGCGGGCGACGAGGGCCTCGACCTCGCTCGGCTCGACGCCGATCAGCACGATCTTCTGGTAGGGCGTGAGCCGGGCGCCGGCGACTCCGTGCTCGGCCATCGCCTCGGCGAGCTCGACGAGCATGGTGCCGGAGACCCGGCCCGCGACGGGGGCGAGACCGACGTACTTGAGACCGTCGCGCTGGTCGTGGACCCCGACGTGGTCGCGGTGCCCGCTGGGCGAGGACGGCGAGGGGCAGTCGACGAGCTCACGCTGCAGGTACTCGCCCTCGAGGACCTCGCGGAACTTCTCGCCGCCCCAGTCCGCGAGCAGGAACTTCAGCCGGGCGCGCGAGCGCAGGCGGCGGTAGCCGTAGTCGCGGAAGATCGACACGACGCCCTCCCAGACGTCCGCGACCTCCTCCAGCGGGATCCACACGCCCAGCCGGGTGGCCAGCCTGGGGTTGGTCGACAGCCCGCCGCCGACCCACAGGTCGAAGCCGGGACCGTGCTCGGGGTGCACGGTGCCCACGAAGGCCACGTCGTTGGTCTCGGGGGAGACGTCGTGGCCGGGGTGACCGGTCAGGGCGGTCTTGAACTTGCGCGGCAGGTTCGAGTACGCCGGGTCGCCGATGAAGCGGCGCCGGATCTCGGCCAGGGCGCTGGTGCCGTCGATGATCTCCTCGGCGCTCACCCCCGCCACGGGCGAGCCGAGGAAGGGCCGCGGCGAGTCGCCGCACGCCTCGAGGCTGTCCAGGCCGACCGCGTCGAGCTTGTCCCAGATCGTGGGCACGTCCTCGATGCGGATCCAGTGGTACTGGATGTTCTCGCGGTCGGTGACGTCAGCGGTGTCGCGGGCGTGGTCCCGGCCGATCTCGCCCAGCACGCGCACGGCGTCGCTGGAGAGCAGCGCCCCGTCGGAACGCACGCGCAGCATGAAGTACTCGTCGTCGAGCTCGTGCGGGTCGAGCGTGGCGGTCTTGCCGCCGTCGAGGCCCGGGCGGCGCTGGGTGTAGAGCCCGAACCAGCGCATCCGCCCCCGCAGGTCGCCGGGGTCGATCGAGTCGAAGCCGCGCTTGGCGTAGGTCTCCACGATGCGCTGGCGCACGTTGAGCGCGTCGTCGTCCTTCTTGGCCTGCTCGTTGGCGTTCAGCGGCTCGCGGTAGCCCAGGCCCCACTGGCCCTCGCCCCGCTTGGGGCGCGGGACGGCGACGGCGGGACGGACGGGAGCAGAGGTCATGGCAGGAGGTCCTTCGCGAGGCCGGGTGGTGCGGGGGAGCGGGGCCGATCAGCAAGGACGACAGATCATGCTGCGGGTGCGCCCGAGGTCCACGTGGCGACGTACCACGAGGAACACGGAGGTCCCGGAGCCGATCATGGGACACATCCTCCGGTGCGCGAGGTCGCAGACCAAACTTGGTTCCATCAGGTGAGATGGCTGTCCATATCGCGAGACGCGTCGGCATGTCGGCGGCGACGGTCGCGCGGGGTGCGCGCCCGCACCGCGGCGCTCTAGGCTGGGGTCATGTCCGTGGACCCGGCCGCGCAGGCCCACCAGAGCAGTCTCACCTCGTCCGTCTACCGGCAGGCGCTCGAGGTGATCAGCGCCGTCGAGCCGCGCATCGCCGCGGCCACCGTCGCCGAGCTCGCCGACCAGCGTTCCTCGCTCAAGCTCATCGCCAGCGAGAACTACGCCTCGCCCGCGGTGCTGATGACGATGGGCACCTGGCTCTCCGACAAGTACGCCGAGGGCACCGTCGGGCACCGCTTCTACGCCGCCTGCCAGAACGTCGACACCGTCGAGGCGGTCGCGGCCGAGCACGCCCGCGAGCTCTTCGGCGCCGAGTACGCCTACGTGCAGCCGCACTCGGGCATCGACGCCAACCTGGTCGCGTTCTGGTCGATCCTGGCCCACCGCATCGAGAGCCCGTGGCTGGAGAAGGCCCAGGTCAAGGGGGTCAACGACCTCAGTGCCGAGGACTGGGAGAGCCTGCGCCACGAGCTGGGCGACCAACGCCTGCTCGGCATGAGCCTCGACGCCGGTGGCCACCTGACCCACGGCTTCCGGCCCAACATCTCCGGCAAGATGTTCCACCAGCAGCAGTACGGCACCGACCCCGTGACCGGGCTGCTGGACTACGACGCGCTGGCGGCGAGGGCGCGCGAGTTCCGCCCGCTGATCCTCGTCGCCGGCTACTCCGCCTACCCCCGCCGGGTGAACTTCGCCAAGGTCCGCGAGATCGCCGACGAGGTCGGCGCGACCCTGATGGTCGACATGGCGCACTTCTCCGGGCTCGTCGCCGGCAAGGTGTTCACCGGCGAGGAGGACCCGGTGCCCTACGCCGACGTGGTCACCTCCACCACCCACAAGTCGCTGCGCGGGCCGCGCGGCGGCATCGTGCTGGCCACCGGGGAGTACGCCCCCTCGGTCGACCGCGGCTGCCCGATGGTGCTGGGCGGTCCGATGGCCCACGTGATGGCGGCCAAGGCCGTGGCCTTCGCCGAGGCCCGGCAGGACTCCTTCCGCACCTACGCCCAGGCCGTGGCCGACAACGCGCAGTCGCTGGCCGAGGGCTTCAACCGCCGCGGCGCGCGCCTGGTCACCGGCGGCACCGACAACCACCTCGTGCTGCTCGACGTCAGCACCTACGGCCTGACCGGTCGGCAGGCCGAGTCCGCGCTCCTCGAGGCGGGCGTGGTCACCAACCGCAACTCGGTGCCCGCCGACCCCAACGGCGCCTGGTACACCTCCGGGGTCCGCCTGGGCACCCCGGCGCTGACCACCCGCGGCTTCGGTCACGACGAGTTCGACCGGGTCGCCGAGCTGATCACCCACGTCCTGGAGAACACCGAGGCCGGCACGACCAAGGCCGGCGGTCCGTCGAAGGCCTCCTACGTGCTCGCCGACGGTGTCGGTGAGAAGGTCAAGGCCGCCTCGGTGGAGCTGCTGGACAAGCACCCGCTCTACCCCGGCCTCGAGCTGACCTGAGGCGCGAGAGGGGAAGCCGAGCCATGGTCGCGACGCGCTCCGCCCGAGCCCGCAAGGCCGCGATCGAGACGGGGTCGCTCGCCACGGTGCGCGTCGAGGTCGACGCCGACGAGGCGCTGGTCTACAAGATCACCTGCACCACGTGCACCGTCAGGGGCGCGGCCGGGGGGACCCGGGCCACGCGGGCCTGGTCGGCCTACCGGCCGGGGGCCGACAACGGCTACCTCGCCGCGATGGACCGGTGGACCTTCCACCTCCTGCAGCGCCACCCCGACGCGTCGGCGCCGTGCCTGGCCTACCTGCCCGCGGCCCAGCAGCGGCTGCAGGAGCGGCGCGAGCAGGGCTAGGGACGGGAGCCGGCGATCTGCGGCGTCGTGCGGGTCACGATCGCCGCGAGGTCACCCGTGGGTCCGCAGTCGGAGCCCAGGGCGCCGTACACCCCGTCGTGGACCGTCGCCAGCCGCGACGCGCAGAACGCGTCGGCGACCTCGGCCGGCGCGTGCCGCACCAGCAGCGAGCCCTGCAGGACCAGCGCCATCCGCCCGGCGACGCGCCGCGCGGCCCCCTCGAGCGCGGCGGGGTGGCCCATCAGCTCGCCCAGCAGCGCCAGCGTCTCGTCGACCGCACGGTCGAGGCGGCGGTCGGCGCCCCGGGCCAGGCCGACCTCGTCGATCCACGCCTCGAGGCTGGCCGGCTCGCGGCCCAGGGCCCGCAGCACGTCGAGGGCCTGGACGTTGCCCGACCCCTCCCACAGCGAGTTCAGCGGCGCCTCGCGGTAGAGCAGCGGCAGCCCGGACTCCTCGACGTAGCCGTTGCCGCCGAGGCACTCCAGCGCCTCGGCGACCATGCCCGGCGTGCGCTTGCAGACCCAGAACTTCGCCAGCGGGAGCGCGATCCGTCGCAGCGCCACCTCGTGGGCGTCGCCGGGTCGGTCGACCGCGGCGGCCAGACGTACGCCGAGCGCGGTCGCCGCCTCGGACTCCAGGGCGAGGTCGGCCACCACGTTGCGCATCAGGGGCTGGTCGGCCAGCCGGGCGCCGAAGGCCGAGCGGTGCGCCACGTGCCAGGAGGCCTCCGCGACGGCGCGGCGCATGAGCGAGGCCGACCCGAGCACGCAGTCCAGACGGGTGGCGGCGACCATCTCGATGATGGTGCGGACCCCGCGGCCCTCGTCGCCCAGGCGCACCGCGAGCGTGCCGTCCAGCTCCAGCTCGCCGGAGGCGTTGGAGCGGTTGCCGAGCTTGTCCTTGAGGCGCACCACGTCGAGGGGGTTGCGGGTGCCGTCGGGCAGCACCCGGGGGAGCAGGAAGCAGGTCAGCCCGGCCCCACCTCCGGCCCCACCTCCGCCCCCACCCGGTCCGCCGTCGCCGACCTGGGCGAGGACGAGGAACACGTCGTTCATCGGCGCGGAGGTGAACCACTTGTGCCCGTGCAGCGTGTACTCGCCGTCGACCCCGGCCGGCCGGGCCTGCGTCAGGTTGGCCCGCACGTCGGAGCCGCCCTGCTTCTCGGTCATCCCCATGCCGGCCAGGACCCCGGCCTTGGTCTGCGGTGCCCGGAGACCGGGGTCGTAGGTCGTCGAGGCCAGCAGCGGCGTCCACTCCTCGGCCAACGCGTCGTCGGCGCGCAGCGCCGGGACGGCGGCGTAGGTCATCGAGACGGGGCAGCCGTGGCCCGGCTCGGTCTGCGACCACGCCAGGAACCCCGCGGCGCGGCGTACGTGCGCGTGCGGGTCACCCGCGGCCTGCTGCGCCCAGGGCGTCGCGCCGAGGCCGTGGCCCACCGCGCGCTCCATCAGCCAGTGCCAGGAGGGGTGGAAGGACACCTCGTCGACCCGGTGGCCGTAGCGGTCGTAGGGCACCAGCTGCGGGGGGCAGGCGTTGGCCTGCGCCCCGTGCTCGCGTGCCTCGGCGGACCCGGCCTCCGTGCCGAGCCCCGCGAGGGAGTCGAGCGTGGCCTGGTCGGCGTGGCGCAGGACGGCCTCGACCAGCGCGGCGTCGCCCGTGACGGCGTCGTGGCCGATCAGCGGGGGCGCCTGGTTGGACACGACCCGGACGGCGGCGCGGCCCTGCGCTGACGGGATCGAGGAGAGCATGGCCATACGGTAGTTCTCATGGCGGTGGTCTCGTGGGGCGACTCGGTGCTCCACACCGCGTGGCGCCTCGTCGTGACCACCCTCGCCTCGTGCCTGCGTCACCGGGTCACCGGGCTGGCCGCCGAGGCGGCGTTCTTCGCCGTGCTCTCGGTGCCGCCGCTGGTCTTCGCCCTCGCCGGTGCGATCGGTTACGTCTCGACCAGCTTCACCCCGGGCCAGGTCGGGGAGGTGCAGGAGGCCGTGGTCGGGCTGTTCAGCCAGTTCCTCACCGACTCGGCGGTCAGCACCGTGATCGATCCCACGATCCGCGAGGTGCTCGCCGACGGACGCTTCGACGTCGTCTCGGTCGGCTTCGTGCTCGCGCTGTGGTCGGGCTCGCGCGCGCTGAACGTCTTCGTCGACACCATCACGATCATGCACGGCCTCGGTGGGCACCGGGGGATCGTCGCGACGCGCGCGCTGAGCTTCGGGCTCTACCTGCTGGCGATGGTCATCGGGATGGTCGCGCTGCCCCTGATGGTGGCCGGGCCCCGGCTCGTGCGTGCGGTGCTGCCGGACCCGTTGGAGCCGCTGGGCGCCTTCTACTGGCCTGTCGTCGTCCTCAGCTGCGTGTGCTTCCTGGCCACGCTCTACCACGTGTCGGTGCCGGTGCGGACGCACTGGCGCTTCAACCTGCCCGGTGCGGTGTTCTCGCTGGTGGCCTGGGTGGTGGGCTCGTTCGTGCTGCGGTGGGTGCTCACCGTGACCTCGGCCGACTCGGCCTCGATCTACGGCCCGCTGGCCGCCCCGATCGCCGTGCTGCTGTGGCTCTACGTCGTCGCGCTGGCCGTGCTGGTGGGGGCGGCGGTCAACGCCGCCTTCGACGACGTCTTCCCGCAGAGCGCGACCGTGCGGGCGCGGCGCGAGCTCGGGGCGCGACGCTGGCGGCGGCGTCCGGGCGACGCCCCACGCGCGGCGGGGGACCAGGTCGCGGTGGACGAGCTCGGCGTGGTCTAGATTCACGGCGTGGAGGATCGCCCCGACCGTCCGCCCGGGGCGGGTGACGCGACCGGGCCCCGACCGGGTCCCCCCGCGGACGCCGGCGGCCGGCCACGGCACGACCCGAGCACCAACCGCGGCCGGGTCTCGCTGCCCGAGCGGACCCGCTCGCCGTTCTGGGAGCTCACCCGTCGCCTGCTGCTGGCCCTGGCCATCCTCGTGGCCACCGTGCTCATCGTCTTCCTCGACCGGGAGGGCTACGGCGACAGCGCCGACCCCCAGGGGGGCGGCGTCGGGCTGATCGACTCGATCTACTACACCACCGTCACGTTGAGCACGACCGGCTACGGCGACATCGCGCCGGTCACCCCCCAGGCGCGGCTGATCAACGCCTTCGTCATCACCCCGCTGCGCATCGCCTTCCTGGTGCTGCTGATCGGCACCACCCTGGAGGTGCTGGCCTCGCAGGGCCGCGACGCCATCCGGATCTCGCGTTGGAGGAAGCACATGGACCACCACGTCGTCGTCATCGGCTACGGGACCAAGGGCCGCAGCGCGGTGGAGACCCTCGTCAACAACGGGGTGGCGCGAGAGAGCTTCGTCATCGTCGACCCGAGCGCGGTGGCGCTCTCCGACGCCCACTCCGACGGGCTGGCCGTGGTCACCGGCGACGCGACCCGGCGCGAGGTGCTGCGCCGCGCGGGCGTCGCGACGGCCGACCAGGTGATCATCACGACCGGACGCGACGACTCCAACGTGCTGGCCGCGCTCACCGTGCGCCAGCAGAACCCCGACGCCTACATCATCGCCTCGGTCACCGAGCAGGAGAACGCCCCGCTGATCCGCCAGTCGGGGGCGAACTCCGTGATCACCTCCTCCGACGCCGTCGGGCGGCTGCTGGGACTGTCCTCGCTCTCGCCGACGCTGGGCTCGGTGATGGAGGACCTGCTGACCTACGGCGACGGCCTCGAGGTCGCCGAGCGCGAGCTGCTGGTCGGTGAGGTCGGCGCGCAGCCGCAGTCGCTGCCCGACCAGGTGATCGCGGTGGTGCGCGACGAGAAGGTCTACCGCTACTTCGAGCCCACCGTGACCCAGCTCGCCCGCGGCGACCGGCTGATCGTCGTACGCCCCGCCCGCGAGCTGCCCTGGGCGCCACGCCCCGGCACGCACAACGAGGAGTTCGCCTCCGACGAGGACTGAGCCCGCTCCGGGGTCGGCCAGGAATGTCGGCCAGGGATGTCGGCCAGGTCGCACTCGTCTGGGGAGCACGACCTGGCCGGTCGACCCGGAGCTGGGGGAGACCCGGGCGACGGACGAGATCGTGTCACACCTCGACGCCTCGACCACATCGGTGGCGGGCGGAGATAGAAAAGACCGAGCCGCTGGCGTCTCGGGTCACCAGCGGCTCGGTAGGAAGAAGACTAGCAACTCGTGGGGCGCCTCGCACGCGATCTCCACCGCGACCTCGCCTGGTCTGGACCACCGTGACCGGGCAGCCCGTCCTGGGACGGGTGCTCAGTCGGTCCGGCGGGCCAGGTAGAGCGCGAGCGCGGCCAGCACGACGACCACCGCCAGGGCGACGAACGGGTGCTCGGAGACGGTGCCCATCAGTCGGCCGCCGCCGCGGACCCCGGGCTGGAGCTCGGCCCGCAGCGCGGCCGTCACGCCCCGAGCGCGGCGGAGACGACCTCGCGGGCCTCGGCCTGCACCTGCGCGAGGTGGTCGGGCCCGGCGAACGACTCGGCGTAGATCTTGTAGACGTCCTCGGTGCCGGACGGGCGGGCGGCGAACCAGGCCGACGCCGTGGTGACCTTCAGCCCGCCGATGGCCGCCCCGTTGCCGGGGGCCTCGGTCAGCTTGGCGGTGATCTCCTCGCCGGCGAGCTCGGTGGCGCTCACGTCGTCGGGCGAGAGCGCGGCCAGCTTGGCCTTCGCCTCGCGATCGGCGGGGGCGTCGACGCGGGCGTAGGCCGGCTCGCCGTGGCGGGCGACCAGGTCGGTGTAGTGCTGGCTCGGGCTGCGCCCGGTCGTGGCCAGGATCTCCGAGGCCAGCAGGGCCAGGAGGATGCCGTCCTTGTCGGTGGTCCAGGTGGTGCCGTCGCGGCGCAGGAACGAGGCGCCGGCCGACTCCTCGCCACCGAAGCCGAACGAGCCGTCGACCAGTCCGGGCACGAACCACTTGAACCCGACGGGGGTCTCGACCAGCGGCTTGCCGAGGTCCGCGGCGACCCGGTCGATCATCGACGAGGAGACGAGGGTCTTGCCGATCCGCGCCGAGTCCGGCCAGCCGGGCCGGGCTCCACCGAAGAGGTAGCCGATCGCGACCGCGAGGAAGTGGTTGGGGTTCATCAGGCCGCCGTCGGGGGTGACGATCCCGTGGCGGTCGGAGTCGGCGTCGTTGCCGGTCGCGATGTCGTAGTCGTCCTTGCGCGCGATGAGCGAGGCCATCGCCGACGGCGAGGAGCAGTCCATCCGGATCTTGCCGTCCCAGTCCAGCGTCATGAACCGCCAGGTGGGATCGACGAGGGGGTTGACCACGCTGAGGTCGAGGCGGTGCCGCTCGGCGATCTCGCCCCAGTAGTGCACGCTCGCGCCCCCCAGCGGGTCGGCGCCGATGCGCACCCCGGCCTCGCGCACGGCGTCGAGGTCGAGCACGTGGGGCAGGTCGTCGACGTAGGTGCCGAGGAAGTCGTAGGCGTGGGTCTCGCCCCGCGCGCGCCCGATCGGGGTGCGGCGTACGCCGTCCAGGCCGGCGCGGACGAGGTCGTTGGCGCGCGCCGCGATGACCTTCGTGGCGTCGGAGTCGGCCGGCCCGCCGTGGGGCGGGTTGTACTTGAAGCCGCCGTCGGAGGGCGGGTTGTGCGACGGCGTCACGACGATGCCGTCCGCCAGCCCCGACCCGGGACGCGGCGTGAGGTCCTTGCCGTGGTTCGCGCGCAGGATCGCGTGCGAGACCGCCGGGGTCGGCGTGTAGGCGCCACGGTCGTCGACGAGCACGGTCACGTCGTTGGCCACGAGCACCTCGACCGCGGTGACCCAGGCGGGCGTGGACAGCGCGTGGGTGTCGGCGCCGAGGAACAGCGGACCGTCGTAGCCCTGCTCGGTGCGGTAGTCGCAGATCGCCTGCGTGGTCGCGGCGATGTGGTCCTCGTTGAACGCCGTGCGCAGGCTCGAGCCGCGGTGGCCCGAGGTGCCGAAGACGACCTGCTGGTCGGGGTCGTCGGCGTCGGGACGGCCGGTGAAGTACGCCGTGACCAGCGCGGGGACGTCGACGAGGTCCTCGGCACGGGCCACCGTGCCGGCGCGGTCGCTGCTCACGCGGGGCCCGCCTCGAGCGTGGCCGGCGAGGCGGCCTCGGCCTCGGCCGTCTCGGGCTCGGTCCCGGGCTCGGTCCCGGGCTCCGGCTCGGCGGTGGCCGGGGTGGGCTCCGCCGGGACGACCTGGTCCTTGGCCAGCACGGTCAGGCCGTCGTCGACGACGAACCCGCGGGCGAGGTCGGCCTCGGCGTCGACCCCGACCTGGGCGCCCGGGGGCACCACGACGTTCTTGTCGAGGATCGCGTGGCGCACCACGGCGCCCGCACCGATGCACACCCCGGGCAGCAGCACCGAGTCGCTCACCTCGGCGCCCGCCTCCACGCGGCAGCCGGGTGCCAGCACCGAGTTGCTGATCCGGCCCCCGGCGACCACGGCCCCGGGGCTGAGGATCGAGTTGTAGACCGACACCGCGGCCCCGCCGTCGCCGGTGACCAGCTTGGCCGGCGGCTGCGGACCGTAGCTGGTGTAGATCGGCCAGTCGGTGTTGTAGAGGTTGAAGACCGGCAGCGGCGCCACGAGGTCCATGTGGGCCTCGTAGTAGGAGCGCATCGTCCCGACGTCACGCCAGTAGCCGCGGTCGCGCTCGGTCCCGCCGGGGACCGAGTTGTCCTGGTAGTCGTAGACGCCCGCCAGCCCGCGCTCGACGAACCACGGCACGATGTCGCCGCCCATGTCGTGGGAGGTCTCCGAGTCGGCGTCCGTGACCACGGCCTCGCGCAGCGCCTCGGCGTCGAAGACGTAGTTGCCCATCGAGGCCAGGATCTCCTGCGGTGAGTCCGGCAGACCGTCGGGGTCGGTCGGCTTCTCCAGGAAGGCGCGGATCTGCGAGGGCCGCTCGGGCTCGACGTCGATCACGCCGAACTGGTCGGCCATCGAGATCGGTTGGCGGATCGCGGCCACGGTGCAGGCGTTGCCGGAGGCGACGTGCTGGTCGACCATCTGGGAGAAGTCCATGCGGTAGACGTGGTCGGCACCGACCACGACGACGATGTCGGGCTTCTCGTCGTTGAGCAGGTTCAGCGACTGGTAGATCGCGTCGGCGCTGCCGGCGTACCACCGCTTGCCGACGCGCTGCTGCGCCGGGACCGGGGTGACGTGGTTGCCCAGGAGCGTCGACATCCGCCACGTGGTGGTGATGTGGCGGTCCAGGCTGTGGGACTTGTACTGCGTGAGCACGACGACCTTGAGGTAGCCGGAGTTCACGACGTTGGACAGGGCGAAGTCGATCAGCCGGTAGATGCCCCCGAAGGGGACGGCGGGCTTCGCGCGGTCCGCGGTCAGCGGCATCAGCCGCTTGCCCTCACCCCCCGCGAGCACGATGGCCAGGACGGATCGACGAGTCGGCGCTGAGCTCATGGGATGAACCTAGTGGTGTTGCGCCTGCTGCGGGAGGGGCCGGATCCGACCTGTGTGGTCGGGCTCCCGGGCGAGTAGGTTCGCGCCCATGCGCATCGACGTCGTCTCCCGTGAGTATCCGCCCGAGGTCTACGGGGGCGCCGGCGTCCACGTCGACGAGCTCGTGAAGGCGCTGCGCTCGCGCGGCGACGTCGACGCGCGGGTGCACTGCTTCGGGGCGCCGCGCGAGGAGGCAGGCACGACCGGGTACGCCGACCCGCCCGGCCTCGCCGGGGCCAACGCCGCGATCAGGACGTTGGGGGTGGACCTCGAGATGGTCGGTGGCTGCGAGGGGACCGACCTGGTGCACTCGCACACCTGGTACGCCAACATGGCCGGTCACCTGGCCTCGCTGCTGCACGGCGTGCCGCACGTGGTCAGTGCCCACAGCCTCGAGCCGATGCGCCCGTGGAAGGCCGAGCAGCTCGGGGGCGGGTACGCCGTGTCGAGCTGGGCCGAGCGCACGGCCTACGAGGGGGCGGCCGGGGTGGTCGCGGTGAGTGCCGCGATGCGCGACGACGTGCTGCGCAGCTATCCCTCCATCGACCCGGGCAGGGTCCACGTGGTGCACAACGGGATCGACACGACGTCGTGGTCGCCGACGAGCAGCCCCGACCGCGTCCGCGAGCTCGGCGTCGACCCCGACCGGCCCAGCGTGATCTTCGTCGGGCGGATCACCCGGCAGAAGGGTCTGCCGCTGTTCCTGCGCGCCGCCGCGGCCCTGCCGCCGGAGGTCCAGCTGGTGCTGTGCGCCGGAGCCCCCGACACCCCCGAGATCTCGGCCGAGGTCTCCGGTCTGGTGCGCTCGCTCGCGGGGGAGCGCGACGGGGTGGTGTGGATCGACGAGATGCTGCCGCGTCCCGACGTCGTCGCGCTGCTGAGCGCTGCGACGGTCTTCGCGTGCCCGTCGATCTACGAGCCGCTCGGGATCGTCAACCTCGAGGCGATGGCCTGCGAGACCGCGGTCGTGGCCACGGCCACCGGCGGGATCCCCGAGGTCGTCGTGCACGGCGAGACCGGGTGGCTGGTCCCGATCGAGCAGGCCGACGACGGCACCGGCACGCCCCTGGACCCCGAGCAGTACGTCGCCGACCTCGGCGACGCGCTCTGCGACGCCGTCGCCGACCCCGACCGCGCCGCGGCGTACGGCCGGGCGGGACGGGTGCGCGCGGAGGAGTCGTTCAGCTGGGACGCCATCGCCGAGACGACCACCGACCTCTACCGCTCGCTGCTGGCGTGAGCGCGCGGACGAGCCCCGTCCCGGACGGGCCGGCCCTGGTCGTGGGGGTGACCGGCATCGCCGGCGGAGCGGTGGCCGATGCTCTCGTGGCCCAGGGCGTCGAGGTCCTCGGGCTCTCGCGCAGTGGCCGGGCCCGCGAGGGCGTCACGGCGCTGCAGGCCGACCTGACCGACCCCGAGCAGCTGCGCTCGGTGCTCGCCGAGCACCGTCCGACCACGGTCTTCCTGACCGCCTGGGCGCGTCAGGACAGCGAGGAGGAGAACATCCGCGTCAACGGCGCGATGGTCCGCGACGTGCTCGCGGCACTCTCCGGGGGCGGCAGCGTGCGGCACGTGTCGCTGCTGACCGGCCTCAAGCACTACCTCGGCCCGTTCGAGGCCTACGGCCAGGGGGAGATGCCGGACACCCCGTTCCACGAGGACGAGGACCGTCTGCCCTACGCCAACTTCTACTACGAGCAGGAGGACCGGCTGTTCGAGGCGGCGCAGCGCGACGGCTTCACCTGGAGCGTCCACCGCGCGCACACGATCATCGGCGCCGCGCTCGGCAACGCGATGAACATGGGTCAGACCCTGGCGGCGTACGCCGCGATCTGTCGCGAGACCGGCCGGCCCTTCGTCTTCCCCGGCTCGCAGACCCAGTGGGACGGGGTGACCGACATGACCGACGCGGGACTGCTCGCGGAGCAGATGGTGTGGGCCTCGACGACGCCCGCCGCGGCGGACACGGCGTTCAACACCGCCAACGGCGACGTGTTCCGGTGGCGGTGGTTGTGGCCCCGTCTCGCCGAGCGGCTGGGTGTCCAGCCCGAGGGGTACGCCGACCGGCCGCGACCGCTGGAGGAGCAGATGGCCGACGCCGGCCCGGTGTGGTCGGCGATCGCCGAGCGCGAGGGGCTCGCCGAGCCCGACCTCGACCGGGTGGCGTCGTGGTGGCACACCGACGCCGACCTCGGCCGTGACCTGGAGTGCCTCACCGACCTGACCCGCAGCCGGGCTGCCGGGTTCACCGGCTACCGCTCGACCGAGCAGTGCTTCCGGGCGCTGTTCGACCGGCTCGAGGCCGACCGGGTCGTGCCGCCTCCGGCGTAGCCGCAGCGGCCCGCGCCGGGAACCACCGCGGACGCCTACGTCGCGGCGCCCGGCTCGGGCAGGCAGGACTCGTCCGCGAGGACCAGCAGCTCCACGTCGCGGTCGCGGTAGCGCGCCAGCACCGGGCGCACCTCGGCGGCCACGGCGGCCTCGTGCACCGCGGGCCCGTCGAGCGGCCACCCGACGACGTCGTGCCGCCAGTGGCACAGCACGAGGACCCCGTCGGCGGCGAGGTCGCGGCCGATGCGGGACAGCAGGTCGCGCAGGGCGGCCGGGCTCAGGAAGTAGCCGACCTCGGAGACCACGACGAGGTCGAGGCCGCCCTCGGGCGCCGGGGGCCACTGACGGGGCACGAGGGCCTCCTCGACCCGCACGTGCGAGAGGTGGCCGAGGCGTGCCCGGGCGGCGGCCACCGCGGCTCGGCTCGAGTCCAGGACCACGAGGTCGTCGCACCGCTCGGCGAGCGCCTCGGCGAGGGCCCCGGTCGAGCCACCCACCTCGACCGCGTGGCGGAACCGCTCCCGGGGGAGCGCGGCGACGAGCAGGGCGCGCTTGCGGGCCTCGAAGAACCGCTCGTCGACGCCCCAGGGGTCGGGGGACGCGGCGTGCAGGCGGTCCAGGGCCCCGTCCTCGGCCGGCTCGAGGACGTAGGTCTCGCGCGGACCCGCGAAGTGGCGCAGCAGCTCCTCGCCGAGCAGGGTCTCGTCACCGGGCTCGTCGGAGAGCGGTCCGACCTGGCTGCGGTGGGCGGCCTGGGCGGCGGCCCGCGCCCGCCGCTCGTCGTCGTCGAGCTCGAGCGAGCGCCAGCGGTCCCAGGGCGCGTCCGCAGGGTCCCCCCAGTGCCAGGCCCAGACCGGGTACTGCGCGAGACGCGCACCGGTGCGCGCCGCGGCCGTCGACGCCGCCCGCCCGGCCGCCTCGTGGTCGGGGTGGCCGTCGCTGCGCCACGGGGCGACGACCAGGGTGTGCTCCCCGTCGCCGAGGAGGTCGACGAGCGCGGTGACGACGGCGTCCTCGTGCTCGGACAGCGCCCCGTCGGGCAGCCCGAGCAGGTGCAGCGCCGCGCCGGGGGCCACCGCGTCGACGGCCTCCCGCAGCTCGCGCCGGCGTACGTCGGCCAGGGCCGCCTGGCTGTGGGTCGGCGAGCGGGGGTGGCTGGCCTCGCCGTCGGTCGCGCACACGACGACGACCTGCAGCCCCTGCCGGTGGGCACGCGCCAGCAGGCCGCCGGCGCCGAGGGACTCGTCGTCGGGGTGGGCCGCGAGCACCACGACGCGCTCGGACGGCAAGGTCAGCGGCGCTACGTCGGCCCAGCGCGGATCGTCGCGCCAGGCGCTCGGGCTGGTGCCGGGCGCGTCGTGGGTGAACCTCACCACGGGGTCGGGTCCGTGGCTTGGAGCAGCAGCCGGCCGAGGCCCGCGGCGTCCCGCTCGCCGTGGTGCTGGCGGACGTAGAGGGCGAGGTCGGCGACCCGCGCGACGTGCTCGGGCTCCTGGCTGAGCGGTCCCGGACCGAGGGCGTGGGCCACGTGGCGTCCGACGACCTCGACGCTCGTCGCGACGACGTGACGCACCCGGGCGCCGAGCACGACGGCGTCGTCGTGGCCGGACCGTTCGTCGACGTCGGCGGCGGCCTGGGCGAGGCAGGCGCGGGCGGCCGCCAGGGCCGCGTCGACCTCGCCGAGGTGCATCAGCGCGAGCTGGTCGGGCTCACGGGAGCGCAGTCCCGCGGCGAGACGGCGGGCCAGGCCCACGGCGCCGCCGTACCAGGCCGCGGCCACACCGATGCCGCCCCACCAGAAGCCGTCCCGCTCCAGGTACCACCCGGGTGCCCCGACCGGGTCGGCGCGCACGTCGTCGAGCAGGACCGGCGTCGTGACGACGCGGCGCAGCCCGGCGGGCACCCACGTGCCGTCCTCGACGGTGACGCCGTCGGCGCCGAGGTCGAGCGCGAACAGGCCCCGTCGCGTGTCGTCGACCCACGCGGTCACCAGCGCATGGCTGACCGACCCGGCCAGCGAGCACCAGGGCTTGCGCCCGCTCAAGGACCACCGGTCGGGTCCGACCTCGCGCGCCTCGAGCCGCGGTGGCGGTCCCTCGGCCGCCCACACCCCCCACGACGACGCCGTCGGCGCGTCGAGCCCCGCCTCGGCGAGGATCGCCACGGCGTCGAGGTGCGGCTCGAGGACCCGGGCGACGGTGAGGTCCTGGGCCGCGACGGAGGCCAGCAGCTCCCACCGGTGCCGGGTGCGCCCACCGGCCGGCAGCGGCGCCCGGTCACCGACCTCGACGCACCAGCGCAGGACCTCCGGGACCGGGGCGTCGGCGAGGTCGCGGGCCTGCTGGGTGAGCTCGGCGAGGCCGGGCGGACCGCCGCCGTCCGGCGGGTCTGCGGGGCCGAGGCGGACAGGGGTGGCTACGGGGGTCGGCACGCGGGACCTGACGTCGGAGGGAGGGCCAGTCTCTCGCGACGCCCCGCCCGGGGCGTACCACCCCGTCAGGGGGCACGCCGGCGGCGCAGGGATGACAGGCTGCCGGGGGTCGGCTCACCTGTCGGCCACCGTGGGAGCACAGGAGGCCGGAACACCGATGAACGCACGAGGGATCCTGATGGGCGCCGGGGTCGGCTACCTGGTGGGGAGCCGACGATCCCGCTCCGCGCGGCGTACCGCCCCCGACCCGTCGGAGGGGAGCCGCGGGTCGCGAGCGGAGGCGGAGGTCGACGCTCCGGACCCCGACCACCCGAGCAAGCCCGACGCACCGCAGGACATGACGACGCCGTCGTGGCGCTACGTGGCGCGCCGGACGCTGGGGGAGTTCTCCAAGGACCAGTGCACCGACATCGCCGCGTCGCTGACCTACTACGCGGTGCTGGCGCTGTTCCCCGCGGTGATCGCACTGCTCTCGCTCGTCGGCGTCGTGGGGCAGGCCTCCTCGACGGTCGACACCGTGCTGCAGATCCTGCGCGACGTCGGGGGCGGGTCGGTGGCGACCACGGTGGAGCCGTTCCTGACCTCGCTGGCCACCTCACCCGGCGCCGGGGCCGCCCTCGTGGTGGGCCTGCTCGGGGCGCTCTGGTCCGCCTCGGGCTACGTGAGCTCGTTCTCGCGGGCGATGAACCGGATGTACGAGGTCGAGGAGGGGCGCCCGATCTGGAAGCTGCGGCCGGTGATGCTGCTGGTCACCCTCGTCATGGTGCTGCTCGCCGCGACGGTCCTCGTGGCGCTCGTCCTGACCGGGCCGGCCGCCGACGCGGTCGGGAGCGCGCTCGGGATCGGCTCGACGTTCGTGACGGTGTGGGGCATCGCGAAGTGGCCCGTCGTGCTGGTGGTGGTGATGCTGATCGTGGCCGTCCTGTACTGGTCCACCCCGAACGTGCAGCAGCCGAAGTTCCGGTGGATCAGCGTCGGTGCCGCGGTGGCCATCCTGACCTGGATCGTCGTCTCGGCCGCCTTCGGTCTCTACGTCGCCAACGTCGGCAGCTACGACAAGACCTACGGCTCCCTGGCCGGCGTCATCGTCTTCCTGCTCTGGCTGTGGCTGACCAACCTCGCGCTCCTCTTCGGCGCCGAGCTCGACGCCGAGCTCGAGCGCGGCCGCCAGCTGCAGGCCGGTCTGGTCGCCGAGGAGACGTTGCAGCTGCCTCCCCGCGACACCACCACCATCGAGAAGGCGGCCGAGAAGCACGAGGTCGTCGTCGCCCGTGGTCGGGCCCTGCGGGAGTCCCGCGGCGAGTCCGACGCGCCCGCCGAGTCAGGCGCGTCGGAAGCCCGTCGGTAGCCGGGAACGAGCGACGGAGTGGGTGCGGGGGTACGGCCTACGTGCGTCGGTGGAAGCGGACCTTGTTGTTCGTGGTGATCTCGTGGGTGTAGCGCGGGTCGTGGATGCGGTGGTGGTGGTGGGGGCACAGCAGCCGGGCGTGGTCGAGGTCGGTGGTCCCGCCCTCGGACCAGGGTTCGTCGTGGTGCATCTCGCACATCCCGGGCGGCCAGTCGCAGCCCTCGGTGGTGCAGCCGCCGTCGCGGACGTTCGCACCGTGGCGCATACCTCGGGTGTGGAAGCGTTGGGCGCGGGCGACGTCGAGGACCTGGGAGGGTCCGTTCATCACGATCGGCAGGATCTTGGCGTTGCACGCCAACCGGCGGGCCCCGGAGGCGCTGATCAGCTCGCCGGTGTCGAGGCGTGCGAACCCGAGGCCGGTCTGCAGGGTGGCGAGCTCGCAGATCACCGACACGGTGGCGTCCATGCCGCCGGCCTGCGGGAGCCGGTCGGCGGGCAGCGCCTCGATGAGCGCGCAGAACGCGTGGCCCATCTTCTCCGGGCTCGGGCGGGCCACCCCGGACCCGGACTCAGCGCCGGCGCCGGGTACGGCGACGGCGGCGCGGTGACGTGGTGAGGCCAGCGCCCACAGCGCCTTCTTCAGCATGGCGGCCTGGGCCTCGGGGATCGTGAACCGTCCGAAGACCTTGCCGTGGCCGTCCTTCGACATCGTCAACCGGGTGGAGGCCCTCGCGGTGGCCTCCTCCTTCTCGAGCCGGGACTGCTCGGCGGCCTCGACGAGGTCGGGGGCCACGGCCTCGAGCAGCGCGTGGCCCAGGATGCGTAACGTCGCGGGGTCGTGCTCGGCGGCGTGGGCGACCATCACCTCCTCGGCAGCACAGCCCGACGCCCGAGCACGGTCCAGGTGTCCTCGAGTGCGTGGGCCAGCGCGACCAGCCCCGCGGTCGTGGGCCGGTTCTGCCTCGTCGCGACCGCCCACCACGACCCCGTGGTCCGGGCCCCGCTCTCCTCACCGACCCCGACCCGGTCCGCGTGCGCGGCCACACCCAGCGTCAACGCATCCAGGCGGGACCGGACACGGGCGAGCTCGCACAACGCCTCCCGGGCCGCCGCAGCGTCCATCGTGAACAACGCCCGGCCCGCGACCTCACCGACCCCGACGCCCAACGCACGCACCCCGGCGGGCACCGGATGTCCGGTGCCCCCACGGGGAGGAGCGGGTGGTGCGGTCGTCGCCATGTGAGAAGTCAACCACCAGCCACCGACAACGCATCCCGCTCAGAGAGCCGTTGTCCACAGCGGCGATCGTGAATCGAACAAGAGAGCGAGCGCAGGGCGCTCAGTCGATCACAGCGACTGGAGCGCCTTGATCGGCAGGCGCCCGGCCAGCTGCTGGGCGGGCCGCTGCTGCTCGCCCTGCTGGGCCCCCATCACGACCAGGACGCCGGTGAGCGCCGGGATCGTCCACTGCGCGATCTTGAGCTGCTTCTGGGCCGCCTTGAGGTCCTTCGAGGCGGAGGACGAGGGCTCGGTCGCTCCCGGGGCGCCCTGCTGGCTCTGCTCCTCGACCTTGCGACCGAGCGCACCGCTCCAGGCGGTCACGCCGGCGGCGGCGATCGTCAGGCCGAGCTTGACGACGGTGTTCGCGCGGCTGCCCTCGTGCTGCGCGAGGCGCCCCCGGTTGGAGGCGATCAGGCCGGCCCCGCCGACGGCGTGGGCGCCGATGGCGGCCGCGGCGACGGGCGACCAGCGCTTCCAGCCCTCCGAGGAGAGACGGAGGCGCTCCTGGGGGTCGCGTGCGTCGGCGGTGGCCCCGTTGAGACCGACGGCGCCCATCAGGGAGCCGCCGAACCAGGTGGCGAGGCCGAGGTCGTGCAGGCTGCGGATGAGGGTGTTGCGCTTGGACACGGAGGAGCTCCTAGGTGGGGGGTGAGAAGGCGACCCGATTCATGCCGGGCACCGGACCCGGGGTCGTCCCGTCCAGTGTGGTTCCCACCCGGAGCGTGGGATTCACCCCCTGAGGTGCCTGCCGCGTCCCGGCAGATCTGCGGGGGAGGCCGTCGCCACCGTCGCGAGCCATGCTGGTGACGTGCAGGACGACCGGAGGGACGAGACCGACGACGACTGGCCGCGGCTGAACGTCGTCCGCTCCGACCGCCGTGACCGTTGGGTCCTCGCCGTCGGGGTGGTCCTGCTCGCGATCATCATGATCGGCACGGTCGCCACCCTGTTCTGAGCCTTTCCGGCCGAGCCTCCCCGGCCGGGTCAGACGGTCAGTCGGTCGGTCCAGGCCGGGTCGTAACCGGGGTGCGACCCGTAGCCGAGGAGCAGGACCCGGAGGTCGCGTCGGGTGGGGAGTCGCCCCGCCCCCAGCGTCACCAGCAGCTCGTCGATGACGGCGACCACCGAGGGCAGGCCCGGCCGACTGCGCTCGTCGGTCCGAGCCTCCTCGCGGTCCCAGACCCGCGCGAGATCCTCGGTGAGACGGTCGTGCAGGAAGTCGACGAGGGGGTCCGAGCCCGGGCGGGAGCCGGACGACCCCGCGTGGTGCCGGCGGTGGGAGGCACGCGTCACGCGCGATCTCCCAGCGACACGATGTGCTCGGGAAGGCGCTCGTGGTCGCCGTACATGAAGTGGTTGCGCATGTTCTCCGAGTAGCGGCTGGCCTCGGTGGTGCGGCCCACGGCCTCGGCCACCTCGCGCACCAGCATCGGCGAGGCCCCGCAGCACAACCCCAGGTAGCCGACCCCGAGCTCGGCCGCCTCGCGGGCGAACGCACCGATCTCGTAGCGGTTGGCCAGGAGCGGGTCCAGCGCGGTCGGGAAGGTCCGGCCGTGCGGCGAGGCGACGGTCGCGCGGTCGTCGCTGAGGTTGAAGAACGTCGGCTCGGCGCTCGTGGTGCGGTAGGGGATCGGCAGCGCCGCGACGTGGCAGGAGACCGCCTCACGGATCTGACGCAGCCACGGCAGCATCGTCGCCGGTCCGCGGAAGCAGTTCATGCCGACCACGTCGGCCCCGGCCTGCTCGAGGCGCTGGCAGGTCTCGACGATGCCCACCCCGTCGGCCATCTCCTCCAGCGCCATCGGCGCGAGGGTGAGGACCACGGGCAGCCCGGACGACCTCGCCACCTCGAGGGCGGCGAGGGCCTCCCCGGCGTAGTAGAACGTCTCGCCGATGATCAGGTCGGCGCCCTCGTCGACGGCCCAGCCGACCATCTCCTCGAACATCGCACGCACCTCGCCCTGCCGCGAGGGGTCGGCCGGGTCCCAGATGTTGGTGTTGGAGATGTTGCCGGCCATCAGGTCCCCGGGGTGTGCGTCGGCGACCTCGCGGGCGATCTGCAGCGCAGCGCGGTTCAGCGGCTCGAGGAGGTCCTCCTTGCCGATGACGCGCATCTTCTCGCGGTGGCCGTTGTAGGTGAACGCCTCGACGACGTCGGAGCCGGCGCGCTGGAAGTCGACGTGCAGGGCGTGGAGTGCCTCGGGGTGCTCGAGAGCGACCTCGGGCACGAACTCGCCGGCCGCGAGGTAACCCCGCCTCTCGAGCTCGAAGAGGAAGCCTTCGGCGCAGATCACGGGCCCGTCGTCGAGACGGTCGGTCAGGGTGCGGGTGTCGCTCACGGTGTGCTCCTTCGGCTGGGAGGGTGGCGCGTGAGCGACTCGAGCGCGGGCAGCTTCGTCGGCAGGGCCGTGTCCATTCACTCGTGGACGGGCCGCTCACACCGATGCAGGCGGTCTCCTGACTCCCAGGTCGAGCGCTCTGGCCCTGCCTTCCCAAGCCGTGTCGGCTCAGTGGCGAGGTCGGGTTCGAGCTCCCTGGTCACAGTGGCGAGGACCGTGTCGGACTTGCACCGACTTCCCGGTTCTGCATCGAGATGGACTCTAGGCCCTCGTGGACCGCAGGGGCTAGAGCCGGGGGTCGACGGGCTCCGACTCCGGGGCTGAGGGTGTGCTCGCGCACGCGCGTCGGGTCGACCGGCGCGGCGGGGTTCAGGACGTCAGGGTGGCGACCGCGTGGTCACGTCCGTGGCGGTCGAGGACCTCGACGGTCTTGGACTCCAGCATCCGGTAGGCCTCGAAGAAGGCGGAGAGCTCCTCGAGGAAGGCCTTGGGCATCTCGAGGAGGTCCGTGACGTGGTCGGCGTGGTGGTCGCCCTCGGGCACGGCGATCAGCTTGGTCTCCTCCACGTCGCCGACCTGGAGCAGGAAGGAGCCGATGACGCGGCAGCGCACGTGGACGCCGGGGAAGGTCGCCTCGTCGATGAGCACCAGGGCGTCGAGGGCGTCGCCGTCCTCGCCGGTCGCACCGATGACGTAGCCGTAGTCACCGGGGAAGCCGGCCGGTCCGCCGAGGCGGCGGTCGAACCAGATCTCGCCGTCCTCCGTGGCCTCGTACTTGTTGCGGCTGCCGCGGGGGATCTCGACCACCACGTCGCACCTGCCGTCGGCGTGCAGGGCGGAGCGGTCGGAGTCCTGGGACGTCTCGGAGTCGGTCATGGACGGACCGTAACGCCGATCAGCGTGCGGGCTCGCTCACCCCGCCTCGACCGCCACCAGACCGACCAGCAGCAGCGCCAGGCCGAGCACCTGTCGGCGGGTCAGCCGGTCGCCGAAGATCACGACCCCGCCGACCGCGGCGAAGGCGATGCCGGCACCGGTCCACAGCGAGTACGCCACGGCCAGCGACATGCCCGACTCGATGGCGCGGCCGACGGGCAGGATCGAGCCGACGAGCCCGGCGTACGCCACGACGGCGAGGGCGGGTCGGGTCAGGCCGTCCGAGGCGCGCAGCCCGGCCAGGCCGAGGCACTGCAAGATGATGGCGGCGCTGATCCAGAGCCCTGCGCTCATCGACGCTCGACCTGCAGGAGGGTGGCGCCCGCCGCGAGCACGGCGATGCCCGCGACCTGCACGACCGAGAGCCGGTCGCCGAAGGCGATGATGCTCAGCACGGTGGCCGCGACCAGGCCCATGCCGGTCAGCGTGCCGTAGGCGACCCCCATGGCCATCCCGCGATTGAGGATCCGGCCCATGATCGCGATGCTGCTGCCGTAGCAGGCGACCACGCCGAGGGCGAAGAGCGGGTGCGAGAGGCCCTCGGAGAGCCGCAGCGACGCGGTCCCCGCCACCTCACCCGCGATCGCGACCGCCAGGAGCACGCCGGTCGGGACGTGGATCTTGGTCGTCGGCGTCACGAGAGGACGGTACGGGGTGGGCGGCCGCCGCCGCCGGTGGTGACCTAGAGAGGAAGGTCGAGCAGGATCGCCACGGTGTCTCGCAGGGCCGCGAGATCGGCCGGGCCGATGGTGCCCTGCCGTGAGGCGATCCGGGCGCGGGACACCGATCTGAGGTGCTGGCACTGCGCCGAGGAGCGTCGCTCGAGTCCGTTCGTGTCGTCGGGGTCGATCGGCACCTCGGCTTCGTAACCGCGCAGCGTCGAGGTCAGCGGGACGACCTGGACGACCGTCGGGTCGTGGTCGAGGACCCGCTGGGCGGTGACCACCACAGCCGGGCGTGGGAAGCCGGCCTCGTGCCCGGCTGGGACGCCGAGGTCCACCAGGACGACATCACCCGAGGTCAGCATCGAGCCAGGAGGTGTCGTCATCGCCCGGCGGTCCGGCGAGCTCGGCTCCCATCCGTTCCTGGCGAAGCGCACGGACGGCGAGAGTCACGGTCTGCCCGACCGTCACGTGCATCCGCGCCGCGAGCCTCTTGAGCTCCTCATGGGTGACGCCGTCGATGCGGACGCTGGTGCTGTGCATGCAGATC
Source organism: uncultured Actinomycetota bacterium (assembly GCA_963760555.1). Taxonomy (GTDB): domain Bacteria; phylum Actinomycetota; class Actinomycetes; order Propionibacteriales; family Nocardioidaceae; genus Nocardioides. The sequence continues at coordinate 20,812 of CAVXDJ010000007.1, read as the reverse complement.
AGCATACGCCGTGCACCCCGCTGACTGCGCCTGAGGAGTGGACCACCGAGAAGTACGGCGGGCCTCCCGCGACGTGCTCAGGGCGTCGCCGTCGGGGAGCTGGTGGGGCTGGCCGAGGAGGTGGTGGTCGGGGTCGGCTTGGAGGGGCTGGGGGACGGCGTGCTGGCGGTGCTCGTGGTGGTGGTGGCGTCGGTGACGGCGTCGCGGTCGGGGTCGGGGTCGGGGCTGACTGGGTGGGTGACCCCGTGGGTGACGACGACGTGGATGCGGCCGGCGAGGGAGACTCCGTCGCGGTCGTCGTCGACGCGGTGGGGTCCTCGGGTGTGGGCGTGGCGCCGCTGTCACTGGGCTCAGGTGACGACGTGGTGTCCGTCGGCTGTGCGGTCGTCGGCTGGTCGCGCTCGATCACGTCGAGGATCTGCTCCTCGTAGGCCGTGAGCTGCGCTTGTATCTCGCTGAGAGGCACCTGGCCGATCCCTGTCCCGTACTGCATGATCTGCAGCCACAGCTCCTCGATCTCCCCGATGGCGCCCTCGCTCAGCGGTCCGTCCAGGGTGGCGAAGAGCTGGACGGCGAGCGAGTAGGTCAAGCAGCTCGTGCACTCGTAGTTGACGGCGACCGAGACGTTCTGGGGGACGGCGACGTCGGCGTCGCCGACCACCAGCACGACCTGGAAGGCCACGGCGATCGCGGCGCAGTTGGTGCAGCTGGCCAGGGCGTAGGCCTCGTTGGTGTTGTCGACGGGTTCGGACCCGTCGGCCCAGACCAGGGCGAAGGCGACGGCGTAGGTGGCGGTGTCGTCGGTGGTGTTGACCGACAGGGCCTGCGTGTCGCCCTCGTCGGGTGCCAGCGGTTCGTCGAACGGGAAGATCCACGTGTCGGGCTCGGCCTGCGTTGGCGGGGCCTCGGCTCCGTCGAGCTCCTCGGCCTGCGCCGGATCGCTCTCCGTGGTGGGGTCCTCGGTCGTCGGGTCGGACGCGGTGGGCTCGGCCTCGACGGCGGTGTCGGCGACGGGGGTGTCGGCGGTGTCGGCTGCCCCTGCGCCGTCGGTGGGCACGAGCACCGTGGCGAGCTGGGGGTTCTCACGGGTGGGGACGTCGACATCGTCCGGCCACATCACCGTTCCTGCGCCCTCGCTGCCGACCGCGGCGTCGGTGACGCTGGAGACGGGCAGCACGCTGGTCAGCGTGCCGGTCTCGTAGGCCTGGATCGGTCGGTACCGGTCCGGCGAGGGCCACCACGCCAGGACCAGGCCGGCGATGAGCGCGAGGGCCGTGACCACGGCGATGGCGCGCTGCAGCGGCTTGCCCTCGGTGCGCCGCCGTACGGCACCGCCGATCTGACGGACCAGCCGGACGAGGACGTAGGCGGACGCGGCGATCGGGAGGAGGACGACCACCATCGAGAGTCCGCGTGCGAGGACGGCGACGAGGTCACCTTCGGCGAACGCGCTGACCATCTGCTGCTGTTGCGCATGGGCGCTCGCCCAGGCGGTGCCGACGAGGCGGGGCAGGGTCAGCACCATCAGCAGGGTGACGAAGAGGAGGAGGGGGACCACGGTCAGCACCCAGGCCGTGACGACGACTCGGGTCCACGGCTTCAGCGCCCTTGCCTCCGGGTGCGCGGGTCGCCACGGGATCAGGCTGCGCAGGATCGGTCCGATGCGCTGGAAGAGGTCCGGCACCCCCGTGAGGTCCGCCAACACGTGGTAGCCGTCGAATCTGACGAAGGGCAGGAGCTGACGCAGCATCTGCAGGATCTGGGTCGCTACCAGCAACAAGACGGCGTCGTTACGACTGACCCACCACACCCCGAGCGTCGCGACGGCGATGATCGCGTTGAAGTACAGGCCCCCGAGGTCGGTGCGCAGTCGTCCGACCCGACCAAGGCGGTAGGAGTCGGTGACGTCGGTGTAGAACGCCGGCCACACCAGGTACAGCCCGGCTCCCATCACCCCGGGGGTGGCGCCACCGCGACGGGCGGCGGCCGCGTGCCCGAACTCGTGGAATCCTGCTGAGAAGACGGTGATGGCCAGGACCGCGAGCAGCAGTCCGGGGCGGGCGAACGCCTCGTGGGTTGCGGAGGCGAGGCCCTTCTCGAACAGCACCCACCAGGTGATCCAGGCGAAGACCCCGACGACGGGTACGACGAGCAGCGGGCTGAAGAGAGTCGCGAACGGGGCGGTGAGGCGACGGGTCTTCTCCTCGTCGGTCACGGCGACCTTGAAGCGCAGGCCCAGGAGCGGGTTGCTGCGCTTGAGCTCCGGCGAGGAGCCGTCCTCCAGGACCGCCAGCCCGATGGGGCGGAGCATGTCGACCAGGTCTCGAGCGTTGTCCTCCGACACGGGCTTGCCGGTCGCCTCGGAGACCGCCGACGCGACGTCGGCGTAGGACCGATCGCCGTCGAGCGCCGACAGGGTGGCGTACAGCAGAGGCGTGAGCTGCACGGTCTGCCCGTCCGCGCGGCGAGCGAGCGCAGGCGGTGTTCGATAGCCCGAACCCTGCATCTCACCGATGAGCGTGACCCCCTCGGCACGCAGCGGGCACGCTGAAGCGCCTCCGACGCCGCTGTCACCGGCGGTCGGGGGCAGGGTCGCTTCGGTCACGGCTGGGGCTGAGGCTGAGGTTCGGGCTGCTCGGCCTGGGAGATGTCCGAGCTCTGGTCGGCGTTGGCCGCCGCTTCGCCCTCGATGCTCTGGTTGATGATCGCGTCCTGCTGAGCCACCGCGACGGCGTCGCTGTCGATCGATCCGACGTTCGCTGCCACCGCAGCATCGATCGGGGCTGCGACGTTGGCGTTGGCCGCGACCGCTCCGTTGATCGGCGCCGTGATGTCGGCGTCCGCCGCCAGGTCGACGTTGACGTTCAACAGGTTGCCGTCCGAGATCCCGCCGAGACCGCTCGCGACGTCACCCGTGGCCCCACCGAGACCGTCCGCTGCGTCACCCACGCCGTCCGTGACGCCGCCCACCGTGTCGGTGGCCCCACCGACCGGGTCGGTGGTTCCGCCGACGGTGTCGGTCACGCCGCCGACCGGGTCGGTGGTTCCGCCGACGGTGTCGGTCACGCCGCCGCCGGTGTCGGTGACCCCGCCGACCGGGTCGCCCGCGCCACCGACCGCGTCGGTCGCGCCGCCGACGGTCCCGGCCGTCCCGCCGTCGACAGTGGCGGCGTCGGGGCTGACGGACTCCGGAGCGGCCGCCGTGTCGCCCTGCTCGATGGTGCTGTCCTGCACGGAGTCCGCGGTCGCGTCGGCCGTGATGTCCTGGTTGATGATCGCGCCCTGGTCTGACAACGCCTGGGCGGTCGAACCCTCGGAGAGGATGTTGGCGCCGACGGCAGCATCGATCGGAGCGGCGGCGTTGGCGTTCGCCGCGACGGCCAAGTCGATGGGTGCTGCTGCATCGATCGCGAGATCCAGGTCCGCGTTCAGGTCGAGGATCGACACGACCTCCTTGTCGGGAAGCGCGGTCGCGCTCTCGGCGGCGAGGTCCTCGGCGGACAAGCCGCCGGCGATGTTGTCGGTCATGGTGGTCTCCTCGCAAGACGGCGTCAGAGGTGGTGAGCAGGCGAACGTTCCCAGAGGGTCAGGCGGCGTGGCTCCACCCCTAAGGGGGACGCCCTCACCGCGGGCGCCGATGTCGCCATGATCAGCCAGATGACCCACGGACTCGGAGGTCTCGGGCCAGACCAGGGCTAGACCACGCAGCCGGCGTCCCGATCCGCAATTCCACTCGCTGCGTCCACCGGCGCCACTCTCGCCGAGCCCGTAGCGCAGCCTGCCGGCTGATCCAGGGCTGCTTTGCCGCCCTGATGCGCACGGTGCAAATCGGAACAGCCCGGGCGCTATTCCGACTTAAGGTGTGTAAGTCGGAATTTAGAGAGGGTTGTTCCGACTTAACGCGTCGCTGCGTCGCTGCGTCGCATCGGTGGCCGCCCTTGGTGGCTTCGTTGTGACCAGCATCAGCCTGAGCAGCAGCACCACTAGCAGCATGACCAGCAAGAGGAAGAGGTGGCAGACCACGATGCTCACCATCGACGTGCCGGCCCACGAGCGCCTCCTCGAGCCCTGGCAGCAGTCCATCCGCAGTGGGACCAAGGACGACCGGATGATGCGTGAGGTCCGGGTGTGGCTGCCGCCGCACATCGCTGGTCTGAATGTCGCCGTACCCTCGGGCATCGGTGCCGAGATGGGCGAGGCGCTGCGCGAGATCGCTGCGCTGGACGACACTCACAGCGAGCACCTCGCCTCGCTGGCCGCGCTGCTGCTGCGCGCGGAGTCCGTGGCCTCCTCCAAGATCGAGCACGTCGAGGCCTCGCTGGACGACTACGCACGGGCGCTGCACGGCATCCGCTCCAACACCTCGGCGGTGTCGATGGTCGCCTCGACCGCGGCGCTGAGCGACCTGATCAGCTCGGTGCAGGACGGCGAGGCTATCGAGCTGGCCAAGATCTACCGCGCCCACGAAATCCTCATGGCTGACGACCTCCAGGAGCGCGCCCACGCGGGCCGCCCGCGTGAGATGCAGAACTGGATCGACGGCTCGGACCACTCACCGCGCAACGCCACCTACGTGCCCCCTCCCCCGCGCACGGTGGACGCATACATGAACGACCTGCTGGCGTTCGCCAACTGCAACGACATCGGCGTGCTGCTGCAGGCGGCCCTGGCGCACGCGCAGTTCGAGTCGATCCACCCCTTCACCGACGGCAACGGTCGCATCGGTCGCGCTCTGATCAACACGATCCTGCGCCGGCGCGGGGCCACGCACCGTGTCGTGGTGCCGCTGGCCTCGGCGATCGTCGCGCGCCGCGAGTCCTACTTCGACGCCCTCGACGCCTACCGTGCGGGCGATGCGACCGTGATCGTCCAGGCCTTCGCCCGCGCCTCGCGCATCGCCGCGCAGGAGTCGCGCACAACCGCGGGCCGCTTGGCCAAGCTGCCCGAGACGTGGCGTGAGTTTGCTGGCAGGCCCCGCAAGGGCAGTGCCGCGTCGAAGGTCCTCGACAGCCTGCTCGCCCAGCCCGTCTTCTCCGCGGACGACGCCGTCGAGCGGGTGGGTGGCTCGCCCTCGAGCGTGTACGCGGCCATCAACCGCCTCCACGGCTCGGGCGTGATCCGACCGCTCACCAGGCGCACCCGCAACCAGGTGTGGGTCGCCTCGGCTCTTGCTGATGAATTGGACGACCTCGGCGTGCGCATCGAGACGCGTGCGCGCAAGGAGAAGCCGTAAGCCTGTAGCGGAGCCCGCACAGACTGCTGCTCTTGAGGTCGACCTTGCCGCCTGACGAGAACGAAGAAGCGGACCCCTACTGCCTTGCCCGGAAAGATCTACAAACGCTCGCCAACGAACGCACGGATCTGCCGATGAGTGGACGTACGGCTAGCGGGTGCTAGAGCGCCGCGAGTCGTTGCACGAGGGAGTCGCACAGGTCGGCAGTCGCGCGACTGTCGAGGTCGTGGGTGATGGCTCCTTCGATAGCGAAGGTGATGACGGCGGCTTCGGCGTCACGTTGGGCACCTGCGACATCGATGGCCAACTGTTCCTCGAAGAGGGATTCCATGTGGTTGTGGAAGCCTATGTGCCACTCCGCGATGCGCGGTGACCGTGCCACCCGGAAATGCACGGTGGCGACGAGGTGGCGCACGGGTCTCAAGTTGTTGATGAGCCACACGAACTGCTCGGCCAGTGGTTGTTCGGCGACACTTGCGTGCTGCTGGAGGAGTAGGTCGAGGTACAGGTCGGCGACGGCAACGAAGAGTTCGTCCTTGTCGCCGAAGTACCAATACAGGGTGTTCGGCGTGAGTCCGGCAGCGGCGGCGATCTTTCCCATCGACGCCCCGTCGTAGCCCTCAGTGACAAACAGCGAACTAGCGGCCGCGAGGATTTCGTCGCGCTTGACTTGCTTGGTCTGGTTGTGGCGGTTGCGTGGCACACCTCATCTTGACAGGCATTCAAGAGCGATGCCAGCATCTCTTGTATACCAATCAAGAGGAGTGCCATGAATGACCGGCGAGACGTGTTCTTCCCGTCCGGTGCGGAACAGTGCCACGCCTGGCTGTACGTGCCCGAGGGCGCGACCGAGAATAATCCAGCACCTGTCCTGGTGATGGGTCACGGTCTGGGCGCCATCAAGGAGATGCGTCTCGACGCGTTCGCCGAGCGTTTCCAAGCCCAGGGGTACGCCTGTTTGGTCTTCGACTATCGCCACTTCGGGCAGAGCGGGGGCGAGCCGAGGGAATTGCTGAGCATCCCTCGGCAACGGAAGGACTGGCGGTCAGCGGTGGCGTTCGCTCGTACCTTGCCCGAGGTCGACCCGAACTCTGTGGTCGCGTGGGGCACCTCGTTCGGTGGTGGACATGCCATCGTCACCGCCGCCGACGACCCTTCCATCGCGGCTTCTATCTCGCAGTGCCCCTTCACTGACGGCTTTGCGTCGCTAGCAAAGATTCCGCCGAGGGCAGCTGCTCGCCTGACCGGCACAGCGGTCCGCGACCTTTTCGCCGCCGCAACCGGACGCGAGCCCGTGCGGGTGCCGGTCGCTGCTCGCCCCGGCGAGGTCGGACTGATGAGCGCCGACGACGTCTCCAAAGGAGTGTTGGAACTGCTCGAAGCCTCCGGGCTCACCGAAGCCGAGTACCGGTCCCAAGTCCCGGCCCGCATCGGGCTCGCCGTGCCGTTCGACAGACCAGGACGACGTACCAAGGAACTCACGAAGCCCGCACTGTTCTGCGTCTGCGACCGCGACACCGTTGCCCCGGCACCGGCAACACTGCGGCACGCTGCCAGAGCAGCCAAGGGAGAGGTCCGCCGCTACGACGCCGGGCACTTCGACATCTATATCGGCGACGATTACGACCGGGTCATTGCAGACCAGATCGCATTCCTGCGACAGCACATACCGTCGCGCCTTCGCGATGCGCAGGGAACCTGAAGCGCCCGAGCCCTCGGCAGCCAGACGCCCGCTCATGCCGCGATCCGCGCCCGTTGCTTTGCGTGACGACGAAGCATGTGCGGCAGGCCATCACCGACGGCGGCGACTCGACCGACCCCGTCAATGCTCCGGTGTCCTGATCGCAATGAGCGTCGGCGACATGAAGGCCGTTGAGGCCGAGGAGCACGTTGCAGGGGGAGCAGTCCCTTCCGATGGCTGAGCGACGCTCCATCCCGGTCTACCTCAGCCTCGATGAGGCAGCCGAAGCCATGTCGGTCTCGGTCAAGACCATCCGACGCTGGATCGCAGCCGGCACCCTGCCGGCGTACTGCTGCGGCAAACGCGCCATCCGGATCAAGCTCGAAGACCTCGAGTCCGCCCCGAGGAAGATCCCCGCAGCGCGATGCTGAGCGTCGGTGTGCCGCCACGTTTCATGATGGAGGGTGTGGTGGCCCAGTCCAACGACGAACTTTCGGTGCACTGAACGGTAAGAGCCAGTCGATGGCCCTCTTGCACGTATGTTGCAAGAGAGGCCCTCCGCCGGAATTGAAAGGGCCCCTGACCTGCATGCTTACTGGTGGGCGATACTGGGTTTGAACCAGTGACCTCTTCCGTGTCAAGGAAGCGCGCTACCGCTGCGCCAATCGCCCGGGTGTGGAGTTGTTGTCGAGGTGGGTACGGGATTTGAACCCGTGTACACGGATTTGCAGTCCGTTGCCTCGCCTCTCGGCCAACCCACCATGGAGGCCAAAGCGTGAGAGACCTCTCCGAGCGGACGACGAGGCTCGAACTCGCGACCTCAACCTTGGCAAGGTTGCGCTCTACCAACTGAGCTACGTCCGCCTGCGACGCAGGCTTGTGACCTGCGGTGCGGTCGAAACATTAGCCGATGGGTCGGGGGGCGCAAAACCCGGGCCCGGGTCGGCGCGGCGCGCCGGACGGCGTAAGCCATGTCGTGCGGGGGAGCGGCTTCCTAGAGTGGCGTCATGCAGACCTGGATCGATGGTGACCTGCTCGCCGACCCCGAGGCGCCCGCCGTGCCGGTGCTGGATCACGGGCTGACCGTGGGCGACGGGGTGTTCGAGGCGGTGAAGGTCGTCGACAACACCCCGTTCGCGCTCGACCTGCACCTCGATCGGCTGGTGCGCAGTGCCGAGGGTCTCGGTCTTGGCATCCCCGACCTCGGGGCCGTCCGCACCGGCATCAAGGCGGTGCTGGCCGCGGACCCCCTCGCCCTCGGCCGCCTGCGGATCACGATGACGGCCGGCAGTGCGCCGCCCGGTTCCGGGCGCGTCACCGGCACCCCGCGGCTGATCGTCGTGGCCGTGGGGATGGAGCCCTCCCCGGACAGCACGACCGTCGCCACCGTGGCCTGGCCCCGCAATGAGCGCGGCGCGACCGCCGGGCTCAAGACGACGTCGTACGCCGAGAACGTGATCGCGCTCGCCGATGCCCAGCGGCGCGGCGCGAGCGAGGCGGTCTTCGCCAACACCCAGGGTCATCTGTGCGAGGGGACCGGCACCAACGTCTTCTACGTCGTCGCCGGCGAGCTGCGGACGCCCACGCTGGCCAGCGGGTGCTTGGCCGGCGTCACCCGCCGTCTCGTGCTGGACTGGGTCGGCGCCCGTGAGGTGGACGAGCCGTTGAACGTCGTGCGCGAGGCCAGCGAGGTCTTCCTCGTCTCCACCACCCGCGACGTGCAGGCCGTGAGCCGCTGGGACGACGTCGACCTGATGGCCCCTGGGCCGGTCACCGCCGAGGCGGCGCGGGTCTGGCGCGAGCGCGAGCCCGAGCTGCTGCTGCCGGTGTGATGCGGAGCCCCCTGATGGGTTAGAGTCTGCGACCGCGGAGCGAGTCTCCGTGCTGGGGCGATTGGCGCAGTGGTAGCGCGCTTCGTTCACACCGAAGAGGTCACTGGTTCGAACCCAGTATCGCCCACCCCGTTTCCGCAGGTCAGAGGCGGTTTTCTGAAACCGAATCTGAGATGGGGAACATTCGGGGAACAAGGAGCGGCCAGTTGTGGCCGCTCCTGTCTGCATCTCAGGGCTCCCGGAGATTGAGCGGCCGGACACCCGACGGGCTCATTGCGAGTGCCCACGGCCCGGGGCCTCGTTTGACGATCTCCCGTTGCAGCCGATCTTCGTGCGCGAGGAACAGGTCCAGCTGGTCTCGCGGCCCCAGGTCCTGCTTGGCGCCGATCCAGACCGATCGGATGCCGAACTCCCAGTACGCCCGTAGCTCGGCCGGCCGAGTCCGCATCCGGCGGTCACGGGTCACGAGCACGAGGTCGAGCCCGGCGAGGATCGGCATCCACTCAAGGTCCGGAGTGCCGACCGGCACGTCGGGCAGCTCCTCGTGTCCGGGATAAAGCACATCGGCCCGACCGCTCCTTCGCAGGAGCTTGCCGAGGCCCAGGCTGTTCTCGTCGGTGAAGTAGACCCAGCCCGGCGCAGCCATGGTCAGGCCGCGCGCTCCGAACCAGCGATCAGCTCGAAGCGGATCGCCTCATCAACCTGACTCAGCGTCAGGTCATAGAGGTCGGTGAGCTCATCGCGGCTGGTCCCGGCGCGGTAGTCCTCTGCCAGCGATTCGGTACGGACGTTGCGTACGGCTGGCTGTCCGAACGCGCGACGCGGATCCATGACCACGTCGGGGGTCCTCAGATCTGGTCGCAGCAGTCCGGCCACCTCCCCGTCGTACTCGACCGCAGAGCGGAAGCGCTCGGCAGCCTCGGTGAGGAGGTACTGCCCGTCCCTGACCACAACCAGCTGGAGAACACGCTCGAGCCCTACCTGTTCCTGCACGACCTGGACCAGCTCGCGGCCCTCCACCTCGAGGAACGGACGGGCATGCGCCAGGGGGTAGGGACCGAACTCCTCACGCAGCTTCCCGATTGCCGGTCGCATCCGCTGCACGGGGACCTTCCGGTCACGGAACTCGGCCAGGAGCCGTGCCTCGACCATCTCGCCCCAGGTCACGGCATCCGAGCCGGACGGCTCCGGGCGGAGCACTGGATCATAGAAGCGGCCGAGCCGCTCGTATCCCTCGAGCCATCTCCTCGCGGTGCCCGAGTGCAACCCGACCAGGCGATCTACGTCCGCGTAGGAGTAGATCGCGCGGTCGAGCAGGGATGCGGCCATGTCGCCATCTTGGCACTCTGCGCCCACGGCCGCCGAGCGACTTGCGAGGTGTCGCTCGTGTGGCCCCGCTGCGTCGCCTCCACCTGACGGCGGATGAGGAGAGACCGACCACCGTGTGACCCACTCCTGGCTGGCCGTCATTGTCTGCGAACAATGAAAGGAAACGGCGCTTAGACTTGCATGGTGGACCTCACCATGTTCGGGAACGAGTCGCCCGGGACGCTGCTGTCCATCAGCGGCGCCGACCGGCGCGGAGCCTGGACCCACGCCGCGTTCGTCCCCCGACCGCTCGGCGAGAATGGCCCCGAGCTGACGCCGCCGACCTACCGCGCCGTGGCCGAGGCGCGCGCCTCGCTCGCCGCGCTCGACAGCACGGCCCACCTGCTCCCCGACGCCACACTCTTCCGGCAGCCCGCCTGGCGCCGCGAGGCCCAGAGCACCAGCGCACTCGAAGGCACCTACGCGCCGCTGGCCGCCGTGCTCGGGGCTGACGAGGACTCACCCGGCAGCGCCGACCTCACCGAGATCCTCAACTACGTCCGGATGGCCGAGCACGGATCGGCGTGGCTCGCCGAAGGGCGCCCGATCACCAGTGGCTTCCTCGACGACCTGCAAGGTCTCCTCATGCGCGGCACCCCGCTGGAGGCCGTGAGCGGACGGGTGCGCGACACCCAGGTCGTGATCGGCGTCCGAGACGGCGTCACCACCGCCATGTCGGCGATCGAGACCGCGCGCTTCGTGCCCGCACCACCCGGTTCCGATCTCGAGGATGGCCTCAACCGGCTGGCCTCCTGGATCGACACCCACCATCCTGAGATCGACCCGGTCGTCGCCATCGCCATGGCGCACTACCAGTTCGAGGCGCTGCACCCCTACCGCGACGGCAACGGCAGGCTGGGAAGACTGCTGATCGTGCTCCACCTGGTCAAGCAGCGGGTGCTCGTGGATCCGACCCTCACCATCTCGCCGTGGTTCGAGGCCAGACGCAGCGACTACTACGACCACCTCCTTGCCGTCAGCACGACGGGGGCCTGGGACGACTACGTCCGGTTCTTCGCGACCGGACTCGCTGCGTCGGCCGACGACACGCGTCACCAGATGCTCGCGCTGCGCGCCGTCCAGGAGGACCTGCGCGAACGCGTACGTCGATCCAAGCTTCGCGCCGACACCGCCGTCGCGCTGGTCGACCTCGCGCTCGCTCGGCCATCGTTCACGGTCCGCCAGGCCGCTGAGGCCGTCGGGGTGTCCTACCCCCGAGCCAACGAGCTGGTGTCGCAGCTGAGGGCGATCGACGTCCTCGACGTCGTCGATGCGCACGCCTACAAGCGGCGGTTCTACGCACCCGATGTCATGGACGTCCTCACCGGACGCAGGCAAGCATGAGCATCGTGCAGGCCTCCTCGACCCAATCGGGCTCTTCTATCCTCGTCGGACAGAATCGATCCCGAAAGGACTCTTGTGAGCACGCTCGGTAGTTTCATCTGGTCGATCGCCGACCAGCTTCGGGGCCCCTACCGCCCCAACCAGTACGGCAACGTGATCCTCCCGCTCACGATCCTGCGCCGCCTCGACTGCATCCTCGAGCCCGACCGCGACGACGGTCCGCGAGCTGGCCGCGAAGTACGACAACCCGAACCGGCTCAAGGTCGAGGTCAAGAAGGCCACCGGCCGGCCGTTCTACAACACCTCGAACTACTCCTTCGCCAACCTGCTGGCCGACGCCGACGGGCTGGCGGACAACCTCACCGACTACGTCGACCGGTTCTCCGCCGACGTCGACGTGTTCGAGTACTTCGACTTCAAGAAGGAGATCCTCGCCCTGGAGAAGGCGGGGCTCCTGCGCGAGGTCGTCAAGGCCTTCGGGGCCGTCGACCTGCACCCGGACGTGGTGTCCAACTCCGACATGGGCGACGCGTTCGAGTACATCATCCGCAAGTTCAACGAGGCCGCGAACGAGACCTCCGGTGACCACTACACGCCGCGCGACGCGATCAGGCTGCTGGTCGACCTGCTCTTCGCCGAGAAGGACGCCGACCTGACCGAGGCCGGCATCGTCCGCACGCTGTACGACCCCACCGCCGGCACCGGCGGCATGCTCTCCCTGGCCGAGGAGCACCTGCTCGCGCAGAACCCCGACGCGCAGCTCAGCCTCTACGGCCAGGAGTACAACCCGCAGTCCTACGCGATCTGCAAGTCCGACCTGCTCGCCAAGGGCCACGACGCGACCAACATCGCCTTCGGCAACACCCTCACCGACGACGCGTTCAAGGGCCGCCAGTTCGACTTCTGCATGTCCAACCCGCCCTACGGCGTGGACTGGAAGCAGTACGCCAAGGCCATCACCAAGGAGCGCGACGAGGCCGGCCCCTACGGCCGGTTCGCCCCCGGCCTCCCGGCGACCTCGGACGGGCAGATGCTCTTCCTGCTCCACCTGGCCCACAAGATGCGGGCGCCCGAGGACGGCGGCGGCCGGGTCGGGATCGTCATGAACGGCTCGCCGCTGTTCAACGGCGGCGCCGGGTCCGGCCCCTCCAACATCCGCCAGTGGCTGCTGGAGAACGACCTGGTCGAGGCCATCGTCGCGCTGCCGACCAACATGTTCTTCAACACCGGCATCGCCACCTACATCTGGATCCTCGACAACACCAAGCACCCCGACCGCAAGGGCCTGGTCCAGCTCATCGACGGCACCTCGTTCTGGACCAAGATGCGCAAGAACCTCGGCTCCAAGGGCCGCGAGATCAGCGACGCCGACCGCGCCAAGGTCGTCCGGCTGTACGCCGACTTCACCGACGCCGACCCCGACTACTCCAAGGTCCTGTCGCAACGACGAGTTCGGCTACTGGACCATCACCGTCGAGCGCCCCCTCCTCGACGAGGACGGCAACCCGGTCGTCGACCGCAAGGGCAAGCCCAAGCCGGACACGAAGAAGCGCGACACCGAGAACGTGCCCTTCACCTACGGCGGCTCGACCGCCGGCGCGGCCGGCAAGATCGAGGTCATCCAGGCCTACTTCGACACCGAGGTGAAGCCCCACGTCCCCGACGCCTGGATCGACTGGGCCAAGACCAAGACCGGCTACGAGATCCCCTTCACCCGCCACTTCTACAAGTACGTCCCGCCCCGCCCGCTCGCCGAGATCGACGCCGACCTGGAGAAGCAGGTCGCCAAGATCCTCGACCTGCTGCGGGAGGTCGAGGAGTGAGCAGTCGGCTCGCGGCAGAGTCGCCGGATCGAGCGGCGTGACTGGTCAGGTGGACTGCGTCCGGCCGCTCTGGCTCGAGGCTGCAGATCAGACGCGGTAGTGCGTCACGCGCGTGCAGTGCATGCGCGGCGTGCATTCACCGAGCGGACAGCCGTCGACAGTGACGACTTGAGCCGCAGTCTCGACGACCGGCGACTCAGCAAGCTCGATCGCGAGCCGGTGACGTCGTCGTCGATCCGGATGGTGGCCAGTGGCAGGACTCGGCCGTCGCCTGCTATCGTCGACGCGGACCTGCGGCCGTGACGTTCGCGGCGCTCGATCACGCGCTTCGACCGATCGGTGACGTCGACGCGCGGTTCCTCGCGTACCTCGATCGCGCAGCGTGCGACCGGCTCGTCGAGCGTCCGCAGCGGCGTGCATCGACTGCCGCACCTCAGTCGAGGACGACTTGCGCTGGATCTCCGTATCGCCTCCGCCGGCCGGAGCAGCGCGCCATCGCCGACTACCTCGACCGCGAGACCGCCCGCATCGACACGCTCATCGAGGAGCAGCAGCGCCTGATCGAGATGCTCCGCGAGCGGCGGGCGGCGCTGATCGTCGCACGCAGTGTTCGGACGCGACCCCAAGCAGGACTCGGCTCCGTCGGCGCATCGATGTTGTCGACTGCGCCTCACGTGACGTGCGGACTGCTCGCTGACGACGGTCGACCGTTGATCCGGTGGCAGCATCCGTGACGGGCCAGAACGTCCGCGTGGATCGCTCTCGGCCTGCGATACGGACGACTGCCGAGGACTGCGAACATGCCGAGGAGCGACGGCTGTCGTCACCGCGCTGTCGGCGATCGGTCGTTCGTCGCGGAACGCATGCGTCGGGCATGCCTGGTCGCGCACGTCGGATCTGCCACGTTGCCGGTCGGCGCTGGACACGTTCGATTGCGCGGACCGAGCGTTCACGGCTGGTTCCTGCGCTACGCGCTGGCTCGTGCTCGGACCGCGTCACTGAGATCGACTCGAGCGATGACCGGCGAGACGCATCCGACGGCTCAACGTCGACGTCAGTCGGACTTCGTAGATGCCGATGCCGCTCCCGACCTCGACGAGCAGCGCCGCATCGCGGCGTACCTCGACGAGCAGACCGCGAAGATCGACGCGCTGATCGCGGAGACCGAGCGGTTCATCGAGCTCTCCCGGGAGCGTCGGGCGGCGCTGATCACCGCCGCGGTGACGGGGCAGATCGACGTACGGGAGGTGGCGTAGTCGGATGCCACGATCGTGGGATCGACGTACCATCACCGTATGAGCACCCGCGAGCGGCTCTCCGCCACCGTCGAGTCCGACCTCCTCGCAGCCGGACGCGCCGCGGTTGCGGCCGGTCGCGCGGAGTCGTTGAGCGCCTGGGTCAACGATGCGCTGCGTCGCCAGCTCGAGCACGAGCAGCGGCTGCACGCGTTCGATGAGTTCCTCACCGAGTACGAGGCCGAGCACGGTGTCATCACCGAGCAGGAGATGGCCGAAGCCGGCAAGCACGATCGAGCCAACGCGCGTGTGGTCCGGGGGAGCGGCCCGAAGTGACCATCGTTCTCGACGCGGGAGCACTGCTGGCCATCGAGACCGGTGACCGGCGCAGGCTGGCTCGCCTCAAGGAGCAGTGGCTCGCCGGACGCGTGGCGGTGACGCACGGCGGAGTCATCGGTCAGGTCTGGCGAGGCGCCGGGCCCCGCCAGGCGCTCCTGGCCCGTGCGCTCGACTTCGTGGAGGTCGTAGCCGCTCGATGCCAACCTCGGCCGCGAGGCCGGTGTCCTGCTCGCCGCGAGCCGCACCAGCGACGTCATCGACGCCGCCGTCGTGCTGATCGCGCAGCCCGGCGACGAGATCCACACCTCCGACCCCGACGACATCGAGCACCTCGCCCGAGCACTCGGCGCCGACGTCGAGATCATCACCTTCTGATGGCCGACCACAACGAGGTCGTCTTCGAGACCGAGATCTGCGAGCACCTCGCAGCCCACGGGTGGCTCTACTCGGCCGAACGGACGCCGGCTACGACCGGGAGCGGGCGCTGTTCCCCGAGGACCTGTTCGCGCTGGCTGGAGGCGACGCAGCCGGCGGCGTACGAGAAGGCGTTGAAGGCGGCCGGGTCGCAGGCGAAGTTCCTCGACGTGCTGACCACGGCGCTGGACAAGCCGCTCGAGCACGGCGGCGGCACGCTGAACATCCTGCGCAACGGGGTGCAGTACATCGGCGGCGGCCGGTTGAAGATGGCGCAGTTCCGGCCCGAGACGACGCTGAACGAGACGACGAACGCCCACTACGCGGCGATGCGGGTGCGGGTGATGCGGCAGGTGCACTTCTCCACCGCCGACCAGCGCAGCATCGACCTGGTGCTTCTTCGTCAACGGGCTCCCGGTGGCGACGGTGGAGCTGAAGACGCACTTCACCCAGTCGCTGGACGAGGCGATCCAGCAGTACCGCAAGGACCGCAACCCGCTGACCAACGGCCGCGCCGGAGCCGCTGCTGTCGTTCGGGCACCGGGCGCTGGTGCACTTCGCGGTCTCCAACGACCTGGCGGCGATGACCACCAGGCTGGAGGGCGAGAAGACCCACTTCCTGCCGTTCAACACCGGCTACGACGCCGGCGCGGGCAACCCGCCCGGCGCGGACGGCCGGTCGGCGACGGCGTACCTGTGGGAGCGGGTCTGGGAGAAGGACGCCTGGCTCACCATCATCGGCCGGCTGATGCATCGTGGAGACCAAGGAGGAGTGGGACGTCGCCACCGGCACCTCGGTGCGGCGCACGAGCATGCTGTTCCCGCGGTTCCACCAGTGGGAGGCGGTCACCGACATCGTGGCCGCGGTCACGCGAGGAGGGCGTCGGGCAGCGGTACCTGATCGAGCACTCGGCCGGGTCGGGGAAGACCAACACGATCGCCTGGACCGCGCACCGGCTGGCCCGCCTGCACGTCGACGACAAGAAGGTCTTCGACTCCGTGATCGTGGTCGTCGACCGCACCGTGCTCGACGGGCAGCTCCAGGACGCGATCCGGCAGATCGACGGCACCGGCAAGATCGTGGCCACCATCAGCCCCGAGGACGTCCGCAAGGCCGGCGCGAAGTCGAAGTCCAGCCTGCTGGCGACGGCGTTGAAGAACGGCGAGCTGATCATCGCGGTGACGGTGCAGACCTTCCCGCACGCGCTGGAGGAGATCCGCGCCGACGCCGGGCTGAAGGGCAAGCAGTTCGCCGTCATCGCCGACGAGGCGCACTCCTCGCAGTCCGGGCAGATCTCCAGCAAGCTCAAGCAGGTCCTGACCGCCGAGGAGATCAAGGAGATCGAGGACGGCGGCGAGGTCGACGTCGAGACGATCCTGGCCGCGGAGATGACCGAGCGCGCCGAGTCGCCCAACATCTCCTACTTCGCCTTCACCGCGACCCCGAAGAACAAGACCCTCGAGCTGTTCGGCCGCAAGGGACCCGACGGCAAGCCGCGCGAGTTCCACCTGTACTCGATGAAGCAGGCGATCGAGGAGGGCTACATCCTCGACGTGCTCAAGGGCTACCAGGCCTACGAGACCGCGCTGAAGATCGCCGGCAACGCCGAGCGACGAGTGGCGAGGCGAGGTCGAGGAGGCCGCGGCCCGCAAGGGCCTGATGCGGTGGGTGCAGCTGCACCCGACCAACATCAGCCAGAAGGTGCAGATCATCGTCGAGCACTTCCACGCCAACGTCGCGCACCTGCTGGAGGGCAAGGCCAAGGCGATGGTCGTGACCGACTCCCGCAAGGCCGCGGTGAAGTACAAGAAGGCGATCGACGCCTACATCGCCAAGCGCGCGGCCAGGACGCCTCGTACAACTACCGCACCCTGGTCGCGTTCTCCGGGGCGTACGATGGCCGAGGACGAGGTGTGGGCCGTCGAGTGGGGCCGGCACCGCCAGGACGACGAGTTCACCGAGGCCAACCTGAACCCCGGCGCGGGCGCCGACCTCGCCGCGGCGTTCAAGGGCGACGACCTACAAGATCATGCTGGTCGCCAACAAGTTCCAGACCGGCTTCGACCAGCCGCTGCTCTCGGCGATGTACGTCGACAAGAGGCTGTCCGGCGTCACCGCCGTGCAGACGCTGTCGCGGCTCAACCGCACCCACCGCACCGCCGAGCGGCGAGCAGAAGCGCAAGACGTTCGTCATCGACTTCGTCAACGAGCCCGAGGACATCAAGGCCGTCGTTCGAGCCGTACTTCAAGAACGCCACCCTGGAGACCGAGACCGACCCCTACGTCGTCGTCGCACCTCGCCACCAAGCTCGCCCAGGCCGGCATCTACACCGAGGACGAGGTCCGCAAGGTCGCCGAGCTGTGGGTCACCCGCAAGGGCAACAACGCGCTCTCCGCCGCGATCAGCCCGGCCCAGCACGACTTCGCAGCGCCGCTACGCCCGCGCGATCGACGAGGACGACAAGGTCACCCTCAACGCCCTCGACCTGTTCCGCAAGGACGTCTCCACCTACGTGCGGCTCTACGACTTCATGAGCCAGATCGTCGACTACGGCGACCCCTACCTGGAGATGCTCTCGATCTACCTGCGGCTGCTCGGAGACGGTCATCGCCGAGTCCTCCTGGGCCGCCGAGGTCGACCTCTCCGACGTCGTCCTGGTCGGCGTCAAGCACACCAAGGGCACCGCGGTCGACATCTCCCTGACCGGCGACGGCGAGCTCAAGGGCATCAGCGCCGCCGGCACCGGCACCAGGAAGGAGCCGAAGTACGTCGCGCTCCAGGTCGTCATCGACAAGATGAACGACCTCTTCGGCGCCGAGTCGTTCACCGAGTCCCAGGTCCGCGAGTTCGTCCACGGCCTCGTCCAGCGACTGCTGGCCTACCCCGACCTGGTCAAGCAGACCAGGGTGAACTCGAAGAAGCAGTTCATGGAGTCCCAGGACTTCCAGGCTGCCGTCACCGAGGCCGTCGTCGACAACCAGGACGCCCACAACACCATGGCCGACTACTTCTTCAGCGACGGCCCGGGGATCAACGGCGTCGTCATCGCGCTCGCCGACGCGTTCTACGAAGCCGCCGTCGAGCTCCCGTCAGCGACCTGACAGCCGAAGGCTGAGCACTCCGATCTCACCTGATCCGACCCATCGATGCAAGCTCGGTGACGACGAGTGACGAGCCGCAGAACAGGCCCCCGTCCGGCGTCCTGACACATACCAAACGAGCGGCACGCATGCTACGAAGTTCCGTAGATCAATCAGGTCGGCCCGTTCCCCCCGGAACGGGCCGAGCGTCATTTCAAGGCTAAGTGACGAGCAGTGACGAGGCGGTGAGCGGCATGCACGGGGGCGTGAAGTTCTACCGCGGCGCTGCTGGCGCCGCGCGCTCCTACGTCGAGGCCGACCGGTCCCGCGTCGACGACTACTACCTGGCCGAGGGCACCGGACTGGCCACCCATTACGTCGCGACACCAACGGTGGGTGGCGACGGCGGTGTTGCAGTCGCAGGAACGCTCGACGGTGAAAGCTACGAACGGTGGGTCGCCGGCTACGACGTGGCCACCGGCGCCGCGAAGGGGCGGCTCCGCACCGACGAGCACGGTCTCCGGTTCGTCGAGGTCGTCGTCAACGGGCCGAAGACGTGGTCGCTCGCGGCCGCGATCCATCCCGCGCTCGCCGACGCCTACGACGCCGCCCAGGAACGCGCCGCTGTCGAGATCATCGGCTGGGTCGCCGACCACGCCACGACACGCGTCGGCCCACGAGGTCGACAGGTGCAGGTGCCGGTCGAGCGACTCGAGGCCGCCGTCGTACGACACCACACCTCGCGCGCTGGCGACCCGCACCGACACCTCCACCTGCAGATCAACGCGCGGGTGTTCGCCCGCGGCGCGTGGCGCGGGCTGCACTCAGTCGGCGTCGTCGACAGCATCGAGGCCATCAACGGGATCGGCCACGCCGCCGTGGCTTGCGACCCCGAGTTCCGCCGCGCGCTCGCCGTGCACGGCTACACGCTCGACGCGGGGACCGGTGAGATCGCCGAGCTCGCGCCGTACGCCGGCACGTTCAGCGCCCGCGCCGCGCAGATCAACCGCAACGTCGACAGGTACGAAGCTGCGTGGCGCACGGCCAATCCTGACCGGGAGCCGGGACCGCGTCAGCGACGTTCGTGGGACCGTCGCGCCTGGGCCGAGGCGCGACCGGACAAGGTCGTGCCGGCGCCCGGCGCCGACCTCGCTCAGCGGTGGCGCGAGGAGCTGTACGACCTCGGGTTCCGCACACCGACGCCACCGATGGACCCCACCGTGTCGACCCCGGCTGCGGTCCCGATCGCGCGCCTCGATCGTGACGCCGTCGTCGAGCTCGCGCTGGTGCGGCTCGGTGCTCGACGCTCGAGCTGGAATGCCGCCGACCTGCGCGGCGAGTGCGAGCAGATCGTCTCCGACGTCGGTTTGATCGCAGAGGGCGGCGTACGCCGCGAGCTGACCGAGGACCTCACCGCTCGTGCTGTTGCCGCTTCGAGCCCGCTCCTGCGCCGCGACGACGTGCCCGGCCACGTCCGGGCGCTCACCTCGCGTGAGGTCCTCGCCGTCGAGTCCGCCATCGTGGCCCGCCTCGTCGCGCGAGCCGAACACCCGGGGGCGCCGGCCAGGGTCGGCGCGGTTATCGGGCGCCGTCAGCTCGACCAGGGCCAGCGAGACGTGGTCGGTGCGCTCCTCGGTACTGCTCGCCTGGTCGTCGTCGAGGGCGCGGCCGGCACCGGCAAGACCACCACCCTCGCGGCCGTCAGCGAGAGACTCGACAGCGACGGGCATCGACTGGTCGTGGTCACTCCGACCCTCAAGGCCGCGCAGGTCGCGGGGGAGCAGGTCGGCTGTGATGCGTTCTCGGCCGCGTGGCTCGTGCACCAGCACGGATTCCGGTGGGACGACGACGGCCGCTGGCACCGCGTCGACCCGGACGACCCCGACGGCCACGCAAGGTCGAGCCCACTCGCACGGCTGCTGCCCGGCGACGTCCTGCTCGTCGACGAGGCCGGCATGCTCGACCAGGACGTCATGCGTGCGCTGCTCACCGTCGCCGACGACTCCGGCGCCCGCGTCGCGCTCGTCGGTGACCGCCACCAGCTGCCCGCCGTGGGCCGCGGCGGCGCCTTTGACCTTGCCATCCGCTGGGCGCCGGACCAGACACGCGTCGAGCTCGACACCGTCCACCGCTTCGTCGATCACGTCTACGCCGACCTCACGCTTCAGATGCGCGCCGGCGAACGCAGCGGCGATGTCTTCGACACGCTCCTGGTGCGCGGTGAGATCGTCGTCCATGCGACCGACGTCGAGCGGCTCGCCGCTGTAGCCGCAGCGGCTGTCGATGGCCCACGGGCCGCCCCCTTGCTCATCGCCGACACGCGCGAACAGGTTAACCTGCTCAACGCCGCCATCCGCGACGAACGCCGCACTAGCAAGGGCGCTGAAGATCCGGGGGAGACGTCGACCCTGACGACGTCTGCTGGCGAGCAGCTCAGCCCTGGCGACCGTGTCGCGACCCG
>CAVXDJ010000006.1:0-657097 GCA_963760555.1 uncultured Actinomycetota bacterium | reverse complement strand
CGGGGCTCCGACGCCGTCCAACCCGCGCGTCGCACCGAGCCGCGCGGGCTGACGCGGCGACCAGGGCCGTCGCGGCGGCCCGTCGGTCGCGGGGACACCGGCCGGTTAACGTCTGCCCATGGCTCTCTCCGTCCCGTGGTCCCGCGCGGCCGTGCCCCGGATCGCTCCGAGCCGGCAGCAGGTCGGGCTCGTCGCCGCGATGCCGCTCCGCCTGGTGCGGGCCGCGACCCAGGCGACGCTCGCGGTGGGCGTGCTCGCCGCGCCGGACGGCCCGATCCGGCGACCAGGCGGGTACGCCGACCTCGTGCTGCGCCTGATCGGTGAGGACGGCTACGCCGAGCAGCTCGTCGAGCTGCTCTCGGACCGGGAGGGCCCGGCCCGGCTCGCCCACACCCTGAACGAGCTGATCGCACCCGACCGCCCGCTGGGCCGCTTCCTGGCCCCCGGCGGGGCGCTGGACCACCTGCTCGCCGACGACGGCGCGGTGCTCGCCCTGCTCGCCGACGACGGCCCGTTGAACCGGCTGCTGGCCGAGGGCGGGTCGCTGGAGCACCTGTTGGCGCCGGGTGGACCGCTGGAGCGCATCAGCGAGAGGGACGGGATCCTGGAGCGGCTGCTGGAGCGCGACGGCACCATCGACCGGCTGACCGCCAGCAACGGGGTCCTCGAGCGCCTCGTGGCGGCGGACGGCCTGCTCGAGCAGGTGCTGATGCGCGACGGCTTCGTGGAGAAGCTCGTGGCCGAGGGTGGCACCCTCGACCAGCTCGTCGCGCTCGGGCAGACCCTCGAGCAGATCCAGCCCCGCCTGGTCGAGCTCGCCCGACTGATCCCGTCGCTGGAGTCAGCGGCCGACGGGCTCGGCCGCGCGGTCGGACCGCTCGGCGACCTCGCTGGTCGGCTGCCGCTGCGAGGCCGCAGGGCGAACGGCTCCAGCGCAGGCTGAGGACCCGAGCGGCGTCGACGACCCGGCCCGGCGCGCCGCACCCTCGACCAGGTCGGCCCCCGCACGCAGGCGGGGCGGCCGGCTCGGCCCGTCGTGCCTCGCGCGTAGGGTCCGGCCCGTGGACCACTCGGCCTTCCCGCCACCGCCGCCGGTGCGGGTCGAGCGGCGCAGCGTCGACGAGGCGGAGTCGCGGCGCGCCAACGGGCCGGACTGGGACCGTTACGCCGACGAGTACCAGGCCACCCACGGGGAGTTCCTCGGCGACGCCGGTTTCGTGTGGGGCCCCGAGGGCCTGCGCGAGGAGGAGGCGCACGTGCTCGGCCCGGTCGCCGACCGCGACGTGCTCGAGGTCGGGTCCGGTGCCGGCCAGTGCTCGCGGTGGGTCCGCGGCCAGGGTGGCCGCGCGGTCGGGCTGGATCTGTCGATGCGTCAGCTCCAGCACTCGCGACGCCTGGACGAGGCCACGGGCGTGGTCGTGCCCTCGGTGCTCGGCACGGCGACCGACCTGCCGTTCGACGACGCGAGCTTCGACGTCGTGTTCTGCTCCTTCGGGGCGCTCCAGTTCGTCGCCGAGCTCGACCGCGCCCTCGCCGAGGCCGCACGGGTGCTGCGCCCGGGCGGTCGCCTGGCCTTCTCCATCACCCATCCGACCCGCTGGATGTTCCCCGACGACCCCGGCCGGCCCGGCCTGACCGCGGCCACGTCGTACTGGGACCGCACGCCCTACGTCGAGGTCGACCCCGACACCGACGAGGTCGCCTACGTCGAGCACCACCGGACGCTGGGCGACTGGGTACGGCTGCTGAGCGCGACCGGGTTCCGGCTGGTCGACCTCGTGGAGCCCGAGTGGCCCGAGGGCCACGACCGGGTGTGGGGCGGCTGGTCGCGCCTGCGCGGACGGCTGACGCCCGGCACCGCGATCTTCGTCGCGACCATCGGGACCTGACGACCGTCACCACCGGACAGCCTGAGCCGAGAGGTGAGCCGATTGGGTCCGATCACCTAGCCTCGCGGTCGTGCCGAAGACCGATCCGACCTCGTCTCGCCCGTGGCGGGTCCAAGGCGCCCGAGCCCGCGATCTCCTGCGGGGCAGCGGGGTCATCGCGGTCTCGATCGTCTTCATGAACGTCGCGACCTACGGCTTCCAGATGATCGCCGCGCGCATCCTCGGCCCCCAGCAGTACGGCGGCGTCTCGGCGCTGATGGCCCTCTTCCTCGTCGCCGCGGTGGTCCAGCTCGGGCTCCAGGCCACGGCGGCGCGCCGGATCGCGGCCAGCCCCGACAACGTCGCCCAGATCGAGGACGTGATCCTCGGCGTCACCTGGCGGGCCGCCTGGCTCACCGGCGGCCTGCTGCTCGTGCTCTCGCCGCTGGTCTGGCAGGTGCTCCGCCTCGACAGCATCCTGCCGGCGCTCCTGCTGGCGGTGGGTGCCGTGCCGCTGACGGTCATGGGCGGTCAGGCCGGCATCCTCCAGGGTGAGCGACGCTGGACGGCACTGTCGCTGGTCTACCTCGCTCTCGGCGTCCCGCGGCTCGCGGTCGGGACGGCGGCGATCCTGCTCCGCCCCACCGAGGGCGCGGCGATGGCCGGGGTGGCCCTGGCGATGTTCGCCCCCGTCGTCGTCGGCTGGTGGGTGCTGCGCCGGCCCCGCGACGCCGGCACCAACGACGCCGAGAACGAGCGACGTCCGGTCAGCCGCGAGGCCGTGGCCAGCTCGGTGGCGCTCCTCGCCTTCTTCGTGCTCTCCAACGTCGACATCGTCATCGCCCGGTTCGTGCTGCCCAGGCAGGACGCCGGCCTCTACGCGGGCGGACTGATCTTGACCAAGGCCGTGCTGTTCCTGCCCCAGTTCGTCGTCGTGGTCGCGTTCCCGTCGATGTCGACCCTGGCCCAACGGCGGCGGGCGCTGCTGCGCAGCCTCGGCGCCGGCGCTGCCCTGGGCGCCGTCAGCGTGCTCGGCACGCTCCTGCTCCCGGGTCTGGCGATGTTCTTCATCGGCGGTTCGCAGTACGACGACGTCCGCTCGCGCCTGTGGGTCTTCGCGGTCCTCGGCACCGTGCTCGCGCTGCTGCAGCTCCTCGTCTACTCGGTGCTCGCCCGCCGCGGCACCAGCTCGGTCTGGATCACGTGGAGCGGCGTGGTCGTGCTCGTGGGCCTGGCGCTGACCCAGGACACCGTGGGCGGTCTTCTGCTGGTCGTGACGGCCGTGGACGCCACCCTGCTCGTCGTCCTGCTCGGCCTGAGCCTGTGGACGATGAGGGACGACACCGGCGAGGCCGCCCTCGACGCAACCGAACCGGTCGGGGCATCGACCCGCCCCGAGCCCTGAGCCCCGAGCCCCGAGGTGGGCCGAATGGGCGATCGCCGACCTCGGACGCGGCGGACGTGCCGCGCGACTCCTGGTGACCCACCGAGCGACCCACCTGTCGAGCCGCTAGTGCGCAGCCTCGTGCCAGCTGCGACCGGTGCCGACGGAGACGTCCAACGGGACCGTGAGCTCCGCGGCGCCGCCCATCTCGCGGCGTACGAGCGCCTCGAGGGCCTCGGCCTCGCCGGGCGCGACCTCGAAGACGAGCTCGTCGTGGACCTGCAGCAGCATCCGAGACGACAGACCGGTCTCGGCCATCGCCGCGTCGACGCGCAGCATCGCCATCTTGATCAGGTCAGCGGCCGATCCCTGGATGGGCGCGTTGAGCGCCATCCGCTCGGCCATCTCGCGGCGCTGGCGGTTGTCGCTCGTGAGGTCCGGCAGGTAGCGCCGACGACCCCAGATGGTCTCGGTGAACCCCGTGCGGCGAGCCTCCTCGACGACCCCGCCGAGGTAGTCGCGGATCCCGCCGAAGGTCTCGAAGTACTCGTCCATCAGCTCGCGCGCCTCCGCAGCCTCGATGGCCAGCTGCTGCGACAGCCCGTACGCCGAGAGACCGTAGGCCAGGCCGTAGTTCATCGCCTTGATCTTGGCGCGCATCTCGACGCTGACCGAGTCGGCCTCGACGTCGAAGACCCGAGCCGCGGTGATCGAGTGGAAGTCGCGACCGGAGCGGAACGCCTCGATCAGCAGTGCGTCCTCGGAGAGGTCGGCCATGATCCGCATCTCGATCTGGCTGTAGTCGGCCGTCATCAGCGACTCGTAGCCCGCACCCACGACGAACCCCTCGCGGATGCGGCGACCCTCCTCGGTGCGGATCGGGATGTTCTGCAGGTTGGGGTCGGTGCTCGACAGGCGCCCGGTGGCCGCGATGGTCTGGTTGAACGTCGTGTGGATGCGGCCGTCGGGTGCGACGGTCCTGAGCAGGCCCACGATCGTCTGCTGCAGGCGGATCACGTCACGGTGGCGCAGCAGGTGGGTCAGGAACGGGTGCTCGGTCTTGACGTAGAGCTGCTGCAACGCATCGGCGTCGGTCGTGTAACCGGTCTTCGTGCGCTTGGTCTTGGGCATCGCGAGCTCGTCGAAGAGCACCGCCTGGAGCTGCTTGGGCGAGCCGAGGTTGATCTCCTTGCCGATGACCGAGAAGGCGTCCTCGGCGGCCCGTGAGACCTCTCCGGCGAAGTGGCGCTCGAGGCCCTCGAGGTGCTCGATGTCGACGGCGACCCCGGTGCGCTCCATGGTGGAGAGCAGGTCGACCAGCGGCAGCTCGACCGACGCGAGCAGCCGGGTCCCGCCGTGCTCCTCGACCGACTCGTCGAGCACCTCGGCCAGGTCGAGCACGGCGCGGGCACGGAGCATCGCGCTCTGGGCGACCTCGGTGTCCTCGTCGAAGAGCAGGCCCTGGTCCTCGGGGCTCTCACCCTTCAGCTCGCGGCGCAGGTAGCGCACGGTCAGGTCGGCGAGGTCGTAGGAGCGCTGGTCGGGCCGCACCAGGTACGCCGCCAGCGCGGTGTCGCTGAGCACCCCGCGCAGGGTCCATCCCTGGGCCTCGAGAGCCAGCCCGGGGCCCTTGGCGTCGTGGAGGACCTTGGCGTGGTCGGGGTCGCCGAGCCAACCCGCGAGCGCGGCGTCGTCGTCGGGGGTGAGCGCCGCCGTGTCGACGTACGCCGCCCGGCCGGTGCCGCTGGCCAGCGCCAGGCCGTCGACGCGGCCGGTGCCGGCGCCCCAGGCCCCTCGCACGTGCAGGCCCACCGTGCCCGCAGGCAGGTCCGCGAGCCAGGCCGCGACCTCGCCCTCCCCCAGGACCGTGCCGTCGAGGTCGAACCCGCTGCCGTCGACGTCCTCCTGCGACTCGAGGGTCTCGAAGAGCCGATCGCGCAGCACCCGGAACTCCAGGCCGTCGAAGAGCGTGTGCACCTCCTGGCGGTCCCAGGGCCTCAGCGCCAGGTCCGCCGGTGCCGCGGTGAGGTCGAGGTCGCGCACGAGCGCGTTCAGGCGCCGGTTGCGCAGCACGTCGTCGAGGTGCTCGCGCAGCGACTCGCCCTTCTTGCCGGTGATCTTGTCGGCGTGGGTGATCACGTTGTCGAGGCCGTCGTAGGTCGCCAACCACTTCGCGGCGTAGCCGACCCCGACCCCGGGCACGCCCGGCAGGTTGTCGGAGGTCTCCCCGACGATGGCGGCGAGCTCGGGGTAGCGCTCGGGACGCACGCCGTACTTCTCCTCGACGGCGGCCGGCGTCATCCGCGCCAGGTCGGAGACCCCGCGCATCGGGTAGAGCACGGTGGACCGCTCGGTCACCAGCTGCAGCGCGTCACGGTCGCCGGTGAGGATCAGCACCTCCATGTCGTCCTCGGCGAGCGCCTGGGTCGTGAGCGTGGCGATGATGTCGTCGGCCTCGAAGCCGTCCTTCTTCACGTACGGGATGCGCAGCGCGTCGAGGACCTCCTCGATCAGCGGCAGCTGGCTGGAGAACTCCGTCGGGGTCTTGTTGCGCTTGGCCTTGTACTCGGAGTACTCCGCCATCCGGAAGGTCTGGCGCGAGACGTCGAAGGCCACCCCCACGTGGGTGGGCTTCTCGTCGCGAAGCACGTTGATCAGCATCGAGGTGAAGCCGTAGACGGCGTTGGTGTGCTGGCCGGTCGAGGTCGAGAAGTTGTCGACCGGCAGGGCGAAGAAGGCGCGGTAGGCCAGCGAGTGGCCGTCGAGCAGCAGCAGCCGCGGGCGGATCGGGACGGCAGGATCGGGCGTCACGGCGGGCACGTCGCGACTCTATCCGCCACCGGGGACAGCGCCCGGGCGGGTGAGTGGGCGCCGGGAGGATGGGCAAGACTGAGCCGCATGACCGACGCGGAGCCGAGCCCCGACCAGCCGGACCAGCCCGACGAGCCGGACCTGTCACCCGGGGCGCTGGACCAGCAGATGGGGATCGAGGTCGTGGAGGCGTCGGTCGAGCGGATCGTCGCGACGATGCCCGTCGAGGGCAACACCCAGCCCTACGGACTGCTGCACGGGGGCGCCTCGGTCGTGCTCGCCGAGACGCTCGGGTCGATCGGTGCCGCGCTGCACGCCCACCCGGACAAGATCGCCGTCGGCGTCGACATCAACGCCACCCACCACCGCGGCGCACGATCCGGGACGGTCACCGGCGTCGCGACGCCGATCCACCTCGGGCGCACGTCGGCCTGCTACGAGATCGTCGTCAGCGACGACGCCGGCCGCCGCGTGTGCACCGCGCGCATCACCTGTGCGCTGCTCGCGGCAGACCGGGCCTGAGCACCGGCTGGCCACCCGTCGTGGTCAAGGGACCGGCGGATCGGCCACGTCGGCCAGTGCGAGCTGCTCCGCACGGCGCATCGAGCGCCGCGCGGCCAGCACCCCGGTCAGCGGTCGTCCGCCACTGACGCGGCTCGGGCCGGGCCGCGACATGCCGACCCGGTGCCGCAGCAGCGAGACCGGGGCCACGCGGTAGCTGGCGTGAGCGCTGAAGCCGAGCCGGGCCATGAAGCGGTTGTCCTCGCGCGACCCGGCCGGCGCAGCCGTCGCGAGCTGGACGATGCCGCGCTCGCCGGCGTACGCGAGGGCCGCCTCCATCAGCGCGCGACCGACGCCGTGACGCTGCAGCTGCGGCAGCACGGTCGGCAGCAGCACCTGGAGCACGGGCTCGAGGTTGACCGGGCTCAGCGTCGTCTGTCGCAGGTACGTCGCACCGGCCGGTGCGCCGTCATGCTCGGCGACCACGATGTGCTGTCGCGGGTCGGTGACGGCGGTGTCGATGATCTGTGCGATGTCGGCACGCTGGTCGGTGGCGTCACCACGACGTAACGAGGCACCCCACAGCTCGTGCAGGAACGCGGAGTCCTCGTGACTGACCGAACGCGTCGTCACCCACGAGCGGCTCACGGCAACCTCGATCCTCCCCCACGGACGGCCACGCCCTGGCGACCACGGCGCACACTACGCTCACGGGACCCCCGGCGCACCCGGTCGCCGTCACTCCTGGGGGCAGCGCGGCCCGTCGAGGAGGAGCCCAGATGGTCCCCGGAACCGGTACGGCGGTCAACGTCGTCGCGGTGGTGCTCGGCGCTGGTCTGGGCCGTCTGCTCGGGGACCGGCTGCCCGAACGGACACGGTCGTTGGTCACCGACGCCCTCGGGCTCGTCACCCTGCTGATCGCGGCCGGCTCCGCGGTCGCCGTCGGCGACCCGGCGCTCGCGGACGCCGTCGGTGACAGCGCGCCGCTGCTCATCGTGCTCGCCTCCCTCGTGCTCGGCGGGATCGTCGGATCCGCGACGGGCCTCGAGCAACGCCTCGAGCTGCTCGGGTCGTGGCTCCAGCGCCGGCTGGGGGCAGATCCGGGCGAGGCCGTCTCGTCGCAGTCCAGGAGCACGTTCGTCGAGGGGTTCGTCGTGGCCTCCCTGGTCTTCTGCACCGGCCCGTTGACGATCCTCGGCTCGCTCAACGACGGGCTCGGCAACGGTGGCGAGCAGCTCTACCTGAAGGCGACGCTCGACGGTTTCGCCGCGATCGCCTTCGCGGCCTCCTTCGGCTGGGGCGTGGCTGCGAGCGCGTTGACCATCGTCGTCGTCCAGGGAGGACTGACCCTGCTCGGAGTCGCCCTCGGTGACGTGCTGCCGCCAGCCGAGCTCGCCGCCATCACGGCAGTGGGCGGGCTCGTCCTGGTCGGTGTCGCGCTCCGGCTGCTGCGGCTGCGCGAGGTCGCGGTGGTGGACCTGCTTCCGGCCCTGCTGGTGGCTCCGCTGCTGGTCACGGCCGTCGCGGCGCTGCGCTGAGCGATGCCGTCCGCGAACGCCGCAACCCGTTCGTGACCCAGGGGGGCTATTCTGCCGCGACGCACGTTGGTGGCCCACCAGGGCTCGCCCCGACTCCCCGTGACAGGTACCTCATGCACCCAGGTCTTCACCCCGCCGCGAAGCCGGCTCCAGCGACACCGTCGGGCGTGCTGATCAGCACCGGGGTGGTGCTCACGCTGCTGCTCGGCGTCCTGCTCGCCTCGCTCGGGCCGCTGGCCTCGACGGCGCACGCCAGCGGTGACGCCGGCGCGACCAACACCATCTCGGGCACCCTGACCAACACCGCGGCCGGCGGCGAGCCGGTGCCGGGCGTCGACATCGTCGCCACCCGCGACGGCCAGGACTACACAGCCACGACGGCCGACGACGGGACCTGGTCGGTCGAGGTGCCGGGCAACGGCGGCCCCGTCGACGTCACCCTCGACACCGCGACGCTCCCGGACGGGGTGGAGCTGCGGGAGAAGGACGACACCCGCACCCTGACCCTGCTGCCCGGGCAGAGCCTCCCGATCCTGTTCGCGATCGGCCCGGACAACCGCCAGGTCGAGACGAAGCTCGACCGGGTGCCGGGCCTGATCTACACCGGCCTCCTGTTCGGCCTCATCCTCGCGCTGGCCTCGCTCGGCCTCTCGATGGTCTTCGGCACGACGGGCCTGACCAACTTCGCCCACGGCGAGCTGGTCACCTTCGGCGCCCTGATGGCCTACATGTTCAACTCCTTCGGCGTGCCGTTCGTCCTCGCGGCCGTGCTCGCAACGCTGGCGGGCATGGCGCTGGGCTGGGCTCAGGACGCGGGGTTGTGGCGCCCGCTCCGCAAGCGCGGGACCGGCCTGATCGCGATGATGATCGTCACGATCGGGCTGCAGTTCTTCCTGCGCAACATGTACCAGTACGCCACCCAGGGCCGTCTGCTGAACTACCAGGAGTACCTGACCCCCACGGGCCTCAGCGCCGGCGGGCTGTTCACCTACACCGGCCGCGACATCGTGATCGCGATCACCAGCATCGTCGTCCTCCTCGCGGTCATCCTGGCGCTGTCCAAGACCCGCCTCGGGCGGGCCACGCGAGCGGTGGCCGACAATCCGGCCCTCGCCGCCTCGACCGGCATCGACGTCGACCGGGTGATCTCGTTGGTCTGGGTCATCGGCAGCGGCCTGGCCGCGCTCTCGGGGGTGTTCCTGGCCTTCCAGCTCGGCGTGACGTTCCAGATCGGCCAGCTGGTCCTCCTGCTGCTCTTCGCCTCGGTCACCCTCGGCGGGCTCGGCTCCGTGTGGGGCGCCCTGCTCGGCAGCCTCATCATCGGGGTGCTGCTGGACCTCTCGACCCTGGTGATCCCCGCCGACCTCAAGAACGCCGGCGCACTGCTGCTGCTGATCTTCATCCTGCTGGTCAGACCCCAGGGCCTCCTGGGTCGTCGTGAGCGCATCGGCTGATTGGGAAAGACGACATGGACCTGCTCACGAGCCCCTTCCACGACGCGTTCGCGCCCACCGCGATCTCGTTCGTCCTGGCCGCCATCGGCCTCAACGTGCACTTCGGCTACACCGGACTGCTGAACTTCGGGCAGGCCGCGTTCGCCGCCGTCGCGGCGTACGCCATGGGTGTCGCGATCGCCTCGTTCGAGATCCCCCTGGTGTTCGCCCTGCTGCTGGGGCTGATCGCCTCGGTGGTGCTCGCGCTGGTGATGGGCCTGCCCACGCTGCGCCTGCGCGCGGACTACCTGGCCATCGTGACGATCGCGGTCGCCGAGATCCTGCGCCTCTTCTTCTCGACCACCTTCAAGGAGTACTTCAAGGCCCGCGACGGGGTCAGCGGTTTCACCGGCGGGTTCCGCGGGCTCAACCCCTATCCCGAGTCGATGAGCTCGTTCGCCAGCTTCAACCGCAACGACCTCTGGGTCATGACCGTCGGCTGGTTGCTCGTCGCCCTCATCCTGGTGTTCATCTGGGCGATCATGAAGTCACCGTGGGGCCGGGTGCTCAAGAGCATCCGCGAGGACGAGGACGCCGTGCGCTCGCTCGGCAAGAACGTCTACGGCTACAAGATGCAGGCCCTGATCCTCGGCGGACTGATCGGCTCCGTGGGCGGTTTCGTCGGGGCCCAGGGTCTCGCCTCCGTCCAGCCGGACTCCTACAACCTCGACTTCACGTTCATCGCCTTCACCATGCTCATCCTCGGTGGTGCGGCTCGCGTGATGTCCCCCGCGGTCGGCGCCGTGCTCTTCTGGGGGCTGCTGTCCTTCCTCGGCCAGCTCCTCACCGAGCTCTCGAGCGGTTCCAACCCGATCATCCCGCCGCAGTTCATGACCCCGGACCAGGTCGGCAACATCCGCTTCGCCTTCGTCGGGCTCGCGCTGATGCTGCTGATGATCTTCCGACCCCAGGGTCTCTTCGGAGACAAGAAGGAGATCGCGCTCGATGCCCGCTGACATGGACAAGCCCACCGAGACCACGCCGAGCAAGGCCGACGCCGGGCGAGCCGCCCTGCGTGGCCTGGCCACCGAGCCCGGGGTCGCCAAGCCCGACCCCATCCTCGTGGCCGACAAGATCCTCCGTCAGTTCGGAGGCCTGACCGCGGTCGACGTGGAGCACCTCGAGGTCCAACGCGGGGTCATCACCGCGCTGATCGGGCCCAACGGAGCCGGGAAGACCACGTTCTTCAACCTGCTCACGGGTTTCGACGAGGCCGACACCGGGGACCGCAGCTTCAACGGCACGTCGCTGGCCAAGGTCTCCGCCTCGAAGGTCGCCCGGATGGGGATGGTGCGCACCTTCCAGCTGACCAAGGTGCTCTCCAAGCTCACGGTCCTGGAGAACATGCGTCTCGGGGCGACCAAGCAGACGGGGGAGAAGTTCTGGGCCGGGCCTTTCGCCTTCCTGTGGCGCAAGGAGGAGGAGGCCAACACCGAGCGCGCGCGCGAGCTCCTGGGCCGCTTCAAGCTCGACGCCAAGGAGGACGACTTCGCCGGCTCGCTGTCCGGAGGCCAGCGCAAGCTGCTCGAGATGGCGCGGGCCCTGATGGTCGAGCCTGAGCTGGTCATGCTGGACGAGCCCATGGCCGGGGTCAACCCCGCCCTCAAGCAGTCGCTGCTGGGTCACGTGAAGTCGTTGCGCGAGGAGGGCATGACCGTGCTGTTCGTCGAGCACGACATGGACATGGTGCGCGACATCTCCGACTGGGTCGTCGTGATGGCCCAGGGCCGCATCATCGCGGAGGGCCCGCCCGACTCGATCATGGCCGACCAGCGCGTCATCGACGCCTACCTCGGCGCCCACCACGACACCGACATCACCGAGCTCGACCAGGCCGCCCTCGAGGCCGAGGCCCAGGCCGAGATCCTCGAAGACCGCGACAGGAACCGCTGATGAGCACCGATCCCCTTCCCACCTCCGGTCCCGGAGCGGGTGGCACCGACACTGCCGAGTCACGTGCACAGGCCGCCCGCACCAAGCACCTCGGGGCCGCCGACGGGGCGGTGCTGCGCGCCGACGACCTGATCGCGGGCTACCTGCCGGGGGTCAACATCCTCAACGGGGCGGACCTCTACTGCCAGCCGGGTGAGCTCGTCGGCATCATCGGCCCCAACGGCGCCGGCAAGTCGACCCTGCTGAAGGCACTGTTCGGACTGGTGAAGATCCACACCGGGACGGTCACGCTGCGTGGCGAGGAGATCACGAACCAGCGCTCCGACACCCTGGTCGCCAAGGGCATCGGGTTCGTCCCCCAGACCGAGAACGTCTTCCCGAGCCTCAGCATCTCCGAGAACCTCCAGATGGGGTGCTACCAGGCGCCGAAGAAGTTCGGCGAGCGCTTCGAGTTCGTCACCGGCATCTTCCCGGCGCTCGGTGAGCGCCGCAACCAGCGGGCCGGGTCGCTCTCGGGGGGTGAGCGTCAGATGGTCGCCATGGGCCGGGCCCTCATGATGGAGCCGTCCGTGCTGCTGCTCGACGAGCCGTCGGCCGGGCTCTCGCCCGCCATGCAGGACGAGGTCTTCGTGCAGACCCGCCTCATCAACAAGGCGGGGGTCTCGGTGGTCATGGTCGAGCAGAACGCTGCACGCTGCCTGCAGATCTGCGACCGCGGTTACGTGCTCGACCAGGGCCGCAACGCCTACACCGCGACCGGTCGCGAGCTCGCGAACGACCCGAAGGTCATCCAGCTCTACCTCGGCACCCTGGCCAAGAACGCCTGACCCCTCGCCGGACGCCGTACGTCGCACGGGTGTCGGCGGGGTCGAGCGAGCCCGAAACCGACCCCTCGGCGCGACAACGGCCGGCACCTCGGCTCGCAGAGTGTGGCACCTCGGCGGACGCGAGAGGGCCCCGGGAGCGATGCTCCCGGGGCCCTCTGCGCCGTTGCCTGGTGCCGTGGTTGCTTGGTGCTGTGGTGGTGCAGGTGCCGGGTGCTGGGCGGGGCCCAGCCTCCGGTCAGTTGTTCTGGCTGATGCCGGCCTTGATCAGCTCGGGGACGATCTTCTTCGTCTCGTCGAAGGCGATCAGCACGATGGCGTCGGGGTCCTCGGCCTTGATGGCCTGGACCTCGGCGGTGTAGCTGGCGGCCTCGGGGCTGTAGGTCTGGTAGGAGACCACGTTGCCACCGGCCTGGGTGTAGAAGTCGCGCACGTTCTTGGCGAGCGCCTCACCGTAGGAGTCCTGGCGAGCCAGGATCGCGATGTTCTGCTTGCCGTCACCGATGAGGGTGGAGGCCATGACCTGGCCCTGCAGGACGTCCGAGGGCGCCGTGCGGAAGTACAGGCCGTTGTCGGCGTAGGTGTCGAAGGCCGTCGAGGTGTTGGCTGGGCTGATCTCCACGACACCGGCCGCGGTGATGCGGTCGATGACCGAGAGCGACACCGAGGACGACGCCGCACCGAGGATGACGTCGGCGCCGCCGCGCAGGAGCTTGTCGGTCTCCGACGGAGCGATCAGCGGGGTGCCGTCACCGGAGTCGGCGTTGATCTGCTTCACGTCCTGACCGTTGACCCCGCCGGCGGCGTTGATCTCCTCGGCGGCGAGGTCCGTGCCGGCGATCTCGGGCGGGCCGAGGAAGGAGAGGTCGCCGCTCTGGGGCAGCAGCGTGCCGAACGTGAGCGTGCCGTCGCCCTTGGGGATGCTGCCGCTGACCTTCTGGTTGGCCTTGACCGACTCGACGTCGGGGATCTCGCCGGTGATGTAGTCGAGGTTGTCGTAGTTGTTCTCGGCGTTGTACTCGAAGATGCCGATGGTCGCCGCGGACGGGCTGCCGGTGGAGTTCAGGTCGATCGGTCCCGAGACCCCGTCGTAGTCGATGTCGGTGCCCTTCGCGAGCAGGTCCGAGCAGGCCTTGAAGTCGGTGCACTTCTCGCCCTCGCTCGTCACGGCCTGCATCTGGGAGGCGATGGCCTGACCGGAGTCCGTCTTGGCGGCGACTGCGGCCAGTGCCGCGACGATCGTGGCGTCGTAGGACTCCGGGCCGTAGGTGAACGACTTCAGCTTGGGGTTGATCTTGAGCATCCGGTTCTTGAACTCGTCACCGAGCTCGGCTCCGGGGTAGGTCGCCTTGACGCCCTCGAGCGTGCCGGGGTCGAAGTCCGCGGAGTAGTCGGCGGTGTTGCCGTCGACGAAGTAAAGCTGCGTGCCCGAGGTGGCTGCCTCACTGCTGCTGGCGCTCGCGCTGTCGCTGGAGCCGCTGGACGCGGACTCCGAGTCGCTGCCTCCGCAGGCGCTGAGCGCGAGCCCTGCGACGGCGAGGATGGCGACAGATGCGCGTCGCAGTGGGATGGGCCGGGTCATGGGACCTCCTGATTGGTGCTCGCCCGGCGCGGTCGCACGGGTCACTAGCAGGCGTTGGCAGCACTGTAGTGCTCCGCTCGAGCCGATCCAGGCCTGTGGCGACCTGCGCGACGGACGTGTCTGAACTGTGACCAACCCGAGCCCGTCGCGGTGCCGTGGCGCGGGTCCGCCGGCCCGCTCAGGCAGTCACGCCGTCAGGTCCGGGCCGTGGGTGACGACGGCCTGGGCCACCTCCCGCATCGACAGGCGCAGGTCCATCGCCGTCTTCTGGATCCATCGGAACGCCTCCGGCTCACTCAGACCGAGCTGCTGCTGGAGCACCGACTTGGCCCGGTCGACCAGCGTCCGGGTCTCGAGCCGGTCGGTGAGGTCGGCGACCTCGGCCTCCAGCGCGGAGACCTCGGCGAAGCGGCTGACCGCCATCTCGATGGCGGGGACGAGGTCGGAGAGCGAGAAGGGCTTGACCAGGTAGGCCATCGCCCCGGCGTCGCGGGCCCGCTCGACGAGGTCGCGCTGGGAGAAGGCCGTGAGCATGACGACCGGGGCGATCCGCGCGCCGGCGATGCGTTCGGCGGCCGCGATCCCGTCGAGCACCGGCATCTTGACGTCGAGGATCACCAGGTCCGGGTGCAGCTGCTCGGCCAGCTCCACGGCCCGTTGCCCGTCACCGGCCTCGCCGACGACCTCGTAGCCCTCCTCCGCGAGCATCTCGGCGAGGTCCATCCGGATCAGCGTCTCGTCCTCGGCGATGACCACCCGCCGTGGGGCGTGCGCGGCGGTGGGACGGGCGGTGGCGCGCTGGTCCTGGCTCACGTGCCGCAGGCTATCCCCACCAGTGCTGCTCGCGGGTGGCTCCGCTCCCGCGGCGACCAGGACGAGGACCTCGGTGGGCTAGGGTTCTCGCCGGTCGGCCCCGGTATCCCAACGGCAGAGGAAGCGGTCTCAAACACCGTCCAGTGTGGGTTCGAGTCCCACCCGGGGCACCCGTCAGGCCTGCGCACCGAGCGAGCTGGTGAGTTGGCGCAGCGAGCGCTGCAACGCGGCCAGCTCGTCGTCGGCCAGGCCCGTCGCGGCCACCACCGCACAGCGGACGTCGGCGACCATCGCTCGCAGGGCGTCCCCCTGCTCGGTCAGAGCGATGCGCACGGACCGGGCGTCGCCTCCAGAGCGCACCCGTCGCAGCAGGCCGCGCACCTCCAGGCGACGCAGCAGCGGGGTCAGGGTGCCGTGGTCGAGGCTCAGGGCCACCGCGAGGTCCTTGATGGCGACGTCGTCGCGCTCCCACAGAGCGGTGAGCACCAGGAACTGCGGGTAGGTGAGGTCCCGCTCGGCGAGCAGGGGCCGGTAGACCGCGGTCATCGCACGCGAGGCGGCGTAGAGGTCGAAGCAGAGCATGCCGTCGAGGCCAGGGGCGAGCGTCACGGGACGGATCCTGTCCGGTCGGGGAGTTGCGTTCATCGTAGGACGCGCCTAGGTTATCTTGTGCACAAGATAAATCACCATCCTCGACCCGAAGGAACACACATGCCGACTCGCACCTCTCGTACCGCCTGGAACGGATCTCTCGAGGAGGGCTCGGGCCAGGTCGAGCTGTCCAGCTCCCACGTCGGCACCTACGACGTGTCCTTCCCCAAGCGCGCCGCAGACGACGCCGGGGGCACCACCAGCCCCGAGGAGCTCATCGCCGCCGCTCACTCGGCCTGCTACGCGATGCAGCTCTCGGCGTTCATCGCCGAGGCCGGCGGCACGCCCCAGTCGCTCGACGTCAAGGCCGACGTCTCGCTGGGCCCGGACTCCGCCGACGGCGGCTTCAAGCTCACCGGCATCGTCCTGACCGTGCGCGGCGAGGTCGACGGCCTCGACGAGGCCGGCTTCTCCGCCGCGGCGGAGAAGGCCAAGGCCGGCTGCCCCGTCAGCAAGGCCCTCACCGGCGTCGAGATCACCCTCGACGCCGCCCTGGAGAGCTGAGCACCCCCGGTCCATCCGCCTACCGCCGGCCGACCCACAGGGTCCCGACGCAGCATCCGCCGTCCAGGTCTCAGTGGCGGCGGTAGGCGGGTGCCATCTCGTTGATCGCATCACCCATCCGGTGGATGCGCAGGGCGTTGGTCGAGCCCGGGATGCCCGGGGGGCTCCCTGCGATGATGACCACGAGGTCGCCCTCACCGGCCCGTCCGACCCGGAGCAGCTGCTCGTCGACCTGGCGCACCATCTCGTCGGTGTGGTCGACGCTCACGGTCTTGAACGTCTCGGTGCCCCAGCTGAGGGCCAGCTGGGAGCGCACCCGCCCCTCGGGGGTGAAGGCCAGCAGGGGCACCTCGCTGCGCAACCGGGAGAACCGCCGCGCGGAGTCACCGCTCTGGGTGAAGGCCACCACGAACCTGGCCCCGACCCGGCGGGCGACCTCCTCGGCCGCCTTGGCGATGACGCCGCCGCGGGTGTGCGGGTCCCACTCGACCTGCTGGAACCCGCCGAGCTCGGCGCGCTCGTGGGCGTGCGACTCGGTCGCGGTGATGATGCGGGCCATCGTCTCCACCACGTGGACCGGGTGCTCACCGACGCTGGTCTCGCCCGAGAGCATCACCGCGTCGGCGCCGTCGAGCACCGCGTTGGCCACGTCGCTGGCCTCGGCGCGCGTCGGAGCCGGACTGGTGATCATCGACTCGAGCATCTGTGTCGCCACGATGACCGGCTTGGCGTTGAGGCGGGCCCGCTCGACGACCCGCTTCTGCAGGAACGGGACGTCCTCGAGCGGACACTCGACCCCGAGGTCGCCGCGCGCGACCATGAAGCCGTCGAAGGCGGCGATGACGTCGTCGAGGTTGTCGATGGCCTGCGGCTTCTCGATCTTCGCCACGACCGGGACATGGATGCCCTCCTCGTCCATGATCGCGCGGACGTCGTCGGCGTCCTTGCCGTCGCGCACGAAGGAGAGCGCGACGAAGTCGACCCCGAGGTGCAGCGCGAACCGGAGGTCCTCGATGTCCTTCTCCGACAGGGCCGGCACGGACACCGCGACCCCGGGCAGGTTGATCCCCTTGTGGTTGCTGACCCTGCCGCCGACCAGCACGTCCGTGACGACGTCGGTGTCCTGGACCCCGGTCACCCGCAGCCGCACCTTGCCGTCGTCGATCAGGATGGGATCACCGACGGCGACGTCGCCCGGCAGCCCGGCGTACGTCGTCGACGCGGTCTCGACGTCGCCCGGCACGTCGCGGGTCGTGATGGTCCACTGCTGACCGCGGCGGAGCGTCACCGGGCCGTCGTCGAAGGTGCCGAGCCG
The DNA here is from genome assembly GCA_963760555.1 of uncultured Actinomycetota bacterium. Classification (GTDB taxonomy): domain Bacteria; phylum Actinomycetota; class Actinomycetes; order Propionibacteriales; family Nocardioidaceae; genus Nocardioides. The sequence goes on along the minus strand of CAVXDJ010000006.1, from coordinate 639,920 downwards.
GATCTTCGGGCCCTGGAGGTCGGCGAGGATCGCGACCCCGTGGCCGCTGGCGTCGGAGGCCTCGCGCACCCAGCGGTAGGACTGGGCGTGGTCGTCGTGGTCTCCGTGGCTCATGTTCAGCCGCGCCACGTCCATCCCCGCGTAGACCAGCTCGCGGATCCTCCGCTCGCTGCTCGTCGCCGGACCCAGGGTGCACACGATCTTGGCTCTCCGCACAGGGTTGACCCTACCCCTGCTTGGATCGATCCAACAGTGCCCGGCGGGATGCTCGCCGTCGGATCGTGGATCCGGGCGGCCCGCGGACGGGACGCCGTGCCTCAGACGACCAGCGGACGTTCGGTCGGCTTGATCGGGGACGGCAGGGTGGTCGAGCCGGTGAGGAACGTGTCGACGGCGGAGGCGGCCGCACGGCCCTCGGCGATCGCCCACACGATCAGGGACTGGCCGCGGCCGGCGTCGCCGGCCACGTAGACGCCCGGGACCGACGTGGCGTAGGAGTCGTCGCGCTTGATGGTGCCCCGCTCGTCGAGCTCGACTCCGAGCTGCGCGACGAGACCGGGCTGCTCGGGGCCGGTGAAGCCCATCGCGAACAGGACCAGCTCGGCGGGGATCTCGCGCTCGCTGCCCTCCACCTGCTGGGGCCGGCCGTCCTCGAAGACCACGTCGACCAGGCGCAGCGCCCGCACGGCGCCGTCGTCGTCGCCGAGGAACTCCTGCGTCGACACCGCGTAGACCCGCTCGCCGGCCTCCTCGTGGGCCGAGGAGACCCGGAAGGTCATCGGGTACGTCGGCCACGGCTGGCCCGCCGGACGGGTGCCGGGAGGCTCGGGCATGATCTCGAGCTGGGTGATCGAGGCGGCCCCCTGACGCGTGGAGGTGCCCAGGCAGTCGGCACCGGTGTCACCGCCGCCGATGATCACCACGTGCTTGCCCTCGGCGCTGATCTGGCCCTCGACCTCCTCGCCGAGCGACGAGCGGTTGGCCTGCGGCAGGAACTCCATGGCCTGGTGGATCCCGGACAGCTCACGGCCGGTGGCGTCGAGGTCGCGGGGCACCGTCGAGCCCATCGCGAGCACGACGGCGTCGTAACGCGCCCGCAGCCGCTCGACGCTGAGGTCCTCCCCCACGCTCACGCCGGCACGGAAGACCGTGCCCTCGCGGCGCATCTGGTCCAGGCGGCGGTCGAGGTGCTTCTTCTCCATCTTGAACTCGGGGATCCCGTAGCGCATCAGCCCGCCGATCTTGTCGGCACGCTCGTAGACGGCCACGGTGTGCCCGGCCCGGGTCAGCTGCTGCGCCGCGGCCAGACCGGCAGGGCCGGACCCGATCACGGCGACGGTGCGCCCCGAGAGCCACTCCGGGGGCTGGGGCCGCACCAGGTTGGCCTCCCAGGCGCGGTCGATGATCGAGACCTCGACGTTCTTGATCGTCACCGGGTCCTGGTTGATCCCCAGCACGCAGGCGGTCTCGCACGGTGCCGGGCAGAGACGACCGGTGAACTCCGGGAAGTTGTTCGTCGCGTGCAGACGCTCGATCGCACCGGACCAGTCGTCGCGCCAGACCAGGTCGTTCCACTCGGGGATGATGTTGCCCAGCGGGCACCCCTGGTGGCAGAACGGGATGCCGCAGTCCATGCAGCGCCCCGCCTGCGGCGTGATGATGGGCAGCAGGGCACGACCCACCCCGTCGGGATAGACCTCGTTCCAGTCCTGGACGCGTTCCTCGACCGGTCGCCGCGGGGCCGCCTTGCGGCCCTCCTTGAGGAATCCCTTCGGGTCAGCCATGGAGCGCCTCCATCATCCGTTGTGCCGTCTCCTGCTCGTCCAGACCGTCGGCCTCGGCCTTGGCCTTGGCCTCCATCACGATCCGGAAGTCTCGCGGCACGACCTCGGTGAACCGGGTCAGTGCGGTGTCCCAGTCCTCGAGCAGGGCCGCGGCGACCGTCGAGCCGGTCTCCTCCGCGTGGGTGCGCACCATCCACTCCAGCTCGCGGGCGGCCTCCTCGGTGACCGGCCCCAGCTCGACCAGCTCCTTGTTGACGCGCTGGTCGGCGAGGTCGAGGACCCACGCGACCCCGCCGGACATCCCGGCCGCGAAGTTGCGCCCCGTGGAGCCCAGCACGGCGACGCGCCCGCCCGTCATGTACTCGCAGCCGTGGTCGCCCACACCCTCGGTCACCGCCCAGGCGCCGGAGTTGCGCACGCAGAAGCGCTCACCGACCTCGCCGCGCAGGAAGATCTCGCCGGAGGTCGCGCCGTAGCCGATCACGTTGCCGGCGATGATCTGCTCGGCGGCGTCGAAGGTGGACCCGCGGTCGGGTCGCACGACGATGCGCCCACCGGACAGGCCCTTGCCGACGTAGTCGTTGGCGTCGCCCTCCAGCCGCAGGGTGATCCCCCGTGGCACGAAGGCGCCGAAGGACTGGCCCGCGGACCCGGTGAAGGTCAGGTCGATGGTGCCGTCGGGCAGGCCCTCGCCGCCGTGGGCCTTGGTGACCTCGTGGCCCAGGATCGTGCCCACCGTGCGGTGCACGTTGCGGATCGCGACCTGACCGCGCACCGGCTCGCCCCGCTCGATCGCGTCGCGAGCCAGCGGCACCAGCTCGGTGACGTCCAGGGAGTGCTCGAGGCCGTGGTCCTGGCCCCGGACCTGGCGTCGCTCCTGGTCGGCGAAGTGGCTGAAGTCCGGGTCGTGCAGGACCGGGGTCAGGTCGAGGCCCGCGGCCTTCCAGTGGTCGACCGCGCGCTCGACGTCGAGCGTGCCGACCTGACCGATGGCCTCGTCGAGGGTCCGGAAGCCGAGCTGGGCGAGCAGCTCGCGGACCTCCTCGGCGATGTAGGTGAAGAAGTTCACGACGTACTCGGCCTTGCCGGAGAACCGCTCCCGCAGCACCGGGTTCTGCGTCGCGACGCCCACCGGACAGGTGTCGAGGTGGCAGACCCGCATCAGGATGCAGCCCGAGACCACCAGCGGCGCGGTCGCGAAGCCGTACTCCTCGGCGCCGAGCAGTGCGGCGATGACCACGTCACGGCCGGTCTTGAGCTGACCGTCGGCCTGGACCACGATCCGGTCGCGCAGGCCGTTGAGCAGCAGTGTCTGCTGGGTCTCGGCCAGACCCAGCTCCCAGGGACCGCCGGCGTGCTTGAGCGAGGTCAGCGGGGCCGCGCCCGTCCCGCCGTCGTGGCCCGAGATCAGCACGACGTCGGCGTGCGCCTTCGACACCCCGGTCGCCACCGTCCCGACCCCGACCTCGGCGACGAGCTTGACGTGCACGCGCGCCGACGGGTTGGCGTTCTTGAGGTCGTGGATGAGCTGGGCGAGGTCCTCGATGGAGTAGATGTCGTGGTGCGGCGGCGGGCTGATCAGGCCGACGCCGGGCGTCGAGTGACGGGTCTTGGCCACCCAGGGGTAGACCTTGTTGCCCGGCAGCTGGCCGCCCTCGCCGGGCTTGGCCCCCTGGGCCATCTTGATCTGGATGTCGTCGGCGTTGGTGAGGTACTCCGAGGTCACGCCGAACCGGCCGGACGCGACCTGCTTGATCGCGCTGCGCCGCTCGGGGTCGTAGAGCCGGTCGGCGTCCTCGCCGCCCTCGCCGGTGTTGGACTTGCCGCCGAGACGGTTCATCGCGATCGCGAGCGTCTCGTGGGCCTCGCCGCTGATCGAGCCGTAGGACATCGCCCCGGTCGAGAAGCGCCGGAAGATCGCGGAGGCCGGCTCGACCTCCTCGATCGGCACCGGGGCTCGTCCCGTGGCCGCGCCGTCCTTGAACCGGAACAGCCCGCGCAGCGTCATGAGGCGCTCGCTCTGCTCGTCGACGCGCGCGGTGTACTGCTTGAACACGTCGTAGCGCCCGGCCCGGGTGGCGTGCTGGAGCCGGAAGACCGTCTCGGGGTCGAACAGGTGCGGCTCGCCCTCGCGGCGCCACTGGTACTCACCGCCGATCTCGAGCTCGCGGTGGGCCGGTGAGATGCCACCGCGGGGGTACGCCGAGGCGTGGCGACGCGCGACCTCCTCGGCGATGACGTCGAGCCCGATGCCGCCGAGCTTGGAGGTCGTCCCGGTGAAGTAGCGGTCGACGACCTCGGTGGACAGCCCGAGGGCCTCGAAGATCTGCGCACCGGTGTAGGAGGCGACGGTGGAGACACCCATCTTGGACATCACCTTCAGCACGCCCTTGCCCAGCGACTTCACCAGGTTGGAGACCGCCGTCTCGGGGTCGGCCTTGACGTAGTAGCCCTCGCGGGCGAGGTCCTCGACGGACTCCATCGCGAGGTAGGGGTTGACCGCCGCCGCGCCGTAGCCGACGAGCAGCGCGACGTGGTGGACCTCACGCACGTCACCGGCCTCGACGAGCATGCCGACCTGGGTCCGGGTCTTCTCCCGCACCAGGTGGTGGTGGACGCCCGCGGTGAGCAGCAGGGACGGGATGGGGGCGAGCTCGGCGGTCGAGTGCCGGTCGGAGAGCACGATGATGCGTGCGCCGCCCGCGATGGCCTCGCTGACCTCGCCACAGATCTCCTCGATCCGTGCGGCCATCGCCTCACCACCGCCCTCGACGGGGTAGAGCCCGCGCGAGACGTGGGTGATGAAGCCGGGCATGTCTCCGTCACGGTTGATCTGACGGATCTTGGCCAGGTCGTCGTTGTTGATCACCGGGAACGGGAGGACGACGTGACGGCACGACGCCGGCTGCGGCTCGAGCAGGTTCGACTCCGGGCCGATGCTGCCGGCCAACGAGGTGACGAGCTCCTCGCGGATGGAGTCCAGCGGCGGGTTGGTGACCTGGGCGAAGAGCTGGCTGAAGTAGTCGAAGATGAGTCGTGGCTTCTGGCTCATGACCGCGACCGGGGTGTCGGTCCCCATCGAGCCGATCGGCTCGGCGCCGGTGTTGGCCATCGGGGTCAGCAGGACGCGCAGCTCCTCCTCGGTGTAGCCGAAGATCTGCTGACGGCGGGTGACCGAGGCATGGGTGTGCACGATGTGCTCGCGGTCGGGGACGTCGCGCAGGTGCACGCGCCCCGCGTGGAGCCACTCGCCGTAGGGGTTCTCGGCGGCGAGGTCGTCCTTGATCTCCTCGTCCTCGATGATGCGGTGCTCGTCGGTGTCGACGAGGAACATCCGGCCCGGCTGGAGGCGACCCTTGCGGACGATGGAGGCGGGGTCGAGGTCGAGCACGCCGACCTCGGAGGCCAGCACGACCAGCCCGTCGTCGGTCACCCAGTAGCGCGAGGGCCGCAACCCGTTGCGGTCCAGCGTCGCCCCGATCTGGGAGCCGTCGGTGAACACGACGCAGGCCGGGCCGTCCCAGGGCTCCATCATCGTGGAGTGGAACTCGTAGAAGTCGCGCTGGAGCTGCGACATCTCGGCGTGGTTCTCCCAGGCCTCCGGGATCATCATCAGCACCGCGTGCGGCAGCGAGCGTCCGCCGACGTGGAGGAGCTCGAGGACCTCGTCGAACGAGGCCGAGTCCGAGGCACCGGGGGTGCAGATCGGGAAGAGCCGGTCGAGGTCGCCCGGGATCAGGTCGGAGTCCAGCAGGGCCTCTCGGGCCCGCATCCAGTTGCGGTTGCCCATCACGGTGTTGATCTCGCCGTTGTGGGCGATGTAGCGGAACGGGTGGCTCAGCGGCCAGCTCGGGAACGTGTTGGTCGAGAACCGCGAGTGGACCACGGCCAGCGCCGAGGCGACCCGCTCGTCGCGCAGGTCCGGGAAGAACCGGTCGAGCTGGGCGGTGGTGAGCATGCCCTTGTAGGCCAGGGTGCGCGAGGAGAGCGAGGGGAAGTAGACGTCGCTCTCGCGCTCGGCCCGCTTGCGCAGGCAGAAGGCGAGACGCTCGAGGGCCATCCCGGTGACCCGTTGCGCGGCGCCGGCGACGAAGACCTGACGGAAGGCCGGCATCACGCCGCGCGCGGTGCTTCCCAGGATCTCGGGATCGACCGGGACCTCGCGCCAGCCGAGGACGGCGAGGCCCTCCTCGCCCGCGATCGCCTCGAGGCGGGCGACCGTGGCCTCGACGTGGTCGGGGTCACCCGGCAGGAACGCCGTGCCGACGGCGTAGGCGCCCTGGGACGGGAGGTCGACACCCCGGTCGGCCATCTCCGCACGCAGGAAGGCGTCCGGGACCTGCATCAGGATGCCGGCCCCGTCACCGGAGTTCGGCTCGGCTCCGGCAGCCCCGCGGTGGTCGAGGTTGCGCAGCGCGGTGAGCGCCTTGGCGACGATGTCGCGGCTGGCCTCGCCGGTCAGGGTGGCGACGAACGCGACGCCGCAGGCGTCCTTCTCGTTCGCCGGGTCGTACAGCCCCTGGGGCGGCGGGAACGCGTGCGGGTACGGCACAGGAGGTCTCCCGTCGTCGTGCTGTGGTGCGAGGACAAGCCGGGCCCGGCCCGGCGATCAGCGCACAGGACGACGTTGGCCCACGCGAGGAGGTCAGATTAGCACCGCGCTCAGCGCTCGCCCGCGACCGTCTCGCCCCGGGGCTCCTCGCCCGCAGCCGTGGGCCCGGACCCGGGACCACCGGGCTGGGGCGACCCTGCGGACTCCCCGGGCGTCACGTCGTGCGCATCGTCCTCGCGCCCGCGCCCGGGCAGGTAGACGGCGTCCTCGCGGCCACCTCCGGTCCCGCCGTGGCGTCGTCCACGCCACAGGAAGTAGGCCGTGGCCACGACGAACAGCACGAGGGAGGTCCACACGTTGAGCCGCAGGCCCAGCACGTTGTCGAGCTCGACGTCGTCGATGCGCAGGTTCTCGATCCAGGCTCGGCCCGCGGTGTAGGTCATCACGTAGAGCGCCAGCACGCGGCCGTGGCCCAGACGCCAGCGGCGGTCCGCGGCGATCACGACCGCGAAGGCGACGAGGTCCCAGCACGACTCGTAGAGGAAGGTGGGCTGGAACAGGGTGCCGGGCACCAGTCCCAGACGCTCCGCCGCTCCGGCGGGCCAGTTCGTGGGGTCGATCTCCAGGCCCCAGGGCAGGGTGGTGGGGCGTCCGTAGAGCTCCTGGTTGAACCAGTTGCCCCATCGACCCAGGGCCTGGGCCACCAGCACGCCCGGCGCCATGGCGTCGAGGACGGGCAGCAGCCTGATCCCACGGCGCCGTGCCCCGATCGCCGCGCCGACCGCGCCCAGGGCGATGGCGCCCCAGATCCCGAGACCGCCGCGCCAGACGTAGAGCGCAGCGACGGGGTCCTTCCCGGCGCCGAAGTAGAGCCCCGCGTCGGTGACGACGTGGTAGAGCCGGCCCCCGACGAGGCCGAACGGGACCGCCCAGATCGCGATGTCCTGGATCTCGCCCGACCGGCCACCGCGAGCCACCCAACGCCGCTCGCCGATCCAGATCGCGGCGACGATGCCGGCGATGATGCACAGGGCGTAGCCACGCAGCGGGACCGGCCCGAGGTGCCACACGCCCTGCGAGGGGCTGGGGATCGACCAGGCCGCGAAGGCGGTGGAGAGGGTCACGGTCGTGCTCCTCGATCAGGCTCGACCGGGTGTCATCCGGTGGTGAGCAGCGTGTGGATGTCGGCGGCGTACTCCCGTGAGGTCGTCTCCTGGGGCCAGTAGAGCGGCACCTCGTCGTCGCTGTCGATGCCGAGGACCTGCGTGGAGTGCGAGACGTCGTACCCGCCGCCGGGGAGCGGGTCGCCGCGCTCGACCCCGACCGCGACCGTGGAGCCGATCTTGCTGATCGTGTCGAGGTCACCGGTCAGGCCCACGAAAGCGGGGTCGAGCCGGTCGAGGTAGTCACGCAGCACACCGGGGGTGTCGCGCTGCGGGTCGGTGGTGACGTAGACGATCTGCACCCGGGCGCGGTCGGCGTCGTCGAGCTGGGCCATCGCGGAGGCCAGGTTGCCCATGACGACACCGCAGATGTCGGGGCAGTGGGTGTAGCCGAAGAAGACCAGGGTCAGCGGCTCGGCCGTGTCGGCCGCCAGCGACCAGGGCTGCCCGTCGGTGTCGGTCAGCGGGGTCGCGTCGATGACGTAGGGGTTCGCGAGCACCGTCCCGGCGAACGCGTCGTCGCCGGTGGCTGCTCCTGCGCACCCCGACAGCCCCAGGGAGACCACGACCGCCGCCCCCGCGGCCACCGCCGGGAGGAGACGGTGTCGGCGCCCGGCCCGCTCAGCCACGGCGGACGCCGTCCGCGAGGTCCTCGGTGAGCGAGGCGAGCGCGCGCAGCCCGGAAGGGCGGTCGGCGGCGTCGAGCAGGGTGCGGACGAATGCGGAGCCGACGATCACACCGTCAGCGTACGAGGCGACCACAGCGGCCTGGTCGCCGTTGCTGATGCCGAGCCCGACCCCGACCGGCAGGTCACCGGCTGCCGCACGCGCCCGGGCCACGAGCGGGCCGGCGAGGTCGCTGGTCGTGGCCCGGGCCCCGGTCACGCCCATCACGGCGGTGGCGTAGACGAAGCCGCGGCACGCCGCGGTCGTCATCGCGACCCGCTCGTCGGTGGAGGAGGGCGAGACCAGGAAGACCTTGTCGAGGTCGTGCTCGTCGGCCGCGGCGATCCACGCCGGGGCGAAGTCGGGGGTGATGTCGGGCGTGATGAGTCCTGCGCCGCCGGCCGAGGCGAGGTCGGCGGCGAACCGGGCCGGCCCGTAGCGCTCCACGGGGTTCCAGGCGGTCATCACCAGGGTCGCGACCCCGGTCCGGGCCACCGCCTCCACGGTGCGCAGGACGTCGCTGGTGCGCACGCCGCCCTCGAGCGCGTGCTGGACCGCGGCCTGGATGGTGGGACCGTCCATCACGGGGTCGGAGTAGGGCAAACCGATCTCGATGACGTCGCAGCCGGAGTCGACGAGCACCTTGAGGGCCTCGATGCCACCCGCGACGTCGGGATACCCGGCCGGCAGGTAGCCCACCAGGGCACTGCGGCCCTCCGCGCGGGCACGCTCGAACGCCCCGGCCGTCGTGGTGCCGCTCACGGCGCGCCGGCGGCGTCGGCCCCGCCGGTCCCGCCCAGGCCGAACCACTCGATGGCCGTCTCCATGTCCTTGTCTCCGCGACCGGAGAGGTTGATCAGCACCGTTGCCTCCGGGCCCTTCTCCGCGGCGAGCCGCTCCGCGACCCGGATCGCGCCGGCGATCGCGTGGGCGGTCTCGATCGCGGGGATGATGCCCTCGGTGCGGGTCAGCAGCGCCATCGCCTCCATCGTCTCGGTGTCGGTGACCGGGAGGTAGGTGGCGCGCCCGGTGGCCGAGAGGTGGGCGTGCTGCGGGCCGACCCCGGGGTAGTCGAGCCCGGCCGAGATCGAGTGCGACTCACGGGTCTGGCCGTCCTCGTCCTGGAGGACGTAGGTGCGCGCACCGTGGAGGACACCACGGTCGCCACCGGCGATGGTGGCGGCGTGGCGCGCGGTCTCGATGCCGTCACCGCCGGCCTCGAAGCCGTAGATGGCGACGTCCTGGTCGTCGAGGAACGCGGTGTAGAGGCCGATCGCGTTGGACCCGCCCCCGACGCAGGCCGCGATGGCGTCGGGCAGCACGCCGTACAGCGCGAGGCACTGCGCCCGGGCCTCGTCGCCGATCCCGCGGGTGAAGTCGCGCACCATGCTCGGGAAGGGGTGCGGGCCCGCCGCGGTGCCGAAGAGGTAGGCGGTGTGGTCGACGCTGGCGACCCAGTCGCGCAGCGCCTCGTTGATGGCGTCCTTCAGCGTCGCACTGCCCGACTCGACGGGCACGACGGTGGCGCCGAGGAGCTGCATCCGGGCGACGTTGAGGGCCTGCCGGCGGGTGTCGACGGCACCCATGTAGACGGTGCAGTCCAACCCGAAGTACGCCGCCGCCGTCGCGCTGGCGACACCGTGCTGGCCCGCGCCGGTCTCGGCGATGATCCGCTTCTTGCCCATCCGCCTCGTCAGCAGGGCCTGGCCCATCACGTTGCGGATCTTGTGGGCGCCGGTGTGGTTGAGGTCCTCCCTCTTGAACAGGATGCGGCAGCCGACCTGCGCCGAGAGACGCCGTGCCTCGTAGAGCGCGCTGGGCACGCCTGCGTAGTCACGCAGCACGGCCTCGAACTCGGCGACGAAGCCCGGGTCGGCCATGGCCTCGCGCCAGGCGACGTCGAGCTCGTCGAGCGCGGCGACGAGCGCCTCGGGCATGAACCGCCCTCCCCAGCCGTGCTCGGGGCCCCCGAACCATCCCTGCGCGTCCGCGTCCCAGCGGGACGGCTCGGGTCCGAGGTCGCCCGCCGCGTCCACCAGCGCGCTGGTGTCGGTGCCGGGGACGGTGGGGTGGGTCGTGCTCATCGCTGTGCTCCTGTCGGTGCGCGTAGTCCGGTCATGGCGGCGACGGCGGCACGAGGTGCACCGTCACGCACGAGCGCCTCGCCGACCAGGACGACGCGCGCGCCGAGGTCGGTGTAGCGCGCGACGTCGGGGGGCCCGGTGATGCCGGACTCCGCGACGAGGACGCGGTCGCCCGGCAGGTCGACCGCGAGTCGCGCGAACGCGCCGGGGTCGACCTCCAGGGTCTTGAGGTTGCGGGCGTTGACGCCGATCAGCTCGGTCTCGAGGGCCAGCGCACGCTCGGCCTCGGCCTCGTCGTGGACCTCGACCAGCACGCACAGCCCGAGCTCGTGCGCCCGGTCGTGCAGTGCGCGCAGGTGCGTGTCGTCGAGCGCGGCCACGATCAGCAGCACGAGGTCGGCGCCGGCGGCGCGGGCCTCGACCAGCTGGTAGTCGCTGACGATGAAGTCCTTGCGCAGCACGGGGGTGTCGACCGCGGCGCGGACGGCGTGGAGGTCGGACAGGCTGCCGCCGAAGCGACGCTCCTCGGTCAGGACGCTGATCGCGCCGGCGCCGCCCGCGGCGTACTCGACGGCCAGCACCGCGGGGTCGGGGATCGAGGCGAGATCGCCCTTGCTGGGGCTGCGGCGCTTGACCTCGGCGATCACGCTGCTGCCCGGCGCGCGGAAGTGAGGCATCGGGTCCCTCGGGGCCGGAGCGTCTGCGAGGGCCGCGACCAGCTCGCGGGCCGGAGTGGCCGCCTCGCGTCGGGCGAGGTCGATCCGCACGCCGGCGACGATGTCGTCGAGCACCGACATGGTGGGACCTCCGGTCCGGGTCGGGTGGAGCCTGGGCAGGGCGCGGAGCCGGTCAGTGACCCGCGCTCGTCGCGACCTTGTTCATCACGACGTAGACCACACCGGCCAGGACCAGGATGCCCAGGCCGACGTAGAACAGGGTCAGGTTGATCGGCGAGAAGATGAGGCCGACCCCGCCGACGACGAAGCCGACCAGAGCGACGACCACGGCCGACCACGCGGCCGGGGTGTTGCCGTGGCTCGCCCCGTGGCTGCTGCCCGTGGCTGCTGCCCTGGCTGGGACCGTGGCTCTGCGACATGCGGTGCTCCTGGTTCGGGGCGGGCAGGTGGGGGTTCCTGGTCGGCCGACCAGGCTGTCCTCAGTCTAGTGGCCGTTGCGAGGGCCGCGGCGCTGGGCCCGCTCGACCCCGCCCGGCCTCCGCTGCGCCCGATCCGGACCGTCCGGCCGTCAGGCCGTCGGGTCGTGACCCTCGTCGATGGCCTTCCACAGCCCGAGGTTGTCCGGCTCGTCGCCGAGCAGCGCCGTGGCCTCGCTCCCGCCCCCGGCGACCGGGGCGTCGTAGCGGCGCCCCATCTCCGGCCAGGTCGGCGTCCAGCGCACGCCCGCGCCCGCCGCCACCACCGCGAGGACCCCGGCCACCAGGGCCACCGGGAACCACGCCTGCATGGACACCTCGGTGCTGCTGCCGGCGGCGGAGGCCGCCTGGCGGACCTGGTCGGGCACCTGGAAGCCGCCGACGACGGTGGAGACCAGCGACCCGACAGCCCCCAGCAGGGCCAGCGCCGCCACTGCCCGGCGAACCCTGCCCCGGGTCACCAGCACGACGCCCCAGGAGGCGAGGGCCACCAACGACAGCGCCAGGCTGAGGGGCACCTGGGGCGTCAGGTCCGTCGTCGGCGCCAGCGTCGCCACGGCGTCGGAGGCCGTGCCGCTGAACCAGGTCTGGTCGGCGCTGATCGCGACCAGGCCGCTGGAGACGAGGCCACCCAGCACGACCGGCGCGAAGGTGCCGCGGCCCGCGGCCGGCTCAGCCATCGGCGAGCGGGGCGAGGGTGAGGTCGCCGAGCAGGCCGGCGTCGAAGCAGCTGCGGTCTCCCGTGTGGCAGGCCGGCCCGACCTGGTCCACGCGCAGCAGAAGCGTGTCGCCGTCGCAGTCGAGGCGGACCTCCCGTACGTGCTGGACGTGGCCGGAGGTCTCACCCTTGACCCAGTACTCCTGCCGCGAGCGGCTCCAGTACGTCGCCCGACCGGTGCGGATGGTCCGCGAGAGCGCCTCGTCGTCCATCCAGCCCAGCATCAGCACCTCACCGCTGTCGTGGCTCTGCACCACCGCAGGCACCAGGCCGAGGCTGTCGTCCCCGGTGCGCTTGAGGCGGGCGGCGATCGCGGGGTCGAGACGGTCCGGGGAGGTCACCCCTCCAGTATCGGGCCTGGGCGGTGACCCGGGTCCGTCCGGGTCCCGGCCGGCGCTCCCGGGTGCCCGGGCCCGTGCTGGACCTCGTGCTGGACCCCGTGATGACCCCCGTGCTGGGCGGTCCACGAGGCGTGCAGGCCCGCATAGACGCCGCCGACCTCGCTGACCAGCCGGTGGTGCGGCCCGCGCTGGACGATGCGCCCACGGTCGACGACGACCACCTCGTCGGCGCGCTCCGCGGTGGAGAGCCGGTGGGCGATCGTGAGCGACGTCCGCCCCGACATCAACCGGTCGAGGGCTCGCCCGATGCGCATCTCGAGACGTGGGTCGACGGCACTCGTCGCCTCGTCGAGCACGAGCAGGTCGGGGTCGACGAGGTGGGCACGCAGCAGGGCCACGAGCTGGCGCTCCCCGGTCGAGAGCGCCTCACCGCGCTGTCCGACGCGCGTCGCGAGCCCGTCCGGGAGCCCGGCCAGCCACTCACCGAGACCGAGCTCCTCGGCGCTGGCCCGGATGTCGTCGTCCCCCGCGCCCAGCCGGCCGTAGCGCGCGTTCGCCGCGAGGGTGTCGTCGAAGAGGAACCCCTCCTGCGGCACCAGGACGACGCTGCGACGCAGCGAGGACGCGCGCACGTCGCGCAGGTCGACCCCGTCGAGCAGCACCCGGCCCTGACCGGGGTCCATCAGCCGGGTCAGGAGCTTGGCAAGGGTCGACTTGCCCGAGCCCGTCTCCCCCACCACCGCGACCCGTCGACCGGCCTCGATGTGGAGGTCGACCTCCCGCAGCACCGGCGGGCCCGCCGGGTAGGCGAACCCCACGCCCTCGAAGCGCACGTCGAGGGGCTTCCGCTCGAGGACCACGCCGTCGGCGCCGGGGTCGACGAGGTCGGCCGGGGTGTCGAGGATCGCGATCACCCGGCGCCACCCGGCCAGCGCGAGCTGGGCGTCGGTGAGGATCTGGGTGCCCATCTGCACCGGGCCGACGAAGAGCGAGACCAGGAACGCGAAGGCGATCACCCGACCCGCCGACAGGTCGCCGGCCAGGCCGAGCAGGATGCCGACGACGATGACACCCGCGTTGGCCAGCCCGGCCGAGAGCCCGCCGAGGGAGAACGAGAACGCGGTGAAGCCCTGCGCCCGGACGCTGGCGGCCTGGTAGGTCGCGATCGAGGAGTCGATGCGGGCCTGGGTGCGCTCCTGGACGGCGTAGGCGCGCACCACCTCGGCCCCGACGACCGGCTCGGAGATGGCGGAGAGCATCACGCCGACCTGACGCCGCACGATGCCGTAGGCCGCCGAGAGCCGCTGCTGGAAGTAGCGCAACGAGGCGAACAACGGCAGGAAGCAGACCCACACGACCAGGGTGAGCTGCCAGGAGTACCACGCCATCACCGCCGTCGCCAGCGCGACCTGGCCGAGGGAGACCACGAAGAGCAGGCCCCCGAAGACCAGGAACTGGCTGACCTGGTCGACGTCGCTGGTCACCCGGGAGACCAGCGCGCCCCGTCGCTCGGTGTCCTGGGTCAGCAGCGGCAGGTCATGGACGTGGCGGAACGCCTTCGTGCGCAGCGTGGCCAGGCCGGTCTCGGCGGTGGTGAAGAGCCGGCGGGTCATCAGGTACGACGCCCCGCTCGTCGCGAGCACGGCGAGGGCCGCCAGCAGACCCATCAGCGTCGTGTAGGCGACGTCCACCCCCGCGCTGCCGCCGGTCGCGGCTCCGCCGAGCCCACGGTCGAGGGTCTGCTGCACCGCGACGGGCACGACGACCTGGCCGGCGGAGGCGAGCACGGCCAGCAGGAGGGTCACCCCGAGGCCCTGCCTCAGCTCCGGTGAGTGGTGCATCCCGCGGCGGATGGTCTGCATCGCCGGCAGGTCCTCGCCGGTGGCGAGGACCGAGGTCGTCAGGTCACTCATCGGACGACCTCCTCGGTGGCCTCGTAGGCGTTGACCAGGGCGGCGTACGACGGGCTGGTCCGGAGCAGCCCGGCGTGGCTGCCCCGTTCGACGACGACGCCGTCGACGAGGTGGGCGACCTCGTCGGCGAGGGCGATCGTCGCCTTGCGGTAGGCCACGACCACCAGGGACGCACCTGCGCCGTGCGACCCGGTGCGGCGCAGGGCGGCCAGGATGCGCGCCTCGACCTCGGGGTCGACGGCCGAGGTCGCGTCGTCGAGGACCAGGAGCCGAGGACGCCGGACGAGGGCGCGGGCGAGGGCGACCCGCTGACGCTGGCCCCCCGACAGGGTGGCGCCCCGTTCGCCGAGGCGTGCGTCGAGGCCGTCGGGGAGCGCCGCGACGAAGTCGGCGGCCTGCGCGTCACGCAGGGCCGCCCAGACCTGCTCGTCCCCGACGTCGAGCCCCAGGGTGACGTTGCCGCGCACGGTGTCGTCGAAGAGGAACGCCGTCTGCGCCACCAGCGCGACCGCGGTGGCGAGCTCCCCGGCGGCGAGTCCGCGCACGTCGTCACCGTCGAGGAGCACCTGACCCTCGTCGGGGTCCAGGAGGCGCCCGAGGAGCGTGGTCAGCGTGCTCTTCCCGCTCGCCGTGGCGCCGACGAGCGCGACGGAGCGGCCCGGCTCGACCACGAGGTCGATCCCGCGCAGCACCGGCCGCCCGGGCTCGAAGGCGTAGGTCACGCCCCGGGTCTCGAGACGTACCCCGTGCGTGCCGCCTCCGACCGTGCCGCCCCCGACCGGGGGGTCGTCGACGGGGCGCAGCCGCCCGTCGCCGTGCGTCATCTCCCCGGTCGCGCCCAGCACGCCGGCGACGCGCCGGTAGCCGACCACGCTGCGAGGCAGCTCGCCGAGCACCCAGCCCAGCGACCGGATCGGGAAGGCCACGATCGTGAGCAGGTAGGCGATGGTCACGACGTCGCCCGCCGCCGCGCTGCCGGCCAGGACCCGCGACACGCCGACCACGAGGACCACGAGGACCCCGAGGTTGGGCAGCGCCCCGAGCACGGGGTCGAAGGCCGCACGGATCCGACCGAGGCGGATGTTGGTCTCCCGCAGCTCGGCGGCGAGGTCGCCGAACCGCTGCGTCTCCTCGCCCTCGCGACCCAGCGTCTTGACGACGAGCGCACCCTCGAAGGACTCGTGGGCGACCTCGCTGAGCTCGGCGCGCAGCTGCTGGGCCCGGGAGGCCCACCCCTGGGCCAGGCGCTGGTAGACGACGTTGGAGCCGATCACCGCCGGGAAGACGAGCAGGCCGACCACGGCCAGCACCACGTCGGCCAGCAGCATCTGGACGACCGCGATCACCATCATCGCGATGGTGCCGACCGCCATCGGCAGCGGAGCGATCGGCGCCCAGGCGGCCTCGACGTCGGAGCTGGCGTTGGACAGCAGCTGGCCGGTCGGGTGGCGCTGGTGCCAGGCCAGCGGCAGACGCAGGTAGGCCCGGGTGACCTCGCGCCGGGTGGCGGCCTGCATCCGGTACTGCATGATCCCGGCCCCGAGGCGGCGCGCCACGATGCCCACGGCTCGCAGCAGGGCCACGCCGACGAAGAGCGCGAGGACCGCGACCAGCATCGAGGCCCCCACCTCGCCCGCGGCGTAGGCCGGCAGCACCACCTCGTCGGTGGCCCAGCCCAGCACCCACGCGTCGGCCACGGTGAGCGCGCCGAACAGCACGCTGCCCAGGGTGGAGACGGCGAAGACCCACGGCTCCTGACGGATCGCGACCCCGATCACCCGTAGGCCGGCCGCCGTGGTGCCCCGTCCGTCCTGCGGCCCCGACCGTTCGTCGAGCGTGGCGTGCACGGTGGAGGTCACGGGCTCACGTTAGGAGGCCCGGCCCAACCCGACGGCCCGACCCGACGAACCAGCCCGACGGCCGGGGCCCCCCGGACGTGCCACGCCCCCGACGACACGGTGGTCGCCGGGGGCGTGGGATCACTCAGCGGGAGGCCGGTTGAGCGGGGCGCTCTCGCGCCCCACACCGAGCCGTGCGTTCAGCGACCCCGCGAGGGGCGCTGGTTGGGCGCGGGGACCCCGTCGGAGGTGGTGGTCCCGCCCGGCTGGGTGAAGATGTTCGGACCGGTCGGCGCCGAGTTGTCCTGCACCGTCACGTCGACGAGCGTGAGCGTGCCGGTGCTGGAGTTCCACAGCCCACCCCCCTCGAGGGCCGCGGTGTTGTCCTCGACCAGGCCGCGGGTGTACTCCACCGTGCCGGCCCCGCCGAGGTGCAGACCGCCACCGTTGCCCGGGTTGGCGGCCGCGGTGTTGCCGGTCAGGTCGGTGTTGAAGATCGTCACCGTCCCGACCGCCGTCTCGATGCCGCCACCGGCACGCACGGCGGTGTTGGCCTCGAAGGTCGAGCCGCGCACGGTGAGGTCACCGTTGTTGTTCAGCAGGCCGCCGCCCGAGCCCGCAGCTCCGTCGGCTGCGTTCTGGAAGACACCGGACCGGACGACCTCCATCGTGCCACCGTCGTTGTAGAGCCCGCCGCCCCCGTTGTCGGCCGCCGCACCGCTCGCGGTGTTGCCGGTGAGCTCGGTCCCGCGCACGGTCATCGTCCCGGCCGCGGAGTTCCACAGGCCGCCGCCCTCGAGGGTCGCGGTGTTGCCGGTGACCTCACTGCCGACCACGGTGGTCTCGGCAGCGGCACTGACGTGCACCGCGCCACCGTTGCCCGGCGCGCCACCGGTCGTGTTGGAGTCGAGGGTCGACTGGCTGATCATCACGGTGCCCGCGACGATCTCGACCGCGCCACCGGCGCGCTGCGAGTCGTTGCTCTCCAGCGTGCTCTCGTCGATGGACAGGTCGCCCGCGACGCTCAGCACGGCGCCGCCGGAGCCGGCGGTGCCGGTCGCGCGGTTCAGGGTCAGGGTCGAGGCCGTGATGCTCAGCGAGCCACCGTCGTTGTAGACCGCCCCACCACCCTGGTCGGCGGCGACACCGGCGGCAGCGTTCACGGCGAGCTGCGACTGGTCGACGACCATGGTGCCCTCCGCGGAGTTCCACAGACCGCCACCTTCGGCGGACGCGGTGTTGCGCGCGACGCGAGTCCGCTGGACGAGCACGTCACCGGCACCGGTCAGGTGCAGCGCTCCACCGTTGCCGGGCCCGGCACCGGTGTTGTTGCGCGTCAACCGCGAGTCGATGATCTTGGTGTCCCCACCGTTGGCCTCGACGGCACCGCCGGCGCGGGCCGAGGTGTTGCGCACCAGCATGGTGCGCACCGCCTTGAAGCTCCCGGCGTCGTTGAACACCGCGCCGCCCGAGGCACCGTCACCGGACACGACGCTGTCGTAGACCGCGGAGTCGCGCATGTCGACGGAGCCACCCTGGATGCGGATGGCACCACCGCTCGCGGTGGCGGCGGCGCGGCCGTTGCGGATCTGCAGGTTGCGGATCGACAGCGTCGCATCCGCGGTGCGCACGTCGAAGGCGCGGTCGACGCCGCGGGCGTTGAGCGTGTGACCGGCTCCCTGGATGACCACGTCGTCGCTGACGTCGAGGTCACCGAACAGCGCGCCACCCTCGACCCGCCCACGATCGGAGAAGCGGATGTCGGAGCCGAGGCGGATCGTGTCGCGCCCGACGCTCCGGTTGGCGCGGCTCACGGCCCGGCGCAGCTGGGCCTCGGTGTTGACGGTCACGCCCGGGGCGGCGGCGGCCGACGCCGCGGCAGCGGCGGTGGCCGAGCCGGGCAGCGCCGTGATCGCGGCCAGCGCGAGCGCGCCCGCGGCCGTGCCGGCGAGCCGGCGTACGTTCTTGGTCCTCGGTGAGGTCATGTGCAGAGTGCCCTTCTCAACGTGTCGGGGGTGAGCGGGTCCAGCCCGCCCGAGGTCGTGACCGTCGCCGCCTCGCGGTGGCCCGGTGCAGGGGTCAGTACGGCGCCCGACGTGCCCGCGTTCACCCGCCGTCGACGCCATTGCGAACCGGGTCCGGCCGAAGGGTGAACGGGCGACGCGCGGGCGCCGTACTGACCTGCATCGGTAGCCTGTCGGCTGGTCCGGGAACGAGGAGGTGCGGTGGACGAGCACGTGGTGGACGAGCACGTGGTCGTCGCCGGCCTCGGCGACGAGCAGGAGGTCCACGCGGCCTACCTGCTGCACGGCCCGGAGCTCTACCGGTTCGTCCTGCGCGGCCTCGGCGACGCGGGTGCGGCGCAGGACGTCACGCAGGAGACGTTCCTCAAGGCCTGGCGCGCCGCCGACCGGTACGACCCGACGCTGTCGTCGCTGCGGGTCTGGCTCTTCGGCATCGCCCGCAACACCATGATCGACCACGCCCGCGCCCGGCAGGCGCGCCCGTGGCAGGGGCTGCTGGTCGACCCCCCCACGGTCCAGGCCGCCGCCGACCCGCAGGAGGACCCCACCGAGGCCCTCGTCGAGCGGTGGCTCGTCGAGGAGGCCCTGCGGCGTGTCTCCGAGCACCACCGGGTCGCGATCGTGGCCACCCACCTCGAGGAGCGGGCCTACGACGAGGTCGCCGCCGAGCTCGGCATCCCGGTCGGGACCCTGCGGAGCCGGGTCTTCTACGGGCTCAAGGCGTTGCGCGCCGCGATGGACGAGATGGGGGTCAGCCTGTGAGCAGCGAGGACTCGGCACCGGACGCCTTCGACGACGACCACGCCCGGCTGCGCGAGCAGCTCGGCGCCTACGCGCTCGGCCACCTCGAGCGCGACGACGTCGGGGCCACCACGGCGCTGCGCGCCCACCTCGACGGGTGCGCCTCGTGTCGTGCCGACCTCGTCGAGATCACCCCGCTCGTCAGGCTCCTCGGCGAGGTCGAGCCCGCTGCCTTCGGCTCGCCGCCGTTCCCCCCACCGGAGCTGGGCAGCCGGATCCGTGATGCCGTCGCACGGGAACGCGCCGGCGACGGCGTCCCCGCCGCGGTCGGCGACAGCGGGCGGCACCCTGTGGCCGGCGGTCCGGGTCCAGACCAGGTCGGGGACCAGCGGGGTCGTCGGCGCGCCTCGTCGCCCCGACGGCGCCGGTCGGCCACGGCCGCCGCCGCGGCCGCCGTGGTCGCCGCGGCCCTGGGCGCGGGGGCGTGGGGAGGGCGGGCCACCGCGCCGGACCCGCCCGCGGCCGCGCCGGTGCCGATCCAGCCGGTCGCCCTCCGCGCGACGGACGGCGCCATGATCGACGTCTCCTCCGCCGGGATCGTGGCCCACACCTGGGGCGTCGAGCTGCGGATGCAGGGCTCGGGCTTCGCCCGGGGCGAGGTCTTCAGCGCCGCCGTGCGCGGGGCCGCCGGTCGGATGCAGCCCGCGGGCCGTTTCCTGGGCACGGGCCAGCAGATGATGACCTGCAACCTGCAGTCGGCGGTGCCGGCCGACGAGGCGCGTGCCATCGTGATCAAGGACGACCAGGGACGCACCGTGCTGCGGGCCAGCCTGTGACACCACGCGCAGTCACGCTCCCCGGCTCTGGTCGACCCTCGCCATGACCGGTGGCGCCCCGTCCCTGGCCCGTCGGGAGCGTCGCGCACTGTGCGAGGACGCCCTGCTGCTCGGCTCGGACGCCCCGACCCTGTGCGGGGGGTGGACCGCACAGGACCTCGTCGTGCACCTGCTCGTGCGCGAGCGGCACCCGCTGTCCGCGGCGGGGATCTTCCTGCCGGCGGTCGCGGTCCTGACCGCGCGGACAGCACGTCGCCTCTCCTCGCGTGACTTCCCGGTCCTGGTGGCGCGGTTGCGCGAGCCCGGCCTGGCGCCGCTCGCCATGCCCGTGGTCGAGTCCCTGGTCAGCACCGCCGAGCTGTTCGTGCACCACGAGGACCTGCGGCGCGCCCAGGAGCGCTGGACGCCGCGAGCGCTGTCCCCGCAGGACCAGGACACGCTGTGGCGCCTCGCGGGCCTGTTCGGACGGGTGCTCGCCCGTCCGGCCGGGGTCCCGGTGCGGCTCGAGCGCCCCGACCGGCCCGGCCGGGGCGTCACGCTGGTGCGGGGCACCGACCCGGCCGTGGTGACCGGACTTCCCTCCGAGCTGGTGCTCTACCTCTTCGGGCGCGCGCAGGTCGACGACGTCGGGCTCACCGGTCCCGAGCACCGGGTCGCGGCGCTGCGCGCCGCCGACCTCGGTCTGTGAGCCGGAGCGCGGGCACGCGGCCTCAGCCGACCTGCGGTGCCGTCGCCGCGACGTGGCGCACCGGGTGCCCCGCCCGGTCGAGCGCGTCCTTGACCTCGCGCAGGCGCAGCGTGCCGAAGTGGAACACGGTGGCGGCCAGCACGGCGTCGGCCCCGGCGTCGACGGCTGGCGCGAAGTGCTCGACCCGGCCTGCGCCACCCGAGGCGATCACGGGGACGGTGACCTCGCGGCGCACCGCCGCGATCAGGTCGAGGTCGAAGCCGTCCTGGGTCCCGTCGGCGTCCATCGCGTTGAGCAGGATCTCACCCGCCCCGAGCTCGCAGGCCCGGGCCGCCCACTCGACGGCGTCGAGCCCGGCGGACCTCCGCCCGCCGTGGGTCGTGACCTCGAAGCCCGACGGCACCCCGTGCCGGGCGCGTCGGGCGTCGACGGAGAGGACCAGCACCTGGTTGCCGAAGCGGTCCGCGATCTCGGCGACGAGCTCGGGGCGGTGGATCGCGGCGGTGTTGACCGCGATCTTGTCGGCTCCCGCGCGCAGCAGCCGGTCGACGTCGGCGACGCTCGAGATCCCTCCACCCACGGTCAGCGGGATGAAGACCTGCTCCGCGGTCGCCGAGACGATCTCCAGCGTGGTGGCGCGCCCCTCGTGCGAGGCCGAGATGTCGAGGAAGGTCAGCTCGTCGGCGCCTTCCGCGTCGTAGCTGCGGGCCAGCTCGACCGGGTCGCCGGCGTCACGCAGGTCCAGGAAGTTGATGCCCTTCACGACCCTCCCGGCGTCGACGTCGAGGCACGGGATCACCCGCACCGCCAGGCTCACGAGCCGAGCCCCCGGCTCGGGTCGCCACCACGGCCGGGGCGGTCGGGCCAGGTCAGGTCGAGGGCGTCGAGCAGGCTGAAGCGGCCCTCGTAGAGCGCCGTGCCGACGATCGCTCCCTCGACACCGCCCCCGGCATTGGCGCCGACGAGGCCCTGCAGCGCGACCAGGTCGGCGAGCTCGGTGATGCCGCCGGAGGCCACGACCGGGGCGGCGGTGGCCGCGCAGACCTCGCGCAGCAGCTCGAGGTTCGGGCCCTGGAGCATGCCGTCCTTGTTGACGTCGGTCACGACGTAGCGTGCGCAGCCCTCGGCATCGAGGCGGGCGAGCACCTCGTAGAGGTCACCGCCGTCACGCGTCCACCCGCGGGCGGCCAACGTCTGGCCGCGCACGTCGAGGCCGACGGCGACCCGGTCGCCGTACGTCGCGATCGCCCGGGCGCACCACGCCGGCTGCTCCAGGGCCGCGGTGCCGATGTTGACCCGGCGGCACCCGGCGGCCATCGCGGCCTCCAGCGAGGCGTCGTCGCGGATGCCGCCGCTCATCTCGACCGCGATGTCGAGCGTGCCCACGATGCGCGCCTGCAGCTCGCGGTTGTGCCCGCGCCCGAAGGCGGCGTCGAGGTCGACGAGGTGGATCCACTCCGCCCCCGCCTCCTGCCAGCGCAGGGCGGCCTCCACCGGGTCCCCGAACCTCTTCTCCGAGCCGGCCACGCCCTGGACGAGCTGGACGGCCTGGCCGTCGGCGATGTCGACGGCGGGCAGCAGCTCGAGGTGGTCGCTCATGGGTCTCCTTGGTCGGCGGGCGCGGGGTCAGGCTGGGGTGAGGCTCAGCGGCGGAAGAGCAGGGTGTGCAGCACGGGTGCGGCGAGCGGGGTGACCGCCGCGACGAGCAGCCGCAGCCCCCACCCGTCGGAGAGCACCCAGACCGCGACGTTGACGACGAGCAGCAGGACCAGCGTGGTCCACCACCGGCGCCGCCGGCGCTGCTCCAGGATGCCCGAGGGGCGGGGTGCTCGGCGCGGCACCCACCCGGTCAGCCTCCGGCGGCGCGTGGCCCGGCGCTCGTGCCGCTCGGCCGCGGCCGCCCGGGCGGCCGTGCGCACCGCGGCCTCCCGCTCGCGCTCGGCCCGTCGCCGGGCTCGCTCCCTGCTCACCCGTCACCGGGTCGGTGCCGGCGTGGGCGAACTGCTGCGGTCACAGGGCCTTGACCCAGTTGCGGAGCAGGGCGGCACCGGCGTCGCCGGACTTCTCCGGGTGGAACT
The DNA here is from genome assembly GCA_963760555.1 of uncultured Actinomycetota bacterium. Lineage (GTDB taxonomy): Bacteria > Actinomycetota > Actinomycetes > Propionibacteriales > Nocardioidaceae > Nocardioides. The sequence continues at coordinate 617,341 of CAVXDJ010000006.1, read as the reverse complement.
GCGTCGCACTGAGCGGGCCGTTCTCGACCGCGGCGACGAACCGGTCTCCACCGTGCTCGGCCCAGTGCACCAGGGGCGCTCGCGTGCGGTCGTTGGTCTCCAGCGTCCACGCGCGCACGCCGTAGGAGTGCACGAAGTAGAACCGCTCGTCCTCGACGCCGTCGAACAACGTCGTCGAGGTGCGTTCGTCGCGGGCGACGTCGACGGTGTTCCACCCCATGTGGGGCACGACCGGGGCCTGGAGCCGCTCCACGAGTCCAGGCCACTCGCCGGCGCCCTCGGTCTCGACGCCGTGCTCGATCCCGTGCTCGAAGAGGACCTGCATGCCCACGCAGATGCCGAGCACCGGGCGGCCGCCGGCAAGTCGACGTCCGATCGCCCGCTCGCCCTTGATCGCGCGGATGCCGGCCATGCAGGCGGCGTACGCCCCTACCCCGGGAACGACGAGACCGTCCGCGGCCTGGGCGGTGGGAAGGTCGGCGCTGAGGGTGACGTCGGCCCCGGCCCGTTCGAGGGCGCGCACGGCCGAGCGCAGGTTGCCCGAGCCGTAGTCGAGGACGACGACGTCCGGGCGGCCCCCGCTGCTCGTCGCGGCGCTCAGAGCGCGCCCTTGGTCGAGGGCACGCCCGTCTCACGCGGGTCGATCGCGACCGCGTCGCGCAGCGCCCGGGCGAAGGCCTTGAACTGCGTCTCGACCAGGTGGTGGGGCTCGCGCCCGGCGAGCACCCGCACGTGCAGCGCGATGTGGGCGTGGAAGGCGAGGGTCTCGAAGACGTGCTGGGTCAGAGAGCCGAGGTAGCCCACGCCTCCCCCGCCGCCGCCGAGGGTGACGTACTGCTGACCCTCGGGCTCGCCGGTGTGCACGCAGTACGGGCGGCCGGAGACGTCGACGACGGCCTGGACCAGCGCCTCGTCGAGCGGCACCGTGGCGTCGCCGAAGCGACGTACGCCGCGCTTGTCGCCCAGCGCCTCGCGCAGGGCCTGGCCGAGCACGATCGCGGTGTCCTCGACCACGTGGTGGGCGTCGATGTGGGTGTCGCCCTCGGCGTGCACCGTGAGGTCGAGCAGGGCGTGGCGGGCCAGCGAGATCAGCATGTGGTCGTAGAACCCGACGCCGGTCGAGACGTCGTGGCGCCCCGAGCCGTCGAGGTCGACGTCCACGAGCACCTTCGACTCGCTGGTCCGGCGCTCCAGTCGCGCGGTCCTGCTCATGCGGGGATCCCTTCGGTGGTCCGGGCGCGCACCGTGACCAGCGCGGCGCGGAAGGCGGCCATCTCCTCGTCGGTGCCGACCGAGACCCGCAGCCAGCCGTCCGGCCCGGTCTCGCGCACCAGCACGCCCTCCTCGACCAGACCCTGCCAGACCGCGTGACGGTCGGCGAAGGTGCCGAAGAAGGCGAAGTTGGCGTCGCTGTCGGCCACGGCGAGGCCCTGGTCGCGCAGCCAGGCGACCGTCGCGTCGCGCTCGCGGCGCAGGTCGTCGACGCGACCCAGCAGCTCCGGCGCATGCGCGAGGGCAGCCAGCGCGACGGCCTGGGTGACCGCGGAGAGGTGGTAGGGCAGGCGGACGACGCGGATCGCGTCGCAGATCGCCGGGTCGGCGGCGAGGTAGCCCACGCGGGCCCCGGCCAGGGCGAAGGCCTTGCTCATCGTGCGCGTGACGACCAGGTTGCGGTGCTCGGGCAGCAGCTCCAGCGCGCTCGGCGTGCCCGCGCGGCGGAACTCGCCGTACGCCTCGTCGACCACGACGATGCCGTCGTGGCCGGCGGCCGCCTCGCACAGCGTCGTGACGGCCTCGGGGGTCAGTGCCGTGCCGGTCGGGTTGTTGGGCGAGGGCAGCAGGACCACGCTCGGGCGGTGCTCGAGCACCGCGTCGCGCGCGGCGACGAGGTCGAGGGTGAAGTCGTCGGCGCGCCGGCCCTGCACCCAGCGGGTGGCGGTGTCGCGGGCGTACTCGGGATACATCGAGTACGTCGGGGCGAAGCTCAACGCGCACCGGCCCGGTCCGCCGAAGGCCTGGAGCAGCTGCAGCATGATCTCGTTGGACCCGTTCGCCGCCCAGACCTGCGACACGTCGACGCCGTGCGGGGTGTCGCGGGCCAGGTAGGCCGCCAGCGCGGTGCGCAGCGCGACGGCCTCGCGGTCCGGGTAGCGGTTGAGCGTCGACGAGGCGGCCGCGACGGCGGCGGCGATGTCGGCGACCGCCTCCGGCGAGGGACCGTAGGGGTTCTCGTTGACGTTGAGCTGGACCGGCACCAGGGCGGGGTCGAGCTGCGGGGCGCCGTAGGGCTCGAGACCCACCAGCTCCTCGCGCAGCGGCGGGAACGTCATGGCGCGGGGTCTGCCTGCTCGAAGCGCACCGTGACGGCGGCGCCGTGCCCGGGCAGGTCCTCGGCCTCGGCCAGGGCGACGACGTGGTCGGCAACCTCGGCGAGCGCGTCGCGGTCGTAGTCGATGACGTGGATCGCGCGGGTGAAGGCGCGCACCGACAGGCCCGAGGAGTGGCACGAGCAGCCCCCCGTGGGGAGCACGTGGTTGGAGCCGGCGCAGTAGTCGCCGAGGGAGACCGGGGCGTGCGGGCCGACGAAGATCGCACCGGCGTTGCGCACGCGGGACGCCCAGGTCGCGGCGTCCAGGGTCTGGACCTCGAGGTGCTCGGCGCCGTAGGCGTCGACGACGGCGAGGCCCTGCTCGAGGTCGTCGACGAGCACCGTCGCCGAGGCCGGCCCGGTCAGGGCGGTCCGGATGCGCTCGACGTGACGGGTGGCGAAGACCTGCTTGTCGAGCTCGGCCTCCACCTCGTCGGCGAGGCGGTCCGAGGGCGTGACCAGCACGGCACCGGCCAGCGGGTCGTGCTCGGCCTGGCTGACCAGGTCGGCGGCGACGTACGCCGCGTCGGCGCTGTCGTCGGCCAGCACGGCGATCTCGGTCGGTCCGGCCTCGGAGTCGATGCCGACGACGCCCTTGAGCAGCCGCTTCGCCGTGACGGTGTAGATGTTGCCCGGACCGGTGACGAAGTCCACGCGCTCGCACGGCCCCGTGCCGTAGGCGAACATCGCGATCGCCTGGGCGCCGCCCACCGTGTAGACCTCCTCGACGCCCAGCAGGGCGCAGGCGGCCAGGATCGTGGGGTGCACCGAGCCGCCGAACTCCTTCTGGGGCGGCGAGGCCAGGGCGATCGACTCGACGCCGGCGACCTGGGCCGGCACGACGTTCATCAGCACGCTGGAGACCAGGGGCGCGATCCCGCCGGGCACGTAGAGGCCGACGCGCCGCATGGGCACCTTGCGGTGGGTCACCCGGGCGCCCGGGCCGAGCTGGGTGACGGCGTCGTGCTCGAGCTCGTTGGCGCTGGTCAGGCGCAGTCGCCGGATCGACTCCTCCAGGCCCGCGCGCACCGCGGGGTCGAGCTCGTCGAGTGCCCGCTGGGTGGCGCCGGCCGGCACCCGGATGTCGGTGGGACGGACGCCGTCGAAGCGCTCGCAGCAGTCGAGCAGGGCCTCGAGCCCGCCGGTGCGCACGGCCTCGCAGATGGCATGCACCGCGGGCACCGCGGCCTCGACGTCGAAGTCGGAGCGGGGCACGACGGTCCGGTAGTCGAACGGCTCGCCGGCCGCGCGCCCGGTCGTGGCGCTGCGCAGGTCGATGCGGCGGATCATGGTCTGAGTCTACGGACAGCGGGGCGTGGCCTCCGCACCGCGTACCAGGCGGGATCGGCTAGGTTTTCGCGCGTGTCCCCGACGTTGCCGATGTTTCCTCTCGGCTCCGTGCTGTTCCCCGGCCTGCGGGTCCCGCTCCGGGTCTTCGAGGACCGCTACCGCGCCCTCGTGCACCACCTGCTGCGCATCGAGGACCCCACCGACCGGGTGTTCGGGTCGGTGGCGATCCGCGAGGGCTACGAGGTCGGCGACCACGGTGCGCAGTCGTTGTTCCGGGTCGGTTGCCGGGTGGCGCTGACCGAGGTCGAGTCGAACCCCGACGGCACCTTCGACGTCGTCGCGGTCGGTCTGGACCGCTTCGAGCTGCAGTCGCTGGAGATCACCGGGCCCTTCCCCGTCGGCAACGTCGTCGAGCGGCCCGAAGGCACCGCACCGGTCCCCGACGAGCTGCTCGTGCGCTCCCGGGCCGTGTTCACCGCCTACCGTCAGGCGTTGGCGGCCATCAGCACGGACCCCTACGACGGCGACCTGCCGCGCGACCCGACGTACCTGTCCTGGACGCTCGCGGCCTGCGCGCCCCTGCCGCTCGGCGAGCGGCAGTCGCTGCTCGAGGCCGAGGACGCCACCGAGCGGCTGAGCATGGTCCACGACCTGCTCCGCTCGGAGCTGCGGGCGATGAACGTCATCCCCTCCCTGCCGGCGACCGAGGTCGCCCGCACCCGCTGGTCGCCCAACTAGCGCTCGTGGCCCGCAGGACGCAGCGCAAGGCCGAGGGCGGCGCCACGCCGGCGACGCGCGCACTCGTCACGGCGGGCGTCGGGTTCACCCTGCACCCCTACGAGCACGACGCACGGGCGGCGTCGCACTCGTCGTACGGCCTGGAGGCCGCCGCCGCGCTCGGCCTGGATCCTGCGCGCGTGCTGAAGACGCTGCTCGCCGACGCGGACGGCCATCTGGTGGTCGCGGTCGTGCCCGTGCGCGGGCAGCTCGACCTCAAGGCCCTGGCCCGGGCCGTCGGCTCGAGCCGGGCCGCCATGGCCGACCCGGCCGCGGCCGAGCGCGCCACCGGCTACGTGGTGGGTGGCATCTCACCGCTGGGCCAGAAGCGGCGCCTCCCCACGGTCGTCGACACGAGCGCCCTGGACCACGACGTCGTCTACGTCTCCGGCGGGCGCCGCGGCCTCGATCTCGGCCTCTCCCCGGCCGACCTGGTGCGCGTCACCGCCGCCACCACCTCCCCCATCGGTCGCTGAGGCCACGTCCGGGGTGCCTCTGGAGACCGTCAGCCGTCGGTGGTGATCTTGAGCAGGCCGTGGGCCACGTCGCCGTCGGTGCTGCTGCTGGCGCCGATGGCCGCCAGCGGCGTGATGTTGTCCACCACCTGGGTGTCGCCGGCCGCCGCCTGGTCGATCAGGTCGTCGAAGGCGTTGAGGTTGACGAAGAACACGACGGAGGAGCCGGCTGCGTCGGGAACCACGGAGGAGAAGAGGTCGCTCCCGCCGAGTCCGCCGTCGGCGAGGACCTGCTCGCGGTAGGTGTTCGAGGGACCGATCGCGACGAAGTCACCTGCGGTGTCGCTGCCGAGCAGCGTCCCCCCGACACCACCGAGGGCAGGGTTCGACCGGATCTTCTCCACGACCTGCTCGATCGCCGAGGTGTCGCCCTGCACCTTCAACGCGACCGGGACGTCGCTGCCGTCCGCGCTGGCCGTGAGGGAGTCGAGGTCGAGGTCGCCACCGACGGTGAGCACCGCGCTCTGACCGAGCAGGGTCTCGACGTCCTCGGGCAGGGTGAGGCCCGTCGCGGCCTCGGCCTCGGCCAGCAGGTCCTCGCTGGAGGCGTCGTCACCCAGGACGCCCGCGAAGGTCTCGAGGTAGTCGACGACGTCGGACCCCCAACCCTCGCCGGGACTGACCGCGAGCGCCGCCGCGGTGTCCTCCGGCAGCGTCGTCAGCGCGTCCATGCCGCCCTCACCGTCGACGATGCTCCCGAGACCGCCCGAGCCCGGGCTGGAGGCCGACTCGATCTCGACGGCACCGTCGGCGAAGCGCACCGTCGCCGCTGCACCCTCGAAGCCGTCCAGCACCGAGTCGAGCCCGGGCGGCACATCGCCCTGGTCGGCCAGGACGGAGGCGAGGTCGGCCGAGACGTAGCCGGTCGCGATGCCGGCGTCGCCGGTCTCAGCGGTCCAGCGCTGGAAGTCTGCGTCGTCGGCGAGCGAGGCGTCCGAGGCGTCCGAGGCGATCGAGTCGGCACTGTCCTGGGAGTCGGAGATCACGGCCCACCCGTCGTTGATCGCCCACGCGGTCTCGTTGGCGTCGTCGCATCCCGCGAGCGCCGTCAGGCCCTCGTCGGCGGCCGCCTCGTCACCGACCTGCACGACCGCGACCGGGGACGGCGTCTCGCCCCCGGTGTCCACGGCGGCGATGGCGAACCTGCTGCCGAGCCAGGGCTCGATGTCAGCGGCATAGTCGACGTCGCAGTCCGACTGGTCGAGCAGGTACGTCGCGATCTCCTTGCGCAGGTCGTCGGTGCCGCTGAGACCGACCTCGTCCTCGAAGGCCGGGAACTCGTTCAGCGTCCCGAGCGCCGCGATCTTCTGCGATCCGTTGGGGTCGAGGTCGACGCTGAGGTAGCCGATCGTGTCGGCCGGCAGGGCCTGGGCCGCCTGGTCGCCGGTCGAGAAGAAGCTGGTCGCGGCCCAGGCTCCGCCGCCGACGACGGCGAGGGCGGCCACGCCGGCGCCGGCGATGATGCCGCGCCGCTTCCCGGAGCCGCGGGAGCCGCCGGGACCGCCGGAGGACGCAGCGGGTTGACCCGCGGTGCTGTCGAGGATCTCGGAGTGGTCGGGCTCGGGTGTGCTGGTCACGAAGTGCTCCCGGGTGGAGGTGTGCGCAGGGTCAGCGAAAGGCTAGCCGCTGCGGGCCGTCAGCGAGGGCTCTTGGCCACGTCCGGCGTCGGGAGAGAGGAAGTAGACGACCGCGAGACCGACGAGGGCACAGACCGGCAGCGAGAGGAACGGGCTCGCCCCGGCGACCGCGAGGTCGCCGGGCAGCTCCGTGCCGTCCGGTGCGGTGCGAGCCAGGACCACCGGGTCCACGGGACCCAGGTCGGTGCCCACGCGCCACATCACGTACGCCGCCGCGGTGCTGCCGACCAGCAGCGCGACCAGCACGACGAGCTCAGCCCGCGTGGAGACCAGGGCGGCGAGCACGCCGAGCACCAGACCACCGACGGCGGCGACCACGACGTAGGTGCTGGTCCCGGCGGTCTGCATGCTCAGGGCCCGCTCGTCGAAGGGGAGCCAGCTGCCGCTGCTGACCCGGCCCATGGCCGGTGACCAGACCACGCGGGCCCACAGCACACCGAGGCCGGCGCCGGCGAGCGGGAACATCGCCAGCACGAGCAGGCCGCGCCCGGTTGCACGTCGCAGCCCACCGCCGGCCCTCCCACGGGGGCGGGAGGACCCGTGGCCCGTGCTCGTCGCCGCATCGGTCACGCGCTCAGGCACCCCGGTCCGAGCAGCTGCTTGAGATCGGCGTAGAGCGCGGGACCCGGCGTGACGCGCAGCCGGTCGTCGAGGCGCATGACCGTCGTGGCCTCCCGCGTCAGCAGGCGCAGACGCACCTCGGTGACGCCGGGGTGGTCGCCCAGCACACCGCGCAGCTGCTCGACCACAGGACCGGTGCATCGCGTCGAGGGCATCGAGATGACCACGGGTCCCGACGGCCCGCGCTCCAGGGACGGCACGCTGACCTCCTGGCCGTGCAGCTCCGGGGTGTCCTTGCTGCGCGAGAGTCGACCCTTGACCGTGATGATCGCGTCCGGGACCAGGTGCGGGCTGGCCAGCTGGTAGGAGCTGGGGAACAGCAGCACCTCGATCGCGCCGTCCAGGTCCTCCAACGTCACCATCGCCCAGGCGTCACCCTTCTTGGTGATCTTGCGCTGCACCGCCGTGACGAGGCCGCTGATCGTCACCGTCGAGCCGTCCGCGCGCTCCTCGTCGAGCAGCAGCTGACCCACCGTCGTGTCCGTGCCCTGCGCGAGCACGTGCTCGAGGCCCAGCAGGGGGTGGTCGGAGACGTAGAGGCCCAGCATGTCGCGCTCGTGGCCGAGCAGCGTCATCTTGTCCCACTCGTCGATGTCGGGCAGCGTCACGCTGACCCCGAACCCGCCGTCCTCGTCGTCGAGGCCCCCGAAGAGCGAGTCCTGGCCGATCGCCTCGTTGCGCTTGATGTCGACGTACTGGTCGACCGCCGACTCGTGCACGGCCACCAGCGCGCGGCGGTGGTGCTTCATCTGGTCGAAGGCACCGGCCTTGACCAGCGACTCGATGACCCGCTTGTTGCACACGTTGAGCGGCACCTTGTCCAGGAAGTCGGCGAAGTCCTCGTAGCGGCCCTTCTCCTCGCGCGCGGCGACGATGCCGTCGACCACGTGCGCGCCGACGTTGCGCACCGCGGTCAGCCCGAAACGGACGTCGGTGCCGACCGGGGTGAAGTCGTGCGCGGACTCGTTGACGTCGGGTGGCAGGACCTGGATCTTCATCCGGCGGCACTCGTTGAGGTAGATCGCCGACTTGTCCTTGTCGGACTGCGTCGAGGTCAGCAGCGCGGCCATGTACTCGGCCGGGTAGTGGGCCTTGAGGTAGGCCGTCCAGTAGGACACCAGCCCGTACGCCGCCGTGTGGGCCTTGTTGAACGCGTAGTCGGAGAACGGCACGAGCACGTCCCACAGCGCCTTGATCGCCGCTGCGGAGTAGCCGCGCTCGGTCATGCCCTCCGAGAAGGGCACGTACTCGGCGTCGAGCACCTCCTTCTTCTTCTTGCCCATGGCCCGGCGCAGCAGGTCGGCCTGGCCCAGGGAGTAGCCGGCCAGCTTCTGGGCGACCGCCATCACCTGCTCCTGGTAGACGATCAGGCCGTAGGTCTGGCCCAGGATCTCCGCGAGCGGCTCCTCGAGCTCGGGGTGGATCGGGGTGATCTCCTGCTTGGCGTTCTTGCGCAGCGCGTAGTTGGTGTGGCTGTCCACGCCCATCGGACCGGGCCGGTAGAGCGCGAGCACGGCCGAGATGTCCTCGAAGCTGTCGGGACGCATCAGGCGCAGCAGGCTGCGCATCGGCCCGCCGTCGAGCTGGAAGACCCCGAGCGTGTTCCCGGTGCCCAGGAGCCGGTAGGACTCGGCGTCGTCGAGCTCGAGGTCCTCGAGGACGAGGTCCTCGCCCCGGTTGGCCTTGATGTTCTTCACCGCGTCGTCGAGCACCGTGAGGTTGCGCAGGCCCAGGAAGTCCATCTTGATCAGGCCCAGCGACTCGCACGTCGGGTAGTCGAGCTGGGTGATCATCGCTCCGTCGGCCGGGCGCCGCAGCATGGGGATGATGTCGAGCAGCGGCTCGCTGGACATGATCACGCCGGCGGCGTGCACGCCCCACTGACGCTTCAGGCCCTCGATGCCGATGGCGGTGTCGACGACCTTCTTGACGTCGGCGTCGGCCTCGTAGAGCGAACGGAACTCACCGCCCTCCCCGAACCGCTTGTGCCCGGGGTCGAAGATCTCGCCCAGCGGGACGTCCTTGCCCATCACCGCGGCCGGCATGGCCTTGGTGATGCGGTCACCCATCGCGAAGGGGTAGCCCAGGATGCGGCTGGAGTCCTTGACGGCCTGCTTGGCCTTGATCGTGCCGTAGGTCACGATGTAGGAGACCCGGTCGTCGCCGTACTTGTCGGTGACGTAGCGGATCACCTCGCCGCGGCGGCGCTCGTCGAAGTCGATGTCGAAGTCGGGCATCGAGACGCGGTCGGGGTTGAGGAAACGTTCGAAGATCAGCCCGTGCTTGAGCGGGTCGAGGTCGGTGATCCGCATCGCGTAGGCCACCATGGAGCCCGCACCCGACCCGCGGCCCGGGCCGACCCTGATGCCGTTGTCCTTGGCCCAGTTGATGAAGTCGGCCACGACCAGGAAGTAGCCCGGGAAACCCATCTGGGTGATCACGCCGAGCTCGAACTCGGCCTGCTTGCGGCTCTCGTCGGGCACCCCACCGGGGTAGCGCGCGGCCAGGCCCCGCTCGACCTCCTTGACCAGCCAGGAGTCCTCGTTCTCCCCCGGCGGGCACGGGAAGCGCGGCATGAACGTGCCGTTGCCCTCGGTGAAGGAGACGTCGCAGCGCTCGGCGATCAGCAGGGTGTTGTCGCAGGCCTCGCGCAGGTCGTACGTGTCGGACCACAGCGCCCGCATCTCGGCGGCCGACTTCAGGTAGTAGCCGTCGCCGTTGAAGGCGAAGCGCTTGCCCGGCCCGTCACCGGCGGGCACGTCCATCGTCGAGCCCGAGTTGATGCACAGCAGGTGCTCCTGGGAGGGGGCGTCCTCACGCATCACGTAGTGGGAGTCGTTGGTCGCCAGCAGCGGGATCCGGAGGTCCTTGCCGAGGCGCAGCAGCCCGTCGCGCACCCGGTTCTCGATGTCGAGGCCGTGATCCATGAGCTCGAGGAAGTAGTTCTCCTTGCCGAGGATGTCCTGGAAGTCGGCCGCGACCTGGCGTGCGGCGTCGTAGTTGCCGTAGCGCAGGTGCACCTGGACCTCCCCGGAGGGGCAGCCCGTGGTGCCGATGATGCCCCTGCCGTGGGCGGAGAGCAGGTCCCGATCCATCCGTGGCTGCTTGAAGAAGCCGTCGCGCCAGGCGCCGGTGGAGAGCCGGAAGAGGTTGTGCATGCCCTCCGTGGACTCCGAGAGCAGGGTCATGTGGGTGTAGGCGCCGCGGTTGGAGACGTCGTCGGGGCCACCGTCGTAGAAGTTGACGCCCTTGCGCTCGAAGCGCGACACGTTGGGGGCGAAGTAGGCCTCGATGCCGATGATCGGCTTGACGCCCGCCCTCTTGGCCTTGGCGTAGAACTCGTAGGCGCCGAAGACGTTGCCGTGGTCGGTCATCGCGACCGCCGGCATCTCGAGCTCCGCGGCACGCTCGGTGAGCTGCGTCAGGCGCGCCGCCCCGTCGAGCATCGAGTACTCGGTGTGCACGTGCAGGTGGACGAAGGAGTCCCCGGTTCCGCTCGTCATGGCTGGCGCGCTGCTCCTTGGCCGTCTCGCTCTGCGCCCGTGTGCGGGCATGACTCAGCGGGTCCGAACACGTCGGATCCGTGCCCGCCGGGGGAAGGTCGCCAGACTACGCGACCCGACCGACAGAGGTCGCCAGGCACGGCTGGCACCGAGACCCGGCTCACCCGGGCCCGGTCGCGGCCTCGAGGCTCTCGGTGATGATCACGTCCACGATCCGCGCCACCCGTTCGGGGCCCAGCATCGGGACCCGCTGCGCCATCCGCCGGGCGATCTCCTGCTCGCGGTCACGATCGCGGCCCGGCCCGCCGCGCAGCCGGCGTACCGCCGCACTGAGGACGGCCCGGCGTGCCAGCAGGTCACCCAGCTCGTCGTCGACGTCGTCGATCAGAGCACGCCAGAAGTCCCAGGGCTGCTCGCCCGGCCAGGCCATGCGTACGTCGGGCTCGCGCTCCTCGTTGGCCGACCCGTCGCTGGTCTCGAGCTCGGTGAGCCCGTGCCGGGCGTAGAAGGCGCGGGCGGGGAGGTTGGAGGCGAACACCCACAGGCACAGCCCGCCCGGGCGCAGGCCCCGCGCCAGGTCGAGCAGCGCCGACCCCACGCCGCTGCCCTGGTGGTCGACCGCGACGTAGAGGTCGTCGAGCCAGCTGCCCGTCAGCCGGAGGTAGCCCACGAGGCCGCCCGCGCGTTCGGCCAGCCACACCTCGTGGTCGTCGAGGTCCCACCCTGCGACATGACGACGGACCTGGTCGGGGTCGTGGACCAGGGCGGGCATCCTCGGCACGCTGGCCGCCCGGACCTCGAGGTGCATCTGCGCGACCGCCGGGAGGTCCCCGACCGTCGCGGTCCGCAGCGACAGGTCGGTCCCCGGCCCGGGCGTCGGGCTCATCGCCCGTCGCGCACGACCTCGAGGGCGTGCTCGAGGTCTGGCGGGTGCTCGCTGGAGTAGGAGACCTGCTCACCGCTGGCGGGGTGCTCGAAGCCGAGCCGGACCGCGTGCAGCCACTGGCGGGTCAGCCCGAGCCGCGCGGCCAGCGTGGGGTCGGCGCCGTAGGTCAGGTCTCCCACGCAGGGGTGCTTGAGGGCCTGCATGTGCACACGGATCTGGTGGGTCCGCCCGGTCTCGAGGTGCACCTCGAGCAGGCTGGCGAAGCGGTGCGCCTCCAGCGTCTCGTAGTGCGTCACGCTGGGCCGACCGTCCGCCGTCACCGCGAACCGGTGGTCCGAGGTGCCCGGGTGCCGACCGATGGGAGCGTCGACGGTGCCCTCCAGCGGATCAGGGTGTCCTTGCACCAGGGCGTGGTAGGTCTTGTCGACGGTCCGCTCCCGGAAGGCGTGCTTGAGCAACGAGTACGCGCGCTCGCTCTTGGCGATCACCATCACCCCGGACGTGCCGACGTCGAGACGCTGCACGATGCCCTGGCGCTCCGAGGCGCCGCTCGTGGCGATCCGGAACCCCGCCCCGGCGAGGTGGCCCACGACCGTGGGCCCGGTCCAGCCGGGCGAGGGATGGACGGCGACCCCGACGGGCTTGTCGATCACGACGATCTCGTCGTCGTCGTGGATGATGCCGATCCCCTCCACGATCCCGGGCACCACGGCCAGCGGATCCTGCTCGACGACGAGGACGACCGAGAGCTCCGCGCCGGCGAGGACCCGTTCGCTCTTGACCACCCTGGCCCCGTCGAGCTCGACGAGGCCCTGTCCCACGAGGTCGGCGGCGCGGCTTCGCGAGAGCCCGAAGAGCTGTGCCATGGCGGCGTCGACGCGTTCACCCTCGAGGCTCTCGGGCACCCGCAGGGAGCGGTGGTCGGACTCCGTCACGTCGCCGAGCCGCTCGAGGAGGGACCGTCGACCGGCGGCGGGTCCGAGGAGGGGGTGGCCGCCGGGGCAGGGTCGGGGTCGGGGTCGCCGGCGCGCCGGTCGTCGGCGCGGTCGTCCTCGACCAGCCGGCCGTCGACGCGGACCCCCCGGAAGGCCTGGAGCAGGATCAGGCCGGCCGCGACGTTGATGGCGATGTCGGCGAGGTTGAACACCGGCCAGCTCGGCAGCTGGAGGAAGTCGATGACGTGACCACGCAGCGGTCCCGGCTGGCGCAGCAGCCGGTCGGTCAGGTTGCCGACGACGCCCGCGAGCAGCAACCCGAGGCCCAGGGCCCACATCGGGCTGACCACCCGCCGCGCGACCCACAGGACCACCAGTGCGGCCACGATCGCGAAACAGCTGAGTGCGACGGTGTACTCCGTGCCGGTGCTGAACGCCGCCCCGGGGTTGCGCACCAGGTGCAGCCGCAGGAAGCCGCCGGGCAGCACGACGTCGCCGTCACCGAGGCGGTCCACCGCCAGCACCTTCGTCAGCTGGTCCCCGGCGTACCACAGCAGCGCGGTCAGCGCGAGGACCACGCGCGCCCGACGCCGGGCGCCGAGGGGGGCGGGGGCCTGCGAGTCCATCGCCGCCCGTCCCGCGTCGCTCAGCGACGTTCCTCGCGCTGCTTGCATCTCAGGCACAGTGTGGCACGCGGGAATGCCATCAGGCGCATCTTGCCGATCGGCTCCTCGCAGGACTCGCATCGCCCGTAGCTGCCGTCCTCGATGCGGGTCAGGGCCCGGTCGATCTGCGCGAGCTTGTCGTGCTCGTTGTTGAGCACGGTCAGCTCGTAGTCGCGCTCGAAGCTGGAGGCTCCCACGTCGGCCTGGTCGTGGCCGGCACCGTCGCCCGAGTCGCGCAGCAGGCCGGTGAGCTCGTTCTGCTGCTCCCCCACGATCTCCAGGCTGTGCTCGCGCTGGTGGTGCAGCTCCTCGAGCACCTCGGTGAGCTCGGCGGTCGTCCAGTCGTCCTCGCCCGCCTGGACGACGAGATCGCTGGCGGTGACCTGCTCGGCGGTGGTGAGCGCAGCTGACTTCTTCACGAGACCTTCTTCGCTGGGGGCGGGAGACGGACTCGCGCGGAGCCTGAGACCCGAGTCCGGTCCGGTGCCGACCACAGGGGGACGCACCGGCAGGACGGAGATTAGCCCCTCACCCCTGAGTCGCCAACCCGCAGGTGGACGCGCACGAGGCCGGCCCCACCGGGGGCCGGCCTCGTGCACGTGGTCAGGGTCGCCGCGGACCGACGAGGGGTCTCAGCCCTCGTCCTCGCCGAGGATGGAGCGCAGCCGCTTGGGCTGAGCCGCGTCGCCGGCCTGGTCCGAGGACGGCGCGGCCGTCTCCGAGCCGGTCTCCAGGGACTCGAGCTGCTGGGTGAAGTAGCTCTTCAGCCGCGAGCGGTACTCACGCTCGAAGGAACGCAGGTTCTCGACCTCCGCGTTGAGCTTGTTGCGCTCCTTCTCCAGGTCGCCGAAGAGCTGCGTGCGACGCTCGGCGGTCTCGGAGTCGAGCATCTCGGCGCGCGAGCGCGCCTCGGACTCGCTGCGCTCGGCGTTGGCCTTCGACTCCGAGTCGAGCCGCTCGGACTTGGTACGCGCCTCGCCCACGATCTTGTCGGCCTCGTTCTTGGCCTCCTCGACGAGCTCGTCGGCGTTGCGGGTGGCCAGCTCGAGCAGGCGTGCCGCGGCGTTGGAGGCGTCGGCGACGGTCTCCACACGGATGGTCTGGACGGCTCCACCCGTGGGCCCGGCCGGGTCGGTGGGGCCGGAGAACATGGCCGCCGAGGATCCTGGGGCGGACGCGGACGCGGCCGGCGACGCGGGCGGTGCGGGCGCGGCCGGCTGCTCGGCCACGGGTGCGGGCTCGGGTTCCGGCTCGGGCTCCGGCGTGGCCGCTTGGACCGGCTCGCTCGGGGGTGGGGTGAAGGCCCCGGACTCGGCGCCCTGTGCGGAGGAGAGCTTGGCCCGGAGGTCGTCGTTCTCCTTGGTCAGACGAGCCAGCTCGGCCTCGATCTCGTCGAGGAACTGATCGACCTCACCCATGTCGTAGCCCTCGCGGAGCCGGACAGGCGTAAAGCGCTTGTTGCTCACGTCCTCAGGCGTCAGCGGCATGACCTCACCCAATTCATTGTCGAAGAACTGACTTGTGCAGGAACCATAGCGCCTGCGTGGGGCTGGTGTGACCAGGGAGTCAATCCGCTCGCCACCCTCTGGTCGCGACGCCTCGACGCGAGCCTCGGGGTCCGTCTCCGAGCCGCCGCTCGACTCAGCCCAGCAGCAGGTTCCGGTTGAGGGCCTGCAGGACCAGCGCCACGATGAGCACGATGATGAAGCTGAGGTCGAGCGCGACGTTGCCCAGCCGCAACGGGGGCACGACCTTGCGCAGCGCCTTGATCGGCGGATCGGTCACCGAGTAGACCACCTCGAGCGCGACCAGGATCGGACCCGAGGGCGACCAGGACCGGGCGAAGACCTGGACCCAGTCGACGACGAAGCGGATCCACATGCAGGCGATGAAGACCCACAGGACGGTCTCGATGACCTGTCCCACGATCGGCACGTGCCCTCAGCTCTGTCAAGTAGGTGTCGTGGTCGAGGTGGCGACCGGGCTCAGCTCTGGTTGAAGAACCCACCCTCAGCGATGCGCTGCTTGTCCTCGGCTGCCACCGACACGTTGGGCGGCGAGAGCAGGAAGACCTTGTTGGTGATGCGTTCGATGCTGCCACGCGTGGCAAAGACGAGCCCGGCGGCGAAGTCGACGAGCCGCTTGGCGTCCGCGTCGTCCATCTCGGAGAGGTTCATGATGACCGGGGTGCCCTCACGGAAGTTCTCCCCCACGGTGCGTGCCTCGTTGTAGGTGCTCGGGTGCAGCGTCGTGATCCGCGACAGCTCGGCCACGGTGCCGGGCAGCTGCGCCGCACCGAGGGCCGGACCCGCCGCAGGGGCACGCCCGCGGCGCTCGGAGAGGTCGGAGACCGCGGCCGGGCGCGCCTCGCGCTGGACGCGGCCGGGCTGGGCGCCCGCGTCCACGGGGCCGCGCTCGTTCGTGTCGTCGTCGTCGTAGACGCCGAGGTCCTCGACCAGGCCGAGGTACTCGCCGATCCTGCGCATCGCGCCGCTCATGGGTGCCGTCCCTTGCTGCTCGTGGCGCCCGTCGAGGGCGCCGCTGATGGGTGGAAGATTACGTGACCGAGGGCCTCGGACCGAGGACCGCGGACCCGACGCGCACGCGTGTCGCGCCCGCCGCGACGGCGGCCTCGAGGTCACCGCTCATGCCGGCCGAGATCTCGACCGCCCGGGGGGACCGTGAGCGCACGACCTCGGCGACCTCGGCCAGGCGCGCGAACGCCGCCGCCGGGTCGCCCTCGTTGGGCGCGACGCCCATGACGCCGCTCAGCCGGAGGCCGTCAGCCTGCGACACGGCATCGGCGAGAGCCTCGAGCGCGCCCTGGTCGGCCGGGTCCGCGCCGAAGCGGTGCTCCGAGCCCGGCGGGTCGAGGCTGACCTGGACCAGCACGTCGACCTCGCGCCCGCTGCGCTGCGCGCCACGGGCCAGCGGGCCGACCAGCTTGGTCCGGTCGACCGAGGCGACCACGTCGGCCCAGGCCGCCACCGCGCCGGCCTTGTTGCTCTGCAGCCCGCCGATCATGTGCCAGCGCAGGCCGAGGTCGGCCAGGTCGGCGGACTTCGCCAGCGCCTCCTGGTGACGGTTCTCGGCGACCTCGCGCACCCCGAGACCGGCCAGGAGCCGCACGTCGGAGGCGGGGAAGAACTTGGTCACGACGGTGAGGGCCACGTCGTCGGGGTCGCGTCCGGCGTCGCGGCAGGCCCGCGCGATCCGGGTGCGTACGACGTCGAGGCGCGAGGCCAGCGCGTCGCCGCGCTCGCTCATGTGAGCCACACCAGACCAGCGAAGCGGCCCGCGTCAGCGCCGTCACGACGGTAGGACGGAAGCCGCTCGTCGGTGACCGTGCACCCGCCGACCTCGACGACGTCCGCGACTCCGGCACGGTCGAGCTGTGCGCGCACCCCGGCGCCGATGTCGAGGGACGCGGTACCCCACCGGGTCTGCGCCCGGGCCTGGGGCACGACGACGCCGACCTCCTCACGCATCGCGGTGGGCACCTCGTAGCACCCGCCGCACACGTGCGGTCCGACCCACGCGGCGAGGTGCTCGGTCGTGGCGCCGTGCTCGACCATGGCCTCGACCGCGCGGGTCGTGACGTCGAGCGCCAGGCCCTTGCGTCCGGCGTGGACGACCCCGACCACGCCGGCGGTCGCGTCGGCCAGCACGAGCGGCACGCAGTCCGCGGCCCGGACCATCAGCCCCACACCGCGCCGGGTGGTCACCATCGCGTCGGCGCAGGGCACCACCCCGACGGGGTCAGGGGCCTCGACGACACGCACCTCGTCGCCGTGCACCTGGCTCAGTCGCGCGAAGCGGACCCCGCAGGCCGCCGCGAGCCGCTCGAGCTCCTGCGCGAACCCGGGAAGCAACCCGCGCAGGTCGAGCGAGACGTCCGAGAAGGCGACGTCCACCCGGACGTCGCCTGCTCGTGAGTCGCGCGAGTAGAACAACCGCGACCTACTTCAGGAAGTCGGGGATGTCGAGGTCGTCGTCGTCGAAGACGACCGGCCTGGGCGCGGGCCGCGAGGACTGCGGCGTCGGCGATCCCGCCCCGGCCCGACCGGAGTCGCGGACCGCCTGCTCCCGCTCGACGTCCTCGCGCGGTGGCGTCGAGGGCCGGTACGAGATCGGCGAGGGCTGCGGCTCGCGCCGCAGGCCGGCACCGCCGGTAGGAGCACCGGCCGGCGCCCCCACCGTCGCCGCGACAGCGGCTCGGGTCTCGGCCTGCGTCTGCTGCGGCTTGGGCTCGCGACGCAGCACGGTGCCCTCGTCGCGACGCTTGGGCTGACCACCGTCGAAGCCCGCCGCGATCACGGTCACCCGCACCTCGTCGCCGAGCGCGTCGTCGATCGTGGCGCCGAAGATGATGTTGGCGTCGGGGTGCGCCGACTGCGCCACCAGCGCGGCGGCCTCGTTGATCTCGAACAGGCCGAGGTCCGAGCCGCCGGCGATCGAGAGCAGCACGCCGTACGCACCGTCGATCGAGGCCTCGAGCAGCGGGCTCGAGACCGCCATCTCGGCCGCTGCGACCGAGCGGTCCTCACCACGCGCGGAGCCGATGCCCATGAGCGCGGAGCCGGCGTTGGCCATCACCGACTTGACGTCGGCGAAGTCGAGGTTGATCAGGCCAGGGGTGGTGATCAGGTCGGTGATGCCCGACACGCCTTGCAGGAGGACCTGGTCGGCCTGCTTGAAGGCATCGAGCACGGAGACGTTGCGGTCGCTGATCGAGAGCAGCCGGTCGTTGGGGATCACGATGAGGGTGTCGACCTCTTCGCGCAGCCCGGCGATGCCCTCCTCGGCGGAGTTGGCCCGGCGCCGACCCTCGAAGGCGAACGGGCGGGTCACGACACCGATGGTGAGCGCGCCCAGCGAACGGGCGATCCGCGCGACGACCGGGGCTCCCCCGGTGCCGGTGCCACCTCCCTCGCCGGCAGTCACGAACACCATGTCGGCGCCCTTGATGACCTCCTCGATCTCCTCGGCGTGGTCCTCGGCGGCGCGGGCCCCGACCTCGGGGTCGGCTCCGGCCCCGAGACCGCGCGTGAGCTCCCGGCCGATGTCGAGCTTGACGTCGGCGTCGCTCATGAGCAGGGCCTGCGCGTCGGTGTTGATCGCGATGAACTCGACCCCCTTCAGGCCGACCTCGATCATGCGGTTGACAGCGTTGACGCCACCACCGCCGATGCCCACGACCTTGATGATGGCCAGGTAGTTCTGTGCAGCAGCCACGGCGGCTCCACCTCTCGTGCGTTCGGTGTGTGGTCTCGGACGGGGAAGTGGACGAACCTGGGAACTCTGACCCTCAAGTAGAGGGTTATAGTTATGTCAACCTCGTCGTGATGTCGACAGTAGGCATCGCGGGTGGCCGATGCGTGGCAACACGCCGTGTCGGCCGGCGCTTCCTGCCCGCGAGCGCGGATCGCGGGGTCGCGGCAGGGTCTGGGGACAGCCGATGCCGTCGGGAACACCCGGCTGGCCGGGTGTTCTCGAACCTGTCGCCCTTTGCAACAGCCGACATGTGTGGGAGTACCCGGCCAGCCGGGTGTTCCCGGGACAGGTGGGGCGAGCGGGACCAGGCGGCGTCGCTACCGCGGGGTCGGATCGGCTCAGCCGGCGGTGGTGGGCAGGCTCGGCACGCTCACGTCGTAGGACGACGCCCGGGGCTGGAGCAGCAGCGCGGTCAGCACCTCGGCCTTGGTCGGGGAGTCCTCCGCACTCCCCCACTGCACCGTCCGGCCGTCGCCCAGCTCCAGGCTGATCTGGTCGATCGTGGCGACCTCGACGTGGTCGACGCGAGCAGCGAGGTCGGTGGGCAGCGCGGCCACGACGTGGGCAGCCTCGGCCATCGCGGCCGAGGTGACCTCGCGTCCGGCCTCGACCGTGGGCAGCGAGGCCGTAGCCGGGTCCTGCGGTGCCAGGGCGTCGAGGACCACTCCGTCCTCGTCGAGCCCGCGCAGCTCCCCGCCCAGGCTCACCGCGGCGACCGGCGTGCGTTCCTCGATGCGGACCACGACCGTGTGCGGCCACTGCCGCGTGACGTCGACCGAGCGGACCTGGGCCAGCGCGCCGACGCGCAGCCGGGCCGCGTCGAGGTCCACGGTGGCCAGGGCGCCCCCCAGGGGCACGTCGGCGGTCGCTCCCACGGCGGCGGGGTCCAGGGTGGTGGCTCCGACCACCTCGACCCGGTCGATCGCGAGCAGGTCCGAGAAGTACGCCGCCCAGACGCCCGTCAGCACGACGGCGAGCACGAGCAGGGCGGCGAGCAGAGCGCGCCAGCGCTGCCAGCGCGACGACCACCGGCGCCGCGTGAAGCGGCGCGAGGAGCTCGGCGCCTGCGACGTCGGCGGTCGTGCGGTCTCGGTGCGACTCATCCGGGCTCACCGACCTGGTCGAGCAGGGCGAGCAGCCGTGGTCCGAGCAGCGTGACGTCACCGGCGCCCAGCGTGAGGACCACGTCGCCTGGACGGGCCCGCTCGCGCAGCGTGCGCAGCGCCTCGTCACGGTCCGGGCAGAAGGCGACGTGCTCGGGAGCGAGCGTCACCGCCGCCGCGACGAGACCCCCGGTCACGGCCGGGTCGGGCTCCTCCCGCGCGACGTAGACGTCGAGCACGACGACCTCGTCCGCCGCGCTCAGGGCGGCGCCCATCTGCTCGCCCAGCAGGCGGGTCCGCGAGACCAGGTGCGGCTGGAAGACGACCAGCAGCCGGCCCTCGCCGGCGACCGCCCGGGCGGCCTCGAGATCGGCGCGGATCTCGTTGGGGTGGTGGGCGTAGGAGTCGAGCACCCGGATGCCGCCCGCCTCGCCCTTGGGCTCCATGCGGCGCTGGGTGCCGGCGAAGGAGGCCAGGCCGGCCGCGAGTGCCTCGAAGTCGTGGCCCAGGCGCAGTCCGACGGCGAGCGCACCCAGGGCGTCGACGACGTAGTGGCGCCCGGGGATGGCCAGCTCGACACGGCCCAGCTCGCGCCCACCCTCGACGACGGTGAAGGCGGACGTCGTCCCGACCAGCGCCAGGTCGACCGCTCGCAGGTCGGCGTCCGCGCTCTGCCCCACCCTCACGACCGGTCGCCCGGCGGCCGCCTGACGATCGGCCAGGGCGCGCGCCCCGGCGTCGTCGATGCAGCAGACCAGGAAGCCCCCGGGGTCGACGTGGTCGGCGAACTCGGCGAAGGCGGCGACGTAGGCCTCCTCGGTGCCCCACACGTCGAGGTGGTCGGCCTCGACGTTGGTCACCAGCGCGACGAACGGGTGGTAGACGAGGAACGCCCCGTCGCTCTCGTCGGCCTCGGCGACGAACAGCTCGCCGGAACCGTCGTCGGCGTTGCGCCCGGTCGCCGAGAGCACTCCGCCGACGGCGTACGACGGCTCGGCGCCGGCGGCGATCAGGGCGACCGTGAGCAGCGAGGTCGTCGTGGTCTTGCCGTGCGTCCCGGCGACGGCCAGCAGCCGCCGACCGTGCAGGACCGACTCGAGTCCGGCCGAGCGGGGCAGCAGCCGCAGCCCGCGGCGGCGGGCCTCGAGCACCTCGGGGTTGTCGTCGCGGGCCGCGGTGGTGACCACGACGGTGTCGTCGTCGCCCAGGTCGGCGAGGTGGTCGGCGTCGTAGCCGAGGTGACAGGTGACCCCGACCTCGCGCAGCGCGGGCAGGAACGGCGTCTCCTGGTCGTCGCTGCCGCTGACCCGCAGCCCTCGCTGCGCCATCACGCGGGCGATGGCCGAGAGGCCGGCGCCGCCGACGCCGACGAAGTGCACGGCGCCGAGCTCGGCGGCGGGCAGGATCGCGTCGGGGACGGGCAGCCTCATCGGCTCCCCCTCCCGGCCGCGTCGGCGACCTCGACGATGATCGCGGCCAGCACGTCATCGGCGTGGGCCGGGATGAGACCGGCGGCGGCCCGGCCCATGACGGCCAGCTTGTCGGGGTCACCGACGAGGCCGGGCACGGTCGCGGCCACCCACTGCGGGGTCAGGTCGGCGTCGTCGACGAGGAGCGCTCCTCCGGCCCTGACCACCGGCTCGGCGTTGCGGCGCTGCTCGCCGTTGCCGTGCGGCAGCGGCACGAAGATCGTGGGGACACCGGTGGCTGCGGCCTCGGTGACCGAGCTGGCCCCGGCACGGCAGATCATCAGGTCGGCCGCAGCCAGCGCGTGGTCCATGCGGTCGATGAATCTCTCGACGACGTAGGCGGGACGGTCACCCCCCGCGGCTCGGGCGACACCCGCGGGGATCTCCCCGTGGGGTCCGATCACGTGCAGCACCTGCACACCGGACGCCGCGAGCAGGTCGGCGGCACCGGAGACGGCCTCGTTGAGGCGGCGAGCGCCCTGCGAGCCCCCGGTGACGACCAGCGTCGGGGCGCCCGGGTCGAGACCGAACGCAGTCCGGGCCTCCTGGCGGGTCGCGGCCCGGTCGAGCTGGGAGATCATCCGACGGATGGGCAGGCCGACCAGCTCGGCGTGGCGCAGGGGGGTGTCGGGAAAGCTCACCGTCACCCGCCGGGCCGTGCGGGCGCCGACCCGGTTGCCCAGGCCCGGCAGGGCGTTCTGCTCATGGACGACCACCGGGACGTGTCGCGTGCGGGCAGCGAGGTAGGCCGGCACCGAGACGTAGCCGCCGTAGCCGACGACGACGTCGGGACGTACGCGGTCCAGGACGTCGCGGGTGGCCCTGACGGCACCCCTGAGCCGGCCCGGCACCCGCAGCAGGTCGACCGACAGCGAGCGCGGCAGCGGGACCGGTGGCACCAGCTCCAGGTCGTATCCGGCCGCCGGGACGACGCGCGTCTCGAGCCCCCGCGCGGTGCCCAGGCAGGTGATGGAGACCTCCGGGTCCAGCCGACGCAGGGCGTCGGCGGTCGCCAGGAGCGGCGAGGTGTGCCCGGCGGTGCCGCCGCCGGCCAGCAGGACCCGCATCAGGCGGGGGCACCGCGACGCGTCGAGGCGCCACGGACCCGACCGGGACGGGCAGCCAGGGGACGGGCAGCCAGGGGACGGGCGGCCAGGGCACGGGCCGCCTCCGGCTCCCGACGCGCGAAGCCGACGAGCAGACCGAGCGCGGCCAGGGACGGCACCAGGCTGGAGCCGCCGTAGGAGACCAGCGGCAACGGGATCCCGATCACCGGGAGAAGGGCGAGGACCATGCCGACGTTGATCATCATCTGGCCGAGCATCCACACCACGATGCCGAAGCTCGCGTAGCGGACGAACGGCTCGCTGGTGCGCCGTGCGGTGCGCAGCGCGGCCCAGGCGATGACCAGGAACAACCCGACGACGAGCAACGTGCCGGCCAGACCGAGCTCCTCGCCCAGCACGGCGAAGATGAAGTCGGTGTGCGCCTCGGGCAGGCTGCCCCACTTCTGCTGGCTGGCCCCGATGCCCTGACCGAACCACCCACCGCTGGACATGGCAAAGAGGCCGTGGGCGGGCTGCCACCCGGAGTTCTCGAAGTCCCCGAAGGGGTCCACGAACGTCGTCAGGCGGGAGACACGCTCCGAGCTCGTGGCGGCCAGGGCTCCGGCGACGACCCCGACGACGGAGAGCGAGAGCACGAAGAACCGGGCGGGGGCCCCGACGACCCACAGCATGCCGAGAAGGATCGCGAAGAGGATCATCGCCGTGCCGAGGTCGCTGCCGAGGATCACCAGAGCGGTGGCCAGCAGCATCCCCGGGACGACCGGCACCATGATCTGGTGGAGGCTGTCCAGGCGGCGCTCCTTGTTGGCGTAGATGTGCGCGGCCCACAGCACGAGCGAGATCTTCGCGATCTCGGAGGGCTGGACGAGCACCGGTCCGAGCGGCAGCCAGTTGGTGTTGCCGTTGACCGAGACCCCGAAGCGCGCGGTCGCCAGCAGCAGCAGCAGCGAGACCGAGAAGGCCGGGTAGGCCAGGCGTCGGATCCACGCCGGCGGGAGCCGGCTCGCCAGCCAGGCGGTCGGGAGGCCCAGCGCGACCCACATCAGCTGGCGACGAACGATGGCGTAGGAGTCCTGGGAGACGCGGAAGGCCTGCACGCTGGAGGCCGAGAGCACCATCATCAGCCCGATCGTCAGCAGCAGGGCCGAGGCCCCGATCAGCAGGTAGTACGCCGCCAGCGGGTGCTCGAGGGACTCCCGCAGCGAGCGGACCCACCGCAGCGAACCGCTGCCCGGCCGTGGACGCGTCGGTGCCTGTTCCCTGCTGTCGGGGCGGGGGTCGGCGACGGGGCGGGTCGGCTCCAGAGCGGTCATCGGGTGCCGTGCCTCCTGGGGCCGTCGTGCTGGCTAGCGGTCCTCGGCGATCCGGGCCCGTACCGCCGCGGCGAAGGCCTCACCACGGGCGGCGTAGGAGCGGAACTGGTCCATCGAGGCGCACCCTGGTGCCAGGAGCACCGTGTCACCGTCCACGGCCACCTCGGCCGCGGCGGCGACGACACGTCTCATCAGGTCGGTCCCACCGTCTCGCGCGCCCCCATCCTCGCTGCCCTCCACCACTGCGACCGGCACATCGGGCGCGTGTCGCGAAAGGGCCTCCGCCACGACGTCACGGTCGCGGCCGAGGAGCACCACCGCTCGCAGACGCTGGCGGGCGGTTCGCACGAGCTCGTCGAAGTGCGCCCCCTTGGCCAGCCCCCCGGCCACCCACACGACGGAGTCGTAGGCCTGGAGCGAGGACTGGGCCGCGTGCGGGTTGGTCGCCTTGGAGTCGTCCACCCACCGCACACCGTGGTGGGTGGCGACCTCGCTGATGCGGTGCCCGTCGGGACGGACGTCGCGCAGACCGTCCCGCACGGCGGCCTGGCTGACCCCGTGGGCGCGCGCGAGGGCCGCGGCCGCGAGCGCGTTGGCGACGTAGTGCGGAGCGGACGAGGCGAGGTCGCCGACGGTGCACAGCTCGGCGGCGCTGGTCACGCGCTCGGCGACGAAGGCACGATCGACGAGGATGTCCTCGACCAGGCCCATCATCCCGACTGCGGGCATGCCCAGGGTGAAGCCGACCGCCCGGGCACCCTCCACGACATCGGCCTCCCGCACCAGCTGCTCGGTCACCGGGTCGGCGGCGTTGTAGACGCACGCTCGTCGGACCCGCTCGAAGATGCGGCCCTTGTCGGCGGCGTACGCCGCCATCGAGTCGTACCAGTCGAGGTGGTCCTCGGCGACGTTGAGCACCGCGGCCGCCTGGGCGCTCATGGAGTGGGTGTAGTGCAGCTGGAAGCTGGACAGCTCGACGGCGAGCACGTCGTAGGGCTCGGGGTCCATCACGACCTCGACCAGGGGCAGGCCGACGTTGCCCGCGGCGACGCTGCGCAGCCCTGCGGCGCGCAGGACCGCGTCGAGCATGCGGACCGTCGTGGTCTTGCCGTTGGTGCCGCTCACGCACAACCACGGCGTCTCGTGCTCGGGGTGGCGCAGGCGCCAGGCGAGCTCGACCTCCCCCCACACCGGGACGCCGCGGGCGGCGGCCTGGGCCAGGAGCGGCGCGGTCGGGCGCCAGCCGGGGGAGGTGACGACGAGGTCCGTGCCCTCGGGCAGCGTGGCGGCGGAGCCGACCCCCAGCCGCACGTCGGCGCCGAGCAC
The DNA here is from genome assembly GCA_963760555.1 of uncultured Actinomycetota bacterium. GTDB lineage: Bacteria > Actinomycetota > Actinomycetes > Propionibacteriales > Nocardioidaceae > Nocardioides. The sequence goes on along the minus strand of CAVXDJ010000006.1, from coordinate 592,592 downwards.
CTCGAGCAGCTCGGCCTTCTCCTGCTGCTCGGTGTCGCCGGGCGACTCGTCCACCGCCGTCACCGAGGCGCCGAGGTGGGTCAGGTTGTCGGCCGCCGCGAAGCCGGACACGCCGAAACCGGCCACGACGGCGCGCACGCCGTCCCACGGGTCGAGCCGGCCGAGGCCCGCGGGGTCACGGTGCGGTGCGCTCACGTGCGGGCCACCCACTCGGCGTAGAAGAGCCCGAGCCCGGTGGCCACGAAGAGACCGGTGATGATCCAGAACCGGATGACCACGGTCACCTGCTCCCAGCCCAGCATCTCGAAGTGGTGGTGCAGCGGAGCGATGCGGAAGACCCGGTGGCCGGCCTTGACCCGGAACACCGCGCGGAAGAGGGCGCTGGCCCGGCTCAGCTTGAACGTGCCCACCTGGATGATCACCGACAGCGTGATGATCACGAACAGCCCGCCGAGCACGGGCAGCAGCAGCTCGGTGCGGGTGAGGACGGCCAACCCCGCGAGGGCCCCCCCGAGCGCGAGGGAACCGGTGTCACCCATGAAGATCGCCGCAGGCGAGGCGTTCCACCACAAGAAGCCGAAGCACGCGCCGGTGATCGCCGCGGCGATCACCGCGAGATCCAACGGATCTCGCACGTCGTAGCAGAACGAGCCGGGGTTGAACTCGCACGACTGGTTGTTCTGCCAGATGTTGACCAGCGTGTAGGAGCCGAAGACCATCACGCTGGCCCCCGTCGCGAGGCCGTCGAGGCCGTCGGTGAGGTTGACGGCGTTGCTGAAGCCGGCCACGAACACCCAGATCAGCAGCAGGGCGAGCACCATCGGCAGCGTCAGCCAGCCGATCTCGCGCAGGAAGCTGACCTTGAGCGAGGCCGGGGTGCGGCCGTTCTCGTCGGCCAGCAGGTCCGAGAGCGCGAACCAGCCGAAGACCAGGGCGATCACGGTCTGGCCGATCATCTTGGCCCCGCTGCGCAGACCGAGGTTGCGCTGCTTGGAGATCTTGATGTAGTCGTCGAGGAAGCCCACCAGGCCCATGCCGACGAAGAGGAAGAGCAGCAGCAGCGCCGAGGCCGAGGGCACGCTGAACGTGATCAGCTTGGCCGCGAAGTAGCCGACGACGCTGGCCGCGATGATCACGACGCCGCCCATCGTCGGCGTGCCACGCTTGGTGTGGTGCGTGGTGGGCCCGTCGTCGCGGATCTCCTGGCCGTAGCCGCGCCGGGTGAAGATCCTGATGGCGACACGGGTGCCGAGCAGCGAGATCAGCAAGGAGATGCCGCCGCCGAGCAGGATGGCTCTCATCGACTCGGCCCGTCCCCTTCCAGCAGACTCGCGGCGACGACCTCGAGGGCAGCTCCGCGCGAGGCCTTGACCAGGACGGCGTCCCGGCGACGCGCATTCTTCCCCACCCAGGCCGATGCCTCGTCACGCCCCGTCACCGACACCACCCGTCCCGACCAGGAGGCGACCTCACGGGCACCCTCGGCGATGCTCAGGGCGCCCTGGCCCACCACCACGAGGACAGCGACGTCGAGGTCCGCCGCCGCCCGGCCGACCTCGCGGTGAGCCGCCGCCGAGCCCTCGCCGAGCTCGAGCATCTCGCCGAGGACGGCGATGGTGCGGCGACCGTGCAGGCCCAGCGTGGAGAGCGCCTCGAGGGCGGCGAGCATGGAGGCAGGGTTGGCGTTGTAGGAGTCGTTGAGCACCACGAGCCCGTCAGCGCGCTCGGTGAGCTCCATGCGCCACCGGCTGCCCGACCTCGCGCTCGACAGGGACCCGGCGATCTCGTCGAGGTCGAGCCCGACGGCCAACGCCATCGCCGCGGCTGCCGTCGCGTTCTGCACCTGGTGGGCCCCGGTCAGGCCGAGTCGTACCTCGACACGTCGGCCACGATGGCCGAGGACGAACGAGGGCCGTCCGAGCTCGTCGAGCTCGACCCCGCTGAAGGTGACGTCGACGGCGCCGGACTCCCCCGTCGGGCCGAACCCGCACACCTCGGCCCGGGTGCGCGCCCCCATCGCCGCGACCCGCGCGTCGGCGAGGTTGAGCACCGCGGTGCCGCCTGCCGGCAGGGCCTCGACGATCTCGCCCTTGGCCACCGCGATGGCCTCGGTGCTGCCGAACTCCCCGACGTGGGCGGTGCCGACGTTGAGGACCGCGGCGACCGTGGGCGGGGCGATCCCGCACAGGTAGGTGATGTGCCCGATGCCGCGGGCCCCCATCTCGACGACGAGGTGCTCGGTGGACGCGTCGGCGCGCAGGACGGTCAGCGGGACCCCGAGCTCGTTGTTGTTGTTGCCGGCCGTCGCCACGCACGGAGCGTGGTCGGCGAGCACGTGGGCCAGGTAGTCCTTGGTTCCGGTCTTGCCCTGCGACCCGGTCAGGGCCAGCACCGGGATCGCGAGGCGGTCGGCGACATGGCGGGCCAGGCGGCCGAGGGCGGCGACCGGGTCCCCGACGACCACCGTGGGCGAGCTCGTCGCACGGGAGCCGAGCACGGCGTGCTGCCCCGCTGCGTAGTCGTGCCCGTCGACCCGCTCCCCCACGAGCGCGACGAACAAGCCCCCCGGGACGGGGGCCCGGCTGTCCAGGTAGGCGGGCGCGTCCACCACGAGTTGAGGGTCGCCCGCCGTGGACACCTCCCCTCCCACGACGGTCGCGATCTCGCGGAGGCTCATCGCGATCATGCGTGCCTCCCGACGTCGTCGGCCCTGCCGGCCGACCGGGCCAGGGCGGCGAGCTCGCCCAGCAGCTCGGCCGCGACCAGGCGGTCGTCGAAGGGGTGCACCACCCCGGCGACGTCCTGACCCGTCTCGTGGCCCTTGCCTGCGACGACCACCACGTCGCCTGCGCCCGTGCGCCGCAGCGCCTCGGCGATGGCCTCGCGGCGCCCGGCCACCTCGAGCACCTCGGCCGTGCCGTGCCGCGTGCCCGCGACCACCGCGGCGCGGATCTCGGCCGGGTCCTCGCTGCGTGGGTTGTCGTCGGTGACCACGAGCAGGTCGGCGAGCTCGGCGGCGACCTGGCCCATCAGCGGGCGCTTGCCGGTGTCACGATCACCCCCGGCGCCGAGGACCACCACCAGACGACCGCTGGTCAGCGGCCGCAGCGTGCGCAGCGCGGCAGCCACCGCGTCGGGCTTGTGGGCGTAGTCCACGAGCACGGTGCGCCCGCCCGGGTCCGGGGTGACGACGCGCTCGAACCGACCGGGCACCCCTCCCGAGACCGACAGCGCCGCCGCCACCGGCACCGGGTCGACGCCGCTCTCGGCCGCCGCCGCGAGGGCAGCGAGGGCGTTCGCGACGTTGACGTCACCCGGCAGCGGCACCCGCGCGTCCACCCGCAGCCCCCCGGGGCCGACGAGGGTGAAGTCCGAGCCCTCCGGGCCCGGCCGGACGTCCTCGGCGCACCAGTCCGCCCCGGGCCTCGCACTGGGCGAGAAGGTCGAGACGGGGAGCCCGCGTCCGACGGCCAGCTCGACCAGCCGCCGGCCGTGCTCGTCGTCGACGTTGACGAGGGCGCGGCGGGCACGGTCGGGGGTGAAGAGCGAGGCCTTCGCCGCGAAGTAGTCCTCGAGGTCGGCGTGGAAGTCGAGGTGGTCCCGACCGAGGTTCAAGAACACGGCGACGTCGACGACGACACCGTCGACGCGACCCTGCACGAGGGCGTGGCTGGAGACCTCCATCGCACAGTCCGTGACCCCGCGGTCGTGCATCAACGCGAAGAGAGCGTGGAGCTCGGGCGCCTCCGGGGTCGTCAGCGAGCTCTTCACGTCGACACCGTCGACCCGGGTCCCGAGGGTCCCGACGACCGCGGCGTGCGCCCCGGAGCCCTGCAACCCGGCCTCGAGCAGGCGGGTGGTGGTCGTCTTGCCCTGGGTCCCGGTCACCCCGACCACGCGCATCGTGCGCGCCGGGTCACCGAGCACCCACGCGGCCAGGCGGCCGAGCAGCTCCCGCGGCCGGGGCACGACGAGCACGGGCACGGCGACCCGAGCCGGGATCGACGCGGCGCCGATCCGCTGCGCGCCGACGGGGTCGGTGAGGATCGCCACCGCGCCCGCGACGACGGCCCGGGCGGCGTAGTCCGCCCCGTGCACCCGGCTGCCGGGCAGGGCGGCGTAGAGGTCGCCGGGCTGCACGCGCTCGGAGGACAACGTCGTGCCGGTGACCTCCGGACCGTCCGAGCTCCCACGGTGCTCGACGCCGGCTCCCGCGAGCTTCTCGAGGTGCGCGACGACCTCGGTCAGGGGCTTGGGTCGGACGGTGCGAGGGAGCCCGGGCGGGGGGTCGGGGTCGCGGGTCACCGGGCGAGGTTAGCGCCGTGCACCGCTGGCGGCGGGCTCCCACTCCACGGGGATCCTCGAGGGGCGGGCGCCGGTCGGCGGGACCTGGAAGTGGCGCAGGGCGAAGCCCATGATGCTCGCGAAGGCCGGGCCCGCCACCGAGCCGCCACCGGAGCCGTCGCGTGGCTGCTGGACCGCGACGTAGAGCGTGAAGCGCGGGTCGTCGGCCGGGGCGGTGCCGACGAAGGAGACGGTGGTGCCCTGGTAGCAGCCACACTCGGGGTCGACGCGTTGTGCGGTCCCGGTCTTGCCCGCCACCGTGTAGCCGGGGATCGCCGCCCCGGGGGCCACGCCGGCCTCGGGGTCCACGACGCGTTGCATCATCAGCAGGGTCTGGCGCGCGGCCTCCTCGCTGACCACGCGTCGACTCGTCGCGGTGTCGGTGCCGACCAGGGCGCCGCTGCGGGTGCGTTCGGAGCCCTCGACGATGCTCGGGTCGACCCGGACGCCACCGTTGGCGATGGCGTTGACCGCCGCAGTCATCTGCAACGGCCCGACCGAGAGGGACTGGCCGAAGGCGATGCGGTCCCGCGCGGCACGCGTCCACGCATCCTTCGGGGGCAGCAGCCCGGCGGTCTCGCCGAGCAGCCCCGTCGTGGTCCGAGCCCCGAGCCCGAAGTCCTCGAGGTAGGACCGCAGCTGGCCGCGACCGAGCCTCTGGGCGGCGAGCACCGTGCCGATGTTCGAGGACTTCGCGATGATCCCCGCGAGGGTCAGGCGGAGCGTGTCGTGCTCGAAGTAGTCGTGGATGACGGTCCCGTCGCGTTCCAGCACGCCCGGCACGCTGAACCTGGTCCCCATCGTGACCTTGCCCGCGTCGATCAGCGACGCCGCCGTCAGGACCTTCTCGACCGAGCCGGGCTCGTAGAACTCGTTCACCGACTTCGCCCCGAAGTCGTCGAGGCCGTAGACCTCGGGCCGGCTCGCATCGAAGGAGGGGTAGTCGGCCAGGGCGAGGACCTCACCGGTGTCGGTGTCCATCATGACCGCCAGGCCCGAGGCGCCGTCCGCGCCGATGACGGTGTCGCGCAGCACCCGCTGGACGTACCACTGCAGCTCGGAGTCGATCGTCGTGGTGATGTCCTGGCCGTCGACGGGAGGCACGACCGTGCTCTCCCCGAGCGGGATCTTGTTGCCCCCGCCGACCTCGTAGCGAGCCGAGCCGTCCTGACCCGCGAGCAGCTTGTTGAACACGACCTCGAAGCCCGATCGCGGGCGTGCGGCGCCGTTCCTGCGCGGCGAGCCGAGCACGCCGACGACGTTCGCCGCGACGTCCTTGCCGGGGTAGGAGCGAAGGGGGTCGTCCCGGGTGGCCAGCCCCAGGTAGCCCTCGCGGGTGAGGTCGTCGACGACCGAGGAGGCCAGGTCGGCCGGCACCTGGCGCGCGACGTACTGGAACCGGCTGTCCTGCGCCTGCAGGCGCCGCAAGGTCTCGAAGTAGTCCAGGTCCAGGCGCCGCGAGAGGATGGTGGCCAGCGCCGCCGCGTTCGGGGCGGTCAGCTGGGGGTCGGCGACGACCATCAGGCCCTCGACGGAGTCGGCCAGCGGGACGCCGTTGCGATCGAGGATCTCGCCCCGCGTCGCCGGCATCGTGGCGGTGACCGTGCCCTCGGCAGCGGCCATCGCGGCGTAGGAGTGTGGGTCGAGGCCCTGGAGCTGCACGAGACGTCCGGCGAAGACCGACAGCACGACCGCGATCACCAGGAAGCTGATCCGCAGCCGCAGGTTCGCGTCGCCACGCAGGTGAGGGGACCGGGTACGTCGCATCGTCGATCTCCTCGTGGCCGGACGAGTCATCGCCGCGACTGCCGTGACGCCTGTGGTTGCTGTGACGTCTGGGGTTCCTGTGACGTCTGGGACTCGACTGTTGTACCCCGTCCGGGGGTGGCCGTGTCGCTCGACTCGCCGGACGTCCCCGCCACGGGCCCCGTGGCCGAGGCCGGTGCGGCGTACGGGTTCTCGACCGGCGGCGCCTCGATCGGGAACCGGTCCGCCTCGCTCGCCGGGGTGCGCTGGCCGAGGACCTCGCCGCCGAGGGTCAGGAACGTCGGCACCGAGGGGATGACCATCCCGAGCGCCTGCGCGCGTCTGGCCACGCGCTGGGGGTTGCGCTGCTCGTCGAGGTCCATGCGCAGCGACTGCTCCCGCGCCGAGAGCGTACCGGCCTGCTTCTCGAGCGCCGTGGTCGCGAACGAGGCCTGCTGCAGCGAGGTGTTGAAGAGCAGCAGGCCGACCACGCCGAGCAGGAGCGAGAGCCCGACCAGCACCAGGAAGGGCACCCGGGGGGTCTCGGGGCGCCGCCGCGGCACGACGTCGAGGCGTGCGCGGTCGACCACGTCCTGCACGCGTCGCGGCGCGCGGGCCGAGGCGCTCGGCGGCTGGGGAAGGGCGCTGCTCATCGGGGGCCTCCGTGGCTCGGCGGTCGGTGGGATGTCGGGGGGCGGTCGTCGGCCAGCACGCGCTCGACGGCGCGCAGCCGGACCGAGGCCGCCCGTGGGTTGGTCCGGACCTCGTCGGGTCCTGCCTTCTCGGCTCCCCGGGTGAGGCTCTGCCACCGGGGCTGCCGGCCCTCGGGCACGAACGGCAGGTCCTCGGGGACGTCGAGCCGGACCACGTCGGTGAAGGCCCGTTTCACCAGACGGTCCTCGAGGGAGTGGTAGGCCTCGACGAGGATGCGCCCTCCGGTCGCCGTCGCCGCCAGGGCCGCCGGCAGGGCGCGGCGCAGCGTCCCGAGCTCGTCGTTGACCTCCATGCGCAGCGCCTGGAACGTCCGCTTCGCCGGGTGACCGCCGGTGCGGCGCGCCGGAGCCGGGATGGCGTCGTAGAGCAGCTCGACGAGCGCGGCCGAGGTCGTGAAGGGCTGCACCTCGCGTCGGCGTACGACCTCGGAGGCGATGCGCCGGGCGAAACGCTCCTCGCCGAAGTCCTGCAGGACCCGGGTCAGCCGGGCGGCCGGGTAGGTGTTGAGCACCTCGGCGGCGGTGGGACCACGGGTCGGGTCCATCCGCATGTCGAGCGGGGCGTCGACGGCGTAGGCGAACCCACGCTCGGCGACGTCGAGCTGCATCGAGGACACGCCCAGGTCGAACAGCACAGCGTCGGCCGGCCCCTCCCCCGCGCCCGCCAGCACCTCGGGGATCTCGTCGTAGGTCGCGTGCACCGCCTTGAAGCGGTCTCCGTGCTCACGCAGGCGCGCGCCGGCCCGGCGCAGCGCCTCGGGGTCGCGGTCCACCCCGATCACCCGCGCACGCGGGCAGGCCGCGAGCACCGCGGCGGTGTGGCCGCCGAGGCCGAGGGTCGCGTCGACGAGCACGGACCCGGGGCGCTGCAGCGCGGGCGAGAGCAGCTCGACCACACGCGCGAGCAGCACCGGTTCGTGGCTGGCCCTGCGGGGTGAGGTGTCCATCGACGGGCCGCCGACCTGGCTCAACGTGCCAGCGAGGTGAGCAGCAGGAGCAGGAGGGCCAGTGCGCACGAGGTGAGCAGGGAGAAGGCCATCAGCACACCGGCGTCACGGGCCTGGTGGCGCACCCGCCGGACGGGCGCCGGCGCGGTGACGTCGACGACGTGGGCGGCTCGGGTGGCGCTCATCGGTTCCCTCCGGCTCGGTCCTCGTGTGGGGCTGGGTGTGGGGCTGGACGCCGCAGGGCCTGGTCTCCTGCCCGCCCACGGCGGGTCCGTCCGCGTCGTCTGGAACCGGGGAAGGTGTCCCAGAAGGCGTGGGTCGACGGAGGTCGGGGCGGGCCAGAGACCAGGCCCTGCGGTGTCGCTGTGCACTTGTGGTGGTGCGGGGTCTGCTCGGGTGGGGCGCGGGTGGGGCCCCGGTGGGGACTAGTCCTCGTCCTCGTCGAGATCGACGTAGGACGGGAGCGTCTGCTCCTCGTACTCCTGCCAGCGGGCGGGGTTCCAGATCTCGAGCCGGTCGCGTGACCCGATCACCACCACGTCCTTCTCGAGGCCGGCGTAGTCACGCAGCGTCGGCGGGATGCCGATGCGTCCCTGCTTGTCGAGAGTGCCCTCGGTGCCGCTGGAGAAGAGCATGCGGCTGTAGGCGCGGGCGGCCTTGCTGGTCATCGGTCGCGACCCCACCCGTTCAGCCTCGGCGTCGAAGACGTCCTGCGGCCACACGACCAGGCAGCTCTCCTGACCTTGCGTCACCACCACTCCTTCCGCCAGCCGGGCCCGGAACTTCGCCGGGAGGAAGAGCCGACCCTTCTCGTCGAGTCGCGGGGTGTAGGTGCCCATGAAGTGCACGGGCAACCCCTTCGTTCACGCCACGATCATGGCCACTTGCTCCACTTTCCCCCACCGTACCCCACTTTCCCCCACCGTCAACCACTTCTCCCCCCTCGTCCACCCTCCGGCGCCCCCAGGCGCTGCGCTCCTGCTCGCAGCCGGTGGCGGGACGCGAGCGTCGCGGCGCGGGACGCAGAGGCCCGCGTAAGTTGCTCCCACTGCCTACGGTGGGGCCACCGAGCCGACCGTGCTCCGACCCGGCCTCGACCGCGGACCCCTCTGGAAGGACCTCGCGTGGACCACGTGGACTCCCTCGTCACCACCGACCACCCCTCGTCCACCGACGCCGCATCCCAGGACGTACGCCCGAACGCCGACCAGGCCGCCGCACCCGGGCCCGACCGGACCGACGTGGCTGACGTCGCCGCAGCAGCAGGACGCATCCGGGCCAACGTCGAGCGCGTCATCGAAGGCAAGCCGCACGTCGTCGAGGCGGCGGTGACCGTGCTCCTCGCCGAGGGTCACCTCCTCGTCGAGGACGTCCCCGGGGTCGGCAAGACGATGCTGAGCAAGGCACTGGCGCGCAGCATCGACTGCACGGTGCGGCGCATCCAGTTCACCCCGGACCTGCTGCCCTCGGACGTCACGGGCGTGTCGGTGTTCAACCAGGACACCCGCAGCTTCGAGTTCCGCCCCGGTGGGATCTTCGCCAACATCGTCGTCGGCGACGAGATCAACCGCGCCTCCCCCAAGACCCAGTCCGCCCTGCTCGAGTGCATGGAGGAGCGCCAGGTCACCGTCGACACGACGACCTACGGCCTCGACGCCCCGTTCATGGTGATCGCCACGCAGAACCCGGTCGAGATGGAGGGCACCTACTCCCTGCCCGAGGCCCAGCGCGACCGCTTCATGGCACGGCTCTCGATCGGCTACCCGGTGGAGGCCGCGGAGATCGCGATGATCGGCTCCCACGCCAACCACTCGCCGCTGGACGACCTGCGCGCCGTCACCGACGCCTCCGAGGTGCGCCGGCTGTGCGCCGCCGTGGGCCGCGTCCACGTCTCCACCGCCGTGCAGCGCTACGCCGTCGCCCTGACCTCGGCGACCCGCCGCAGCGACGACCTCGTGCTCGGCGCCTCGCCCCGCGCCACGCTGCACCTGGTCCGGGCGGCGAGGGCCTCGGCGGCGCTCGCCGGTCGGGACTTCGTGCTGCCCGACGACCTGCGCGGGCTCGCCCCGACGGTGCTGACCCACCGCCTGGTCCTGAGCGTCGACGCAGCGATGCGAGGGCGCTCGGCGACCGACGTCCTGGCCGCGATCCTCGGCTCGGTCGCCGTCCCCGCCCAGGACCTGGCCGCGAGCCGTGCGTGAGGCGTTGCGGGGCCTGACCGTGCGTGGTCGCGCCTTCGTCGCCGCCGGCCTCACGGCCGTGGTCTGCGCGGTCCTCCTGGGCCAGCCCGCCCTGAACCGGGTCGGAGTCCTCCTGGTGGCCCTGCCGCTGCTGACCGTGCTCGTCCTCGGCCGGACGCGCTACCGCCTGGCCCTCGTGCGCTCGGTCCAGCCCCCGCAGGTCACCGCAGGCCAGCCCGCTCGCGTCGAGCTCACCCTGACCAACGAGGGTCGGACGCCGAGCGGGCTGCTGCTGCTCGAGGAGCAGCTGCCCTACGTGCTGGGCACGCGTCCGCGCTTCGTCCTGGAGGGCATCGGCCGCGGCTGGAGTCGTCACGCCTCCTACCAGGTGCGCTCCGACGTACGGGGCCGCTACGAGATCGGGCCGATGACGGTGCGCGTCACCGACCCGTTCGGCCTCGTCGAGCTCGGTCGGGCGTTCCGGGCGACCGCCTCGCTGACCGTGACCCCGCGCACGACGACACTCGCGCCGATCCCGCTCGGCGGTGGGCACGGCGGGTCGGGCGACCAGCGTGCCCGTGCCTTCGCGATCGGCTCGGCCGAGGACGTGACGGTGCGGGAGTACCGCCGGGGAGACGACCTGCGTCGCGTGCACTGGCGCAGCTCGGCCCGCACCGGTGAGCTGATGGTGCGCCGCGAGGAGCAGCCCTGGGAAGCCCGGGCCACGGTCTTCGTCGACAACCGGATCATCGCCCACCGTGGCTCCGGACCGGCGTCGTCGTTCGAGACCGCCGTCTCCGTCACGGCCTCGATCGCGATCCACCTCGCCCGGCGCGGCTACGCCGTACGACTCGTCACGGCCACCGGGGAGGACCCTGCTACCGCGCAGCACCACGGCAGCGGCGCCGACCCGCGCCGCCTCCTGGAGGCGCTGGCCGTGCTCCCGCTGGTGGCGGCCGTCCGTCTCGACTCCGCGTGGTGGGGCGAGCAGGCCGTCGACGGGGTCACCGTCGCGGTCGTCGGCCAGGTCCAGGAGGCCGACGACGCGATGCTGCGGCGGATGGCGCGCCACACCGGCCTCGCCCTCGCGGTCGCCCTCGACGCACCGGCGTGGATGGAGGCCCCACGAGCAGGCGGCAGCACGCCACCCCTCACGGGTCCGACGACCACCTCGGCCACGGCCCGGGCGTCGGCCTCGGTGGTGCCCCTTCTCGCACGCCAGGGATGGCGCGTCGCCGAGCTCGGACCGCGGGACCGGCTCGAACGCGCCTGGCAGGAGCTGGGCAGCCCCGTCCGTGCGGGAGTGACGAGGTGAGGCGCCCGAGCAGTCGCGCCGCCACGAGCCCGGCCCTCGCGCTGGCCGCCGCAGGGACCACCTGGTCCACCACGCTGGCCTGGCGTGGTTTCACGGAGGCCTGGGCCGCAGCCCTCGTGCCGCTGCTGGTCCTCGCCCTGGCGATCAGCCTGACCGGCATCGCCCTGCGGCGCGCGCGGACGCCGGGCGTCCTCGTCCTCGGTGCCCAGGTCGTCGTCGCCCTGCTCGGCCTGTCCCTCGTCGTCACCGGGTCGCCCGTGCCGCTCGGAGAAGCGGCGGCGACCTTCACCCGGTCCTTCGGGCTCGCGGTGCAGAGCTCCACGTCGTACGCCGCCCCGGTGCCGGCCGGGGCGCCGGGCATCGAGCCCCTCCTGGTCGCGGGCGGTCTCGCCTGCCTGCTGGCCGTCGACCTGCTCGCCTGCACGCTCAGGGTGGTGCCGCTCGCGGGACTGCCACTGCTGGCGGTCTACAGCGTGCCGGTCAGCATCCTGGGGTCCGGGGCCAGCTGGTGGGTCTTCGCCCTCACCACCGCCGGGTACCTGACGATGCTCTACCTCGACTCCACCGACGCCGTCACCCGGTGGGGCCGAGCCCTGGTGGGCCGCGGCGCCGACGACGGCGCGGGACCGGTGCCGGACCGACGACCCGGGGCTGACCCCGACCTCGGGCTCGGGGTCCGCACCGGGTCGGCTCGTGGCGGAGCCGGCGCGATCGGAGCCACGGCCACCGCGTTGGCCGTCGTGCTCCCGCTCGGGCTGCCCGTCCTGCACCTCGAGGTCTTCGGGGGCGGCCCCGGCCCGGGAGGCAACGGCGAGATCAGCGTCGACAATCCCATGCTGGACCTGCGACGCGACCTGCGGCGAGGCCCCGACACGCCCCTGGTCGACGTGCGCACCGACCAGCCCGACCCGGGCTACCTACGGATCTCGACCCTGACGAACTTCACCGACAACGAGTGGACCTCCGGTGACCGCTCCGTGCCGGTCGACCAGGTCCCTGACGGCGCGATGCCGCCGCTGCAGGGGCTGTCCGCCCGCGTCCCGCGCGAGACCTACTCCTACGAGGTCAGCGCAGCCGAGGCCTTCCGCTCCACCTGGCTCCCGACCCAGGCCCCGGTCGCACGGGTCGAGGCCGAGGGTGCGTGGCGCTACGACGACGAGACGATGGACTTCATCGCGGCCGACCCGTCGCTGACCACCGCGGGCCTGGACTACTCCATGACCGCCGTCGTCCCCGAGCTCGACCCCGCCGTCCTCGCCGACGCACCGCGCACGAACACCCAGGAGATCGACCCTCGCTTCCTGGACCTGCCGGACCTCCCGCCCGTCGTGGGCGATCTCGCACGCCGCGAGACCGAAGGGCTGTCCTCGGACTACGAGAAGGCGGTGGCGCTGCAGACGTTCTTCCGCGAGACGGGAGGCTTCACCTACAGCCTCGACCGGTCGGACACGGGCAACGGGGTGGACGATCTCGTCGCCTTCCTGACGCCGGGGCCGGACGGCCGGGTCGGCTACTGCGAGCAGTTCGCCGCCTCGATGGCGGTCATGGCCCGCGAGCTCGGCATCCCGGCTCGCGTGGACGTCGGGTTCCTGCGCCCCGAGCGGCAGGCCGACGGGTCGTGGCAGTACAGCTCGCGTGACCTGCACGCGTGGCCGGAGCTGTACTTCCCGGGCGCGGGTTGGGTGCGCTTCGAGCCGACACCGGCCGACCGCACCGGTGCCGCACCGCCGTACACCGAGCAGCAGGCCGCCGCCCCGGCTCCGGCGCCCGCCCCCAGCGCCTCGGCCTCCGCCCGTCCCGCGCCGTCGGCCGGCCGCCCCACGGCCGAGCAGCGGCCCCAGCAGGACACGACGACCGCACCGGGTCAGGGCGCCTCCGCGGGACCACCCTGGGGCCGTGTCGTCGGCGGCTCGGGTGCTGCCCTGGCGCTGCTCGCGCTGGCGGTCCTGCCGGGCACCCTGCGTCGACGGCGGCGCGAGCGGCGGCTGCACGACGGTGCCGAGGCGTGCTGGGCGGAGGTCCGCGACACGGTCGTCGACCTCGGGCTGACGTGGCCCGAGGGTCGCTCGCCGCGCGAGACCCGTGACGTCGTCGTGCGCCACCTCGTGCAGGTGGACCCGGACACCGGGCGCTCGGCCGTCGAGCGACCTCGCCGCGGGCCCGCGTCGGCTGTCGCGGAGGCGGCAGCCCTCGACGTCGTGGTCCGCGAGATCGAGCAGGTCAGGTACGCGCGCCGCCGGGACCCGGCGTCGGCCGTGGACACCGCCGCAGCGACGCTGCGCTGCCTGCACTCCCTCGAGGCCGGGACCAGCACCCGTCAGCGCCGGCGGGCCCGGTGGCTTCCCGCCACCCTCTGGTCGCGCCGTTCCCGGTCCGTCCGATCCCGCCGTCGCGGCACCGACGCCCTCGCCGGTTGAGCCCAGCGGGCCCACACCGTCGCGCCGGACGCGCTGGTCGAGGCTCCGCGATGCGGACCTGAGACCGAGCGCGGCTCACAGGCCGCGCGAGCTCAGAAGCCGTTGGTGTCGCGCCGGCGGCGCCAACGCTGCTCCATGCGCGCCATGAAGGACCCGGAGGCGGCGGCGCCGCCGGTCGACGAGCCCGAGCGCCCACGGGCGCTCGGTCCGCGCCCGCGTCTCGGCGACCTCGAAGCACGTCCGCCCTCGAGCAGGGTCAGGCCGGACATCGTGGGGTCGTCGGACTCGGTGCGCACCTGCTGCTGACCGCGCAGCGCGGCGAGAGCGACGGTCGCGCTCGCGAGCATCAGGGCGAAGCCGATCACCCCGATCACGACCGACTTGCTGATCGCACCGGTCATCAGGACCGCGATGCCCACCGCGAACGCGAGCCCGGCTGCGATGGCGCGGCGGCGGGCCGAGCGACGCAGCGAGGTACCCCTCAGCGTCGAGGCGAACTTCGGGTCCTCCTCGACGAGGGCGCGCTCCATCTGCTCGAGCAGTCGCAACTCTTCTTCCGAGAGCGGCACCGGCTCCTCCATCCTCCGACAGCCCAGCGTTCTTCGGGACGGGTGCAAGTCTAGGCAGGCGTCCCCCACCACGGTAGCCACCATCGGTCATTTCCTCACCCGTCTTGCCCATCGGACCGCCGCCCGCGCTCAGGGGAGCAGCGAAGCGGGTCGGACGGCCGCGCTGCCGAAGCGACCGACGGCACGGTCGACGGCCCGGTCGGCCTCGCTCCACCCGTGGTCGCGCTCACCCAGGACACCCTGCCGCTGCACCGACCCCACCGACACGAGGCCCTCCAGGCGCACGCCGACCAGCCGCAGCGGCGCGCGCAGCGTGCCGAGCGCGTCGAGGAGCGAGGCGATCCCGGCGAAGACCTCCTGGGTCACGTCGGTCGGCTCCTCGAGCGTGCGGGAGCGGGTGAGCGTGACGAAGTCGGTGAAACGAACCGTGAGGACGACCGTGCGCGCCGCGAGCCCGGCCGAGCGCAGTCGCGCGGTCACGCCCGTCGTGAGACCCAGCAGCTCGCGCTGGATCGCGGACCGGTCGACGAGGTCGTGCCCGAGGGTGCGCTGCGCACCCATCGAGCGGTCCGGCTCGCGCACCAGCCCGCCGACCGGGCGACCGCCCGCCGGGGCGAAGCTCGGAGCGTGGCGCGAGGCCACCTCGCGTCGTCCACGGCCCCAGGCCAGGTCCTGCAGGTGCGTGGCCCACCGCTCCCCGACCAGCGCGACCAGGTCCGGCAACGGCCTGTGCGCGAGCTCACCGACCGTGCGCAGGCCCAGGTCGTGCAGGCGCTGACGCCCGCTCGGTCCGACCCCCCAGAGCGCACCGACGTCCAGGGGGTGCAAGAACTGCGGGACGTCCTCGGGGCGCACCACCAGCACGCCGTCGGGCTTCGCCCGCACACTGGCCAGCTTGGCCACCGAGATCGAGTCCGCCAGACCGACCGAGCAGGTGATGGCCTGCTCGTCCTGGATGCGGGCGCGCAGCTGCTCGGCGATGCGCAGAGGGCTGCCCAGACGGCGTCGGGCACCACCGACGTCGAGGAAGGCCTCGTCGAGCGACACCGTCTCGACCAACGGGGTGACCGCGCGGAACATCTCCATCACCGCGGTCGAGACCGTCGAGTACGCCGCGTGGTCCGGCGCCAGGAACACCGCCTCCGGGCACAGCCGACGCGCCTGGGTCCCGGACATCGCAGAGCGGACGCCATGCTCTCGCGCGAGGTAGTTGGCGCTCAGCACGACGCCGCGGTGCCCACCACCGATGACCACCGGGCGCGAGCGCAGCTCTGGTCGAGAGCGCAGGGTGACAGAGGCGTAGAAGGCGTCCATGTCGACGTGGAGCACGGGGCACGCCTCGGAGCCGTCACCGGCTCCGAGACCGTCAGTCGTCACGCCGGACCACCCCAGCTCGAGCCCGCTCAGCGCCCGGGATCCACCTCGGCCAGCACGTGCAGCTGGGTCGCGAGCGGCAGGTACTCGACGCGGGCAGCCACCGCCCGCTCCAGCTCGACCAGCGCAGCGCTCGCACCCGCCTCCAGGTCGAGCAGGGCGCCGGGGACGAGGTCGGCGAAGACCCGGACCGCCCGCGTCTCACGGGGCACCAGGCCCGCCCCACGCAGCAGTGTCCCGATCCCGTCGAGGGTGAAGCGTCGACCGGTCCGCTCAGGCGCGGAGCGTCCCTCGAGCAGCTCCCGGGCGGCACCGAAGTGGCCCGCCATCGCCCGGGCGACGACCGCGGCGTGCTGCTGGGCGACGAGCAGGCTGAGCGTGCCGCCGGGCCGCAGCACGGTCCGGATCGCGCTGAGGGCCACCGCCGGGTCGTCGACCACCTCGAGCACGCCGTGGCACAGGACGAGGTCGGCGCTGTGCGGACCGGCGACCTCGACGAGGTCGGACAGGTCGCCCTGGCGGGCGTCGACCCCGACGCCCTCCTCGCGCGCGCGCCGACCCAGCGAGGCGAGCGCGTCGGGGCTCGGGTCGACCACGGTGACCTCGTGTCCTCGCCGGGCGACGGTGACGGCGGACCCGCCGGTGCCACCCCCGATGTCGAGGACGGCCAGCGGCGGGCCACCGAGCAGGGGGGACAGCGCGTCCCAGACCACGGTGGTGCGCACGGCGCTGCGCCGCTCACCGGGACGTGGTGCGGCCGTCTCCCCGCCGGCGCCGTCGTCCTGGGGTCGACCAGGGTGTCCGCGCGACTCGTCGCCGCTGCGCTCGGGTGCGGGCATGAGCCCACCCTAGGTCCCGCGCAGCCCGCGGCGTCGCACCGTCGCGGGCGCCGCTTCCCCGCGGGTGCCCGCACACCGCACGTCCAGCAGCGGGCCTTGCCGGAGCCGTCGGTCATCCGGCCCGGCGGACCGTGTCCGCGGGAGTCGTCGTGGAGCGCAACGACCCCGGTCGGATCGCGACGGGACGCCGCGACGTCGATCGCGTCGCGGGTCGCAGGGAGACGGCCAGCGGAGCGTGCGCCATCAGCCCGAGGGACTCCTCGACGACGGCGAGGAACCGGTCGGCGTCACGGACGAGGTCGTCGGCCTCGCGCTCGCCGACCGCACGCGAGGACCCGGCCTCCGCGGCCGCCCGCTTGGCGGCGCCGGAGGCGAAGAACTGCGCCCACTCGGCGAGCTCCGGCGCGATCTCGCCCAGCAGCACCCACGCGTTGGTCTGGCGACGCCGTCCGCGGACGGGCTCGGGCCGGGCCCGCGCCGCGAGCAGGGCTGCGGCCGCGCGCAGCGCGGCGACGTGGGCACCGGCGTAGCGCTGGGCCACGTCGGTGGTGGCGATCGCCTCGCTCAGCGAGTCGGCCGCCCGGGCGAGGTAGGAGTGGGTGGTCGCGGGCAGCGCGAACGGGTGCGGCTCGATCACGGACGGGGGGTCAGGCTGCATCGGTGTGCTCCGATCCTGCGATGGTCTCACCGACCACACCCGGCCGGCTCTGCGACGTCGAACACGTGTTCGAACGAT
The DNA here is from genome assembly GCA_963760555.1 of uncultured Actinomycetota bacterium. Classification (GTDB taxonomy): domain Bacteria; phylum Actinomycetota; class Actinomycetes; order Propionibacteriales; family Nocardioidaceae; genus Nocardioides. Next base: position 575,412 of record CAVXDJ010000006.1, on the reverse strand, counting down.
TCGCACAGTACACCCGGCCTCCGACAGCCACGTCAAGACCCGGAGCGTGGCCGCCTCACTCGCGCAGGAACCGGGTCGTGCGGGGATGCCAGAGCAGGGCCAACGACACCCCCGCCACCGCGAGGCCGACGACGGAGACGACCACGAAGGATCCGGGAGGACGGGTCCGGAGGGCAGCGAGGGTCGCGACGACCACGAAGACCACGATCGCACCGAGGCACCAACGCGCCCACCCGTGGCCCTTGAGCAGGAACGCCAGCATCAGCAGCACCGAGCCGACGAACACGACGTAGAGCACGACCGCCACCGGGACGAAGGCAGGGGGCTTGATCAGGCTGTCGGGCGGGTGCCCGCGCGCCCAGGCGGCGAGCAGGTCCTCGCTGCGGACCACGACGAGCACCACCGCCACCGTCGAGACCGCGACCAGGACCAGCAGGGCCCGGGTCGCCCACGTCACCGACCGCGGCAGCGTGTCGTCGCGGGCTTCGACGTCGCTCACCACGACGGTGCCGCGCGGCGGTCGTCGACCTCGGTGCGTGATCTCTGCACGGTGCTGCCTCTCCGGCCGGCCGGCGGCCGGGTCCTCGTTCGCTTCGGACGGTGTCGACCGTCCGGGACGGTGCCCGCACCGGTCAGCGTCGCGCTCGGGCGGCGCTCCGCGCGACCGGCCGTCATCCGGGCCTGTGGTGTGCTGACGCGCGGGCAGGACCGGACCGGACGCCATTGTGCCCGACCGGGCCCGCACCGCGGCGCTCGCCGCGGGAGGCCAGCCCCCTCCCCCACCGCCTCACCCGTCCCGGGCGCCGTCGGGCCGGGGGCTGCGCACCGACGCCTAAGGTCGTGCCATGGCGCGGGTGGTGGTGGTCGGCGGGGGGTACGGCGGCCTCGCCGTCGCGGCACGCCTGGCCAAGCAGCAGCACGACGTCGCCCTGGTCGAGCGGAGCGAGGACCTCGGTGGCGCGCTGGTCCCGGTGCGCTCCGACGGTTTCACCTGGGACGGAGCGGCGTCCCACACGCTGCTCCCGGCCGTCGTGCGTGACCTCTTCCGCAAGACCGGCCGCCCGATCGAGCGCGAGGTCGACCTGGTGCCGGTCCCGGTGCTGCGCGAGCACCGGTTCGTCGACGGGTCCTCCCTCCTCCTGCCCGGAGCCTCCCGCTCCCGCCAGCGCGTCGCGGTCGACCAGCTCGCCGAGGGCCTCGGCGAGCAGTGGCTGGCCTGGGTCGACCGGCAGGGGGAGACCTGGGAGGTGCTTCGTCGCGGCTACCTCGAGAACGCCCACGACCCCACGCGCGCCCCGTCCCGCCGCGACACCGGCCCGCAGGCTGCGGCGTACCGCGCCACGTCGCGGGTCCTGGCCGAGCGCACGTCACTGCGTCGCGACCTGCGCCGCACCTTCCGCGACGACCGGCTCGTCGACGCCGGCGCCTTCCCGGCCGAGCTGGACGGCCACGACCCGCGCGACGTCCCGTCCTGGGTCGGGGTGGTCGCCTACCTGGAGCAGTGCTTCGGCGCGTGGCGCGTCGTCGGGGGGACCCACCGGCTGCTGCAGGCCCTCGAGGCGCGGCTCGCCCTGCGTGGGGTGACCGTGCACCGCTCCACGGAGGCCCTCGACGTGGAGGTGCGCTCCGGGCGCGCCGCTGCCGTGCGCACCACGGGCGGCACCCTGGAGGCCGACGTCGTGGTGTGCGCGGTCGACCCGCGTCGCCTGCCCGCCCTGGCCGGCGCGGTGCGGGCGACGATGCCCGCCATGCCGCCGTCCATCACGCACGTCGGGTTCGCCGCAGCCGAGGACTTCGGGCCCCAGCACGAGCTCGTCCTGCACGGGGAGCCCCTCCTGGTCGTGCGACCCGGGGGAACGGCCCCCGACGGTCACGTCGCCTGGACCCTGCTCGGTCGTGGCCTGCTCGCCGAGGACCTGCTCGATGCCCTGGCCCGGCACCGCATCGACCTGCGCGACCGGCTCGCCGTCCGGGTGGACCGCTCGCCCCGGACCCTGGTGGAGCAGTGGGGCGGATCGCCCCACGGGGTGCTCTGGGCTGGTCGCGGCACCGTGCGGCGCCGTCTCGGTCCACGGACCCCGGTGCCGGGCGTGTACGCCGTCGGCGCCCACGCCACGCCGGGATCCGGGCTCCCGTTCGTCGGGCTCTCCGCCGCGCTGGCCGCGCGCGCCATCGGCGACGACCTCGACGAGACCAGCGAGGACGGTTGAGGCCGGGCCGCGACGGTGGCTCAGACCCGCACGTCGAGGGCGGAGAAGATCTCGCGCGTCGCCTTGGACCGGTTCAGCGTGTAGAAGTGCAGGCCGGGCGCACCGGCCTCGAGCAGGTCGCGGCACAGCTCGGCGGCCATCGTGATGCCCTCCGCACGCATCGCCACCGGATCGCCCTCGTGCGCCTTGATCCGCTCGACCACCTCGTCCGGCACCACCGTGCCGATCAGCTCACCCTGACGCTCGATCGCGGCGAGGTTCAGGATCGGCATGATGCCCGGCAGGACCGGAAGGTCGCTGCCCCGGTCGCGCAGCCGCTGGACGAGCGAGGCGTAGTCGCCGGCGCGGAAGAACATCTGCGTCACCGCCCACTCGGCCCCGGCCCGTTGCTTGGCCACGAGCACGTCGGCGTCGTGGTCGAGCGAGGCCGACGAGGGATGCTTCTCCGGGAACGCCGCGACGCCGATCCGGAAGTCGCCACGCGAGCGGGCCAGCGCGACGAGCTCGGTGGCGTTGTCGAGCCCTCCGGGCGTGGTGGTCCACGGCGCGCGCGGGCCCTCCTCCGGATCGCCGCGCAGGGCCAGCACATGGTTGACCCCCGCGGCCGCATAGGTGTCGAGGATCTCCTCGAGCTCGCTGCGGGTGTGGCCCACACAGGTCAGGTGCGCGATGGGCACCATCGAGGTCTCGGCGGCGATCCGGCTGGTGACCCGCACGGTCGAGTCACGGCTCGAGCCACCGGCGCCGTACGTCACCGAGACGAACGTCGGACGGTAGGGCTCCAGCTCGTTGATCGCACGCCACAGCTGCTCCTCGCCCGCCTCGTCCTTCGGCGGGAAGAACTCGAACGAGAACGAGTGCTCGCCCTCGGCGATCCGTTCGACCATGGTCCTGCCCCGGTCCGTCGACATGGCCGAGAGCGTAGGTCGATCCTGCGCACCGCGCCGAATCGGCAGAACCCTCGAGACGGGCGTCACACCACCGCCGCAGCCCTCCCGGCCGGGCCCGCGGGACGGGCCTGACCTAGCCTCGTGCCGTGAGCTCCCACACCCAGGCGCGCTGGGACGACGAGGCCTTCCGGGTGTCGGTCCAGCAGGTGCTCGACGAGGCCGTGGACACCTTCGCGCAGCGCTTGTCGCCGCTCGGAGACGACGCCGGACGGCTGGTCGACGAGGCCCGACGCTTCGTGCGCGGTGGCAAGCGACTGCGCTCGGCGTTCTGCTACTGGGGCTACCACGCCGTCGACCCGAGCCCCAGCGCCGAGCAGGAGCAGGCTCTGCTGCGTGCCTGCGCGGCGCTCGAGCTGCTGCACGCCAGCGCCCTCATGCACGACGACGTCCTCGACGACTCCGACACGCGGCGGGGTGCCCCGGCGACGCACCGGGTCTTCGAGGCCCGCCACCGCGCGGACGGCTGGCCAGGTGACGCCGAGCAGTACGGCGCCGCGGCGGCCATCCTGCTGGGCGACCTCGTCCTGACCTGGGCCGACGAGCTGCTCCGCCGGTGCGGCCTCGCGCCCGACCGGGTCGCCGCCGCCATGGAGGTCTTCGACCTGTGCCGCTCCGAGGTCGTGGCCGGTCAGTTCCTCGACATCTCGGTCCAGGCGCGCGCCGTCGCGGACGTGGACGCCGCGATGACGGTGCTGCGCTACAAGTCCGCGAAGTACTCCGTGGAGCGGCCGTTGCACGTCGGTGCGGCCCTCGCGGGCGCGGACACCCGAGGCCTGGAGGACCTCAGTGCCTTCGGGTTGCCGCTCGGCGAGGCCTTCCAGCTGCGCGACGACCTGCTCGGCGTGTTCGGGGACCCCGCAGTCACCGGCAAGCCCGCGGGGGACGACCTCGTCGAGGGCAAGCGGACCGTCCTGGTCGCCCTCGCCCTGGACGCAGCGCCCCGGGCCGACGCCGAGCGTCTCGACCGTGCGCTCGGCCGGCCCCTCGACGACGCCGAGGTCGCGACGCTGCGCGCGATCATCGAGGGGTGCGGTGCGGCCGACCAGGTCGAGCAGGTGATCGCCGAGCTGTCCACCCTCTCGCTCGCGGCGCTGGACCGGGCCGGCCTGGACGCGGGTTCCTCCGAGGTGCTCCGGCAGCTCGTCGCGGCCACGACCCGCCGCACGCGCTAGCCGAGGTCAGTCCCGGGAGCGGTCGTCCGGCACGTCGTCGAGGTCGTCGCGCGGCCGGGCCTGCTCGGGCACCTCGCCACGCAGGAGGACCCACGCCGAGGGCTGCGTGGCTCCGAGCACGTCGAGCACGCCCTCGACCAGGCGCGGCTGCGCCCGCGCGCTGGTCGCCCACGACTCCCACAAGATCACCACCGGGGTCGGATCGAGCGCCCGCAGGCACTCCTCCAGCGCGTCGAGGTTCCTCCCGTGCATCCCCTCCAGCCCGAGTGCCTCGGACAGTGCGGCGAACAGGTCGCTGCGCGACTCGATGCGCCCACCCTCGAGGACGCCGAGGCGCCAACCCACCGACTCGACGACGTCACGGACCCGGTCGACCTCGAGCGCCGAGTGCCACCGGTAGGCACCGGCCGGCACCCGGCCCTCGACGACGGCGGCCAGACCGCTCACCTGATGATCCGCTCGAAGGAGTCGTAGTGGTCCGCGGTCCAGAACAGCTCGCCCGGGTCGCCGGCGACGATGCGCCGTGCTCCGCGGTCGGACGACCCGGGGGTGATGACGGTGTACTCCGCGTAGGCCCCGGGAGGCCGGTCGGGCAGGACGCCCTCACGGTTCTCGAACGTCGCGCCGTCCTGGTCGTAGAGGAACGGCCCACCGGTCGCGATCGCCTCGACCGTGTCGGCCGCCTCGGGCGGCAACGAGTCGAGCGAGACCCAGGTCAGGCCGGTCTGCGGGTCGACGCTGCCGGGACGGGGGCCCTCGGACCTCGCGCCCGCACCGGTCGCGCCGTTCGAGCCGGAGGGCGTCGGGTCGGTGATCACGACACCCGTGCCCCCCGAGGTCGGGGTGCCCGGGTCGCCGCCCGAGAGGAACCAGATCCCGACCACGACACCGAGCACCAGCACCATCGCCATCAGCCCGGAGGTGTTGGGCCGCCAACCCGGGTCACGGGGTGGTGCAGGCATCACCACGGTCGGCCCCTCAGAACGCCATCGCCTGCGCGCGGCGCTTGACCTCGGCGCCACGGTTCTCGCGCAGTGCGTCGATCGGTCGACCCGGCAGGCCGGCGTCGAGGAACATCCACGCGATCGCCTCCCGGTCGTCGTAACCGCCGTCGTGCAGGACGGTCAGCAGCCCCGAGAGACCCTTGACGGGCAGGCCGTCGTCGTCGACGAAGTCGGCCGGCACCTGCTGGCCGGCCCTGGGGCGCGGCACCGCCGCGGCGAGCTCGTGGTCGCGGATCATCGTGCGGACCTTGGCGACGGTGACACCGAGGACCTCGGCGGCCTCGGACCAGTCGAGCCAGCGGGGCACGAGCGCGTCCAGGTCCTCGTCGGCGAGCAGACCGGGCTGCGGGTGGGAGTCGTCCATGGCGCCCATGATCTCATCCCGCCACGCCGGGGACGGCCACGGTTCGGGGGTGGTCGACGACGCGACCGTACGATGGCCTCCCGGATCCTTCCCCGTCCGGAAGCAGGAGGCTCGCCCGTGCCCACCGACCCGTCGGGACGTACGCAGCAGCGCCCGACCCCCGGTGCACCGCCGTCGACCGGCGCGGACCCCGTCGGACCCGGCGCCCGGCCGAGCGACCCCCTCGTGGGGCTGCTGCTCGACCGGCGCTACCGGATCGGACGGCTGGTCGCCCGGGGCGGGATGGCCTCGGTCTACGAGGCCACCGACGTCCGCCTCGACCGCACCGTCGCCGTGAAGGTGATGCACGCCTCGATGGGCGGGCCCGCCGGTGAGCCCGACGAGTTCGCGCAGCGCATCGTGCGCGAGGCGCGTGCCGCAGCACGCCTCTCCCACCCCAACGTCGTCGCGGTCTTCGACCAGGGCGAGGACGACGGGGTCGTCTACCTGGCCATGGAGCTGGTGGCGGGCCACACGTTGCGCGACACGATCGCCCGAGAGGGCCCGCTCGCTCCGGCCCGGGCCCTGGCCCTGATCGAGCCGGTGCTGTCGGCCCTCGCCTCCGCTCACCGCGCCGGCCTGGTGCACCGCGACGTCAAGCCCGAGAACGTGCTGATCTCCACCGACGGCCGCGTGAAGGTCGCCGACTTCGGCCTGGCACGCGCCGTGAGCAGCGAGACCCAGCACACCGCGACCCAGGGCGTGCTGATCGGGACGGTCTCCTACCTGGCGCCCGAGCTGGTGCTCGAGGGACGCTCCGACGCGCGCGCCGACGTCTACGCCGCCGGGGTGATGCTCTACGAGCTGCTCACCGCCACCAAGCCGCACGCGGGCGAGACCCCCATCCAGGTCGCCTACAAGCACGTGCATGCCGACGTGCCCCCGCCCTCACGCCTGGTGCCGGGCCTGCCGGCGTACGTCGACGCGCTCGTCGCCCGCGCCACCGCCCGTGACCGCAACCAGCGTCCGGCCGACGCCGGCGTGCTGCTGCACCAGCTGCACCGGGTCGCACAGGCCCTGGCCGAGGGCGTGAGCGACGACGTGGAGCTGACCGAGGACCTCACCCCGCTGCCGAGCGCGCTCGCCCGCGTCACGGCTGACCCCGGCGTGGTGCCCGAGGTCCCCGCGCCCACGATCCTCGCGCCCGCCGAGGCCGATCACCACCTCGTCGGCGTCCCCACGGGCCCCCCAGCGCGACGAGAGCAGACCACGGCCTGGGTGCGGGCCGGGTCGTCCGACACGCCGGGCCCGGCAGCCGGCGCGCGACCGAGCGCACGACGCCGCCGCGGTTCCCTGGTCCTCGCTGCGGGGCTCGTCGTGGCGCTCGCGGCCGCCGGTGGGGCCTACTGGTTCGGGTGGGCCCGTTACACCGCGACGCCCGGCGTCATCGGTCTGTCGGCGCAGCGCGCCGACGCCCGCCTCACCTCCGCCGGCCTCGCGCTCGACGTCGCTGACCGGGAGTGGTCCGAGACCGTCCCGGCCGGCCGGGTCGTGCGCACCGACCCCGCGGCCGGCTCACGGGTCCTGCCCGGGGGCACCGTGGCCGCGATCGTCTCGCTCGGCCAGGAGGCCTACGACGTGCCGAGCCTGGCTGGACGCAGCCTCGACCAGGCCCAGGACGCCCTCCTCGCCCTCAAGCTGACCCAGGACGAGACGCTCGAGCGGTACTCCGAGACCGTGCCCGAGGGGACCGTGATCCGGAGCCGGCCGAAGCCCGGCACCACGCTGCGTCCCGGCTCGCCCGTCGACGTGGTCGTCAGCGCGGGACGCCGACCGGTCACGGTCGGCAGCTGGGTCGGCAAGGACTACGACACCGCCGTCGAGACCCTCACCCGACGCGGCCTCAGCCCGGTCACCACGGAGCAGGCCTACGACGACACCGTGCCCGAGGGCCACGTCGTCTCCCAGGACCCGGCCGGGGGCACGCTCTTTGGCGGCGACACCGTCTCGTTCGTGGTCTCCCAGGGCCCCGAGCTCGTCGAGGTGCCCGGCGTCCTGGCCTACGGCGTGGACGCCGCGACGGAGGCGCTGGAGGACGCCGGCTTCGAGGTCGAGGTCGACGAGGACGACGAGTACGTCGGGCTCGGGTTCGTGATCGGGACCGACCCCGGTCGCGGCGAGATGGTCCCGGCCGGCAGCACCATCCGCCTCCGCATCGTCTGAGCGGTGCTGCGGGATGCTCCGCAGCAGACGAGACGCCGACCCCCACCGGCGGCCGCGCGCACCGACGAGGTCGTCCGGGGGCGGTGGTCGTCGCCGGACGGGGGTCGGTGGCCGGCACGTTCTGCGAACGCCTCCCTGGCCGGGGTGTCCAGCCGGGATGTCTAGCCGGGCGTCAACGAGCCAGCCTCACGAGCCAGGGGTCGACCAGGTCCCGACCCACCACGGCGACGTCGTCGGGGTCGCGGGTGGCCCGACGCCACCGACAGATCGCCTCGCTCTGGGCCTCGCTCGGCCTCGCTCTGGGCGTCGGAGCCGGAGATCGGCAGTCCGGACCGGACCTCGGCCGAGGCCACCGAGGTCGTGCGGACCGCGGCAGGCGACAGCGCGCACCCAGGTCGGGACTCGCGGATCCGGGGTGAGGCTCGAGGTCGACCTCGCCGGCGGTTCGCCCGAGGCCGCTCGGCTCACCCTTCCTCGGACAACCCACCCAGCACCTCGACCGCACGGTCGACCCCGGCGCGGTCGACGTCGAGGTGGGTGACCATCCGCACCGTGCGCGGACCGACGGCCGAGACCAGGACGCCCTGCTCGCGCGCTGCGGCGACGTACGCCGGGGCGTCGCGGCGGGCGAGCACGACGATGTTGGTCTCGACCGCGTCGGGCTCGGCCCCGACGGCCGCGGCGAGCAGCCGGGCGTGCTCGTGGTCCTCGGCGAGCCGCTCGAGGTGGTGGTCGAGGGCGTGGAGGCCGGCGGCGGCGAGGATGCCGGTCTGACGCATCCCCCCACCCATCCGCTTGCGCCACACGCGCGCCTCGTCCACGACCGCCCGGCTCCCGACGAGGAGCGAGCCCACCGGGGCACCGAGGCCCTTCGAGAGACAGACGCTGGCCGTGTCGAAGACGGCGCCGTACTCACGCAGCGGTGTCCCGGTCGCGACGTGGGCGTTCCACACTCGCGCCCCGTCGAGGTGGACCGCGACACCGACTCCCGTCGCCCACTCCCTCAGGTCGCGCAGGTCCTGGACCGGTGAGACGGTGCCGCCGGCGAAGTTGTGGGTGTTCTCGACCGACACCGCAGCGGTCCGCACGAAGAACGGGCCGAGGTCCGGCGCGTGCAGGTGTCGTACGGCGTCCAGGTCGACGCGGCCGCGTGGCTCGGTCCAGGTCCTCATGGTCAGCCCGGTGTAGGCCGCGTGGGCGCCGAGCTCGGCTCGGGCGATGTGGGCGCTGGACTCGCACAGGACCTCCTCGCCGACGCCGACCAGCGCCCGCACGGCGAGGACGTTGCCCATCGAGCCGGTCGGCACGAACAGCGCCGCCTCGTGGCCGAAGTCGTCGGCGACCCGCTCCTCGAGCGCGGCGACCGTGGGGTCCTCGGCGTAGACGTCGTCGCCCACCTCGGCGTCGACCATCGCCTCACGCATCGCCCGGGTCGGCCGGGTGACGGTGTCGGAGCGGAGGTCGACCGGCGCGTGCCCGGTCCCGGCCCCGCTCACGTCGACAGCTCCGGCGTCGTCCGGGGCTGCGCGCGCCCGTGGTGGTCGAGGTGGCTCGCCTCCGGCTCTGGGGTGTCGTTCACCGGACCTGCCTACCACCCGGTCCGCACGTCGCAGACCTCAGGCCTGGCGCAGCATCTCGGCGACGAGGAAGGCCAGCTCGAGGGACTGGACCCGGTTCAGCCGAGGGTCGACGACCGACTCGTAGCGGTGCGCGAGGCCGGCCTCGTCGATCTCCTCGCCCCCGCCGATGCACTCGGTGACGTCGTCGCCGGTCATCTCGACCAGGATCCCACCGGGCCAGGTGCCCAGCGAGCGGTGCACGTCGAAGAACCCCTGGACCTCGTCGACCACGTCGTCGAAGCGGCGCGTCTTGTAGCCGGTGCTCGACTCGAAGGTGTTGCCGTGCATCGGGTCGCAGACCCAGGCCACGTCGACACCCTCGGCGGTGACCTTCTCGACCAGCGACGGGAGGCCGTCGCGGATCCTGCTCGCCCCGAAGCGGGTGATGAAGGTGAGTCGCCCGGGCGTGTTGTCCGGGTTGAGCCTCGCAGCGAGCGCCAGCGCGTCGTCGGGGGTGGCGCTGGGCCCGAGCTTGCAGCCGATCGGGTTGCGCAGGTGGCGGAAGTACTCGACGTGGGCGCCGTCGAGCTGGCGGGTCCGCTCACCGATCCACACGAAGTGGCCCGAGACGTTGTACGGCGCCTCGGTGCGCGAGTCGATGCGCGTCATCGCGTGCTCGTACTCCAGCAGCAGTGCCTCGTGGCTGGAGAAGAAGTCGACGCGCCGCAGCTCCTCGGCGTCGGCGCCGATGGCGCGCATGAACGACAGCGCGCGGTCGATGTCGCGCGCGATGAGCTCGTAGCGCTGCCCGGCCGAGGACGACCTGACGAAGTCGGTGTTCCACGTGTGGACCTGACGCAGGTCGGCGTACCCACCGGTGGTGAAGGCGCGCACCAGGTTGAGCGTGGCGGCGGAGGCGTGGTAGACCTCCAGCAGCCGCTGGGGGTCCGGGATGCGCGACTCCGGGGTGAAGTCGAAGCCGTTGACCGCGTCACCGCGGTACGCCGGCAGCGTGACCTCCACGCCGTCGACGAGGCGGGTCTCGAGGTCGGAGGAGCGCGGCTTGGCGTACTGGCCGGCGAGCCGACCGAGCTTGACGACCGGGACGGACCCGGCGTAGGTCAGCACGACCGACATCTGCAGCAGCACGCGCAGCTTGTTGCGCACGTTGTCGGCGGTGACGCCCTCGAAGGTCTCGGCGCAGTCGCCGCCCTGGAGCAGGAACGCCTCACCGCGCGAGACCGAGGCCATCTTGGCCGTCAGGTCGTCGCACTCCCCCGCGAAGACCAGGGGCGGCATCCGGCGCAGCCGCGCGACCGAGGCGTCGACCGCGTCCGCGTCGGGGTACGTCGGCTGCTGGGCCGGGCCGAGCGCGTGCAGGCTTGCGAGGTCGGGGACGGTGCTCACCGACTCAGCCTACGGGTCTGCGGCAGCACCCCGCACCCGCGCACCGACCCTCCGGACCGGGCCCGTCGAAAAGCACGTGAGGGATGTCGGGTCAGGCGCGTAGCGTTCGTCCACGACATGACCACCACCACCACGTCCACCGACGCGCCGCCCACCGGTGACCTCCCACCCACGGGCGCGTCGCAGGCACGTCCCCCCTCGCGCGCACTCGGCTGGGCGCGGCTGCGCGGACCCGCGAGCAGCCTGGCGATCGCCGTCGCCGCGCTCGGGGCCCTCGGGCAGGCCGTGGGCACCGTCGTGGCGGGCTCGATCGCCGAGGACCCCACGGGTCTGCTGGTCGGCCTGCTCGCGCTGTGCCTGGCCGGGGGCGCCCTGCTGGACACGGTCGGGCGCACGATCTGGGCCGCCGTGGTCGACCGGGCCGAGGGACGGCTGCGCGCGGACCTGGTCACCGCCTCGCTCCACCAGCCCCTGCAGGTCCTCTCCGAGCAGGCCGTCGGCGAGTTCCTCGACCGCATCGACGACGACACCCACGAGGTGGGCTCGCTGCTGCGCCAGAGCGCGTGGGACGCCCTGCGCACCACCCTGGTCACCCTCCCTCTCTACGTCATCGCCGGTCTGACCTGGTGGCCCGCGTGGATCGTCTTCCCGCTCGTCGCCGTCGCCACGTTCGCCCTCGTGCGGCCGCTCCTGGGCGAGGTCGCACGCCGCAAGGTGATCGAGGAGATCGCCTGGACCGACCACGCGGCCGTGATGGAGGAGGGCGTCGCCGGGCGGGACGACCTGCGCACGAGCCTCGGGCAGCCGTTCCTGCTGCGCCGCACCGCCGAGCTCGCGGCACGCGTGCACGCCCGCTTCGACGAGGTGCTGGCGCTGGAGACGACGATGACGCGGCGTACGGGGCTGCTCCTGCACGCGCTGCTGGCCGGGATCGCGATCAGCGGCGTCGCGCTGGCCTCGTCGGACCGGCTCTCGGTCGCCCAGCTGGTCACGCTGTTCCTCGTCACCTCGACCTTCGTCGGGCAGATCGACCAGCTCGCCCGGCACCTGCCGGACCTGCAGGCCGGTCTGGGCGCCGTGGTGCGGCTGCGCCAGCTGCTGGACTCGCCCGAGGAGCCCGTCGGCGGGGAGCCGCTGCCGCCGGGAGCCCTCGACCTCGACCTGCGCTCGTTGCACTTCGCCTACCCCGAGGGCGACTTCGCCCTCGCCGGGGTCGACCTGCACGTGCCCGCCGGGCGCACCTGCGCCCTGGTCGGACGCACGGGCTCGGGCAAGTCGACCCTGGTCTCGCTGCTCTCGCGCGCGATCGACCCGCCGACGGGCTCGGTGCTGCTCGGGGGCGTCGACATCACGCGGGTCGACCTCCAGCAGCTGCGCGGCGCGGTCGGTGTGGTCAGCCAGCGCACCGAGATCCTGGCCGGCACCCTCGCCGAGAACGTCGCCCTGTTCGGTGACGTCGGTCGCGAGCGCGTCGAGGCTGCGCTGGCCGAGCTCGGTCTCACCGCCTGGGCCGCCGGTCTGCCCGCGGGGCTCGAGACCCCCCTCGGTCCGGGCGGGACGACGCTCTCGGCGGGCGAGGAGCAGCTCGTCGCCTTCGCGCGGCTGCTCGTGCGCGACGTGCGGGTCGTGGTCCTCGACGAGGCGACCGCCCGGATGGACCCCCGCACCGAGGCCCAGGTCGTGCGGGCCGCCGAGCGGCTCCTGAGCGGGCGCACCGGCGTGCTCGTGGCGCACCGGCTCTCGACGATCGAGCGCGCCGACGACGTCGTCGTGCTCGAGGCGGGCCGGGTCGTCCAGCAGGGCGCGCGGTCCGAGCTCGCCCGCCTCGACGGTCCGCTGCGTCGGCTGCTCGAGGCCTCGGCCGCTCCGTCGCGACCGGGACCCCCCGCTGCCGGGGAGGACGGGGGCCGGAGCGACGGCGAGACCGCGGTGGGCGGCGTACGCCGTCGTGGTGCGGTGCCCGAGCTCGCGGACCCCGGCGACGGTCCACGCCTGGCCAGGACCGTGGTGCGGGTGCTGTCCATCCACCCCTGGTGGGGCCTGTTCAGCGTCCTGCTCTTCCTGCTCGCCATCCTCGGTGGCGCCTTCGGCGTCGTCACCGGTCTGGTCTGGGGTCGACTCGTGCAAGGGCTGCAGGACGGCACCCTCACGGAGTCGACGACCGTGCTGCTCGGGGTCGCCGTGGTGATCTCCCTGATGTCGACCCCCCTGCTGCTGGCCAGCGCGATCCGCCGCTACCCGCGGTGGTGGGTCGCGGTCATGCTGCGGGTGCGCGCCGCCGTCCTGGTCGGTCAGACCCGCCAGCAACGGCTGGTCCGCACCCCGCCGGGAGAGGCCGTGGCCCGGGCCATGGACGCCGACCGGTTGGCGCGCTACGCCGACCGCTGGGTCGACCTGGTCAACGGGCTCGTCATCGTGGTGCTCACCGTGCTGCTCAGCCGGAGCCTGCTCGCCGGCGGGGTGCTGCTGGCGGTGATGGTGGTCTCCGCGGTCGCCTCGGCCTTCGGTTCACCGGCTGCGGGACGCTCCGCCGCGGCGGCCTCGACCACGCGTGCGCACTTCGGGCGCTCCCTGGTCTCGGCCCTGGAGTCGGCCCGCACCGTCAAGCTCGCCGCCGCCACCCCGTCGGTCCACGCCCACCTGCTGCGCGTCGACTCCGGTCGGGTGGAGGCCGCGGTCAAGGAGCACCGCATCGCCGCCGTGCTCGCCGGCGTGCCGGTCGTCATGGTCCAGTGCGGTGTCGTCGCGGCCTGGGCCGTGCTGCTCCTGGGCGGCTGGGGCCTGGCCACCGCACTGCTCGTCGCGGGAGCGGTCAGCGGCTTCGACTGGTTCGGCCGCGTCGCCGGTGCCGTGATCACCGAGGCCCCCGGCGTGCGCGCGTGGGGCCGCGCGACCAGCCGACTGGCCGGCGGCCGTGACCTGATGGAGCTCCCGGCCGGTCTGGACCTCGTCGGCGGCACCGCCGCACCCCCCGCGTCGATCGCCGCACCACCGGCGCTGCGCGAGCTCACGCTGCACGACGTGGCTGCGATCCACGACGACGGCACGGTGGGCGTCAGCGGGGTCGACCTGCGCGTCGGGCCCGGTGAGCTCGTGCTGCTGCTGGGCCAGGTCGGCTCGGGCAAGTCGAGCCTGCTCGCGGCCCTCGCCGGACTGGTCGAGCACACCGGCCACCTGGCGTGGAACGGCGAGGCCGTCCGCGACCCCCAGGTGTTCCTGCGACCGCGCACGGTCGCCTACGTCGCCCAGGTGCCCCGGGTGCTCTCGGGCACGTTCCACGACAACGTCGTCCTCGACCACGACCGCGGCCTGCACCCCGCCGTCGACGACGCCCGCCTCGGCCGTGACCTCGAGCACGCCGGCGGGCCGGCAGCCGTGGTCGGACACCGTGGGGTGCGCCTGTCGGGCGGCCAGGTCCAGCGCCTGGCCCTGGCCCGCGCCCTCGCGTCGGACAGCGAGCTGCTCCTGGCCGACGACGTCTCCAGTGCGCTCGACGCCGCCACCGAGGTCGAGCTGTGGGAGGCGCTGCGCGCCCGGGGCACGGCGGTGCTCGGCTCGACCTCGAAGTGGGCGGCGCTGGCCCGCGCCGACCGGGTGGTCGTCCTCGTCGACGGTCGGGTCGCCGAGACCGGCGCGTGGTCCGAGCTCGCCGAGCGCTGGGGTCACCTGGCCGGCTGAGGCCCGCGCGTCGCCGACGTCGTGGCGCACGGTCGCGACGTCGTCGGACCGCGCGATGGCCTCAGCCGAAGAAGACCTCGGCCTCGGCGTACTCCGCCGGACTGACGAGCTTGAGCTCGCCGGTGCCCTCGATGAGGGGCAGCCGGACGATGCTGGTGCCCTGGAGCGCCACCATCGTGCCGAAGTCACCCTCGGCGACGGCGTCGATGGCCTGCAGACCGAAGCGGGTCGCCAGCCACCGGTCGAACGCCGTCGGGGTGCCACCACGCTGGACGTGACCGAGCACGACCGCCCGGGCCTCCTTGCCGGTGCGGTGCTCGATCTCGGAGGCGAGCCGGTCGCCGATGCCGCCCAGGCGGACGTGGCCGAAGGCGTCCTTCTCCCCCGAGACCAGGGTCATGTCGCCACCCTGGGCGGGCATGGCGCCCTCCGAGACCACGATGATCGGGGCGTACTCGCTCTCGAAGCGGGTCATGACGTGGGCGCAGACCGCCTCGATGTCGAAGGGCTGCTCGGGGATGAGCACGGCGCTGGCGCCGCCGGCGATCCCGGCGTGCAGGGCGATCCAGCCCGCGTGGCGACCCATGACCTCCACGACGAGGACCCGGTGGTGGCTCTCGGCCGTGGTGTGCAGCCGGTCGATGGCCTCGGTGGCGATGTTGACGGCCGTGTCGAAGCCGAAGGTGAAGTCGGTGCCCGACAGGTCGTTGTCGATGGTCTTGGGCACCCCCACCACGTCGACCCCGAGGCCCGCGAGCTTCGTCGCGACGCCGAGGGTGTCCTCGCCGCCGATCGCGACGAGGGCGTCGACCCCGTTCGCGGCCAGGTTGTCCTTGATCCTCTCGACCCCGCCGTCGACCTTGAACGGGTTGGTGCGGGAGGAGCCGAGGATCGTGCCGCCCCGCGGCAGGATGCCGCGGCACTGGTCGATGCCGAGCTCCATCGTGACGCCTTCGAGAGGCCCACGCCACCCGTCGCGGAACCCGACGAACTCGAACCCGTGGTCGCGCACGCCGCGGCGCACCACGGCACGGATGACCGCGTTCAGACCGGGGCAGTCGCCGCCTCCGGTCAGCACTCCGACGCGCATGGGACCTCCTCGCAGGCCCCCGTCCGGGTGGCCTTGGATCGTTCACAACGGGCGACGTCACCCTAGCCCCCGTCGGGCCGGACCGGGGCGGACCACACGGCCGCGGCGCACTACGGTGAGGTCATGACCTTCTCGATCGTCGCCCGCTCCGCCGACGGGGAGTCCTGGGGGGTCGCGGTCGCCTCCAAGTTCCTCGCCGTCGGGTCCGTCGTGCCCGCCGCCGTGGCCCAGGTCGGTGCACTGGCCACGCAGGCCGACGCCAACGTCGCCTACAAGGGACAAGCCCTGTCCCACCTCGACGAGGGCGCGACCGCCGGGGTCGCGCTCGAGCGGCTGCTCGAGGAGGACCCAGGACGCGACGACCGGCAGGTCGGCATCGTCGACGTCGACGGCAACGCCGCCTCCCACACGGGCTCGGCCTGCATCGACTGGGCCGGGGGCGCCACGGGCTCCGGCTACGCCGTCCAGGGCAACTGCCTGGCCGGCGCCGTGGTCGTCGAGGCGATGGAGGCACGCTGGCTCGCCGGCGACCCGGAGACCCCGCTGGCCCAGCGGCTGCTCGACGCCCTGGGCGCCGGGGACGCAGCCGGGGGCGACAAGCGCGGCCGCCAGTCCGCGGCCCTGCTGGTGGTGCGCGACGGCGCCGGCTACGGCGGCAACGACGACATCGACGTCGACCTGCGCGTCGACGACCACACCGCCCCCGTCCCCGAGCTGGCCCGGCTGCTGGAGCTCAACACGCTCCACCTCACCGCCTCGACGCCCGAGGAGCAGGTCGAGATCGACGCCGACCTCCGCGCCGAGCTCGACGAGCACGCGCGCGCGGCGGGCCATCGCGACCTGGCGACCTGGGTCGGCACGGAGAACTACGAGATGCGGGTCGCCGACGACCTGTCCTGGATCGACCGGCGGGTGCTGGCGATCGTGCGCTCGACCCCGCGCTGAGGCTCAGCCCTCCTCGCCGGCCTCGCCCAGGGCCTCGAGCCGACGCCTGGCCTCGTCCCGCTCCGCCCCCGCCTCGTCCAGCGCCTCCCGGGCGGCGTCACGGGCGTCCTCGGCCCCGGCCAGGTCCTCGTCGGTCTCCTCGGCGCTGGTCTCGAGCTCGGAGAGCCGCCGTCGCAGCTCGTCGAGCTCGGACTGCTGCTGCAGGGCCCGCGCCTCGAGCGAGTCCACGTGACCCTGCGTCGTCGAGAGCTCCCGCTGCGCCTCGGCGTGGGCCCGCTCGGCCTCCGCCACCTCCTCGAGAGCAGCAGCCCGGGCCTTCGCGGCCGCATCGGGGTCCGGCACGACCCGCAGGGCCGGCGCGCCGCCGGTCGCGGTGCCCCCGCGTGCTGGCGCCTCGGTCTCGCTCGGCGTGGGCGTGAAGCCGAGGGCCGCGGGCGCCGCGACGGCAGCCGCCACGTCGGTGTCCCCGACGCCGGTCGAGCGCAGGGCCGCGGTGAGCAGGCCGCTGCGCACCGCACGGCCGCACCCGGGGTCGAGCATCGCCGCGGTCAGGGTCGCCTCGACCTGCTCCGCGACCGCCTCGGTCGTGCGCAGACCGCGCTCGCGGGCCAGGGCCCGGGCCCGCTGGGTCACCGACGCGGTCACCTGTCGACGCTGCCGGGTCAGCTCGCGCAGCTGGTCGGCCGACATCGAGCGTTGTGCCTCGCGCAGCGCCTCACCGACGGCGAGCAGCTGGTCGACCTGGTCCGCGTCGGCCCGGACGAGCTGGTTGACGACCCACGCCGCGGTGGTGGGCTTGCGCAGCGCCTTGACCGTCCGGGCGAGGTCCGCGTCCTCCTTCGTGAGCCGACGGGCCTCGGCGTCGCGCGCCGCGGTGAACTCCGCGACGTCCAGTGCGTAGAGGGCGTCGGCGACCTCGAGCAGCGTGCTCACGTCCCACCGCCGTCGCCCTCGCCGTCCTGGTCACCGTCGTCGAGCCCCTGCTCGATCGCCCACCGCGTCAGCTCGACGCGGTTGTGCATCTGCAGCTTGCGCAGCGTGTTCTGCACGTGGTTCTGCACGGTGCGGTGGGAGAGCACGAGCCGGTCGGCGATCTGCTTGTACGACATCCCCTTCGCCACCATCCGCAGCACCTCGGTCTCGCGCTCGGTCAGCTGGGGGCGCATCGGGTCCGCGGACGGTGTCGGCTCCGCCAGCCGCCGGAACTCGCCGAGCACCAGCCCGGCCAGGCCGGGGGTGAAGACCGTGTCGCCGCGCGCGACACGGCGTACGGCGTCGATCAGCTCGGTGCGGGAGGCCGACTTCACCAGGTAGCCGGTCGCCCCCGCCTTGACCGCCTCGAGCACGTCGTCCTGCTCACCGGAGGCCGAGAGGATCAGCACCCGGGCCGAGGGGTCGCGCCGCAGCACCTCCGCGGTGACCTCGACCCCCGAGGGCGGCGGGATCTGCAGGTCGAGCACGACCACGTGCGGGCGCGCCGCCGGGAACCGGGCCACGGCCTCGGCGCCGGTGGAGGCCACCCCGACCACCTCGAAGCCGGCGGCCGCCAGGTCGCGCTCGACGGCGTCCCGCCACATCGGGTGGTCGTCGACGACCATCACGCGCACGGACGGCATCGGGTCCTGGGTCACGAGTCGCGACCCTAGATCACACGTCCGGCGGCGCCGTGGGCGAGATGTTCTGGGCGAGCCGGCGGAAGCGGCCGCGCTGGTGCACGACGGGCGCCTCGTCGGCGCCGACCTCGACGTGCTCGACCCGCAGCGTGAGCAGGGAGGACCAGCCCGCCTCGGCGGTCTCCTCGAGACGCAGCCCCGCCCAGGTGCGGTCCCCGAGCAGGCGCGGACCCCACGCGGTGTCCTCGAAGGCTGCCTGGGCGAACGTCCCACCGGGTGCTGGTGCCGTGCCGGCGAAGACCTCGGCCAGGCCCCGGTCCTCCCAGCCCAGCAGCTGGAGAACGGCCGTGCCCCCGGCCTCGAGGGCGTCGGCCAGGTCGGAGTCGGGGTCGACGAGGGCCAGCACCCGTGCGGTCTCCCCCGCGGCGACCATCACCGAGCTGACCGTCAGCCCGGCCCGGCCGCGGCCGTCCGGCGCGGCAGCGCCGGTCGTGATCAGCGTGACGGCGCCGGGCAGGTGGCCCCGCAGGCGGCGTACGGGGTCCGGCTCGGGGTCGGCGAAGGGGTGGCTGGAGTGGATGGTCACGACGCCGTCGCCCGCTCGAGCACGATGGTCCACTCGGTGCCGTGGGGGCCGGTGTCGAGCTCGACCCGACCGCCGAGCTCCTCCACCCGACCCCGGATCGAGCCCGACACCCCGAGACGGCCCTCGCGCTCGGCGGCCTCGAGCCGCCCGGGCTCGATGCCGAGGCCCTCGTCGCGCACGCAGACCTCGACCCGGTCACCGAGGTCCTCGAGCACGACCCACGCGGGAGCGCGTTCGCCGACGTGGCGGCTGACGTTGTCCAGGCAGGCCTCCACGGTCGCGACGATCTCGGACGCGGTCCGCGCGGGGAGCGGCACCGGCGTGCCGGGCGTGACGACCTCGACACCGGGGCGCGTGCCGAGGGCCACGAGCGCTCCGGCGAGGTCGACCTGACCCGTCGCACCTGCCGCCTCCTCGTCGCTGAGCGAGTCCTGGGCCCGGATCAGCGCGCGCAGGGTGGTCTCCTGCTCGGCGGCGAGCCGTCCGAGGTCCGCACCGGCCGGTCCCAGGTCGGCGCCGCGGCGCTGGACCAGCGCCAGGACCTGCAGCACCCCGTCGTGCACCGCGCGCGCGAGCCGGGCCCGCTCCGAGGCCGCAGCCGCCTCACGCTCGGCCCGGTCGCGCGCGTCGGCCATGCGTTGCAGGGAGCCGCTGAGATAGCCGACGACCGGTCCGCCCACGACGAGCAGGAAGGCGTTGCCGTACGTCGACTCGGTCAGGGTCGACCCGGTCAGGGAGCCGCGCAGACCGAGGTCGAGCGCAGCGAGCAGCACACCGGCCAGCACCCCGCCACGGGTGCGGTAGTGGATGGCCCACGCCATGAGCGCGCCGCTGACCCAGAAGCCCGGCACCGTGGCCCCCTCCGCGGTCCCGCGGACCCAGGGGCTGAGCACCAGCAGAGCGACGGCGAGCGCGAGGTCGGCGCCGAGGACGAGCGGGCCTCGGCGCCGCGCGGTGGCGTAGAGCCAGCGCGCGGAGACCGTCCAGCCCGCCATCGCGAGCACGAGGACGAGCATCACCGCGGGATGGGCGACCTCACCGGCGCGCAACGCGTTGAAGACGACGGCGTTGAGGAGCACCACCCAGCGCAGCACCTCGAGCGCCCTGAACAGGTTGTCCTCGACCGCGCGCGCGCCGGGCCCGGACGTGGTCGCGGGAGGCGTCAGGACGCCTTCCGCTGCACGACCCCGGCGACCGGGTCCTCCCCGGTGGTGCCGCCCGCGTCCGCGGCGGGGTCCGCGGCCGGCGTGCGCGCGTGCTCCTTGGACTCCTCCTTGGCCCGGGCGGCGTACTTGTCGACGTACTCCTGCTCGGAGAGGCGCATGATCTCGTACATGATCTCGTCGGTCACCGACCGCAGGATGTAGCGGTCGTTCTCCATCCCGGCGTAGCGGCTGAAGTCCAGCGGCGCGCCGAAACGGACCGCCGGTCGCACGAACGAGCCGAACTTCTTGCCCGGGGGCGCCACCTTGTCGGTGCCGAGGACCGCGACGGGCACGACCGGCACCCCGGCCTCGAGGGCGAGCCGCGCGACCCCGGTCTTGCCGCGGTAGAGCTTGCCGTCGTGGGAGCGGGTGCCCTCGGGGTAGATCCCGAACAGCTCACCTCGCTCGAGGACCTTCATCGCCGAGAGCATGGCGCCCTCGGCGGCGTCCTTGCCGGAGCGGTCGATCGGGATCTGCCCGGACCCGGAGAAGAACGTCCGCTGCAGGAAGCCCTTGATGCCCCGTCCGGTGAAGTACTCCGCCTTGGCCACGAAGCTCACGCGCCGCGAGACCGCCAGCGGCATGAACAGCCAGTCGGCGTACGAGAGGTGGTTGCTGGCCAGGATCGCGGGTCCGTCCTCGGGCACGTGCTCGACACCGTCGGCCTGAGGCCGGAAGACCAGGCGGAGGACCGGCCCGAGCGCGATCCACTTCAGGAACCAGTAGAACAACGCCTCACCCCTCGACCTCGCCCGCGACCCGGTGCCGCCCGACGACAGCAGCGTCAGCGTAGACCCTCCGTCGTCGCAGGCCTACCCGATCCGGGGGCGCCTCGGATCGCCCGCGGACGCCGCGGCGGGCATGATCGGCGGGTGAGCCCTGCACCGCACGCCGAGCCCGTGACCCTGCGCGCACGCCCCGAGCTGAGCGGAGGTCGCTCGGTCGGGGTGCTGCTCTCGCACGGCTTCACCGGATCACCCGCCTCCGTGCGGCCGTGGGCCGAGCACCTCGGCGGCCTGGGGTACGCCGTGTCCGCGCCGTGCCTCCCCGGCCACGGCACCACCTGGCGCGACCTCAACACCCACACCTGGGACGACTGGTACGGCGCCGCGGAGGAGGCGTTCGAGCAGCTGTGCGCCGAGCACGAGACCGTGGTGGTCGGCGGGCTGTCCATGGGCGGAGCGATCGTGCTGCGCCTGGCCGCCGAGCACGACCGGCGCGTCGCCGGGGTGATGGTGGTCAACCCCGCGCTCGCCTCAGGGCGTCTCGACGTCAAGGCGCTGCCCGTGCTCAAGCACGTCGTCGCTTCGTTGCCCGGCATCGCCGACGACATCAAGAAGCCCGGGGTCAGCGAGCACGGCTACACCCGCACGCCGCTGAAGGCGATCCACTCCTTCGTCGCGAGCTGGCCCGCGACCGTGGCCGCGCTGCCGCGGGTCACGGCCCCGCTGCACTACTGGCGGTCACGGGTCGACCACGTCGTCGACGAGACCTCCGAGCCGCTCATCCGGCGCGGGGTCTCGGGTCCGGTCACGCTCTCGCGGCTCGAGGAGAGCTACCACGTCGCGACGCTCGACCACGACGCCCCCCGCATCTTCGAGGAGTCCGCGGCGTTCGTCTCCGACCTCGACGCGTAGCCTCATGGCCGTGGCGAGCGGCACGGGCGGTCCGGAGGAGGGCGCGGGGCGGGAGACCCCCAGCGACCCCGACGACCTCTGGCGCGCGATCGTGGCCAACTACGGCGACCGGGCGCGTCTCGATGACGACGCCGGCGCCGGTCCGGAGGCCGAGGCGGGCCCGGAACCCCCGACCAGCCAACCCGGCCCCGACCTGAGCAGCCTCAAGCGCCTCTTCGACCCTCTCGACCGACCTCCCGCCCGCGACGACGTCGGCCCGGCCGGACCGGCACCGGACAGCGACCTGTCCAAGCAGCCCGACGCTCCCTTCGTCCCCCCGCCGCCCCCTCCTGTGCCCGCGACGACCCCCGATCGACGGGCGGCCTGGGTCGGTGTCGTCGGCGCACCGGCGCTGCTCCTCGTGTCGCTCCTGGTGGGCGTCACGCTGCCGCAGATCGTGCTGGTGGCCCTCGTCGGCGGGTTCGTCGGGGGTTTCGGCTACCTGGTCTTCCGCATGGAGCGCGAGCCCCGCGACCCCGGCGACGACGGCGCCCGGCTCTAGTCACCCCGGGGTCGCCCCAGAGCGCGCACTACGCGAGCAGGGCCCCCGCGAGCAGTCTGCGAGCGAGCACAGCGGCCCCCACGGCACCCGCGTCGGGTCCGCAGGCGGTCGGCCGCAGGTCCGGCAGCGCACGGTGGCGTGCGGCGTACAACGAGCGGCGCAGGGCGGCCCGGGCCGGGTGCAGCAGCAGGTCGCCCACCTCCGAGACGCCACCCCCGACGAGCACGACCTGCGGGTCGAGCCCGGCGACGAGGCCGGCGATCCCGACCCCGAGCCAGTCGCCGACCGAGGCGAAGGCCTGGCGGGCGGCCTCGTCACCCTCCCGCGCCGCCTGCGTGACCAGCGTGCCCTCGTCGAGGTCGGGACGCGTCCGCGCCACCAGCCGGACCAGGGCGTTGCCGCTGGCGTACTGCTCCCAGCACCCGAGGAGCCCGCACTCGCAGGGCAGGCCGTGGGGCACGACCTGGGCGTGACCGAACTCGCCGGCCATGCCCTGGCTGCCGCGGACCACGGATCCGCCGATGCTGATCGCACCGCCGATGCCGGTGCCGACGGTGACGAGGACGACGTCGTCCACGCCCCGCGCGGCCCCGTGGACCTGCTCGGCGACCAGCGCACACACCGCGTCGTTCTCGACGACGACCGGCACCGCCCACCGCCCCCGGAGCCGGGCTCCCACGGGCGCCTCCCGCCACGACAGGTGGGTGGCGAACCGGACGTCGCCGTCCGCGTCGACCAGGGCCGCCGCCGAGAGCCCCACCGCGGCCACCGGGCGGTCGTCCGCGACCTCGTGCACCGCGCGGTCGAGCGCGTCCTCGAGCTGGGAGTCGGTGGCCGAGCGGCCCGGGGTCGCGACGCGCGCGCACCGCAGGACTTCACCGGACGCGTCGACCTCGGTGGCCAGGACCTTGGTGCCGCCCACGTCGACGCCGATCACCACGCCGTCACGGCTGGGACGCAGCCGGGAGCTCCTCACCGGCGCGCGAGGTCGGCGGCGCCGATCACCCCGGCGTCGTTGCCGAGCTCGGCCCGACGCACCTCGGGCAGTGGCCGGTGCCCGCTGCCGATCACCTCGGAGACGAACGCTTCCCGCAGCGGCTGCAGGAGCAGCTCCCCGGCGTCGCCGACGCCGCCGCCGACCACCACCAGTCCTGGGTCGAGCACGGCCGCGATCGAGGCGATCCCCTCCCCCAGCCACCGCCCGAGCTCCGCGAGCCGCGCGACCGCGAAGGGGTCTCCCCCATGGGCCGCGACGGTGACCATCTGTCCGGTGATGCCGTCCGGACTCCCTCCGGCCCGCTCGATCAGCGACGCGGCGCCGGGGTCGGTGCGGGCCTGCTCACGGGTCATCCGCACCAGCGCACGTCCGCTGCCGTACTGCTCGAGGCACCCGCGGTTGCCGCACCCGCACAGCACGCCGCCGGGCACCACCCGGACGTGCCCGATCTCGGCCGACATGCCGAAGGCTCCCCGGTAGAGCTCGCCCGCGACGACGATGCCGCCCCCGACCCCGGTGCCCACCGTGACGAGGAGCAGGTCGTCGGCGTCGCGCCCCGCACCGAACGCGAACTCGCCCCAGGCCGCCGCGTTCGCGTCGTTCTCGACCACGACCGGCAACCCGGTGCTGCGCTCGAGGTCGGAGCGCAGGTCGAGGTCGCGCAGCGCCAGGTTGGGTGCCGACATCACCACGGCACGGCCGGAGTCGACGTAGCCGGCCGCGCCGACGCCGACCGCGACCAGCTCGTGACGGGAGCCGAGCTCGGCGACCAGGCCGGTGATGGCGTCCTCGATGGCGCGCGCGTCGGCGGCCGGAGAGACGACCCTCGCCTGCTCGACCACCGTCCCGTCGGGCTCGACGACCGCCGCCGCGATCTTGGTGCCTCCGACATCGATGCCACAGGTCAGGCTCACCGCTGCTCCTCCTCGTGCTGGTCGGGCTCCGGATCGAGATGGATGTGCTCGACGTCGGGAGTGGTGGGTCCGGCCTCGTCGCGATCGATCAGGTCGAGCAGCACCGTGGCTGCGGTCACCATCGACCGTGCGGTGCTCATCAGGTGTGTACGCGCCTCGGGGCTCGTCCGACGCAGCGCGTGGATCGTGCGGCACCACGGGCACCACCGGCACTCGGGTGCGTCGTTCGCGACCTGGTCCCCGACCCCCTGCAACGCCTGGACAGCCTGGTGGGCGAGATCGACCAGCCCGTCCCAGGGCGCGGCTCCCGGGTCTGCCGAGGGACCGTCGCCGGCGCCGGGGGCTGGTCGGCTGCTGCCCGGGTCGTCACCCGAGGCTGCGGGCCGCCGCCCGAGCGCCTCGGTGAACGCCTCGAGCAGGCGCGCGGCCTCCTCGCCGACCGAACCCACGTCGGGCGGGTCCCCCTCCCCGGCGGCCCACGCCGCGCTCATCGCGCAGCCGCCGAGCCGACCGACGCCCCGGCGGCCCGGGTCAGCACCGGCTTGAGCGCTCGCGCGGTCAGCCGCTCGCGGGGCAGCACACGGTCGACGTACCAGCCCAGCGCCTCCGGCAGCGCGGGCAGCCGCAGGGTCTCGGCGGTCGGCGCACAGCCGAGGACGATCAGGTCCCACTCGTCGGCGACCGCGTGGCGGCGCAGCTCGAGCAGCGCGAGCACCTCCTCCGCACCCGGGATCACGGTCATCTCCTCCGCGGCGACCGGGTGGACCCCGGCCCAGGACTGCTCGAGGCGCAGCTGGGCGTCGACCTGCTGCACGTGCAGGCGCTCGCCGACCCGGGTGGGCTCGGGCCCGACCTCCACGCCGAGGACGTCGGCGAGGGAGTGGGCCGCGACGGTCGACTTGCCCACGCCACCCTTGCCGGTGAACAGCACGATCCGTACGCCGAGAACCACTGGAGCCCTCAGGCCGACGACTCGACGCGCTTCTTCAGACCCTTCAGCGCGGTGTCGATGAGGATCTTCTCCCCCTTGCGCTTGAGCATGCCGATCAGCGGGATGGAGACGTCGAGCGCGAGCCGGTAGGTGACCTCGGTCCCGCCCGGGACCACGCTCAGCACGTAGGCCCCGTCGAGCGAGCGCAGCATCGTGCCCTCGACGAGGTGCCACGAGACCTGGCGGTCGCCCTCCCAGGCGTAGGCGAGCGTGTACTGGTCCTTGATCGGTGCCACGTCGAGCACGAAGTAGACCTGCTCGGCGCGTCCGGCCTCCGGGCCGCGCTCGTGGCGGCTGCGCACGTCGGCCTGCTTCACCCCCGTCGCCCAGGCAGGGTAGGAGTCGAAGTCCGCGATGACGTCCATCACGACGTCGGGTGGTGCGGACACCACGATCGAGGACGTCGTCTGCTCGGCCACCCCTGCTCCCCTCGTCGCTGCTGGTCCCATCCGGTCGCTGGTCCCACCTGGTCCTCTGCGCCGGGTCCGGTGCGGCAGGCGGCGCCGCAGGGGAGGCTACCGGATCCTGTCGCGCCCGGACCGGTGGGCGCCGCACCGCCGCGCCGGAGTAGCCTGCCCCGGCGCCGGGCCTGACGGGCCCGCCGCTCCACGCCGGGAGGAGCCGCATGCGGGAGTACGCGACACCCCTGCACCTCACCCTGCCCGAGGAGGGCAGCCTGAGCGACGACGTCGAGCGCAACGCGGCCCAGCACCCCTCCAGCGTGGTCCTGCGCCGCGAGGTCGACGGCGAGTGGCGAGACGTGGACGCCTCCCGGTTCCGCCAGGAGGTCCGCGCCGTGGCCAAGGGCCTCGTCGCGGCAGGCGTGACGGTCGGCGACCGGGTCGCCCTCATGGCCGCCACCCGCTGGGAGTGGACCGTGCTCGACTACGCCGTCTGGTACGCCGGCGGGGTCGGCGTCCCGATCTACCCCAGCGCGACGGCCGAGCAGATGGCCTGGGTCCTCGCGGACTCCGACGCGTGCGCCCTGGTCGTCGAGAGCCCCGAGCACCTGGCGCGGTTGGCCACCGTCAGGGCGGAGCTGCCCGCGCTGACCCACGTGTGGTCGCTGAGCAGCAACGCCGTGCAGACCCTCGTGCGTCTCGGCGAGGACCTCGACGACGTCGAGCTCGACCGGGTCCGGGGAGTGGTCGGCCTCGACGACGCCGCCACGATCATCTACACCTCCGGCACCACGGGACGGCCGAAGGGGTGCGTGCTGACCCACCGCAACTTCGTCGTCGAGCTCGACGTGGCCCTCGACGGGCTCGCGCCGTTGTTCGGAGATCCCGATGCCGCCGGGGCCGGGCACGGTGACGCTGGCGCGGAGTCCTCGACGCTGCTGTTCCTGCCGCTGGCCCACGTGCTGGCCAGGATCATCCAGGTGGGCTGCATCCGCTCACGCACCACGTTGGCGCACTGCTCCTCGTTGAGCGCGGCCGCCACCGCGCTGCGTGCGGTGCGGCCGACCTTCGTGCTCGCGGTACCACGGGTCTTCGAGACCCTGTTCAACACCGCGTCCCAGCAGGCCACGGCGGACGGGCACGGGGCGGTGTTCGAGCGCGCGGCCGACACGGCCATCGCCTGGTCGCGGGCGGTCGAGGCGGGTCGCGTCCCGTGGCGCCTGCGGGCGCGCCACACGGCGTACTCCCGCGTGGTCTACGGCCGTCTGCGTGACCAGCTCGGTGGGCGGTGCCGGTGGGCGGTCTCCGGCGGCGCCCCCCTCGGCGACCGGTTGGGCCACTTCTACCGCGGCATCGGTGTGACGGTGCTCGAGGGGTGGGGGCTGACCGAGACCACCGGCGCGGTGACGGTGAACCTCCCGGGCGCCCTCAAGATCGGCACCGTCGGCCGTCCGCTGGCCGGCACCGCGGTGCGCGTCGCGGATGACGGCGAGCTGCTGGTCAGGGGCGGTCAGGTCTTCAGCGGCTACCACCAGGACGCGGGGTCGACCACGGCGGTGCTCGAGCCGGACGGCTGGTTGCACACCGGCGACGTCGGCGAGGTCGACGACGAGGGCTTCGTGAGGGTGACGGGGCGCAAGACCGAGATCCTGGTCACCGCGGGCGGCAAGAGCGTCGCGCCCGCCGGCCTGGAGGACCTGGTCCGCGCCCATCCGCTGGTCAGCCACTGCCTCGTCGTCGGCGACGGTCGCCCTTTCGTCGCGGCCCTGGTCACCCTCGACCGCGAGACGTTGCCGTGGTGGGCGCACTCGCGCGGCCTGCCCGACGACCCACGACGCCTCGCGGTGCACCCGGAGCTGCTGGCCGAGGTGCAGGGCGCAGTGGACGCCGCCAACCGGGCGGTGTCGAAGGCCGAGTCCATCCGCCGCTTCGGTGTGGTCGCCGACGACTGGACCGAGGAGTCCGGTGAGCTCACCCCGAGCCTGAAGCTGCGGCGCAGCGTCGTGCTGCGGCGCTGCCGCGACGAGGTCGCCCGCCTCTACGAGGACTGAGCACGCAGCTCCGCCGACCGGATCCGGGCCCGTTCCCGCGTGCCGGGGATCGTGAGATCGCAGCCTTGCGGCCGGGCACGGCGGGCTCCGTGGGATCATGCTCACGACCGAGCCTGCCTGCCGGCGGGCCGTCCCAAGGTCGTGGAGGCGCGAGCTGGTCACGGTGGAGGTGTGAGATGACGGTGCTGCTGCCCGGGGAGGCGCTCGGCGCGCCCGCAGGACGGTGCGCCGCGCCGACGCCGCCCGCCCCGGCCGCGCGCACCGGTCCCACCACGGACAGCCGCGCGGACCGCGGTCGAGGAGGAGCCCCATGACCCGGCCCAGCCCAGCGGCCAGCCCAGCGGCCAGCCCAGCGGCCAGCCCACGTCCGGTCCCGCACCGGCTCCCTCGGCCGGCACCCTCCACCTGCCCGGTCGTGCCCCCCAGCTCAGCCTCGTCCTGCGACTCGCGGTCGTGGCCCTGTCCGTCTCCTTCGCCCTGTGGCACCGCGAGGTCGGGGCCCTGCAGGCGCTCGGAGCACTGAGCCTCATCTGGCTGATCGGGCAGGTCGGCATCGGTCGACCCGGGGTCAGCACGTCGGCCCTCGTGGGGGTGGAGGCCCTGACCACCGGTGTCCTCGCAGCCGTCGGCGCGAACACGGAGGTCGCGGTGCTCGCCGTGCTCGTCGTGCCGCCTGCCGTCGCGGCCCTCCACCTCGGCTGGCGCGGCGCTGCGCTGGCACTCATCGCCCAGAGCGTCGGCCTCGCAGGCGTGACTGTGCTCCTCGGCGGGGCTCCGGACGCGTCGACGAGCATCGCCGCGGGGGTGGCCACCGCAGCGGGTGCGGCCGCCGGCGGCGCGGCCGTGGTGGTCCGCGCCGTCGCGGTCCGGGGCGCCGACGCACTCACGCCGTACCTGCATGTCCAGGAGCTGATCCGGGAGCTGGGTGACCTCGACCGCTCACTGCCCGTCCCGCTCGACGTCGACGCCCTGACGACCTCGATCCTCGACTCGGTCGCGGCAGCGCTGCCGGTCGAGCACGTCGCCCTGCTCGTGCCGAGCGGGGGTCGCCTGGACCCGATCGCGAGCAGGAGCGGCGAGCGCATCCTCGACGCCGGGGCGCGTGCCGTGCGTTGCGAGCGCCTCGCGCACGCTGCGTGGACGCGTCACGACGTGGTCGTCGAGACCGGCGCCTTCGCCTGGCCCCTGGCCGAGACGACGGTGGTGGCGGGCGTCCTGGACGCCACACGAGCGCCCCGTGGCCCCGCGCTCGAGGACGCCCTGGAGGGGCTCGAGCGCGATCTCGCTGCCCGGGCCGTCCAGCTCGACACGGCGCTGCTGCTGTCCGCGTTCCGCGCGGGCCAGGCCGACGACGAGCGGAGTCGTCTGGCCCGGGCGCTCCACGACGGGCTGGGGCGCGACCTCACCTCCGCGGGCGACCTCGTCGACGCGATCGCGGCCGCGCCGTCCTCGGACGACCTCACGGCGCAGATCGACGCGCTGCGGGCGCGGATCAACGCGGCCGTGCGGGAGACGCGCTCGGTCGTCACGACGCTGCGCAGTGCGCCGGAGTCGAGCACCAGCCTCGGAGCCGCCCTCGCGATCGCGGTGGACCTGATCTCCGAGACCACGTCGGTGCCCATCATGGTCACCGTCGACGAAGGACCCCTGCGCCTGCCCCGCGAGACCGAGGTCGAGCTGCTCATGATCGCTCAGGAGGCGGTCTCCAACGCCGTCCGTCACGCCGACGCCGGCGTGATCGACGTCATGTGCCAGGTGCGGGCCCCCCAGGCGCGCATCGTGGTCAGTGACGACGGGATCGGTCTGCGGCGCGACGGCGACGGCGACGGACGGCGACGCTCCGATCCCCGGGATTCGCGACCATGCGGGAGCGGGCCGTGCGCGTCGGTGCCGAGCTGAGCATCGAGAACCGTGCGTCCGGTGGTGTCGAGGTCGTCGCGAGCATCACGGCGACGCCGACGACACCGGGCGGTGAGGCCGGTGACGCCGGCGACCCCGTGGTCGTACCCGGGGTCCCCGGCGGGGACGACGCGAGCCGCGGGCAGCGCCCCACGACCCCCTCCCCACCCAGGAAGCCCAGGAACGGCAGGAAGGGGTCGAAGGGGTCGTCCGGCCCGACCGGGTCGTCCACCAGGACGGAGGCTCCGGGCATCCCCGGCGCGTCCGGCCGGAGCGTCGAACGCGCTCCGGGAACCTCGACCTGAGCGGAGGACTCGACCGCCTCTTCGTTCTCGAGGACCACAGGGTCTCAGCTCGTGGCGGGGCTCGCGGCGGGCAGCCGGGGGCGTCTCCGACCCCGACGTGCTGGCCCGGCTCGCAGACGTTCCCGCGTGGGCCTGCGTGCACTGTTCCTGGTGCTCGACGCCGGCTCGATCGCGCTCGTCGTACGAGTGCTGCTCCGGAGCGGGGGCGGCTGGCGTGCCCGCCCGGGGGCGAGCCTGTCGGGTAGTTCTCGAGCCTGTCGGCTGTTGCAAAGGCCGACAAGCTCGGCAACACCCGGCCAGCCGGGTGTTCCCGGGGCAGGCGGGACGCGTGGTGAAGAACCGACCTCGCCAGCCGAGCGACCATCGACGCCGTCGCCGGGCCGGGGCCGCTGAGCCAGACTGACCCGTCGTGCTCATCCGCCGACGTGGCGTGTCGGATGAGCAGCCGCGCCCCGGTCGCCGGGCCGCCCGCGCGGCGACGCCGTGGGCCGACGTCCGTGACGTGGCTGTCCGCGTGAGCCGGGTCGTCGCGATCGACCCGCAGCTCCTTCGCGGGCCGGATCAGCCCCGCGTGGTGGCGGCCAGGTCCGCGAGCCTGGCTCGCCAGGCTGTGACGAGGTCGGTCTCGCTCCACCCGAAGTGCACCCGGAGAGCCCCCTCCATCGACCTCCCGGCGTCCACCCGGTCGTAGAGGTCGACCAGCGCCTGCTCGCCCCCGCGGTCGGCCAGCACGGTGCACGCGACCCAGGCGGCCTCGTAGGCCGCCCCGAGGTGCGCGTCTCCCGTGTCGAACTCGACCTCACCCGGAAGGGACGACGGGAGCCCGTCGGACCGGACCTGGGTGATCACCTGGCCCGCCGTCGTCGACGTGGGGAGCCGGACGTCGCGCAGCGCGACGTAGTCGGCGAACCCCTCCAGCAGCCACAGCGGCACACCGCTGCCTGGCGCATCGGTCGCGACATGGACGGCCTCGTGGCTCATCACGACCTGCGCGCCCTTGCGTCGCAGGCGTCCGTCGACCTCGGGGTTGACGAAGACGTGGACCGGCGAGCGGCCAGCACGCCCGTCGATCGCGCTGGTCACGGCGGCGATCGCGGCGTAGCGACCCGGCCCGGCACCCAGTGCGCGGTCGAGCGCCGACTCGCTGGCGGGGATCTCGACGACCAGGGGGCCGCGCCACGACGGCAGGACCCGCCCCACCACCGAGACCGCCCGCCTCGCCTGGGCCTCGTAGCGGTCGACGTCGATCCCGGGCGCCGCGAGCACCAGGGTGTCGCGGGAACGGCGCACGGTGACCCGCCCGGAGAGCCAGACCGGCGTGCGCGCTGCTCCCGACCCGCCACCCAGCCCGGTGATCCGTGCCGTGCCGTCGGCCTGGTCGAACCCCACCCGCAGCTCGGTGCGGGCGAGTCGGCGATCCACGCCAGCGAAGCGCCAGGTGACCTCGACGGCTGCGATCCACGACCCGGCGGCCGAGAGCGGGACCGTCTCGTCGACGTAGCGCAACGAGAATCCGGTCACGTCGAGTGCCTCGGCGTTCGCCGCCACCGCGAGCACCTGCGAGGTGCCGGTCCCGGCGCTCGGGACCTGCGCGGCCAGGGGCGTCGACCCCGCCCGGACGGCCCGCTCGAGGCGACCCAGCGCGCGTGAGGCGCCCTCGGTGTCCACCGCGTCGGCCACCGCGAGTGCCCGACCCGGGCGCGCGGCCTCGTAGGTGCCGGGCCGTTCCGCGACCCAGAGTGCGGCGACGACGCCGACCACGACGAACAGCGACAGGCCAGCCACCCACCGTCGTGGGTGACCGGCCTGCGCGGCGGGCGTGGCGTGCGGGCTCTCAGCCAGGGCGGACCGCACCGGAGTAGGGCATGGAGAAGACCGGTGCGGTGGTGACCCCGGAGCCCGGGTTCGCGGCGTGGACGATCATGCCGTTGCCGATGTACATGCCGACGTGGCTGATCGGGCTGTAGTAGAAGACGAGGTCGCCGGGCTGGAGGTCGCCCGAGGAGACCTGGGCACCCGAGCCGGACTGCGCGCTCGAGGAATGCGGAAGACCGACCCCCGCGGCACCCCAGGCGCGCATGGTGAGCCCCGAGCAGTCGAACGCATCGGGCCCGGCCGCGCCGTAGACGTAGGCCTTGCCGACCTGCGCGAGGGCATAGCTCACGGCGGCGGCTGCCCGACCGGACGCCGGGGCGCTGGCCGTCGGGGCCGTCTGCTCGGCGCCACGCGAGACCGTCGGCGTGCTGCGAGCCTCCGCGGCCTGCTCGGCCTCGAGCTCGGCGCGTGCCTCGGCCTCGAGGTCGTCGAGCAGCTGCTGGGCCGCGGAGAACTTCTCGTCGACCGTCGCCTTCTCCGACTCCAGGCGCGACTCGACGGCGGCGACCTGGTCGGTGCGACGCTCGAGGGCGCTCGAGCGGAGGTCGAGGGTCTTCAGCTGCGTGGCGTAGTCGGTGAACAGGCCCTGCTGGAGCTGGTTGTAGGCCGACATCGTCGTGAGCTGGGAGACGAACGCGTCAGGGTCGTCGCTGATCACGACCTGGCCCACCGCGGAGACCCCCTGACCCTGGATCTGGCTCTGCACGGAGTCGCGCACCTGGTCCCGCACGACGTCGAGGCGCCGGTCCTGTCGCTGACGGTCGGCGTCGAGGGAGTCGAGGTCCTGCTGCAGCCCGTCGAGCTCGAGCTTGGCGTCGTGGTAGCGCTCCGAGGCGATCTCAGCCTCGTGGTAGAGCGTGTCGACGCGCTCCTTGACGGTGTCGAGGTCGGGAGCGGCGGTGGCGGGCGAGGAGGAGGAGACGAGTCCGACGCTGGCCGCGAGACCGAGGCCGGAGACGATGGCGATGACGCGCTGGCGGTCGAGGTGCACGAGTGTGCGGTCTCCTTGCAGTCGTTGACGCTTGCCGAGTTAGCTGACGGATTCGGGCACGACCTGCCCTACCCCCTGCGGGCCGACGGGACGGCCTGCGAGCGGGATTCACCCCGTGGTGCTGTGGTTCCCCGGTCCCGGCCGCGGTGGCCGGGTTCAGCGCTGTGCCCGCGCGGACCCTCGTGGTCCACTCCCACGGGCACCGCGTCAGACTAGACCCCGGCACCTGAGCGACCAAACCGCCGTCCACACCTCGGGTCGGCGGTCGTACCTCGGCGGCGCGGGGTCCGCGGGCGCCGTTCAGGCGGACTCGATCACGGGCCCGCTGACCGGTGTCACGAGCCGCAGCGGCGGGACCAGCCCGCCCGCCGCGAGCGTGTCGAGCGCGCGGCGCGCCTCCTCGTCGAAGCTCAGCTCCGGTGGCGGGCCGAGCAGCACCGTGACCACGCAGTCGTGGCAGGCAAGGCCCCGCACCAGGCAGGTGTCGCAGTCGATTCTCGTCATGACGCGGACCGTGCCAGCAGCCACCGACACCGGTGCCGGGCCGCGTGGCGCGCACGCGCTGTCGGAGCCCGGACCTAGCGTCACCGGCGTGACCGAGACCACCGCAGCCGGACCCCGCGCACGTCCACGCTGGGAGGACCAGCGCAGCCTCGACGAGCTGGGGACACCGCTGCGCGAGACGACCTTCTGCGTGGTCGACCTCGAGACCACCGGCGCCTCGGTGCGCGACGGCGCGAAGATCACCGAGATCGGGGCGGTCAAGGTCCGCGGCGGAGAGATCCTCGGCGAGTTCGCGACCCTCGTGGACCCCGGCGCCCCCATCCCGGCCTTCATCTCGGTGCTGACCGGCATCAGCAACACCATGGTGAGCGGAGCGCCCCGCATCGAGGAGGTGCTGCCGTCCTTCCTGGAGTTCGCCGCGGGATGCGTGCTGGTGGCCCACAACGCGCCCTTCGACATCGGGTTCCTCCGACACTTCGCCGCGGTGCAGGGTCGCGAGTGGCCCGACTTCGCGGTCGTCGACACCGTGCGCGTCGCGCGACGCGTGGTCACCCGCGACGAGACCCCCGACTGCAAGCTCTCCTCGCTGGCTCGCGTCTTCGGCTCCGCCACCGTGCCCGACCACCGCGCCCTCTCGGACGCGCGTGCGACCGTCGACGTGCTGCACGCGCTGATCGGGCGCCTGGGCGGGCTCGGGGTGCACACCGTGGAGGAGCTCGCGACCTTCCACACGCGGGTGAGTCCCCAGGTCCGACGCAAGCGACACCTCGCCGACGGCCTCCCCCACGCCCCCGGGGTCTACCTGTTCCACGACCAGCAGGACCGGGTGCTCTACGTCGGCACCTCGCGCGACCTGCGCACCCGGGTCCGCACCTACTTCACCGCATCGGAGAAGCGCAGCCGGATGGGCGAGATGGTGAACCTCGCCGTACGGGTCGAGGGCATCGAGTGCGCCACCGCCCTCGAGGCCGAGGTCCGTGAGCTGCGTCTGATCGGCCACCACAAGCCGCCCTACAACCGCCGTTCGAAGTTCCCCGAGCGCACCACCTTCCTGAAGCTGACCCGGGAGCACTGGCCGAGGCTCTCGCTCGTCACCGCGGTGCTCGCCGACGACGCCGACTACCTCGGACCGTTCTCGTCTCGCACCGCCGCCCAGCAGTGCCTCGCCGCCCTCCACGAGACGTTCCCGGTCCGCCAGTGCGGCGGGCGGATGCCCCGACACGCGCGCCGCACCCCGTGTGCGCTCGCCGAGCTCGGGCGCTGCCTCTCGCCGTGCGACGGCTCGGTCGATCCGACCACCTACGCCGCAGTGGTCCGCACGCTGCGCGAGACCCTGCTGCGACGCCCCGACGAGGTGGTGGCGACGATCAACGCCCGCATGCGTGCACTCGCGCAGGACGAGCGCTTCGAGGAGGCCGGGACCCAGCGCGACCGGCTCGCCTCGTTCGTCCGCGTGGCGGCCCGCTCCGAGCGACTCGCGTCCCTGGCCTCGTGCGTCGAGCTGGTCGCGGCGCGCCGAGGTGACGACGGGCGGTGGGAGGCCCACGTGGTGCGCCACGGGCGTCTCGCGGCGGCCGGCACCATCCCGGGGGGCGCGGACGCCCGGCTCTGGGTGGCCGCGCTGCGCGCCGGCGCGGACACCGTCACCGCAGCGCCGGGGCCGGTCCCCGCGGCCAGTGCGTCCGAGTCCGAGAAGGTCCTGGGCTGGCTCGAGCTGCCCGGCGTGCGCCTCGTCGACGTGGAGGGTCAGTGGACCTGTCCGGTCGCGGGGGCCACGCGTCATCTCGCCTCGGGCCCGCTCGCGGCGCCTAGGGTGTCGCCATGATCACCGCCATCGTCTTCGTCAAGGCCGAGGTAGCCCGGATCCCCGAGGTGGCCGAGGCGATCGCCACCCTCGACGGCATCTCGGAGGTGTACTCGGTGACCGGCACCATCGACCTCGTCGCGCTGGTGCGGGTCCGCCACCACGAGGACGTCGCCGCCGTCGTGGCCGACCGCCTGAACAAGGTCGACGGCGTGCTGGAGACGGAGACCCACATCGCCTTCCGGGCCTACTCGCGACTCGACCTCGAGTCGACCTTCTCCCTGGGTCTCGACTGAGTCGCTGACGTGGCCTGGCTCGCCGAGCACGCCCTCGACCTCCTCGGCTGGGGCGGGAGCGCGCTGCTGGTCTTCTCCCTGCTCCAGGCGAGGGTCCTGCGCTTCCGAGCGCTCAACCTGCTCGCGTGCGTCGTCCTCGTGGTCTTCAACGCCCTCATCGAGGTGTGGCCCATGGTCGCCATGAACCTCGTGCTGTGCGCGATCAACGTGTGGTTCCTGGCGCGTCTGAGCACCGATCGTCACGACGCCGCCCGGTTCGCGGTGATCGAGCTCGGTCCGGACGACGCCTACCTGCGTCACGTCCTGGCCCAGCATCGTGCCGACATCGCTCGCCACCAGCCGGACCTGGTGTGGGACGCCGCAGACCCCGCGCGCCATGCGTTCGTGGTCGTGCGTGACGACGAGCTGGTCGGCGTCGTCCTCCTGCACGCCGCCGGCGAGCGTGGCGAGGTGGCCGAGGTGCGCCTGGACTACGTCACCGCCCGGTTCCGCGACTTCTCCCCCGGCGAGTTCGTCTGGCGCCGGAGCACGGCCCTGCGCGAGCGCGGCTTCGAGCGCGTGGTGACCCCGGCGCGGATGGTCGGCGCCTACTACGAGCGGATCGGCTTCACCGCCGACGGCGACCGCTACGCCCTCGACCTCTGAGCCGGGTCCGAGGCAGGCACCGCACCGATCACGTCGCGGCGGCAGTCACCCAGGCCTCGAGGGTGCGCGCGGCCGCGCCCGAGTCGATGGCCTCGCGGGCCCGCTCGATGCCCGCGTCGAGCGCCGCGTCGACGGGCTCACCGGGGGCGCCGTGCACCGCCAGCGCGGCGCCCGCGTTGAGCAGCACAGCGTCGCGCACCGCTCCGGTCCGGCCCGCGAGCAGACGCCGTACGACCTCGGCGTTGAAGGCGGCGTCCTGACCACGCAGGTCCTCGGGGCGGGCCGCGGTGATGCCGTGCTCGCGCGGGTCGATCTGCGCTCGTGCGACCTCGCCGCCGTGCACGACCCACACGGCCGACGTCGTCGTGGTCGTGAGCTCGTCGAGGCCGTCGTCGCCGCGGAAGACCCACGCGTCGGCCCCGCGGCGGGCCAGCACCCCGGCCATGACCGGGGCCATCCGGACGTCTGCGCATCCCACCGCCATCGCCTGGGGTGCCACGGGGTTGGCCAGCGGTCCCAGGATGTTGAAGGTGGTCGCGATGCCGAGCTCGCGGCGTGGGCCCGCGGCGTGACGGAGCGCGGGGTTGAAGACCGCGGCGAAGCAGAACGTGATCCCCGCCTCGTCGACCAGCGCCTCGACCCGCTCGACGGGCAGGTCCAACCGGATCCCGAGAGCCTCGAGCACGTCGGCCGAGCCACACTGCGAGGAGGCCGACCGGTTGCCGTGCTTGACCACCCGGGCGCCGGCGCCGGCGGCGACGATGGCCGACATGGTCGAGATGTTGACCGACATCGACCGGTCGCCCCCGGTCCCGACCACGTCGAGCACCCGTCCCGCGACCGTCATCGGGGTGCGTGCGGCCCAGATCGCCTCGACGAGCCCGGAGACCTCCTCGACGGTCTCGCCCTTGGCCTTCAGCCCCACGGCGAACCCGGCCACCTGGGCCGAGGTCGCCTCACCGGACAGCACGGCTGCCATCGCCCAGGCGGTCTGCTCGACACCGAGGTCCCGACCGGCCACGAGGTCACCGAGCACGCTCGGCCAGGTCGGCGCCCTCACGCCGCGAGGCGCGTGCGCAGCAGCGAGATCACCGTCTGCGCGAGCTCGATGGGGTCGAGCGGGTGCGCCACGGCGCCGTCGGCGCGCGACCACGTCGCGAGCCAGGCGTCCTGCGGGCGCCCGGTCAGCACCACGACGGGCGGACAGCGGTAGACCTCGTCCTTGACCTGCTTGGCGATCCCCATCCCGCCGGTCGGCACGGCCTCCCCGTCGAGGATGGCCAGGTCGATGCGTCCGGAGTCCAGGTTCGAGATGACGACGGGGGCGGTGGCCACCTCGACGTAGCGCACCTCGGGGAGGTCCGGGTGGGGTCGACGGCCCAGGGCCAGGATCACCTGCTGGCGGGTCGTGACGTCGTCGGAGTAGACCAGCACCACGAGGGGGCCTGGCGTGCCGGTGCTGCTGGGCTCGTCGCTCACCCGCGCGATGCTACCGCCCCGTCAGGGCATGGTCCGCGCGCCGGGGCCCGCCTCCGAGGAGCTCTCGACGATGCCCGCGGGCGGGCCCTCGGCCCGCTCCCGCGCCTCGAGCCGGTCCAGGCGCCGGTCCTCGCGCTGCGCCTCACGCATCGAGGACCGGACCCACTGCGTGAACAGCACCCCGAAGAACACCAGGCCGACCAGGTCCCCCGAACCCCACAGGATGCCGCCGGCGAGCTGCTGGTCGGCGTACGGGTCGGGGAGCCACGATCCCATCGGCCCCTGGCTCAGCGCCGGGTACCAGTCGCCACCGATGAGGGTCGACTGTCCCATGATCGTCACGCCGAGGAAGGCGTGGAAGGGCAGGGTCAGCACGCTGAGCAGAACTCGGAACGGGTAGCTCGTGCGCCCCGGCAGCGGATCGCTGCCGACGAGCGGCCAGAAGAAGAGTGCCCCCACCATCACCAGGTGGGCGTGCATCGCCTCGTGCCAGAAGCTCGAGTGGAGGGTCGCGTCGTACCAGCCGCTGAAGTACAGCGCCCACGGTGAGAGGACGTACAGACCGAACGCCAGCGGGGGGAAGGAGAGCACCTGCGCGAGCCGCGAGTGCAGCACGAACAGCAGCCAGCGCCGCGGCGCGGGAGGCAGGGTCCGTAGCGCCAGGGTCACCGGCGAGCCCAGGGCCAGCGCCAGGGGAACGAGCATCATCAGCACCATGTGCTGGACCATGTGCACGCTGAGCAGGGTGGTGTCGTAGGCCCCGAGTCCCGAGGACGTGGCCACGTAGAAGGACCCCATCCCGACGACGACGAAGGATGTCGTGCGGCCCCACGACCAGGCGTCGCCGCGCCGTCGCAGCGTCACCACCCCCACCAGGTACAGGCCCGCGGCCCACACCGCGAGGACCGCCGGGACCGGGTCGAGGGTCCACTGCGTCAGCACGCTGGAAGGTCCGAAGGCGGGCAGGTCCACGACCGAACTCTAGGACCCGTCCGGGCACCGGGGGCCCACGACGCAAGGGGTGGTGTCGGCGGGGCATAATGAGGACGTGGCGAGCACAGCGACGATCCCGGCATCCCGACTCCACGGGCACCACGACCGACCCAGCATGGTGGCCGTGGGCACCATCATCTGGCTCTCCAGCGAGCTGATGTTCTTCGCGGCCCTCTTCGCGGCCTACTTCACCATCCGCTCGGTCAGCCCGGATCTGTGGTCGCAGAGCACCGAGGCGCTCAACGTGCCGTTCGCCTTCATCAACACCACCATCCTGGTGCTCTCCTCCCTGACCTGCCAGCTCGGTGTCTTCGCTGCCGAGCGGGGCCAGGTCGGCCGCAGCGGCCCGATCACCAGGATCAAGGGCTGGGGCCTGCGCGAGTGGTTCATCCTGACCTACCTGATGGGCGCCGTGTTCGTCGCCGGCCAGGCTCTGGAGTACGTCGAGCTGGTCGCGGAGGGCATCACGATGTCCGGGTCGGCCTACGGGTCGATGTTCTACCTCGCCACCGGCTTCCACGGCATGCACGTCACGGGCGGCCTGATGGCGTTCCTGCTGGTGCTCGGGCGCACCTACCTCGCTCGCCGCTTCACCCACGAGCAGGCCGTGAGCGCGATCGTCGTCTCCTACTACTGGCACTTCGTCGACGTCGTGTGGATCGGGCTCTTCGCCACGATCTACCTGATCAAGTAGCCGGCCCGCCGACCGGCACCACCACCACCGGCACCGACTCCGTGAGGATCCCCACCGTGCGACTCCTGAACCGTTCCGCAGGCCGCCTCTCGCGGCACCGGCGCCGTCCGCTCGCGGCGTTCGCCGTGCTGCTCCTCGGCCTGATGATGACCGGCGCCCTCTACTCCGCCTTCGCCCCGGCCTCCGCCGAGACGACCGCCTCCGACGCGGCGCAGGTCGAGAAGGGCCGGGAGCTGTTCCTGGTCGGCTGCTCGTTCTGCCACGGCACCAACGGCGAGGGCGTCCTGACCGAGAACGGCACGCAGTACGGGCCCGCGCTCGCCGGCGTCGGTGCGGCCTCGGTCGACTTCCAGGTCGGGACCGGCCGGATGCCGCTGGCCCAGCCGGGGCAGCAGGCACCGCGCAAGGACGTGTCGTACACGCAGGACGAGATCGACGCGATGGCCGCCTTCGTGGCCTCGCTCGGTCCCGGTCCCGCCGTGCCAGACCCCACGCAGTACAACCTGCCCGAGGACGCCACGTCCGATGAGCAGGAGGCGGCGATCAGCCGAGGTGGCCAGATCTTCCTGACCAACTGCACCGCGTGCCACAACTTCGACGGTCAAGGTGGCGCCATGCCGCGCGGCGGCTACGCGCCGACCCTGCGCGGTGTCGAGCCCCAGTACATCTACGAGGCGCTGCTGACCGGGCCGCAGGCCATGCCGACGTTCTCGAACGGCAACCTCACCCCGGACGAGAAGCGTGACGTCATCGCGTACCTGACCGCGACCTCCGAGCAGCCCTCCTACGGCGGC
Source organism: uncultured Actinomycetota bacterium (assembly GCA_963760555.1). Lineage (GTDB taxonomy): Bacteria > Actinomycetota > Actinomycetes > Propionibacteriales > Nocardioidaceae > Nocardioides. The sequence goes on along the minus strand of CAVXDJ010000006.1, from coordinate 535,616 downwards.
TTCGGGCTCGGCTCGCTCGGCCCTGTGGCCGAAGGACTGTTCGCCTGGATCGTCGGTATCGGCGGGCTCGTGGGCTTCGCGGTCTGGATCGCGGCCCACAGCACCCGATCGCTCAAGCAGAAGGGGAATGTCTGATGTCCGACGACACCCGGCCCGGTGCCCCCGGTTCCGGTGACTCCGCGCCCTACGACGGCAGCGCCGAGCCCGCGCACCCGCAGAGCACCGTGCCCGGCACCGCCCCCGGCGAGGCCAAGCAGGGCGGGGTCGTGGCCAACCGTGACGGGGAGTTCTCCCCCGCCCGCCTAGACGAGCCCGTCCCCAACCCGGGGCTGCCCGCCCACCAGTGGCGTCCGACCGACGTCGATCCACGCCTGGAGAAGCGCGCCGAGCGCCAGGTCGCGATGTTCTTCGTCGCCGCCCAGGTCTTCGTGGTCCTCTTCGTCGTCTGCTACTTCGCCTTCCCCATCTCCGGTGAGGGCGAGACCCTGGCCTTCGGCCTCGGTGCCTCGACGGTGACCCTGGGGCTGACTCTCGGCCTCGCTCTGCTCAGCATCGGCGTGGGCATCATCCAGTGGGCCCGCAAGCTGATGGGCGACCACGAGATCATCGAGATGCGGCACCCCGCCCGATCCTCCGACACCGACCGCGCCGAGACGCTCGAGGCTCTGCGCCTGGGCACCGAGGAGTCCGGCATCGCGCGCCGCCCGCTGGTGCGCAACAGCCTGCTGGCCTCGGTCGGCCTTCTCGGCGCCCCTGCGGTGATCCTGCTGCGCGACCTCGGTCCCACGCCCGGCCAGGTCGCCGAGGAGCAGCCCTACCCCGGAGCCGGCCTCGAGAACACCGTGTGGGCCGAGGGCATGCGCGTCGTCCGCGACGTCGTCGGCACCCCGATCCGCGTCGCCGACCTCGAGATCGGCGACCTCGTCAACTCCGTCCCGGCCGCGCTGTACGAGACCGACGAGAGCGGCGAGTACGTGATCTCCGGCACCGCGCGTCAGGTCACGAAGGCCAAGGCTGCCACGATCGTCGTCCGGATGGAGCCCGACGAGATCAAGTCCGCCACCGGTCGGGAGAACTGGACCCTCGACGGCGTCATCTGCTACTCGAAGATCTGCACCCACGTCGGCTGCCCGATCTCGCTGTACGAACGCACCACGCACCACGTGCTGTGCCCGTGCCACCAGTCCACCTTCGACCTGGCCGACTCGGCCAAGGTCATCTTCGGGCCAGCGGCCCGGCCCCTGCCCCAGCTCCCCCTCGCCGTCGATGACGAGGGCTACCTAGTGGCACAGAGCGACTTCAACGAACCCGTCGGACCCAGCTTTTGGGAGCGTGGCTAAAGATGAGCATCGACATGAGCAAGGTCGCAACAAGCAACACGGAGGCCAGCACCGGCTCCAAGCCCACCAAGGTCGGCGCGGTGGCCAGCTGGGCCGACGACCGTCTCGGACTCGGCACCGCGATGAAGAAGAACCTGCGCAAGGTGTTCCCCGACCACTGGTCGTTCATGCTGGGCGAGGTCGCCCTGTGGAGCTTCGTCGTGCTGCTTCTCTCCGGGGTCTTCCTGACCCTGTTCTACGACCCCAGCATGGCCGAGTCGCAGTACCAGGGCTCGTACACGCCGCTGCGTGGCGTGGAGATGTCGCAGTCGATGATCTCGACGCTGGACATCTCCTTCGACGTCCGCGGTGGTCTGCTGATGCGCCAGATGCACCACTGGGCGGCCATGCTCTTCATCGCCGCGATGATGGTGCACCTGCTGCGGGTCTACTTCACCGGCGCCTTCCGCAAGCCGCGTGAGCTCAACTGGGTCATCGGCTCGCTGCTGCTCCTGCTGGGCACCCTCGAGGGCTTCACCGGGTACTCGCTGCCCGACGACCTGCTCTCGGGCACCGGCATCCGGGCCGCCGACGGCTTCGTGAAGTCGATCCCGGTCGTGGGAACCTACGTCTCCTTCTTCCTCTTCGGAGGCGAGTTCCCCGGTGACTCGATCATCCCGCGCCTCTACGTCATCCACGTGCTGCTCATCCCGGGCCTGCTGCTCGGCCTGATCGCCGCCCACATGCTGCTGCTCGTCTACCACAAGCACACGCAGTGGCCTGGTCCTGGCCGTACCGAGGAGAACGTCGTCGGGTTCCCGATGCTCCCGGTCTACGCCGCCAAGGCCGGCGGGTTCTTCTTCATCGTCTTCGGCGTCGCCGCGGTCATGGGTGGGCTGCTGACGATCAACCCGATCTGGAAGTACGGGCCCTACGACCCGACGAAGGTCACGGCGGGCTCCCAGCCCGACTGGTACATGGGCTGGCCCGACGGTGCCCTGCGCATCATGCCCGGCATCGAGACCGAGGCCTTCGGTCACACGATCGCCTGGAACGTGCTCGTCCCGATCATCATCCTCCCCGGACTGATGTTCACGATCCTGCTGCTGCTGCCGTTCATCGAGAACTGGATCACCGGCGACAAGCGCGACCACCACCTGCTGGAGCGTCCGCGTGACGCCCCGACGCGGACGGCCCTGATGGTCGCCCTGATGACCTTCTACGGCCTGTTGTGGATGGCAGGCGGCAACGACATCATCGCCATCCGCTTCAACCTGTCGATCAACCAGATCACGTACTTCATGCGGGTCGCGGTGTTCCTGGGCCCGGTGATCGCCTTCGTCATCGCTCGGCGCTGGTGCATCTCCCTGCAGCGCCACGACAAGGAGCAGGTGCTGCACGGCTACGAGACCGGTGTCATCATGCGCTCCCCCGAGGGCGGCTACGCCGAACGTCACGCGCCGCTCCCGAGCGAACGAGCCTACGAGCTCACCGCCCGCGACGGTGGCGAGGCGTGGAGCGGCGCGCGGGAGATCGACAGCAACGGGGTCGACGCCCCCGGCGGACGCATCGACAAGGTACGTGCCCGGCTCTCCAAGGCCTGGTACGCCCACGACGTCGCTCCCCCGAGCAGCGCCGAGATCGAGTCCTCGCACCACCACGCCGAGGAGGAGCACCAGCTGCAGGCGGCGATGGGTGGACGCTCCGCGGACGGTCACCAGTACGACGGGATGCGCGAGGTCGAGGGCGACAGCCTGCGCAACGACTGAGCGGACTGCCGCTCCCCACACCGGCCCGTCGCACTCACGTGCGGCGGGCCGCTGTCGTCTGGGGCGTTGCCAACGCGGGTTCCCTCGCGCCCCGTCCGTCCCAGGAACACCCGGCTGGCCGGGTGTTGCCAAGCCTGTCGCCCATTGCAACAGCCGACAGGCTCACGAACCAGCCGACAAGTCCAGGCCCAACACCGCGTACGCCACGTACCCGCGCGCACATGCACACCCGCCCCGTCCGCCCCAGGAACACCCGGCTGGCCGGGTGTTGCCAAACCTGTCGCCCATTGCAACAGCCGACAGGCTCACGAACCAGCCGACAAGTCCAGGCCCACCACCGCGTACGCCACGTACCCGCGCGCACGTGCACACCCGCCCCGTCCGCCCCAGGAACACCCGGCTGGCCGGGTGTTGCCAAACCTGTCGCCCATTGCAACAGCCGACAGGCTCACGAACCAGCCGACAAGTCCAGGCCCATCACGCCGTACGTCGGGTGGCGGAGCCCGCGGCCCGCTGACCCACCGCGCGTGCCCCCACCCCGCACGGCTCTCGCCACCCACCCCGCCGGACGTCGTCCCGCCATGCCCGCCATGTCCGGCTCGCGACGCCGCACCGATCACCCCAGACCGCGCCAGACCGCGCCGCGCCGCACCGCCGACGCCACCCCGGGCAACGCCGACGGCCCACCGCGTCAGTCGCGGTGGGCGCCGGGCAGGCTCGGGGTCGGGGTAGGTCTCAGCCGAGGGCCGAGGCTTGCCTGTACTGCGAGAACGGCTCGTTCCAGTCGCCGTAGCCGTTGTCGAGGGTCATCGGGCGGTCGGTACCGGTGTACTCGACGACGTCGCCACGGCGGGTCAGGTCGTACAACCAGCCGGCGTTGTCGGTGCTCATCCCGGTGCAGCCGTGGGAGACGTTGGCGACACCCTGGGAGCCGACCGACCACGGAGCGGCGTGGATGAACTCACCGGAGTTCGTCAGACGCATGGCGTACTGCACGTTGTCGATGTTGTAGCCCTCGGCGCTGTCGTTGGCGATGCCGACGGTCTCGGAGTTCATCGTCTTGCTCGCGAACTTCTCCATGATGACCTTGGTGCCCGACCGCGTGGTGAAGCCAGGCTTGCCGGTGGTGATCGGGATCGTGCGCAGCAGCTGGCCGTTGGAGAACACCCGCATCTGGTGCGTTGCGGCGTCGACGCGGTAGACGTGGGCGTCACCGACGGTGAAGTCCACCGTGCGGTCCTCCTGGCCGTAGATGCCGTTCCCGGCATCGACACCGTTGACGTCGACGTCGACGTCGACCTTCGTGCCGGGCTTCCAGTAGCTCTTGGGGCGCCAGTGCGCGGTGTAGTCGCTCATCCAGTGCCACGAGCCGGGCTGGGCCGGGGTGGTCGTGACCGCCATGCGCTTCTCGAAGGCCGCACGGTCGGTGACCGGGACGTCGAACGAGACGATCACCGGCATGCCGACACCGACGGTCTCACCCTGCAGCGGCGCCACGGAGGGGTAGGTCTGCTGCGCCAGGCTCAGGTCGACGGTCGTGAAGGACGAACGGGTGCGGGTGCGCTTGCCCTCGGCGTTGTGCGCCACGGCCAGCACGTCGTACGTCGTGCCCGGCTCGAGGCCGTCGTCGGAGGCCCAGCGGCTCGCCTTCTCGTCCATGGCCCCGCTGAGCGCGCCGTTGCTCGAGGTCACCGAGACCTTGTCGAGCGTCCCGCCCGAGGCACCGACGCGGACGGGGGTGTCGACCGCGACACCGGTGGCGCCCTGCGCGACGCTGCTCCTCACGACCGCCGGCGCAGCAGCCGGCTCCTGGGTCGCCTCGGTCTGACTGCTCGAGGACGGGGCCGCCGTCGTGGCCGACCCTGCGTCGGACGCCGACCCGGCGGGGCCGGGACCCGACTGGCAGGCAGCCAGGCTCCCGGACAGCACGGTGATGCCGAGGAGGGCGGCTGCGGCGCGGGTGCCGCGGCGGACAGGACTGAGTGACATGCGTGAGAACCCCACGAGAGAGAGACGAAGCGGGAGCAGGAAAGGTTGCGCCGTGGTACTGGTCGAACTCTAACAACCACGCCCAGCCACGCCGGCATCGTCGCAGCGCGTGCCGACGGCCGCCCCCGGGAGGGGGCGACCATCGACGACGGGTGCCTCAGTGGGCGTGCAGGCCCCGGTAGTACTCGAAGACGAGGCCGCTGAGCGCGATCGCGCCCAGCACCGCTCCGATGATGACCAGCCACCAGGCCGCCAACGCGGTGGCCAGGGTGATCGTGCCGAACGTGAGGCCACACCACAGGGGCCACCAGGAGAACGGGGGGAAGAAGCCCAGCTCGCCGGCGCCGTCGGAGATCTCGGCGTCCTTGCGGTCCTCGGGCCGGGGATCCATCTTCTTGGCGTGGAACCCGAGGTACAGCGCCACCATGGCCACCAGCAGCGTGGTCATCGTGAGCGCCGAGGTCCCGGTCCAGTCGCCACCGGTGGACCCGGCCGCGGTGATGAGCCAGTACGCCGGCGTCACGAGCACCAGGAAGACGGTGCAGATCACGAAGACCCAGGCCTCGGACTTCACCGGTCACCCCCACGAGAGCCGTCGACGCCCTGGTCCTTGATGACCTGCTCGCGCCCCTCCATGTCGGGGGCGTCCGAGCGGAGGCCGTCGCGCGCGGCCGGGTTGTCGGCGAGCTCGATCGCGACGACCTCGGGGTGGTGCAGGTCGAAGGCCGGCGACTCGGAGCGGATCCGGGGGATCTGCTCGAAGTTGTGCCGTGGCGGCGGGCAGCTCGTGGCCCACTCCAGGGAGCGGCCCCAGCCCCACGGGTCGTCGACCTCGACCTTCGGGGCGTTGCGTGAGAGGTACACGTTGTAGAGGAACGGCAGCGTGGACGCAGCCAGGATGAACGCACCGATCGTCGAGATCTGGTTGAGGCCGGTGAAGCCGTCACTGGCCAGGTAGTCGGCGTAGCGGCGCGGCATGCCCTCGACGCCCAGCCAGTGCTGGACGAGGAAGGTCGTGTGGAAACCGACGAAGAGGAGCCAGAAGTGCAGCTTGCCCAGTCGCTCGTCGAGCATCCGACCGGTCATCTTCGGCCACCAGAAGTAGAACCCGGCGAACATCGCGAACACCACGGTGCCGAACACGACGTAGTGGAAGTGCGCGACCACGAAGTAGGAGTCCGAGACGTGGAAGTCCAGGGGCGGGCTGGCCAGGATGACGCCCGTCAGACCACCGAAGAGGAAGGTCGTCAGGAAGCCGACCGCCCACAGCATCGGGGTGTCGAAGGACAGAGATCCCCCCCACATCGTCCCGATCCAGTTGAAGAACTTCACCCCCGTCGGGACCGCGATCAAGAAGGTCATGCCGGAGAAGAACGGGAGGTTGACCGACCCCGTGACGAACATGTGGTGGGCCCACACGGCGACCGAGAGGATGCCGATGCCGAGCGTGGCGCCGACGAGTCCGACGTAGCCGAACAAGGGCTTGCGGCTGAACACCGGGAAGATCTCGGTCACGATGCCGAAGAACGGCAGCGCGATGATGTAGACCTCGGGGTGGCCGAAGAACCAGAAGAGGTGCTGCCACAGGATCGCCCCGCCGTGCGCGGTGTCGAAGACGTGGGCACCGAACTGTCGGTCCGCCTCGAGCGAGAGCAGCGCGCCACCGAAGACCGGGAAGGCGATCAGCACGAGCAGGCTGGTGACCAGGGTGTTCCACACGAACATCGGCATCCGGAACATGGTCATGCCGGGTGCGCGCATGCAGATGATCGTGGTGATGAAGTTCACCGCACCGAGGATCGTGCCGATGCCGGCCATCCACAGACCCATGATCCACAGGTCACCGCCCACCCCGGGAGAGCGCACCGAGTCGCTGAGCGGGGTGTAGGCGAACCAGCCGAAGTCGGCGGCGCCGGTCGGGGTCAGGAACCCCGAGATGACGATCAGCCCGCCGAAGAGGAACAGCCAGTAGCTGAACATGTTCAGTCGCGGGAACGCCACGTCGGGCGAGCCGATCTGCAGCGGCATGATCACGTTGGCGAACCCGAAGAACAGCGGCGTCGCGAACAGCAGCAGCATGATCGTGCCGTGCATCGTGAACAGCTGGTTGTAGAGCTCGTCGTTGACCACCTGCGAGCCGGGGAAGGCCAGCTCGGAGCGGATCAGCAGGGCCATCACGCCGCCGACCAGGAACCAGGCGAACGAGGTCACGAGGTACATCTGACCGATCAGCTTGTGGTCGGTCGTGGTCATCATCCGGACCAGCTGCTGCCCCAGCGGCTTGCGCGCTGGGACGTACGTCGTGGTCGGGCGTTCGGCGGTGGCGGTCACTGCGTCCCCTCCTCGGTCGTGGTCTCCTCGAGGCCAGCCTGGGTGTCTGCGTCGGAGCCACCGAGGAGCGGCTCGTCGGAGATGTTTCCGGTGGCCGCCTGCTGCTGCAGGTAGGCCTGGTAGTCGGCCTCGGTGACGACCTTGACGTTGAACAGCATCCGCGAGTGCGAGACGCCGCAGAACTCGTAGCACTTGCCCTTGTACTCGCCGATCGTGGTCGGCGTGACCTGGTACTGGTTCTCCTGGCCGGGGATGACGTCCATCTTGATCAGGAAGCCGGGGACGCCGAAGTCGTGGATCACGTCGGGGCTGTGGAGGGTGAACCGGGTGGTCTGGTCGACGGGGAGGTAGAGCGTGGGGATGTAGTTGCCGGCCCCCACCTCGTAGACGTTGCGACCGTCGACGGAGTCGGGGTAGTTGAAGCTCCACTGCCACTGCTGGCCGACCACGGTGATGTTGTTGTCGGGCGGTGAGTCGTCGAGAGCGATGTTCTGCACCCGCACGGTGTGGGAGAAGAAGACGATCACCATGATCACCGGGAAGATGGTGTAGAAGATCTCCAGCGGCAGGTTGTAGCGCGTCTGCACGGGGATCTCGTCGTCGCTGCGACGGCGGAAGCGCACGACCGCGAAGCCGATCAGGCCCCACACCACGAGACCGGTGGCGAGCGCGGCGATCCAGGCGCCCTGCCAGAGCTCCAAGGTGGACCTGCCCTGGACCGTGATCGGGTCGGGCATGCCCAGGCGCGTGGCCTCGTTGTTCGCGCAGCCGGACAGCGCGAGAACGCCCAGACCGAGCAGGACGGCGGCCGAGGAGCGGCGGGCCTGGGGGCGACGCCGCGTTCCGGACCGGTCCTCGAGATGTTGCAGACCCACGGGAGAGCCTTCCTGTCAGCCTTAGACTGTCCTGAGAATCTTACGTCACCCTCCTGGCCGGACGCCCATCCCCTCGGGTGCGGGCGCCGCCCGTCCGGTGGGTGGGCGCACGGCTAGGTTGGGCGGGTGAGCGCCTACCTCGACGCCGCGTCCTCCGAGCCCCTGCATCCCGCGGCTCGCGAGACCCTCCTCGCCGCCCTGGACGCCGGCTGGGCCGACCCGCGTCGTCTCCACGCCGAGGCCACGCGCGCCCGTCTGCTGCTCGACAACGCCCGCGAGGTGGTGGCCGCGTCGCTGGGCTGCCGGAGCGCCGAGGTCTCCTTCGTCGGCTCCGGCACCGAGGCGGTCCACCGCGGTCTGCTCGGGCTGCGCAGCGCGCGACACCGCCACGGCACGGCGGTGGTGCACTCGGCCGTCGAGCACTCCGCGGTGCTCCACGCCGCCGCCTGGAGCGGTACGGCGGTCCCGGTCGCCGTGGACGCCCTCGGTCGGGTGGACACCGACGCCCTGCTGGCGGCCGCGGACGAGCCCGGCGTGGCGGTCGTCGCCCTGCAGGCCGCGAACCACGAGGTCGGCACCCTCCAGCCCGTGGCCCGGGTGGCCGTCTCGCTGCGTGAGCAGGCGGATGGCCGGCGCGCCGAGGTCCCGCTCTTCGTCGACGCCTGCGCCGCGGCCGGCCGGGTCGACCTGCCGGACGGGTGGTCGTCCGCGGCCGCGTCGGCGCACAAGTGGGGTGGACCGGCCGGGGTGGGGGTGCTCCTGGTGCGCACCGGGGCTCGCTGGACGACACCCTTCCCCGTCGACGACCGTGTCGACGCGCGCACGGCCGGCTTCGAGAACGTCCCGGCCGCCCTGGCCGCCGCAGCGGCCCTGCAGGCGGTGTGCGAGGACCGCGGACGCCGGGCCGAGCGCCAGCACACCCTGATCGAGCGGATCCGCGCCGCGGCCGCGGCACTTCCGGACACCGAGGTGGTCGGAGACCCCGTCGACCGGCTGCCCCACCTGGTGACCTTCTCCTGCCTCTACGTCAACGGCGAGGAGCTCGTGCGGGCCCTGGACCGGCAGGGGCTCGCCGTGGCGAGCGGATCGGCCTGCACCTCCTCGACCCTGGAACCGAGCCACGTGCTCGCCGCCATGGGGGCGCTGACCCACGGCAACGTGCGCGTCTCGCTCAGCCACGACACCACGCCGGACGACGTCGAGACCCTCTGCGCGGCCCTGCCGGGCACCGTGGCCGCGCTGCGCGCCGAGGTCGGTCTGTGAGGGCCGACCTCGAGCTGGACTGCCGCGGTCAGCGCTGCCCGCTGCCGGTCATCGAGCTGGCCCGTCATGTCACGGACGTCCCGATCGGTGCCGTGGTGGCCGTCGTCGCCACCGACCCGGCGGCACGACACGACGTGCCGGCCTGGTGCCGGATGAGGGACCAGGAGCACCTCGGCGAGGAGACCACCCCGGACGGCGCGGTCCGGCTGCTGGTCCGCCGGCTCAGCTGATGAACGGCGCCACCTCGGCGGCGACGTCGGCACCGTAGGAGGCCTCCAGGCGGCCGCGGAAGTCCTGCGCGGTGAAGGAGTACTCCTGGGTGCCGACGGTCTCGACGACGTAGGCCGCGAGCACGCAACCGACCTGCGCGGCACGCTCGAGGCCCAGGCCCCAGGTCAGCGCGGCCAGGAAGCCCGCGCGGAACGCGTCGCCGACCCCGGTCGGCTCGACGGGGGTGACGCCGCTGGCCGCGGGGACGACGAGGTCGTCCTCGCCACGACGCGAGATCCGCACCCCCTGGGCACCCAGGGTGGTGACGACCATCCCCACCCTGGACAGGACCTCCTCGCTGCTCCAGCCCGTCTTCTGCTCGATCATGTGCGACTCGTACTCGTTGGAGAACGAGATCGCCGCGCCGTCGATCAGGTCGCGGATCAGCTCGCCGTCGCTGAAGGCCAGCTGCTGGGAGCAGTCGGCGATGAAGCGGTAGCCGCGCTGACGGCACTCGTGGGTGTGGCGGCGCATCGCGTCGGGGTCGTCGGCGCTGATCAGGACGTAGGCCGGGTCGCCGACACGCTCGACGATGGGGCGCAGCTCGATCTCCCGGGCCTCGGCCATCGCGCCGGGGTAGAACGAGGCGAACTGCGCCATCGAGGAGTCGGTGGTGCACACGAAGCGCGCGGTGTGCGCCGTGGTCGAGATGTGCACCGAGCTGCAGTCGACGTCGTGACGCTCGAGCCAGGACCGGTAGTCGGCGAAGTCCTCGCCGGCCGCCCCGACCAGCACAGGCCGGATGCCGAGCCGGCCGAGCCCGAAGCACATGTTGGGGGCCACGCCACCGCGACGGATCTCGAGGTCGTCGACGAGGAACGACAGCGAGATCTTGTCGAGCTGCTCGACCACGAGGGAGTCGGCGAACCGGCCACCGAAGGTCATCAGGTGGTCGGTCGCGATCGAGCCGGCGATCAGCAACGGGCCGGGTACCTCGCCCTCGGGAGCGGGAGGCGGTGCGGCGACGGTCGGGGTGACGGCGGAGTCTGAGGACACGGGCGGCGAGACTACCGGCGAGGACCCCGGCAGGCCGCAATCGCGAGCACACCCGGACGCAGGAGGACCCCCGACGCAGCGCGTCCGGGGGTCCTCACCGCTCGAGGGGCGTGCCGTCGCCCACCCGCTGGCGCCGGCTCAGTGGAACGAGTCGCCGCAGGCGCACGATCCGGTGGCGTTGGGGTTGTCGATGGTGAATCCCTGCTTCTCGATGGTGTCGACGAAGTCGATCATCGCGCCGTTGAGGTACGGCACGCTCATGCGGTCGACGACGACACTGACGCTGTCGAAGTCGGTCACCACGTCCCCGTCGAGGGTGCGCTCGTCGAAGAACAGCTGGTAGCGCAGTCCGCTGCAGCCGCCGGGCTGCACCGAGATGCGCAGCTGCAGGTCGTCACGGCCCTCCTGCTCGAGGAGGCTGTGAACCTTGCTGGCCGCGACGTCGCTGAGGTTGATCTGGTCGGTGCGGCGATCGGTGGTCTCCACCTGCTCGGTCATGTCTGGGACTCCCAAAAGGTGCGAGGAAAGGTCTGGTTCTCTCCCAATGCTCGCACACAGGGGGTTATTCCGAGGCGTCTCGGCGAGCGGGCCCGGCGCTCGTCAGCGCGACCAGGTCCGCGCCGTGCGCTGCGCCAGGTCTCCCAGGGCTCCCGCGGGGTCGGAGAAGGCCCGCTCCTCGCCGACGAGGTCGACGATCGAGTACGCCGACTCGATGCCCAGCGCCCGCATCTCCCGTGCCCCGACCAGCACCTGCCCGGCGAGCACCACGCACGGGCGCAGCGCCTGCTCCGCGACCTGGGCGACCCCCGCCGGCACCTTGCCCGCCCGGCTGGAGAAGTCGAAGGCGCCCTCGCCGGTCACCACCAGGTCGCAGCGACGGGCCCGGGCGGCGAGGCCGACCGCGTCGGCGACCAGGCCGATCCCCGGACGCCGCGTCCCGCCGAGCAGCAGCAGCGCGAAGCCCAGGCCGCCCGCGGCACCCGCACCGTGCTCGAGGGCCGTCCGCCGGTCGGTGGCGGCCGCGAGCTGCTCGAGCCAGCCGTCCACGACGACGAGCCGTTCCTCGGTGAGGCCCTTCTGCGGGCCGAAGACCTTGGCCGCCCCGAAGAGCCCCGTGAGCGGGTTGTCGACGTCGCTGGCCACCACGACCTCGACCCCGCGCAGCCGGTCGCGGGCCGGGCCGAGATCCACGTGGGTGATCCCCTCGAGACCCGCCGCTCCCGCCCCGAGGTCGACGTCGGCGCTCGCCCCGAGCCCCGCCAGCAGGCCGGCGCCACCGTCGCTGGTGCCGCTGCCGCCCAGCCCGACGACGATGGTGCGCGACCCGGTCCCGACCGCCGCGGCCAGCAGCTCGCCCACACCCCGTGTCGTGGCCGTCTCGGCGCCCTCACGACCCGTCAGGTGCAGCCCGCACGCCTGAGCGCTCTCGACGTACGCGGTGTCCCCGACGTGGAGCACCGTCGCGGGTGTCGGCGTCCCGGTCGGACCGGTCACCGTCACCGCCAGCAGGTCGCCGCCGAGGGTCGCGTGCAGGACGTCGACGAACCCCGGACCACCGTCGGACATCGGGGCCAGGTCGAGCTCGTCGTCCGGGGCGTGCCTGCGCCAGCCCTCGGCGACGGCCTGGGCGGCCTCGACCGCGGTCAGGGTTCCGGCGAACTTGTCGGGAGCCACGAGGACACGCATGGGGCCATCATCGCCGATCGACCCGGCCGGCGCTCGTCCGGCGAGCCGGGACGGCCGGGACTGCCGAGGCTTGCCGCGTGACCAGCGCTCCTCCCCCGCTCGTGCGACCGATGCGCCTCGCCGACGTCGCGGTGTGGGAACGGCTCAGCGCGGAGAGCTTCCACACGGGCGCGGCTGCCTGCGGGGGATGCTCAACGCCTCCTCCGACCCGCGCGCGGTACGTCGCTACCGCCTCGCCGGGTTCAGCCTGCACCCACCGATGCTCCTCACCGGCGCGGTCGACCGGGCCGCCCTGCCCGTGGTGCGGCAGGTGCGGGCCGGTCGGCCAGGGGTACGCCTACGTCGGAGACGACCAGAAGCTCGCCCTGCTCGCGGCGAGCGACCGGCGTAGGGCCTCGAGCCTGCTGTGGTCGGTCCTCGCTGACGGCCCGCCGAGCACCGACGTCGCCCACGTGACCGCGGCCGACGAGTGGGCCGTCGACGTCGGGCTCGCGGCCGGTCTCGCCGTGCACACCGAGGGGTACCTGGCCCTGCGCGGGATGCGTCCGCCCGCTCCGTACCTGCACCACGGGGCCCTGCTCCAGCCCGTCACCGGACCGCTCCGTCCTAGGATGAGGTCATGACGACCGTCGACCTCCCCCTGCTCCCGCTCGGTCGCGGTCGCGACCTCGGAGCAGAACGCGGCGTCGAGTGCCCCGGCGACCTCCCGGCCGCCTCCGACCCGGCACTCGTGGCACGAGCCCGCGCCGCGAAGGCAGCGCTCGGTGAGCGGGTCTTCGTGCTGGGCCACCACTACCAGCGCGACGAGGTGATCGAGTTCGCCGACGTCACCGGAGACTCCTTCAAGCTCGCCCGCGACGCGGCCGCCCGGCCGGACGCGGAGTTCATCGTGTTCTGCGGAGTGCACTTCATGGCCGAGTCGGCCGACATCTTGACCTCCCCCGACCAGAGCGTGGTCCTGCCCGACCTCGCCGCCGGGTGCTCGATGGCCGACATGGCGCGACTGGCCCAGGTGGAGGAGGCGTGGGACGCCCTCGCCGACGCCGGGGTGCAGGACGACGTCGTGCCGGTGACCTACATGAACTCCTCAGCCGACATCAAGGCCTTCTGCGGGCGCAACGGCGGCGTCGTGTGCACCTCCTCGAACGCCGAGTCCGCGCTCGAGTGGGCCTTCGCCCAGAAACCGGACGCCGGCGCGGGTGACGGGACCGGCGGCAAGGTGCTCTTCTTCCCCGACCAGCACCTGGGGCGCAACACCGCCGTGCTCAAGATGGGCCTCGGCCTGGACGACTGCGTCGTGTGGGACCCGCACCGGCCCCGGGGCGGGCTCACCGACGAGCAGCTCCGCGCCGCCCGGATGATCCTGTGGAAGGGCCACTGCTCGGTGCACGGCCGGTTCACCGCCGACGTCGTCGCCGAGCTGCGCGCCACCATCCCCGGCGTCCAGATCCTGGTGCACCCCGAGTGCACGCACGAGGTCGTGCTCGCCGCCGACCTCGTCGGATCCACCGAGTTCATCATCAAGACCGTCGAGGCGGCACCGGCCGGCTCCAGCTGGGCGATCGGCACGGAGCTGAACCTGGTCAAGCGGCTGGCCCGGCAGCACCCCGAGCAGCGCATCACGTTCCTCGACAAGACCGTCTGCTACTGCTCGACGATGAACCGGATCGACCTGCCGCACCTCGTGTGGGCGATGGAGTCCCTGGTCGCGGGCACGGTCGTCAACAAGATCGAGGTCGACCCCGACACGCAGCGCGACGCGTCGGTGGCGCTCCAGCGCATGCTCGACCTCCCCGGGCGGGCGCACCGCGACTGAGGCACGCCGGCCTCCGACCACCGCTGAGGCTAGGCGGCCGGGAGCTCGAACCAGGCGGTGCATCCCTGGTCCCGAGCGCCATCGAGTCCGATGGTGCCGCCGTGGGCCTCGACGATGCGGCGACAGGTGGACAGCCCGATCCCGGTGCCCTCGACGGAGCTGTCGGCGCGTACGAGCGGCTCGAAGACCCGGCGAGCGTCGGCCACGGAGATGCCGCGGCCGTTGTCGCGCACGCTGACTCCCCAGCGCGAACCGACGCGCCGCGCCGCGATCTCGACGACGAGGGCACGCTCGGGGTGGCGGTACTTGGCGGCGTTGACGAGCAGGTTCTGCAGCAACGACCGCAGCTGGGTGTGGTCGCCACGCACGACAGGGAGCTCGCCGATGTCGACTCGAGCCTCGGCCAGCTCCTCACCGAGGTCGGCGAGGACCTGTTCGAGCACCACGGCGAGGTCGACCTCGGTGTGCTGGTCGGCTCCGCCCACGAGCGCGTAGGTGAGGACGTCGTCGACCAGCGTGGCCATCCGCTGCGCGCCGGAGCGGGCCTTCAGCGCCAGCCACCGCAGGTTCTCGAGATCGGGCTCGGCGGCGTCGGCGGCGTCGTGGATCAGGTCCAGCGACATCGACACGCTGGTGAGCGGGGTCTTGAGGTCGTGGCTGATCTGCCCGGCGAAGGCGGACAGGCGCTCGTGCGAGGACTGGACGGACTCACGCAGCACCTCCACCCGCTCGAGGTCCGCAGCGAGCACGCGCAGGCGCCGCCCGATCTCGAGGACCTCGACGACGCGGGCCGCGACCCCGCCGAGGTCGCGGACGCCGGAACCGGCGACCTCCTCGGCGGAGCGGGGGCGCTCGTCGAAGACGCACAACCGGCCGATCGTCACCCCGCCCGAGGTCACGAGAGGGTGCGAGGCGTAGAAGCGGACCCGCGCGAGCTCGCCGGTCGTGAAGGCGCTGCCGTCGAAACGGTCGTCGGCGAGGGTGTCGAGGACGACCACCGTGCCCGGCTCGTCGCGCACCTGCCAGCACAGGGAGTCCTCGAGCGCACAGCTCGACGCCGCCACGCCGTGCGCGGCCACCGTGTGCTGGTCGGCACCCGTGAACAGGTTGACCAGGGCGACGGGCACCTGGCACGCAGCGGCGACGAGCGCCAGGACGGAGACGAGGTCGGAGCTGCGGGGCGAGAACGGGACCTCCAGGACGCCGAGGTCCTCGAGCACGGCTCGACGGTCCTGCTTCACACTCATCCTCGTCCTCCGCCTGTCTGCGAGTCAGGAGACCCGGCCAAGACCATAGGACGTCGACGGCGGCGTCGCACACGGTTCGGCGTTTCCACACCCCCGGGGGGCCGACGGGTCCAGCCCACCGGACGGTGCCGCGCGCGGGCCCGGCCCGCCCCCTCGCTCGGAGGTGGGTGCTCACAGCCCCGGAGCACCCCAGACCGCGAGCCACCGGGAGCGGTCCTGCTCGATGGCGAGCTCGCCGGACAGGGCGTCGCGCACCGAGATCTCGAGCAGGTCGTCACGCTGTCCCGGCCCGGTCGGGGCGAAGGGGTAGAACGTGCCCTGCTTGTAGAGGTAGACCAGACCCGCGCGCTTCCCGCTCCGGTCGCTGAACGCCACCAGGGAGCACAGCAACCCGGGTCCGAACCCGGCCTCCTCCAGGGTGCTGTTGACGGCGTGCAGGTCGGTGCACAACGCGCTGACGTCCGGCGCGGACCCGGCGGTGGGGTCGAAGGAGGCGTCATCGTCGCCGGCATGGGTGACGGTCAGCCAGGTGAAGCCGAAGTCGTCACGGGTGACGGCGACGTCCGGGGCGTCCGGCGAGGCGCCGAGCAGCTGCACTGCCTCGTCCTGGGTCTGGTCGAAACCGGCCCCGCTGGCGGCGCGGTAGCAGACCGACCCGACCCCGGTGGGGACCAGGCCGAACGAGCTCTGGAGGGTGATCGCTGCCGTGGGGATCGCGAAGAGCGCGTCGAGGCGGGGCGCGCTCGGACGGCTCCGACCGAGCACGGAGCTCCAGAAGCCCATCAGGGCGTGGGCCGTCCGAGCTCGACCTGGATCGCGGCGAGCTGCTCGAGGCGCTGCTCGAGGCTGGGATGGGTTGCCGTGAGCGTCTTCAGGGACGCCCCGCGCACGGCCGGGGCGATGAAGAAGGCGTTCATCGGCTGCGTGGAGCGCAGGTCCCTGTCCGGGATCGCGTCCATGCCTCCCGAGATCTTCTGCAACGCCGAGCCCAGGGCCTGGGGGTTCATCGTCAGGTACGCGCCCGCACGGTCCGCCGAGAGCTCGCGGTAGCGCGAGAGCAGCTTGAGCAGCAGGAAGCTGATCGCGTAGGTGACCAGGCTGACGGCCAGGACGACCAGCCAGACGGGCAGGCCGTTGTTGTTGCTGCTCCGGCTCCGACCCATCCCGCCGAAGATCGCGCCGTAGCGTGCGCCGGAGGTCACCATGCCGGCCACGATGCCCGCCGAGGACGCCGCCGTCATCACCAGGACGTCGCGGTGGGCGACGTGGGACAGCTCGTGGGCCAGCACGCCCTCGAGCTCCTCGGTGCTCAGCAGCTGGAGGATCCCGGTGGTCACCACCACGACCGAGCGGTCCGGCGAGCGCCCGGTCGCGAACGCGTTCGCCATCGCGTGGTCGGCGACGCCCACGCGCGGCTTGGGCATGTCGGCCAGGGCGCACAGCCGGTCGATCATGCCGTGCAGCTCGGGCGCCTGCTCCGGGGTGACCTCCCGGGCCCGCATCGCCTTCATGGCCACGGTGTCGGAGGAGTACCACTGGTACCAGACGATGCCGAGGCCGGCCAGCCCGATCAGCAGGCCGAGGCCGGGACCGCCGCTGGACCAGAAGATCGCCATCAGCACGGCGATCAGGCCCACGAACAGGGCGCCGAGCAGGAACATGACCAGGGTCATCCGGGCGGTCAGGCCGGTGTCACCGATGAATCGAGTGCGTGCCATGGCCCTATCCTCGCGCGTCTGCCCAAGAGTCGGTTGAGAAGGCTCAGCCCGGGATCAGTCCGTCGTCGGCCAGCAGCTCGCGCACCTCGTCGATGGTCGCGTCCGGCGGGGGAAGGATGAGGTCGGACTCGTCGAGCGACTCCGGGTCGTGGGCCGTCGCGGCCTTGCGCACCCCGGCCAGCAGCTCGTCCAGCGCGGTGGCGAAAGCGGTCTCGTCCCCTGCCTCCACGGCGCTCTCCACGGCACTGTCGAGCACGTTCAGCGAGTCGAGCGCCGAGTCGTCGACGTCGTACTGGCCCTCACCGAGGATCCGTACGATCATGGCCGACCGTCCTCGGTGGACTCGGTCGTCCTCTGCGCCTCGGGCGAGAGGATGTCGCCGCCGGACTCGATCGCGTCGGGCTGGGCGCTGCCCGAGAGGCCCTTGAGGCGGGCCAGCTCGGACTCGACGTCGGCCCCGGAGCTCATCTGCTCCAGCTCACGGCTGATGTCGTCACCGCGGTTGGTGGCCGACGCGTCGTCGAGGGCACCGGAGGCGATCAGCTCGTCGATGGCTCCGGCGCGCGCCTGCATCGCCTGGGTCTTGTCCTCGGCTCGCTGCATGGCCATCCCGATGTCGCCCATCTCCTCTCCGATGCCCGACATCGCCTCGTTGATCTTGGTCTGGGCCTCGGCGGCGGTGTAGGTGGCCTTGATGGTCTCCTTGCGGGTGCGGAACGCCTCGACCTTGGCCTGCAGCCGTTGCTGGGCGAGGGTGAGCTTCTCCTCCTCCCCCTGGAGCTGGGCGTGCTGGGCCTGGAGGTCGCTGATCTGGCCGGTGAGCCCGGACTTGCGGGTCAGCGCCTCCCGGGCCAGGTCCTCGCGGCCCACCGAGATGGCCTTCTCGGCCTGGGCCTGCAGCTTGTCGCTCTGCTGCTGGATCTGGTTCATCTGCAGCTCCACCCGCTTGCGGCTGGTCGCCACGTCCGCCACGCCGCGCCGTACCTTCGAGAGGAGGTCCATCTGGCGCTGGTAGCTGTAGTCGAGGGTCTCGCGCGGGTCCTCGGCGCGGTCGAGGGCCTTGTTGGCCTTGGACCGGAACACCAGGCTCATGCGCTTCATCAGGCTCACGCGCCCACCCTACGGCGCAGGCCCGACGAGAGCGAGACCCCCGCTGCCGCTGCCCTCGGCCGGTAGCATCGGACCAGACCAGCCGCACGCCCTCCTCCCGAGCCGAAAGGCAGCACGCGACCCATGGCGTTGTTCCGTCGCAGCGACACGACCGAGTCCACCACGACCGAGGTCGTGCGTCCCGCGACTGCCGAGACTGCTGAGGAGCGGGCGGCGCGCACGGCACCCAAGGGCCGACCCACCCCGACCCGCAAGGAGTCCGAGGCCGCCGCGCGGGCCCGGGCGAGGACCCCGCGCACCCGCAAGGAGCTCTCGGCCGCCAAGCGCAAGGCGCGCACCGAGGAGTCCAGGCGCGTGCGCACGGCGATGAAGACCGGCGACGAGAAGCACATGCTGCCGCGGGACCGCGGCCCCGAGCGTCGCTTCGTGCGTGACCTCGTCGACAGCCGGTTCTCGTTCCTCGAGATCGTGCTGCCGATCGTGCTCGTCACCACCGTGCTGACCTACTCCGGCAACCCGAGCCTGGTCAGCCTCGGGAGCTCACTGATGCTCGGAGTGCTCGTGCTGATCCTGGTCGAGGTCGTCAACCTGCGCCTCCGGCTTCGTCGCGAGCTCGGCCGCCGCTTCCCGAGCGAGACCCACAAGGGCACGACCTGGTACGCCGTGAGCCGCTCGATCCAGATGCGCTTCATGCGACTGCCCAAGACCCAGGTCAAGATCAGCCAGAAGCTGCCCGAGCACTACCGCTGACGTCGCGGCCGGTGCCCGGGCACCTGCTCGGGGTCAGCTGAACGCGCTGCGCGAGGGCGACGTCGTCTTGCCCGGGTCGCGCTCCGCGATGTCGCCGAGCGCCTCGTCGATCGCGGCGAGCGCGTCGGCCTCGAGCCGTACGCCGGCCGCCTTGACGTTCTCGCTGACCTGCTCGGGTCGGCTGGCCCCGATGATCGCCGAGGACACGTTGTCGTTGGCCAGGACCCAGGCCACGGCCAGCTGGGCCAGGCTGAGGCCGGCCTCCTGCGCGACCGGGACGAGGCGCTGCACGCGCTCGAGGACGTCGTCGTCGAGGAAGCGCTTGATCATGTCGGCGCCGCCCTTCTCGTCGGTCGCGCGCGAACCCTTCGGCAGGTCCTCGCCCGGCTTGTACTTGCCGGTGAGGACGCCCTGGGCGATCGGCGACCACACGATCTGACCGATCCCGAGCTCCTTGGAGGTCGGGACCACCTCGTCCTCGATGACCCGCCACAGCATGTTGTACTGCGGCTGGTTGCTG
Organism: uncultured Actinomycetota bacterium; assembly: GCA_963760555.1. GTDB lineage: Bacteria > Actinomycetota > Actinomycetes > Propionibacteriales > Nocardioidaceae > Nocardioides. The sequence continues at coordinate 515,957 of CAVXDJ010000006.1, read as the reverse complement.
ATCAGCGAGATCTTGAGCTCGCGGGCCAGCGCGTGCGCGGCGCGCAGCTCCTCGGCGCGCCACTCCGAGACCCCGATGTAGAGCGCCTTGCCCGAGTGCACGACGTCGGCGAAGGCCTCCATCGTCTCCTCCAGCGGCGTGTCGTGGTCGTAGCGGTGGGCCTGGTACAGGTCGACGTGGTCGGTCCCGAGTCGACGCAGCGAGCCCTCGATCGACTCCATGATGTGCTTGCGCGACAGGCCGTGGTCGTTGTGCCCGCCCGGACCGGTCGGGAAGTAGACCTTGGTGAAGATCTCCAGGCTCTCCCGGCGCTCGCCGGCCAGGGCCTTGCCCAGCACCGTCTCGGCCGCGGTGTTGGCGTAGACGTCGGCGGTGTCGAAGGTCGTGATGCCCTCCTCGAGGGCCTGCCGCACGCAGGCGAGTGCGGCGTCCTCCTCGACCTGCGAGCCGTGCGTGAGCCAGTTGCCGTACGAGATGGCCGAGATCTTCAGGCCACTCGCTCCCAGGTTGCGGATCTCCATGGGCCCGAGGCTATCCACCCTCCCCCGTCCTGGCCCCACCCGGCGGGTGGGACCATGTCCTGGTGCCCTCCCCGACCGCCGACGTCTCGGTCCGGGTGGCGTGGGCCGACGACGCCGCCGCCATCGCCCGGGTGCAGCTGGCGAGCTGGCCCGAGCTGTACGCCGGCCTGCTCGACCCCGGCGACCTCCCGTCCGGTGAGGAGGCGCTGGAGTCCGCGGCGGGGGTGTGGCGCCAGGCCCTGACGCGTCCCGCCGACGCCCGCCACCGGGTGCTGGTCGCGCTCGAGCGCAACCGCGTCGCCGGGTTCGCCGTCCTGGGCCCCGCCGCCGACCCCGACCGTGATCCCGTGTCGGACGCTGAGCTGCTCGAGCTCGTCGTCGGCGCGGACGACCGCGGCCGCGGGCACGGCTCACGTCTGCTGCAGGCCGCCGCCGACACCTGGGTCGCCGACAGGTTCGTGCGGGCCGTGACCTGGCTGCGCGCGGACGACGACGACCAGCGGCGGTTCCTGACCGACGCCGGGTGGGCGCCCGACTCGGCGCACCGCGAGCTCGAGGGCCCCGGCGGGGTGCGCGCCAAGCAGGTCCGCCTGCACACCGCCCTGGTGTGAGCAGGTGAGGACGGACCGCCCAGACCTGCCGTCCCGTCGCGCCATCCTGCGCGACGCGCTGGGCGTCGGGATCGCCACCGGCGCCTACGGGATCTCGTTCGGAGCGGTCTCCGTCGCCGCGGGCCTCAGCGTCGCCCAGACGTGTGCGCTGTCCCTGCTGATGTTCACCGGCGCCTCCCAGTTCGCGCTCGTGGGGGTCCTCGCGGCCGGCGGGGCCCCGGTCGCGGGCGGCGCCACCGCGCTGCTCCTCGGGACGCGCAACCTGTTCTACGGGGTCCGCCTCGCTCCCCTGCTGGGCTGGCGCGGGCTGCGACGGGCGGTGGCGGCCCACGTGCTGATCGACGAGTCCACCGCGATGGCCCTGGGTCGCTCGGACCGGGCCGCGACGCGGTGGGCCTTCGTCTCGACCGGCGTCTCGGTGCTCGTGCTGTGGAACGCCGCCACCCTCCTCGGGGCGGTCGCAGGGGCCGCTGCCGGTGACCCCCGGCGCTACGGCCTCGACGCCGCGGTCGCCGCAGCCTTCCTGGCGCTGCTGTGGCCACAGGTGCGCGGGCGACGCGCCGGCCAGGTCGCGGCCGGCGGGGCGGCGCTCGCGCTGGTCCTCGTGCCCGCGACGCCGGCCGGGGTCCCGGTGCTGGCCGCGGCCGGGGTGGCGGTCCTCGTCGGCGCCCTCCCGGCACCCCGCGCCGGGGAGGACCCGTGACGACCTGGGTCCTGGTGCTGTCGGCGGCCGCGGGGTGCTACGCGCTGAAGCTGGCCGGTCTCGTGGTCCCGGCGTCCTGGCTGGCCCACCCCTGGTCTGCACGCACCGCGGTCCTCCTTCCCGTCGCGCTGCTGGCGGCCCTCGTCGCCGTCCAGGCCGTGTCCGACCCGGGGCGGCTCGCGCTCGACGCCCGGGTCCCCGCCCTCGGCGTCGCGGCGCTGCTGCTGTGGCGGGGCGCGCCGTTCCTGGTCGTCGTGGCGGGGGCGGCGCTCGTCGCCGCGCTGCTGCGTCTCGGGTCCTGACCGAGGGCGGGACGGGGGTGGGACGGGCGGTGGCACCACGGCAACGGCCCCGGCCTCCTGTGAAGGAGGCCGGGGCCGCGCCCGTCCCGGGCAGGACCGGGAGGTCGCTCAGACCGGTGCCACGTTGCCGAGCACCGCCAGCACCTCATCGGGGCTGGAGGCCTGCTCGAGACGTGCGACCTGCGTCTCGTCGAGGAAGACCTCGGCGATACGTCCGAGCAGCTTCAGGTGGTCGTCGCCGATCGCGGCGACCGCCACGACGAAGCGCACCTGCTTGTTCTTCCACTCCACGGGGTCGGCGTACCGGACGAAGGACAGTGCGGTGCGACCCACCGCGGACTTCGCCTCGTTGGTGCCGTGGGGAAGCGCGAGCCCGTTGCCCATGAAGGTCGAGACCGACTTCTCGCGCTCGTGCATCGCCTCGACGTAGGACGCCTCGACGGCCCCGGCCGCGACCAGCAGCCGACCGGCCCGGGTGATGGCCTCGTCGCGCGACTCCGCACGCACGTCGAGCTCGATCGACTCCCGTGCGAGCAGCTCGCCGCCGAGACCCGCCGACGCCTCGGCTGCGCCGGTGGCGACCGCGCCACCGGACCCGCTGCCCGCGTTGGCGCCGTTGACCAGCTCGACGATCTCGTCGTAGCGCGGGCTGCCCATGAAGTTGTCGACGGAGACGTGCAGCGCCGAGGGGGTGCGCTGACGGGCGCGGTCGGTGAGGTCCTGGTGGGAGACCACCACGTCGTAGGAGTCGGTGAGGCTCGAGATGGCCTTGTTGACCACGCTCACCTCACCGTGCCCCGCGGCCTGGATCTTCTTGCGCAGCACCGAGGCACCCATCGCCGAGGACCCCATGCCGGCGTCGCAGGCGAAGACGATGGAGCGGATCTCGCCCTGCGGGGCCGAGGAGCCCCCGGTGAGCGAGCCGGAGATCGAGGACTTCTTGCCCTTCATCGACTCCATCGAGGCGGTGGCCGCCGACAGGTCTCCGTCGTCGTCACCGCGCTCGAGCTTGAGCAGGAACGACGCGACCAGGAAGGAGACCCCGGCCGCTGCGACGACCGAGGCCGTGACACCGATGAGGCTGCCCAGCGGTGCGGCCGCCCAGACCGCGATGATCGAGCCGGGCGAGGCGGGCGAGCGCAGACCGGAGCCGAAGATCAGGTTGGTGGCGATGCCGGTCATCCCGCCGGCGATCACCGCCAGCACCAGCTTCGGCTTGGCGAGCACGTAGGGGAAGTAGATCTCGTGGATGCCACCGAGGAACTGGATGACGATCGCGCCGGGGGCCGAGGCCTTGGCCGCCCCCTTGCCGAAGAAGGTGAAGGCGAGCAGCAGCCCCAGACCCGGACCGGGGTTGGCCTCGAGCAGGAACAGGATCGACTGGCCCTTGTCGGCGGCCTCGGTCACGCCCAACGGGGTCAGGATCCCCTGGTTGACGGCGTTGTTGAGGAACAGGATCTTGGCCGGCTCGATGAAGATCGACGTCAGCGGCAACAGGTTGTTGGAGACGAGGAGGTCGATGACCTTGGAGGCTCCGTTGCTGAAGCCGGTGATGACCGGGCCGGCGACGACGAACCCGACGACGGCCAGGAAGCCACCCCAGATGCCGGCGGAGAAGTTGTTGATGAGCATCTCGAAGCCCGGCCGGATCTTGTGGGCCCACAGGGCGTCGAGCTTCTTCATCGACCACCCACCGAGCGGGCCCATGATCATCGCACCGAGGAACATCGGCACGCTCGCACCGGTGATGGCACCGAACGTCGCGATCGCGCCGACGACGCCGCCGCGCAGGTTGTCGTCGTACATCATCCGACCGCCGGTGTAGCCGATCAGCAGCGGCAGCAGGTAGGTGATCATCGGACCGACGATCCCGGTGCCGTCGGCCCCCGAGCCCCAGGCACCCAGGCTCTCGACGAAGCCGTAGCTGCCGTCGTAGCCGAGCGCGCCCCCGATCAGCGTGATCCAGCCGGTCTCGATGAACAGAGCGGTGATCAGGCCCCAGGCGATGAAGGCCCCGATGTTCGGCAGGACCATGTTGGACAAGAAGGTGCCGAAGCGCTGGACCTGGACCCGCGCTCCCCCTCGGGAGGATCCGCCGGAGCCGGCGTACGGCGTGGCACCGGACCCCGTTCGGGCGTGAGTTGTGCTGGCCATCGAGCTGCCTCCTCGTGACGGCCGTCGTCGAGACGGCCGGGGTGGGTGAGCCACCGACGTGAGACCGGTCACTCATCTGCGAACACCTTTATAACTCTCGTCACATCGCGGCGTCAATACTTCTCGTCCACCTATACGGGCGCAAAGCAACAGGTTCGGATATGGCCCCCGCGCTGGTTAGAGTGACGAGGGCCACGCCGACACGCGTCCGCGAGCCGTCCGCCCCACGACCCCTAGACCCGGAGGAACCATGACATCGGAGTACGACCTCTACCGCGCGGCCGATCGTGACGTGCCCGAGGAAGGCTGGGCCTGGAACCTGTACGGCGCGGGCGAGGAGAACATGGGCAAGGGTGACGGACCCGAGCTGCTGCCCGTCCCCGAGCCCGGTGCCGACCAGATGCTGGTCCGCATCGACAGTGTGGGGCTCTGCTTCTCCGATGTGAAGATCCTGCGCGCAGGCGGCTCCCACCCCAAGCTCTACGACCGCGACCTGGCGCAGGAGCCCACCCGACTGGGGCACGAGGTCAGCCTCACGGTCATCGAGGTCGGGGAGGAGCTCCAGGACCGCTTCCACCCGGGCCAGCGTCTGGCCGTGCAGCCCGACATCTACCAGGACGGCAGGAGCACCGCCTACGGCTACACCGTTCCCGGGGGACTGATCCAGTACCACCTGATGGGCTCGGAGATGCTCGACACCGACGACGGTCCCTGCCTGCTGCCCATCCCCGACTCGATGGGGTACGCCGAGGCCTCCACGCTGGAGCCCTGGGGCTGCGTGATGGCGGCCTACACCCAACGTCGCCGCCTCGAGCCCAAGGCCGGTGGCGTCATGTGGATCACCGGCCGCCCCGGGGACGAGCGCGACTACCTCTTCTCCTCCGGCCTGGAGGCCCCCGCGACCATCGTGCTGAGCGACGTGCCCCCCTCGGTGCACAGGCTGTTCGAGCAGACCTCGGCCACGACGATCGTGCGTGACGGCCTCGACCCCAGCGGCTACCAGGCCGTGGTCGACGAGCTGACCGGCGGAGCCGGCTTCGACGACATCGTCGTGCTCGATCCCCGTTCCGCGACCACGGTCGGTGCCGTGGCCCAGCACATCGCTCGACGCGGCACCCTCAACCTCGTGGGAGAGACCGCCCTCGACGGCTTGGTGGACACCGATGTCGGGCGACTGCACTACGACTACACCGCCTACCTCGGTGGCCGGGGACCCGACATCGCTGCCTCCTACGGGGAGGTTCGCAACCGGTGCGACCTGCGCCCACGCGGCACCACCGTCTTCGTGGGCGCCGGCGGCCCGATGGGTCTGATGCACGTCCAGCGGGCCATCCAGCAGCCCGACGGCCCCCGCCGGATCGTCGCCACGGAAGTCAGCGACGAGCGCCTGAAGAGCCTCGAGGACCGCCTGGCGCACCTCGCGCAGAGCAACGACTGCGAGCTGATCACCTTCAACTCCTCGACCTCGACGGAGTCGCTCCAGGACTTCGTCCTGGGGATCACCGACGGCCGGGGGGCCGACGACGTGGTGGTCAGCGTCCCCATCTCCTCGGTGATGGCCGAGGCCGACACCGTGATGAACCCCGCCGGCATGCTGGTCTTCTTCGCCGGCGTCCCCAACGGCACCCTCGCGCCGCTGAACCTGAGCGCGGTCTACCTGGACAACGCGCAGTACACCGGGACGTCCGGACTGACCATCCACGATCAGCAGCAGGTGGTGGACCTGGCCGAGCGGGGTGAGCTCTCGCCGGGATCCATCGTGGGCGCCGTCGGCGGCATGAGGGCGGCCAAGGACGGCCTGCAGGCGCTGGTCGACGGCACCTACTCGGGGAAGGTCCTGATCTTCCCCCAGATCCACGACCTCCCCCTGATGGGGCTCGAGGAGCTGAAGGAGAAGCTGCCGGACGTGGCCGAGAAGCTGGCCCCGGGTGACACGTGGAGCGACGAGGCCGAGAAGGCGCTCTTCGACGCGTCGCTGAGCGGCCCGTCACCCGCGGACGCCTAGCCGGTCCCGGCGAGCGCGCCCCAGCCGGTGCGGACCTCCCCTCCCCGGGGAGGTCCGCCAGGTCGTGCTCAGCCGACCGAGACCGCGCTCCAGGCCGCGGCGACGGCGGCCCGCTGGGTGCTGGAGGCACCGTAGAGGTCGGAGGCCGCGTCCAGCGTGGCGGTGCGCGCGCCCGCGTAGGTCGTGCCCGAGGTCATGTAGACGGTGAGCGCGCGGAACCAGATCCTCTGCGCCGCGTCCCGACCGATCCCGGTCACCGTCGATGCGTCGCACGTCGAGGACGAGTGCGCGGTGCCGTTGATCGTCCGGGCCCCCGACCCCTCGGCGAGCAGGTAGAAGAAGTGGTTGCCCACGCCCGAGGAGTAGTGGACGTCGAGGTTCTTGGTGTCGGCGCTGTAGCAGTTGGGAGAGCTGCCGTCCGAGACCGGGTCGTCCATCCGGCGGAAGCCCTGGTGCCCGGCGAGGTCGAACTCCTCGCCGATCAGGTAGTCACCGGGGTCGGCGGGGTTGGCCTCGTAGAACTCGACCATGGTCCCGAAGATGTCGGAGGTAGCCTCGTTCAGACCGCCGGACTCGCCGGAGTAGGTCAGAGCGGCGGTGTTCTCGGTGACCCCGTGGCTCATCTCGTGTCCCGCGACGTCGAGCGAGACCAGGGGTCCGAAGCTCGTGCCGTCTCCGTCGCCGTAGGTCATCTTGGTGCCGTCCCAGAACGCGTTGACGTAGTTCTTGCCGTAGTGCACGCGGTTGTAGGACCCCTTGCCGGTGCCGAAGATGCCCTCACGTCCGTGCACGTCGCGGTAGTAGTCCCAGGTGGCGTCCGTGCCGTACTGGGCGTCGACGGCCGCCGACTCGCGGTTCGCGTTCGTGCCGGTCCCGAACGAGGTGTCGGTGCTGGTCAGGACCGGGCCGGTGGCGCACCCGGAGCCGAAGAGCGAGCACAGCACGCCGTCGGTCTTGTTGCCGACGTCGGTGGTGTAGGTGCCGCCCCGCGAGGCGTCTCGCATCTCGTACGACGAGCCCCTGCTGGTGAGGCGGAGCGGCACGGTGCCCGAGTACAGCGACCGGCCGGACCCGTCGACCGTCATCACGTGCTCCTCGGTGCGCAGGACGGCACCGGTCGTGGCGTCCACCGAGCTGGTGAGCCGGCTCGGGGTGCCGTCGCTGCGGCGGCCCACCGTCGTGACCTCCCACGCCAGCCGGGGCTGGGCCCCCAGTGCGTCGACGACGAGCTCGGGCGAGCCCTGGGCGCGCAGACCGGTGATGCCACGTCCGACGACCGGGGCCGCGAGCGCTCGCTGCGTGGCCGAGGACGCGCCCAGCGCCGGGGTGGTCCTCAGCGCGAGGGGCGTGGCGAGGGTCTGACTGGCACCGCGCCAGTCCTCGCTGGGGCCCTGGTGGACCACGACGTCGCCCCCGCGCACCGGCAACCCGGCGAAGGTGCGCTCGAACCGTACGTGGGTGCTGCCGTCGTCGTCGAGGACCGTGTCGGTGGGGACGAGCTCCAGCCCGGTGCCCGCGGTGCGGGTGCCGCTCGTGCGGGCGGCCCCGGGGTGGGCGCCGAGCGCGGCGCGGGCACCGTCGACGACGCCGCGAGAGGCGGAGGCGCCGCGCGCACTCCCGGCCGTGGCGGCCTGGGCGGGCAGGGTGGCCAGGCCGAGCGCGCCGGTGGACGCGACCGCGGCGACGGCGAGGCCCAGGGATCGGGCGGTGGTGTGTCGCATGGTCGACCTCTCGAGTCTCGACGCCCCTGTCGGTGGGACGTCTGTGCTGCGAGGTTCGCAGCCGCGGCGCCGAGGACCTAGGTCCCGGCCGCTGCATCCCTGTGCAACGCACGAACCTGCAGAACCGCCCTCGAGGCGGCGTGCTCAGGCCGGGAGGTCGAGGAGGGTGTCGAGACCGATGGTCAACCCCGGGCGGTCCGAGACCCCTCGCACGCCCAGGAGCACCCCTGGCGCGAACGAGGCCCGGTCGAGGGAGTCGTGGCGGATGGTGAGCGTCTCCCCCGGGCCCCCGAGGAGCACCTCCTGGTGCGCGAGCATCCCGCGCACGCGCAGGGAGTGCACCGGCACACCGTCGACGTCGGCGCCGCGCGCACCCGCCAACGCCGTGGAGGTCGCGTCGGGTGCGGAGGCCAACCCGGCGTCGACCCGGGCCGCCGCGACGAGCTGTGCAGTACGTCGGGCTGTCCCCGAGGGCGCATCCGCCTTGTCCGGGTGATGCATCTCGACGATCTCGACCGACTCGAAGAACCGCGCCGCCTGCGTCGCGAACCGCATCATGAGCACCGCACCGAGGGAGAAGTTCGCCGCGACCAGCACGCCCACCCCCGGTGCCCGGTCCACCCAGTCGCCGACCTGCGAGAGCCGGTCGTCGTCGAAGCCGGTGGTGCCCACCACGGCGTGGATCCCGTGCTCGACGCAGAAGCGCAGGTTGTCCATCACGGCGTCGGGGTGGGTGAAGTCGACGACGACCTGCACCGTCGCCTCGAGCAGCGCGCCGACGTCATCGCCCTGGTCCACCTCGGCTGCGAGCACCAGGTCCTCGGCTGCCCGCACCGACTCGGCGATGGCGACGCCGACCCGTCCGCGTGATCCCAGGACGCCGACGCGGAGCGGTTCGTCACGGCTGCTGTCCACGCGGCACAACCTAGCGCTCCCGCGTCTGGCAGGCTGGCCCCATGGCGGTGGACCAGATCCCGACTCGGATCCGCTGGGCCGTGGACCTGATGGACGTCCAGCCCGACGACAAGGTGCTCGAGATCGGTTGCGGCCCCGGGGCGGCGGCCGAGCTGATCTGTGCGCGCCTGGAGCCCGGGAGGGGCCGGTTGTTCGCGATCGACCGCTCGGAGTCGGGCGTGGACCGGACCCGTCGGCGCAACGCCGCCGCCATCGACGACAAGCGGCTCACCGTCCGCCAGATCGACCTGGCGACCCTGCGGGTCCCGGTCAAGCGCCTGACCAAGGCCTTCGCCTTCAACGTCAACCTGTTCTGGGTCCGTGCGTGCGACGACGAGGTCGCCCTGATCCACGAGCGGCTGCGTCCCGGAGGCGTCGTCGGGCTGTTCTACGACGCCTCACGCCCCGAGCAGGTGCCCCAGATCCTCTCGCAGGGCGCCGCCGCCCTGGAGCAGGGCGGCTTCCGGGTCTCGGCCGTGCGCAGCAGCGCGCCCGCCCCCGCTGCCGTCGGCCTCATCGCCCGCCGCTGAGCGATCCCGGCGCTCGCGCTACCCGGGCCCGACCACCGCGAGCACCTCGGGTCCGGCGAGGAGGTCCGCGGCGAGCGTCCTCACGTCGTCGAGACGGACGGCCTCGATGCGTCCGAGCACCTCATCCACCCCGAGCAGCTCGTGGGAGACCAGCAGGGCCTTGCCGATGCGGTGCATCCGCGCACCCGGGTCCTCCAGGCCGAGCACCAGCCCTCCCCGCAGCTGGCCACGGCCCAGCTCGAGCTCATCAGGCTCGAGACCGCGCGAGGCGACCTTCGCGAGCTCGGCCCGCACGGTCTCGAGCACCGCGTCGAGGCGCTGCGGCAGGCACCCGACCCCGACCCCGAAGAGGCCGCTGTCGGCGTGGTGCGCCGAGAACGAGTAGACCGAGTAGGCCAGGCCGCGCCGCTCGCGGACCTCCTGGAAGAGCCTGCTCGAGGTCCCTCCGCCCAGGGCGGTGTCGAGCACGCCGAGGGCGAAGCGCCGGTCGTCGTGACGGTCCAGGCCCTGCGTGCCGAGCACGACGTTGGCCTGCTCGAAGCCACGGACGGCGTGGACGGACCCCGCGAGCACCGGCACGCGGACCCTGCTCGCGCGGGCGGGTGCCGGGGAGCCGGGCACGGCGAGGAAGTCCCCGGTGCCGAACGCCGCCACGACCTGCTCCACGAGCCGGTCGTGCTCGACGCGGCCGGCTGCAGCCACGACCGTCGTCCCGGGCCGGTAGTGGCGGACCCAGAAGTCGGCGACCTCGTCACGACTCAGGGCGGCGATCGACTCGGCGGTGCCGGCGATGGGCCGGCCCAGCGGCGATGCGGCGCCCCAGGCCTGCTCGGCGAAGAGGGTGTGCACGACGTCGTCCGGATCGTCCTCGTGCATCGCGATCTCGTCGAGGATGATGTCGCGCTCGGCCTCGATGTCCTCGGGTGCCAGCACCGACCCGGTCACCATGTCGCCCAGGACGTCGACGGCCAGCGGGAGGTCCTCGGCCAGCACGCGCGCGTGGAAGCAGGTGTACTCCTTCGCGGTGAAGGCGTTGAGCTCGCCGCCCACCGCGTCGAGCGCCACCGAGATCTCGAGCGCGCTGCGCCGGTGCGTGCCCTTGAAGAGCACGTGCTCGAGGAAGTGCGAGCAGCCGTGCTCGGCCGGTGCCTCGTCGCGTGAGCCCACGGCCACCCAGACGCCCACGCTCGCCGACCGGGCGCCGGCCATCTCCTCGCTGACCACCCTCAGCCCCGAGTCCAGGGTGGTCGTGCGGATGCGCGAGGTCACCCGGCCCGTCTCGTCGCGCTCGACGAGACGGTCCTCGAGGCCGCCGGCAGCACGCGGCCCGCCCACGTCGTGGTCACGACGACGCGGGCGGGCCGGCTGCTCGGCGGAGAGCTCCGCCACGGGCTCAGGCCTCCTCAGGCGCCTCAGCGGCCGCGGTGTCCCCACCCTCGACGACCGGGATCAGCGACAGCTTGCCGCGGTCGTCGATCTCGGCGATCTCGACCTGGACCTTCTGGCCGACCGAGACGACGTCCTCGACGGTCTCCACGCGCTTTCCCCCGGCCAGGCTGCGCAGCTTGCTGATGTGCAGCAGGCCGTCCTTGCCGGGCATCAGCGAGACGAACGCCCCGAAGTTGGTCGTCTTGACGATGGTGCCCAGGTAGCGCTCGCCGACCTCGGGCATCGTCGGGTTGGCGATCGCGTTGACGGCCTGACGGGCCGCCTCGGCGGCCTCACCGTTGGTCGCCCCGATGTAGACCGTGCCGTCGTCCTCGATGGAGAGGCTCGCACCCGTGTCGTCCTGGATCTGGTTGATCACCTTGCCCTTCGGGCCGATGACCTCGCCGATCTTGTCGACGGGCACCCGCACGGTGATGATCCGGGGAGCGTGGACCGACATCTCCTCGGGCGCCTCGATGGCCTCGGCCATCACGTCGAGGATGGCCAGCCGCGCGTCCTTGGCCTGGCCGAGGGCCTGCTTGAGGATCTCGGCCGGGATGCCGTCGAGCTTGGTGTCGAGCTGGAGCGCGGTGACGAACTCGCGCGTGCCGGCGACCTTGAAGTCCATGTCGCCGAAGGCGTCCTCGGCACCGAGGATGTCAGTCAGCGCGACGTACTGCGTCTGGCCGTCGACCTCACCGGAGATCAGGCCCATCGCGATGCCCGCGACGGGCGCCTTGAGCGGCACGCCGGCCTGGAGCAGCGACATCGTCGAGGCGCAGACCGAGCCCATCGACGTCGAGCCGTTGGAGCCCATGGCCTCGGAGAGCTGGCGGATGGCGTAGGGGAACGTCTCGCGGTCCGGCAGCACCGGCAGCAGCGCGCGACGAGCCAGCGCGCCGTGGCCCACCTCGCGGCGCTTGGGCGAGCCCACGCGGCCGGTCTCGCCTGTCGAGAAGGGCGGGAAGACGTACTTGTGCATGTACCGGCGCGTCTTCTCGGGCGAGAGGGTGTCGAGCTTCTGCTCGAGGGTGAGCATGTTCAACGTGGTGACCCCGAGGATCTGGGTCTCGCCGCGCTCGAAGAGGGCCGAGCCGTGCACGCGCGGGATGACGCCGACCTCGGCGTGCAGCGGACGGATGTCGGCGAGCCCACGACCGTCGATGCGGACCTGGTCGCGCAGCACGCGCTCGCGCACGAGCGACTTGTTCAGCGCGCGGAACGCGGCGCCGATCTCCTTCTCGCGACCCTCGAAGTCGCCGGCGACCTGCTGGAGCAGCGCGGCCTTGATCTCGTCGGTGCGCGACTCGCGCTCCTGCTTGTCACCGATCGTCAGGGCCTGGGCGGTGTCCTCGCGCACGGCGGACTCGACCGCGGCGTAGACGTCGTCCTCGAACTCGAGGAAGACCGGGAAGTCGGCGACCGGCTTGGCGGCCTCCTTGGCCAGCTCGGCCTGGGCCTCGCACAGCTGCTTGATGAAGGGCTTCGAGGCGTCGAGGCCGCTGGCGACGACCTCCTCGGTCGGCGCCGTCGCGCCGGAGGCGACGAGCTCGAAGGTCTGCTCGGTGGCCTCGGCCTCGACCATCATGATGGCGACGTCACCGGTGTCGGTGACGCGGCCGGCGACGACCATGTCGAACACGGCGTGCTCGAGCTGGCTGTGGGTGGGGAAGGCCACCCACTGGCCGTCGATCAGCGCCATCCGGGTCGCGCCCACCGGGCCCGAGAACGGCAGGCCGGAGAGCTGGGTGGAGATCGAGGCCGCGTTGATCGCGAGCACGTCGTAGGGCATGTCCGGGTCGAGCGCCATCACGGTGATGACGACCTGGACCTCGTTGCGCAGGCCCTTCTTGAACGTCGGTCGCAGCGGCCGGTCGATGAGGCGGCAGGTGAGGATCGCGTCCTCCCCGGGGCGACCCTCGCTGCGGAAGAACGAGCCGGGGATCTGACCCACGGCGTACATCCGCTCCTCGACGTCGATGGTGAGCGGGAAGAAGTCGAAGTGGTCCTTGGGCGTCTTGCCCGCGGTCGTGGCCGAGAGCAGCATCGTCTCGTCGTCGAGGTAGGCGGTCACCGATCCGGCGGCCTGCCGGGCGAGCAGCCCGGTCTCGAACTTGACGGTGCGCTGGCCGTGCTGGCCGTTGTCGATGACGGTCTCGACCGCCGAGATGGTGGGTTCTGCGTTGGTCATGCGGTTCCTCACGGTTTCGCGGAGCGACCGCGAGCGTCCGCCGCGTTGGCGCGGGTCCCCCGTGTCGGGGTGGCCCCGTCTTCGATCGAGACCCGCAGCCCCGAGACAGACGAGCGTCTCGATCTGCAGGTCACTACCGAGGACCGGGCCCGGTCGCCGAGCAGTTCGCTCCTGGAGTGGTGTTCAGTTCTTCTACGCGCTCGCGCGGTGGTGCGCACGCGAGGAAGGGCCCACCGACGGTGGGCCCTTCGGGTTCAGCGGCGCAGGCCGAGGCGCTCGACGATCGAGCGGTAACGGTCGATCTCGGTCTTGCGCAGGTAGTTGAGCAGCCGGCGGCGCTGGCCGACGAGCAGCAGCAGACCACGACGGCTGTGGTGGTCGTGCTTGTGCGACTTCAGGTGTTCGGTGAGGTGGCTGATCCGGTGGCTGAGCAGCGCGATCTGCACCTCGGGCGAGCCGGTGTCGCCCTCGGTCGTGGCGTACTCGGCGATGATCTTCTGCTTGGTCTCCGCGTCTGTCCCTATCGACACTGACGACTCCTTCTGCTGGCTCGTTGCGCGGCGCGCCGGGGCCTGTCCACCCGGGCACTCTGGATCCGCGGCCGTTCTACGGCGATGATGTGCGGTGCGTGCAGCCCCGTGCCGACGCGTACGTCGACCGTGGGCAACCGGTGGATCCTAGCAAGGTCGGGCGTCGGCGCCCAAAACGTGCGCGACGACCTCAGACGGCGGGCGGCGGGTTGTCGCGCGACTGGCGCTCCTGGACGGTCTGGCTGCCGTCGGGGTGCGTGGTGCGGGCGACGGTCGTGCTGGCGCGGCGCGAGTTCAGCGTGAACGCGGTCAGGGCGATGACCAGCGCGCCGGCGGCGGCCACGATCCAGCCCAGCGTGTGCACCTCGAGGGGCCCGACCTGGGTGTCGTCGATCGCGTAGACGCAGATCAGGCCGAGGGCGAGCAGAAAGACGCCGAGTCCGTAGCCCATGTGGAACCTCCAGTGGTGACGAGCACCGAGCCCGTCCGGCTCGCGCGAGGTCACCACCCTAGTGCGACGACGGCCCCGGCGAGGGACGAACGGCCACCCGTACGGCGGCCGGCCTCACCCCTGGTCGAGGAGCGCCAGCACCTCGGCGCGGCCGGTGGCCGGGTCCGGCGCGGCGAGAGCGAGCTCGGCCGCGCGGCGACAGGCCTCGTCGCCGGCCCGGGCCAGGCGCGCGCCGACGGGGCGCACCGCGGCCGCGGCCATCGACAACGACGTGATCCCCATCCCCACCAGCACACAGGCCAGCAACGGGTCGGCTGCGGCCTCGCCGCACACTCCGACGGGTTTGCCCGCGCGCCTGCCCGCCTCCGCCGTCACGGAGACCAGGCGGAGCACGGCCGGCTGCCAGGGATCGGTGAGGTGGGCGAGGTCGGTCGCCATGCGATCGGCGGCCATCGTGTACTGGGTCAGGTCGTTGGTGCCGATCGAGAGGAAGTCCACGACCTCGAGGACCCGGTCGGCCAGGAGGGCCACCGAGGGGATCTCGACCATGACGCCGGGCACGAGACCGCGCTCGCGGACCTTCGCGGCGAAGTCGGCAGCCTCCGCGACGGTCGCCACCATCGGAGCCATCACCCGGACCCGGGCACCGGTCGACGCGGCGGCCCGTGCCACGGCGTCGAGCTGACGGTCGAGCAGGCCCGGGTCGGCGAAGGACAGCCGGAGGCCGCGCACCCCCAGCGCGGGGTTCTCCTCGCCCGCCAGGGTGGCGAAGGCCAGGGGCTTGTCGGAACCGGCGTCGAGGGTGCGCAGCACCACCTCGCGGCCGGCGAAGGCCTCGAGGACCTCCGCGTAGATGTCGGACTGCTCCTCGACGGTGGGCTCCTCGGAGCGTCCGAGGAAGCACAGCTCGGTGCGGAACAGCCCCACCCCCTCGACCGGCTGCGGCGCGGCCCCCCGGGCACTCTCGCCGTCCGCGACGTTGGCCAGCAGCTTGACGGCGGTGCCGTCGGCCGTGGCGCCCGGTCCCGCCCAGGCCTGAGCCTCCTCGCGGACCGCGCGGTCCTGGGCCACCCTCTCCCGTGCCTGGTCGGCGTCGGGCTCCAGCTCCACCGTGCCGCCGGTGCCGTCCACCAGCACGCAGGTGCCCTCGGCGACCTCGTGGGCGCCCGGCACGCCCACCACGCACGGGATGCCGAGCTGGCGCGCGATGATGGCGGTGTGGCTCGTGGGGCCGCCGCGCGTGGTGACCAGCGCGAGCACGCGCTCGGGGTCGAGCCCGGCGGTGTCGGCGGGCGCGAGGTCGTCGGCCACCACGATCGAGGGCCGGTCCGGGTCGGGCACTCCCGGCTCCGGGGCGCCGACGACGCGGGCGACCACGCGCTTCTCGATGTCGCGCAGGTCGGTCGTGCGCTCGGCCATCAGGCCCCCCATGGCCGTGAAGGCGTCGACGAACTGGTCCGCCGCACCGCGCACGCTGGCGACGAGGCCCTCGCCGGCCTGGAGGCGCTGGCGCACCGCCTTGCGCATGCCCTTGTCACGGACCAGGCCGGCGCTGGCGACCAGCACCTCGGCCGCGGCTCCCGAGGCCTGGCCGGACTTGGCGGAGTAGCCGCCGGCCACGACCTCGACCGCCGTGTCGTAGGCGGCCAGCGCCTCGTCGGCGTCCGCGGGCCCGGAACCGAACGCCTCGATCGCCTCCTGGGGAACGTCGTCCTGCACGCGGACGACCGGGCCGTAGGCGACGCCGGGCACCACGGGCGCGCCGCGCAGGACATTGTCGTCAGGGAATGGGATGCTCGTGACCATGCTCACAGCATAAGCACCTCCAGGCTTGACAGTCCAGTGGTAACCAACTAAAACAACACATACAAAGATTCGTGACGGACGCCACGTGGTGTCCGACGTGGCCGACCAGGAGGGAGCCCGCGATGTACGCCGAGGAACGACAGCAGGCGATGGCCGGGCTCGTCGCCGAGCGCGGACGCCTGTCGGTCACCGAGCTCTCGGTCAGCTACGACGTGACCACCGAGACCATCCGCCGCGATCTCTCCGCCCTCGAGCGGCTCGGCCTGGTGCGCCGCGTCCACGGCGGCGCGGTCCCGGCACACGCCCTGATGAACGTCGAGTTCGCCCTCAACGAGCGCGACCAGGCCAACACCGCGGCCAAGGAGCGCATCGCAGCGGCCGCCGTCGACCTGCTGCCGCCGGCGGGGTCGAGCATCCTGCTCGACGCCGGCACCACCACCGCACGCCTCGCGATGGTGCTGCCGCGCGACCTGCGGCTGCAGGTCTACACCCACGCCGTCCCGATCGCCTCCCGGCTGGCCACGCACCCCGGCGTCGACCTGCACGTGCTGCCGGGGCGGGTGCGCCAGACGACGCAGGCCGCCGTCGGCTCCGACACGGTGGCGGCCCTGGAGCGGCTCCGGGTCGACATCGCGTTCGTCGGCACCAACGCGATCTCGCTCTCCCACGGGCTCTCCACCCCCGACAGCGACGAGGCCGCCACCAAGCGGGCCGTCGTCGCCGCCGCCCGGCGGGTCGTGGTGCTCGCCGACGCCAGCAAGATCGGCGAGGAGAACGTCGAGCGCTTCGCCACCCTGGACCAGATCGACCTGCTCATCACCGACGACAGCCTCGTCCCCGACGACCTCGACGCGCTCGAGCGCGCCGGGGTGGAGGTGCTCCTCGCATGATCCTCACCCTGACGGCCAACCCCAGCACGGACCGCACCGTCCTGCTCGCCCACCGCCTCGAGCGCGGCGAGGTCCAGCGTGCCGAGTCGGTGACCTCCCAGGCGGGAGGGAAGGGCGTCAACATCTCCCGCGCCGCCGTGTCCGCCGGCATCGAGACCCTCGCGGTGCTGCCGGTCGACGCCGGCGACCCGTTCGCGCAGGAGCTGCGCGCCGCCCGGATCCCCGCGGAGACGGTGGGTGCGACCGGCGCCCCCCGCGTGAACCTGACCATCAGCGAGCCCGACGGCACCACGACCAAGCTCAACAGCCCGGGACCGTTGCTCGACCGCGAGATCCGCGACCGGCTGACCCACGCGCTCGTCTCCGCCGCGCCGCGCGAGGGGTGGGTGGTCCTCGCCGGCTCGGTGCCACCCGGCTGCCCCGACGACTGGTACTCCGAGCTGGTGGGTCAGCTGCGCGGGACCGGGGCGCGCGTCGCCGTCGACACCAGCGACGCCCCCCTGGCCGCACTGGTCGCAGCACTGACCACGCCCGACGGGCCGCGCCCGGACCTGATGAAGCCCAACGGCCACGAGCTCGCCTCGCTGACCGGAGGTGATGCCGAGCTGATCGAGTCCGACCCCCGTGCCGCGGCCGCGGCCGCCCGCACCCTGGTCGAGCGAGGAGTCGGTGCCGTCCTCGCCACGCTCGGTGCCGGAGGCGCCGTCCTCGTCGACGAGACCGGCGCGTGGCACGCCACCCCTCCACCCACCCAGGTGCTCAGCACCGTGGGCGCCGGCGACTCCAGCCTCTTCGGCTACCTCCTCGCCGACCTGCGGGGCCAGGGCCCCGCCGAACGGCTGGCTCTCGCCGTGGCCTACGGCAGCGCGGCCGCGGCCCTTCCTGGCACGACCATCCCCGAACCCTCGCAGGTCCATCCCGGACACGTCGAGGTATCCGTCCTCTCCGACCCCTTGGGAGTCACGTCATGACCGAACTCATCAACGCCGACCTCGTGCGTCTGGACGCCGACCTCGGCTCCGACAAGCACGACGTCATCAGATCGCTCGCAAGGGTCGTCTCCGAGGCGGGGCGCGCCGAGGACACCGACCAGCTCGCCGACGACGCCCTGGCGCGCGAGGGCACCTCGCCGACCGGACTCCCCGGCGGGATCGCGATCCCGCACTGCCGCACGACGGGCGTCTCCCAGCCGACGCTCGCCTTCGCCCGCCTCGACCCGCCGGTCGACTTCGGCGCCAAGGACGGCCCCGCCAGCCTCGCGTTCCTGATCGCGGCCCCGGCCGACGGCGACGCCACGCACCTCAAGCTGCTCACCGAGCTGGCTCGGGCGCTGGTGCGCCCCGACTTCGTCGCGGCACTGCGTGAGGCCTCCACGCGCGAGCAGGTCGTCGAGATCGTGACCGGCGTCCTCGACAAGGCCGGCGACGCCCCGGCCACCCGGACCCCTGCCGCCGCGGACACCGCCACCTCGTCGTCCTCCGCGGTGACGCCGGCCGGGGGCGCGCGCCGCCGCCTGGTCGCCGTGACCGCGTGCCCGACCGGCATCGCCCACACCTACATGGCGGCCGAGGCCCTCGAGGCCGCAGCGGCCCGCGCAGGCGTCGACATCGCGATCGAGACCCAGGGCTCCGCCGGGTCCAAGCCGCTCGCCTCGTCGGTCATCGCGGCCGCCGACGCGGTCATCTTCGCCGTCGACGTGGGGGTCCGCGACCGGACCCGCTTCGCGGGCAAGCCCCTGATCAGCTCGGGCGTGAAGCGTCCGATGGACGAGGGCGACACGATGATCGCCGAGGCACTGCGCGCAGCCGACGACCCGGGCGCCGCCCGGGTGCAGGGCGAGGCCGGCTCGGGCGCCGGAGCCGGGTCCGGCGAGGGCTCCACGGCCTCGGCCGAGGGCTGGGGCGGCACGGTCCGCCGCATCCTGATGACCGGCGTGTCGTACATGATCCCGTTCGTCGCCGCCGGCGGTCTGCTGATCGCGCTGTCGTTCCTGCTCGGTGGTTACGAGATCGTCAACACCCCGCAGGTCGCTACCGAGAACACGCTCTTCGACCTGCCCGACCTCCAGGCGCTCGGCCTCGACCACGCGCTGTTCGGCTCCAGCCTGATGGCCTACCTGGGTGCGCTCATGTTCGTCCTGGGTGGGGCGGCCTTCGGCTTCCTCGTCCCCGCGCTGGCGGGCTACATCGCCTACGCGATCGCAGACCGTCCCGGCATCGCCCCCGGCTTCGTCATGGGCGCGATCGCCGTGACGACGCAGTCCGGGTTCATCGGCGGCATCGTGGGCGGCGTGCTCGCCGGGGTGATCGCGCACTGGATCAGCGGCTGGGCGATCCCGTCCTGGGCGCGCGGCCTGATGCCCGTCCTGGTCATCCCGCTGCTCACGGTGCTCAGCGCGGGCTTCGTGATGGTGGTCCTGCTCGCCCGCCCGCTCGCCGGCCTGATGAGCTCGCTGACCGACGGCCTGAACTACATGGGCGAGCGGCCCGGTCTGGCCGTGGTCCTCGGCGCGCTGCTCGGCCTGATGATGGCCTTCGACATGGGCGGGCCGCTGAACAAGACGGCGTACGCCTTCGCCACCACCGGTCTCGCTGCCGCGGCCACCTCGACCGACGCCCCGCAGCTGAAGGTGATGGCCGCGGTGATGCTCGCCGGCATGGTCCCGCCGATCGCACTGGGCCTCGCCACCGTGGTGCGCCCCGCACTCTTCTCGATGCCCGAGCGTGAGAACGGCAAGGCCGGTTGGCTGCTCGGAGCCTCGTTCATCACCGAGGGCGCCATCCCCTTCGCCGCCGCGGACCCGCTGCGCGTGATCCCCTCGATCATGGTCGGCAGCGCGGTCACCGGCGGTCTCTCGGAGCTGTTCGGCGTCAGCCTGCGCGCCCCGCACGGCGGCATCTTCGTGATCTTCGCCGTCGACGGCGTGGTGGGCTTCTTCATCGCGCTCATCGCCGGTGTCCTGGTGGCGACCGCGCTGGTGATCGGCCTGAAGTCCACCGCGGCGACCAAGGACTCCGAGATCGAGCTCGTCGGCGTCTGAGCCCGCGCCACCACCCGTACCGACCGCTGTCCGTCCACCCACCCAGCACAGAGGAGCACCATGCCCAGCAAGTCCGTCACCGTCGGTTCCGCCGTCGGCCTGCACGCCCGCCCCGCCGCCCTGATCTCGGAGGCGGCGGCCGACCTGGACTCCGACGTCTTCATCGCCGCCGCAGGCGGTACGCCCGTGGACGCGGCGTCCGCGCTCATGATCATGACCCTGGGCGCCGGCAACGGCGACACGGTCGAGATCTCCGGCGAGGACCAGGGCGACGTCGACACGATCGCCGCCCTGGTCGAGAAGGACCTCGACGCCTGAACCGACCATCCGAGCCGTTCCTGACCCGCCTCCCGGCCTCGCCGGGGGGCGGGTCAGTCGTCGCGGCGCTGC
Organism: uncultured Actinomycetota bacterium; assembly: GCA_963760555.1. Classification (GTDB taxonomy): domain Bacteria; phylum Actinomycetota; class Actinomycetes; order Propionibacteriales; family Nocardioidaceae; genus Nocardioides. Next base: position 495,730 of record CAVXDJ010000006.1, on the reverse strand, counting down.
GCACGCAGCGCGAGGTAGACCGCGCGCATGCCCACGGCCTGCTCGAGCTCGGCCAGCACGCTGGCGAAGAAGTGCTCACGGTAGGTGTCGTCGGTGACCGTCGAGACGGTCAGGTAGAGCGAGGAGAAGGCCGCCAGGAACAGGGAGACCTGGAAGAGCGGGACCGAGATGGTGCTCAGGTGGGGCACGGCGTGGATCTGGCTCGCGGGCCTGGTCGTCCAGGCCGACTGCACACCGGGGTCCATCACCAGGGCCCCGAACAGCAGGAAGAACGCGAAGACGGTCGCGGCCAGCAGGAGGATCTGGACGAGCTGGATGACGACGAGCACGATGACCAGGTTGGTGCGCTCCAGACCACTGACGGTGGCCAGCCCGACGGGGTCGACGTCGGGGTCGGCCAGCACCTCCTCGCACGCCTCGCTCAGCGGCGTGGCCCGGCAGGTGCGCCGCAGGAACGCGGCGTCCACCGCGTCGTCGACGAGGTCGACCTCCTCGGGCAGGCGCACGAGCAGGAAGCCGAGTGCGAGCCCTACGAAGAGCAGCACCGTGAGCCACAAGGTGCCGGTCGACAGGCTCGCCGAGAGCTGCCAGACCTCGGCGTTGATGAACAGGAACGTGACGAAGACCAGCAGCAGCGGCAGCGCCCGGGTCATCATGGGCAGCAGCGAGCGCAGGCTCCCGAAGGTCCTTGCGAGGGCCCAGGCCACGATCGGCCGGGCCTGCAGGACGGTCGCCGCATAGCCTGCGGCACCGATCAGTCCGAGCGAGACCAGGACGGCGGGGGCCGTGCTGACCTGGTCGGTGAGCCAGGCCAGCAGCGCGCCACCGGCGGCCCCGAGCACCGCGACCCCGAGAGCGAGGGGCACGACGCGACGTGGCCGCAACCCCTCACGTACCGCCGTCCGCACCTCGGGCACGAAGTAGGTCAGCCCGTGGGAGAGGAACCAGGCGTCCGCGGCTGCGAGCGAGTCAGGAGCGGGCCGACTCGCGCGGCGGCGCGGCACCGGTCAGGCCCACCCGTCGAGCAGCGCCGCCCGCGCCGCAGCGACGTCGTCGACCATCTGCTCCAGGAGCAGGTCGACCGAGCCGAAGGCCACCATGCCGCGCAGGTGGTGGGTGAAGGACACCTCGACGACGTGGCCGTAGAGGGCCAGGTCGGTGCGGTCCAGCACGTAGGCCTCCACCCGGCGCGCCCGGTCACCGGCGAAGGTCGGGTTGGTGCCCACGCTGATCGCGGTCGGCCACGGCTCGGGCGCCGGGTCGTCGGTGTCGCGCACGCTCAACCACCCGGCGTACACGCCGTCGGCGGGAGCGGCCGCATCGGGGGCCAGGGCCACGTTGGCCGTCGGGTAGCCGAGCTCGCGGCCGCGCCGGTCGCCCTCGACGACCGGGCCCCGCACCGCGAACGGACGTCCGAGCGCCTCGGCAGCCCCCGCGACGTCGCCCGCGGCCAGGCAGGTGCGCACGTAGGTCGAGGACCAGACCTGGGGACCGCCGTCGAGCTCGACACCCTCGGCGACGAACCCGCGGTCGACACCGAGGCGACCGAGAAGGCCGACGTCGCCGGCCGCACGGGCACCGAAGCGGAAGTTCGCCCCCACGACGACGGCCTCGACGCCCAGCGCGTCGACCAGCACCCGGTCCACGAACTGCTCGGGCGACCAGCGCGCGACGTCGCGGTCGAAGGGGAGCACCAGCACCTCATCGACCCCGAGGCTGCCGAGCAGCTCCGCGCGCTGGTCGATGGGCGTCAGCACCGACGGCGCGTGGTCGGGTCGTAGCACGGCCATCGGGTGCGGGTCGAACGTCACGGCCGCGAGCGGCACTCCCCGCTGGGCCGCGATGCTGCGCGCGCGGGCGATGACGATCTGGTGACCGCGGTGCGCCCCGTCGAAGTTCCCGACGGTGACCACTCGCGGTCCCCGCTGCTCGACCTCGTCGAGCGAACGCCACACTCGTGTCGGCACCGCGCTCACTCCCCCCGATCGGCTCCGTCCTGGTCGACGCCAGCCTCCCACGATGGGCCATCCCCGCACGGGCGAGGGCCCCGCGCCGTGGGTCGGGGCGCCGGTCTCAGACGAGGACCGCGACCGGACGTGCCAGCCCGTCGCGCTCCTCGTAGAGGGCCAGCAGCTCCCCGTCCGGGTCCAGCAGCGCCGTGAGGCCGGCCACCGGGAGCTCCAGCGGACGTCCGTGGCGCACCAGGCGTGCGACGTCGGCCTCGAGGCTCAGCACCGGGAAGGCCAGCCTCGCGGCGTCCCCGAGCGGGCTCATCTCGAAGCGCTCGGCGAGGTCCTCCAACCGAGCGGCACCGGCGAGGTCGAACGGCCCCACGCAGGTGCGGCGCAGCGCGACCAGGTGGCCCCCCACCCCCAGCGCACGGCCCACGTCACGGGCGATGGCACGCACGTAGGTGCCGCTGGAGCACGCGACCGAGACGGCGACGTCGACGGCGTCGGGCCGGACCTCGACGTCGCCGACCTCGAGGGAGTGCACCGTGACGCGGCGCGGAGCGAGCACGACGTCCTCGCCGGCCCGGACCCGGGCGTGGGCCCGCCGTCCGTCGACCTTCACCGCGGACACGCTGCTCGGGACCTGGTCCAGCTCCCCGACCTGGGCGGCGAGCGCCGCCCTCAGTGACGCCGGGGTGACCGAGGCCAGGGCGTGGGCGTCGGCGCGGTCGATGACGTCGCCCTCGGCGTCGTCGGTGGTGGTGCTGGCACCGAGGCGGAGCGTGGCCTCGTAGGACTTGCTGGTGAGACTGAGGTGCCCCAGCAGCCGGGTGCCGCGGCCCACGCCGAGCACCAGCACACCGGTCGCCATCGGGTCCAGGGTGCCGGCGTGGCCGACCTTGCGGGTGCCGGCGAGCCGACGCACGCGGGCGACCACGTCGTGGGAGGTCAGGCCGGCGGGCTTGTCGACCACCAGCAGACCCGAGGGCGGCTCGGCCCGCTCCGGCTGCGCCGACACCTCAGTCGTCCTCGTCGTCCGGCTCGTCGATCTCGTCGATCTCGTCTCCTCGCGGGGCTTCTTGTAGGGGTCCGCCTCGCCGGCGTACGCCGTGCCGCGGCCCAGCGCGACCTGCTCGTCGAGCTCGCGGGCTCGGGCCAGGACCTCGTCGAGCTGACGTGCGCTCTCCGGGAGCGCATCGGCGATGAACGTCAGCGTCGGCACCTGGCGGGTGCCGAGCTGCTTGCCGACCTCGGAGCGGATCAGGCCCTTGGCCGACTCCAGCGCGGCGGCGGTGCTGGTCAGGTCGGCGTCGTCGCCCAGGACGGTGTAGAAGATCGTGGCCTGCTGGCTGTCACCGGTGAGGCGGACGTCGGTCACGGTCACGAACCCCAGGCGCGGGTCCTTGATCCGTCGCTCGAGCATCTCGGCCACCACGACCTTCACTCGGTCCGCGATCCGGCGCACCCGGGGATTGCTCATCTCATCCACTCTCTGACTGGAGGTCGAGACCACGGCTGGGCCCGCTCGAGCCCGGCAGGCTGCGTGAGCAGCCCGCCGGACCGCGAGCGGAGCGAGCCTGGTCCGGCGGAGCCGTCAGGCCCGGGGGATCTCTCGCATCTCGAAGGACTCGACGATGTCGCCGATCTTGATGTCCTGGTAGTTGCGCAGCACCAGGCCGCACTCGAAGCCCTCGCGGACCTCGGACGCGTCGTCCTTCTCACGCCGCAACGAGGCGAGGTCGAGGTTGTCGGCGACCACGTTGCCGTCGCGCAGCAGTCGGACCTTCGCCGAGCGCCGGACGGAGCCACCGATGATCATGCAACCCGCGATGTTGCCCAGACGGGAGGAGCGGAAGATCTCGCGGATCTCCGCGCGGCCCAGGCTGGCCTCCTCGTACTCCGGCTTGAGCATGCCCTTGAGCGCAGCCTCGATCTCGTCGATGGCCTGGTAGATGACCGAGTAGTAGCGCATCTCGACGCCCTGCTTGTCGGCCAGCTCGGTCGCCTTGCCCTGGGGCCGGACGTTGAACCCGATGATGATGGCGTCCGATGCTGCGGCGAGGTCGACGTTGGTCTCCGTGATCGCACCGACGCCACGGTCGATGACGCGGATGCCGACCTCGTCGCCGACGTCGATCTGCGACAGGGCGTCCTCGAGGGCCTCGACCGAGCCGGACACGTCGCCCTTGAGGATGAGGTTGAGCTCCTGGCTCTCGCCCTTCTCCATGGAGGCCATGAAGTCCTCGAGCGTGCGGCGGACGCGACGCTTGGCCTGCATGGCCGCACGCTCGCGCGCCTCGCGCTTCTCGGCGATCTGACGGGCCATCCGGTCGTCGTCGACGACCAGGAAGTTCTGACCCGCACCGGGCACCGCCGAGAGGCCCAGCACCATCGCAGGGCGCGAGGGATCGGCCTGCTCCATCTCGACACCGTGCTCGTCGAGCATGGCGCGCACGCGGCCGTGCGCGGGGCCGGCGACGATCGAGTCACCGACGCGCAGGGTGCCGCGCTGGACCAGGATCGTGGCCACCGGGCCACGACCGCGGTCCAGGTGCGCCTCGACCACGAGGCCCTGGGCGTCCTGCGTCGGGTTGGCCCGCAGGTCGAGCGAGGCGTCGGCGGTGAGCACGACCGCCTCGAGGAGCTTGTCGAGGTTGAGCTCGGACTTGGCCGAGACGTCGACGAACATCGCGTCGCCGCCGTACTCCTCGGGCACCAGGCCGTACTCGCTGAGCTGACCTCGGACCTTCGTCGGGTCGGCGTCCTCCTTGTCGATCTTGTTGACCGCCACCACGATCGGCACTCCCGCGGCCTTGGCGTGGTTGAGCGCCTCGACCGTCTGGGGCATCACGCCGTCGTCGGCCGCGACCACGAGGATCGCGATGTCGGTGGCCTGGGCACCACGGGCACGCATGGCGGTGAACGCCTCGTGACCAGGGGTGTCGATGAAGGTGATCGCACGGTCGTTGTCGTCGACCTCGGTGACGACCTGGTAGGCCCCGATGTGCTGGGTGATCCCCCCGGCCTCCTTGGCCACGACGTTGGCGTTGCGCAGCGCGTCGAGCAGCTTGGTCTTGCCGTGGTCGACGTGACCCATCACGGTCACGACCGGCGGACGGACCATCAGGTCGCCCTCGTCGCCCTCGTCCTCGCCGAACTCGATGTCGAAGGACTCGAGCAGCTCGCGGTCCTCGTCCTCGGGGGAGACGACCTGGACGTTGTAGTTCAGCTCCTCACCGAGCAGCTCGAGCGTCGCCTCGTTGACCGACTCGGTGGCCGTGACCATCTCGCCGAGGAAGAACAGCATCTGCACGAGCTGAGCGGCGTCGACACCCACCTTCTCGGCGAAGTCGGTCAGCGACGCACCACGAGCCAGACGCACCGTCTCGCCCTCGCCCTTGCGGACGCGCATGCCGCCCAGGGTCGGGGCCTCCATGGCCTCGAACTCCTGACGACGCGCCCGCTTGGACTTGCGACCTCGACGCGAGGGCCCGCCGGGGCGGCCGAAGGCGCCCTGCGTGCTCCCGCGCTGACCGGGCCGTCCGCGACCACCGGGTCCGCCGAAACCTCCGCTGCGCGGCGGACCGCCGGGACCACCGCGTGCGGGGGCACCGGCACCGGCGCCGGCGCGTGCCGGGGCACCACGGCCTCCGGGGCCGGGGCGGCCGGGGCCGCCGCCGGGCCCGGGACGGCCGCCGGGGCCACTGCCGAAGGCAGCGGGGGACTTCGGCATCATCGCCGGGTTGGGACGCGGCATCCCGGGACGACCGGGTGCACCACCGTCGCGGCCGGCGGGCGGGCGCGGCGGACGGTTCTCGCCCTCACCACCGGCGGGCGGCGGTGTGGCACCGGGGGCGGGCGCCGCGGGACGACGACCCATGCCCTGGTTGGAGGAGAACGGGTTGTTGCCGGGGCGAGGTGAGCCCGCGGCGCGACCGACCGGTCGAGGGGCCGGTGCCTTGGGCGACGGCGCCTTCGGACCGGGTCGCGGAGCCTCGGCGGAACGCGCCGCCTCCGGCTCGGACGGTGCCGGCGGTGTGGCCACCGGCTCTGCTGGGGCCGCAGGCACCTCCGGAGCGACCGGCGCCGGTGCACTGGCCGCCGGCGCGGCCACGGGGGGCTCCTCGACGGGCGTCGCCCGGGGCCCGGGCCTCGGGCCGGGACGTGCCGGCGCGGCGTCAGCCGCGGCCGCACGATCCGGGACCTCGCCGATCGGGGCTGCGGTCGACGCAGCCGGCTCGGGCGCCGCGGCGGCGGGCGCGGCCGGGGCCGGGGCGGCCGGTGCGGGCTTGGCCAGCTCGGAGCCGTACTCCTTGCGGAAGCGCATCTCGGCGGGCAGCTCGATGGTCGAGCTCGCCGACTTCACGAACTCGCCCATCTCCTTGAACTTCTCGAGAACGTACTTGCTCTCGACTCCGAACTCTTTGGCGAGCTCGTGGACTCGGGTCTTAGCCACAATTCTCCTTCTGGCCCGACCCGCGTCCTGCGGTGATCGAGCCTCAGCGGTGGTGCGAACTCATCGGGAAGTACTCATCGAGTGCTCATGAGCTGCTGCTCCAGTTCGTGGTCGTCACTGCGGTGGTAGGTCGCGCGCTGCGAGGTAGTCACCGACCGGCGCGCTGGAGAGCCCGCCCGGGACCCGGAGGGCCCGGCCGAACGCCTTGCGACGCACGGCGAGGTCGTAGCACCGGGTCGTGGGGTGCAGGTGCGCACCGCGTCCCGGAGCGGTGCGCGTCGGGTCGGGAGCGACGACCTGCTGGCCGTCCTTGTCCGTCTCGACGCTCACCCGCAACAGCTCGCGCTTGGTGGCCCGGCCACGACATCCCACGCACGTCCGGACCGGGTCCGTGCGAGGCGAGGAAGACGTGTGCTGAACCACCGTCGAGCATTCTAGCCACGGCGAGCCAGATCAGGCGAAACCGTGCGCCCTGGTCGGAGCAACGACGCTCATGGGGCGTCGTCGGGCGCCGGCTCCTCGTCGCTGTGGATGTCGATGCGCCAGCCGGTGAGGCGTGCCGCCAGGCGCGCGTTCTGTCCTTCCTTGCCGATGGCCAAGGAGAGCTGGAAGTCGGGCACGACCACCCGGGCCGAGCGTGCCGCGAGGTCGACGATCTCGACCGAGCGGACCCGGGCCGGCGAGAGCGCTTCGGCCACCAGGCGCGCCGGGTCGGTCGACCAGTCCACGATGTCGATCTTCTCCCCGCCCAGCTCGGCCATCACGTTGCGCACCCGCTGGCCCATCGGACCGATGCAGGAACCCTTGGCGTTGACACCGGGGACGGTGGAGTGGACTGCCATCTTCGTGCGGTGACCCGCCTCCCGGGCCAGCCCGGCGATCTCGACCGTCCCGTCGGCGATCTCGGGCACCTCGAGCGCGAACAGCTTGCGCACCAGGTTCGGATGGGTGCGCGAGAGCGTGATCTGGGGGCCGCGCACTCCTCGGCGCACCGAGATCACCACGGCCTTGATGCGCTCGCCGTGCGGGTACCGCTCCCCCGGCACCCGCTCGCTGAGCGGGAGCAGGGCCTCGAGCTTGCCGAGGTCGACCATGACGTCGTCGCGGTTGCGGCCCTGCTGGACCACACCGGAGACGATGTCGCCCTCGCGCCCGGCGAACTCCCCGAACCTGACGTCGTCCTCGGCCTCGCGCAACCGCTGCAGCATGATCTGCTTGGCCGTCGTCGCGGCGATCCGGCCGAACCCGTCGGGGGTGTCGTCGTGCTCGCCCGCAGGCTCGCCGTCCTCCCCCACCTCGGTGGCCCACACGGTGACGTGGCCGGTCTTGCGCTCCAGCTCGACCCGCGCGGTCCCGCTCGCGCCGGGCGAGCGCAGGTAGGCGGTGAGCAGGGCCTGCTCGATCGCCTCGACGAGCACGTCGAAGGAGATCTCCTTCTCGCGCTCGAGCATCCGCAGCAGGTTCATGTCGATGTCCATCAGGCCTGCTCCTCCCCCGCTGGGCCCTGGGCGGTCGGGGCGGCACGTCGGTTGAGCTCGACCTGCACCAGCGCCCGGTCCACCTCGGCCAGCGCCACCGTGCGAGCAGCACCGTCCACGTCGAGGTCCACCTCGTCCTCGCGCGCCGCGACGATCCTGCCCACCACGCTGGTCCCGTCGACCAGCGCCACCTTGACGAGCCGGTCGGCGTTGCGACGCCAGTGACGGGTCAGCGTCAAGGGCCGGTCGACGCCACGCGAGGTCACCTCGAGGGTGTACGGCTGCTGACCGAGGACGTCGGAGTCGTCGAGCACGGCGCCGACCGCGCGGGTGGCCTCGGCGACCTGGTCGAGATCGACCCCCCCGTCCTGGTCGACGGCCACCCTCAGCACACGCCGCTTGCCGGCGGGGGTGAGCTCGACGGCCTCGAGGTCCAAGCCCAGCGCCCCGAGGGGCGTCTCGATCAGCTGGCCGATGCGATCGACCACGGCTGTGTCCACGGGTGGTTCCTCCTGTGCTGTTGTGACGCGGGCCGGTCGCGGCGGCCGGAAGGGCCTGCGCCGTGCCGCGCGACGCCGTACGACGCCGCGGTGCGGGGGCCCCACACTAGCCCCGGGTCGACCCGCCGGTCGGACGGGCCGACCCGGCGCGGCCTCGGCGCGCAGCCCGCGACGGATAGCATCGCGCTGGTGATCGACCCCCAGCCCGCACCGTCGCGGGTCTCGCGACGGGTCGCCCTGCTCGGCCTCGCCGCCGGCGGGTCGGTCGGTGTGGCCGGCCTCACCGGCTGCACGACGCCGAGCGGACCGGCCGGCGCGCCCGCGACCTCGGCCCGCACCCCCGCCGGCCCGGCCCCCACCGACGCCGGGTCGTCCTCGCCCGAGGAGACCGACGACACCGCGCTGCTCGCCCGGGTCCGGGGCGAGCTGGTGGCGCTCGCCGGCACCGTGGCCTCGGCCCAGCTCGGTGCGCCGGTGCTGCGTCGGGCCCTCGCCCCGTTGGTGGGCCTGCACCGCACCCACGCCGAGGCGCTCGGCGAGCCGCTGGGCCGCCCGCGGGCCACGAGGTCACCGCGGGCCGACCCGCAGGAGCTGCTCGACCGGGTGCGCTCCGACGAGGTGCGCTGGCAGCGCCGCCTGGTGGACTACAGCGTGCAGGCCAGGAGCGGCTCGCTCGCGCGTCTGCTGGCCTCGATGTCGGCGGGCACGGCCCAACAGCTCGCCGTTCTCGCCCCTGCGGCGGGGGGCGCGGACGCATGAGCTGGACGGGAGCGCAGCAGGACGCCCTGGCCGCCGAGCACGCCGCGGTGTGGCTCTACGGCCTGCTCGGTGGGCAGACCTCGGGCACCAGCGACCCGGCGCTGCTGGACAGCATCGACGCGGCCTACGTCGCGCACCGCGCTCGGCGCGACGAGCTGGAGAGGATGCTGCGCGAGCGGGACGTCGAACCCGCGGCCGCCGACGCGGCGTACGCCGCGCCGGCAGACCTGTCCACCCCGACGGCGGTGGAGCAGGAGGCCCTGCGCGTCGAGCGCGCCTGCGCGTCGACCTACGCCTGGCTGGTGGAGAACTCACCCTCGTCGCAGCGGCGGTGGGCGGTCCTGGCCCTGACCGAGACAGCGGTCCGCGAACTCGTCTTCCGGGGAACGCCCGAGATGCTCCCCGGAAGCGACGAGTACGCGGACCGCTGAGGGCCCGGGACACGGAACCCGAGGGCGGCGACGGGCGTGGGCTGCCCTGCGCTGATCCTCGTGGGACGAGCATCGCGGAGGGGGCGGGCCGGTGCGAGCACCTGCCGGCCTCACATGTGTGCATTGCACGAACTTGCAGACCTCGCTGCGCCCCCGACGCGCCCTCCGTGCGCAGCACCCACCGGCCGCGCGGCGCGCGCGGCCGCCGGCGCGCGGGGCAAGGTCGGGCTCAGGCCCGGTAGGCCCCGAACATCTGCTGCATCCGCGAGGTCTGACCTGCGCTGAACTGCGTGTAGCAGGCGTCGTAGGAGTAGTCCATGTAGTTGTGGATCGGGTCGAGGCCCGGCAGCGAGCAGGAGTCGCGACCCTCGGGGCACCCGCTGCTCGCGCTGGACTGGGCCGGGGTGTCGGAGACCTCGTCGTTGGTGGTCGTGCACCCGCCCTGGAAGGTGTGGTAGAGCCCGAGCCAGTGGCCGGCCTCGTGGGTGGCGGTCTTGCCCTGGTCGTAGTTCGCGATCGGCCCGCCCGGCAGCGAGCCGTAGTTGACCCGGATGCCGTCGATGGCGCCGTTGCGGCTGTAGTCCCAGGGGAAGGTCGCGATGCCGAGGTAGGCGAAGTCGACGAGCCAGATGTTCAGCGCGTTCGCGCCGCCCTTGCGCGTGGCCGAGCGGTACTTCGAGCTCGAGCGGTCGGCGTGGTAGGCGTCGTTGTAGAAGCGGTCGGTGCCGGCGAGCGTGAAGGTGAACCCGGTGCCGGAGTAGGTGCTGTTGAGGACGCTGATCTGCTGGGCGATCGCTGAGCTGCTCACGTCGCCGGTGCCGTTGCGCGCAGCCATGACGTGCACGTACGTCGCGATGGTGCCGCCCTGGGGGGCGAGCCCGCCGGACCCCGCACCCGGCTTGCCCTGGAGCAGCCTCGCGGTGCGGGCCTCGATCGCGCGCTGCTCGGCCTTCGTGACCTCGCGGTGGTCGCGGCCGTTGCCGAAGCCGCCGCGTGCAGCCGCGTCGCTCGCCCCGTCGCCGCCCGGGGTGAAGCAGCCGGCGTTCGCCCCGGCGCGGTCGGTGCCGGCGGCGGAGGCGTCGTAGGCCGCGGCGGGCGGGACCGTCCCGAGCGCGAGGGCGGCGACGGCGCCGAGCGAGGCCGAGGCGGCGAGGAGCCGGGAGGAGAGGGGTGTGCGCACGGGTGGTGCCTTTCGTCGGGGCCGCCCGGTGCGGCGGCGAGCGGCGACCCACCCGGGTGCGGGCGCCGTGGCCACCCTCGGCCCGGTGCCCGGCGAGCGGAAGACCGCCGGACCTGCCACTGCGTGCACTGCACGAAGTTGCAGAAGCACCAGGACCCTGGCCCCGGGCGCGCCTGCCGCCTCACGACCAGCGGTGCACCACGTCGAGGACGTCGCCGATCCGGGTCACGACGGCGTCGGGGACCCCTTGGGAGTGGCCGACCTGCGTGGCCGGGATCACGCTGTGGGGCACGTGCACGGCCCGCAGGCCGGCGTTCTGGGCGCCCCACACGTCGTCGAAGAGCCGATCCCCCACGTAGATGCAGCGTGCGGGGTCCTCCGCCCCGACGGCCCGCATCGCCGCGGCGAACGCGTGCGGCGACGGCTTGGTCCACGCGATCTCGCTGGAGTAGACGTCGCCGTCGATGAGGTCCAGCACGCCGTCGCGCTCGAAGATGCCGCGGTGGAACGCGCGCGGCCACAACGTGTTGGACAGGACGCCGACCTTGATGCCGCGCTCGCGCAGCTGGCGCCACAACGGGGCGACGCCGGGGTCGGTGCGGGTGTGGGGCTCCCAGAACGCGAAGTAGTCGGCCAGCAGGTCGGGGTCGTGGGCGAGTCCGGCCTCGGCGAACAGGTCGCCGACCGTCGAGCTGCGCTGCTCGTCGCGGGAGCGTCCCCACACGATCTCGCCGGCCCGGTGCAACCGCTGCTGGGAGACCTCGATCGGGTGGTCCGCGTCGACCACCGCCTGGGCCAGCGCGAAGGTCTCGGCGTGGAAGTCGATGTCGTGCCAGGCCGTCAGCGTGCCGCCCCAGTCGAAGATCACGGCCTCGATGCCACCGGGGACGGGGCCTGGCTCTCGCACGGGGTCGAGCCTACGCCGACAGGTCCCGGGCGGAACGCCGTCGGAGGCTTCGAGCGCGCCCGCTCATCGTCCGCCCTCGACCACGAGCTGACCGGCCAGCACCCGGGCGAAGACGTCCGTGCCGACGTACAGCTCGGCCTTGTGGCGCGCCGCCGGCAGCCGTGTGGTGACGTCGACGGCGGCGGGGAACAGCGCCGAGGTGCCGCGCCCGAGCGGGACCAGGTCCAGCGGGCTGTGGATGTTGACCCACGACCCGACCCGGTCGTAGGGGAACGCTGCGTCGCCACGCTCGGTGGCCCGGTGCAGCGACGGCCAGCCGGCGGGGCTGCCCAGCGTGACCAGGCGGCGTACGCGCAGCTCGGTCGGCAGGTGCGGCAGCAGGTCGAGCGCGACCAGTGACCCCAGGCTGTGCGCGACGACGACCAGGTCGCCGCGCCGGCCCTCGAGGGAGCCGAGGACCTCGTGCAGCACGGCGTGTCGCAGGTGGGCGTGGCGGCGGTAGCGCTCGACGTGGCGCATCGAGGCGCTCACCAGGCCCCAGGCGTGGCGGCCGGTCTCCCACACCGCGGGTGGGACGCGCCCGGTCGGCGAGCCGTCGGCCGGCACGGACAGCTCGCCGGCCACCCGGGCCCGCTCGGCGACGTACGCCGCCCGCGCGGCGGCGCTGCGTCCGGGGTCCCCGGTCAGGGGTGGCGCGTCGGTCCGCGGCACGCGCGCACCCTGCCGCAGCAGGTCGACGTAGTCGGGCACGAGGAGCAGCGCGGAGCGCTCCCGGGCCGGCACGCCGTGCCCGACGAGGGCGGCGTTGAGCGCCGCCAGCCAGGCGCCGCTGCGCACTCGCTCCCCCACCCCGTGCAGGTAGAGGATCGGGGTGCTCACCTCGGCGATGCTAGGCGGCGACGCCGGCCGTGCGCTCAGGAACGCACGAGCCCGACGAGGTGGTCGACGACCCGGTCGACGGCGACGTCCTCGCGCTCGCCGGAGCGACGGTCCTTGACCTCGACGACGCCGTCGGCCAGGCCGCGGCCCACGACCACGATGGTGGGCACCCCGATGAGCTCGGCGTCCTTGAACTTCACGCCCGGGCTCACCTTGAGCCGGTCGTCGTAGATCACCGTGACGCCGGCCGTGTCGAGCTCGCGGGCGAGCCGCTCGGCGGCGGTGAAGATGGCTTCGTCCTTGCCGGTCGCCACGAGGTGGACGTCGGCCGGGGCGAGGTTGCGCGGCCAGCACAGCCCCGCCTCGTCCAGGGTGCCCTCGGCGACCGCGGCCACGGCCCGGGTGACGCCGATGCCGTAGGAGCCCATCGTGACCGTGACGAGCTTGCCGTGCTGGTCCAGCACCCGCAGGTCGAGCGCCTCGGCGAACCAGCGACCGAGCTGGAAGATGTGGCCCATCTCGATCCCGCGGGCGGTCTCGAGGACACCCTCCTCGCAGACCGGGCAGGGGTCACCGTCGCGGACCTCGGCGGCCTCGATCGTGCCGTCGGGGGTGAAGTCACGCCCGGCCACGAGGTCGAGCACGTGGCTGCCCGCGACGTCCGCGCCCGTGACCCAGGAGGTGCCCTCGACCACCCGGGGGTCGACGACGTACCGGATGCCCGAGGCGTTCTTCTCACCGAGGGCACCGGGCCCGATGTATCCCTTGACCAGGGCCGGGTGGCGCTCGAAGTCGGCCTCGTCGAAGGCCTCCACCTCGATCGGCTCCAGCTGACCCTCCAGCCGCTTCGGGTCGACCTCGCGGTCACCCGGCAGGCCGATGGCCAGAGGCTCCCGGGTGCCGTCGGGATGCCGGAGCATGACCAGCACGTTCTTGAGCGTGTCGGCGGCCTGCCAGGGCCGGTCAGCGCGCGGGAAGGCCTCGTCGAGGTGGGCGACCAGGGTCGCGATGGTCGGGGTCGCGGGGGTGTCCTCGGCGTGGGCGGCGGGTGCGTCGTCGTAGGCCACGGCACGGGTGGCACGCACCTCCACGGCCTCGACGTTGGCGGCGTAGTCGCAGGTGGTGCAGCGGACGTAGGTGTCCTCGCCGACCTCGGCCTTGGCCAGGAACTCCTCCGAGCGCGACCCGCCCATGGCCCCCGAGGTCGCCTTGACGATGGCGTAGTCGAAGCCGAGCCGGTCGAAGATCCGCACGTAGGCGTCGCGGTGCGCGGCGTAGCTGGCCTCCAGGCCGGCGTCGTCGATGTCGAAGGAGTAGGAGTCCTTCATGATGAACTCACGCCCGCGCAGCACGCCCGCGCGAGGACGCGCCTCGTCGCGGTACTTGGTCTGGATCTGGTAGAGCCAGACCGGCAGGTCCTTGTAGGAGGAGTAGAGGTCCTTCACCGCGAGCGTGAACAGCTCCTCGTGGGTGGGTCCGAGCAGGTAGTCGCCGCCCTTGCGGTCCTTGAGCCGGAAGATCCCGTCGCCGTAGGTGGTCCACCGGTTGCTGGCCTCGTAGGGCTCGCGCGGCAGCAGGGCGGGGAAGCTCAGCTCCTGGGCGCCGATGGCGTCCATCTCCTCGCGGATGATCCCCTCGACCTTGCGCAGCACCTTCAGACCGAGCGGCAGCCAGGAGTAGATGCCCGGTGCCGCACGGCGTACGTAGCCGGCCCGCACCAGGAGCCGGTGGCTCGGGACCTCCGCGTCCGCCGGGTCGTCTCGCAGCGTGCGTACGAACAGGCTCGACATCCGGGTGATCATGCGCGCGAGCCTACGGCGGGGCGTCGGTCGGCTGCGAACCAGTTCGCCGCTGCACCCCACGAGCCGTCGCGCATGCATTCCTCGCCGGTCCTCGGGCCGAGCCGGGGCGCGTGCGGCTTCGGAGGGGGCTGCTCAGCCTCGGGCGACGCGGACGGCGATGGCCACGAGCGGCGCCTGCAGCGGGACCCGGGCCCACGCGCCGACGCGCCGGACGATGCTCGGGCTGCGGCGGGCGTCCAGCGCCATCTGCACGTTGCCGGGGAGGACGGCCACGAGCAGGGCGGCGCTGGCCCAGCCCGCCGTACGCCGGGTCGCCGGCGTCGCCAGCCCGGCAGCGCACACCAGCTCGGCGACGCCGCTGGCGCGGATCACCTCGGTGTGGGCCGGCACCCAGGCCGGCATCAGCGGCTCGAAGGTGCGCGGGCGCACCAGGTGCAGCACCCCGCTCCCGGCGAACGCCACCGCCAGCATCCGCGCGGGCCTGGGCAGGGACGTCGGCTCCGGCGCGCTCACAACCACAGAACCTATCCGCCGAGGTGCCACACTTTGCGACCCGAGGTGCCGGTCCTGGTCGCCGACGTCGCGGACGGACTAGAACATCACCGTCGAGAATCGGGCGGTCTCGACGAAACCCGTGCGTTCGTACGCCGCCCGCGCCGGCGCGTTCCACTCGTTGACGTAGAGCGAGACCACGGGTGCGATCTCGGCCCGCACGATGGCGACGACGGCAGCCATGCCCGCGGTGGCCAGGCCCCGGCCGCGGTGCTCCGCGGGGACCCAGACGCCCTGCACCTGCGCGGCCTTGTCGCTGGCCGAGGCGACCTCGGCCTTGAAGACCAGCTCGTCGCCGTCGTAGCGGGCGAAGGACCAGCCCCGGCTGACGAGCTGCGCGACGCGTGTGCGGTAGAGGTCCGAGCTCCCGGCCTCGGGCGAGACGCCGACCTCCTCGGTGTACATGGCCACGCAGGCCGGGTAGAGCGTGTCCATGTCGGCCTTGGTCGTCCGCCGCACACCCGGGTCCGGCTCGACGACGGCGGGGCGGTCGAGCACCAGGTGGGGCTGGAGCCAGCGACGGTCCCGCGGACGGCCCCAGGTCAGGGCGGCCTCGTTCCAGAAGGCACGGACCGGGGCGTGCAGACCGACCAGCGTCGAGGCGGCGCGGTGCCGGCCCAGCGCCCGCTCGGCGAAGGCCCGCGCATCGTCCTCGCTCGCCTGCACCGGCACGATGTTGGCCCCTGCATGGCATGCGGCGACCAGCTCGCCCTCGACGAACCGGCCCCACATCTCGCCGCCCAGCCACCGGGGCTCGAGGCGGGTGGTCTGGGCGCGGTGCACCACGAAGACGTTGACCACGGGGTCGCGATCGGCCAGCGCGAGGAACTCGTCGAGATCGCTGGCGCCGAGCACGTGCACCCCGTGCCGGGTGGGCTCCACGAGGCGAACATTAGTGCCGGAGCGACCACCCGTGGGTGACGGGCCCGCCCGCGCGGAGGTGGTGCACGGTGGACGCGGGTTCACGATCGGCCCGAGCTCACGGCAGAGGTGGCGTACGTCCCGAGCGCGGTGTTCGCCCACGGCTCGAGCAGTCAAGTCCGGCGTGCAGCGCATCGTGGTCGGCCTCACCGCCGAGCTCGCCGACCGGCCGGTGACCGGCTTCGCGATCAGCGAGTCACCGACCTACGTCGCGCGCGGGGTGGCCGCGCTGGCCGCGGACCCCGACCACCCGACGTACGCCGGGCGGGGTCTGAGCAGCCACGACCTCGCGGTGGCCTACGACGTGACCGACGCCGAACGCCGACGGCTCCCGGCCCGGCTGCTGGCGGTTCGTCGCCGAGCACGGGATGGGGGGCTCGCAGGGCGCCCCGGACATCGCGGCCTACCGCTAGGAGACGTCAGCCGGCGGTGACGACGGCCGACGTGCCGTCCACGGACTCCATGCCCTCGGCGATGCGCATGGCCTCCTCGATGAGCGTCTCCACGATCTGGCTCTCGGGCACCGTCTTGATGACCTCGCCCTTGACGAAGATCTGGCCCTTGCCGTTGCCGGAGGCGACGCCGAGGTCGGCTTCGCGCGCCTCGCCGGGACCGTTCACGACGCAGCCCATCACGGCCACGCGCAGCGGGACCTCGAGGCCCTCGAGCCCGGCGGTGACCTCGTCGGCGAGCTTGTAGACGTCGACCTGGGCGCGCCCGCACGAGGGGCACGAGACGATCTCGAGGCGGCGCGGCTTGAGGTTGAGCGACTCCAGGATCTGGAGGCCGACCTTGACCTCCTCGACCGGCGGGGCCGAGAGCGACACGCGGATGGTGTCGCCGATGCCCTGGGAGAGCAGGTGGCCGAACGCGACGGACGACTTGATCGTGCCCTGGAAGGCAGGACCGGCCTCGGTGACCCCGAGGTGCAGCGGCCAGTCACCCTCGGCGGCGAGCAGCTCGTAGGCCTTGACCATCACGACCGGGTCGTTGTGCTTGACCGAGATCTTGAAGTCGCGGAAACCGTGCTCCTCGAACAGGCTCGCCTCCCACTTGGCCGACTCCACGAGCGCCTCGGGCGTGGCCCTGCCGTACTTGTCGAGGATCCGCTTGTCGAGCGAGCCGGCGTTGACGCCGATCCGGATGGACGTCCCGTGGTCCTGCGCAGCGCGGGCGATCTCCTTGACCTGGTCGTCGAACTTGCGGATGTTGCCGGGGTTGACCCGGACCGCCGCGCAGCCGGCCTCGATCGCGGCGAAGACGTACTTCGGCTGGAAGTGGATGTCGGCGATCACCGGGATCTGCGACTTGGTCGCGATCGCGGGCAGCGCATCGGCGTCGTCCTGGCTCGGGCAGGCCACGCGCACGATGTCGCACCCCGACGCGGTGAGCTCCGCGATCTGCTGGAGGGTGGCGTTGATGTCGCTGGTCAGCGTCGTCGTCATCGACTGCACCGAGATCGGGTGGTCGCTGCCCACCCCGACCTTGCCGACCTGGATCTGGCGGGTCTTCCGGCGGGGGGCGAGCACCGGCGGGGGGGCCTCCGGCATGCCGAGGCTGATCGCAGTCATGTCTCCGAGCCTACTCACCGCGCGCGACGGTGCCGCGGGATGTCATACGACGTGTGGTGACGTCGCCACGCTTCGTATGACGTCCTGCGCCTGACCCGTCACGGGTGCGCTGCTCACGCGGCGGCGCGCCACCCTGCCGCCATCAGCGCGGCCTCGATCTGGGTCCAGAACTCCTCGGGCTGCAGCCGCATCCCGAGCAGCGGGAGTCGCAGCACCGTGTCGCCGGCGAGGACGAGGGCGTTCTGACGTAGCGCGTCACCGACGACCTCCTCGGCCCAGGTGTGGTGGATCCCGTCGATCTCGACCACGAGACCGAAGTCCGGCCAGTAGAGGTCGAGGTAGTAGCGCCTGCCCTTGTCCCGCCGGAGCACCTGGCGAGCCGGCGCCGGCAGCCCTCGCCGTCGCAGCTCGCGCGCCACGTCGATCTCACCGAGCGACCGCGCGCCGTCGAGCAGCTCGTTGACCACTTCGTGCAGCATCGCGCGACGTCGGTCGCGTCGGACCCTCAGCAGCTCGAGACCCAGCAGGTCCGACGTCACCAGCCCCTGCTGCACGGCCGCGGTGAGCAGGTACGTCGCCTGACGGTCGGAGACCGCCCACAGCGCACCCCGGACGGCCGCCACGGCGGGCCGGGTCCGTGGAGGCTCGTCGTGGCGGGCAGGAAGCACGTCCTCCTCGCACCAACGACGTGTCTGGCGCACGTCGTAGTGGGCGGTGCGTCGGACACGCGCTCCTCTCGGCACCGACACCCGGACGCGGTCGACGGTGAACCGCTCGAGCCCGGCCGCCACCAGGGCAGCCGAACCGTCGAGGCAGGCCCGGCGGCCGCCCTGGAGCACAGCGGCCCAGCGGTGCGCGCGAGCGTCGAGCGGTCCGGTGTGCAGGCACAGCGTCGCGTCGCTGAGGCGGCGCCACCGCCTGGCCCGGACCTCCCCTGCGACCATCCACCGCGTGAGTCCGAGAGCGTAGAGCTGGCGGCGCGAGACCACGTCGGCCTGCCTTCGACCCAGCGCCCTCGCCGCTCGCAGTCGCTCGTCCTCCAGCTCACCTGTCCTGACCATGCGTCCAAGCTGGTCTGGTCGGCCTCACCGAGCCCCCGACCTCGGCCTTCCGGTGGACAGACCTGCAGCGGGGGGTGACGGTGGAGACCTCGCGGCCCACCTGTCCCGAGGGCATACTCAGGACGTCATGCGAAACGTGGTGACGTCGCCACGCTGCGTATGACGCCCCGGGCGCCCGGGCGCCCGGCAGCGGGCGCGGGCCTCAGGACGGCAGGTGGATGGGCACGACCAGGTCGGCGACGATGAGCACGACCCCCATCACCAGCAGCGCCGAGGCGACGACGTAGGCCACCGGCAGCAGCTTGGCGGCATCGACGTAACCGGGGTCGGGGCGGCGACGGATCCGGGCCCAGCCCCGACGGAGGGCCTCCCACAGCGCGGAGGCGATGTGGCCGCCGTCGAGGGGCAGCAGCGGCACGAAGTTGAACATGCCGATGAAGAAGTTGAAGCCGGCGATCAGGGCGCCGAGGAAGACCACCCGGTCCACGACCGGGTAGGACTGCTCGGAGACGGTCTCACCGGCCAGGCGGCCACCGCCGACGATGCTCACCGGGCTGTCCTGCGCCCGCTCCTGCAGGCCCACCACGGCCTTGCCGACCTCGAAGACCTTGATCGGCAGGGTGCCGAGGGCCTGGACGGTGTCGACGGCCATCCCGCCCATCTGCCCCAGCGTGAACAGCGGGCCGCCGGTGGTCACCACCGTACGGCTGACGGGCGTGACGCCCAGGAAGCCGACCTGCTCGAGGGTCTCGTCGCTCGCCGAGGTCGGGCGCGCCTGGACCGTGGTGCTGGTCGTGCCGGTCCGCTCCTGGCCGTCGCGCTCGTAGCCGATCACGGCCTGGCCGTCGTCGTTGGTGCGGATCAGGTCACGCAGCTGGTCCCAGCTGGTCACCACGGTGCCGTTGAACGTCGAGATCGTGTCCCCGGGGCGCAGGCCCGCCGCATAGGCCGGGCTCGCCGGGTCGTCGGCACCGCAGTCGAGCGTCTGCGCGGTGTAGGGCAGCACGCAGCGCGAGACCGCCTCGACGACCGGAGCGCCGGGCTCGGGCTCGTAGCTGCGGATGCCGTAGAAGCCGAAGATCAGCAGGTAGATCACGAAGGCGATGGCGAGGTTCACCGACGGACCGCCGGCCATCACGACGACCTTCTTCCACCAGGGCATCGTGTAGAAGAGGCGGTCCTCGTCGGCCGCGGTGATGGTCTCCCACTCCGCGGCGCGGGCGTCGGAGATCAGCTGGGTGAACATGCCGGTGTTGGACTTGCGGACCTGGTGGACCTCGTGGCCGTCCTCGTCGAGGGTGGTCTCGGCCAGGTGCGCCGCGTCCGGTGGCAGCATCCCGACGATCTTGACGTAGCCGCCGAGGGGGATCGCCTTCACGCCGTACTCGGTCTCGCCGACCTTCCTGCTCCACACCGTGGGGCCGAAGCCGATGAAGTACTGCGTGACCTTCCCGCCGAACTTCTTGGCCGGGATCATGTGGCCGAGCTCGTGCAGACCGATCGAGGCGAGGATGGCGACGAAGAAGATCACCACGCCCAACGTGTAGAAGACCGCAGTCACGCCCGTGCACCTCTCGTCCGGATCAGGATCGCTCGTGGGACCCGCGGCGCCCGGTGAGGCGACGGGTCTCGTCCCTGGCCCAGGCGTCAGCAGCGAGCACGTCGTCGAGGGAGGGCGTCGGGTCCGAGCCTACGTCGTGACGCGTCACGACGTGGGCGATCGACTCCACGATGTCGAGGAACCCGATCCGGCCCGTGCGGAACGCCTCCACGCACACCTCGTTGGCGGCGTTGTAGACCGCCGGCGCGACCCCGCCCCGCTCCCCCACCTCGCGGGCCAGCGACACCGCCGGGAACGCCTCGTCGTCGAGGGGTGCGAACTCCCACGTGCCCGCCCGGCTCCAGTCGACCGCGGAAGCGGCCCCGGGCACCCGGTCGGGCCACGAGAGCCCCAGCGCGATCGGGATCATCATCGTCGGTGGGCTGGCCTGCACGAGGGTCGATCCGTCGACGAACTCGACCATCGAGTGCACGACGCTGGTCGGGTGCACCACCACGGTGATGGCCTCGAAGGGCACACCGAAGAGCAGGTGCGCCTCGATCACCTCCAGGCCCTTGTTGACCAGCGTCGCCGAGTTGATCGTGATCACCGGACCCATGTCCCAGGTCGGGTGGTCCAGTGCCTCCCCGACCGTCACGCGACGCAGGTCCTCACGCGTCCGCCCCCGGAAGGGCCCGCCGCTCGCGGTCAGCACCAGCCGGCGTACGTCGTCGGCCTCACCGACGCGCAGGCACTGCGCGATCGCGGAGTGCTCGGAGTCGACCGGCACGATCTGGCCGGGCGCGGCCCGCTCGAGCACCAGGGGGCCGCCCATGATGAGCGACTCCTTGTTGGCCAGGGCCAAGGTGCGCCCGGCCTCGAGCGCCGCGAGCGTCGGACGGAGCCCCACGGCCCCCGTGATGGCGTTGAGGACGACGTCGCACGGCAGCTGCGCGGCCTCGACCGAGGCCTCCTCACCCAGGCCGGCGACGGCATCGGGCACGAGCGAGCGGACCTCGGCGACCTGCGCCTCGAAGAGCTCCGGGTTGCTGCCTCCCGCGGTGAGCCCGACGACGCGGAACCGGTCCGGGTGCGCACGCACGAGGTCCAGCGCCTGGGTGCCGATGCTGCCCGTCGAGCCGAGGATCACCACGTCACGTCGCTGCACGACGACCAGTCTCCCAGCCGGGTCGCAGGGCCCTGCCCGGGGCGTGGCCCGGGCCGCGCGCTAGGTCTAGGGTCTGTCCATGATCGAGGAGCTGCCCACCCGGACCGGCGGCACTGCCCCGGTCGGCGGACCGACGCTGACCCAGGAGCGCCGGTTGGTGACCGAGGTGCCCGGGCCGCTCTCCCGCGAGCGCCTGGAGCGCAAGCGGGCCTACGTTGCGGACGGCGTCTCCCCGGCGCTGCCGGTCTTCGTCGTCGCCGCGGGCGGCGGCGTGCTGCACGACGTCGACGGCAACAGCCTGATCGACCTCGGCTCCGGGATCGCGGTCACGACGGTCGGCAACAGCGCGGAGGCCGTCGTACGCCGGGTCACCGAGCAGGTCGCGGCCTTCACCCACACCTGCTTCATGGTCACGCCCTACGACTCCTACGTCGACGTCTGCGCCGCCCTGTGCGAGCTGACCCCGGGTGAGCACGTGAAGAAGGCCGCTCTGTTCAACTCCGGCTCCGAGGCCGTCGAGAACGCCGTGAAGGTCGCCCGCGTCGCCACCGGGCGCGACGCCGTCGTCGTCTTCGAGCACGCCTACCACGGGCGGACCAACCTGACGATGGCGATGACCTCGAAGAACATGCCCTACAAGAACGGGTTCGGGCCGTTCGCCGCGGAGGTCTACCGCGCGCCGATGTCCTACCCCCTGCGGGACGGGCTCAGCGGCCCCGAGGCCGCGGCCCGGGCGATCGACGTGATCGAGAAGCAGGTCGGCGCCGACAACACCGCGTGCGTGGTCATCGAGCCGGTGCTCGGCGAGGGCGGGTTCGTCGTGCCCGCCGAGGGCTTCCTGCCAGCGCTCTCGGCCTGGTGCACCGCGAACGGCGTCGTGCTGGTCGCCGACGAGATCCAGTCGGGGATGTGCCGCACGGGTGCGTGGTTCGCCAGCGAGCACGAGGGCGTCGTGCCCGATCTCGTCACGGTGGCCAAGGGCGTCGCGGGAGGCCTCCCGCTGGCGGCGGTGGTGGGTCGGGCGGAGCTGATGGACACCGTCCACGCCGGCGGCCTGGGCGGCACCTACGGCGGGAACCCGGTCGTCTGCGCCGCGGCGCTCGGCGCGATCGAGGAGATGCACTCCCACGACCTCAACGCACGTGCCCGCGAGATCGGCGCGCTGCTCACCGAGCGCCTGACCTCGATGGCCACCGAGCACCCGGTGCTGGCCGACGTCCGCGGTCGCGGTGCGATGATGGCCGTCGAGCTCTGCACGCCCGGCACCACCGAGCCCGACCCGGAGCGGACCAAGGCCGTCGCGGCGTACTGCCACGCGCACGGCGTCGTCGTGCTCACCTGTGGCACCTGGGGCAACGTGATCCGGCTGCTGCCGTCGCTGGCCATCGGTGACGCCCTGCTGCACGAGGGGCTCGACGTGCTGGGGCAGGCGCTGCACGCCACCGCCCCCGACGGCACCGACACCGCCCCGGACGGAGAGGCCCCGCTCACCCTCGACTGAAGTTCAGTCTCCGGTGCACTGCTCCACGGCGGAGGTGTACGCCGCCGAGTCCGACCCGCCCGCGCGGACCGGCTCGCCGAGCAGCCCGAAGAGCCCGTCGAAGGTCGCGAGGCTGGTGCCGTCCTGGCACTCCATCAGGTCGCTGGGCTGGAGCGACCCGGCCTGCTCGCAGCCCGCGTAGTCCGTCGGGAGCACCTCGCCCTCGACCCAGACCTCCTCGCACCCGGGTGCGCGGGCCTCGGCGCTGTTCTCGTTGGTGTCGGCCTGCATCTGTCCACAACCGGACAGCACGAGCGGAAGGACCAGGGCGAGGGCAGGCAGGACGGTCGTGGGACGCATGTCGCGACGCTAGCCACGCCTGCGGGGTGAGCCTGCCCAGACGACCGGGCTGAGGTTGTCGTAGACCGCCGTCTCGAGCTCGAGGTAGCCGCCCACCGACGCCGGGTCGACGAAAGGGGGGCGTCGAGGTCGAGCCGGCCCTCCTCGACGAGCTGCAGGCAGCAGGTCCCGGTGATCGCTTTCGTCGTGGAGAAGATCGCGAACACCGCGCACCCCCTCGTAGAGGGTGCGCTCGCGGTCGGTGACCATCGCGACGACACCGGGGATCCCGGACTTCACCGTGCGCTCGAGCACGACGTCACAGGCCTGCTGCAGGACGCGGTCGGTCGGGGTTCCCTCGGTGGTCATGGCGTCCTCGGTGATCGACGATGCGGGGTGGGTGACGTCGCTCACACTGAACCGGACCGGGGACAGGCACCCCCTGCCGTCGAGCCGTCGCCTCGCCCCGTGAAGGTTCCCGTGACGATGCGTCGCCTTGCCCTGCCGACCTCCGTGGCCCAGCACCTGCCGAACCGGGGCAGGGCACGGCGAGCCGGGCGTGTCCACGGATAACCACTTGCGCGACGACGCGTGCCACGCCGACCATGACCATCACCGACCGCACCGACCGCACCGCGCGGCGCACCACCGAGAGGAGCACGACATGTCGATGACTGTCCTCGGCCTGAGCACAGTGCCGATCGCCTTCTCACGATGGAGCAACCCCACAGATGTCGTCACGACAGCACCGACGCCCGCACGGTCCCGAGGACCTGCAGGGCGAGCACTACACCTCTGAGCACCTGCTCGCCCTGCCCGAGCAGGTAGGTCTCGCCGCCGCGCCGCCAGGCCCGGACGAGCAGGCACCCGATCCCCGGTTCACCCTCGACTTCACCGCCTACGACGAGGTCGAGGGGGTCGAGGGTCAGCGCTGGTCGACCTGGCTCGACGTCGACCCGCTCTGTCGCGGGCCGGAGCCCCGACCCGACTGGGTGGTGACCTCGCAGGGCGCGATCGACACCGAGCTGGGCATCCTCAAGACCGGCAAGGAGGCCGACGTCTTCCTGCTCGACCGCACCGACCCCCACGACCCGGGCACCCCGGGTCACAGCGCCGTGCTGGCCGCCAAGCGCTACCGCTCGGCCGACCACCGCACCTTCCACCGCTCGGCCAGCTACACCGAGGGACGCAGCGTCAAGCGCTCACGCGACGAGCGGGCCCTGAAGCGCAAGAGCACCTGGGGCCGCCAGGTCGCCGCCGGCGAGTGGGCGGCCTCGGAGTGGGACGCCCTGGTTCGCTGCTGGCGCCTGGGTCTGCCGGTGCCCTACCCGGTGCAGGTCGACGGCACCGAGATCCTGATGGAGTGGGTCACGGTCGACGGTCCGGACGGACCCGAGACCGCTCCCCGCCTGGCCCAGACCCGGCCCGGGCCCGCGCTGCTGGCGGGCTACTTCGACCAGCTCCGCGAGGTGATGACCACCCTGGTCCACGAGGGTCTCGTCCACGGCGACCTCTCGGCGTACAACATCCTCGCCGCCGGGGAGCGCCTCGTCGTGATCGACCTGCCCCAGGTCGTCGACCTCGTCGGCAACGCCGCCGGCCCCGACTTCCTGCTGCGTGACTGCACCAACGTCTGCGCCTGGTTTCGCGGCAAGGGCCTCGGCGTCGACGAGCACGAGCTGTTCGGCGAGCTGATGGCCCGGGCCTTCTAGGTCCGATTGGGGCCGGCTCGCCGGGTCCCGTGGTAATCCACCGCGCCGCCTCGGTGAGGCGCGCCGGCTGCGCGGATCGGCTGCGACGACCGTGGATGTGGCCGACAATGGCCTGGATCATGCGCCGCACACGCGAGGGAGGGCCGAGCCGTGACACAGCCGCGCGACGACGCGCTCGTACCGCCGGTCCGTGCTGCCCGCGCCCATCTCGACGACCAGCTGCTCGAGGCGCAGCGACGCTTCCGAGTGGTCTTCGACCTCTCGCCGCTCCCGATGGGCCTGACGTGCGGTGAGACCGGCACGTACTCCGAGGTCAACGACGCGCTGTGCGAGCTCCTGGGACGAGACGCAGACGAGCTCATCGGGATGTCGGCCGCGGAGATCCTGCACCCCGACGACGTCCACCTCGCCGACCCGGCCGGGGCAGCAGCTCGGGCCGCGCCCGACGGCCGCGGCCAGGTCGAGATGCGTCTCATCCGCAAGGACGGCGAGGTCGTATACACCCAGGTGACCCTTGCGTGGATCGAGACCGGCGACGGGGTCACCTACCTGCTCGCGCAGATGGAGGACATCACCGCACGCCGGGCGGCCGAGGAGAAGCTGCGCCACCAGGCCGACTCCGACGCCCTCACCGGGCTGGCGAACCGGGCCCACCTTGCCCGGGTGCTCGCCGACCTCGCGCGTCGACGCGCCCGGGTCGCAGCGCTCTTCGTCGACCTCGACGGCTTCAAGATCATCAACGACACCCGCGGGCACGACGTCGGCGACCAGGTGCTCGTGGAGGTGGCGCGCAGGATCACCGCGCTGAGGGGTCCCGACGATCTCGTGGCGCGCTTCGGTGGCGACGAGTTCGTGGTCCTGCTCGGCGAGGACGTCCCGTCCGACGAGTCGGCCGCCGTCCAGGCCTCCCGGATCACCGAGGCCCTCGTGCAGCCGGTCGAGACCGACGCCGGCCCGGTCCGGGTCACCGCGAGCATCGGGCTGAGCGTCGACCACGTCGAGCTCCACGACCCGCTGACGCCGGTGCAGCAGGCCGATGCGGCGATGTACCGGGCCAAGAGCCTGGGCAAGAACCGGAGCCAGACCTACGGCCCCCTCCTGCACCGCCAGACCATGCACTACCGCCGTACCGAGTTGAGCCTGCGCTCCGCGCTCAGCGACGACCGCTTCCGGGTCCACTACCAGCCGATCGTCGAGCTCGGCTCGTCGACCGTCGTCGGCGTCGAGGCGTTGGTGCGCCTGATCGACGAGCACGGCGTGCTCGTCCCTCCCTCGGACTTCATCGCCGTGGCCGAGCAGAGCGGACTGATCGTCCCCATGGGCGCGTGGGTCCTGCAGGAAGGCTGCCGCACGCTGGCGCGACTGCGCGAGCAGACCGGACGCGACCTGCGTCTCTCGGTCAACGTCTCGCCCTGCCAGGCGTCCCGGCCCGACCTCATCGAGACGGTGCTGGACGCGCTCGGCCAGGCGAAGCTGCCCGAGCACCTGCTGAGCCTCGAGCTCACCGAGTCCGCCCTGCTCGGCGCCGACGAGCTCACCCTCGGACAGCTCGTCGTCCTGCGTGACCGCGGTCTCGGGATCAGCCTCGACGACTTCGGCACCGGGTACTCCTCCCTGACCCACCTGCGCCGATTCCCGGTCACGCAGATCAAGATCGACCGTAGCTTCGTGACGGGCATGGTGACCTCTCCCAGCGACCACGCCATCGTGTCCGCCGTCACCCGGCTGGCTCACGACCTCGGCATGGGCTGGGTCGCGGAGGGCATCGAGACCGCAGCCCAGCACCGGGCCGTGTCCTCGCTCGGACCCGGACTGGGGCAGGGCTACCTCTTCGGCCGCCCCGTGCCGTCCGAGGTGCTGCGCGCAAGGCTCACGGCCTCCTCCGCGGACTGCTCGACGGCCTGAGCGCCGGGCGGTCCGGTGAACGACACCACCAGGGTGAGCGCGAGCCAGTCGGCGTACGCCTCGACGCTCCAGCCGCGCTGGTGCACGAACAGGTCGTAGACCTCGACCGAGACGCACGTCCAGAGCACGTCGCGGACGTGCTCGACACCGAGGTCCTCGCGCAGCCCTCCGGTGCTCACGAGGTGTGCAGCGAACATCGCCATCCCCGCGAGCCGCTCGGCCTGCAGCGTCTGCCAGATCTCGTCCACGACGCGGTCGGACCCCGCGCCGTCGCGCAGCGCCAGCTGGACCCTCGCCGAGCGACGAGCCCGTTGTGCGGCGCCCTGGGCGTAGAGGTGCAGCTTCTGCGCGACGTCGGGCTCCTCCCGGATCCGGGTCGTCTCCGGTCGGTCCGCGACCGGCACCGGCGCATCGTCGCCGGCGATCGTGACGTCGAAGACCTCCTTGACCAGCGCCGCCTTGCTCCCGAACCGCTGGTAGACGCTCTCCTCCGAGATACCCGCACGCCGGGCCACCTCGGCGATGGTCGTCGACGCGAAGCCCCCGCTCTCGAGGAGCTCGCGAGTGACCTGTCGGGTCGTCGACCCAACATCGTCAGGCACGGCCTGTCACTCTCATATTCATTGCAGTGCCACCATATCGAAAGAGACCTCCATGACCTCCACCCTCGACGACAGCCGGCGTGTCGCGCTCCGCAGCATCGCGATCATGGCCGACGGCGACCTCGCGGACTTCCAGGAGGTGGTGGCCCCCGGCGCGGTCAACCACGAGAGCGGCGTGGAGCCGCCTGCGTGTCGTCTCGGAGGTCCGGGCGGGTTCCACGCGAGCGCACTGTGGCTGCGCGCCGCGTTCCGGGGGATCGAGCACACGGTCGAGCACGTCGTCGCCGAGGGCGAGCTGGTCGTGGTGGACACGACCATGCGGGCCCAGCAGTGGGGCCCCTTCGTCCTGTACGACGCGACCGGAGCCGTGGACACCGTCTGGGCCCCGACGCAGAAGAGCTTCGCCGTCCGCCAGACCCACTGGCTGCGTGTCGTCGACGACCAGGTGCACGAGCACTGGGCCGCCCGCGACGACCTCGGTCAGGGCCGCCAGCTCGGCTGGGTCCCACCGACTCCGCCCTACCTCCTGCGTTGCGCCCTCGCCAGGCGGCGAGCCGTGCGTGCGGGACGAGCAGGCACTGCGGCTTGATGGTGCCCGGTCGATCACGACTGACCTGGATCCGACAGCTGTCTGGACCGGAGCCCATTCGCCTGACGTCGCCGGCCGGGTGAGATTGGCTCTGGTCCTCACCGCCTCGAGGAGAGTCCATGTCAAGGTTCGACGCTTATCCACGACGAGAGCTGCGGCGCCGGCGCAACGCATGGTTGGCCCGGAACCGGTCCCTCGTCATCGCATCGTCTGTCGCCGTCGCCGTGGCCACGTCTGCCATCTTCGCGACCGCCTTCCTCCTCGACACCGCCCTGGGTTGGTACGTCGCCGGGGCAGTGCAGGTGGCGATCGGCGGCGCTGCCTTCCACTCGTTGAGCTTTGCGGTCCTGGCCCACGATGCGGAGGCGATGCATCATCTGCGCGGAGCACTCGGGGAGGAGAACACGCGCAGCGAGCTGGTGCGGGCCAGGCGCCGACGCGCCATCTGGGGCTGGGTCGACAGCATCACGCTGCAGCGCGGTGACATCGACCACGTCGTCGTCACCCGCAGCGGCGGTCTCGTCGCGATCGACTCGAAGTGGCGCACCAGCGTCCGTCCGGAGGACAACGCCGAGATGGCCCGGTGTGCGCGCACGATGAAGCTGCGGACCGAGGCGATGACCGCGTCGCTGGCCAGACGGACGCGGGGCTCGCACCGCGCACGAGGCGGCTCGATCTGTGTCACCCCGGTCGTCGTTCTCTGGGGACCTGCCCAGCACACCGTTCCCGACGGAGCCGAGATCGACGGCGTGGCCTTCGTCGGCGGGCGCCAGCTCCTGCGCTGGCTTCGCGGGCTCGACGGTGATCACGTGTCGGCTGACAGCGCGGATGAGCTGCTGACCCATCTCACCGAGTTCAGGTCGACAGCGTGGCGGGCGAACGTCGACAGCGCGGGAAGAGTGGCTGCAACAGCACGACAGCCGTCGACGTCGCCGCTTCACGCACCTGGTGCGTGAAGGGCCTACGTCGGCAGCTCCTGCTGCCCCCACGGGCTGCCGTGCTCCGCGAGCAGGTCCAGGAACGGCACGGCGTCGAAGCTCTCCGGCCCGCGCACGCCCGCGCCGGACCAGACGCCGGTGGCGAGCAGCTCGAGCGCCACCACGGGGTTGAGCGCGGTCTGCCAGACCACGCACTGGTGACCGTAGTCGCGCATCGTCGTCTCGTTGTCGACCACGTGGTACAGGTACGTCGACCGTGGTCGGCCGTCCTTGCCGGTGCCCGTGACCCACAACCCGGCGCAGGTCTTCCCGGTCATCCGCGGCCCGATCGTGGCCGGGTCGGGCAGGCAGGCGGCGACCACGTCGCGGGGGGACACCTCGACGCCCTTGACCCGGACCTTCTCGGTGCGGTCGAGGCCCAGGGTGTGGAGCACCTTGAGGATGCCGATGAACTCCTCGCCGAGGCCGTACTTGAAGGTGGCCCGCCGGCAGTCGACCCAGCGCGGCATCAGGAGCACCTCCTCGTGCTCGACGTTGACGCACTCGACGGGGCCGATGCCCTCGGGGAAGTCGAAGACCTCGGGCTCGCTGAACGGCGGCGTGGTGAACCAGCCCCCGGGCGCCTCGTCCGAGCCGACACGGTCCCTGTCGTAGACCACCGGAGGGTTGAGGCACTCCTCGATCGTGGTCCACATCGAGAAGGACGGCGCGAAGATCTCACGGCCCTCGGCGTCGGTGACGACGAGGTTGGCCCCGTCGCGGGTCCCGAGCTCGTCGATCTCGGAGAAGAGGTGGTCGGCGGCGTAGCGGGCGAAGACGTCGGAGAGCCCGGGCTCGACGCCGATCCCGACCAGGGCGAGCCGGCCGGCGCCCTCCCAGTCGGCGGCTCGCGCGAACTGCTCGTCGCCGAGCATCACCCCGACCCGTTCGTACGGCGCCGAGGCGTGCGGCCGTGAGAGCGACATCGCCATGTCCAGGTAGTCCGCGCCGGCGGCGTACGCGCCGTCGAAGATGCTCATGTTGAACACCGGGTCGACGGCGTTCATGACGTGGGTGACCGCGTGCTCACGACACAGCGCCGCGACGGCCTCGGCGTCCGAGGCATCGATGCGCGCGCCGACGAAGCGCGGGTCGGCCTCGGCCGCTCGCTGCGCCTTCACCCCGTCGTAGTCGGCGATCACGATCGTGGAGTAGAAGTCGCGGCGCGCCGCGATGGCCGCGAACGCGGCGCCGACGCCGCCGGCGCCGACCAGCAGGATCTTCACGGGGTGCTCCTCACTCGCCGATGTAGGACATGACGTGCTTGATCCTGGTGTAGTCCTCGAGGCCGTACATCGAGAGGTCCTTGCCGTAGCCGGAGTGCTTGAAGCCACCGTGCGGCATCTCGGCGACGATCGGGATGTGGGTGTTGATCCAGACGGCACCGAAGTCGAGGCGCTTGGCCATCCGCATCGCCCGGCCGTGGTCCCTGGTCCACACGCTGGAGGCCAGGCCGTACTGCACGCCGTTGGCCCAGCGCAGCGCCTCCGCCTCGTCGGAGAAGCGCTGCACGGTGATGACCGGGCCGAAGATCTCGTCCTGCACCTGCTCGTCGTCCTGGCGCAGCCCGGAGAGCACGGTCGGCTCGTAGAAGTAGCCGGCCTCGCCCTGGCGCCGGCCACCGGCGTCGACCCGGGCATGGTCGGGCAGACGGTCGACCATGCCGGAGACCCGGTCGAGCTGGTCGGCGTTGTTGAGCGGGCCGTAGAGCACGTCCTCGTCGTCGGGCATCCCGGTGCGGGTCGCCCTGGCCTGCTCGGCCAGCGCCGCGACGAAGTCGTCATGCACGCCCGGACCGGCGAGCACCCGGGTGGCTGCGGTGCAGTCCTGGCCGGCGTTGAAGTACCCGGCGCCGGCGATGCCCTCGGCGGCCGCGGCGACGTCGGCGTCGTCGAAGACGATGACCGGAGCCTTGCCACCGAGCTCCAGGTGCACCCGCTTGAGCCGGTCAGCGCCCGAGCGCGCCACCTCCATGCCCGCGCGCACCGATCCGGTGATCGCGACCAGCTGCGGGGTCGGGTGCTCGACGAGCGCGCGTCCCGTGTCGCGGTCACCGGTGACGACGTTGAAGACGCCGGGCGGCAGGAACTCCTGGCACAGCTCGGCGAAGAGCGTCGTCGAGGCGGGCGTGGTGTCGCTGGGCTTGAGCACCACCGCGTTGCCAGCGGCGAGCGCCGGGCCGATCTTCCAGACCATCATCATCAGCGGGTAGTTCCACGGGGTCACCTGCCCGACGACACCGATCGGCTCGCGACGGACGAAGGAGGTGTGGTCCTTGAGGTACTCCCCGCCCGACTTGCCCTCGAGGACCCGTGCGGCGCCGGCGAAGAAGCGCAGCTGGTCGATCGCAGGCGGCAGCTCCTCGCTCGTCGTGAACCCCAGCGGCTTGCCGGTGTCCTTGCTCTCGACCGTCACGAACTCCTCCGCGCGACGCTCGAGCGCGTCGGCGATCTTGAGCATCGCGAGCTGGCGCTCGGCCGGGGTGGTCTCGCCCCAGGTCTCGAACGCGGCCTCGGCGGCGCGGAAGGCGCGATCGACGTCCTCGGCGCCCGACCGCGGCGCCTGCGCGTAGACCTCGCCGGTGGTGGGGTCGAGCACGTCGTAGGTCTCCCCCGAGACCGAGTCGACGAGCTCGCCGTTGACGACGTTGCGGAACCTCTGGTCTGCCATGGCGTCAGCGTAGAACAGCAAACGACGGAACAGGTAGCGCAGGGGCTGATCCGCAACCGAATCCGTGGCGACACGCCGCACAAACTTCGTGGTGCGGAAAGTCTCCCTTGCCCCTGGTCGACGCCGCCGGACAGGCCTAGGTTGCTGAGTCCATCATCGATCGAGCGGAGCCCACCATGCGTGTCCTCGTCACCGCGTTGACCATGGCCGCTGCGGCAGGGCTCTCCTTCGCCCCGGCCGGGCCAGCGGCACTCGGAGCCACGGCCGGGTCCGACACCGCGGTCACCGTCGATGCCCCGTACGTCAAGGCCAACGGCGCCCCCGTCACCCCCGGCGACGCGATCGCACTGTGCGGCGCCAACCGCCGCCAGCAGAACGAGCCCTCGGCCGCGATGGACCCGACGCGACCCTCGACCATCGTCGCCGGCTCCAACGACTACTGCACGGTCCCCGGCGCCGGCGGCACGTGGACGGGCTTCTACCGCTCCACCGACGGGGGCACGTCGTGGGTGGACTCGCTCCTGCCCGGCTACCCGACCGACAACTCGCCTGAGGGCAAGGCCAGCCCCCTGCAGCAGGCTGGGATCCACAACGCTGGAGACCCCGTGCAGGCCTGGGACACCCAGGGCCGCGTGTTCTACATGGGCAACGCCTTCAACCGCGCGAAGCCGCAGTACGGCAGCGTGTGGGTGGCGACCTACGACCAGCACGGCGGGCACTACGTGCGTACGCGCGTCGTCGCCAGGGGCACGTCCGCGCTGCGGGGGAAGTTCAACGACAAGACCTCGATCGAGGTCGACCGGTCCGCCAGCGCCTACAGCGGCAACGTCTACGTGGCCTGGAGCGTCTTCCAGGGTCAAGGCAACAACGCAATCCTCTTCGCACGCTCGACCGACCACGGCGCGACCTTCAGCAACCCCATGAAGGTCTCGGACGGGTCGCCGGGCAACCAGTTCGCCGACATCGCGGTGACCAGCGACGGCTCCGTCTTCGTGGCCTGGAACGGCGTCGCCGGTCATGGCAGCGCGGGGCGCGACGCCGCACTGATCGTGCACTCCAGCGACGGTGGTCGCTCCTTCACCAAGCCCCGGGTCGCCGCCGACTTCGCGGGCTTCGACGCCGCGGACTCCGCCGGCGACCCGGCCGAGGCCGCCGAGGCGCACGACCAGGCCTTCGAGAACGCCGATGGGCCCGAGTCCGAGGTGGGTGAGGCGTCGGCGGGTGACTCCCGCGACTGCGGGTCCGGGCCATTCGCGTGCACCAGCGGCTACACGTTCTTCCGGCACGACACCCAGCCGCACATCACCGCGGACCCCACCGGCGACCCGCGCACCGTCTACCTCACCTACGACGCGATCGTGCCCGGCACCACCGTCGCCTCGACCTCGACCTACAACACGGCGCCGGTCGCGCCCGACGGGACCCTCCAGGTCGGCCGAGGTGCCATCTACTTCCAGCGCACCACCGACGGTGCCCGCACCTGGAGCGCCGCGACCCGGATCTCCGCCGTGCCCCGCGGCCACCAGCTCTTCCCCGACATCAACGCCGACGGCGGCCGTCTCTTCGCGGTGTGGCACGACAGCCGCAACGACATGGCGTACAGCGTCCAGCGCCCGCCCGGCAACGAGGCCTCGATCGACGGCGCGGGGTTCCACACGGCGACCCCGGGCCTGGACACCTACGGCGCCACGTCGACGAACGGCGGCACCAGCTGGAGCACCACCCGGCTCTCCGCGACGACCCAGATGCCGAGCTACGAGATGTTCGGCGACCGGCAGGTGCCCTTCCACGGCGACTACAACTACGTCACGAGCGTGGGCGGGCGCGCCTTCGGGGTCTGGACCGACACCCGTCAGGTGGTGCCCGGTGACGACCCGCGTCACGCCGGCGGGACCGGGTTCGACGTCCAGCAGTGCCGCCAGCGAGGTGCGGACGGTACGTTCGGGCCCGACACGTGTGCGGATGCGGGCGGCCTCGACCAGGACGTCTTCGGAGCCGCCATCACCCCCTGAGACGAAACGGCGCGGATGACCAGCACGGAGCGGGAGACCGGGAGCAGCGCGGGTCGCGTCGAGCTCAACGGCATCAACGTGATCGCGGAGTCCGAGCGCAAGGGACGCCCTCGCGACCTCTTCTGGCCCTGGACGGCTGCCTCGATCTCGGTCTTCGGGATCAGCTACGGCGCCTTCGCCCTGTCCTACGGCATCAGCGCCGTCCAGGCCCTGGTGGCCTCGGTGATCGGCATCGTCGGTGCCGGCGTCCTGGCCGGGCTGATCGCCACCGCCGGCAAGCGGGGCTCCGCCCCCACGCTCGTGCTCTCGCGCGCCGCCTTCGGGGTGCAGGGCAACCGGGTGCCCTCGGCGGTGTCGTGGCTGCTCACCCTCGGCTGGGAGACCGTGCTGACCTCCCTGGCCGCCCTGGCGACGGCCACCGTCTTCCGCGAGCTCGGGGTCGGGGGCGGCGACATCACCCTGGCCCTCGCGCTGGTGGTGGTCGTGGTGCTGATCGTGACCGGCGGAGTCCTCGGGTTCGAGGTGATCATGCGGGTCCAGACGTGGATCACCTACGTCGGTGTCGCCCTGTCCGTGGTCTACCTTGCCCTCGTCGTCGACCAGATCGACCTCCGGGCCGTCGGCTCGCTCCCCTCGGGGTCCACCGCCGGCGTCGTCGGAGCGGTCGTCCTGGTCGCGACCGCGACCGGCCTGGGCTGGGTCAACGCCGCCGCCGACTACTCCCGCTACCTGCCCCGTACGGCGTCCTCGGCCGGGGTCGCTGGATGGACCACCGCCGGTCTCTCGGTCGCCAACCTGGTGCTGATCGGGCTGGGTCTGCTGCTCGCCGGCTCCGACCCGGGTCTGGGCGACGCGATCGGCGCCGACCCGATCGGGGCCCTGGCCTCGCTCCTGCCGACCTGGTTCCTCGTGCCGTTCGTGGTCGTCGTCGTCCTCGGCCTGGTCGGCGGGGCGCTGCTCGACATCTACTCCTCCGGCCTGTCGCTGCTGGCTCTCGGTCTGCCGGCCTCCCGCCCCGTCGCCGCCGGTGTCGACGGGGTCCTGATGGTGCTGGGCGCGGTCTACGTGCTCTTCTTCGGCGCCGACTTCTTCGGACAGTTCCAGGGCTTCCTGATCACCCTCGGCGTCCCGATCTCGGCGTGGGCCGGCGTCATGCTGGCCGACATCGCGCTGCGCAGGCGCGACTACGACCCGGTGGCGCTGGCCGACCCCCGGGGCCCGTACGGCGCGTGGCGCTGGCCGACGCTCGGCGTGTTCGCCGCCGGCACGGCGCTCGGCTGGGGGCTGGTCACCAACACCTACGCGGGCTGGCTGTCGTGGCAGGGCTACCTGATGGGCCCCTTCGGTGGGAAGGGCGGCGAGTGGGCTGGTGCTGCGATCGGCGTGCTGGTCGCGCTGGTCGTCGGGTTCGTCGGTTACCTGCTCACCCAGCGCGGCGCCGTGGCCCGGTCCGAGGGTCGCTGAGCCCGTGGTCGACCCCCGCCCGGCCAGGGGAAGCGAGCCCTGGCTGGTCGTGATCGACCTCCAGCACGTCTTCGCCGACGAGGGCAGCCCCTGGCAGGTGCCCGGGTTCGCCGACGTGCTGCCGCGGGTCGGCGAGCTCGTGGCTGCACACCCGGGACGCACGGTGCTGACCCGGTTCGTCCCCCCGGCCCAGCCGTGGGGCTCGTGGGTCGACTACTACCAGCAGTGGTCGTTCGCGCTCGACCCCACGACCGCTCACCCGTGGGACCTCGTGCCCGGGCTGCCGGTCGGACCGGCGAGCGGGGCGCCCGTGGTGAGCCGACCGACGATGGGCAAGTGGGGCGAGGACCTGCTCGCCGCCACCGGCGGCGCCACCGACCTGGTGCTGTGCGGCGTCTCCACCGACTGCTGCGTGCTCTCCACCGCCCTGGCCGCCGCCGACGCCGGAGCCTGGGTCCGGGTCGAGTCGGCCGCCTGCGCCGGGTCGTCGACGCAGGCCCACGAGCAGGCGCTCGCCGCGATGGCGCTCTACGCGCCCCAGGTGGAGGTCGTGGCGACAGGAGGGGACACGACGACGGTCGGCACCGACGGAGGACGCGATGTCCGACCCGCTGCCCGACCCCCGGAGGTGGCCGACTCCGGGAGAAGCTCGGCCGCAAGCCGGACAACGTCAGACGAACCGTGGTGACGTCTCCACGTCTCGTATGACGGTCGTCGACCTGCGCCTGCCGGTCGACGTGCGCGGGAGGCTCCTCGGCCGCTGGTGGCTCGAGACGGGCGGGTAGCCGGTTCGGGGGCGTCTCAGCCGTGGACCCGGCGGCCCTCGACCCAGGTCCCGACGACCTGCGCGGCCCCGATGTCCTCCGGCGGCCCGCCGAACGGGTCGCGGTCGAGCACGGCGAGGTCGGCCAGCATCCCGGGCGCGATCGTGCCGACCTCGTGCTCGCGGTGGTTGATCCACGCACTCCCCGAGGTGTACGCCGCGAGCGCGGTCGTCAGGTCGAGGGCCTGCTCGGGCAGGAACGGCTCGGTCCCCCCGCGGCCGTGCTCGCCCCAGGAGGTCCGGCTGACCGCGGTGTGCACCGCCTCGAGCGGGTTCGGGGTGCTCACGGGCCAGTCGCTGCCGGCCACGAGCCGCGTCCCCGCACGGTGCAGGTCGGCGAAGGGGTACTGCCAGCGCCCACGGTCCTCGCCCAGCACGGGCAGGGTCAGCTCGACCATCTGGTCGTCGAGGCAGGCCCACAGAGCCTGCATGTTGGCCGCGACCCCGAGCGTGGCGAAGCGGATGCGGTCCTCGGGCCGGATCAGCTGGAGGTGGGCGACGTGGTGGCGGCCCATCCCGCGGCGGGCCGACGGCAGGCCCGCGAACGCGTCCAGCGTCTCGCGCACCCCGCGGTCGCCGATCGCGTGCACGTGCACCTGGAAGCCCTCGGCGTCCAGCGCAGCGACGGCCTCGCGCAGCACCCCCGGGTCGACGAAGGAGTGCCCGCGACCAGACGCCGCGCCGTGTCCGCACCGGTCCACGTACGGCTCGTCGAGAGCCGCCGTGCCGTTCTCGGCGACCCCGTCCTGCATCACCTTCACACTGGTCGCCCGGAACCTCCCGACGCTCAGCGACGCTCGCCGGGCCAGGAGGTCGGCCACCTGCTCGAGGCCGCGGTCGCGGTCCCACCACAGCGCGCCGACGACGTACGCCGTGAGGTCACCGCGCGTCGCGGCCCGCACGTACGCCGGCCCGGGGTCGTCGACGCCGGCGTAGTCGCCGACGATGGCGTCCTGCCAGCCGGTGACGCCGAGCGAGTGCAGGTAGGCCTGTCCGGCGAGCAGCGCGGCGTCGTACTCCCCCGCGGTCGTCGGCGGGACGATCCGGGAGACGAGGCCCATCGCGGCCTCGTGCAGGGTTCCGGTCGGCCGGCCGCGCTCGTCGCGCTCGATCCGGCCGTGCTCGGGATCGGGCGTGCGCTCGTCGATGCCGGCGAGCTCCAGGGCGCGGGTGTTGACCCAGGCGCCGTGGTGGTCGCGGTTGGGCAGGAACACCGGCCGGTCCGCGACGACGGCGTCGAGGTCGGCGGCGGTCGGCGTGCCGCCGGGGAAGGCCGCCATCGCCCAGCCACCGCCCAGCACCCAGGGGTCCCCGGGGTGGGCCGCGGCGTGCCGGCCGACGGCGCCCACGAACCCGGCCCGGTCCCGCTCGCCGGTGAGGTCGCAGCGGATCCGCTCCAGGCCCCCCTGCACGGCGTGGACGTGGGCGTCCACGAAGCCGGGCAGGAGCAGGCCGCCGTCGAGGTCGAGGACCTCCGCGTCCGCCGTCCAGCGGCGATCCGCGGGCTCCTCGGGACCGGTGACCGCGAGCACGCGACCGTCGCGGACGACCACCGTCGCGGGACCCCGGTGGTGGAGGCCGTCGAAGAGCTGCCCCCCGCGGAGCACCAGGTCGGGCATGACCCGCAGTATGTCATCGCGCCCGGCCGTCGGACGACGGCGCCCTGACGGCCGATCTCGGCACTCCAGAACGTCTCAGGGCACGGATCCGCTTGCCAGGGCCACCCTCCGGCGCGCAATATGGGCGTATGGACTATGAGCACCAGCAGCAGGCCGCCAAGGACCACCTGTGGATGCACTTCACCCGCCACGGGCAGTTCGAGCACTCCGACGTGCCGGTGATGGTCAAGGGCGAGGGCGCCTACCTCTACGACGCCCAGGGCAAGCGCTACCTGGACGGGCTCGCGGGGCTGTTCGTCAGCCAGCTCGGCCACGGACG
Organism: uncultured Actinomycetota bacterium; assembly: GCA_963760555.1. Lineage (GTDB taxonomy): Bacteria > Actinomycetota > Actinomycetes > Propionibacteriales > Nocardioidaceae > Nocardioides. The sequence continues at coordinate 458,062 of CAVXDJ010000006.1, read as the reverse complement.
GGCCGAGCTCGCCGAGGCCGCGGCCAAGCAGGCCCGGGAGCTCGCCTTCATGCCGCTGTGGTCCTACGCGCACCCGAGTGCCATCGAGCTCGCGGAGCGGGTCGCGGGCTACGCCCCCGGTGACCTGAACCGCGTGTTCTTCACCTCCGGTGGCGGTGAGGCCGTCGAGACGGCGTGGAAGCTGGCCAAGAACTACTTCAAGCTCGTCGGCAAGCCGATGAAGCACAAGGTCATCAGTCGCGCGATCGCCTACCACGGCACCACGCAGGGCGCCCTGTCGATCACCGGCCTGCCGCTGCTCAAGCAGCAGTTCGAGCCGCTCGTGCCCTCGACGTTCCGGGTGCCCAACACCAACGTCTACCGTGCCGCGGAGATCACCGGCGGGTTCCTCGACGGCACCGACCCCGAGGCGTTCGGCCGCTGGGCCGCCGACCAGATCGAGATCGCCATCGAGAACGAGGGTGCCGACACCGTCGCAGCGGTCTTCCTGGAGCCGGTGCAGAACGCCGGCGGCTGCTTCCCGCCGCCCCCTGGCTACTTCCAGCGGGTCCGCGAGATCTGCGACCGGCACGACGTGCTGCTGGTCTCCGACGAGGTCATCTGCGCCTTCGGCCGGCTCGGCCACTTCTTCGGCGCCGAACGCTACGACTACGTCCCCGACATGATCACCTGCGCCAAGGGCATCACCTCGGGCTACGCCCCGCTCGGCGCGATGATCGCCTCCGACCGGTTGATGGAGCCGTTCCTGGCCGACAAGGTCTCCTTCGCCCACGGCTACACCTTCGGCGGACACCCCGTCTCGACCGCGGTCGCGCTGGCCAACCTCGACATCTTCGAGAACGAGGGCGTCCTGGAGCACGTACGCGCCCAGGAGCCCGCGCTGCGCTCGACCCTGGAGCGGCTCAAGGACCTGCCGATCGTCGGCGACGTCCGTGGCGACGGGTTCTTCTACGGCATCGAGCTGGTCAAGGACAAGACCACCAAGGAGTCCTTCACGAGCGAGGAGTGCGAGAAGCTGCTCTACGGCTTCGTGTCCAAGCAGCTCTTCGCCGAGGGCCTCTACTGCCGCGCCGACGATCGCGGGGACCCGGTCGTCCAGCTCGCTCCCCCCCTGGTCTGCGACCAGTCGCACTTCGACGAGATGGAGCAGATCCTGCGTGTCGTGCTCGACAAGGCCGGCTCGCTGCTCTGAGAGGGGCGTGAGCGCGGCGGACCTGCCAGCGTGGGCGCCTGCTCAGCAGCCGGGGCAGATCTTGACCGACAGGTCGGGCGCAGCGCCGTCGGCGACCTCGTCGGCGGCGGCCTCCGCCTTGCCGAGCGGCTGGTCGACGGAGGCGATGTCGACGGCGAAGAACCCGTAGGTCTCCGAAGCAGGCGCGGGCAGGGTCGCCTCGTAGGTCGACGTGCAGGTCAGCGTGAGCACGTCACCCTCCACCGAGCGCTTGGTCACCGTCGAGTCGATCAGCGGCGAGGTCGTCAGGAGGGTGCCGTCGGCATCGACGATGCGCACGGAGACGCGCGCGGCGGTCGAGACGCAGTCGGTCGGCCACGGCTTGAAGCGCTGACCGAGCAGGACGCTGGTCGTCACGGTGCCCGTGACGTCGGTGGCCTGCGCGGCGAGGGTCCGTTCCTCGGACCTGCGGACCCGCTCGGCCTGGGTGGCGGCCGCGGCCTCGGCGCGCAGGCTGGCGACCTGCTTCTCGAGATCGGCGACCTCGGCCTCGGCCTTCTCGAGGTCGGCGCGCGTGGCTTCGCTGCTGTGCTGCATGCGGGTCAGGCGGGTCTGGGCCGAGTCCAGCTCGACGGCGACGCCGGTGTCCTCGGCGGCCTGGTCGGACGCCGCGGCGTTCGTCGAGTCGGAGGCCGCACGGTCGATGTCGGCCTGGGTGAAGGGGGTCGGGTCGGTCCGGAGCGTGGCGGTCACGCCCAGGGCGCCCCCGAGCACGAGCCCGAGCACACCGATGAGCAGACGCGAGAGCACTGCAGCCATGATCCTTGCAACCTCCGACCCTGCTGGGCCCGTCGACGGACGTCGGGCGACCCGCGTGCAGGCAACCCCGTGGTCGACGAGCATGCCGGGCGTGACGCCGTGCTGTCCGGCGAATGGGCGAATCCGGCCCGACCCCGCCCCGCGACACCCTGCCGCGGGTCAGGAGTCGAAGCCGAGACCGGTCCGGTCGAGCGCGCGCAACCACCAGTTGCGCCGACCGCCGTTCCGGTCGGCGGACGCGAGCGCGTGGCGGGTCGCCGTGATCCCTGCCCAGCGCACGGGCTCGGGCGGGAAGGGAAGGGGTCGCTCGCGCACCATCCGCAGCGACGTCCGTCGGGACTCCTCCCCCCTCAGGAGGTCGAGCACGACGTCGGCACCGAACCGGGATGCGGCGACACCCAGCCCGGTATAGCCCACCGCGTAGCCGACCCGACCGCCGAGCGCTGTGCCGAAGAACGCCGAGAACCGGGTGCAGGTGTCGATGACGCCGCCCCAGCGGTGACTGAAGCGCACCTCGGCGAGCCCGGGGAAGGTCTCGACGAGCTGGTCGGCGAGCAGCGCATGGGTGGGTCCCTGCTCGAGCGAGCGGTCGATGCGCCCGCGCCAGTGGTAGACGGCGTCGTAGCCTCCCCACAGGAGCCGGTCGTCGCGGGTCAGCCGCGCGTAGTGGAACAGGTTCCCGGCGTCGGCCAGGCCCTCGCGCCCGGCCCAGCCGATCGAGTCGAGCTGCTCGGTCGTCAGCGGCTCGGTCATCAGCACGTGGTCGTAGACCGGGACCGTCATGGGACGCAGCCGGCGCAGCAGGGAGGGGAACGCGTTGGTGGCGAGCGCGGCGTGCCGGGCCACGACGGCGCCGCGGGCCGTGCGCACGCGCACCCCGGCACCGTCACGCTCCAGTCCGACGGCCGGCGTCCCCTCGAAGATCCGGGCGCCGGCGGCCAGGCACGCCGCCCGCAGGCCCCACGCGAGCCGGGCCGGCTCGAGGAGCGCGGTGCCCTCGCGGTCCAGCAGGCCGGCGACGTACGTCGGTGAGTCGACGTGCTTGCGCGTCTCCTCGGCCGACAGCGTCACGACGTCGTGACCTGCCGCGCGCATCGCCTCACCCAGTGCGGCCAGCTCCTCGCCCTGGTGCGGCGACGTCGCGGCGGTCAGCTCCCCGGAGCGGGTGAAGCCGCAGTCGATGCCGTAGCGGGCGATGCTCTCGCCGATCGCGGTGAGGTTCTCCGCGCCGAGCCGGTCCAGGACGTCGAGCTCCTCCGGCCAGCGCTGCAGCCCGTTGCCGAAGCCGTGGGTCAGGCTGGCCGCGGCGAACCCCCCGTTGCGCCCACTGGCCTCGTGGCCGCAGGCCCCTGCCTCGAGCAGGACGACCGAGCAACCCGGCTCCCGCTCGAGGGCACGCAGGGCGGTCCAGAGTCCTGTGTAGCCGCCCCCGACGACGACGAGGTCGGCGTGCACGTCGTCGAGCAGCGGCGGGAGGGGGGCTGGCCGGTCGGGGTCGTCGAGCCAGAACGGTCTCGGCGCGGCGTCCGCGAGGCTGTCCGTCGTGCGCCGCGCTGCCTGCTCAGCCACCGCCGCTCGTCCGTCGTCGGTTGCGCAGCTCGACCCCGACCACGACCAGGATCGAGATCGCGAACATCAGGGTGCCGATCACGTTGACCTGCATCGGGATCCCGACCCGGCTCACCCCCCAGACGTACATCGGGAAGGTGGTGGTGTTGCCGGAGTTGAGGTTGGTGACGATGAAGTCGTCGAAGGACAGCGAGAAGCTCAGCAGCGCAGCCGCGGCGATGCCCGGCAGGACGAGCGGGAAGGTGACCCTCCAGAAGGTCTGCGCCGGCGTGGCGTACAGGTCCATCGCGGCCTGCTCGAGGTTGTCGTCCATCCCCGCGAGCCGGGCGCGGACGGTGACGACCACGAAGGACAGGCAGAACATGATGTGGGCGATGAGGATCGTGAAGAACCCCAGCTGCCCGGCGAACCCCGAGGCCACGAAGAGGGCGAGCAGCGAGGAGCCCAGCACCACCTCCGGGGTGGCCATGGGCAGGAAGATCAGCAGGTTCGAGGTCGAGCGGCCCCGGAAGCTGTGCCGCACCAGCGCGAACGCCGCCAGCGTGCCCAGCACGGTCGACCCGGCGGTCGCGAGGGCGCCGATGCGGATGCTGACCCCCAGGGCGCGGCACAGGTCGGGGTCCTCGCACGGATTGAGCCAGTTGTGCAGGGTGAACCCGTCGAAGCTGTAGACCAGGCGCGAGGCCGGGTCGTTGAAGCTCATCAGCACGACGACCGCGATCGGCACGAACGTGTAGACGAGCACGGCGAGCCCGAGCAGCAGCACCAGGTTCTCGCGCACCCACGCCACCGGCGACGTACGCCGCGCCTGCGGTCTCGCCCTGTGCTTCTCGGGGGCACCGGGGGCCCGCGTCGTGGTGCTCACAACAGCTCCTCGGTGCCGGCGCGCCGGACGTAGACGAGCACCATGGCCACGATCAGCACCGAGAGCAGGACCGACAGCGCGGCCGCGACGGGCAGGTTGTTGGCGTCGGTGAACTGCGACTGGATGACGTTGCCGATCACGCGGTTGTTCGTCGAGCCGAGCAGCTCGGCGTTGATGTAGTCACCGGCCGCCGGGATGAAGGTCAGCAGCGTCCCGGACACGACGCCGGGCAGGGACAGACGCCAGGTGACCTTGAAGAAGCCGGCGAACGGCGAGGCGTAGAGGTCCCCGGCCGCCTCGATCAGGCGGGGGTCCACCTTGTCCAGGCTGGCGTAGAGCGGCAGGACCATGAACGGCAGGAAGTTGTAGGTCAGCCCGGCGATGACCGCGAACGGCGTCGCGAGCAGGCGTCCGTCCGAGCCGAGCACGTGCAGCACCTGGAGCGTGTTCACGATGAATCCGTCGTCGGCCAGGATCAGCTTCCAGCTGAGCGTGCGGATCAGGAAGCTGGTGAAGAACGGGGCGATCACCAGCACCAGGAGCAGGTTCTTCCAGCGGCCGGCCTTGAAGGCGATCGCGTAGGCGAGGACGTAGCCCAGCACCAGGCACGCGGCGGTAGCGGTCGCGCCGTACGCCAGGGCCCGCAGCAGGGGTCCCCAGTAGGCCTCGACGACGTCGAGGTAGTTCCCGAAGGCGTACGTCATCTCGTAGCCGCGGAAGTCCGAGCCGGACGGGTCGAACAGGCTCGTCGCGACCAGTGAGTAGAACGGGACGACGAAGAAGAGCAGCAGCCAGGCCGCGGCCGGCGCCAGCAGCAGGTAGCCGACCTTCGCGCCGCGCCGTGTGGTGCTCACGCGCCCTCGCGGTCGGCGCCGGCGGCGGCGTCCTGGGACTGGTCGAGCAGGAACGCGTACTCCGGGCGCCAGGACAGCACGACCCGCTCGCCGTGGGCGAACATCCGCTGGCGGCCGGTGTTCTGGGCGAAGACCTGGAGCTCCTGGCCCCAGGGCATCCGGACCAGGTACTGGGTGCTGACCCCGACGAAGGAGACGTCGGAGACGACACCGCCCGGGATCGTGTTGCCGGGCGCGTCGAGCTCCTCCCGCTCGGCCCCGATGAGCACCTTCTCGGGTCGGATCCCGACCCAGGCCCGGTCCCCGTCGCAGTGCGAGCGCGACGCGGGCACGCTGACGCCGATGCCCTGCATGTCGATGGTGACCAGGTCGGCGTCGCGGCGCTGGACCGTGCCCGCGATCAGGTTGGACTGGCCCAGGAAGTTGGCCACGAAGGTCGAGCGGGGGTTCTCGTAGAGCTCGGCGGGTGCGCCCATCTGCTCCACGATGCCGGCGTTCATCACCGCGACGGTGTCGGCCATGGTCATGGCCTCCTCCTGGTCGTGGGTGACATGGACGAAGGTCAGGCCGACCTCGGTCTGGATCCGCTTGACCTCGATCTGCATCGCACGGCGCAGCTTGAGGTCGAGCGCGCCCAGCGGCTCGTCGAGCAGCAGCACCTCGGGGCGGTTGATGAGCGCGCGGGCCAGGGCGACACGCTGCTGCTGGCCGCCGGAGAGCTGGGCCGGCTTCTTGCTGGCCTGGCTCTCGAGCTCCACCAGCTCGAGCATCGCCTCGACCTGGGCGTCGACGTCGCTGACCTTGCGGCGGCGCAGGCCGAAGGCGACGTTCTCGGCGACGTCGAGGTGCGGGAAGAGCGCGTAGGACTGGAAGACCGTGTTGACCGGGCGGCGGTAGGGCTTGGAGCGGGTGATGTCCTGCCCGGCGAGCGTGATCGTGCCCGAGGTGGGCTGCTCGAGGCCGGCCACCATCCTCAGGGTGGTGGTCTTGCCGCACCCCGAGGGGCCGAGCAGCGCGAAGAAGCTGCCCCGCGGGACGTCGAGGTCGAGCTCGCTCACGGCGGTGTAGGAGCCGAACGACTTGGTCAGCGCACGCATCCGCAGCCCGTCGTAGGCCGCGTCGTCGTCCCCGCGCCCGCGCCCGTCGCGGCCGGACGGTGCCTGCGCCGCCACGCCGTCCTCAGCCAGTCGTGACATCGGCCCACTCCCTCTCGTAGCTGGACTGCTCACGGTCGTCGAGCGCCTTGAAGTCCCACGTCGTCCGGAGCAGCTCGTCGTCGGGGAAGACGAGCGGGTTCTCGGCGAGGCTGGGGTCGATCTTCTCCATCGCCTGCTGGGCCCCCTCGACGGGACAGATGTAGTTCACCCAGGCGGCGAGCTTCGCGGCCACCTGCGGGTCGTAGTAGTAGTCGATCCAGGCCTCGGCGTTGGCCTGGTGCGTCGCCTGGTTGGGCACGAGCATGTTGTCGCTCCACAGGCTCAGTCCCTCCTCCGGCGCCACGAACTTGATGTCGGGGTTGTCGAGCTGGGCCTGCAGCACGTCGCCGGACCACGCCTCGCAGGCCACCGTGTTGCCGGCGGAGAGCTCCTGGAGGTAGTTGTTGCCGGCGAAGCTGCGCAGCTGGCCGTCGGAGATGACCTGGCGCAGCCGGTCGATCGCGTTGCCCCAGTCGTCGGCGGTGAAGTCCCCCGGGTCCCCGCCGGTGACCTTGAGCATGAAGCCCATCGTGTCGTACATCTCGGTCAGCAGCGTGACGCGCCCCTTGAGGTCGGGGCGGGTGATCAGGTCCTCGAAGGAGCCCACCTCGTCGACCTGGGCGGCGTTGTAGGCGATGCCGGTGAGCCCGCTCTGCCAGGGTGCGTGATAGGTCAGGTCGGGGTCCCACGGCTTGTCGCGCAGGCCCTTGATCAAGTTCTCGCGCAGGTTGGGCACGGCCTTGGCCTCGAGGGGCTGGACCCAGCCCAGGCCGATCATCCGCGCAGCCATCCAGTCGGTCAGCACGATCAGGTCGCGCTCGATCGGGTCGCAGGAGCCGAGCTGGTTCTTGACCTTGGCGTAGAACTCCGCGTTGTCGTTGACGTCGACGTTGTAGTCGACCTCGATGCCGGTGTCGCGGGTGAAGGTGGCCAGGGTCGAGCTCGGCTTCTTGCGCGGGTCGATGTAGCCGGTCCAGTTGGAGATGATCATCTGTCGCTGGCTCGCCGAGACGTCGGTGGCCCGACACGTCATCGGGTCCTGGGCAGCGCCGGCGACCCCGAAGAAGGGCAGGTCGAGCGCGGCTGCGCTCAGCCCGGCGAAGGCGGCGACCCCGCCTGCCGTCAGGACTCCGCGGCGGGAGAAGGTCGAGCGCCGTGCGGGCAGCTGGTCTGGCATGCGGCTCCTTCGCGGGGGTCTGGGATTCCTACGGATCGTCACACGATGCGCGCCAGGTCACAAGCGATCGAGTCGAGACGTAACCGGACAGCAACGGATTCGGCGGTGCTGCTCACCCGGTAGCGTGCTGCCATGACCAGCGCGACGCCGCTCCCGGCGCCCCTCGACGCGACCGCCAAGGCGATCATCGCCGAGCTCCAGAACGACGGTCGGCGCTCCTTCGCCGCGATCGGCAAGAGCGTCGGGCTCTCCGAGGCCGCCGTGCGCCAGCGGGTGCACCGCCTCGTCGAGTCGGGCGTGGTGCAGATCGTGGCCGTCACCGACCCGCTCCAGCTCGGGTTCGCCCGCCAGGCGATGGTCGGGATCAACGTCGAAGGACCGATCGAGCCCGTCGCCGCACTCGTCGCCGCACTCGACGCGGTGGACTATGTCGTGGTCACCGCCGGCCGCTACGACGTCCTGGCCGAGATCGTCTGCGAGTCCGACGACCACCTGCTCGAGCTCATCTCCGGCAAGATCCGCGCCATCGACGGTGTCAGCGGCACCGAGACCTTCATGTACCTCGGCCTGCGCAAGCAGACGTACTCCTGGGGCGTGCGCTAGCCGAGGTTCCACACATTGCGAGCCGAGGTTCCACTCATTGCGAGCCGAGGTGCCAATGATGGTTGCTCGCGGGGTCGCGGTTCGTGAGAAGACGGAGGTCTGGGCCGACGGCACCTGGGTGCTGAGCCAACCTCGGCGCCGCGGTGCCGCCCCGCGCACCTCGGTGGCCGACGGCCGCGGCGTCGTGGGCTTCCGCCACGTCGCCGGCCGGCGTGGAGCGAACCAGCTCGAGCTGGTGCTGGAGACGGGCGGGAACCGTACGAGCACGTGGTCGTCGGTCCCGATCGCGGTCGCCTCGTCGGACTTCACGATCCGGGCGACGGGCGCGGGAGTGACGCCGCGTGAGCAGGGGCCGCCGGGCTCACGCGCGGCGGGCTACCGTGACCGCGCGGCGTACGACCGGAGCCGGAACCTCGGCTCGCAATCTGTGGCACCTCGGCCGACAAGGAGTGGCACCTCGGCGGGTTACTCCGTGGCGGCGAGCTGGCCGCAGGCCCCGTCGATCTCGGAGCCGCGGGTGTCGCGGACCGTGGTGGGCACGCCCTTGGCCTCGAGCCGGCGGACGAACTCGCGCTCGTCCGCGGGGTCGGAGGCGGTCCACTTCGAGCCCGGGGTGGGGTTGAGCGGGATCAGGTTGACGTGCACCCAGCCCCAGTCGCCGTAGCCGTTGAGCACGTCGGCAAGCAGGTCGGCGCGCCAGGCCTGGTCGTTGATGCCGCGCATCATGGCGTACTCGATCGAGACCCGCCGCTTGGTGACCCGGGCGTAGTCCCAGGCGGCTTCCACGGTCTCGGCGACCGAGGAGCGGGTGTTGATCGGGACCAGCTCGTTGCGCAGCTCGTCGTCGGGGGCGTGCAGGCTCAGCGCGAGGGTGCACGGCGATCCCCTCCTCGGTGAGCTGGCGGATGCGGGGCACCAGCCCGACCGTGGAGACGGTGACGCCGCGCGCGGACATGCCGAGCCCGTCGGGCGCCGGCGAGGTCAGTCGGCGTACGGCGCCGACCACCGCCTTGTAGTTGGCCAGGGGCTCCCCCATGCCCATGAAGACCACGTTGGAGACCCGACCCGGACCACCCGGGACCTCGCCGCGCTGGAGCGACCGCGCCCCGGCGATCACCTGCTCGACGATCTCGGCGGTCGACATGTTGCGCTGCAGCCCGCCCTGGCCGGTCGCGCAGAACGGGCACGCCATCCCGCACCCGGCCTGGCTCGAGACGCACATGGTGACCCGGTTGGGGTAGCGCATCAGCACCGACTCGACGAGCGCGCCGTCGAAGAGCTTCCACAGGGTCTTGCGGGTGGTGCCCTTGTCGGCCTCGAGCGTGCGCAGCGGGGTCATCAGGTCGGGCAGCAGCCCGGCGACGAGCGCGTCGCGCTGCGTCTTCGGCAGGTCGGTCATCTCGTCGGGATCGTCGACGAGCCGGGCGAAGTAGTGGTTCGAGAGCTGCTTGACGCGGTACGCCGGCAGCCCGTGCCGAGCGGCGAGCTCGACGCGTCCCGCCATGTCGAGGTCAGCGAGGTGGAGCGGCGGCTTGGCCCGGCCGCGGGGCTCGTCGAAGACCAGCGGCAGGGTCGCGAAGCCCTCGCGGGGGGCAGGGGTGATCTCGGGGCTCTCGGTCATGGCACCCTCATCCTCCCACCGACCCCGCTCTCGCTCCGAACCCGCGCGCTCGACGTCGAGGACGGCGACGAGGTCGGGCATGGCAAGAGAGCGCCACCGCACGAGGTCGGGCGGTGACCCGGTGAGCGCAGCGGTCACGAGGGTCCAGGCGGTGCCGTGACCGACGAGCACCAGGTCGCGACCGAGTCCGCGACCGCACCGGCCGCGCGCCGGTGCTCACCGAGGTCGGCGAGGACCGCGACCTCCCCGTCGTGCAGCAGCGCCGCGGTCTCGGTCGCCTTCGGCTCCGCCGAGCTCACCCACGTGGCGAGGCCGGGCAGGCGCTCCCGCAGCCGGCGTACGTCGTCGTGACCGGCCGGGTCGAGCCGTCACGTGGCCGTGGGGACGGTGTGATCCACCCTCCAGCGACGACGGATCAGAACACCGCGTAGTGCAGCAGCAGCCAGATGGGGGCGACGGTGGCCAGCAGCGAGTCGAGGCGGTCCATGAGCCCGCCGTGACCGGGGATGACCTGACTCATGTCCTTGATCCCGAGGTCGCGCTTCATCACGGACTCGCACAGGTCGCCGAGCGTGGCCATGACGACCGCGATCAGCCCGAGCAGGACGCCGACCCACCAGCGGCCGTCGAGGAGCACCAGGACGAGGACGACGCCCACGGCGACGCAGAAGACCGCGGACCCGGCGAAGCCCTCCCAGGACTTCTTGGGCGAGATGACCGGGGCCATCGGGTGCTTGCCGAACAGCACCCCGGCGGCGTACCCGCCGATGTCGGAGGCGATGGTGACCAGGATGAACACCAGGATGCCGGCGACGCCGTCGTCGTCGAGGCCGCCTCCGGTGAGTCCGCCCTCGCGCAGCAGCAGCGCCACGAACGAACCGAGGAACGGGACGTAGACGACCGTGAACACCGCAGCCGTGGCGTTCTGGACGTAGCCGTCGATGCCACGGCGCAGCAGCCACAGCATGACGACCAGCGCGGTCACCGCGGTCGCGGTGACCAGGGCCGCGGCACCCCCGACGAAGGCGACGACGACCATCACCACGCCGCCGACCATGATCGGCTGCTCGGGGATGTCGATGCCCCGCGAGGCCAGGCCGCGCTGCAGCTCCCACAGGGCGACGACCACGGCAGCCGCCACGACGAGCATGAACAGGGGCTTGTAGAAGTACAGCGTGCCCCCGATCAGGGCGAGCAGCACCACCGCGGACGCCACCGCCGCCTTGAGGTCGCGCCCGGCCCGTCCGTGGTCACGGACGGGCGGCGGGGCGGATGGGTTCCCGCGGGCGGTGTCGGGGCCGTCGGTCGAGGTCATCGGGGACCGCTCGCGCGTCGAGGTCTCAGACCTCGAGCAGCTCGGACTCCTTGGACTTCAGCATCTCGTCGATCGCGTCGGTGTGCTTCTTGGTCGCGGAGTCGAGGCGCTTCTCCGCACCCGTGACCTCGTCCTTGCCGACGTCACCGTCCTTCTCGAGCTTGTCCATGCCCTGCTTGGCCGTGCGGCGCAGGTTGCGCACCGCGATCCGGCCGTCCTCGGCCTTGGTCCGCGCGACCTTGATGTACTCCTTGCGCCGCTCCTCGGTGAGCTCGGGGAAGTTGCAGCGGATCACACGGCCGTCGTCGGCTGGGTTGACGCCCAGGTCGGAGTCACGGATGGCCCGCTCGATGTCCTTCATCGCCGCCTGGTCGTAGGGCTGGATGAGGATCACCCGTGCCTCGGGGGCGGTGAAGGAGGCCAGCTGCTGCAGCGGGGTCGGCGCGCCGTAGTAGTCGACGAGGATCTTGGAGAACATCGACGGATGCGCGCGGCCCGCGCGGATCGCGGCGAAGTCCTCGCGCGTCGACTCCACCGACTTGTCCATCTTGGCGTCGGCCTCGTTGAGGATGTCGTTGATCACGGTGTCTCTCCTGGCTGGGATCGTCGGTAGCCGCATCAGGGCCCTGTGTGCTGGGCCGGCTCAGGCGGGACGCACCAGCGTCCCGATCTTCTCACCCTGGACCGCCCGAAGGATCGCACCCTCCTCGGCCATGCCGAAGACGATCATCGGCAGGCCGTTCTCCGAGCACAGGGTGAAGGCCGTCTGGTCCATGATCCGCAGGCCGCGGTTGATCGCCTCGTCGTAGGTGAGCTCGTCGAACTTCGTCGCCGTCGGGTCCTGCTTGGGGTCGGCGGAGTAGATGCCGTCGACGCCTGACTTGTCGTAGAGCACCACGTCGCACTTGCTCTCCAGGGCCCGCTGGACCGCGACGGTGTCGGTCGAGAAGAACGGCATCCCCATGCCGGCGCCGAAGATCACGACGCGACCTTTCTCCATGTGCCGGATGGCGCGTCGCGGGACGTAGGGCTCCGCGACCTGGCCCATGGTGATCGCGGTCTGCACACGGGTCTCGATGCCCATCTTCTCCAGGAAGTCCTGCAGGGCGAGGCAGTTCATCACGATGCCGAGCATCCCCATGTAGTCGGCACGCACACGGTCCATCCCGCGCTGCTGGAGCTCGGCGCCACGAAAGAAGTTGCCCCCGCCGGTGACCACGGCGACCTGCACCCCGGCCTCGACGACCGAGGCGACCTCGTGCGCGATCTTCTCGACCACGTCCGGGTCGATGCCGACCTTGCCGCCACCGAACACCTCGCCGGAGAGCTTGAGCAGGACGCGTCGGTAGCCGGTCATGAGGTCCTCCTGGAGGTGGGTCGTGCCGCCGTGGGTGTACGCCGGCGGGTCCGGGCACCGAGAAGGCCGGGCCGACGAGCGTGGTGCTCCTCCTCGGCCCGGCCTCCTCGTGCTCCGAGTGCGGTGCGCTGAACCTAGCCGATCAGGCGCCGACCTCGAAGCGTGCGAAACGCTTGACGGTGGTGCTGGAGGCGTCCAGGACGGCCTTGACGGACTTCTTGTTCTCCGTGACCGACGGCTGCTCGAGCAGCACCACGTCCTTGAAGAACCCGTTGAGGCGGCCCTCGGTGATCTTGGCGATCGCCTGCTCGGGCTTGCCCTCCTCGCGCGAGGTCGCCTCGGCGATCTCCCGCTCCTTGGCGACGACGTCGGCCGGCACCTCGTCGCGCGTGAGGTACTGCGGGCGCATCGCGGCAGCCTGCATCGCGGCGCCGCGAGCGGCATCGGCGTCGCCGTCGTACTCGACGAGCACCCCCACGGCGGGCGGCAGGTCGGCGGCACGGCGGTGCAGGTAGGTCACGACGGGACCGTCGAAGTAGGCGACCCGGCCGAGCTCGATCTTCTCTCCGATGGTGATCGCGAGCTGCTCGACGACGTCGCCCACGGTCTTGCCGTCGAGCTCGACGGCCTTGAGGGCCTCGGCGTCGACGGCCTCCGCCTCGGCGGCGGCGTCGGCGATGCGCTGGGCCTGGGCGACGAAGTCGCCGTTCTTGGCCACGAAGTCGGTCTCGCACTTGAGCTCGACGAGCGCGCCACCGGAAGTGACGACGAGGCCGGCGGACGCCTCACGCTCGGCGCCCCGCTTGGCGGCCTTCGCCGCGCCCTTGACGCGCAGGGCCTCGACGGCGGCCTCGATGTTGCCGTCGGACTCGTCCAGGGCCTTCTTGCAGTCCATCATCCCGGCGCCGGTCTGCTCGCGGAGCTTCTTGACGTCGGCCGCGGTGAAGCTGGGCATCAGTGTTCCTCGACTTTCTCGTGGACCAGCGCCGGCCCCCGAGGGGCCGGGCCTGGTCACTGCTGTGGTGGTGGGTGGGAGCCGGCTCAGGCGTCGGACGCCGGAGCGGCGGGCTCCTCGGTGGCGAGCGCCTCCGGCGCGGCCTCGGCGCTCGGCTCCGCGGCGAGGTCCTCGGTGGCCTCGGCGGGTGCGGCGGTCTCGGCGGCCGGGGTGGCCTCGTCGGCCGGAGCAACCGGGGCGGCGGCGGCCGGGGTGGGCTCCTCGGTCGTGGCGCCGGTGGCCGCAGCGGCCTCGGTGCCCTCCGAGCTCGCACCGGTGGCCTCGGCGGCCGGGGTCGACTCGCTGGTCTCGCCGCCGGTGGCCGCGACAGCGGCCTTGTCGGCGTCCCCGGCGAGCAGCTCACGCTCCCACTCAGCGAGGGGCTCATCAGTGGTGGCCTCGGCGTTGCGGCCGCCCGAGCGCTGCATCAGGCCGTCGGCGACGGCGTCGGCGATGACCCGCGTCAGCAGGCCGACGGCGCGGATCGCGTCGTCGTTGCCCGGGATCGGGAAGTCGACCTCGTCGGGGTCGCAGTTGGTGTCGAGGATCCCGATGATCGGGATCTTCAGCTTGCGGCACTCCTCGACGGCGAGGTGCTCCTTCTTCGTGTCCACGACCCACACGGCAGCCGGCGTACGGCCCATGTCGCGGATGCCGCCGAGGGTGCGGTCGAGCTTGTCCCGCTCCCGCTTCATCTGCAGGAGCTCCTTCTTCGTGCGACCGGAGCCGGCGACGTCGTCGAAGTCGATCTCGTCGAGCTCCTTGAGGCGGTTGATCCGCTGGTGCACGGTCGAGAAGTTGGTGAGCATGCCGCCGAGCCAGCGCTGGTTCACGTACGGCATGCCGACGCGGGTCGCCTGCTCGGCGATCGCCTCCTGGGCCTGCTTCTTCGTGCCCACGAACATGATCGCGCCGCCCTTGGCGACGGTGTCCTTGATGAAGGCGTAGGAGGTGTCGATGTAGGACAGCGACTGCTGCAGGTCGATGATGTAGATGCCGTTGCGCTCGGTCATGATGAAGCGCTTCATCTTCGGGTTCCAACGACGGGTCTGGTGACCGAAGTGGACGCCGCTCTCGAGGAGCTGGCGCATGGTGACGACTGCCATGGGGGTTCTTCTCCTGTGCTGGAGCCGCTCCCGATCGCCCGCCCTTGGCACAGGACGGACCGGGGTCGTGCTCCGGTTGGTGTCTGGTTGTCGCTCCCGGCGGTTGCCGGTCGCCCTGACGCTCACGCGCGACCCGACCCGACGTCCCGCACGAGGCGGTGGGCCGGGACCAGGGATCGGCGCCCACGGGCGGTCGGGACACGTCCGGTCAGGAGCGGGCCCGTCGCGGTCTGCGAGCGTGCGAATTTCGGTCCGAGGACCGATCCGCTCAAGACTAGCCGGGAGGCGGGTGTGGCCGCGAATCGTGCACAAGCCGGGTGATCGGGAGGCCGTCCACAGCGCGGCGCAGGGGAAGCGCGCTCCGACGGGGTGCGTCGCAGTGTGGGTCCATGACGACGCGTCCCGCCTCCCTTCCTCTGCTGCTCGCCATCCTGGCTGTGCTGCTGTGCCTGGGCCCGTCGGCGGCGGCGGCGGACGAGTCGATCGGGTCCTGGCCGCTGCGACCGGACCCGCAGGTGGTGAACCGGTTCGACCCACCACCGACGCCGTACGCCGCCGGCCACCGCGGCGTCGACCTCGCCGGGTCGGCCGGTCAGGCGGTCCACGCGGCGATGGCGGGCAGGGTCAGCTTCGCCGGCTCCATCGCCGGGCGGGGGGTGGTGGTCGTCGACCACGGCCCGACCCGGACGACCTACCAGCCGGTCGAGGCGGCGGTCTCTGTCGGAGACGTGGTCGCGGAGGGCGCACGGATCGGGACACTGGTGGCCAGCGGGTCGCACTGCTGGCCCGCGGCCTGCCTGCACTGGGGCTGGATCCGCGACGAGACCTACCTCGACCCGCTGCTCATCGTCGGCGCCGGGCCGGTGCGGCTGCTGCCGCTGTCGCGCCCGCCCGCGGTCGACCGGTCGGCGCCGGTGCGGCGCGGTGCGGCGGCGTACGCCGCGATCCCGACGCCGCTGGAGGTCTGGGCCTCGCTCAGGCTCGAGGGTGTGCCTGGTGGTAGGCCTTCCGGAGCCGATCCGTGGTGACGTGGGTGTAGCGCTGGGTGGTGGCCAGCGAGGAGTGGCCGAGGATCTCCTGCACCGAGCGCAGGTCGGCGCCGCCCTCGAGCAGGTGGGTGGCCGCGGAGTGGCGCAGCCCGTGCGGGCCGATGTCGGGTGCACCGGGCACCTCGGCGATGCGGCGGTGCACGACCGAGCGCACCGCGCGCTGGTCGAGCCGCCCGCCGCGGGCGCCGAGGAACAGGGCGGGGCCCGTCCCGGAGACCGCGAGCGCGGGGCGACCCTCCTCGCGCCAACGTCGCAGGGCTCGGGCGGCGGGCGCGCCGTAGGGCACCGAGCGCTCCTTGCCGCCCTTGCCGAGCACCCGCAGGATCCGGCGGTCGTCGTCGACGTCGTCGACGTCGAGGCCGACCAGCTCGCCGACGCGAACACCGCTGGCGTAGAGCAGCTCGAGCACGGCGAGGTCGCGCAGGCCGAGCGGGGTCCCGTCGCCGGCACGCTCGGTGGCCACCGCGATCAGGTCCTCGGCCTCGTCGGCGCGCAGGACGTCGGGCAGGGTCCGGTGCGGCCTCGGTGAGCCGAGGCTCGCCCCGACGTCGATCGGCGCGCGGTCGGTGCGCGCCAGCCAGGCGGTGAACAGGCGAGCGGCGGTGGCCCGGCGGGCCAGCGTCGTGCGCGAGCGGCCCATGCTCTGCTGCAGCGCCAGCCAGCTGCGCAGCGCGCGCAGGTCGATCGTCCCGACCTCGGTGCAGCCCAGCCGGCCCACGTGGCGCAGCAGGCCGCCGACGTCGGCGAGGTAGGCGCGCACCGTGTGGGCGGCCAGGTCACGCTCGGCGACGAGGTGGCGCTCGTAGTCGGTCAGCGCGCGTGAGAGCGCCTCGGGCAGGACCTCCTCCACGTCGGCGCTCACCAGCGCATCCTAGGAACGCTGCGTGCTGCGTCCGGGCTCCCGCGCCGCCGTGCGGTCAGACGGGGTACCCGCGATGTCGTGGCACTTCCGCCGGCCCGCGCCCGGTCGTGTGCCCCATAGCGGCCCCCGGGCCGTACTCAGCCACGCGCGGGGATCGAGCCGGCTCCGGTCGACCTGGACCGAGGCTCAGGCGGCCGCGCCGCGAGCGAGGCACCACCCGTCCTCGGTCTGCTGCACGAGTCCGACCTCACGCAGCCGGCCGAGCGCGGCCTGGACCTCGCGCACGCCCAGGCCGGCGACGCGGGCCACCGAGTCGATGCTCGAGCCTCGCGAGACGGGGACGGCGTCGAGCACCTGCCGCTGACGCGGGGTCAGCCGGTCGCGGGCCGTCGGCGGGGTCCGCGGCTCCTCGACGAGGTGGTCCCCCGCCACGCCGAGGGCCTCGAGCAGCTCGGGACCGGAGGTGACCAGCCCGGCCCCACCGACGCGGATCAGCTCGTGCACGCCCTGGCTCGCCCCGCTGGTCACCGGGCCGGGGACCCCGAGCACGACCCGGTGCAGCCCACCGGCCCAGCTGGCGGTGTTGAGCGCACCGCTGCGGATCGCGGCCTCGACGACCACCGTGCCCCGCGTGAGTGCCGCGATCAGCCGGTTGCGCGCGAGGAACCGGATCCGGGTCGGCGCCGCACCCGGGATCGCTTCCGAGACCACCGCCCCCTCCCGGGCCAGGTGCTCGATCAGGGTGCGGTGGGCGGCCGGGTAGACCCGGTCGGCGCCGCACGCCAGCACGGCGACGGTCACGCCCCCGCCGATGATCGCACCGCGGTGCGCGGCCTGGTCGATGCCGAAGGCCGCCCCCGAGACCACGCCCATCCCCGCCCGAGCGGCGTGCACCGCGAGATCGGTGGCCACCGAGGTGCCGTACGTCGTGGCGGAGCGCGAGCCGACGATGGCCACCGACGTCTCGAGCTCGTCGAGCCGCGCCGGTCCGCGCACCCACAGACCCACCGGCGTCCCGCCGCGCTGGTGGAGCACCGGGGTGCGGGACAGGTCGGACAGGCTGGCCGGCCACTCGTCGTCGCCCGGCACGACGAACCGGATGCCAAGCCGCTCGGCCTGCTCGAGGTCGCGGGCCGGGTCGTGCTCGGCCAGCCGCGAGGCGACGTCCTCCCCGAGGCCCTCGAGGTCCTGCTCGGCGGCGAGCAGCAGGTGCAGCCGCTCGGGGCCGAGGTCCTCGACGAGGTCACCGACCCGCGGGTCGCCCGGCTCGGCGAGCCGGCTGAGCGCGGCCCGGGCCAGCCGTTCGGCCTCCGGCGCGCTCATCCGGCCCTGCGCTGCAGCGTGGAGACCATCAGCGGTTCACCCGAACGCAGCCGCAGCGCGATCGAGACGTGCTCGGCGTCGGGCGGCGCGTCGGGCGGCGCGTCGGGCGGCGTGTCGGGCGGCGGGTCGGGTCTGGCGTCCGGGGCCAGGTCGGGGCGGCCCCGACGCACCGCCATCAGGTCGGCGACCGACCAGGCCAGCCGGTGCACGCGCACCGCACCGCGACGGGTGAGCCGGCCAGCGTGCACCGCGTCCTCGACCAGCCGTTCGGCATCGTCCGCGAGGGGCCAGCGCTGCGACAGTGCCGTGGCGGGTGCGTGGGCGTTGAGCCGCCAGGCGCACCCGGCGTACCGCGCGGCCTGACGCTCACGCGCCGCTGCGACCCGAGCCCGCACCGTGGCCGAGGTCTCGACCGCGGCCATCGGGTCACGGTGGGCGCCCGCCGTGAACGGCTCCACGTGTCGGGTGATGTCGATGCGGTCGGTGATCGGCCCGCTCATCTTCGAGCGGTAGTCGCGCCGCTTGAGCTCCGAGCATCCGCACCGGTTCTCTCCCGCGCTCGGGCGGTACTCCCCGCAGGGACAGGGGTTGCAGGCGAGCAGGATCATCCCGCGCGCCGGCAGCCGGACCATCTCGTCGCGCCGCGCGATCGTGACCTCACCGTTCTCCATCGGCTGGCGCAGCGCCTCGATGACGTCGGAGCGGAACAGCGGGAACTCGTCCAGGAAGAGCACACCGCAGTGGCTCCGGCTGAGCTCGCCCGGGTGGACCTGCCCGGAGCCGCCTCCGATGATCGCGGTTTTCGAGGCGTCGTGGTGGGGGGCTGCGTAGGGCGGGTCGACGAGCATCCCCGACGTGGGGTCGAGGGTGCCCGCCAAGCTGTGCACCGCCGTCAGCTCCAGCGACTCCTCGGGCGTGAGCGGGGGCAGCAGGGTCGGGACCCGCTCGGCGATGCTCGTCTTGCCTGCTCCCTTGGGTCCGGACAGCATCAGGTGGTGGCCGCCCGCTGCGGCGACCTCGACGGCGTACAAGGTGTCCTCCACGCCCACGAGGTCGGAGAGGTCGGCGTCGTCGAGGCGTTCCTCGCCCCGCCAGCTCAGCAGCCGTGAGCCTGACAGCGCAGCGACGGGCGGTGCCCACGGGACCTGCTCCCCGCACAGCTCGGCGACGACCTGGGCCAGCGACCGGAGTCCGAGGACCTCCATGCCCGGGACCATCGCCGCCTCCGCGGCCTGCGGCTCGGGAACGAACACCCGCCGGATGCCCCGCTCGGCTGCCGCGATCACCATCGGCAGCACCCCGGTCACCGAGCGAAGACCCCCGGCGAGGGTCAGCTCGCCGATGAACGCGGTCCCCTCCAGCGCGACCAGCGGGACCGCGGCGTCCGCGGCGAGCACCGCGACCGCGATCGAGAGGTCGAAGTGGGTGCCGCGCTTGGGCAGGTCGGCCGGGGAGAGCAGGATCGTGATCCGCTTGGTCGCGGGCCACCCGAGGTCGGAGTTGATGATCGCCATCCGACAGCGGTCCTTGGCCTCGCTGAGCGCCGCGTCGGGACGACCCACGAGGGTCGTGCCGACCTGGCCGGGCGAGACGTCGGCCTGGACGTCGATGAGGTGGCCCAGCGCCCCGTGCAGCGAGACCGTGCGGGTCGCGGCGAAGGGCATCAGGCGAGGCCCCGCACGTGCTCGACCTGTGCAGCGCCGCGCAGGGGTCGCAGGACCGCGACGAGGTCGAGGCGGACCTCGCCGGGGCTCACCCCTCGCGCGGCCTTCCACCGCTCGGCCAGCAGGGCGAGCCGCGCGAGCTTGGTCGCGTCGACGGCCTCGTGCGGCGTGCCGCACCGGATGCTGCTGCGGGTCTTGACCTCGCAGACGACCAGCACCCGCCCCTCGCGCAGCACGAGGTCGATCTCGCCGGCGTCGCAGCGCCAGTTGCGATCGAGCAGCACCATCCCCAGCCCGAGCAGGTGCCGCAACGCCACCTGCTCGCCGTACGCCCCCAGCGCCCGCCGGCTCGCGCCTGTGCTCGGACCGCTGCTCGCCCCGGCCCGTGGTGCGGGCCCGTCTGCCATCGTCGTCATCGCGACCTCCTCGGACCCCACCCTGGGCGGTGCCGGCGGCCCTCGAGCGAGGTGAGCCGGCCGCCTGTGGACGACCGACCGCGAGGCCCTCCTGTGGACGGTTCGCGGCCCGCGGCGACCGAGTTCGTCGTACGTCCCGGCTCGGGCCACCCGACCTTGTCGGCTGGTTCTCGAGCCTGTCGCCCTTTGCAAAGGCCGACATGCTCGGGAACACCCGGCCGGCCGGGTGTTCCCCGTCGGCGGGCGTGACGGGTGGGGCCGGGTGGGGCGGGTGCGGTTGGGTGGGGTCAGTGGGGATCTCTATCCGAGACGGCCAGCACCGGCCTCCTCCGGTCGTCGGACCGGCGCGACCTCAGGGCTTGAGCGGGTCGATCTCGGCCGGGCTGAGCTCCTCGACGTTGACGTCCTTGAACGTCAGCACCTTGACGTTGCGCGCGAAGCGGGCCGGGCGGTACATGTCCCACACCCAGGCGTCGGTCATCGTGACCTCGAAGAACACCTCGCCGGCCTCGGTGCGCGCCTTCACGTCGACCTGGTTGCACAGGTAGAACCGGCGGTCGGTCTCCACGACGTACTTGAAGATCCCCACCACGTCGCGGTACTCGCGGTAGAGGGTCAGCTCCATCTCGGTCTCGTAGGCCTCGAGGTCCTCGGCGCTCACGGATCCTCCTCGCCCTCGGGTGCTCGGTCGCGGGGCCCATTGTGCACGTCGGCGGTCCCGGCCGCGCGGCGGACGTTGACGAAGCGCATCCGGTGCACCGGCGAGGGCCCGTGCTCGCTCAGCGCCGCAGCGTGGACGTCGGTGATGTAGCCCTTGTGCGTCTTGAAGTCGTACGCCGGGTAGTCGGCGTCGAGGGCCACCATCAGCCGGTCGCGGGTCACCTTGGCCAGCACCGAGGCCGCCGCGATGCAGGCCGCCACCCGGTCGCCCTTCCACATCGCGAGCCCGGGCACGCCGAGCCCGTCGACCGGGAACCCGTCGGTGAGCACGTAGGCCGGGGTCACCCCCAGCAGCGCCACCGCGCGTCGCAGCGCCTCGACGTTGGCCACGTGCATCCCCAGCCGGTCGCACTCCTCGTGGCTGACGACCACGACCGACCAGGCCAGGGCCCGACGCACGACCTGCTCGTAGCAGCGCTCCCGGGCGCGCTCGGTGAGCAGCTTGGAGTCGGCGAGACCGGGAACGATGCCCGCCCGTCCCTCGGGGAGGATCGCCGCACCGGCCACGAGGGGGCCCGCGCACGCGCCGCGCCCGGCCTCGTCGACGCCGGCGACCGGGGAGAACTGCACCCGCCGCAGCGCGCGCTCGTAGCCGTACAGACCGGCGTCGCGGCGCACGGCGGCGCCCCGGGGCAGCGTGGACACGGAGTCGGTGCGGGTCCGGTGGTCCCTCAGGACCCAGGAGCAGGGTCGAGGGGTGCCGGGACGTCGTCGAAGGACGACGGGCCGTTGTCGACGACCCCGAAGCGGCTGAACGGCCAGACCACGCCCCACACCTTGCCCACGATCAGTGAGTCGTCGACGTAGGGGACGTCGGTGCAGTCGGTCTCCATCGTCGTGCACAGGTGCACCGAGGAGTCGGCTGAGGCGCTGCGGTTGTCACCGAGCACGAACACGGTGCCCGCGGGCACCGGTCCGGCCACCCACGCGCAGTTCCCGGTCATCGGGCCGTTGCACGGAGCCCCGTTCGTCTCGACGTAGGAGGACTCGTCCAGCGGCTTGCCGTTGACCAGGATCCGGCCGCTCACGTCACAGCACTCGACGTTGTCACCGGGGATGCCGATCACCCGCTTCACCAGGTGCCCGGTGCTCGGGTAGAGACCGAGGACGCCGAGGGCCTTGGTGATCGGGTTCTGCGGGCCGGGCTGCTCCTCGGGACCCAGCCAGTCGCCCGGGTCCTCGAAGACGACGACGTCGCCGCGCTGGGGTGATCCGCCCAGCCAGTAGGAGACCTTCTGCACCACGATCCGGTCGCTCTGGACCAGCCCGGGCTGCATGGACTGCGACGGGATGTAGAAGGCCTGCAGGAAGAACGCCTTGATGATGATCCCGAGCACGAGGACCAGGAGCAGCATCACGGCGGCGTCGCGCAGCAGCGACCTGTCGCGCGAGGCCGTGACCGACCCGGGGTGCTCGTCGGGCTCGGGCATCCGAACGCCGGAGGGACCGGACGAGGAGAGGTCGCCCTCGTCGCTCAGGCCGGTCTCCCCCGGGGTGCGACCCGGTTCGGCCTCGTCGTTGTCCACGCGCTGAGTGTAAGTGGCTCGGCCACGCTGCGACGCCCTAGGCGCCGGACGCGCCCGACCGGCTCAGAAGTCGCGGCGCTCGCGGATCTTGGCCGCCTTGCCGCGCAGGTTGCGCAGGTAGTAGAGCTTCGCGCGGCGCACGTCACCGCGGGTGACCACCTCGATCATCTCGAAGATCGGGGAGTGCAGCGGGAAGGTGCGCTCGACGCCGACGCCGAAGGAGACCTTGCGGACGGTGAAGGTGCGCCCGATGCCCGAGCCGTGGACCCGGATGACGACGCCCTGGAAGATCTGGACGCGGGCCCGGTTGCCCTCGACGACCTTGACGTGGACCTTGACGGTGTCGCCACCGCGGAAGGCCGGGATGTCGGTGCGCAGGTTGACGGCGCCGAGCTCGGCGATGACGTTGGTCATGATGGTTCTCCTCGCACGTGCCACAGGTCAGGCGCGGTTCGGGGGATGCAGGGTCTCGAGGCGGTGCTCGAGGTGTTCTCGCGGTGGTGCTGGACCCGTCCGGGCCGGCGGCGTCGGGCTCCCCCTGTGGCAGGAGCACGGCGCAGATCCTCCTGCCGGAGCAGGTCCTCGGGAGGGTCCGGGTTTGGCTGACGGGCCGACCGGCGATTCTGCCACAGCGCGCCGGGCCCGGGAAATCCGACCGACGGCGCTAGCGCCGTCTGCCCTTGGTCAGCACCACGGCGCCCGGGGGCGCCTCGAGGTCGGGGCGCAGGCCGAACCCCGCCCGGCGGTACATCGCGATGTTGGCCTGGCTGTCCGCGCCCGTGAACAGCGAGTACGACGTCACCTCCTCGGGTGCGACCTGCTGCACGTGGGCCAGCAGCTCGCCGCCCAGCCCGCGGCCCTGCAGGTCGGGGGCGACCATGATCCGCCCGATGTCCCAGACGGCGCCCTCCCGGCGACCCCGCACGGCGCCGACCAGGCGCCCGGCGACCCGGACGACGTAGGTGTCCCACGAGCCCAACGAGGATCGGACGTCGCTCAGGGTCTCGTGCAGGGCGGGCACCAGGTCGATCGAGCCGATCGCGATCGCCTCCTGCACCCAGCAGGCGCGCTGCAGGGTCAGCAGCTCGCCGGCGTCGGCCGGCGTGGCCGGCACGATCTCCCACGGCCCCACCACGGTGCTGGCGTGCAGGAGGTCCGGCCGACGCTGCGCCGTGCGACGCACGGCCTCGGCGCGGCGCCACGCGGCGATCTCGCCGTGATGACCGCCGAGCAGCACCGGGGGCACCTCGTGGCCCCGCCAGGACGCCGGCTTGGTGTAGACGGGGTACTCGAGGAGACCGCCCTCGTGGGACTCCTCGACCAGCGAGGCGGCGTTGCCGAGGAAGCCCGGCAGCAGCCGGATCACCGCCTCGGTGACGGCCAGCGCCGCGGCCTCACCGCCGTTGAGCACGTAGTCGCCCAGGGAGACCTCACGCACCTCGACCCGGGTGGCGGCGTGGTCGAGCACGCGCTGGTCGATGCCCTCGTAGCGCCCGCAGGCGAAGACCAGCCGGTCCCGCGTCGCGAGGTCGCGGGCGTCGGCCTGGGTGAACGGTGCGCCCGACGGCGTCGGCACCACCAGCACGGTGCCCGGACCCCGCACCTCGAGCACGTCGAGGGCCTCGCCCCACGGCTCGGGGCGCATCACCATGCCGGCCCCACCGCCGTACGGCGTGTCGTCGACGGTGCGGTGCCGGTCGTGGGTGAAGTCCCGCAGGTCGTGGACGTGGACCTCCACGAGGCCGTCGGCCGCGGCGCGGCCCGGCAACGACAGGCGCAGCGGCGCCAGGTAGTCGGGGAAGATCGAGAGGTAGTCGAGCCTCACCGCATCACGCGTCCTCCGGCCACGGAGCGACGAGCCCGGGCCGGTCTGCCACCACGACCCGGCCGCCGGCCAGGTCGACCACGGGCACGAGCGCGCTGACGAACGGCACCAACGCGTCCCTCCCGTCCGGGGTCCGGATCGAGAGCAGGTCCTGCGCGCCGTGGGTCAGGCCGACGACCTCACCGATCACGGCGCCGTCCTCGTCGTGCACGCTCAGACCGACGAGCTGGTGGTCGTAGAACTCCTCGGGGTCCTCGGGCCTCTCGGCCGGATCGACCGTGGTGTGCAGCAGCACCCCACGTGCCGCCTCGGCGCCGTTGCGGTCGGCGACCTCCTCGAACGAGACGAGCAGGACGCCCTGGTGCCAGCGCGTCGCGCCGACCGTCAGACGCTCCGGCGCGAAGGCCGAGCCGTGCGGCGCCTCGACGCGCAGCCGTACGCCGACCTCGAAGCGGCGCTCCGGCTCGTCGGTGCGCAGCTCGACGGTCAGCTCACCGCGCAGACCGTGCGGCTTGCCGAGTCGTCCGACGACGACCTCCAGGTGCTCACGCGGTTGCTCCACGGGACCCATCCTCTCGTGAACCTCGCCCCGACGACGACGGGTGCCACCCCGTGCTGGGGTGGCACCCGTCGTCGGTGGCTGGTGCCGGTGCTGCGCGGTCGGCTCGCTCAGCGCCGTCGGTCGACGTCGACGAAGTCGATGCGCGCGCCGTCACGGCCCGCGAGGGCACCGAGGACCGTGCGGAACGCGGTGGCCGTGCGACCGCCGCGCCCGATCACCTTGCCGAGGTCGTCGGGGTGGACCCGGACCTCCAGCATGGAGCCACGGCGCAGCTGCTTGTCGCGCACCGAGACGTCGTCGGGGTTGTCGACGACGCCACGCACGAGGTGCTCGAGAGCTTCGGCGAGCATGCTGCTCAGACCTTGTCCGCGGGCTTGTCGGCCTGCTCGTCGGACTTCTCGGCCTTGGCCTCGGCGTCCACCTGAGCGGTCTCCGCGGTCTCGGCCACCGCGGTGGCGCCCTCCGGGGTCTCGTCGGCGGGGGTCTTGTCCTCGGCGCTCGGCTGCGGGGCTGCGGTGTCCTCGGCCTTCTTGGCGGTGGACTTCTTGGTCGTCGCGCCGCTGCGGGGCTCGCTCGAGACCTCCTTGAGCGCCTCGTTGAAGAGCTCCTGCTTGTCTCGCTTGGGCTCCTTGACCTTCAGGTGGCCAGCGGCGCCGGGCAGACCCTTGAAGGTCTGCCAGTCACCGGTGACCTCGAAGATCGCGGTGACGGCCTCGGTCGGCTGGGCGCCGACACCGAGCCAGTACTGAGCCCGCTCGGAGACGACGTCGATGTAGGACGGGTCCTCCTTGGGGTGGTACTTGCCGATCTCCTCGATCACCCGACCGTCGCGCTTCTTGCGACTGTCGACGACGACGATGCGGTACTGCGGCACCCGGATCTTGCCCAGGCGCTTGAGGCGAATCTTGACGGCCACGTGGGTGGTGTCTCCTTGGAACTCGTGTGGTGGTTGAGGCGAGCCGCGCAAGGTGGGGAAACACCAGGCGGCACGTCTCGAGGACGCCGCGAGCACGGTGAGAGGGGCCGCGCGCGCAGGACTCAGCCTCGGATCATGCCACGACGTCCGGCCGCGGCCGAAATCGCCCGGATCCACTCCGCCGGGTCCGCCGACCGTCATGCTGACGGCATGAGCAGCAGCCCCCCGCCGTACGGCGGGCCTCCGTACGGCGGCGCCCTGCCGCCGAGCTCCCCCGGCCGGTCCCGTCCGAGCCGCTGGTGGTTCGCCGTGGGGGCAGGGCTGCTGCTGGCCGCCGTGCTGCTCGCGGTGCTCACCGTGGTGCGGGCCGTCGGCGCCTTCGTCGAGGTCGACGCGACCCTCCAGCCCGGCCAGAGCGCCACGGTCGAGCTCGACGGGGCGCAGCGCCTCGTCTGGGTCGACCCGGCCCGACCCGCCGCCTGCTCGATCGTCGACCCCGGCACGGGCCAGGAGGTCGCGACGACGACACCGGGCGCGACGTACACGAAGTCCCTCGACGGCCAGGACTGGGAGGGCGTCGCGGTGTTCACGCCGGCGTCGGGCTCCGTGGTGGTCACGTGCCGGGCCGGCGGCCCGCTGCAGATCGGCCCTGCGCCGGACGTGGGCGGTCTGCGCGGGGTGCTGATCGGGGTGGGCCTGCCGGTGCTGCTCGGGCTGGCCGGGCTGCTCGTGCTCGTCGTGGCCGGCATCCTGACCGCGACCAGGCCCGCCCGGTCGCCGCCGTGGGAGCCGGGTCAGCCGGGTCAGCCGACGACCTGACCGCGCAGCACCACGCGCGCCGGGGAGTCGAGCACGGACAGGTCCCCGAGCGGGTCCCGGTCGTAGACGACGAAGTCGGCCGACGCGCCCTCCTCGAGACCCGGGTGACCCAGCCACTCCCGCGCCCGCCAGGACGCGGCGCCCAGCGCGTCACGCGCAGACAGCCCGAAGTCGGCCAGCGCCTGCACCTCCCCCGCGATCCGCCCGTGCGGGAGCACGCCGCCGGCGTCGGTGCCGGCGTAGAGGGCCACCCCGGCCTCGTGCGCGCTGAGGATCGTCTCGCGTCGCCGGGCGTAGAGGTCGCGCATCGTGACGCCGTAGGCCGGGAACTTCCCCTCCCCCGCCTCGGCGTAGCCCGGAAAGTTCTCCAGCTGCATCACCGTGGGCACGAGCGCGGTCCCACGCTCGACCATGGCGTCGACGAGGTCGGGGGTCAGCCCGGTGCCGTGCTCGATGCAGTCGATCCCGGCCTCGATCAGACCGGGCAGCACCGCCGTGCCGAAGCAGTGTGCGGTCACCCGGGCGCCGTGCTCGTGGGCCGCGGCGATCGCGTCGGCGAACGCCTGCGCCGGGAACGAAGGTGCGAGATCGCCCTGGTCCCGCGAGATCCAGTCACCGACCATCTTGACCCACCCGTCGCCGCGCTGCGCCTCCTGCGCGACGTACGCCGCCAGCTCCTCGGGCTCGACCTCGTGGGCGAAGTTGCGGATGTAGCGACGGGTGCGAGCCACATGACGTCCGCACCGCACCAGTCGGGGCAGGTCGTCGCGAGCGTGGATCCAGGCGGTGTCGGCCGCCGACCCGCAGTCGCGCAGCAGCAGCGCGCCCGCGTCCCGGTCGGCGAGCGCCTGCTGCTCCTGCGTGGCCTCGTCGACCGCGCCGTCCGCGTCGAGACCGACGTGGCAGTGGGCGTCGACGAGCCCGGGCACGATCCAGCCCTCGGCCGCCGTCTCGGCCCCGGCGGGCTGCTCGTAGGTGACCCTCCCGTCGACGACGTAGAGGGTGCGGGTCTCGCCGTCGGGCAGGACCGGACCGTGGAAGCGCTGGGTCGCTGTCGCCATGGCCGCGAACCTACCGGGGAATCGCGCGCCGCCGTCCGCCGGCATGGCAGGTCGAGCAGCCGCGGTGGGGGGTAACACTACAGCAGGTCGATCAGCCAGGTCGGGCCGACGAGCTCGGCACCCACGTGCAGGCAGCGTCCCTGCAGGGCCCGGTCGGCGGTCACCACCGTGACCCGGTGCCCGGCCTCCACGGCCTTCTCGGCCTCGGCGACGATGCGGCTGTCGCCGTCACGCGGGGCGTGCACCGTCGTGACGTGGGCGTCGCGACCTGCGCGCACCCCGCCCTTGGCGCCACCCTCGAGGACGAGCACGACCCGCTCCTGAGGGACGTCCGCGACCAGCAGCTCCTCGTGCAGGCGCCTCGCGGCCCCGGCACGGTCGTTCCACCAGCCCTGCAGCGCCCGGGCCCCGACGACGTTGGCGGCGTCGACGACCAGGACCGTGGTCACTTCAGGAACTTCGAGAAGTCCCCGGGCAGGTTCAGCGCGGCCGCGGCCTGCTCGTAGTCGGTCTCCTCGGCACCGTCGGGCGTGCCGAACGGGTTGGCGGACGCAGCCTTCTCCTGGGCCGCGGCGTCGGCCTTCACCTTCTCCTGGGCGGCCTTGGCGGGGTTGCCGGAGACCCGCTTCCCGCCTTTGCCCTTCTTCTGCGGGACCTTCTTGGCCGGGCGCTTGCCGCCGCCCATGCCCGGCATCCCCGGCATGCCGGGCATCCCGGGCATCCCGCCGCCGCGCGCCATCTGCTGCATCATCTTGCGGGCCTCGAAGAAGCGGTCGACGAGCTGGTTGACGTCGGAGACCGCCCGCCCGCAGCCCTTGGCGATGCGGGCGCGGCGGGAACCGTCGATCAGCTTGGGATTGGCCCGCTCGGCCGGGGTCATCGACTGGATGATCGCCTGGATCCGGTCGATCTCGCGCTCGTCGAAGTTGTCGAGCTGCTCACGGAACTGGCCCATCCCGGGCAGCATCCCCATGATCTTCGACATCGAGCCGAGCTTGCGGACCTGCTGCATCTGCTCGAGGAAGTCGTCGAGGGTGAACTCCCCTCCCTGGCCGGCGAGCTTGCCGGCGGCCCTCGCCGCGGACTCCTGGTCGAAGGTCTTCTCAGCCTGCTCGATCAGGGTGAGCATGTCGCCCATGTCGAGGATGCGCGAGGCCATCCGGTCGGGGTGGAAGACATCGAAGTCGGTGAGCTTCTCGCCCGAGGAGGCGAACATGACGGGCCGCCCGGTCACCGAGCGGATCGACAGCGCAGCCCCACCGCGGGCGTCGCCGTCGAGCTTGGTGAGCACGACGCCGTCGAACCCGACACCCTCGAGGAAGGCCTGCGCGGTCGTGACGGCGTCCTGGCCGATCATGGCGTCGACGACGAAGAGGGTCTCGTCGGGCCTCACCGCGTCGCGGATGTCCGCAGCCTGGGCCATCAGCTCGGCGTCGACGCCGAGGCGGCCGGCGGTGTCGACGATGACGACGTCGTGCAGCGTGCGCCGGGCCTCGGCGATCGAGGCGGTGGCGACCGCGACGGGGTCGCCGACGCCGTTGCCGGGCTCGGGCGCGAAGACCGTGACACCGGCCCGCTCCCCGTTGACCTGGAGCTGCTTGACCGCGTTGGGCCGCTGGAGGTCGCAGGCGACCAGCATCGGCGAGGTGCCCTGGTCCTTGAGCCACGTCGCCAGCTTCGCCGCCAGGGTCGTCTTGCCCGCGCCCTGGAGCCCGGCGAGCATGATCACGGTCGGCGCGGTCTTGGCGTAGCGCAACCGGCGCGTCTGGCCCCCGAGGATCTCGACGAGCTCCTCGTTGACGATCTTGATGATCTGCTGGGCCGGGTTGAGGGCTCCGCTGACCTCCTCGCCCCGCGCGCGGTCCTTGACCGCGGCGACGAACTCGCGCACCACCGGCAGCGCGACGTCGGCCTCGAGCAGCGCGATGCGGATCTCACGCGCGGTGGCATCGATGTCGGCCTCGGAGAGACGGCCCTTGCCCCGCAGGTTCTTGAACGTGTCGGCGAGGCGGTCGGAGAGTGTCGCGAACAAGGAGCAGGTCCCTCAGCAGTCGAATGAGTCAGGCGGCGTGCTCAGACTAACCGCCACCCCGGCTCAGCGCGGATCGCACGGCGTGCGCGGCCTGCGCGGCCCGCGTCTCGGCCAGCGCCCCCGCGCCCGCCTCCTGCAGGTAGAACACGTCGACCGCCTGGGGGCCGAGGGTGTCGACGTGGGCTGAACGCACCTCGATGTCGAGCCCCGCCAGGGCGCGGCAGACCCGGTGGACCACGCCGGGCCGGTCGGCAGCGCGCACCTCGAGGACGGTCGCGTGCTCGCTGGCCTCCGGACGGACGACGACCGCCGGCTCGAGCGCGGGCCCCCCACTCGAGCCGAGGCGTGCGGCCGGGTCGAGCCGTCCACTGACCACGGCGTCGTAGCGGTCGCGCAGCACGGCCGCGTCGAGGTGCGGCTCGGAGACCTCCCAGACCGACACGGCGTACTCGTCCTGCTGCCAGATGCGTGCGGCCCGGACCGGGACGCGCTGCAGGGCCAGGACCCCGGCCAGGTCGGCGAGCAGACCGACCCGGTCGAGCGCCACGGCGGTGATGCGGGACCCGTCGTCGACGGCGAGCACCTCGAGGAAGAGCTGCCCCCGTCTGGCCTGGGCCGGGATCTCGATCTCCTCGGTGCGGATGGGCGGCAGGCTCGCCCCGGTGTCCAGCGCGGCGAGCGAACGACGGGCGAGGTCCTGGATGAGTCCCGCCCGCCACGAGGTCCACGCCTTCGTGGAGGTCGCCTTGGCGTCGGCCTCGGTCAGCGCCCGCAGCAGGGCGAGGGCCTCGGTGTCGGGCACCCGGTCCGTGACCAGCTCGATCGTCGCGGGGTCGTCGGGGTCACGCATGGTCGCGGTCTCGGCGAGCAGCAGGTGCCAGCGCACGAGCTGCGCGACCAGCTCGACCGACCTGCGCTCGAAGCCCATCCGGCGCGCTACCTCGCGCGCGATCGGCTCACCGGCGACCGAGTGCGCTTGCAGCCCGCCCTTGCCGATGTCGTGCAGCAGGGCCGCCACCATCAGCACGTCGGGACGGCTGACGAACCGGATGAGCGCGGAGGCCTCGACGCAGGTCTCGATCACGTGCCGGTCGACGGTGAAGCGGTGGACGACCGAGGCGTGCGGCAGCAGGCGGACCCGCTCCCACTCGGGCAGGAAGCCGTCGAGCGCGCCGGTGTGCTCCAGGGTCTCCCACACCGGCAGCAGCCCGCGCCCCGAGGCCAGCAGCCGGACCAGGCTGCGCCGGGCCTCGGCGGGCCACGGGTCCGGCAGGGGTGCGCCGTCGCGCACCAGCCGTGCGGCCGTCGCCGGGGCCAGGACGACATCGGCCTCGGCGGCCTCGGCGGCCGCCCGCAGCAGCAGGGCCGGGTCGAGGTCGGGTCGCGCCTGGGGGGTCAGCACGACCTCGCCACGGGCCATGGCGATGCCCGGGGCGAGCGGGCGCAGGTCCGGGCGACGTGGGCGGCTGGGGCGGGCGGGTCCGGCGAGGACGTCGTCGACCCTGCGCCAGCTGAGCCTCGAGAGGTGGCTGGTGCGACGGCCGAGCTCGCGCACGTAGGTCTGGGCCGCGCGCTCGTCGACCAGCTCGAGGCCCTCGGCCAGACGAGGCCAGATCTCGGGACCGATGCGGTCGTTGGCCCGACCGGTCGCCCCCTGGACGAGGTCGCGCACGTCGAGCATCTGCTGACGGCACCGCTCGAGGTCGCTGTGCGGCACGTCGACGAGCCAGGTGGCGCTGAGCGCGGCGACCACGACGGCGTCGCGCAGCCCGCCCTCGGCCTCCTTGAGGTCGGGCACCGAGAGGTGGGCCAGCTCGCCGAGCAGCTCGTGGCGCGAGCGCACGAGCGCCCGCAGCTCGGGCAGCCGGTCCCGGGCACCGCGCCGCCAGGCGGCCAGCACCTGGGCGCGCAGGGTCAGCGTCAGGTGCGGGTCACCGGCGAGGTGACGCACGTCGAGCAGCCCGAGGGCGACCCGTAGGTCAGCGGCCGCAGCCTCGAGCATCTCCGAGGTGGTGCGCACGGCGTGGTCCAGCGCGTGGGCCGCGTCCCACAGCGGGTACCAGACGGCGGCCGCCACGTCGTCGAGATCGACGCCGTCGTCACCGACCAGCACCACGTCGAGGTCGGAGTACGGTGCCAGCTCGGCACGCCCGTAGCCCCCGACGGCGACCAGGCACGCCCCCTGCTCGGGGCCGGCCGCGCCGGCGTAGGCCTCCCGGCACCGCTGGTCGGCCTGCGCCGTACGCCGGGCGCGGTCCGCGGCCGTCACGCCCCGGACATCCGCACCGGGCTCAGAGCGCGGCGCCGTCGCGGTCGCCCGTGCGCACGCGGACCACCGACTCGACGGGCGAGACCCAGACCTTGCCGTCACCGATCCGACCGGTCTGCGCCCCGGCGAGCACCGCCGTGGTCACGGCCTCGACGTCGCCGTCGTCGACCACGATCTCGAGGCGGATCTTGGGCACCAGGGCGATGTCGTACTCCGCACCGCGGTAGACCTCCGTGTGCCCCTTCTGCCGGCCGTAGCCGCTGACCTCGCTGACAGTCATGCCTGCGACGCCGACGGCCTCGAGGGCCGATCGGACGTCCTCCCACTTGTGGGGCTTGATGACGGCGGTGACCAGCTTCATGATCGCTCCTCCTGCGGTGATGACCGCGGCCCGCTCCGGGCTGCGGTGCTGAGCAGCGTAGAGCCACGACCGGACCGGACCCCGGACGTGCTGCGGGGTCCGGCCCGACCGGTGCCGTGCCTCGAGGGTGGACGGGCCGTCGCGAGCGCGTTCAGAGCGCCGAGGAGTCCTTGTCGCCCGTGCGCACGCGCACGACCGAGTCCACCGGGCTGACCCAGACCTTGCCGTCACCGATCCGACCGGTCTGGGCGGTCTTGACCACGATGCCGACCACGTCCTCGGCGTCGCTGTCGTCGACCACGATCTCGATGCGGATCTTGGGCACCAGGGCGATGTCGTACTCCGCGCCCCGGTAGACCTCCGTGTGGCCCTTCTGCCGGCCGTAGCCGCTGACCTCGCTGACCGTCATCCCGGTCACGCCGAAGGTCTCGAGGGCGCCCCGGACGTCCTCCCACTTGTGCGGCTTGATCACCGCGGTCACGAGCTTCATCGGTGGGCCCCTTCCGTGGCCGTGGACGCGGCCTGGGCGTCGCTCACGCGCATGCTGCTCTCGAGACCACCACCCATCCCGGAGTGGAGGTCGTAGGCCGCCTCGCCGTGCTGGTCGAGGTCGATCCCCTCCTGCTCGGCGTCCTCGTCGACACGCCAGCCGATGGTGAGCTTGATGGCGAAGGCCAGGACGAGCGTGACGATGCCGGACCAGGCGACCGCGACCAGGACGCCGAGGGCCTGGTCGACCAGCGAGCCGAAGCCGCCGCCGTAGAGGAGTCCGTCGCTCACACCGCCCGCGACGGAGGAACCCGCGGGGGCGGTGACCGAGAACAGGCCGATGAGCAGCGTCCCGGCGATGCCGCCGACGAGGTGCACACCGACGACGTCGAGCGAGTCGTCGTAGCCGAGCTTGAACTTCCAGCCGACGGCCCAGGCGCACAACGCACCGGCGATGACGCCGATGGCCAGGGCCCCCACGATGTCGACCGCACCGGCGGCCGGCGTGATGGCCACGAGGCCCGCGACGATGCCGGACGCGGCACCGAGCGAGGTGATCTTGCCGTGCATCATGCGCTCGACGACCAGCCAGCCGATGATCGCGGCCATGGTGGCCAAGGTCGTGTTGGCGAAGGTGAGGCCGGTCTCCTCGAGGAACTGCGCGCTCGGGTCGAGCCCGTCGGTGAAGACGATCGAGCCCACGTTGAAGCCGTACCAGCCGACCCACAGCAGGGCGGCGCCGATCATGGTCAGGGTCAGGTTGTGCGGGCGCATCGGGGTGCGCCCGAAGCCCAGACGCTTGCCGACGACGAGGGCCAGCACCAGGCCGGCCACACCGGCGTTGATGTGCACCGCGGTGCCACCGGCGTAGTCCTGCGCGCCGATGCGGGTGCAGATCAGGGCGGAGTCGGTGCAGCCGAAGACCATGTGGGCCAGCGGGAAGTACGACAGCGTCGCCCACAGCGGCACGAAGACCAGCCAGGCGGAGAACTTGACCCGGTCGGCGATGGCGCCGCTGATCAGCGCGGTGGTGATCACCGCGAAGGTCAGCTGGAACATCATGAAGGTGTAGCTGTCGTAGCCCACGCCGTCGAGGCCGAAGGCGGCGAAGGGCGAGCCGAAGAACGTGCCGTCGTCCTCGAAGACCATCGAGTAGCCGTACAGCACCCACAGGATGCCCACGATCGCCATCGCGCTGTAGGACATCATCATCATGTTGAGCACGGACTTCGAGCGGGTCATGCCGCCGTAGAAGAGCGCCAGCGCCGGGGTGGTCATCATCAGCACGAGCAGCGTCGCGGTGAGCATGAAGGCGTTATAGCCGTCCACAGAACCTCCGTGGATTGTGGGTCTCGGGCCGACCTCGGGTGTCCCGGACGACGCTGTCCACGAGTGGGCCCCTGTGTGCCCAGACTCTTCACAGTCGACGTTTCACGGTCGCGGGAGGCGTGTGCCGTCCGTGTAACGACTACGGCGTTCTTGTTTCGGGCCCGTTAACTCGCGCGGGTGCCGCCCCTCAACCGAGGAGCGCGTCGACGAAGGCCCCGGGATCGAACGGTGCGAGGTCGTCGGGACCCTCGCCCAGGCCGACCAGCTTGACGGGCACCCCGAGCTCGCGCTGGACCGCGACGACGATGCCGCCCTTGGCCGAGCCGTCGAGCTTGGTCAGCACGATGCCGGTCACGTCGACGACCTCGGAGAACACGCGCGCCTGGACCATGCCGTTCTGGCCCGTCGTCGCATCGAGGACGAGCAGCACCTCGGTGACCGGCGCCTGCTTCTCGATCACGCGCTTGACCTTGCCGAGCTCGTCCATCAGTCCCTGCTTGTTCTGCAGGCGCCCCGCCGTGTCGACGATGACGGTGTCGACGCCGTCCGCAGCGCCCCGGCGTACGGCGTCGAAGGCGACGCTGGCGGGGTCGGTGCCCTCGGCCCCGCGCACGGTCTCGACGCCGACGCGCTCCCCCCAGGTGGCGAGCTGCTCGACCGCTGCGGCACGGAACGTGTCGGCCGCCCCGAGGACGACCTGACGGTCCTCCGCGACCAGGATGCGAGCGATCTTGCCGACGGTGGTCGTCTTGCCGGCACCGTTGACGCCGACGACGAGCACCACGCCGGGGACCTCGCCCTCGCCGCTGACCTGCAGGCGGCGGTCCATGCCCGCATCCACGAGCGTGACGAGCTCCTCGCGCAGGACACGGCGGGCGTCGCCGGCCGAGCCGCCCTCGACGCGCAGTCGGGTGCGCAGGCGCCCGACCAGCTCCTGGGTCGGACCGACGCCGACGTCGGCACCGATCAGGACGTCCTCGATCGCCTCCCAGGTGTCCTCGTCGAGGCGGTCCCGGCTCAGCAGCGCCAGCAGGCCGCGCCCGAGCCCGCCCTGGGACCCGGCGAGTCGCTGGCGCAGCCGCACGAGGCGGGAGGCGGTGCTCTCCGGCGTCTCGAGGCCCGGGTCGAGCGCCGGGTCGAGCGCCGGGTCGAGGGTGGTCTCGAGCGTGGCCGGAGGGCTGCTCAGCTCGACCGGCGGCGCGTCCTGGACGGTCGGCGGCGCCACGATCACGCCCGAGTGGGTGTCGGGCAGCGGTGCCGGCTTGCGGCGACGCGAGACGACCAGGCCGGTGACCGCCCCGACGAGGGCGAGGCCGACGACGGCGACGAGGACGATGATCAGGGCGAGGACGCTCATGGCCGCAATCCAAGCACGGGCGGGCGCTCAGCCCTGCGGCCCACGTGGTCGACGGACCGCCGCGGCTCACCTGGTCGCGCGCACCGGCTCGCTCTCGCGCAGGCGTTGGCTGATCACCGTCGAGACCCCGTCGCCGCGCATGGTCACGCCGTACAACGCGTCCCCGACCTCCATGGTGCGTTTCTGGTGGGTGATCACGAGCAGCTGGGAGCTCTCGCGCAGCTCCTCGTAGATCTGGAGCAGACGACCGAGGTTGGTGTCGTCGAGCGCGGCCTCGACCTCGTCGAGGATGTAGAACGGGGAGGGCCGCGCCTTGAACAGCGCCACCAGGAACGCCACGGCGACCAACGAGCGTTCCCCGCCGGAGAGCAGCGAGAGCCGCTTGACCTTCTTGCCGGGTGGGCGGGCCTCGACCTCGATGCCGGTGGCGAGCATGTCGGAGGGGTCGGTGAGGACCAGTCGGCCCTCACCACCGGGGAAGAGGCGGTCGAAGGTCGCCTCGAAGGCTGCGCTGACGTCGGCGTAGGCCTCGGTGAAGACCTGCTCGACGCGGCTGTCGACCTCTCGCACGATGTCGAGCAGGTCGCGCCGGGTGCTGCGCAGGTCCTCGAGCTGCTCGGTCAGGAACTGGTGGCGCTCCTCCATCGCGGAGAACTCCTCGAGCGCGAGCGGGTTGATCCGCCCGAGCTGACCCAGCGCCCGTTCGGCGGAGCGCAGCCGCTTGACCTGCTCGTCGCGGACGTACGGCGTGGTGCGCACGGCCGGCGCCGCCTCCTCGTCGGACTGGTCGTCCGGAGGCTCCTCGGGCAGCGGGACCGGCTGGTCGGGGCCGTAGTCGGCGACGAGCGAGTCCGGGTCGAGCCCCACCTCGGCGAGCACCTTCTCCTCGAGCTGCTCGAGGCGCATCCGCTGCTGGGCGCGGGCCAGCTCGTCGCGGTGCACGGTGCCGACCAGCTCGTCGAGCTCGCGGGTCAGGTCGCGCAGGTGCGCCCGCTGCGAGCGGAGGTCCTCCTCGCGCCCGCGCCGCGACTCCTCGACCTGGGCCCGCTGAGCGGCGGCCTGCACGAGCGAGGTCTCCAGCCGCTCGAGGACCCACCCGAGGGCGCTCGCGACGGCCACGGCCGAGCGGCCCTCACGCTCGAGCTGTTCGTGACGCGCGGCGGCACGGGCCCGGCTGTCCCGCTCGGCCCGCGCCTGACGCAGCAGTGCGTCGCCGCGTCCGTGCAGGGCGCGGGCCCGCTCCTCGGCGGTGCGCAGCCCGAGGCGGGCGTCGGTCTCGCCCTGGCGCGCCGCGCGGGCGGCGTCGGTGAGCTCCTCGCGCACCGCCGTGTCCGGCTCCTCCTCGGGCGCCTCCCGGGCCGCGCTCAGGCGCTCCTCGAGCGCGGCGAGCACCGCGAGGTCGTGCGTGCGCTTGGTCCCGGCCGCCGCGACGGTGGTCTCGATCCGGTCCGCCTCGGCCCGTGCTGCACGGGCTGTCGAGCCGTGCTGGCCGAGCTCCTCGGCGACGGCGGCCAGGGTCGCGTCGGACTCGTGCAGCTTGGCCAGGGCCACGTCGGAGCGCTGCTGGGCCTCGAGGCGCTCGGCCTCGAGGCGTGACATGTCGAAACCGAGCCGCTCGGCCGACGCGGTCGCCTCGGCGAGCATGGTCGTGGTCTCGTCGACCGCGGCCTGGATCTCGAGCAGGCTGGGCTGGGACGACGAGCCGCCGGAGGCCCGGTGGGCGCCGAGCAGGTCGCCCTGCCGGGTCACCGCGACGAGGTCGGGCAGCGCACCGGCCAGGAAGCGGGCCTCGTCGAGGTCCTCGACGAGCACGGTGCCCGCGAGCAGCCGGTCCAGCGCGGGCCGCAGCGCCCCGGGGCACTCGACGACGTCGACGGCCCAGGTCGCCCCGGAGGGCAGCTGCGGCCGGTCCGGTGCCGTGGCCGTGGCCGGGGCGTCCCCCAGCAGGATCTCGGCGCGCCCGAGGTCGGCCTGCTTGAGGTGCGTCAGCGCCCGGACGGCGACGTCCGGGCCGGTGACGACGACGGCGTCGGCGGCCGAGCCGAGGGCGGCCGCGAGGGCGGTCTCGTGACCGGGAGTCACGCTCAGCAGGGCGGCCACCGAGCCGAGCAGCCCCGAGACCTCGTCGGTGGCCGCGAGCAGGGCCCCCGCGCCGTCCTTGCGGCTCAGGCCCATCTCCAACGCGTCCTTGCGGGCGAGCAGCGACGATCGGTCGCGGTCAGCCTGCAGCGCCTCGTCGCGGGCCTTGGCGAGACGCTCCTCGACGTCGTCGAGCGCTCCGACCGCCGCCTCGTGCTCGGCGTCGAGGCCCTCCTCCCCCGCGTCGAGGCCGGCGACCCGGGTCTCCAGCGCGGTGTAGTCGCGCTCGGCCCGGGAGACCCGGGCCAGGGCCTCCTCGCGCGCCGTGCCGAGCCGGCCGATCTCCTCCGCCGCCGCCTCGACCCGTGAGCGGGCGGCGTCGACCTGACCGTGCAGACGGGCGAGCCCCTCGCGGCGGTCGGCCGCAGCCCGCAGCAGCGCGCTCACGCGCCGATCCTCCTCGGCGGCCGCGTCCTCGGCCTCGCGGCGTGCGACCACGGCTTCCTCCAGCGCCGTCCGTCGCCGGCCGACGTCGGCGGCGATCGACTGCTCCTGCTCACGCACCCGTTCCGCCTCGGCCTCGAGCTCGTCGGGGTCGCGGCCGGGCCGGGGCGCGTTCGCGGCGGCACCCTCGGCGTTGCGGCGACGCTCGCCGGCCAGGGACGCCGTGCCCCGCAGGCGCTCGCGCAGGCCGGTCAACGATCCGAGGGTGTCCTGGGCCCGGGCCAGCGCCGGGAGGTCCTCGCGCAGGGCCTCCTCCAGACCGGCCTCGGCCTCGCGTCCGGCCGCGAGCTGGGTCTCGACGAGCGCCCGTCGCTCGGTGAGGGCGGACTCGTCCGCGAGCTCCTGGTCCAGGACCGCGCGGGCGGTGACCAGGTCGTCGGCGAGCAGCCGGGCACGGGCGTCGCGGGCGTCGGCCTGGATGGTCGAGGCGCGCCGGGCCACCTCGGCCTGGCGCCCCAGCGGCTTGAGCTGACGACGGATCTCGCCGATCAGGTCGGAGAGCCGGGTCAGGTTGCCCTCGGTCGCGTCGAGCTTGCGCAGCGCCTTCTCCTTGCGCTTGCGGTGCTTCAGCACGCCGGCGGCCTCCTCGACGAACCCGCGTCGGTCCTCCGGGGTCGCGTGCAGGATCGTGTCGAGCTGGCCCTGACCGACGATGACGTGCATCTCGCGGCCGATGCCGGAGTCGCTGAGCAGCTCCTGGACGTCGAGCAGACGGCACGAGGTGCCGTTGATGGCGTACTCCGAGCCGCCGCTGCGGAACATGGTGCGGCGGATGGTGACCTCGGCGTACTCGATGGGCAGCGCCCCGTCGGAGTTGTCGATGCTCAGCACGACCTCGGCCCGGCCCAGCGGCGGACGGTCCGACGTGCCGGCGAAGATGACGTCCTCCATCTTGCCGCCGCGCAGGCTCTTGGCCCCCTGCTCGCCCATCACCCAGGCGAGCGCGTCGACGACGTTGGACTTGCCGGAGCCGTTGGGGCCGACGATGCAGGTGATGCCCGGCTCGAGCTGGAGCGTCGTCGACGAGGCGAAGGACTTGAAGCCCTTGAGGGTCAGGCTCTTGAGGTACACGCGAGCTTCCTCACTCGTGGGGGTCACGCACGGACGTCGCCGGGGGGTGTCTGGGAGCACGACCCGGGGAAGCCCGGCGCGCGTCAGGGTAGCGCCCGGCGCCGGCGGTCGCAGCGGGCGAGTCCGGCACCGGGTCGGGGTGGGGCTGCTCGGCCACGGTGAGGTCGAGCCAGCGGGCGAGGTCGCAGACCTGCGCCGCGACGGCCGCCCGCAGACTCGCATCGAACGGCTCGTCCTCGTGGACGGCGTGCACGAGCAGCTCGCCGGCGTCCCGGTCGGCGCTCGCGTCGACCTTGCCGACGAGGCGGTCCCCGTGCAGCACGGGCAGCGCGTAGTAGCCCCAACGTCGTCGGTTCGCAGGCTTGTACATCTCGAGCGCGTAGTCGAAGCCCAGCAGGTCGACCATGCGCCTGCGGTCGTGCACGAGCACGTCGAAGGGCGCGAGCAGCCAGGTCTGGTCGCTCGCGTCGACCTCGAGCGCGGCCAGGGCGTCCGGGTCGACCCGCCACCGTCCACGCAGGCCCTCGACGACCGCCGGCTCGCCCGCCTCGCCGGCACCCACCGGCTCGCCCTGCTGAAAGACGGCGCCGGCGCGCGCGATCCCGGCTGCGCGCAGCCACCGTCGGTCCCGCTCGGCGAGCGCCTCCTCGAGCGGCACGGCGGGCTCGTCGGGGTAGACGCGCTCCGCGAGGTCGTAGACCCGCTCGCGGCCGTCGCGCCCCGCGACGGCGACCTCGCCACGCTGCACCATCTGGTTGACCAGCATCCGGGTGTCCTTGCCGTCGTTCCACCCGCTCGACCGCCACGGCCGGACGCACGTCTCGGGCAACGCACCGACCGGCAGCGCGCCCTCCCGGCGCAGCTCGTCGAGCACGTCGCGCCGGCAGCCCTCGTTGGTCGCGACCCACTCGCTGAGCTGGTGGTGCCATGCCCTCCAGCGGCCGTACGTCGGCCACGCGGCCATCTCGGCACGGTAGAGCCCGGCGTCCTCGACCACCCGCCACCCGCCCGCGAGCTCGACGACCCGTTGCGTCGCGACGGCCTCGGCGAGGTCGCCGGGGCGGTGGTCGTGACCGAGTCGGCCCAGCAGCACCAGCTCGGCCGCCGGCGAGACCGCCGTCGTCTGGTCCAGCGGCAGCATGGTCAGCCGACGCGTGGTCGCGGCCAGGTCGGTAGGGGCGTCGTCGAGCAGCATCGCCGCACGCGCAGCCACGGCCCGGGCCTGGTCGCGGGTGAGCCGGAGCGTGCTCTCCTGGGTGGGCACGGGGTCCACCGTGTCAGGAGGTCACTCCCCCGGCACCTGCACGTCGTAGACGTCGAGGCCCCGCACGAGGTCGACGGCGTAGACCACGTCGGTGCTGCGGTGGGTCATCTCGCCCCGCCGGTACTGCGGCACCCACATCGCGTCCCACACCTCCGAGGCCCCCCACACCGAGTGGGCGTACGTCGTGAGGTCACGGGGGTCGCGCACGTCGATGACCTGTGTCCCACCGCCGTAGAAGCCGGCCGCGACCAGACCGCCGGGCCGGTAGTCGAACCAGTGCGAGGAGCAGAACGCACCCTGCGGCAGCGGGAAGGTGCCGAGGTCGGCCAGCTCGACCTTGTCGAGGGGCACGATCGCCGACGGCGTGCCGTCGAGCCGCTTGACCCACCACGTCTGGAACGAGCCCGCCTGGGCGCAGTCGGTCTGCTCGTAGTCCTCCTCGGTGATGAGCAGGACGTTGCCGTGGGCCACCGACGGACGGCTGTCGGGCTCGAAGGCCCGAGCGTGCGGCCGGAAGGCGTTGTGCAGGATGAAGTCGTTCCAGCCCGGGTAGTCCGGATCCGTGCCGGCACCGGCGGCGCCGGTCGTCGTGATCAGTCGGGGACGCCGTGGGTGGGAGACGTCCCACATCGAGGCGCCACCGAAGCCGGTGTGCGTGGCGAACCCGGCGCTGTCGACGTTCCACTTGTGACCGGCTGTCGGGGAGGAGAAGGCCTGGAGGCCCGCGACGCGAGGCTGGGAGTCGACCTCGACCGGGCGACCGATCCGCCGCAGGTCGAAGACGGTGAACTCGCCGCCGCTGCCTGCGGTGTAGGCGTAGTCGCAGCGGCGGACCTGGATGCAGGTCACCGTGTGCGTGCTGGTCGAGCCCGGGGCCCGGGAGACGATCCGCGGCGCGGCGGGGTCGGTGACCTCGACGACGACCAGCTCGCCGCCACCGAGGTTGACGTGCTCGGGGTCCTGGGGCGAGGCCTGGACGAGGTCGACACCGATCAGCGCGAACGCGCGCACGTCGCCGTCGCGCGTGCGGCGCTCGGCACAGGTCATCGCCTCGTTCTCGAACAGCACGTCGGTCATCGAGCCCACCAGGCGCGGGTGCCGCGGACGGCGTACGTCGAAGACCCGGAGCGAGTCGACACCGCTGGTGACGTAGACCGGCGCGCTCGGCAGGAAGCAGCCCGAGATCCCGACCTGGCCCGGCAGGCTGTCGACGGCCGTGATGTTGTCGCTCTGCAGCGGGGAGTCGGCGGCCGGCAGCACTCCGGACGGCACGACCGGGTGGTGGTCGTGGTCGCCGTGCGCCGAGGCGGTGGGTGCGGAGCCGACCGCGAGGGCCAGCGCGGTCACCAGGGACACGGTCAGGGACAGGGCCAGCCCGACAGGCGTCAGCAGACGCGACGTCGCCGGACGGAGCGGGTCGGAGAGGAGGGGCATGTCCCCGTCAACGACGACCCGGCCCCGAGGTCACGCCGGCTGCATCTGCTCCAGCACGACGCCGTGGTCGAGCAGCTCGGCCGCGCGGGCGTCGACGAGCCGGTCGTTGTCCTCGCTCAGCCGCAGCACCAGCGTCTCGAGCTCGGCGACCCGCGCCCGGAGGCGGGCATTGTCGTGCACCAGCCGCGGGTCGCGGACGTCGGTGCTCAGGTAGCCGGACAGCGCCTTGGCCATGGGTGTTCCTCAATCGGTCGAACGGGGCCCGGGTCGGGCCAGCGGATCGGTGCGGCCAGGGTTTCGGGCCGTCTCCCAGAGTCCCACCCGGCCTCCGGCAGGTCAAACCGGACGCCCGGTGGCTCAGTCCACGATCGAGGGCACCGGCGGACGGGGCCGTCGGGGCCGCGGCACCGGTTGGCAGCGGGGACAGAAGAACGACGACCGGTTCATGAACGCGACCCGACGGATCGCCGTGCCGCAGCGCGCACAGGGCCGCCCCTCCTGCCCGTAGGCGTCCAGCGAGCGGTCGAAGTAGCCCGACTGGCCGTTGACGTTGACGTAGAGCGCGTCGAAGGAGGTCCCGCCCTGCTCGAGGGCCTCCCGCATCACGGTCTCCACGTGGTCGAGCAACGCCCGGATCCTCGGTGCGGTCAGCGTCTCGCCCGCTCGCTCCCCGTGCAGCTGCGCGCGCCACAACGCCTCGTCGGCGTAGATGTTGCCGACGCCCGCGACCAGGCCCTGGTCGAGCAGCAGCCGTTTGATGCCGGACCGGCGCCGCCGCACCCGTCCGACGACCACCTCCGGCTCGAAGGCCGGATCGAGCGGGTCCAGGGCGATGTGCGCGATCTCCGGCGGTACGTCGTCCACCTCACCGCCCCCACCGGGCGAGACCGACAGCCCGCCGAACATCCGCTGGTCGACGAAGCGGAGCTCCCGGGCCGTGTCGGGCACGCCGCCGAGCACGAGGCGGACCCGCAGGTGCCGCTCGGCGTCGGCGCCGGCGGGCTGCACGAGCATCTGGCCGCTCATGCCGAGGTGGGCGAGCAGCG
Organism: uncultured Actinomycetota bacterium; assembly: GCA_963760555.1. Classification (GTDB taxonomy): domain Bacteria; phylum Actinomycetota; class Actinomycetes; order Propionibacteriales; family Nocardioidaceae; genus Nocardioides. Next base: position 415,437 of record CAVXDJ010000006.1, on the reverse strand, counting down.
AACGGCCGTCGTCCAGCGGCAGCCAGAGGTACTTGCCGCGGCGCCGCGCGGCGGTGATGGTGCGTCCGGTCAGGGCGAGGGCGAAGCCGTCCGGACCGGCGGGGTCGCGGCGCACCGGCCGGGGGTGCAGGACCTGGACCCGCTCGACGACGGCGCCGACGACGTGGCGCTCGAGGCCACGTCGCACGACCTCGACCTCGGGGAGCTCGGGCACGGGCGTCTCGGCCAGCTCAGGGAGCCGCGTCGACGGAGATCTCGCCGTACGCCGTCTCGGCGGCCGACTGCTCGGCCTCCTTCTTCGACCGCCCGTGGCCGTTGCCGTAGAGCTGACCCCCGACGCGGACCCGCGCGGTGAAGGTCTTCATGTGGTCGGGCCCGTCGTCGTCGATGACGTACTCCGGCACCCCGAGGCCACGCTCGGCGGACAGCTCCTGCAGGGAGGTCTTCCAGTCCAGGCCGGCACCCATGTCGGAGGCCGCCTCGATCAGCGGGTCGAAGAGGCGGTGCACGACCGCGGAGGACGCCGCGATGCCGCCGCCGCTGAGGTGGACCGCCCCGATGACGGCCTCGACGGTGTCGGAGAGGATCGAGGACTTCTCGCGGCCGCCGGTCGACTCCTCGCCCCGTCCGAGCTTGACGTGGTCGCCGACACCGATCGTGCGCCCCACCCCGGCCAGCGCGCGGGCGTTGACCACGGCCGCGCGGAGCTTGGCCAGTCGACCCTCGGACAGGTCGGGATGGCGGGTGTAGAGGGTCTCGGTCACGATCACGCCGAGCACGGCGTCGCCGAGGAACTCCAGTCGCTCGTTGGTCGGCAGCCCGCCGTGCTCGTAGGCGTACGAGCGGTGCGTGAGGGCCCGCTCGAGCAGGTCCGCGTCGATGACGGGGTCGCCGAGCGCGGCGCGCAGGGACCCGTAGTCGGTCTCCGCGCGCCCGGTGGCCTGCGCCGCCTGGTTGCTCAGGACCCTTGACCCGTCGGGCTCAGAGGACCTGGCGCTGCGCCCCGCGGGCGCCGTACTGTCCGCAGGCGTCGCAGGCACGGTGCGGCAGGTGCGGCTGCCCGCAGGCGGGGTTGACGCAGGTGACCAGGGTCGGCGCGGTGGCCTTCCACTGCGAGCGACGGTGCCGCGTGTTGCTGCGCGACATCTTGCGCTTCGGGACTGCCATGTCTACTCCTCAGGGGTGCGCGGGCGCCGTCGGCGCCTGCTCGTGCGGGGATCGTGCTGTTCAGGTCAGGTGGAGCCGTCACGCGGTTCGTGCAGGGCGCTCAGGCCGGCCCAGCGCGGGTCGATCGGGTCCTCGTGGGTGTGGTCCGGGTCGTCGGCCAGCCGGGCGCCGCACTCCGGGCACAGGCCCGGACAGTCCTCGCGGCACAACGGCTGGAACGGCAGGGCCAGCACCATCTCGTCGCGCAGCAGCGGTTCGAGGTCGAGCAGGTCATCCTCCATCACCCGGATCTCGTCGTCCTCACCGGTGGGGGCGTGGTCGTCGTAGAGGTACAGCTCCTGCAGGTCGACCACCAGGTCGGTGTGGACGTCCTCCAGGCACCGCACGCACTCGCCGTCGAGCCCGGCGTGCGCCGTGCCCGTGACCAGGACCCCCTCCATGACCGCCTCCAGGCGCAGGTCCAGCTCGACCGGCGCTCCCTCGGCGACACGAAGGACCTCGATGCCCAGATCTGCCGGTGCCGGAGCGGTCCGTGTGAGCAGGCGCATGGACCCCGCCCGGCGACCCAGGTCGCGGGTGTCGAGCACGAGAGGCGCTCTGGGGTCCATCGTGCTCAGCGTCATCACTTTCCAGTCCGAACAGGGCAGATCAGCGATGATCGTACGCGCCGGGCCCCTGAGGTGCCAAAACGCGTCAACGGCGCTCCGCGAGCCGCGCCGACAGGGCCTCGAGGACCAGGGGCGGCACGAACGGCGTGACGTCGCCTCCGAAGGTCGCGACCTCCTTGACCAGGCTGGAGGACACGAAGGCCCACTGCGGGCTCGTCGGGAGGAACACCGTCTCGACGCCGGTGAGCGAGGCGTTCATCTGGGCCATCTGCATCTCGTAGTCCAGGTCGCCGCCCCGCAGTCCCTTCACGATCGCGTCGACGCCGCGCTGGGCGCACCAGGTCGTCAGCAGGTCGCTGAACCCCTCGACCCGGACCCCGGGCAGGTCGGCGGTGACCCGCTCGAGCAGGTCGATGCGCTCGTCGTCGGTGAAGAGCCGCTTCTTGGAGGCGTTGACCCCGACGGCGACCACCACCTCGTCGAAGATCGCCGCGGCCCGACCGATGATGTCGAGATGCCCGTGGGTGACGGGGTCGAAGGAGCCGGGGCACGCGGCACGGGTGGTCACGACGGGTCTCCGAGCGGGTCGGGGGCGGGTGCCGGATCGGCCGCGCGACCGTACCAGAGCACCGTCTCGCCGTACCGCCGCGAACGCTCACCGGCCAGCGGCGCGGCCCAGCGCGGCTCGGGGCTGCGCGAGGACCGCTCGAGGACGACCAGCGCACCCGGCCGCAGCCACGGACCGAGCAGGACGAGGTCGTCGGCCAGGGCTTGCTCGCCCAACGGGTAGGGCGGGTCGCTGAGCACGAGGTCGACGCGCTCGTGATCGGCCGGTGGCGCGGCGAGGAAGGTCTGGACGGCCCCGGCGACCACCCGCGCGTCGGCCAGTCCGAGCGCGTCGCGGTTGGCCTCGACCAGGCGCGCCGTGCGACGGTCACGCTCGACGAGGGTGACCGGGCCGGCCCCGCGGGAGGCCGCCTCGAGACCGAGGGCACCGGTGCCGGCGTACAGGTCGAGCACGCGCAGCCCGGTGAAGGACCCGCACCACGACTCCAGCGTCGAGAAGAGCGCCTCGCGGACCCGGTCGCTGGTGGGACGGGTGGCCTGCCCCCGCGGTGTCTCGAGCCGACGACCGCCGGCGCGCCCGCCGATGATGCGGGTCACGGCCCGCTCACGACCTCTCGATGAAGTCCGAGGCGGCTGACGCCTCGAGCCGGTCGACCGCCGCCGCGAGGTCCGGGTGCGCGGTGAGGTCCTCGTCGGTGTCGAGCAACGCCTCGGCGGCCTCGCGCGCCTCGGTGATGGTCTGCTCGTCACGCAGCACCCGCAGGCTGTGCAGGCTGCTGCGACGACCAGCCTGCGAGCGACCCAGGACGTCACCCTCGCGGCGCTGGTCGAGGTCGACCCGGCTCAGCTCGAACCCGTCGGAGCTCGAGGCGAGCGCCGCGACCCGCTCCCGCGCGGGTGTGCCGGGCCCGGCGGACGAGACCAGCAGGCACAACCCCGGCAGTCCGCCCCGACCGACCCGACCGCGCAGCTGGTGGAGCTGGGAGACGCCGAACCGGTCGGCGTCGAGCACGACCATCATGGTGGCGTTGGCGACGTCGACGCCGACCTCGATGACCGTGGTGGCGACCAGCACGTCGACCTCCCCGGCGGCGAAGGCGCGCATGGTGGCCTCCTTGACCTCCGGTGCCAGCCGGCCGTGGAGCGCGGCGAGCCGCAGTCCGCTCAGCGCACCGTCGGCGAGGTCGGTGGCCACCTCCTCGACGGCCGCGAGGGCACCGGGGCCGGAGCCGAGGGACACCTCGATGCCCGGGAGAGGATCGTCCTGGCCCTGTCCTGCGCGCTCGGCGCGCTCGGCGACCAGGGCGGCGTCGGCCGCCCGGCGGTCGGGCTCGCCCTGCTCCAGCTCGTCGCCGCTGATGCGGGGGCACACGACGTAGACCTGGTGGCCGGCCTCGACCTCCTCCCGGACGCGGGTCCAGACCCGCGCGATCCAGGCCGGGTGGTCGACGAGGTTGACCTCGGTGGTCTGGATCGCCGCCCGCCCGGCCGGCAGCTCGCGCAGGGTCGAGACCTCCAGGTCACCGAAGACGGTCATCGCCACCGTGCGCGGGATCGGGGTGGCCGTCATCACCAGCACGTGCGGCGGGCTGCCGGCCTTGTCGGTCAGCGCCGCGCGCTGCTCCACCCCGAAGCGGTGCTGCTCGTCGATCACGACGAGGCCGAGGTCGGCGAAGCCGACCTGGTCCTCGAGCAGCGCGTGCGTGCCGACGACGAGCCCCGACTCGCCGCTGGCCAGACGCAGCAGCGGCTCACGGCGCTGGGTCCGGCTCATCGACCCGGTCAGCAGCTCGAAGCCGGTCGTGGCGACGTCGCCGCCGAGCAGGCCGGTGGTCATCGGGTCCGTCACGAGGTCCGCGAGCAGCGCACGGATCGAGCGGTGGTGCTGCTGGGCGAGGACCTCCGTCGGAGCGAGCAGGGCAGCCTGTCCCCCGGAGTCGACGACGCGCAGCATCGCGCGCAGCGCGACCAGCGTCTTGCCGGAGCCGACCTCACCCTGGAGCAGCCGGTTCATCGGGTGGTCCTGGGCCAGGTCGCGGGCGACCTGCTCCCCGACCTCGCGCTGGCCGGCGGTGAGCTCGAAGGGCAGCCTCGCGTCGAACGCGGCCAGCAGGCCGCCCCCGCCCGGACGTGCCCGGGCCCCGATGCGGCGCACGGCGCGGCGCCGTCGGCCGAGGACGACCTGGGTGACCAGGGCTTCCTCGAAGCGGTAGCGGCGCCGGGCCTCGCGCACCTGCCGCTCGTCGTCCGGGGCGTGGATCTGGTCCAGCGCCCGGCGGGCGTCGAGCACGCCGTAACGCTCTCGGACCACCGTGGGCACGACCTCGGGCACGTCGTCGACGACCGAGCGCGCGAAGGTGACCGCCCGCTGGAGGTCCCAGTGCTCCACCCCCTTGGTCAGCGGGTAGAGCGGGTAGAGGTTGGCGATCGCGTCGGCCGCCGTGCGGCCCCGGTCCTCCTCGAGCTCGTCGCTGAGCCCGAAGAGCAGCATCGTCGGGTTCGTCAGCTGCCACAGGCCCCGGAAGCGACCCGCCTTGCCGAGGAACAGCCCCCGTCGACCCTGCGACAACCGCTCCGCCTGCCAGTGCGAGGTGCGGGCGTTCTTGGCGAAGAACGTCATCTGCAGCGACGCGCCGTCGGTGTCGAGCATCGTCTCGAGGCGGTACGCCGTGCGCCCGGTGCGCTTGTCGGGGTAGGTGTGGACGGCGCTGCTGGCGATGCGGCCGACGACGGTGAGGATCTGTCCCTCGCGCAGGTCCGCGACCCGGGTCAGCTCGCCGGTGCGCAGGTAGCGGCGGGGCACGTGGGCCAGCAGGTCGCCGACGGTCTCGATGTGCAGGCCCTCGACCACCCGCTGCCGCTTCTTCGGCTTGTCGCCGAGCACGGCCGTGACCGGGGTGTCGAGACCGATCACGCCGTCCCCCTCCGAGCCATCACTCCACCGACAGCAGCAGCGGGTAGCGCTCCTGTCCTCCGTCGTAGACCATCACGTCGAGGTAGGGGTGCTCGTCGCGGACACGCCGGGCGACCTCCTCGGCGAGCCCCCCGGGGCCGTCACCGGCACCGGTCGTGCCGGCCACGATCGTGACCAGCTCGCCACCTCCCGCGACCAGGCGGCGTACGACCTCGACGGCGACCTCCTCGAGGTCCTGGCCGACCACGGCGAAGTCTCCGGCGACGACGCCCAGCACGTCGCCGGGCTCGCACGGTCCGCCCATGGTCATCGCGCGCCGGGCCGCCAGGGTGGTCGCGCCGTGCCGCACGTGGCGCGCCGTCGCGGTCATCTCCAGCACGTCCTGGTCGAAGGACCGGCCCGGCTCGTGGACCGCGAGCGCGGCGAGACCCTGGACCTGGGCGTCCGTCGGGACGACGGCGACCCGCACGTCGTGGTCGCTGTGAGCGGTCTCCGCGGCGATGCGGGCCGCACCGGCGGAGTCCGGGTCGTTGGGCAGCACCACCACCTCGGCGGCACCGGAGCCCAGGATCGCCTCGAGCAGCGCGCCGGCCGAGGGCCGCTTCCCGGGCCCGCCGCGCACCACACCCGCACCGGCCTCGGAGAACAGCGCGGCCAGACCGGGGCCGGCGGCGACGGCGATCACCGCACGACCGCCGCGACGGTGGTCGTCGTGGGCTGGCAGGTCCCCGCCCCCCGGGTCACGGCCCGTCGGCCCGCCGGCCCCTGTCGCGGCCCCGGTCCCCCGGACGGAGGGGGGCAGGTGGGTGATCCGCACGCGGTGGGGTCGCCCGGCCTCGATGCCCGCCTCGACCGCGGCGCCGGCGTCGTCGACGTGCACGTGCACGTTCCACAGGCCGTCACCCCCGATGACGACCAGCGAGTCGCCGAGCACGCCGAGCCGCTCTCGCAGCGTGACGACGGCACCGTCGTCGGCGTCGAGCAGGAACATCACCTCGTAGGCCGGGCCGGCGCGGCCCCCGTCCGGCTCGTCGGCTCGCTGCCGTGAGGGGTCCGTGTCGGGGCCCCCCGCGCTCGCGCCGCGGATGGCGCGGGCGCGCACCGGGATCTGCGGGCCCGGGGGCGCCGGACGTGGCCGGCGTCCCGTCATCGCCGTCTCCGCCGCGTCGAGCAGGACGCACAGGCCGCGGCCGCCGGCGTCGACGACGCCCGCGGCGGCGAGCACCGGCAGCTGCGTCGGCGTCAGGGCGAGGGCCTCCCGTGCCGCTGCGGCGGCGACCACGACCACCTGGCTGGCGCGGACCCGGTCGGGGTCGCCCCGGTGCTGGGCACCAGCCCGGTCGAGCTCGGCGAGGCCGGCGTCGGCCGCGGCGCGCAGGACGCTGAGCATGGTGCCCTCGACGGGGGTGTCGACGGCGGCGTAGCCGCGCCGGGCGGCGAGGTCGAAGGCCTGCGCGACGACGGTCGCGCTGGTCTCCTCCGCGGTCATGTCGCCGATGCGCCGGGCGATGGCCCCGAGCACCTCGGCGAGGATGACCCCGGAGTTGCCGCGCGCACCGAGCAGGGCCCCCCGGGCCAGGCCGGCCAGGGCGGTCCCGGCCCCGGACCCGTCCGCCGCCGCGTCCGCCGCCGCGTCCGCGTCTGCCCGGACGCCCTCGCGGAGCGCCTCGCGGGCGGCCCACAGGGTCAGATGGAGGTTGGTGCCGGTGTCGCCGTCGGGCACCGGGTAGACGTTGAGCGCATCGATCTCCTCGCGCGCCTCCCCCAGGGCGTCGACGGCGAGGTCGACGAAGCGCTGCACGGTGTGCAGCGCGATCGCGCCGCCGCTCGGGATCTCTTCCATGGCGGTGTCAGGGTAGGTGAGGACACCGACGGCGCCGACAAGGCCTGACGGGCGATTTCGATCCCGGGCCGTCGGTCGGATACGCTCGTGCAGTTGCCCGCTCGGCGGGCCCCCTGAACTCATCGCCCCCGAACGTCTAGGAGTCAACCGTGGCTGCCGTCTGCGACATCTGCGCCAAGAAGCCGGGCTTCGGCAACAACCGTCCCTGGTCCCGCAAGATCACCAAGCGTCGCTTCGACCCCAACATCCAGCGGGTGCGGGCCAAGGTCAACGGCACGCCGAAGCGCCTCAACGTCTGCACCGGCTGCCTCAAGGCCGGCAAGGTCACGCGCTGAGCCGAGGCTCGACCGACCGCTCAGCGCAGGTCCGCACGACCCTCGACGGGGCCGACACCTCGGTGTCGGCCCCGTTGCCGTGTCCGCTCGACGACCTCAGAAGTGGGTCCACCCGGGTGCGACGCCCGGCGCCGCTCCGTCGACGGTGACCACTGGTCCCTCCGACCCCGCCGCGCCGCTGCGGACGTCGCCGACGTCGCCGACGACCGTCCACCCCTCGGGCACGTCGGCGGTCGAGGCGAAGGTCGCCAGCAGCGCGTGGTCGTCGCCGCCCCCGAGCACGAGCTGGAGCGGCTCGACGCCGAGGGCGGCGCCGACGGCCTCCAGGGGCTCGGGCACCTCGAGCGCGGCCGAGCGCAGGTCGATCGCGACGCCCGAGCCGTGAGCCAGGTGACCGGCGTCGGCGATCAGCCCGTCGGAGACGTCGATCATCGCCCCCGCCCCGGCGCGTGCGGCCGCCAGGCCGGCGTCGTACGGCGGCTCCGGACGTCGGTAGGCCTCGACCAGGATCCGAGGCGACCGGAAGCCGCGGGTGAGCACGGCCAGCCCGCCGGCGGCCCAGCCCTGCCGGCCGGCGAGCGCGAGGACGTCGCCGGGACGGGCGCCGGTGCGCAGCACCGGTGGCTCGGTGCAGGCGCCGAGCACCGTCACGGCGACCACGACCTGGTCGGCCGAGGTCACGTCGCCCCCGACCACGCTGGCCCCGACCGCCGCGCACTCCGCCGCGAAGCCGGCGGCGAGGTCCAGCGCCCAGGCCACGGGGAGGTCGGGCGGTGCGGCCAGACCCAGCGTCAGCGACAGGCCCCGGCCGCCCATCGCGTTGACGTCGGAGAGGTTCTGCGCGGCCGCACGGTGCCCGACGTCGGCGCCCGAGCACCAGTCCCGGCGGAAGTGGCGCCCTTCGACCATCAGGTCGGAGGAGACGACCACGTGTCCGTGGCGCACCCGCAGCACGGCCGCGTCGTCGCCGGGACCGACGAGCACGTGCTCGCCCTGACCGAAGTGGGCGACCAGCTGGTCGATCAGCGCGAACTCGCCGACGTCGGCCAGTGTCGGGCCTGCAGCATCACCGGGCATGGGCACCATCCCACCAGAGCCGCGCGCGCGATAGGTTGACCACGTCCGTGACGCCGCTCACGCGATGACGCGCCGTCCCCCCAGGCGTGTCTCACCGTGCCCGCCCAGGTGCCCGTCTCAACGAGGAGATCCCATGGTCGTCCAGGCCTACATCCTGATCCAGACCGACGTCGGCAAGGCCGCCGAGGTCGCGGCCGCGATCGCCCAGGTCAAGGGCGTCACCCTCGCCGAGGACGTCACCGGTCCCTACGACGTCATCGTGCGGGCCGAGGCCCGCAACGTCGACGAGCTCGGCAAGCTCGTGGTGTCCAAGGTGCAGACCCTCGAGGGGATCACCCGGACCCTGACCTGCCCCGTGGTGCACATCTGAGGACACACCGAGCCCCGGTCGTGGGGCTGCTGCTGGGCGCCGGGATCCTCGTCGGCTGCGAGCAGGGACCGGACCTGAGCCCCCAGGACCGTGCGGCGTGCGAGCGGTGGGTCACCGCGCTGCCCTCCACGCTGGCCGACCAGCCGCAGCAGGACCGGGGCCGCGACGGCGCGACGGCCGCGTCGTACGGCGATCCCGCGATCACCGTGTCCTGCGGCGTGGGCCGGCCTGCGGAGTACGACGAGTTCTCGACCTGTCAGGAGGTCGACGGCGTGGGCTGGTTCGTGCCGCCGGAGGAGATCGGCAGCGACCCGGTCGACGTCACGCTGACGGCCGTCGGCTACCGGCCGCGGGTCGCCGTTCACGTGCCCGCCGACTACTGGCCCTCGGGCTCGGCCGCCGTGACCGCCGAGCTCGCCGACGCCGTGAGCTCCACGCTCGACCTCGACCAGCCCTGCCGCTGACCGCGACCGTCGCCCCCTCCGGGGGTCGCCGGCTCCCGGACCGATCTCAGCGCAGCCCGGTCCCGCGGGCCAGGGCCAGGCGGACCAGCCGGTCGACCAGCGCCGGGTAGTCCACGCCGCTGGCCGCCCACATCCGGGGGAACATCGAGGTCGGGGTGAAGCCGGGCATGGTGTTGAGCTCGTTGACGACGAGCCGCTCCCCGCCGGAGTCCGACCCGTCGGCGGGCATCACGAAGAAGTCGACGCGGGCCAGCCCCTCGCACCCGACGGCCTCGAAGGCGCGGACGGCGAGCTCGCGCAGGCGCGCCTCGGTCGCCGGTGTCAGGTCGGCCGGGACGTCCAGCTCGGTGGACTCCTCGGGCAGGTACTTCGCGTCGAAGTCGTAGAACGCATGGTCGCCGCCCACCCGGATCTCGGCCGGGACACTCGTCTCGGGACCGGACCCGGGGTCGTCGGGCAGCCGCTCGAGGACCCCGCACTCGACCTCGCGTGCCTCGGTCGCGGCGAGCTCGACGATCACCTTGGGGTCGTGCGCGAAGGCCGTCGCCAGGGCGGCGCCGAGCTCCTCGGGGTGCTGGACCCGGGAGATGCCGATGCTCGAACCGCCGCGCGCGGGCTTGACGAACAGCGTCGCGCGCGGGGCAGGTCCCGCGCCGGAGAGCTCGTCACAGCGCCGGGTCACCCCGGCGGGGTCGCGGGCCCACTGCGTCGCGGTGACCGTGACACCGGGCATCACCGGCAGCCCGGCCTGCGCGAGCACGACCTTCATGTACGCCTTGTCCATGCTCACGGCCGAGGCCAGCACACCGGCCCCGACGTAGCGCACCCCGGCCATCTCGAGCATCCCCTGCAGGGTCCCGTCCTCGCCCCACGGCCCGTGCAGGAGCGGGAAGACCACGTCGACGTCGCCCAGGGAGCGCGGCGGCTCGCCGGGCGCGGTGACGACCAGCTCGGTGGCCGTGGCCGCCGCCGCGAGCACCAGAGCCGCCCCGGTCGGGTCCACCGCCGGGAGCCGGCCGGTGCCGCTGATGCGCAGCCGGTCGGTGTCGGCGGACTCCAGCACCCAGCGCCCGTCCGGCGCGATCCCGATCGGCACGACGTCGTAGCGCTCGGGATCGAGTGCGGCGAGCACGCTGCCCGCGGTCACGCAGGAGATGGCGTGCTCGCTGGAGCGTCCTCCGAAGACGACCGCCACGCGGGGCCGGCGACGTCCTGATCGGTCACCGTCGCCCCGGATCGGGCTCGTCGCGGGCTCCTGGCTCATCGCAGCGACCCTAGCCTTCCTAGGATCGACCCATGCCCGACGACGCGCCCAACCCCGGACCTCCCGCCCCCACGTCTCCCGAGACCACGTCCGCGACCCCTGGACCGGCCACCGGACCGCTGCGCCCCGCGACCCTCGCCGTGACCGCCGGACGTCCTGGTCACGAGCCGGACGCACCGCTCAACGAGCCGTTGACGATGGCCTCGACCTACGTCGCGGGCGGCGACCGGGAGTACGGCCGCTACGGCAACCCCACCTGGGAGGCCTTCGAGGAGGTCCTCGGTGCCCTCGAGGGCGGCCGGTGCGTCGCGTTCTCCTCCGGGATGGCCGCCGTCTCCACGGTCCTCGACCTCGTGGGCATCGACGGACGGGTGGTGATGCCACGCCACGCCTACCTGGGCAGCGTGACGTACCTCGGTGACCTCGAGGCGCGCGGGCGGGTGCGCACGACGCTCGTCGACACCAGCGACACCGCGGCCGCCGTCGCCGCCTGCGAGGACGCTGCGCTGGTGTGGCTGGAGTCCCCGACCAACCCGGCCCTCGAGCTCACCGACATCGCCACCGTCACGGCCGCGGCCCACGCGGCCGGGGCCTCGGTGGTCGTCGACAACACCTTCGCCACTCCGGTGCTCCAGCGCCCCCTGGAGGACGGCGTCGACCTCGTGGTGCACTCGGCCACGAAGTACCTCGCCGGCCACAGCGACGCCCTCATCGGCGCTGTCGTGACCCGGGACGATCAGCTGCACGACGTGATCAAGAAGCGGCGTGACCTGCTCGGCGCCGTACCGGGCACGTTGGAGGCGTGGCTGGCGCTGCGGGGGATGCGGACCCTGCACCTGCGTGTCGAGCGCGCCCAGGCCAACGCGACCGAGCTGGCGCGCCGGCTGGACGAGCACCCGGCGCTCAGCGAGGTGCGCTACCCGGGCTTCGGGGGGATCGTGTCGGTCGTGCTCGCCCGGGGTGCCCTGGCCGCGGACCTGCTCCCCCGGCAGACGAGGCTGTGGGTGCACGCCACGTCCCTGGGCGGCGTGGAGTCCACCCTCGAGCGGCGTCGGCGCTGGAGCGGTGAGGCGCAGACCATCCCCGAGGGACTGGTCCGGCTCTCGGTGGGCATCGAGGACGTCGAGGACCTCTGGGAGGACCTGCGCAGGGTGCTCGACCAGCTGGTGTGAGCCATCTCGGCGCCACTCGGAGCGGTCGCTCGGCCCCGGGCAGTCAGGCCGCGACCGGGGACGCACTGCGCCACCCGGTCGTCCGCGGGGGTCGGAGGCCCGGGAACCGCGGCCGGCTCAGTCCTTCTCGGCCTTCGGGTCGCGGTTGATGAAGGCGTCCATCATGTCCAGCGGGGTGCTCCGGCCGTCGACGACCGCGGAGACGTGCTCGGCGATGGGGGCGTCGACGCCCAGGCTGCGGGCGAGCGCGAGGAGCGAGGCGCACGACTTCGCCCCCTCGGCGACCTGACGCGTCGAGGCGAAGATCTCCTCGGCACTGCGACCCCGGCCCAGCTGCTCGCCGAACGTGCGGTTGCGCGACAGCGGGGACGAGCACGTCGCGACGAGGTCACCGAGCCCGGCCAGACCCATCAGGGTCAGGGGGTCCGCGCCCATCCGGGTGGCCAGCCGCGCGGTCTCCGCGAGCCCACGGGTGATCAGCGACGCCGTGGTGTTGTCGCCGAAGCCCAGTCCCACGGCCATGCCCACACACATCGCCACGACGTTCTTGTAGGCACCGCCGATCTCGCAGCCCACCACGTCGGTGCTCGTGTAGGGCCGGAAGGCCGCGGTGTGGCAGCGCTGCTGCAGCGACCGCGCGACGTCCGCATCGGCGCAGGCCACGACCGACGCAGCCGGCTCACGGCGCGCGATCTCCTTGGCCAGGTTGGGTCCGCTGATCACGGCCACGCGGTCCGGGCCCGCACCGGTCACGTCGGTGATCGTCTCGCTCATCCGTTCGAGGCTGCCGAGCTCGACCCCCTTCATCAGCGAGACCAGCACGGCGTCACCGCTGATGTGCGGGGCCCAGCTGGTGAGGTTCTCGCGCAGGCTCTGCGACGGCGTGGCCAGGATCATCACGTCCGCCCCGTCGAGGGCGGCGGCGACGTCGGTCGTCGCGCTGACCCGTGGGGGCAGCTCGATGCCCGGCAGGTAGTCGGCGTTGACGCGGTCACGGGTGATGGCCTCCGCCTGCTCCTCGCGCCGCGACCACAGGACCACGTCGTTGCCGGCGTCGGCGAGCACGATCGAGAACGCCGTGCCCCACGATCCGGCGCTGAAGACGGCGACCTTGCCCGGCGCGCTCACGACGTGCCGTCCGGACGTCCGGGCGGGCGGCCGGGCAGGTCGGCGCCGGCGCGGCGGGGGTCGAAGCGCTCCCGGGGGGCGGGCTCACCGCGCAGGTCGGCGACCAGGACGGTGATCGCGTCCATGATCAGCTCGGTGGCGCGCTCGATCTGGGTCGCGCTCGCAGCGCCCCCGGAGAGGTCCTGCAGGGGCACGGGTGGTCCTACCTTCATCGAGATCAGCGTGCGCGGGAACAGGTCGGGCTTGCGGGCGTAGGGGGCCAGGAGGTGCTGTGGTCCCCACTGCCCCACCGGGATGACGGGGCACCCGGTGGTGAGGGCGATCCGCGCTGCACCGGTCTTGCCCACCATCGGCCACAGGTCGGGGTCGCGCGTGATCGTGCCCTCGGGGTAGACCACCACGCACTCGCCGGCGCGCACCGCGGCGACGGCGGCCTCGTAGGCCGACGCCGCGTCGCGCGTACGACGCTCGACCGGGATCTGTCCGGCCGAGCGCAGCAGGAGGCCGAGAGCACGGTTGCGGAACAGTCCGGACTTGGCCAGGTAGCGAGGCAGCCGGCCGTGGTCGTAGAGCAGGTGCGCGGCCGTGAGCGGGTCCACGTGCGAGAGGTGGTTGAGGACCACGACGCAACCGCCGGTCGCCGGGATGTTCTCCCCACCGATCCAGCGTCGACGTGTGGTCGCGAGCATCGTCGGCTTCACGATGGAGGCGGCCACGGTGTAGGCCCAGCCACGGGGCTGGTCCAGCGTGCGGACTCTCACGAGCTCTTCCTCCTGTCCCGTCGGGTGGCGGCGGGCAGGCGCTGCGCGACCTCCTGGTCCCCCGGCGCGGGGTGCGTCGGCGCCGTTGCGGGCGCGCCGAGACTACCCGTTCGAGCGGGCCCTCTCCGCCCGGACGCGCGGTCGCTGGGATGATCGGGTCGTGACCGACACCGGTGGGCCCGCCGACGCGACCGCGGCGTACGCCGGAGCCTTCGTCGTCGTCGTTCCCGTGAAGCCACCGGCCGTGGGCAAGTCGCGTCTCGGCGCGCCCGCCGTACGCCGGCGCGAGCTCGCCGGGGCCTTCGCGCTCGACACCGTCACCGCGGCCCTGGCCGCCGCGCCGGTCGAGCAGGTGCTGGTGGTCACCGACGACGCGCTGTTCTCCCGCGACCTGGTCGCGCTCGGGGCGAGCAGCCTGCCCGACGGCGACACCAGCGACCTCAACGCGACGCTGCGCCAGGCGGTCGCCGAGGCACACCGGCGTTGGCCCGACCTGCGCCCCGCCGCCCTGTGCTCCGACCTGCCCGCGCTGCTCAGCGACGAGCTCACCACCGCCCTGCGCGCGGTCTCCGGGGACGGCGCCGCCTTCGTCGCGGACGCCGCCGGGACCGGGACGACGCTCTACACCGCTCCGGCGGCCGGGTTCGCGCCGCGCTTCGGCGTCGGGTCGCGCGGTGCCCACCTGGCGACCGGTGCCACCGAGATCGCCGGCGACCTCCCGACCCTGCGCTGCGACGTCGACGACCTGCAGGACCTCCAGGCTGCCCTGCGCCTCGGCGTCGGCACCCACACCGTGCGCGCCGCCGAGGCGTGGGGCGAGACGGCCTCGCCCCACGCCTGAGGCCGGGGCGGGACCGGCGACGTCAGCTGCTGGAGCCGCCCGCGTCGCTCGCCGAGGTCTTGGTGGCGGGGGACTTCGCTGCGGCCGAGGTGTTCGTAGGCCCGCTCGAGCTCGCGGACGTCTTCTTGGTCGTCGTCTTCTTCGTCGTCGACTTCTTGGTCGTCGACTTCTTCGCCGGGGACTTCGTGGCGGTGGCCTGGGTGGCCGTCGCCTTCTTCGCCGCAGACGTCGCGGAGTCCGGCGACTCCGCGGCCTTCGCCGTCCTCCTCGTCGTGGTGGACGAGGTCGTCTTCTGCGCGGGTGACTTCTTGGCGGCCGACTTCTTGGCGGGCGACTTCTTGGCGGGCGACTTCTTGGCGGCCGACTTCGTCGCGGGCGTCTTCCTCGCGGCCGACGTCGTGTCGGGCGAGGCGCTCGTGCTCGACTTCTCGGTCGCGGCGGACCTGGCCTTCGAGGCCTTCGCGGTCGCGGCCTCCTCGGTCGAGGATGCAGCGCTCTCCGCCTTCTTGGCGGCCTTCTCAGCCTTCTTGGCAGCCGATCCGGCGCCCGACCGCGCGGCGGTCTTGCGTGCCGCGGAGGCGGCCGCACGGGCCGGTGCCGTGGCGACGGCGACGGCGGAGGCGCCTGCGGCGACGGTGAGCTCGGGCAGCTGCTTGGCCCCCGAGATGACCTTCTTCAGGTCGGCGCCGGGGGTGAACTTCGGCACCGACTTCTCCGCGGCCTGGAGCGTCTCGCCGGTACGGGGATTGCGGACCTGGCGGGCGCCGCGGACCTTCTTCTCGAAGGACCCGAACCCGGTGATCGCGACCTTCTCGCCCTTGGCCACCTCCCGCGTGATCGTGTCGAGGACGGACTCGAGGGCGTGGGCGGCCTGCTTGCGGTTGCCCTCGAAACTCGCGGCGAGCGTGTCGATGAGCTGGGACTTGTTCACGTGATCGTCCTCCTGGGGACGCCGTCGGCCGGGCCGTGTGCCCGACGCCTGTCCGGCACGCTAGAGACTCCTGCGCCCGGCCACAACGACCTCCGCCGCACCGGGTCGAGGAATCTCGCGCCCGGACGCGCCACGCGCGAGGGAGTCGTCGCAGGCCTCACGGTCGTCGTGATGGGGGCAGGCCGCAGCCGGGGTCGTCGTCGACCCGACAGGCAGCCGCTGTCCCCGACGCCGAGGTCCGGGTCGTTGCTCTCTCGATGGTGGGGACAGCTGATCCTCCGTCGTCCGGTTCCAGGTGCAGGTTCTCCACGGGACGACGGCGGCGATCCGATCCGTGCGGGCGGCCGGTCCGGACCCGCGTAGGTTGCCGGGCATGGCCGAGGACCTGAGCCCCGCGACGCGCGCGCGCGTCGACCGCTGGTGGGCGCGGGTGCTCGGCCTCGGCCCCGACGAGCTGTGGACCCGGACGACGGTGCGTGAGCACGCACCCGCCAGCCCGTTGGCGGTCTACGCCGGGTGGTGGGTGGTGTGGCGCGACGACGAGGTGACCCACGTGTCCCGGCCGGCGGGCTCCCCCGTGCCGCACCCCGCGATGATCTCTCCCGAGCGTCGGGGCGCCGCCTCCACCTGGCGGGGCTTCGCGCGCGACCACCGGCTGCGGGTGGTCGGTCCGGCACGCCACGCCTTCCTCGACACCGACCCCGGCGAGGTGGACGGTGTGCGCGACTGCGAGCCCGACGCGCTGGAGCACCTGCGGGTCGAGGTGGGGGCGGCGGCGTGGAACGAGTCGGGGTTCGCCGACCTGGAGCCGGACGTCGACGGCTGCTTCGCCCTGGTGCGGGCGGGTCGGGTCGTGGCCGCGGCCAACCTCACCCCCTTCGACGGCGCACCGCGCGACGTCGGCGTGCTGGTGGCGCCGCAGTGCCGGGGCGAGGGGCTGGGGGTGCTGGTCGGGCGCCCACGCCGCCGGGCACGCCGTACGCCACCACGGCCTGGCCCGCTGGCGTGCGCAGCTCGGCAACCGCGCGTCGCTCGGTGTCGCCGACCGGCTCGGGTTCGCGCCGTGGTGCACCCAGCTGGCGCTGCGCTGACGCGGCCCCGCAGCCCCGGCACGACGTCCTCGACCGGGTCCGCCACGACCAGTCCCGCACGCCGAACCTCGATCGGTGTCGACACCGAGCGGGCCCCGGGCCCCGGGCCTCAGTGCCACGGTGCCACGGTGCCACGGCCAGCCGGCCGCCAGGGGTCGGGCATCTCGGGGCGCGAGGCGTTCCTCGACAGAGCCTGAGCCGCTGACCACGGTCGACCCTGCCGTTGCGTCGTCGCGCACGGTGCCGGTGCGCAGCTCGGGTCGCCGCCTCCGGTGGCTAGAGGTCACGCTTCGCGTGATGACGGGCCACCGAGTCGTAGGTGTGGGCAGCGACCGGGCCGCTCACCTCCGGCGAGAGCCGTAGCGGAGAAGGTTGTCGTCCGGATCGAGGTGGGCGCCTTCTCGGAGGCCGTAGTCGGTGTCGACCGGCTCGATGTCCCGGCCGCCGGGAGCAGCAGACCACCGCCGGTACAGGCCGTCGGCGTCGTCCACATGGAGGTAGGCGCAACCCGCCGTCGTCGACGGATCATGGTCGGGATTGCGGGAGACGTGGATGTCAACGGCATCGAGGGAGGCGAAGCCGTACTCGTCGTCGTGGGCCTCGACCTCGAATCCGAGCCCGCGGTAGTGCTCCAACCAGCGCGCCACATCGGTCGTCGAGAACACCGGCGCCACCGAACGCAGCCCCGCGGACCGCTCGTTCGTCTGCATCCTCAGACCATCCCATGCCTCGCCCAGCTCGCGACGGGGTCGGGTCAGCCCGGTCGATGCCTCAGAGCGTGGCGGGCTTCCACGACGGCCGGGTCGTCTCGAAGGAGGCGATGTCGTCGTCGTGGCCGAGGGTGATGCCGATGTCGTCGAGGCCCTCGAGCAGGCGCCAGCGGGTGTAGTCGTCGATGTCGAAGGAGTCCTCGATCGCGTCCGGTCCCTCACCGGCGCGCACGGTGCGCGACTCGAGGTCGACGGTCACCGACGCTCCGGGGTTCGCCTCGAGGTGGTCCCACAGCCGTTGGACGACCTTCTCGTCGACCTGGGCCGCGACGAGCCCGGCCTTGCCCGAGTTGGAGCGGAAGATGTCGGCGAACCGCGGCGAGATCACGGCCCGGAAGCCGTAGTTCTGCAGCGCCCACACCGCGTGCTCACGCGAGGACCCGGTGCCGAAGTCCGGACCGGCGACGAGCACCGTCCCGGCGGCGTACGCCGGCTGGTTGAGCACGAACGACTCCTCGCCGCGCCAGGCGGCGAAGAGACCGTCCTCGAACCCGTCGCGCGAGACCCGCTTGAGGTAGGAGGCCGGGATGATCTGGTCGGTGTCGACGTTGCTGCGGCGCAGCGGAACACCGACGCCGGTGTGGGAGGTGAAGGGATCCATGGTGGTGCTCCGATCAGGCCAGGTCGGCGGGGGACGAGAGGGTGCCGCGGACGGCGGTGGCCGCGGCGACCGGCACGGAGACCAGGTGCGTGCGGCCCCCCTTGCCCTGGCGACCCTCGAAGTTGCGGTTGGAGGTCGAGGCGCTGCGCTCGCCGGGGGCCAGGGTGTCGGGGTTCATGCCGAGGCACATCGAGCACCCTGCACCACGCCACTCGGCGCCCGCGTCCTTGAAGGCCACGTCGAGGCCCTCGTCCTCGGCCTGCAGCCGCACCCGCGCGGAGCCCGGGACGACCAGCACGCGCGTGTCGGGGTCCACGGTGCGCCCCCGGATGATGGAGGCAGCCAGGCGGAGGTCCTCGATGCGGCCGTTGGTGCACGAGCCGATGAAGACCGTGTCGACCTTGACGTCCCGCATCGGCGTACCGGCGTCGAGGGCCATGTAGCGCAGCGCGTTCTCGGCTGCGACGCGGTCCGAGTCCTCCTCGAAGCTCGACGGGTCGGGCACCGCACCGCCGAGCGGCACGCCCTGGCCCGGGTTGGTGCCCCAGGTGACGAACGGGGTCATCTCGGAGGCGTCGAGCACGATCTCACGGTCGTAGGTCGCGTCGTCGTCGGTGCGCAGGCTGCGCCAGTGCTCGACGGCGGCGTCCCAGTCGGCTCCGGTCGGCGCCTCGGGGCGACCCTCGATGTAGTCGAACGTCGTCTGGTCGGGAGCGATCATCCCGGCCTTGGCGCCCCACTCGATGCTCATGTTGCAGATCGTCATGCGCGCCTCCATCGAGAGCTCCTCGATGGCCGGGCCGCGGTACTCCACGATGTAGCCCTGTCCCCCGCCGGTGCCGGTGTGGGTGATCAGCGTGAGCACCAGGTCCTTGGCCGTGACGCCGTCGGGCAGGCTGCCGTTGATGGTGACCGCCATCGTCCGGGGCTTGGCCTGCATCAGCGTCTGGGTCGCGAGGACGTGCTCGACCTCGCTGGTCCCGATGCCGAAGGCGATCGCCCCGAACGCCCCGTGCGTGGAGGTGTGGGAGTCGCCGCACACGATCGTCATGCCGGGCTGGGTCAGGCCGAGCTGCGGCCCGACGACGTGGACGATGCCCTGCTCGATGTCGCCGAGCGGGTGGAGCCGGACGCCGAACTCCTCGGCGTTGCGGCGCAGCGTCTCGACCTGCGTGCGCGAGACCGGGTCGGCGATCGGCTTGTCCCAGTCCAGGGTCGGCACGTTGTGGTCCTCGGTGGCCAGCGTGAGGTCGGGGCGACGTACGCTCCGCCCGGCGATGCGCAGCCCCTCGAAGGCCTGCGGCGAGGTGACCTCGTGGATGAGGTGGAGGTCGATGTAGAGCAGGTCGGGCTCTCCCGACGTCGCGCGCACGACGTGCTCGTCCCAGACCTTCTCGGCCAGCGTGCGGCCCATGGCTGTCCTCCTGCTGCTCCGTGGTACGACGGTCTGCCGGACCTCGCGCACGAGCGTACCTCTTGCGTCCCATCAAGTGAGACGGCAGTATTGCTATATGGACACCACCAGCGGGGTCGGCGTGCTCGACAAGGCTGCCCTGGTGCTCACCGCCCTCGAGGCCGGACCCTCGACCCTGGCCGGACTGGTGGCCGGCACCGGCCTGGCCCGCCCGACCGCGCACCGGCTCGCCGTGGCCCTGGAGCACCACCGCTTCGTCGCCCGCGACCTGCAGGGCCGCTTCGTCCTCGGCCCCCGGCTGGCCGAGCTCTCGGCCGCGGCCGGCGAGGACCGGTTGCTGGCGACGGCCGGACCCGTGCTGGCCCGCCTGCGCGACATCACCGGTGAGTCCGCGCAGCTGTGGCGGCGCCAGGGCGACGCCCGGATCTGCGTCGCCGCTGCCGAACGACCCTCGGGACTGCGCGACACCATCCCCGTCGGATCCCAGCTGACCATGCGGGCCGGGTCGGCGGCCCAGGTGCTGCTCGCCTGGGAGGACCCCGAGCGGCTCCAACGTGGCCTCAACGACGCCTCGTTCTCCGCGGCCGCCCTGTCCGGGATCCGCCGTCGAGGGTGGGCGCAGTCCGTGGGCGAGCGCGAGCAGGGTGTCGCGTCGGTCTCGGCGCCGGTGCGGTCCCCGGGGGGCAGGATCGTCGCCGCCGTCTCGGTCTCCGGTCCGCTCGAACGCCTCTCCCGCCAGCCCGGTCGGATGCACGCCCCGGCCGTCCTCGCCGCCGCCGAGCGCCTCTCGGAGTCGTTGCGGCGCGCGGCCGCCGCCGGCACCGGCACCAGCTCCTGACCCGATCCGACCGAACGACCGACAGACCGACCAGGGCCGTCACCTCGTCCGACAATCCTTGGCACCTGGGCTCGCAAGGAGTGGCACCTCGGCTCAGAAGAGGGCCTGGGACTCGAGGTCGAGCAGCAGCTGCTTGCGCTGCAGACCGCCGGCGTAGCCGGTCAGCGTGCCGTTGGCCCCGACCACGCGGTGGCAGGGCACGACGACCGGGATCGGGTTGCGGCCGTTGGCCAGGCCGACCGCGCGGGACGCGGCCGCGCTCATCCCGATCCGGCGGGCCACCTCGCCGTAGGAGACCGTCTCCCCCCACCCGATCGCCGAGAGCGCCGCCCACACCTTGTGCTGGAACGCCGTGCCCACCGGGTCGAGGGGCAGGTCGAAGACCTTGAGGTCACCGGCGAAGTAGGCCATGAGCTGCTCGCGCGCACGGGAGAGCACCGCGTCGTCGTCTGCCTGGTCGCCGCGGGGTCGGCCGTCGGCCGCCCCGTCGTGCGGGTCGAACTCCACGTGGGTGAGCGCGCCGCGGCTCTCCACCAGCCGCAGCGGCCCGATCGGGCTGTCCATCACGGTCCACATCAGCGGTGCTCCTTCGGTTCGGTTCCAGACGGGGGGACGACGTGCGCCCACAGGTGCATCAGCGCGTAGGAGCGCCACGGGCTCCAGCCCTCGACGGGTCCCCCCGGCGCGAGCACGGCGACGGGGTCGTGACCGAGGTCGCGCAGGGCGTTGCGGACCCCGAGGTCGGTGGGCAGGAAGACATCGGGGTGGCCGAGCGCACGCATCGCGACGTAGTCGGCCGTCCAGGGGCCGATGCCCCGCAGCGCGACCATCGCCGCCCGCACCTCCTGGCGGGGCGCGCCGCGGTCGAGCACGACGTCGCCGCCCTCGATGGCCGCACACAGCCCGACCAGGGCGCGGCCACGGGCCCGGGGCATGGGCAGGGTCTCGGGGTCGACCGCGGCGAGCACCCCGGCGCGGGGGAACAGGTGCGTGAGACCCGCGATCCCCGTCTCGAGCGGCGTGCCGTGCTCGGCGACCATCCGCGCGGTCACGGTGCGTGCGCCGGTGACGCTGACCTGCTGGCCGACGACGGTCCGGACGGCGGTCTCGTCGCCGTCGACCTGGCCCGGCACGCGCAGTCCCGGACGAAGCGCGACCAGCGGTCCCAGGACGGGGTCGCTGCCCAGGTCGTCGGCCACGGCGAGCAGGTCGGCGTCGGCGTCGAGCAGGCGGCGTACCCGCTCCACGGCGGTGAGGGTGTCGCGCACGTCGCTCAGGGTGAAGCGGGCCTCGACCAGCGCGACGCCGCCGGGCTCGAGGTCGTCGTCGAGGCTGATCCGCACCGTGCCGGGCCCGTGCGGCAGGTCGAGGGTACGGGCGTACCACCCCGCTCCGGCCGTCTCGACGCCGGCGACGACGTGGTAGGCCAGGAAGTCCAGCAGGGCCCGGCCCGCGAACGGGGTGCGCACCGGGATCCGCATCGTCAGACCGGGCCCGTCGCGGCCGGCATCGGCGCGGGCCCGACGCTCGCGCAGCGCGGTGGGCGTGGCGTCGTAGACCTCGCGGACCGTGTCGTTGAACTGCCGCACGCTCGCGAAGCCTGCCGCGAACGCCACCTCGCTCAACGTCAGCCCGGAGCGCTCGAGCAGCACCCGGGCGGCCTGGGCGCGCCGGGCCCGGGCGAGGGCGAGGGGTCCGGCACCGAGCTCCTGGGTGAGCAGCCGCGTGAGGTGCCGCGTGGTGTAGCCGGTGCGCCGGGCCAGGCCCTCGACGCCCTCGCGGTCGACGACGCCGTCGGCGATCAGGCGCACGGCCCGCGCGGCGGCCCCGGCCGCCACGTCCCACTGCGGGCTGCCCGGGGTCGCGTCGGGCAGGCACCGCTTGCACGCACGGAACCCCGCTGACTGCGCGGCCGCGGCACTGGCGTGGAAGCTCACGTGGGCGCGGCCGGGGGTCCGGGCGGGGCAGGAGGGCCGGCAGTAGATGCCGGTGCTGCGCACCCCGGTCCAGAAGAGCCCGTCGAAGCGTCGGTCGCGGGCGCTGACCGCGCGGTAGCAGGCGTCCGCGTCCAGTCCCGGCGCGCCGTCCTGCGCCGGGCCGAGGTCGGGTCGGGTGCGGGTCATGGCCCCATCCTGCCCGGTCGACGGGTGCGTGGCTCGCGGGAATCGGACACGGCCGTGACCGGCACCCACGGGTGGCGGCCCAGGACCTGGGACGAGACAGGGCCCGGTCCGATGGACCGGGCCCCGCACGCTGTACCCCCGACCGGATTCGAACCGGCGCTACCGCCGTGAGAGGGCGGCGTGCTAGGCCGCTACACAACGGGGGCATCAGGCGACTGTCCTCGTCGGACAGCAGAGGCGATCATATCGGCCCGTGACAGCGGTGCAAGACCTGGGGTCCTGCACCCGGCGGCCGGATGATCTCTCGCTGGGATACCTGGACTCGAACCAAGACTAACTGAACCAGAATCAGTCGTGCTGCCAATTACACCATATCCCAATGGCACCGCCACGGCCTGAGACCCGTCCGGGGACGAGGCCTCGCGAGCGAGCCGTCGGGAACCTTACACGCGGGCCCCGGACCCCTCCAAAACGCCCTCGCGCCCACCGCCCGGGGGCGGCGTCGTGCGGGTGGCGACGCCCATCCGACGCGCCACCACCACCGCGAGCGAGGCGTAGACGAGCGACTGCGTGAGGGTGACCGGCAGGTTCCACCAGGAGCCGCCGGTGGGGTTGAGCGCCGAGGTCATGTCGCCGAACGCCAGGGCCAGCCCGAAGGCCAGGAAGTTGTTGAGCACGTGCATCGCGATCCCGGCCTCGAGCCCGCCGGTGGCGATGGTCAGCACCCCGGCGACGACCCCGAAGGCGAGGCGGTCGATGAAGATCGGGGCGTCCTGGGCGCCGTGGGCCAGCGCGAACAGGGTGGCCGGCACGAGCACGGCGAGCACCGCCGAGATCCGAGGTGAGCTGACGACCCCGCCGATCGCCTGGGTCAGGTAGCCCCGGAACGCGTACTCCTCCCCCGCCGCCTGGAGCGGGGTCAGCAGCAGGATCACCAGCAGGAAGTCGCGGGTGGTCGCGGTGAAGGTGTTGGCCGCGCCGCTCAGCTCGGCGCCCGCCCCCTGGGCGGGCAGGACGGCCGAGACCATCACGGTCGCGATCAGCGCCACGACGGCCAGGCCGAGGCTGACCGCGAACCAGCGCCACCGGATCCGCGGCGCCACCGACGAGAGCCACCCGGGTCGCAACCCGTGCAGCACCCGGTTGACCAGCCACACCACCGGGATCGCCGCGGCCAGGCTGAGGTTGAGGTAGGCCAGGCTGGCCGGGGTCACCGCGCCGAGGTCGACCAGGTCGCCCGTCCGGGCGAAGGCGTCACCGCCCGTGGCGGCGTAGAAGACCAGGAACCCCACGAGCAGCAGGAGCGGCACGACCAGGAACATGGCCGCGACGACGACCATGGCGCCGACCAGACCGCGCCACCAGCCGTGACGGCCGTAGGCGCCGGTGCGGTGGAGGCGGTGGAAGGGCACCGCCTCGGTGGACCGGGGCTGGCCGGGACGCGGCCGGGGCTGCTGCGCCGGCCGACCGGGCTGGGTGGGCCGGCCCGTCCAGGGCGCGGCGGAGGAGGCGGAGTACGGGGCGGCGTACGCGTCGGGACCCACCGGGGCGTACGGGTCGCCGCCGGGCGGGGGTCCGGGAGGGGGTGGCGCAGAGGTCATGGCTACAGCATCCCTGAGGCACGGTCAGGTGCGCGGTCCCGGCTCGCGGGCCGGCTCAGCCCTCGCCGGGTCGGCCTCGAGCAGCGGCGCCGAGGCGCGCCAGGCTCCGCTCGCGACCGAGCAGCTCCATCGACTCGAACAGCGGCGGGGAGACGCGGCGTCCGGTGACGGCGACCCGCACCGGGCCGTAGGCCACGCGGGGCTTGAGCCCGCGGTCCTCGACCAGCGCCTGCTGGAGCGCGTCCTGGATCGCCTGGGTCGACCAGACGTCGAGGTCGGCGACGGCGTCGTGGGCGGCACGGACCACGTCGCGGCCGGTCTCGTCGAGCAGCGTCGCCGCGTCGGCCTCGTCGAGGGTGAAGTCGGCGTCGTCGACGAACAGGAAGCCGAGCATGGCCGGCGCCTCGGCGAGCTTGTTGATGCGCTCGGCGACCAACGGCATGGCCTGCTCGAGCAGCTGCGCGTCCGCGTCGCCGAGCGGGTCCCCCACCACCGCGTCGCGCCGCAGGAAGGGCAGCACGCGGCGGGTCACGTCGTCGAGCGGCAGCAGGCGCATGTGGGAGGCGTTGATGGCCTCGGCCTTCTTCAGGTCGAAGCGCGCCGGGTTGGGGTTGACGTCGGCGATGTCGAAGGCCTCGATCATCTCCGCCATCGAGAACACGTCGCGGTCCGCGGCGATGGCCCACCCGAGCAGGGCGACGTAGTTGAGCAGCCCCTCGGGCAGGAACCCCGCGTCGCGGTAGCCCAGCGCGTCGGCCTCCGGGTCACGCTTGGAGAGCTTCTTGTTGCCCTGGCCCATCACGTAGGGCAGGTGGCCGAACGCGGGCGCACCGGTGCCGATGCCGGCCTCGGCGAGCGCGGCGTACAGCGGGATCTGGCGCGGCGTCGAGGAGAGCAGGTCCTCGCCGCGCAGCACGTGGGTGATCTCCATCAGGGCGTCGTCGACCGGGTTGACCAGCGTGTAGAGCGGCTCGCCCCCGGCCCGGGCCAGCACGTAGTCGGGGACGTTCTCGGTGCGGAACGACACCTCGCCGCGCACGAGGTCGTCGAAGGTGACCTCCCCGTCGGGCATCCGGAACCGCACCACCGGGCGGCGACCCTCGGCCTCGAAGGTCGCGACCTGCTCGTCGCTGAGGTCGCGGCAGAAGCCGTCGTAGCCCTGGAGCGTGGAGCCGCTCGCCCTGCGGCGCGCCTCGACCTCGTCGTTGGTGCAGAAGCAGCGGTAGGTGTGGCCGGTCTCGCCGAGGCGGGCGAGCGCGTCGGCGTAGATCGCGCCGCGCTCGCTCTGGCGGTACGGCGCGTGGGGGCCGCCGACGTCGGGGCCCTCGTCCCAGGTGAAGCCGAGCCAGCGGAACAGGTCGAAGATGCCGGCGTAGGACTCCTCGGTGTTGCGCGCGGCGTCGGTGTCCTCGATGCGCAGCACGAACGTCCCGCCGTGGTGGCGGGCGAAGGCCCAGTTGAACAACGCGGTGCGGACCAGGCCGACGTGCGGGCTGCCGGTCGGGCTGGGTGCCATCCGGACGCGGACGGCCGAGCCGGTCACCGGGCTGCTGGGGGTGCTGCTGGGGGTGCTGCTGGGGGTGCTCATCGGCGGGCCACCGTGTTCGTCAGCGTGCCCAGGCCGGGGATGGAGACCTCGACCTCGTCGCCGACCTCCATCGGACCGACGCCCTCGGGGGTGCCGGTCAGGATCACGTCACCGGGCAGCAGGGTCATGGCGGCCGAGACGTGCGCGACGAGGGTCGGGATGTCGAAGACCAGGTCGGCCGTCGAACCGTCCTGCACGAGGTCGCCGTTGAGGTGGGTCTGGATCGGCTGACCGGCCGCGAAGTGGGCCGGGTCGAGGTCGGTCTCGATCCAGGGACCGAGCGGACAGAAGGAGTCCATGCCCTTGGCCCGCGTCCACTGCGGCTCGGCGCGCTGCAGGTCACGGGCGGTGACGTCGTTGGCCAGCGTGTAGCCGTGGATGACGTCGGTGGCCTGCTCGGCCGGGATGTCGCGGCAGATCCGGCCGATCACCACGGCCAGCTCGCCCTCGTAGTGCAGCTCGTTGGTCTGGCGCGGGTAGAAGATCTGATCGCCGGGGCCCACCACCGAGGTGTTCGGCTTGAGGAACATCAGTGGCTCGCTCGGCAGGTCCCCGCCCATCTCGGCGGCGTGCGCGGCGTAGTTCTTGCCGATGCCGACGACCTTGCTGCGGGGCAGCACCGGGGCGAGCAGCCGGACGTCGGCGAGGCGGTGCTCGACGTCGAGCAGCTTGATGCCGACGTAGAGCGGGTCGCCGGCGAGGCCGACCACGACGGCGTCCTCCTCGGGCTGGCCGAGGTCGTCGAGCTCTCCCGTCAGGACGCCGTAGGAGGGCTCTTCACCTGCTGAGAATCTGACGATGCGCACGTCCGCGACCCTACCGAGGTCGTCGTCTCGTAGCGTCGGGGGCGTGGACGTGCTGGACGGGGTGCTCGAGCAGGCGGCGTGGACGTCGCGGGCCGAGGCGCACGCGGAGCGGGTCGACGCCTACGTCCGTCCCCACCTGGCCCGCCGGGACGCGGGGGTCAAGCACCCCGTGCACGACTTCCTCTTCGGCTACTACTCCCAGCGTCCCGCGCAGCTGCGCCGCTGGCACCCGGGGTACGGCGTCCGGCTCGCGGGTGGCGCCGGGTCGCACGGCGGGCTGAAGGGCTACGCGGTCGTGGGCGTCGAGGCGCGGGACGCGGAGGTCACGGCGGCGTACGTCGCCACGCAGGGGGTGCTGGCGAGCACCCTGCGGAGGCTGCTCGCCGCGACCGCGGCCCGCCCGGCGTCGTACGGCTGCTTCGGCCTGCACGAGTGGGCGATGGTCTACCGGCTCGACGACGACGAGACCCGCCACCCCGACTGGCCGCTGCGCCTGGGGGGTCGCGGCACCGACGAGGTCGTCGAGAGCCACCGGGTCGCGTGCAGCCACTTCGACGCGTTCCGGTTCTTCACCGAGCCGGCCCGACCGCGCAACGCGCTCACGCCGAGCGCGGACGACCGGCCCGACTTCGAGCAGCCGGGGTGCCTGCACGCCGGGATGGACCTCTACAAGCACGCCTTCCGGCTCAGCCCGATGATCGGCTCTGACCTGGTGATGGACTGCTTCGAGCTGGCCTGGGACATCCGCGAGCTCGACATGCGCGCGGCGCCGTACGACCTCGCGGACCTCGGCTTCGAGCCGGTGCGGATCGAGACGACCGAGGGCAAGAAGGAGTACGCCGCCGCGCAGGCCACCTTCGCCGAGCGGGGTGCGCCGCTGCGGGCCCGGCTCGTGGCCGAGTGCGACCGGCTGCTGGGTCGATGAGCGGGGCCGTCGCCGTCCGCTCTGGGCAGCCGGGCCCGGGACGTCATGCGCGTCGGGGTGACGTCACCACGTTTCGCATGACGTCCCGCCGAGCCGCTCCCGCTCACCCGTCCTGGTCGACATAGAGGCAGAACGGGTGGCCGGCGGGGTCGAGCATCACCCGCACGTGCTCCTGCGGCTGGTGGTCGTGCACGCGGGCACCGACCGAGACGGCGTACGCCACGGCCTCGGCCAGGTCGTCGACCTGGAGCTCGAGGTGGGCCTGCATCAGGGGCCGGCCCGGCTCGGCCGGCCACACCGGCGCCACGTGGTGCTCCTCGCGCTGGAAGGCGAGCGAGTAGCCGGCGGTCTCCGAGGGCGCGACGACGGCGCCCTCGGCGTTGCAGGTGCAGACCGACCACCCGAGCAGCGCCTCACCCTGTCACCGCCGCTGCCTAGGGTGAGGGCCATGAGCGCCCCCGACCTCGCCGCCGAGCTGGCCGACCTCGCGCCCGGCGACACGGTGCGCGACGAGGACTGGTACGGCGAGGACCTCGGTGCGGTCCGGGTCACCGGCGTCACCTTCCTCGACGTCGACCTGACCGAGGCGACGAGCCGGGGGGCGGCCTTCACCGACTGCGTGTTCCGCAGCTGCCGGCTCAACGCCTCGCGCCACGTCGCGACCGCGTTCGTCGGGTGCGAGCTCAGCGGCACCAGCCTGTTCGACGCGACCCTGGAGGGCTGCAAGCTCACCGGCACCACGTTCTCCTCGTGCACGCTACGCCCGCTGCGCGTCGTCGGCGGCGTGTGGCGGGCGGTCGGGCTGCGCGGGGCGCGGCTGGCCAAGGTCGACCTCACCGGGGTCGACCTGCGCGAGGCCGACCTGTCGATGGCCGATCTGAGCGACGCCGTCCTGCGCGACGCGAAGCTGGACGGCGCCACCGTGCGCGAGGCCGACCTCGCCGGGGCCGACCTGCGGGGCGCCTCGCTGGACCGCGTCGACCTCGGGTCGGCGACGCTGCGCGGCACGCGGGTCGACCTCGAGGGCGCGATCCTGCTCGCCGAGCTGCAGGGGGCGCTGGTCGAGCCGTGAGTCGGGCCGTCCCCCCGACGCCCCGAGCTGGGGTAGTCCCTGGCGAAACGGTTGTCTTTTCGGCCGATCGACGACCGTCTCGTCAGGGACTATCCGCGCGGAGGGTCGCCGGTCGGTCCACCCGGGCCCGGATCCCGTCGAGGACGATGCCGAGCCCCGCGTCGAAGTCGGAGGACTCACGCGGCCCGCCCTGACCACCCCGACCGCCCGACCGCCCTGACCGCCCGGCCCGCCCCGCGACCCGGACAGCGCGCCGACCGAGTCGGCCTGCAGGTGGGTCTGCTCGTCGCCGGCATGACCCAGCACGAAGTGGACCAGGGTGCGCGCCGCCGTGCGCGCGAGGTCGTCGGACAGGGAGGTCCTCGCGAGCTGGCTCGTCAGGTCGCGCTCGGGACCGAGCGCGCCGAGCCCGAACGCGCGGGCGGTGGCGACCAGCTCCGCGCCGTCGCGGTAGGCGAGCACCGCGTCGCGCAGCGCGCGGGACTGCGCGGCGACCTCCTCGTCCCACTCCCCCGGGACCCGGGCGCGCCGCCCACGCGCCAGGACCTCGTCGGCGACCAGTCCGAGCAGGGTCTGCTTGTCGCTCACGTGGTGGTAGAGCGCGCTGGGCTGCACGCCGAGCTCCCCGGCGAGCCGGCGCATGCTCAGGTCGGCCAGGCCCCAGGTGTCGAGGACCTCGAGCGCTCGGCGTACGACGTCGTCGCGGTGGTAGCGCACACCGCACCTCCCCGCATTGACCGAGTGATGTCCCGAGCCTAACCTGAACGCTGTTCAGGTCCGACCCACCGACCACGAGGGGCCACCATGGCGAGCACCACCCAGGCACCCCGCCGCGAGCGTCGCCTGAGCACCACCGACCTCGCGCTCGTCGCCGGGTTCGCCGCGCTGGTCGTGGTCTGCGCGATCCTGCCGGCGCTCAACGTCACCGGCATCGTGCCGATCACCCTGCAGCTGTTCGGGGTGCTGCTGGCCGGCGCCGTGCTGGGCGCCAGGCGAGGCCTCCTCGCTGTGCTGCTCTATCTCGCACTGGGGGCAGCCGGCCTGCCGGTCTTCGCCAATGGGACCTCCGGGCTCGCCGTGCTCGCCGGACCGACGACCGGCTACCTGCTCGGCTTCCCGTTGGCCGCCGGCCTGTGCGGGCTGCTCGTCCAACGCCTTCCGACCGGTGCTGCCGCACGCAACCCGGTGCTCGTCGCGGGGTGCGCCCTGGCCGGTGTCGCGCTGCTCGTGCATCCGCTGGGCATCGCCGGTCTCGTGCTGCGCGCCGACCTCACCTGGACCGAGGCCGTCGTCGCCGACGCCCCGTTCTGGGTCGTGGACGCTCTGAAGGCCGTCGCGGCCGCCGTGGTCGCCACGGCCGTGCACCGCGCCTTCCCCGACCTTCTCCCGCGCCGCCGGGGCACTCGCTGAGCCGCATCGACCTCGAGGGCGTCAGCGTCTCGGTCCCCGTCGCCGACGGTGACCTGGAGATCCTCTCGTCGACCACTCTCAGCCTCACCGAGCGGCGCATCGCCCTGGTCGGGGCCAACGGCTCCGGCAAGTCGACGCTCGCTCGTCTCGTCAACGGCCTGGCCACCGCGACGACCGGACGGGTGCTCGTCGACGGGCTCGACGTGGCCCGCCACGGGCGCGACGTACGACGTCGTGTCGGCTTCGTCTTCACCGACCCCGCCGCCCAGCTGGTCATGCCGACCGCCGCGGAGGACGTCGCCCTGTCCCTGCGCCGCACCCACCCCCGCAGGGACGACCGGCGGACGGCGGCCGAGGCGGTCCTCGCGGCGTACGGGCTCGGGGGTCTCGGTGACCGCAGCGTGCACGCCCTCTCAGGGGGGCAGCGCCAGCTGCTGGCGCTGGCCGGGGTGCTGGCGACCGAGCCGTCGATCCTGGTCGCCGACGAGCCGACCACCCTGCTCGACCTGGCCAACAGCCGCCGCGTCGGCGACCTGCTGCTCGGCCTGACCCAGCAGCTCGTCCTCGTCACCCACGACCTCGATCTGGCGGCGCGCTGCGAGCGGGCCCTGCTGGTCGACGGGGGGCAGGTGGTCGCGGACGGGCCCGCGGCCGAGGTCGTCGCGCACTACCGGGAGTCGGCATGAGCACCCTGATCGGCCTCCACCGACCGGGCACGACCCTGGTGCACCGGGTCCCGGCCGGGGCCAAGCTGCTCGCCCTGGTCGCCACCGGGATCGTGGTCGTCGTCGTGCGCGGGCCGGTGAGTGCGGTGGTCGCGGTCGGGATCGCGCTCGCGCTGGCGGCGTACGCCGGGCTCGGGATGCGCGAGGCCGCCCGCACCCTGCGGGGGCTGCTCGTCGTGATCGTGCTGCTCGGTGCCTTCCAGGCCTGGCAGAACGGCTGGCCCCGGGCGGTCGAGTCGGTCGGCGACCTCGTCGCGCTCGTCGTGCTGGCCACCGTCGTCACCGTCACCACCCCGGTCGACGCGATCCTCGACGCCCTCACCCGCGCCCTCGCCCCGCTGCGGCCGCTCGGGGTCGACCCGGCGCGGGTCGCGCTGACCTTCTCGCTGGCGATCCGGGCGATCCCGACCACCATCGCCCTCGCCGAGCAGACCCGCGACGCGGCCCTGGCCCGCGGCCTCGAGCGGGATCTCCGCGCCCGGCTCGTGCCGCTGGTGGTCCGCGTCGTCGCGCACGCCCGCGCGACCGGCGACGCCCTCCACGCCCGCGGCGTCGGCGACGACTGAGCAGGCCGGTCGGGCTCGGTGGTCGTGTGCCCCACGACGACCCCAGGACCGTGCTCGGGCACACGACGCGCCACCGAGAACCCCCCTAGGCTGGGCACGTGACCGCGACCCTGGAGACGCTCGAACCCCTCGACGCCGACGAGGTGTACGTGCTGCGGGTCGAGCCGCACCACCACGGCGCGGCGGGTCGTCTCGTCCGCGGAGCGCTCGACCTGTGGTGCGCCTGCTTCGGCGGCCTGATGGACCTCAGCCGGGACGCCGACGTCGTCGTACGCCGCCGCCGCGACGAGGTCGAGGAGCTGCGGCTGCACGCCGGTGGCCGTGACCGGGTCGCCGTGCTGCACGAGCAGCTCGACGATGACCTGGGCGCCACCTCGCCCGCAGAGTTCCGGGCGATCTGGTCGATCGGCGCCGAGGGGCAGCTCTGATGGCCGGGCTGCCCCTGCCCGGGCCCGTCGTCGAGCTGCTGCGCCGGCCCAACCCCTCGGTCGTGGCGTCGCTGACGCCGAGCGGGTCCCCCATGGCGGTGCCGACCTGGTACCTGCTGGAGGACGACGGCACGATCCTGCTCAACATGGACGCGGAGCGGGCCCGGCTGCGCTGGATGCAGGATCGTCCCCGGGTCTCGCTCAGCGTGCTCAAGGAGGACGAGTGGTACACCCACGTGTCGATGCGGGGCTCGATCGTGCGCTGGGAGCACGACCCGGTACGCGCCCACGCCGACATCGACCGGCTCGCCGAGCACTACACCGGGCGCGCCTACCCCGACCGCGAGCGGGCCCGGGTCAGCGCCTGGCTCGAGATCGAGACCTGGCACGGCTGGGGAGCCGCGAGGACCGACTGAGGGCCCACGGCCGCCGGGGTCACCAGCCCGGCGGCCTGCGGTCGCGCCACGGCGAGGCCGCCTCGACCTGGGCGGAGAGCGAGAGCAGCAGCTCCTCCTCGGCCGGACGCGCCGCGAGCATGACGCCGACCGGCAGGCCCCGCGCGGCGCCCGGGAGGGGGCCGGTGTGGTGCAACGGGAGGGAGATCGCCGGCATCCCGGTGACGTTCCACGCCGAGGTCCAGGGCGTGAACGCCTTCTGCGCGGCGAAGTCCCCCGCCGGGTCGGCGTCGTCGCGGATCGCCCCCACCGGCAACGGGGGAGCCCCGAGGGTCGGCGTGAGGACCGCGTCGTAGTCCGCCAGCGCCTCGAGCGCACCGGCCGCGAAGCGTCGTACCGCCCCGATCGCGCGGCCGAGGTCCGGGCCGCTGACCGCGTCGCCGCGTGCGGCGAGCCAGCGGGTGAGGGGGCGGAGCAGGTGCGCGCGCTCGGCGGGCACCGGGGTGAGCGCGGTCAGCACCGCCCAGCAGGTCTCGAACTGCGCCACCGACTCCCGGGGCAGCGGTACGGCGACGTCGACGACGTCGTGGCCGAGCGAGGCGAGCAGCACCGAGGCGTCCTCCCAGGCGCGCACGCACACGGCGTCGACCTCGACGTCGGCGATGATCGGCTGCACGAACCGCGCGACCCGCAGCCGACCGGGCTCCCGGTCGCAGGCGGCCAGGAACGTGCCGGAGGGCGGCGGGGCCCAGGACGGGTCCCCTGTCCGACGACCGGCGAGCACGTCGAGGAGCGCGGCCGCGTCCCGGACGTCGCGCGCGAGCGGGCCGGCGGTGGCCAGCCCGACCGGGTCGCCGTACGCCGGGGCGCCACTGATCCGTCCGCGGGTGGGCTTGAGCCCGACCAGCCCGCAGCAGGACGCGGGGATCCGGATCGAGCCACCACCGTCCGAGCCCTGCGCCAGTGGCACCAGCCCGGCCGCGACCGCCGCCGCCGCGCCGCCGGAGGAACCACCGGCCATCCGGGTGCGGTCCCACGGCGTGACGGCGGCCGGACGGCCCTCGGGCTCGGTGTAGCAGGGCGAGCCGAGCTCGGGCGTGGCGGTCTTGCCCAGGCTGACGAGACCCGCGGCCTCCATCGCGAGGACGACGGCGTCGGAGACCTCGGGCACGTGGTCGGCGAAGACGGGTGACCCGAACGAGGTCACCACGCCGGCGGTGAGGTTCAGGTCCTTGACGGCGGTGGGGACGCCCCACAGCGGCCCCGCACCGTCGGGCGGACGCCGACCCAGCGCCGCCGCGCGGTCGCGGGCGCGGTCCGGGGTGGCGAGCACGAAGGCCCCGACGTCGTCGAGCCGCGCGACCCGGTCGAGGTAGTGCTCGACCAGCTCGCCCGGTGAGACCTCGCCGCGCGCGACGAGGTCACCCTGCTCGAGGGCGGTGAGGTCGTGCACCTGCGGCTCCGGCACGGCGTCAGGTCCTGCTGGTGATCTCGGTGCCGATGCCGGCGAGAGCCAGGGCGACCGCGACCAGCCCGACCCAGGCCATGATCCCCGCGAGCGGGATCCACACCGCACGACGCCCCTGCACCATCGCCACGACGCTGCCCACCAGCGCCGCGGTCCAGCACGCGACCGGAGCAGCCACGGCGACGAGCGTCCCGGCACTCACCCAGTCCAGGCAGGACGACGGGACGGTGCAGGCGTCGGCCGACATCGCGACCAGCAGCCCGAGGAACGACGCCACGACCGCCAGCGCTGCGAGGACGACGAGCAGCAGGATCGTCACGACGACGTCGACCGGTCGCGGACGTCGGGGCGCCGGCGCCGTGACCGGATGCTCCCGCGGGTCGCCGGGCCACCGGTCGAGCACCGTGGAGCCGGGCTCGCGGGCACCCTCGCGCAGGGGCCTCGTCGGTAGCCGGTCCACGACGTCAGCCTAGACGGGTCGGGCCGACCGAGCCGCTCAGGCGGCCCGCGCCTGGGAGGACTCCAGCAGCAGGCTCACGGCACGGTCCAGGGTCGCGAGCACGTCGGGGTCGGTGAGCACGTCGACGTCGATCCCCGTCTGGGAGACCGTGGCCTCCTCGACCGGCACGGCTCCGGCGATCCTCGCCGAGCGCAGGGCGTCGGCGTGCGCCCACCTGCCGCCGTACGGCGTGGGGGTCGTGCCGACCACGGCGAACGGGGTGCCCACCAGGGCGCCGGCGCCGTAGGGACGGGAGAGCCAGTCGATCGCGTTGCTGAGCGCGGCCGGCATGGTGCCGTTGTACTCCGGGGTGACGGCCAGGACCGCGTCGGCCGCGCCGACCCGCTCCCGCAGGGCGACGACCTCGGCCGGCAGCGCCCCGGCCTCGAGGTCCTCGTTGTAGAACGGCAGCGAGCCGAGGTCCTCGACGACGTCGACCCTCACGCCCCGGGGGGCGCGCTCGCGCATCGCGAGGGCGAGGCGGCGATTGAGGGAGTCGGCGCGCAGGCTGCCGACGAGCACGGTGAGAAGGGTGTCAGTCATACCAACGCAAACGGACCTTGGTCCGGTTGTATTCCACCGGGTGGACCAGGTCTGAGACGATCACCCCACGATGCCCGATCCGTCGATCCCCGCGCCCCCGAGGTCTCGCTCGCTCCTGCCGCTGGCCGACGAGCCGGCCCCCGAGCGGCGTGACGCGGCCCGCAACCGCGCCGCCCTGCTCGAGGCGGCGGCGAGCCTCGTCGCCGAGCACGGCGTCGACGCCGTGACGATGGAGGCGGTCGCCGGTCGGGCCGGCGTCGGCAAGGGGACGGTGTTCCGTCGCTTCGAGAGCCGCGAGGGCCTGATGGCCGCCCTGCTCGACCACACCGAACGGACCTGGCAGGCCGCGGTGCTCTCCGGTCCGCCCCCGCTCGGGCCGGGTGCGCCGGCGATGGAGCGTCTGCTGGCCTTCGGTGCCACCCGGCTCGAGACGATGCTCGGGCACCGGGAGCTGGTCCGAGCGGCCGGCATCTACGGGGCACGCTCGGCCGGGGCGTACTCCTTCGCCGCCACCCACGTGCGCTACCTGCTCGCCGAGCTCGGGGTCGACGGCGACCTGCCCCTCCTCGCGGTGGCCCTGCTCGCCCCGCTCGAGCTGCCGGTGGTCGAGCAGCAGGTCCAGGTCGACGGCTTCCCCCTCGACCGGGTGCGCCGCGGCTGGGACGACCTCGTACGCCGCGTCGTCACGGCCGGGCCGTCCTGATCCGCGCACCGCAGGGCGCGTGGAGGCCCGCTCAGGAGGTCCGGGTCCGCAGCGCCCGGGGGGCGTTGAGGTCCTTCACGACGGCGACCACGCGGACCGCGAAGACCAGCAGCACGCTGGCCCAGATCGTCAACGGCGACGTCACTGCGGCGACGTCGGCCGCGACGACCAGGGAGGCACCGACGAGCGCCGGGATGGCGTACAGCTCGCGCTGCAGGACCTCCGGCACCCGCCCGGCCAGCAGGTCGCGCAGCGCTCCCCCGCCGACCGCGGTGATGCCGCCGACGATCACCGCGGTCAGCGGACCCGCCCCGGCCACCAGCGCCACCCGGGCCCCGCTGACCGCGAAGACCGCCAGTCCGGCGGCGTCGAGCAGCCGCACCGCGCGCGTGACGCGGCTCCAGCGCACGTCGGGGTGGTCGTCGGCGAGGTCCTGCCAGGCGCCGTAGCCCACGAAGACCACCAGCCCCGGCACGATGGCCGCCGCGAGCAGCCGGACGTCGCTCACGCCCGCCGGCGGCGTCAGGCCCAGGAGCAGGTCGCGCAGGATCCCGCCGCCGAGGCCGGCCACCCAGGCGAGGACCAGGACGCCGAAGAGGTCCAGACCCCGGCGTACGGCGAGCAGGGCGCCCGAGAGCGCGAAGACGACGACCCCGGTGAGGTCGAGGGTCAGCTGGAGCGCCGTCGTCTCGGTGAGCACGCGTCCGGTCCCCGGCCGCCGCGCTCAGGCGCCCTGGCGGCGCAGGCCGTAGGTGAACCCGTCGAGCAGGGCTCCCCAGGAGGCCTCGATGACGTTGGCGCCCACCCCGACCGTGACCCACGACGACGAGCCGTCGGTGGTCTCGATGAGCACCCGGGTGATCGCGTCCGTGCCGTGGCCCTGGTCGAGGATGCGCACCTTGTAGTCGATCAGCTCGAGCTTGGTGACCTCCGGGTAGGCCTGCCCGATGGCCGTGCGCAGCGCCTCGTCGAGAGCGTTCACCGGGCCGTTGCCCTCTCCGGTGACGACGTAGCGCACCCCCGCCGCGGTGAGCTTGACCGTGGCCTCGGAGATCGCCTCCTCCCCGGGCGCGGCGTGCGTGAGCGTCTCGGTGATCACGCGCCAGGACTCGACGTCGACGTAGGAGGGACGGCGGCCCTCGAGCTCCTCGAGCAGCAGCAGCTCGAAGGAGGCGTCGGCGGCCTCGAAGGTGTAGCCGCCCGACTCCATCGCCTTGACCCGGTCCGTGACGCGCGCGATCAGGGCCTTGCCCTCCGGGGTGTCGCTGGAGAGGTCGAAGCCGAGCTCGCGGCCCTTCAGCTCGATCGAGGCGCGCCCCGCCATGTCGGAGACGAGCAGGCGCATGTCGTTGCCCACGCCCATCGGGTCCATGTGCTGGTAGAGGTCGGGATCGACCTTGATCGCACTGGCGTGCAGGCCCGCCTTGTGGGTGAAGGCGGAGGTGCCGACGTAGGGCTGACGCGAGGCCGGCGGCACGTTGGTCACCTCGGCGACCGCGTGGGCGATCCGGGTCGACTCGCGCAGCAGGCCCGGTGGCAGCACCTCGCGACCGAGCTTGAGCTGGAGGTTGGCCACGACGGAGATCAGGTCGGCGTTGCCCGTGCGCTCGCCGTAGCCGTTGATCGTGCCCTGCACGTGCGTCGCGCCGGCGTCGACGGCAGCCAGGGTGTTCGCGACCGCGCAGCCGGTGTCGTTGTGGCAGTGGATCCCGACGCGCGCGCCGGTCGCGGCGACGACGTCGCCCACCACGTCACCGACCCAGCTGGGCAGCATGCCGCCGTTGGTGTCGCACAGCGCGAGCACGCCCGCCCCCGCCTCGGCCGCGGTGCGCAGGACCTCCAGGGCGTAGTCGCGGTTCGCGCGGTAGCCGTCGAAGAAGTGCTCGGCGTCGAGGAAGACCTCCTGGCCCTCCGCGCGGAGGTGCTCGACGGTGTCGCGGACCATCGCGAGGTTCTCCTCCAACGTCGTGCGCAGCGCGAGCTCGACGTGACGGTCGTGGCTCTTGGCCACCAGCGTCACGACGCTCGCGCCGCTCTCGCGCAGGGCGGCGACCAACGGGTCGTCGGCCGCCGGTACGCCGGCACGGCGGGTGGCCCCGAACGCCGTCAGCTTCGCGTGGTGCAGGTCGAGCTCGCCCTGAGCGCGGCGGAAGAACTCGGTGTCCTTCGGGTTCGCCCCCGGCCACCCACCCTCGATGTAGCCCACGCCGAGCCCGTCGAGCTGGCGGGCGATACCGAGCTTGTCGGCGACCGAGAGGGTCAGGCCCTCCTGCTGCGCGCCGTCGCGCAGGGTCGTGTCGTAGACGTGGAAGTCGCCGTGCAGATCCATCGGGATCGTCTCCTGGTCGGGCAGCGGGCAGGCAGCGGGTCGGGCTGGGTGTACGGGCTGGGTGTACGGGCTGGGTGTACGGGCACAAAAAAACCTCCCGCGGACGAGAGGTGGGCGCGTCGCTGGTCGCGACGCGCTAGGCGATGATGATGCGGTGCAGTGGGGCCACGGGCCCATGGTGCCACGAGCGCCGTCCGGTGCGACAGGGGTCCACCGCTGCGCGGCCGGGTGCCGGCGCGGGGTGCCGGCACGGGCGCGGACCGCCACCTCCCGCGCGACCTCGTCGCGGGCGTCGTCGCGGGCGAGAGGTCGCCCGCCTCCGGCGCGTCCGACGTGACCATGCCGCAGGCCGTGGCGCCGGCGGTGACCGGCACGGCGGCGAAGCAGCGGTAGTCGCGCTCCCGTTCCGGAGCCCACCCGGGAGGTGGCGCACCTGCGCGACGATCCGGACCAGGGCGGTGGCGACGAACTGGGCGACCACCGACCTCCACTCCCGTGGCCCGACCGGTCACGGTCGTGGCTTCGGCTGCCCTCGGCGGCCACCTGCGACAGCACGAACGCACGGACAGCACGAAGGTGCCGGTGAGGTCCCGCAACAGCCGCTCAGCGCCCGGCGCCACCGAACGGGTCGGCCAGGGAGGGCTGTCCCAGCGGAGCCCAGTCGGGACCCGACGCCGCCGCGAAGCCCACGAACCCGCCGAGGACCGCGACCACGACCAGGCCGGCCAGCCACCGCGCCGGGGTGCGTGAGACCCCCCTGACCACACCGCCGAGCGGACGGCGGACGCGGGCCGCGCCCGGACCCCACCACCAGGTCAGCGCGACACCGAGCCCGGCCGCCACCAGGGTGACCGGCCCTCGTCCGACGACGGCGAGCGCGACCAGCCCGGCCGAGACCGCGACCCCGAGGGCGACGACGGCGAGCGCCAGGGTGCCGGGCGCCGCCCGGACAAGGTCCCAGGGGGCGCCGACCAGCAGCCGCGGACCGTCGTACCACCGTCGGCCGCGCAGGCGGCGCCGCTCGGCTGCTGCACCGGCCGCGAGGGAGCCGCTGCGCAGCAGGTGGGCGGACACGAGACCGACCAGCACTGCGACCCACGGGTACGCCGCGACGGCGAGCGCCGCGACCGCGCCGGCGCCGAGCAGCAGACCGGCACGCCGGGAGCGCTCGGCAAGACCGGGCGGCGGCGGCGCCCAGGGCTCCCACACCCCGGCGTCATCCGGCTCCTGGCCGTCCTCGTCGACGTCGTCGAAGACCTGGGAACCGGCCTCCGACGCGGGCGGAGGATCGACCGAGGTCAGCATGCGGGTCCGGGGCGCGGGCTCCGTGGCCGCGGACTCGAGGGGCGCCACCGGCTGCACCGTGCGCAGCAACGCCGGCCCGATCGGGGCGGTCGTCTCGAGGAGCTCGGGCGGTCGTGGACCCTGCGCGCCACGGGCCGCCGGTGGCGCGAGCACCGGGTCGTGCGGCTCGGTCGACAGGGGCCGCAGCCAGGCGAGGACGTCCCCGAGCGCGGGGCGTCGCCCGGGGTCGGGGTCCAGGGCGGCCTCGACGACGTCGCGGAGGTCGCCGACCAGCCCCACCCCCGGTGCCGCGACGCCGAGGTCGTGCTCGCCCCGGCGTACCCGGTCCATCACGGCCATCGCCGGGCCCCGGCCGTACGGCGGTCGCCCGGTGGCGGCGCACGCGACGGTCGCGGCCCAGGAGTGCACGTCGGAGGCGGGCACGGCGTCGTGGCCGAGCAGGATCTCGGGCGCGAGGTAGCCCGGCGTACCCAGCAGCCACCCGGTCAACGTCAACCTCGGGTCGTCGGCGACCCGGGCGAGCCCGAAGTCGATGAGGATCGGGGTGCGACCCTCCATCAGCACGTTGGAGGGCTTCACGTCGCGGTGCAGCACCCCGGCGGCGTGCACGGCAGCGAGGCCCTCCGTCAGGCATCCGGCGAACCACGTCAGGTCCCGGCCGCTGAGCGGTCCCTCCTCGGCCACGTGGTCGTGCAGCGAGAGACCCGGGACGTAGCGGGTGGCGACGTAGGGCACGACGGCCCACGGGTCGGCGTCGACGATCTCGGCCACCCAGCGGCTGCGGATCCGGCTCAGCGAGCCCACCTCGCGCGCCAACCGGGCCCGGGCCTCGTCGTCACCGACGATGTGGGGGCGCAGCACCTTGAGCGCGACCCGGTCACCCCCAGGACGTCGGGCGAGGTGCACCACGCCCATGCCGCCCTCGCCGATCTGCGCCAGCAGCTCGTAGTCGCCCACCTGCGGCCGCCCGGTCGGACGCGCCGTGCGCTCTGCGGTGCGCCGGCCCCGGTCCTCCGGGCCCTCGGCCCGGCCTGCGGGGATCGGGGAGCTCACCCGGTGAGCCTAGCCGCGCCGACGCGCGATCTCCGGGCGCCCGATCGCGGTTTCCCAAGGGATCTGGGCACCTCGTCGCTCCCCGGCGCAGATTCGCGCCGGTAGGCGCGCACTTCCCCGCATCCCTTGGGAAACCGCGCCCCCGTCCGACGAGCCTGGCGATCAGCCGGGACCCCGCTGGGCGTCGAGGAGGGTGAGGAGGGTGCGGGAGGCCACCTGACGGTAGGAGGCGTCGAGCAGCTCCGCGACCTCGGCCCAGTCGAGGTCCGCGACGTCGAGGTCGATCCCGACCCAGCCCGACGGGCCGTAGTAGGCCGGCGAGAAGAACCGCTCGTCCTCGGCCAGCGCACCCGCCTCGGCCGGGTCCGGCTTGAGCAGGACGGCGCGAGGATGTCGCTCGTGCTCACCGGGGCGGAGCTTGACGCTGCCGCCGTAGACCGCGAAGACCTTGCCCTTCTCCCCCGCCTTGAAGGTGGGTCGCCCGTGCGAGACCAGCTCGGCGACCTCGGGCAGGCCGGTGCAGGCCTCGCGCAGCCGCGCGAGGACCGGGTCGTCCTCGTCGTACATCAGCGGATGGGCCACGCCGGCATCCTGCCCGCTCCACGCCGTGGCGACCAGCAGTGCCGGCTCAGACGATGCGGTGCATCCAGCCGAACGTGTCCTCGGCGCGGCCGTACTGCACGTCGACGAGGGCCTGTCGCACCCGCAGCGTCAGGTCGGTCGACGCCGGCGCGGGCGCCTCGCCGCCGTCCCACTTCAGCCCTCCGACCGGCGTGACGAC
Source organism: uncultured Actinomycetota bacterium (assembly GCA_963760555.1). Taxonomy (GTDB): domain Bacteria; phylum Actinomycetota; class Actinomycetes; order Propionibacteriales; family Nocardioidaceae; genus Nocardioides. Next base: position 374,961 of record CAVXDJ010000006.1, on the reverse strand, counting down.
GGCGGCGGTGCCGCAGGCGAAGATCTCGGTGATCCGGCCGGAGGTGACGCCGTCGCGCCACTCCTCGATCGTGACGCCGCGTTCCTCGACGGGGTGGCCGAGCTTGCCGAGCAGCTCGACGATCGAGGCCCGGGTGATGCCCTCGAGGATCGTCCCGGTGGCGGGGGTCAGCACCCGGCCCTCGTCGGTGACGAAGTAGAGGTTCATCCCGCCGAGCTCCTCGACGTAGCGGCCCTCCTGGGCGTCGAGGAACACCACCTGGTCGCAGCCGTGGCTCGAGGCCTCCTGCTGCGCGACGAGCGAGGAGGCGTAGTTGCCGCCGGTCTTGGCCGCGCCCATGCCACCGCGACCCGCGCGCGTGTAGTCCTCGCTCAGCCACAGCGAGACCGGCGTGACCCCGCCCTTGAAGTAGGCGCCCGCCGGGCTCGCGATGACCATGAACGTGACGTGCTGGGCCGGGCGGACACCGAGGAAGGCCTCGGAGGCGAACATGAACGGCCGCAGGTAGAGGCTCTTCTCCCCCGCGCCGTCGGGCACCCAGCGCTCGTCGACGCGCACGAGCTCGTCGACGCAGGCCACGAAGTCCTCGACGGCGAGCACCGGCAGCGCGAGGCGACCCGAGGAACGCACCATGCGCCGGGCGTTCTCCTCGGGACGGAACGACCACACCGACCCGTCGTCACGGCGGTAGGCCTTCATCCCCTCGAAGATCTCCTGCGCGTAGTGCAGGACCGCGGTGGCGGGGTCCAGGGACAGTGGCCCGTACGGCGTGACGCGCGCGTCGTGCCAGCCCTGCTCGGGCGTCCACTCCACCCTCAGCATGTGGTCGGTGAAGTACGTGCCGAAGCCGGGCGCCGCCAGGATCTCGGCGAGCCGCTCGTCGGGGACCGGGGTCTCGTTGCGGGTGGTGCTGATCTGCATGCTGGGCACGGTAGTCCCCTCCCGGAGGGTCGTCAGGACAGGCGACCGGCGACGGCGTCGCCGATCTCGGAGGTGCTGCGGGCAGCGCCGGGCGCGCGGTCGGCGAGGTCGGCGAGCACCGCCCTCTCGACCGCGGCGGAGGCCTCGGGGTGCCCGAGGTGGTCCAGCAGCAGGGAGACCGAGAGGATGGCAGCCGTCGGGTCGGCCTTGGCCTGGCCGGCGATGTCGGGCGCGGAGCCGTGGACCGGCTCGAACATGGACGGTGCGGTCCGGTCCGGGTTGACGTTGCCGGAGGCCGCGAGCCCGATCCCCCCGGTGATGGCGGCGGCGAGGTCGGTGACGATGTCGCCGAAGAGGTTGTCGGTGACGATCACGTCGAAGCGCGCAGGGTCGGTGGTCAGGAAGATCATCGCCGCGTCGACGTGCATGTAGTCGACGGTGACGTCGGGGAACTCGGCGGCGACCTCCTGGGTCAGGCGCCACCACACCGCGCCGGCGTGCACGAGCACGTTGGTCTTGTGGACCAGGGTGAGCGTGCGCCGGGGTCGACGCCGGGCGCGCGCGAAGGCGTCCCGCACGACCCGTTCCACGCCGTACGCCGTGTTGAGCGAGACCTCGGTCGCGACCTCGTGGGGCGTGCCGACGCGGATCGCCCCGCCGTTGCCGGTGTAGGGGCCCTCGGTGCCCTCACGCACGACCACGAAGTCGACCTCGCCCGGGTCGGCCAGCGGCGAGGTGACGCCGGGGAAGATCCGCGAGGGTCGCAGGTTGACGTAGTGGTCGAGCTCGAAGCGCAGTCGCAGCAGCAGCCCTCGCTCGAGGATCCCGGGAGGCAGGTTCGGGTCACCGGGTCGGCCCCCGACGGCACCGAGCAGGATCGCGTCGTGCCCGCGGATCTCCTCCAGCACCGTGTCCGGCAGCACCTCACCGGTCGTGAGGTAGCGCTCGGCGCCCAGGTCGTAGCGGGTCTGGTCGAGACCCACTCCTGCCGGGGCGGCCGCCTCGAGCACCTTGAGGGCCTCGGCGGTCACCTCGGGACCGATGCCGTCGCCGGGGATGACGGCGAGCCTGACGGACGTGGACGGCAGGTCGGACGAAGCGCTGGGGATCTGCGACATGCGGCTGAATCTAGTGGCCGCTAGTTGTCGTCCGGGCCCTGGCCACCGTGGTCGCGCAGGTCGAGCGCGCTCTGGACCGCCTTCGTCACGTTCTCGTGCGAGCGGGGGTTCTCGGGCAGGTGGCTGGCGGGGCCCCAGTCGGGGTACAGGTCGTACATGGTCTCTCCTCGGGTGGTGGCCGGGTGGCCGTCGTGGGTGTCGTGCGCTCAGGGGTGGGGCATGCCCTGACGACGCCCCGCGGCAGGCGGAGGATCTCCATGGATCGCACGGAGGGAGAGACCGAGGTACGGCGGATCACGCACGCTGCCCGGACACCCGCCACGGGGGCGACGTCAGAGGGTCGTGAAGCCGTCGTTCGAGACCACCGCGACGAGGTGGCCTCACGGAGCAGCTAGGGCTGCTGGGCCTCGTCGCGGCGTCCGATGAGTACGATGACGGCGCGCATGGTGGTCACACCGTACGCCGTCCGCGCCGACGAGGTCCCTCGATCCACCGGGCGTCTCGCCTGTCGAGACGGCGGTCTCAGACGACGTCGACCGCGGGGCGGGAGCGGTCCCGGGTGGCCCGCGAGGCCCGCGCGCTGGCGACCGACCCGACGCCGACCCCGGCCAGGGCCAGCAGCGCCCCGACGACCGTGAGCGGCCCGAGGTGGGCGTCCGGGCCGAGCGCGTCGAGGAGGACGGAGCCGACGACGAGCCCGGCGACGGTGCACAGCCCGAGGACGAGCACGCCGTGGATCGCCACCAACCGGGCGCTGAGCGAGATGAAGAGGACCCCGACGGCGCCGCCGAGGTAGAGCCACCACGTGCGGGGCGGTCCGACGAGGTCGCCGGGCAGGGCGAGGACGGCCACCACCAGCAGGACCAGCAGGGCACCGAGCCCGACCGTGAAGTTCACGAACGCCGCCACGATCGGTCCCCCGATCATGGAGACGCGACCGTTGACGGCCTGCTGCCAGGACGTGGCGGCGCCGGCCAGCAGCGGCAGCAGCGCCAGGCCCAGCACCCCCGACGGAGCCCCGTCGCCCCCGAGGCGTCCGGCGACGCCGAGAAGCACCGCGCCCACGGTGAGCGCGGCGCCGAGCACCCGACCCGCGCTGACCGCCTGCACCCCGGACGGTCCGAGCCCTGCGCGGTCGACCAGGACCCCGCTCGAGGTCTGGCCCGCGACCACGGCGACGGTGAACAGGGCGACGCCGATCGCGCCGACGGCCAGCCCCTGGGATGCGACCAGTGCCGCGCCGCCGAGACCGCCGAGCAGGTGCCAGGGCCGGAGCACCCCCGCCCGGACGGCGGCCGGCACGTGACGCAGGGCCCGGCGCCTGGTCCTCGACGACATCACGACGACCGCGAGCAGGGCGAGGCCCACGCCGAAGCTGGTGCACGCCGCGGCCGCGGCGGCGCGGACCCCGGTCCCGAGCTCGCCGGCGAGCCGACCGTTGATCTCGGACTGGATCGCGACGAGGGCGCCCACGCCCACCATGGCCGGGATCGCGAGCGCCTCGACCAGGGAGGAGTCGGGGTCGCGCGTCACGTCCACGATCGTGTCACGCACGCTTCGGCGGCCGGGACGCCCGCCCCACCGTGGAACACTGCGGCCATGAGTGCCCCCCTCGACCTCCCGCCGGTGGTGTCGCGGGCCTTCGAGGTCTGCCGGCGCGCCGGCTACGTGTCCTTCTGCCGCAACGAGACCGGCCGGCTGCTGGCCGCGCTCGCCGCGACCCGCTCCGGCACGATGGCGGAGTTCGGGACCGGCTGCGGCGTCGGCACGGCGTGGTTGCGCTCGGGCCTGCAGGGCTCGACGACGATCCTCACCGCCGAGCTCGACCCGCGCCTGGCCGAGGCCGCCGCCGAGATCTTCGTCGACGACGACCACGTCGAGGTCCGCGCCGCCGACGGTGCGACCTTGCACGCGGAAGGGCCCTTCTCGCTGCTCTTCCTCGACTACGCCGACCCCGCGCAGGTCGGGGTCGACGTCATCGCCGACCTCGTCGAGCCGGGCGGGATCGTCGTCCTCGACGACGTCGTCCCGTGCGAGCAGTGGCCGCCGATGTCGCAGGGCCGGGTCGACCTGGTGCGCGAGCGCTGGCTCAGCGACGCCCGGTTCGCGGCCGCCGAGGTGATGGTCGCCTCCGACGCGGCGGCCATCATCGCCACCCGCCGCTGATCGCCGAGGTGCCAGCAGCTGCGAGCCGAGGTGCCCTTGGTTGCGGGTCGAGGTGCCGTTCTACGTCGTCTCGGCTGCGGGGGGCGACACGTCGACCGTGACCCAGGGCAGCAGGGCCTGCGTGAGCGGCCCGATCGCGAGTGCGTAGAGCACCGTCCCGATGCCCGCGACCCCGCCGAGCAGCAGCCCGACCACGACGACCGAGACCTCGAGGCCGGTGCGGACCAGACGCATCGACCAACCCGTACGGCGGGCCAGGCCCGTCATGAGCCCGTCGCGGGGGCCCCGCCCGAGCTGGCTGCCGATGTACAGGGCGGTCGCGAGGGCGTTGAGCGCCACCCCGGCCGCCATCATCGCGACACGCCCACCCAGCGCGTCCGGCGCGGCGAGCACCGAGAGGCTCACGTCGGAGGCCACACCGACCAGCAGCGCGTTGGCGATCGTGCCGACCCCGGGCACCTCCCGCAGCGGGATCCACAGCAGCAGCACGGCCGCGCTCGTCGCGACGATGACCGTCCCCAGGCTCACCGGCACGAGGCCGGCGACGCCGAGGTGGAGGACGTCCCACGGCATCGCCCCGAGGGTCGCGCGCACCATCAGCGCGATCGAGACGCCGTACGCCGCCAGCCCGACCAGCAGCTGCGGTAGACGCCGCCCCAGTCGCCCGGCCCGCCACTGGGCCACGGGTCCGAGGTCGGCGAGCGGCACGCGACGCGGACGAGCGGTCGCCGGCTCCGGACGCGCGGGAGTGGTCACCTCATCAATTGTCGTCCCCCGCACGTGGTGGGCGAGCGCCGGGTCGGCCAGAGTGATCTCGTGACCGACCTCCACCTCGTCGCCTTCGTCGTCCTGCGCCGCGCGGATCAGATCCTGCTGGCCCGCCGCAGCGGGGTCTCGTACGCCGACGGGTTCTGGGGCCTGCCCGGGGGCCACGTCGACCCGGGTGAGCCGTTGGTCGTCGGCGCAGCCCGCGAGACCCTCGAGGAGGTGGGCGTCGAGGTCGCCGTGGAGGATCTCGTCCCGGTCGGCATGTGCCGCTACGAGCAGGGGCGCTCGGCCGGCGTCGACGTCTTCTTCACGGCCTCGACGTTCACCGGCGAGCCGCGCGCGGTCTCCGAGTGCGACGCGGTGCAGTGGTGCCGCGCCGACGACCTGCCCTCCCCGGTGGTGCCCTGGCTCCCCGCGACCCTGCGCCGGCACCTCGACGAGGGCGCCTGGTTCGACGAGATGCTCGACGTCGGTCCTCCGACGGCCTGACCCGCGGGACCCTCGGCCCAGGCTGACCGCGAGCACGTCGTCGGTCTCGACCCGGACGGCGACCTGCTCCAGCACCTCGGCGAGCAGCACGACGGGGCGCTCCGGGCAGGCGGCACAGCGCTCCTCGCGGATCCTGGGGTGCGGACGAGACGTACGACGTCGTTGCCGCGCCGCGCCTACCGGCCGCCCGCCCGCGATCCCGGTCGACGAGACGAGCGCCCGGGTCTAGGTTCGCCGTCATGACCGGCGACGAGAAGTACATCTCCTTCACCACCTACCGTCGCAGCGGCGAGACGGTCTCCACCCCGACCTGGGTGGTGCCGCTGGCCGACGGGCGGGTCGGGTTCTGGACCGCGATGGGGACCGGGAAGACCAAGCGGCTGCGCCACGACCCCCGCGTCACCCTCGCCCCCTGCGACGTGCGCGGTCGCGTCGCCGACGACGCGGTCGCGCGCCCCGGCACGGCCGAGATGGTGCAGTCGGGACCGGTCTTCGACGAGGTGCAGCGCAAGATCAGGGAGAAGTACGGCCTGATGACCACGGTGACCCGGCTCCTGGCCCGGCTGGGACCGCAGGGTCGCAAGGGTCTGACGTACGCCGACACCGCCGTCCTGGTCCGCCTCGACGACCCCGGTGCGCAGGGCTGAGCCGGGGCTCAGGCGAACAGCGCCTGTCCGACGTGCTGGCCCTCCCCGACACCCGGTGGTACGGCGAAGAGGGCGGAACCGGTCGTGCGCAGGTACTCCATCAGCGCGTCGTGGCGCGCCATCCGCTGCTGCACCGGGATGAAGTCGGTGATGGGGTCGCGCACGTAGGCCAGGAAGAACAGCCCGGCGTCGAGGCCCCCGAGGTCGTTGGTGCCGTCGACGAAGTTGTAGCCGCGACGCAGCATCCGGGCGCCGTGGTTGGTGTCGGGGTGCACCACCCGCACGTGCGCGGACGGGGCGATCACGGGGCGGTCGTTGCTGCCGGGCATGTCGAGGTCGATCGGGGACCCCTCCTCACCGCCGGACAACGGCGCTCCCGTGCCCTTGGTGCGCCCGATGATGTCCTCCTGCTCGGTCAGGCTCTGGCGGTCCCAGGTCTCGATCGTCATCGCGATCCGCCGGGCCACCAGGTAGGAGCCGCCGGCCAGCCAGTCGCCCCCGTCGTCGCCGGGGCCGACCCACACGTGCTCGGCGAGCGCCCCCGACTCCTCGGCCTTGACGTTGGCGGTGCCGTCCTTGAACCCGAAGAGGTTGCGCGGCGTCGCCTGCTGGGTGGTGGTGCTCGAGGTCCGTCCGAAGCCGAGCTGGGACCAGCGCACCGAGACCGTGCCGAACCCGATCCGGGCCAGGTTGCGGATCGCGTGCACGGCGACCTGCGGGTCGTCGGCGCACGCCTGCACGCACAGGTCCCCGCCGGACCGCGTCGCGACCAGCTGGTCGCCGGGGAAGTGGGGCAGGGCCCGCAGGGAGGCCGGGCGTCGTGCGGCGATCCCGAACCGGTCACGACCGCGCGCGTCACGGAAGAGCGTCGGCCCGAACCCGAAGGTCAGGCTCAGCCCGCTCGCGGGCAGGCCCAGCGCCTCACCGGTGTCGTCGGGGGGCAGGTCGCCGGCACCGCCGACCGCGCCGACCGGGCCGGCCGAGCCGCCCTGGGTCATCCGCTCGGCCGCGGCCGTCCACTCCTGGAGCAGCGCCACGAGCTCCTCGCGGGAGTCCGTGACGACGTCGAAGGCCGCGAAGTGCAGCCGGTCCTGCGCGGGCGTCACGATCCCGGCCTGGTGCTCGCCCCGGAAGGCGTACGTCGTGGTGGTGACGCTGTCGGCAACCCCGGCCGCGCCCGGTGCTGCGTCGGCCCGCCCCGCGGCGTACCCCCCGGCGAGGCCGGCCGCGGCGAGCCCTCCGCCGAGCAGACCACGCCGCGAGAACGCCGCGCTCATCGGCGGGCCGCCATCAGGCCAGCACCGCCGCGGTCAGGCGTGACAGCGGCTCGGAGAGGGCGTTGACGGCGTCGGCGAGCTCCTTGACCTCGGCGGTCGCGAGGTCGTCGTAGGAGACGAACCCCCCGTCGGGGTCCGTCTCGTCGCCGGAGCCGGTGCGCTGCGCGTCGAGGAGGTCCTGGAGCTGGGCGAAGCGGCGGTCGAGCTGGGCGACGAGCTCGGGGTCCTTGTCCTCGAGCAGCGCTCGCACTCCCTCGTAGCCCACCCGGGCACCGTCGACGTTGGCCTGGAAGTCCCACAGGTCGGTGCGCGACCAGTACTCCTCCTCGCCGGTGACCTTGCCGGTCGCCACCTCCTCGAGCAGGCCCCGCGAGCCGTTGGCGATCTGGTCGACGGTGAAGTCGAGCTCGCCGATGCGCTCGTCGAGCTCCTCGGTGTCGGCCATCAGCTGCTCGACCAGGCGGGTCCGCTCTCCCCCGGTCAGGGCGGTGTAGTCGCGCGCCCGCTGCGGCCAGAGGTCCTTCTCCAGCCGGTGCCAGCCGGTCCAGCGCTGTCCCGGCTCGAGGTCGGCCTCGCGAGCATCCATGCGCGGGTCGAGGTCCCCGAAGGACTCCGCCACGGTCTCGATGCGCTCCCAGTGCACCCGGGCGCGGGGGTAGAGCTCGCGGGCCAGGTCGTCGTCACCGGCGAGGACCGCGTCGACGAACTCGCCGGTGCGCACCACCAGCTGGTCGGACTGGTCCTGGACGTAGGTGTCGTAGCTCGCCTCGGCGGTCTCGACGAGCTGCTGCTCGTCGGCGGGGACCACGACCTCCTCCTCCGAGGCAGTGACGGTGAAGTCGGCGCGGATCCCCTCGCCGACCATGCCCGGCTTGCAGGCCGTGACGTAGTCACCCGCGGCGGCGTCCACGACGAGCTGGCGCGACAGCGAGGGGCCGACGTTCTCCACCTCGGCGACGATGCGCTGGCCGTCCTCGTCCAGCAGGTAGAACTCCGTGACCTCCGAGCCTGCGTTGGCGACCTCGAACGTGAGCGTGCCGGCCGGCGCCCGGGTGGCCGAGAGGTTGCAGTCGTCCTGGGTGGAGGAGACGCTCACCGTGCGGCTCACGGCGGGCGTCGCGTCGGCTTCACCGCCCGGGGCGTTGCTGGTGCAGGCGGCCAGGGCGGGCAGGGCCACGGCCAGCGCGGCCAGGCTGGGCAGGGTTCGACGGGACACGGGGGGTCCTCCTTCGGATCGGGGAGCGGTACGCGGGGCAGGTGCAGGCGGCCTCAGGCGGCGGCCCGGTCGGGGACGACGGCAGCCGGGCGCGGCCCGGAGCGCCGGCGGACGGAGCGCCCGAAGAGCGTCATCGTGGTGGCCACGTAGGCGACCCAGGCGACCGCCTCGAGCACCGTGGTCGCCGGGGAGAAGTTGAAGACGCCCTTGAGCAGCACGGCGTACCAGGAGCCCGGCTCGATCACCGAGGAGACGTCGAAGGCCAGCGTGCCGAGCCCGGGCAGGAACCGCGCCTCCTGGAGGTCGTGGACGCCGTAGGCGAGGACGCCGCCGGCGACGAGGATCAAGAACCCGCCGGTCCAGGTGAAGAACCGGCTCAGGTTGATCGTGATCGCCCCGCGGTAGAGCAGCCAGCCGAGCGCGACGGCCGTCGCGATGCCCAGACCGGCGCCGAGCAACGGCTGCCACGTCGGGGCTGCCGTCGCGGAGACCGCCTCGCGCGTCGCGGCCTGGGTGGCGGCCCACAGGAACAGGGCGGTCTCGAGGCCCTCGCGGCCTACCGCGAGGACCGCCAGCGCGACCAGCGACCAGGCACTGCCCTCGGCCGCGTCGACACGGCCCCGCAGCTCGGAGCCCATGCCGCGGGCGGCCCGGGCCATCCAGAAGATCATCCAGGTCACGAAGCCGACGGCGATGATCGACAGCGTGCCGCCGATGAGCTCCTGGGCCTCGAAGGTCAGTCCTCGGGGCCCGTAGGTCAGCAGGGCCCCGAAGCCCAGGCTGACCAGGACGGCCAGGGCGACCCCGGCCCAGATCGGTCGCAGCGCCTCGCGCCGCTCGGTGCGCACGAGGTAGGCGACGAGGATGCTGACGACCAGCGCGGCTTCGAGGCCCTCGCGCAGGCCGATCAGGTAGTTGGCGAGCACGGTGGCCCCTTCCGATCAGGTAAGCCTCACCTTAGCAAGGTAAGCCTTACCTGTCTCGGTCAGGTCGTGCAGCCCTCCGGGCCGCACACCGGTGCGGCCTCCGCGGCCATCACCAGGGTCGGATGAGCGTGGTCCCAGGCCCGCTCCAGGGTCTGGGCGAAGATCTCGACGGACTGTGCGCCCGAGACGCCGAAGCGTCCGTCGACCACGGTGAACGGCACGCCGCCCACGCCGTAGGCCAGCGCCTGGTCGAGGTCGTCCTCGACAGCCTGGGCGTGCAGTCCCTCCGTGAGCACCTCGTGGGCGAGGCCGTCCTCGAGGCCGGCCTCGGCGGCGATCGCGACGAGCTCGTCGTGGTCGGCCACGTTGCGGCCCTCCACGAGGTACGCCGCCAGCAGCCGCTCCTTCAGGGCGTCCTGCTGCCCGGCCGAGACCAGACCCGCGGCGTGCAGCAGCCGGTGCGCGTCGCGGGTGCTGACGCGTTGGCTGCGCGCCAGGCGGTAGAGCAGGCCCTCCTCGGCGGCGACCGCCTCCATCCGGTCGATCATCTGCTGACCGGCCGCCGCTCCCCCGCCGTACTTGGACCCGAGGTGCTCGGCCATCGCCTCCCCGCTCGGGGTCGCCGGGGCGGCGGGATCGAGCTGGAAGGCACGCCAACGGACCTCGAGAGGGTCCGTGCCGTCGGCCGACGCCTCGGGGTGGCGCTGGAGGAAGGCGGTGACGGCCTGCTCGAGGCGGCGCTTGCCGATGTAGCACCAGGGGCAGGCGATGTCGGAGAAGACGTCGATGTTCACCTCGACCCGAACGCGACACGGGCGCAGACTGTTCCGCCCGACGCCGAGGGGGTGGGCGCCGTTTCGTGCAAGTTGCCTGCACGACGCGTGCACTCGACATACGGTGGGGCCGTGCCGTGGACTCCCCCCCAGCTCGCCGCGGCGACGACGAACCCCTCCTCGTCGCCCGACGACGGCACCGGACCGGCCTCGCGACGCCCGACACCGCTGGAGGGCCTGGTCGGGGCCGAGCTGGTCGTGGAGAGCCTCGTCGAGCTGGGGGCGTACGCCGAGGTGAGCCTGTGGGTGCAACGCCCGGACGAGGTGGAGTGCCTCGCGGCGTCCGGGACGGCCCTGGGGGTCGGGCACGGCCCGGGTCACCGGATGCCGAACGCGAGCCTGCGTCACACCCCGCCCGGCGGCCAGCCACCGGTGGTCGTCGAGCTGCCCGACGACCAGGGGGACACCGTCGGCCTGCTCGTGGTGCGCAGCGTCGACGACGCCGAGAGCAGCGACGACCCCCGACACCACGACCGTCGCCACGACCCGCTCCGTCTGGAGCGCTACGCCGAGCGGGCCCGGCGCGCGGTGCTCGCCGTCCTCGACCGCGAGGACCTCGAGCAGCGGGCACAGCTGGCCCGCGACGCCCGGCAGGCGGTCCGCCGCGCCACGGGCCGGCTCTCGCTGAGCAGCGTCCTGGCCGACTGCCGCACCGCCCTGGAGGACGCCTTCGGGGCCAGCGAGGTGTGGATCCGGCTCGACGAGGACGAGCCCCCCGAGGCGCTGGCCGAGATGCGGGGGATGCCGCCGCGACCGGTGGTGCCGGCCGACCTGATGGGCGAGGTCCAGCGGCGTGCGTGGGAGCGCCAGGAGAGCATCGTGATGACCGTCGGCCAGTCCGCTCCCGAGACGGTCGGAGCCCACGAGGCCGCGCTGTTCGAGGAGGTGATGCGGGCACGGGGCATCGGCTCCAGCCTGCTCGCGCCGCTCGGCTTCGGCGCCCACTGCCTGGGTCGCGTGGTCCTCAACCGCGCCCCGGGGCAGCGGGTCTGGACCGAGGTCGAGGCCGACAGCGCCCTCGACATCGGCAAGGACCTCGGTCGCGCCGTGCTGAACTCGCGCACCTACGAGCGCGAGCACGAGCTCGTCAAGCAGCTGCAGGAGGTGGACGGCTACCGGACCCGGCTGATCAGCACCGTGGCCCACGAGCTGAAGACGCCGCTCACCTCGGTGCTGGGCAACCTCGAGCTGCTCGGCGAGCCGTTGGAGGCCGGGCACGAGCGCCGCGTGCTCGCCACGGCCCACCGCGGAGCACGGCGCCTGGCCTCGCTCGTCGACGACCTGCTGCTGCTCTCGCGCGTCGCGGACGACGACGTGGGGTCGCGCCGCGAACCGGTCGACCTCACCGCGGTCGTCCACGGCGTGGTCGAGCTCGTCTCCGCCGCGGCCGAGCGCAGCTACCACGCGATCGACGTCGACGCCGGGTCGGTGCCGGTGCTGGCCCTCGGCGACCCCGGTCAGATCGATCGGGTGGTGAGCAACCTGGTCTCGAACGCGATGAAGTACAGCGCGCCCGGCACCCGGATCACGTTGCGGGTGGCGCACGAGGACGGCCAGGTCGTCCTGGACTGCGTCGACCAGGGCATCGGGTTGTCTCCCGACGACCTGCGCCGGCTCTTCACCGAGTTCTTCCGTTCCGAGAGCGACTGGGCCCAGCGTCAGCCGGGCACCGGGCTCGGGCTGAGCATCGTGGAGAGGATCGTGGCCCAGCACGACGGGCAGATCGAGGTGCACTCGCAGCTCGGCCAGGGCACGACCTTCACCGTCCGACTGCCCGCCGCAGGCTGACCCGGGCTCAGCCGCGCGCCGAGGAGCCCTCGACGTAGTCGGAGTCGTGGCTCTTGACCCACGCCATCAGCTTGCGCAGCTCGCGGCCGGTCGTCTCGATCGGGTGCTGGGCACCCTTGTCGCGCAGCGCGTTGAACTCGGGGGAACCGGCGTCCTGGTCGTCGATGAAGCGTTGGGCGAACGAGCCGCTGACGATGTCGTCGAGCACCGCCCTCATGTTGTCCTTGACGTCGGGGGTGATGACGCGCGGCCCGGAGACGTAGTCGCCGTACTCGGCGGTGTCGGAGATCGACCAGCGCTGCTTGGCGATGCCGCCCTCGTACATGAGGTCGACGATGAGCTTCAGCTCGTGCAGGCACTCGAAGTAGGCGACCTCGGGCTGGTAGCCGGCCTCGATGAGGGTCTCGAAGCCGTACATCACCAGCTGGCTGGCGCCGCCGCACAGCACGGCCTGCTCACCGAACAGGTCGGTCTCGGTCTCCTCGGTGAACGTCGTCCTGATCCCGCCGGCACGCAGCCCGCCGATGCCCTTGGCGTAGGACAGCGCGAGCGGCCAGGCGTCGCCCGAGGCGTCCTTCTCGACCGCGACGAGGACAGGCACGCCGCGCCCGTCGACGTACTCGCGGCGCACGAGGTGGCCCGGACCCTTGGGAGCGACCATGAACACGTCGACGCCCTCGGGGGGCGTGATGTAGCCGAAGCGGATGTTGAAGCCGTGGCCGAAGACCAGGGTGTCGCCCTCGGCGAGCTGCGGCTCGATCTCCTCGGCGTAGAGCCTGCGCTGGTGCTGGTCCGGAGCGAGGATGACGATGACGTCGGCCTCCTCGGCCGCCTCGGCGGGCGTCACGACCCGCAGACCCTCGGCCTCGGCCTTGGCGCGGCTCTGCGATCCCGGCTGGAGGCCGATGCGCACGTCGACGCCGGAGTCGCGCAGCGACAGGGCATGGGCGTGACCCTGGCTGCCGTAGCCGATCACGGCCACGTTCTTGGCCTGGATCAGGGACAGGTCGGCGTCGTCGTCGTAGAACATCTCAGCCACGGGGGCATTCTCCTTCGTCGGTGGTGCTGGGCGGTGGTGCTGCGTGGGTCTGCTGGTGCAGCGCCGGTCAGCCGGCGCGCGGTGGGGTCGGGACGGCGTAGGGCCGCGGGTTGCGCTCGGAGATGGATCGCTGACCGCGACCGATCGCGACCATCCCCGACTGCACGAGCTCGCGGACGCCGAACGGCTGGACCACGCGCAGGAAGTCGGCGAGCTTGTCGCGGTTGCCCACGATCTGCACGGTGATCGCCTCCGCAGCCACGTCGACGACCTTGGCGCGGAAGAGCTGCACGGTGTCGAGGACCTGTCCCCGGGTGGCGGTGTCGGCGGCGATCTTGACCAGCAGCAGCTCGCGGGTGACCGAGGCGTCCGGGCTGAGCTCGACGATCTTGATCACCTCGACGAGCTTGTTGAGCTGCTTGGTGACCTGCTCGAGCGGGGAGTCCTCGACGTTGACCACGATGGTCATCCGCGAGACGTCCGGGTGCTCGGTCGGCCCGACCGCGAGCGACTCGATGTTGAAGCCGCGCCGGCTGAAGAGGCCGGCGATGCGGGTCAGGACGCCGGGCTTGTCCTCGACCAGCACGGACAGGGTGTGGCGCGAGGTCATGCGAGCTCGTCTCCGTCGAAGTCGGGCGCGAGGTCACGCGCGTACTTGATGTCGTCGTTGGAGGTGCCCGCGGCGACCATCGGCCAGACCATCGCGTCGCGGTGCACCCGGAAGTCGACCACCACCGGGGCGTCGTCGATGCCCATCGCCTTCTCGATCGTCGCGTCGACGTCCTCGGGCCGCTCGCAGGCCAGGCCCACGCAGCCGTAGGCCTCGGCGAGCTTGACGAAGTCGGGGATCCGTTTGGAGTGCAGGTCGGTGTTGGAGTAGCGCTCGTTGTAGAACAGGGTCTGCCACTGGCGCACCATCCCGAGCGACTCGTTGTTGATGATCGCGACCTTGATCGGGATGTCGTTGATCGCGCAGGTAGCCAGCTCCTGGTTGGTCATCTGGAAGCAGCCGTCGCCGTCGATGGCCCACACCGTGGTGTCCGGGCAGGCGACCTTCGCGCCCATCGCGGCCGGCACGGAGTAGCCCATGGTCCCCAGGCCCCCGGAGTTGAGCCAGGTACGCGGGCGCTCGTACTTGACGAAGTGGGCGGCCCACATCTGGTGCTGCCCCACGCCCGAGGTGTAGATGGCCTCCGGGCCGGCGATGGCCCCCAGCCGCTCGATGACGTACTGGGGGGCGAGTGCGCCGTCGGGGGGCGTGTCGTAGCCGAGCGGGTACTTCTTCTTGGTGCCGGCCAGGAACGCCACCCACGACTCGTAGTCACCGCTGTGGCCGGCGTCGGCCTCGGCCTGGAGGGTGACGATCAGCTCGAGCAGCACCTCGCGCACGTCGCCGACGATGGGCACGTCGGCGTAGCGGTTCTTGCCGATCTCGGCGGGATCGATGTCGGCGTGGATCACCTTCGCGCCCGGCGCGAAGGAGTCGAGGTTGCCGGTGACCCGGTCGTCGAAACGCGCACCGAGCGTGATCAGCAGATCGCTCTTCTGCAGCCCGGCGACCGCCGCGACGGTGCCGTGCATCCCGGGCATGCCCAGGTGCTGGGGGTGGGAGTCGGGGAACGCACCGATGCCCATGAGGGTCGTGACGACCGGGATGCCCGTCATCTCGGCCAGGCGCAGCAGCTCGGCCGAGGCGCCCGAGCGGATCGTGCCGCCACCGACGTAGAGCACCGGGCGACGCGAGTCGAGGATCAGCCGGGCGGCCTCGCGGACCTGCTTGGCGTGCGGCTTGGTCACGGGGCGGTAGCCGGGCAGCGAGAGCTCGTCGGGCCAGGTGAACGTCGTCTGCGCGGTCAGGGCCGACTTCGCCACGTCGACGAGGACCGGTCCGGGGCGACCGGTCGAGGCGATGTAGAACGCCTCGGCCACCGTGCGCGGGATGTCGGCGGGGTCGGTCACGAGGAAGTTGTGCTTGGTGATGGGCATCGTGATGCCACGGATGTCGGCCTCCTGGAAGGCATCGGTCCCGATCATCGCCGCGCCGACCTGACCGGTGATCGCCACGAGCGGCACCGAGTCCATGTGGGCGTCGGCCAACGGGGTCACGAGGTTCGTGGCGCCCGGCCCCGAGGTCGCCATGCAGACGCCGACCCGGCCGCTCGCAGCGGCGTAGCCCTGTGCGGCGTGCCCGGCGCCCTGCTCGTGGCGCACGAGGATGTGGCGCATCGAGGAGTCCATCATCGGGTCGTACGCGGGCAGGATCGCCCCACCGGGGATGCCGAAGACGTGCTCGGTGCCGGCGGCCTCGAGGGAACGGATCAGGCTCTCGGCCCCGGTCACCCCGGGGGCATCTCCGCTGCTGCCGGAGGCCGCGGTGCTCATCGTGGTGTGCTGGATGCGCTGACTCATCGGGTCCTGGTTCCTCATCGTCGGGGTCCGGCGCCGGTCTCGCGGCCGGCCGTCCTTCGTGCAACAAAAAACCCCTCGGTTGCCCGGGCAACGAGGGGTGGCGCGCTGACGTCGTGGCTAGTCGGCGCGCCGGGTGCGTACGAGAAGGTGGCGGTTCATGCGGCCAGCGTAGACCTACGACCCCGGTGCCGTCTGCACGGTACCCGTCGACGGTCACATCCTGAGACGCGCGTCCCAGGACGTGACCATCCGGTTCGCGTCAGTCGTCCTCCTCGCCGTGGGCGTCGGCGTCGCGGTCCTGCGACTCCTCGACGGCGTCGGAGGCGGCGTGGCCCACCCAGGTGCACACACAGGCCTTGTTGCCCTCGGCGTCGGCGAGCACCCAGAACGACGGCGCGTAGCCGTCGGTGACCAGGACGCCGCCCGCCTCGAGTGCGGCCTGGATGCGGCGCTCGGCGATCTCGCGGGGTACGTGGATGTCGAGGTGGAAGCGCTGGCGCGGCTCGTCGTGACGCTCGGTCTCCTGGAACCACACGGCGGGCAGGGTGCCGGCACCATCGACCAGCTCGTCGGGGTCCTCGGTCTCGGAGAGCCCGAGCACGGCGGCCCAGAAGGGCCGGATCGCGTCGCGGTCGGCGGTGTCGAGCCCGACCTCCAGCACCTGGACGTCGTCGGGCGTGGGCTCGGCGCCCCGGCGTCCGGCGAGGTCGCTGATCCGGCGTGCGAGACGCACGTCGCGCATCGTGATGCCACCGACGTCGTGGCTGCGCAGGTGCACGGCGACGTGGGGGTAGCGCAGCTCGACGTCGGGGTGGTGGTCGGCCTCCTCGGCTGCCGCGGCGATGTCGGCCACCAGCGCTGCGCCGGTGGCGAAGTCGCCGGTGGCGAAGCGGGCGTGCAGGCCCCGGGTGAGCACCCGCCAGTCCTCGAGCAGCTCAGCGGCCACGTCGTGCCCGGTCATCACGGTGCGGTCGTCACGCTCGCGCGCCTCCGCCCGCGCGACCGCACCCTGGATCGTCGCCTCGTCGGGCCGCTGCCCCTCGGTGCCGCCCCCCTCGGTGCCGCCCCCCTCGGTGTCGCCCTGCTCCACCTCCGGCTGGTCCGTGTCGTCGGTCTGGTCCGCGGTGCGGTCGGTGGCCTCGTCGTCGCTCATGGGAGCACTGTCCCGCCGATCGGGACCGGATTGGAAGCCATCTCACAGGTGAGATCGGCCGGAGCGGCGGATTGCCCGGTGCGGCTACCCCGTGGACGCTGCGGTGCGACCCGCGATCCGCAGCCTCACCCCAGCTCGCGCTCCCACCGCTCCCGGGAGGCGCTGACGTAGTCGGCGTGCTGCTCGCGGGCGGCCATCCAGTCGAAGCTGAAGGAGGGATCGAAGCTCCGCCAGCCCGGGCCGTAGTTGCACGCGAGCACGGTGTCGGGGTCGTGGGGCACGGGCAGCACCGAACCGGCGAGCTCGAGACTCTCCAGCGGCAGGACGGCCTCGACGCCGATCACACCCGCGGTCCACGGCCACACGTGCACTCGAGCACCCTCGGCGTCGGCCCCGTCCGGGACCACCCAGGCGGGGAAGAAGTCGACCGGCGTGCCCGAGGGCAGGGTGGCTCGGAGGTGATGGCGCTGCTGGTGCTCGTAGTCCTCGTCGAGCAGGCCGGCCTCGCGCATGACGTCCTTGAGACGCCAGAGCTCGTCGACCACCCCCTCGGGCCCGTCGGCCGGCAGCAGCACCGCGAGGTCGGCGTCGTAGTCGTGGGCGAGCGGTCGTCCTTCCCGGACGGCGCCGAGCAGGGTCCCGGAGACGAGGAACACCGGATGACCGACCTTCGTCACCGCGGCGACGAGGTCGCTCAGCTCGGCGAAGAAGCCCGCCGGGTCGACGCCGCCCAACGCCGGGTGGTAGCCGCTCGAGGTCATCGCGAGAGGCGTGAGCAGGTCCTCGACCTGGGCCCAGAGGGCCTCGAAGGCGCTCGGGTCGAGGAGCTCACGCAGCTGGCCGAGCTGCTCGAGCGCCAATGGCGCCTGCAGACGGGCCGAGACCAGGCCGAGGACGCTGCGTCGGAGCCAGTCGGCGTCACGCTCGGGCACCGGCACCGCTCCCAACGCCGGGACTCCGGGCTCCTCGACCGGCGGCTGCGCCTGCGCGACGACGTGCTCGCGTCCGTCGGGGGCCCGGACGACGAGCTCGAACGCCGACCGGGCGACCGGGACGACGACCTCGAACCGTGCCGAGCGGGCGTTGGCACCCTGCGGGAAACGACGCCGCATGCGCGGTGACGGCAGACCCCAGGTCACGGGTTCCTCGACGCCGCCGCTGCGGGCCAGCAGGGTCAGCTCCGGCGCCCGGGCGGTCCGCACGAGCACGCCGCGCCACCGGGTACCGGTGACGACGTCGACGGGTGCCTCGATCTCGACGTGGCGCACGTGGCGTCCCAGGCGGGTCGGGGGGGTCTCGGACACGGGTCCGAACCTACTGCCCGAGGCTCTCGCGCGTGGCGACCAGGCGCGCGACACCGGCGTCGGATCTGCGACGACCACAGGTGCAGCTGGCTCCCTGAGCCGTCGACGCCGGCCCGAGGCAGCCGGCGCCGTCGGGTCGCTCAGCCGGCGGCACGGCGTACCTCCTCGGCCACCGCCCGCACCCCCGCCGCGACCTCGCCGTACGACGTCGACAGGGGGGAGAGACCCAGGCGCAGGCCACCCGGGTCTCGGTAGTCCGGCACGACGTCGCGCCGCCACAGGGCCGCGGTCACCTCGCGCATCGCGGGGTGGCTCAGCGTGACGTGCCCGCCGCGGCGGGCCGGGTCGCGCGGGGAGGCGACCTCGACGCCGAGGGGCGCGAGCAGCTCGTCGGCGAGGGAGAGGACGTACGTCGTGAGGGCCACCGACTTCGCGCGCACGGACTCCATCCCGACCTCGTCGAGCAGGTCGAGCATGTCGTGGACCGCGAGCATGCCGATCACCGGCGGGGTGCCCGAGAGCATCTGCCGGATACCGGGGTCGGGCGTGTGGCCGGGTCCCATCGCGAAGGGGTCGGCGTGACCGATCCAGCCCGGGACCGGCTGGCGGAGCGCGGCGTGGTGACGGCGGGCGACGTAGACGAAGGCCGGGGAGCCCGGCCCGCCGTCGAGGTACTTGTAGGTGCACCCCACCGCGAGGTCGGCCTCGCACCCGTCGAGCTCGACGGGCACCGAGCCGACCGAGTGCGAGAGGTCCCACACGACCATCGCACCCGCCTCGTGCGCGACACGGGTGAGGGTGTCCATGTCGGCGAGGTGGGCCGAGCGGTAGGCGACGTGGCTCAGGAGCACGACGGCGGTCTGCTCGCCGACGGCCTCACGCAGCTGGTCGGCCTCGACGCCGCCGGCGCGGTCGACGCCGATCCAGCGCAGCCGCAGCCCGAGCTCGTCGGCCACGGCCTCGGCGACGTAGCGGTCGGTCGGGAAGTTGTCGTCGTCGACGACGATCTCGTTGCGGCCGGGGCGCGCTGCCACGGCGGCACGCACGGCCTTGTAGAGCAGCACGGTGGTCGAGTCCGCGACCACGGTCTGTCCGGGGCCGGCCCCCAGGCAGGTCGCCCCGATCCGGTCTCCGAGCGTGGTGGGCAGGTCCATCCAGCCCTCGTCCCAGCCTCGGATGAGACGCTCGCCCCAGGCACGTGACACGAAGTCGGACAACCGCGCCGCGGTGACCCGGAGCGGACGGCCGAGCGAGTTGCCGTCGAGGTAGACCAACGACTCCCCGGCCCCCACGAACTTGTCGCGGTGGTGGGCCAGGGGGTCGTCGTGGTCGAGCTGGTCGGCCGAGAGGGTGCGGGACGTGGTGGGGGACATCCGACGTGTCTACCCCACCCCTGGACCCGCGACGGACCTCAGTCCTGGGAGACCTGCGTGCGGAACGTCGTACGCCCGGTGTGCAGCGTCCAGAGCTGCTCGGCCAGGACCTCGGGGTCCTTGTCCTTGCTGCCGGGCTCGATCGCGCCCCCGATGATCAGCTGGCTCACCGCGATCCCCTCGCCCTGGAGCTGCTCGTGGAGCACCTGGGCGTACGCCGACAGCCCGGCGAAGGCGACCGTCGTGCCGGTGACGGCGCCGTTGGGCGTGACCGCGGACCCACCGTTGACGAACAGGATCGTGCCGCGGTTCGCACCGAGGTAGCGCATCCCGGGCAGCACCTGGTGCACCGCGGCGACCGGGCCGTAGATGGAGAACTCGACCGGCGCGACGAGGTCGTGGTGGGTGGTCTCGAGGACCGGGCGGAGGTAGGTCTTGTCGGGCAGCGGGCTGTACTGGAGCACCTCGATCGTGCCGAGGGCGGACTGGGCGTCGGCCAGGGCGCGCTCGACGGACGCGGGGTCGCGCACGTCGGCGGTGAAGCCCCGGGCGTCGACCCCGTCGGCGGCGAGGTCGGCGGCGAGCGCGTCGACGCGGCTCTGGCTGCGTGAGATCAGCGCGACCGAGAACCCCTCCCGGCCGAACCGACGTGCGACGGCGGCGCCGAGGCCGCTTCCTGCTCCGATGATGGCAAGTGTGGTCATGGCCGACCCAACGACCCGGGTCGCGGCCGCTGTTCCCACCGCAGGGGTGAGCAGCCGGACCGGTCCACGCTCTCAGCTGGTGACGGCGCCGTGCGCCGCGGACTGCACGACCTTCGCGTACTTGCCGAGGACGCCGCGGGTGTACTTGGCCGGGCGCGGCTCCCAGCCCTCGCGACGTGCGGCCAGCTCCGCGGCGTCGACCAGCACGTCGAGGGTGCGGTGGGCGACGTCGAGCACGATCGGGTCGCCGTCGCGGACGAACGCGATGGGTCCACCGTCGACGGCCTCCGGGGCGACGTGGCCCACGCACAGTCCGGTGGTGCCCCCCGAGAAGCGCCCGTCGGTGAGCAGCAGCACGTCCTTGCCGAGCCCGGCGCCCTTGATCGCCCCGGTGATGGCGAGCATCTCGCGCATGCCCGGTCCGCCCTTCGGGCCCTCGTAGCGGATCACGACCACGTCACCCGCCACGACCGCCCCCGCAGCCAGTGCGTCCATGGCTGCCCGCTCGCCGTCGAAGACGCGGGCGGTGCCCTGGAAGGTCGACTCGTCGAAGCCGGCGGACTTCACCACGGCACCCTCGGGCGCGAGCGAGCCCCGCAGGATGGTCAGCCCGCCGGTCTTGTGGATCGGGCGGTCGAGGGAACGGATCACGTCGTCGTCGACGCCGGGAGGGGCGAGCGCCTCGAGGTTCTCCCCCATCGTCCGACCCGTCACGGTCAGCGGGCCGGGATGCAGCAGCCCCGCGTCGAGCAGCGCCTTCATCACCATCGGGATCCCGCCGACCTTGTCGACGTCGTTCATCACGTAGCGCCCGAACGGCTTGAGGTCGCCGAGGTGCGGGACCTTGTCGCCGATCCGGTTGAAGTCGTCGAGGCCCAGGTCGACCTCGGCCTCGCGAGCGATGGCCAGCAGGTGCAGCACCGCGTTGGTGGAGCCGCCGAGGGCCATCACCACGGTGATCGCGTTCTCGAAGGCCTCCTTGGTGAGGATCTGACGTGCCGTGATGCCGCGGCGCAGCATCTCGACCACGGCCTCGCCGGAACGGTGCGCGAACCCGTCACGGCGACGGTCGACCGCGGGCGGAGCGGCGGACCCGGGCAGCGACAGGCCCAGGGCCTCACCGACGGCCGCCATCGTGTTCGCGGTGTACATCCCACCGCAGGCTCCCTCGCCGGGGCAGATCGCCCGCTCGACCTTGTCGACCTGCTCGCGCGACATCTTCCCGGCCAGGCAGGCACCGACGGCCTCGAAGGCGTCGATGATCGTCACGTCCTGGCCGTCGACCTGACCGGGCATGATCGAGCCCGCGTAGAGGAACACCGAAGCGAGATCGAGCCGCGCTGCGGCCATCATCATCCCGGGCAGCGACTTGTCGCAGCCGGCGAGCAGCACGGAGCCGTCGAGGCGCTCGGCCATCATCACGGTCTCCACGGAGTCGGCGATGACCTCGCGGGAGACCAGCGAGAAGTGCATCCCCTCGTGCCCCATCGAGATGCCGTCGGAGACCGAGATCGTGCCGAACTCCAGCGGGTAGCCCCCGGCCGCGTGCACGCCGTTCTTCACGGCCTTGGCCAGCCGGTCCAGCGACAGGTTGCACGGCGTGATCTCGTTCCACGACGAGGCGACGCCGATCTGCGGCTTGGCGAAGTCGTCGTCGCCCATGCCCACCGCGCGCAGCATCCCGCGGGCGGCGGTGGCCTCGAGGCCGTCGGTGACGGCGCGCGAGCGCGGCTTGATGTCGGGTCGGGAGGCGTCGGGGCTCATGGACGCAGCCTAGGAGGCCCTCGCGCGGGTGCGGCCCGGGCATCCGTGGTGGACCTCCGAGGAGGCCGGTGGCGACGAGGCCGACGGCGATCAGGCCGGCGGGACGCCACCGAAGTCGGCCTCGGACCACTCCCGCGGCTCGACCAGGACCATCCAGTTCCCGGAGTTGTCCCGCATCAGCGCCTCCACGCCGTAGGGGCGCTCCTGCGGCTCCTGGAGGAACTGGACCCCCTTGGCCCGCAGGTCGTCGTACGTCGCGTGGCAGTCGTCGACCGTGAGCCCGACGCCGGGCAGCCCACCGTCGTCCTGGGCGCGACGCACGGCCTCGACCATCTCTTCCGACAAGGGGGGTCCCGGGGTGGTCAGGTGGAGGCTGAGCTCGGGGTGGGAGGGGTGGGCGACGGTGCACCAGCGAAAGTCCGGACCGAGCTGGAGGTCGTCCTCGACCTCGAAGCCGAGGACGTCGGTGTAGAAGGCGAGTGACTCGTCGAGGTCGCGGACCCAGACGGGGACGAGGGAGACGTGGGTGATCATGCGCCCAGGCTAGGAGCCGGCGACCCTCGCCGGCTTCTCCGCGATTGCGCTCACCCGTCGGCGCCGCCGACCGTCGTACGACGCTCGACGAGGCCCCGCATGAACACCTGGCATCCAGGGATGCGCGGAGCGCCGGCCGCCGCGTAGCGCCGCTGGAAGTCGACCGGGCTCTCGCCGACCAGCTCACGGAACCTGCTGCTGAACGAGCCGAGGCTCGAGTAGCCCACGGCGTGGCAGACCTCGGTCACCGTCAGGTTCGTGGCGCGGAGCAGGTCCTGGGCGCGCTCGACCCGTCGCGCGCCGAGGTAGGCGCGTGGCGTCGCGCCGTAGACGAGCGCGAACGAACGGAGGAAGTGGTACTTGCTCAGCCCGGCGACGCGGGCGAGGTCCTCGAGGCGCAGCGGTTCGGCGTAGCACCGGTCCACGTGGTCGCGGGCGCGTCGCAGGTGCACGAGCACGTCCCCGGGGACCCGCACGGGTCCACCGCAGGAGGCTGAGCGGGGTGCGGCCACGACCCCAGGGTAGGGCCGGAGGAGAGACTATGAGCAGGTCCACAGGCTCGCCAAGAGGGCGCGGACGCCGCCGACCCTTAGCCTTGGATCGTGCAAACCGACCTCGCGCAGACCTGGGACGCCTACGAGGCGGTCCTCTTCGACCTCGACGGGGTGGTCACCCCGACCGCCGAGGTCCACATGGTGGCCTGGTCGGAGATGTTCAACAGCTGGCTCGACTCCTTGCGTGACGGCGACGCCGGGACCAGCGGCGCGGACCTCACGCCGTACACCGCCGAGGACTACTTCGCCCACGTGGACGGCAAGCCGCGCTACGACGGGGTGCGTGACCTGGTCGCCGCGCGCGGCATCACCCTGCCCGAGGGCTCACCCGACGACGCGCCGGACGCCGAGACCGTGTGCGGGCTCGGCAACCGCAAGAACGACGCCTTCAACGCCGTCCTCGAGCGCGACGGCGTCACGGCGTACCCGGGATCCGTGGCGCTGCTCGACCACCTGCGCGACCTCGGGATCCCGCTGGCCGTGGTGTCGTCCTCGGCCAACGCCGCCGCGGTGCTCGAGGCCGCGGGTCTGCACGAGCGCTTCGCCTTCGTCATGTCCGGCGCGGTGGCCACCGAGCGCGACCTGCCCGGCAAGCCGGCACCGGACACGTTCGTGGCCGCCGCCCGTGAGCTCGGCGCCTCCGTCGGCGCCAGCGTGGTCCTGGAGGACGCCGTCTCCGGGGTCCGGGCCGGGGCGTCGGGCGGCTTCCCCGTCGTCGTCGGGGTCGACCGTGGCGTCGGGGCCGACACCCTGCGTGAGGCCGGGGCCACGCACGTGGTCGACGACCTCGCCGAGCTCGTGCCGACCGCGACGGTGGCCGCCTCGTGATCGACCACGCTGCCTCCAGCGACCCGATGGACCGCGGTCGCTTCCCCGCCGACCCGTGGCGCCTGGTCGAGACCTCCCACAGCCCCGGCGAGCTCGGGGTGACCGAGACCCTGTTCACCACCGCCAACGGCTACCTCGGCATGCGGGGCAACCCCGAGGAGGGCCGCGACGCCTTCGCGCACGGCACCTTCGTCAACGGCTTCCACGAGACCTGGCCCATCCGCCACGCCGAGGCCGCGTTCGGCTTCGCGCAGACCGGTCAGACGATCGTCAACGTCCCGGACGCCAAGGTCCTCAAGATCTACGTCGACGACGAGCCACTGATCCTCGGCACCGCCGACCTCGAGCACTACGAGCGCAGCCTCGACTTCCGCGACGGCGTCCTGCGCCGCAGCCTGGTCTGGCGCACGCCGTCGGGCAAGCGGGTCGCGGTCGAGTCGACCCGCATGGTCTCCATGACCGAGCGGCACCTGGCCCTGATGAGCCTCGAGGTGACGATGCTCGAGGGCGACGCGCCGATCGTCATCTCCTCACAGCTGCTCAACCGCCAGGACGGCAAGGACGAGTACCACGTGCCCGACGCCGCGATGGGCGAGGGCGTCGACCCTCGCAAGGCCGCCTCCTTCGAGGAGCGCGTCCTGCTGCCGCGCAAGCACGCGGCGAGCCCCGAGCGGATGAGCCTGGGCTACCGCTGCGCGCACTCCGGGATGACCATCTGCGTCAGCGCCGAGCACGTCCTGGAGTGCGAGGACGAGCACGAGGTCGTCACCCACTCCGAGGACGACCTCGCCAAGGCCGTCTTCCGCATCGACGCGCGCCAGGGCCACCCGATCCGGGTCGAGAAGAACGTCAGCTACCACACCTCGCGCGGGGTCCCCGTGCGCGAGCTCTCCGACCGCTGCGACCGGACGCTCGAGCGGGCCCGGCGTGGCGGCCAGGCGGTCTTCGGTGAGGCCCAGCGCGCGTGGTACGACGCGTTCTGGCGCTCGACCGACGTCGTCCTCGACGCGGGCGAGGCCACGGCCTCGGTCCAGCAGGCGACCCGCTTCAACCTGTTCTCCCTCGCCCAGGCCAGCGCGCGGGCCGACCAGCAGGGCGTCCCGGCGAAGGGCGTCAGCGGCTCCGGCTACGAGGGGCACTACTTCTGGGACACCGAGATCTACGTCAGCCCGTTCCTGACCTACACCCAGCCCGACGCCGCCCGCAACGCCCTGCACTTCCGTGCCCGGATGCTCGACTCCGCCCGTGCCCGTGCCCGCGAGCTGGCCCAGGCCGGCGCCCTGTTCCCGTGGCGCACCATCAACGGCGAGGAGGCCTCGGCCTACTACGCCGCCGGCACCGCGCAGGTGCACATCGACGCCGACGTCGCGTACGCCTTGTCGAAGTACGTCGACGCGACCGGTGACGTGGGCTTCCTCGTGCGCGACGGCATCGACATCCTCGTCGAGACCGCGCGGCTGTGGGCCGACCTCGGCTTCTGGCGCACCAACGGCTCGCGCTCCTTCCACATCCACGGCGTCACCGGGCCGGACGAGTACACGACGGTGGTCAACAACAACCTCTTCACCAACGTGATGGCCCGCTTCAACCTCGAGCGGGCCGCCGCGGCCGTCGACCTGGTCCGCGACCTGGACCGGGCGGCGTACGACCGGATGGTGAGCCGCCTGGCCTTCGACCCCGCCGAGGCCCTGGAGTGGCGGGCGTGCGCGGAGGGGATGACCATCCCCTTCGACCAGGGCCTGGGCATCCACCAGCAGGACGACCACTTCCTCGACCGCGAGGTGTGGGACCTCTCCCGCACGCCCCTGGAGACCCGGCCGCTGCTGCTGCACTACCACCCGTTGGTGATCTACCGCTTCCAGGTGCTCAAGCAGGCCGACGTGGTCCTCGCCCTGTTCTTGCAGGGAGACCGGTTCACTGCTGAGGAGAAGCGGGCGGACTTCGAGTACTACGACCCGATCACCACCGGCGACTCCACCCTCTCCGCCGTGGTGCAGTCGGTGATGGCCTCCGAGGTCGGCTACCACGAGGTCGCGCTCGAGTACTTCTGGAAGTCGCTGTTCGTCGACCTGCGCAACCTGCACGGCAACACCGTCGACGGACTGCACGTGGCCTCCTGCGGCGGCGTGTGGAGCGCCCTGGTCTTCGGCTTCGCCGGGATGCGCGACCACGACCGGGTGCTCAGCTTCGACCCCCGTCTGCCGGCCGAGTGGCCGTCGTTGGAGTTCCCGGTGCGCTGGCACGGCTCACGCCTGCGCGTCCGTCTGACCCAGGACCACCTGCGGATCGCGGTCGAGGAGGCCTCGGCCTCGCTCGGCGACGGCCCGATCACGGTCTACGTGCGCGGCGCGGAGCACACGCTCAGCGCCGCCGACGCCCTCGAGCTCGACCTCGACGGCCACGGGCTGCGGGTCGACGGCACGCTGGGTGACTCCCCGCTGATCGGGGGTCGCCGCTCCGACGGCACCCGGATCACCGCCGGTGTCCCCGAGCCCAGCCCGGTCGGCGTCGACCTCCACGCCGCTGCCGGCGAGACATCCGCGTCCCACCCCTCGGTGCCGTCCCAGTCCGAGCGGGAGCCTGACCGCCCGGTCGCGTGACGACGTCCCCGGGGCCGGATCGCCGCCAGGAGGTCGCGTCGCGGACCGACCGGGGTCCTCGCGTACGGCGTGAGGGAGATGCGCGCCGCAGGGCCGCCGCGTCGACCGTGGATAGGTTCGACCGCGATGTACCCAGAACGTCGACCGGAGCCCGCACCTGAGATCGACGCGGGCCGCCTGCGTCGGATCGTCCTGGTGGTGGCGATGCTGAACCTGTCCTACTTCTTCGTCGAGTTCAGCGTCGCCCTGGCTGCCGGTTCGGTCGCCCTGCTCGCCGACAGCGTCGACTTCCTCGAGGACTCGTTCGTCAACCTGCTGATCGTCATCGCACTGGGCTGGCCGCTGGCCGCGCGGGCCACGGCGGGGAAGGTGATGGCGGTGGTCATCCTCGGACCCGCCACGGAGGCCGGGTGGGTGGCGATCCAGCGCTTCTCGAATCCCGTCGCGCCCACGGTCGTCCCCGTCGTGCTCGCCTCGCTGGGCGCTGTCGTGGTCAACGGCACGAGCGCCTGGCTGCTCCTCAGGGTCCGTCATCACGGTGGGTCGCTGGGCAGGGCGGCGTTCCTGTCGGCCCGCAACGACGTCGTGATCAACGTGGCCATCATCGCGATGGCCGTGATCACGCTGTGGACGGAGTCCGGCTGGCCCGACCTGATCCTCGGCTGCTTCATCATCGGCCTGGCCCTGCACGCCGCCTACGACGTCCTGCAGGTCAGCGAGGAGGAGCGGTTGGCCGCCAAGGCCCTCGCAGGCGAGGCCGTCGACTGACCCGTCCCCCTGCTCTGCAC
The DNA here is from genome assembly GCA_963760555.1 of uncultured Actinomycetota bacterium. Classification (GTDB taxonomy): domain Bacteria; phylum Actinomycetota; class Actinomycetes; order Propionibacteriales; family Nocardioidaceae; genus Nocardioides. The sequence continues at coordinate 347,762 of CAVXDJ010000006.1, read as the reverse complement.
GGGGGAACTCAATCGGTGACCATCTGGTCGTCGAGCCTGGTCGGGCCGATCGAGCTGGCTGGTCACCGCAACGGGTTCGGCGTACGGGACGGGTCTGACGGACCCATCGAGGGGGTTGGGCATCTGAGCACGCGCTATGGCGCGTCGTGGGATGCCCGACCTCGAGGCTGACGGCGGCCTCAGCGTTCCGGTCGGTCGTCGACTGCCGACCGTGATGACGTCCCGGAAGCCGATGGCCTGCGGTTGCGGGGGCTCGCGGGACGTCTCACAGTTGCCGGTAAGACTGTCGCGGCGCCAAGACGTACGCGCCCCTCCGGTGTGTTCGACTCGCTGTGCGGGCGTCGTTGACGAGGTTCGGCATCCTGTGACGCGCCATGCCGCGTCCTCAGATGCCCGACCTTGCCTGATCCACCCGGCTCGAGACCAGCGCGGTCCCGCAGCAGCGGGTGGAGCGCTCGCAGCCGAGGGAGGACGTCTCGGTCGACGGGGTCCCGCATCACGCCATGCGTGCAGCCCGGACGACCATCACGTCCGGCAGGTCGGCCACGATCGTGCGCCAGGTCTCCCCCTCGTCGGCCGAGCCCCACACCGTGCCCGCGCGCGTGCCGACGTAGAGCCCGGCCGCGGCGTGGGTGTCGGTGCACATCGCGTCGCGCATCACCCCGACGAAGCACTGGTCCGGCAGCCCCTCGCCCAGCGGCGACCAGCTGTCGCCCGCGTCGGTGGAACGCCACACCCGCGGCGTGGCGCCCGGCGGGTACCGCCTCTCGGCACCGCCGAGGGGGAAGACGAAGACGGTGTCCGGCTCGTGGGGGTGCACGACCACCGGGAAGCCGAAGTCGGCGGGCAGCCCCGAGGCGATCGAGGTCCACGAGGCACCGTGGTCCTCGGAGCGGTAGACCCCGCCGTGGTTCTGCAGGAAGAGTCGCTCGGGGCGGGAGGGGTGGCGGGCGACCTTGTGCACGCACTGACCGAAGGCCGGGTACTGCTGGCCCTCGGGAAGGAACTCCGCGCGTACGCCGTCGTTGCGGGGCTGCCAGGACCCTCCCCCGTCGGAGGTCTGGTAGACGCCCCCGGTCGAGATCGCCGCGGTCAACGAGGCCGGGTCCTCCGGGTGGGGCAGCAGGGTGTGGAAGGCCTGACCGCCGTAGCCGGCCGCCCACTGCTCACGGTGGGGGTGGTCCCACAGGGCGCGCTCGAGCGTGAAGCTCTCACCGCCGTCCTGGGAGCGGAACACCGCTCCCGGTTCGGTGCCGGCCCACACCTCGCCAGGCCGCGCGCCGGCCGCGAGCGCCCAGACCCGTTCGAGGCTCGCCTCGATGTCGTCGGGGAAGCGCACCGCGCCGCCCGGGGTCTCCTGCCAGGTCGCGCCCAGGTCGTCGGAGCGGCGCAGCTGGGGCCCGAACCAGCTCGAGGAGGCGCCGGCCAGCAGCCGGGGCCGGTCGCCCCGGGTGTCGATGAGGACCGAGTAGACCTCCTCCATGTCGTGGTGCGGGCCCTCGACGGTCCAGTCGACGCGCTGCTCGTCGGACCGCGCGATCCACAAGCCCTTGCGGGTGCCGATCAGCAGCAGCGTGGCGGTTCCCTCCTGGTGCGGGCTGTCCTTCTCGGGCATGTCGGGCCTCCGCGTTCGTCGGTGGTGCTCTCACCTAGCCTGACCCCGTGCCTGCGCCAAACTCATCGGCCCGGTTCTCCCCGGTCTGGCTGGTGCTCGTCGGCATCGTCTCGGTGCAGGTGGGGGCCGGTTTCGCCAAGCTGCTCTTCGACGAGGTCGACCCCACCACCCTGGTCTGGCTCCGGCTCGTCACGAGCGCGCTGGTGCTCCTCGCGATAGCGCGCCCGCACCTGCGCGGGCGCAGCGCCACGGACTGGCGCACCGTGCTGGCCTTCGGCGCCGCCCTCGGCCTGATGAACTTCTCGATCTACCAGTCCTTCGCCCGGATCCCCCTCGGTCTGGCCGTGACCATCGAGTTCATCGGACCCCTCGCGGTCGCCCTGGCCGGGTCGAGCCGGGCCCGCGACCTCGCCTGGGTCGTGCTGGCGGGGCTCGGCGTGGTGGCCCTGGGCGTCGAGCCGTCCGACCTGGATCCGGTCGGCGTCGCGTACGCACTCCTGGCGGCGGCGTCGTGGGCCGGCTACATCCTGCTCTCGGCCGGCACCGGGCGCCGCTGGAGCGGTCTGTCCGGACTCACGACGGCGAGCGTGGTCGCGGCCGTGGGTCTGGCCCCGGCGGCGCTGCTCGTCGACGGCGGGGCCCTCACCTCACCTCGCGTGCTGGCCATCGGCGTCGTCGTGGGTGTGATGAGCTCGGTCGTGCCGTACTCCTGCGAGCTGATCGCGCTGCGGACCCTGCCCGCGTCGGCCTTCGGGATCCTGATGAGTCTCGAGCCGGCCGCGGCCGCGCTGGTGGGCATCGTCCTGGTCGGCGAGGTCCTGGCTGCGCTGCAGTGGGTGGCCGTGCTGTGCGTGGTCGTCGCCAGCGCCGGCGCGACGCGGTCGGCCTCCCGCGGGGGGACGCAGCCCTCCTCCGCACCAGCCCCGGGCTGAGCAACGGACCGGGCCGGGGACCGGGCAACGGACGGGACCCACGCAGCACCGTGGTCCCGACAGGTGCTCAGCCAGCGTTCACCCAGACGTCACGTGGGAGGCTGGTGGCCGGCACGCGTCCCGGCCTACCCTGGAGTCTCTGCAGGAACGCACCCTCGGAGCTGTCGATGATCACCACCTTGCTGACCGGCCGCCCCGCCGTGACCCTGCTGGCGCGACTGCGCGCGTGGCCGGTCGAGTCCCAGCAGCGCGCGCGCCGCAACGCGATGCTGGCCGCGACGGACTGCGCCCAGCGTCGCGCCGAGCGCCAGGAGGTCGCGGACTACCTCGACCACGGCGACGCGACGCGACCTTCCCTCCCGCGTGCCGCCGACGGCTGAGGCCGTCGGGGCCACCAGGTCCCCTCCGAGGTCCGCGTGACGCGTGGTTCCTCCCGCCGGTCGCACGCCTCGGGCATGATGTCGCCCATGCCGCTCTCCGCCGCCCGCGCCGCTCACGCGTCGGCCGTCACGTTCTCCGAGGTGGTCTCCGACGACGGCACGATCCTGCGCGCGTGGACCAACGACCCCGACCAGCAGGTCGGGGGTCCGACCGTGCTGCTGTGCAACGGGCTGGGGACCAACCCGTACCACTGGCCGGCGTTCCTGCGGCCGGACAGCGGCGTGCGGGTCGTGTCCTGGAACCACCGTGGCGTCGGCGGGTCCCAGCGTCCGCGCGACTCCGAGCAGGTCCGCATCGAGAACTTCGTCGAGGACGCGTTGTCGGTGATGGACCACTTCTCCCTCGACCGACCGGTCGTGATGGGTTGGTCGATGGGCGTCAACACCGCCTTCGAGCTCGTCGCGCGGCACCCCGAGCGGGTCGCGGCCCTCTTCGCGGTCTCGGGGGTCCCGGGTGACACCTTCGCCACGATGCTCGCGCCGCTGCACGTGCCTCACCTCCTCGCACGCACCCTGACCGTCAGCCTGGCCCGCGCGCTCACGCTCGGCGGTCGGGTGCTCTCGCCGGCCACCACGCGCTACCCCTTCGGTGTGCGATCGCTCGAGGCCCTGCGACGGGTGGGCTTCATCGGCCGCCTCAGCGATCCCGAGCTCGGCGCGCTCGCCTTCACCGAGATGCTCTCCACCCCGGTGGAGTGGTACATGCACCTCGCCCTGCGAACCTCCGAGCACGCGCGGGTCTCGCTGAGCAGCATCGACGTGCCGTGCACGTTCGTGGGCGCCTCGCGTGACCTCCTCGCCGGCGCCCGCGACATGGCCTCCGCCGCCCGGCGCATCCCGCACGCGCACTACGTCGAGCTCGCGGGCACCCACTTCGTGCAGATGGAGCAGCCCGACCGCGTCCACCAGCTGTTGCGCGAGCTCGTCGCGCGCGCCGCGTGAGGCGACCGGTCGCGGTCGCCGCGCTGCTCGCCGCGACCGCCCTCGGCGGCTGCGCGCAGCAGGGCAACCAGACGAACCTGACGATCAGCCCCACCCCGGCCGGCGCCGACGTGCCGCTGCCGGTGGCTCCCTCGGCCCGGGCCGCGGCCGAGCCCGGGACCTCCGACGACGCCGGGAGGACCGGCGCGGGACCTCGTGTGGTGGAGACTGCGGTGACCGGGCTCGACACCCCGTGGGGGCTCGGCTTCTTCCCCAACGGCGACGCCCTGGTCACCGAGCGCGACACCCTGCGCGTCCTGCGGGTCACCGGACGGCGACGGGTGGTCCAGGAGGTCGGCACCCTGGGTCAGGCCGGTGGCCAGAACGCCGCGCTGGGCCTGGCCATCGCCCCGGACTTCCCCCGCAGCCGGAGCGTCTACTTCTACCTCGCGCGCAACCGCGGCGACCAGGTGGTCCGTGCCCGTCTCGAGAACGGCGTCCTCGGGGTGCCGCAGGTCGTCGTCGACGACCTCCCCCACAGCAGCACCGGGGGCAGCATCGTGTTCGGCCCCGACGACGCGCTCTACATCGCGACCGGCACCGCCGACGACGAGAGCCTGGCGCAGGACCCCGCCTCGTTGGCGGGCAAGATCCTGCGGGTCACCGCGGACGGTGAGCCGTTCGAGACCAACCCCGGGGGCACCGTCGTCTGGGCCTCCGGCCTGCGCGACGTGCGCGGCCTGGCCTTCGACGGGGAGCAGCTCTGGGCTCTCGACGTCGGTGACGGTGTCAACGAGCTCGACAGGATCAAGGGCGGCCAGGACTACGGCTGGCCCGAGGGCGACGGCGCGGCTGCCCGCGCCACGACCGAGCCCGCAGTCGTGTGGGACGACGAGGGCTCGACCCCGGGAGGTCTGGCCTACGTCGGCGGACGGTGGTGGGTCACCGACCTCGAGGGCGAGCGACTCTGGGCCATCGCCGCCGACCGAGGCTCCGGCAGCGGCGAGGGCCCCGTGGCCTTCCTCGAGCACGAGCTGGGACGGCTGCGCACCGTCGTCCGCGCTCCGGACCGGTCGCTGTGGGTGCTGACGAACAACGTCGAGACCGACGTCGCCGGACCGGAGGACGACCGGATCGTGCGGATCGCGCCCTGAGCCGCTGGCCCGGCTAACCGACCGCGCCGCTCGGGGCGCCGGCACTCGTCCCGGTGATCGGTCCCGGTGACGGTGGCCCGCCGGGCCGCGCGTCGCAGCGTGGTCAGCACCGAGGGCCCCAGCACCACGATCGCGACCGCGTTGGTGATCGCGCGGCCGGTGTCGAAGCTGCCGGTGGAGGTGATCAGCGTGTACCTCGCGAACGTCGCCAGGTTCTCCAGCAGGGGCGCCCCCGGCACGTAGCTCACGCCACCCTCCACCCCCGGGACCCCGATCCCGAGCAGGAACGGCCAGCTCGACAGGTTCATCAGGAGACCGAACCCGTAGGCCGCGACCACCCCGTACGCCGCCAGCATCGCGATCTCGCGGCGACCCCGGACCCGGCGGGGCAGCAGACCGGCCGCCATCCCGACCCAGGCCGAGACCAGCATCTGGAACGGCAGCCACGGACCGACCCCCGCCGTCATCAGTGCGGAGGCGAACAGCGCCGTGCAACCGAGGGCGAAGCCGAACCCGGGTCCGAAGACCCGCCCGGCGAGGATCAGCAGGAAGAAGACCAGCTCGATGCCCCCGGTCCCGGCTGACATCCCTCGCAGCACCGCGATCACGGCGCTGAGCACGCCCAGCACGGCGAGCACCCGTGGATCGAGCCCGGCCTCGGAGATCTCGGCCAGCACCACCACGAGCACGAGTGGCAGCAGGGCGAGGAACAAGAAGGGCGGGTCGACCCGGTCCCCGGGTGCCGGTTGCAGGAGCAGCGGCCAGCAGAGCATCATCAGCCCGCCCAGGGAGGCGAGCGCGAGGACGGCGGCACTGCGACGCGTCACCGGCACGGCGTGCGGCGCCGCGGGGCGCGGGGTGCTCACGACGGCCCGCCGCGTGACGGGCTCGGCGGGCGGGCCAGCGCCGCGGCGACCTCGTCGACGCGCAGCCAGGGGGCGCCCAGCACCTTCGTGACCTGCGGTGCGAAGGCCGGCGACTCGGCCACCACCTCCCGCACGGGGCCGCAGGAGACGACCTCCCCCTCGGCCATCACCACGACGTCGTCGGCGCACAGCGCGACGAACTCGACGTCGTGGGTGGCCACCAGGACCGAACGCGCGTCTGCGGCGATCGCGCGCAGGAGCTCCGCCAGCCGGGCCTTCGCGGCGTAGTCCAGACCGCGGGTGGGCTCGTCGAGCAGGAGCACGGGCGGATCGGTGCTGAGCACGATGGCCAGCGCGAGAGCCAGCCGTTGGCCCTCGGAGAGGTCGCGCGGGTGCTGGGCGTCGGGGATGCCGGGCGCGAGGGAGTCCAGGACGGGTCGGGCGCGTGGGCCGGCCGTCGAGCACTCCTCGGCGACGGTCTCGAGGTAGAGCAGGTCGGCCGGGCTCTGGGGGAGCAGCCCGACCACCGCGGGCCGTCGCGGTGCCGGCAGGGTGGAGGGATCGAGACCGTCGATCTCGACGCGACCCGAGCGCAGCGTGCCGGTGCCTTGCAGGGCCCACAGCAGGGAGGACTTGCCGCAGCCGTTGCGCCCCATCAGGGCCGTCACCCGACCCGGGACGAGGTCGAGGTCGAGGTCGCGCACCGCGGCCACCGCACCGTGCACGACGCTCAGACGCCGTGCCCGCAGCAGCGGGGGCGTACGCCGTCCCGGCGCGGTCGCCACCGGCGTGCCGGGGGCGTTCCCGGGGAGCTGCGCAGGCGCGGGTGGGAGGTCGAGGTCGCGGGCGCGTCGGCGGGCGTCACGGACGTCGAGGGGCAGCGGCGACCATCCGGCGAGGCGACCGAGCTCGACGATCGGCGGCACCACCGGCGAGTCGACGAGCACCTCCGCGGTGCTGCCGACCCGGACCGAGCCGTCGCCGCCCAGCAGGCAGGTGCGGTCCGCGAAGGGCACGACCCGTTCGAGACGGTGCTCGGCGAGGAGGACGGAGACACCGAGGTCGCGCACCAGGCGGGTCAGGGTGGCGAGCACGTCCTCGGCGGCGGTGGGGTCCAGGGCCGAGGTCGGCTCGTCGAGCACGAGCAGGCGCGGGTGCGTGGTGAGCACGGAACCCAGCGCGACCCGCTGCTGCTGACCGCCGGACAGGGTGCGCAGGTCCCGGGCGCGCAGGTCTGCGACGCCGAGCAGGTCGAGGGTCTCCTCGACGCGGCGACGCATCGTCGCGGGGGCGAGGCCGAGCTGCTCCATGCCGTAGGCGAGCTCCTCCTCGACGGTGTCGGTCACGAAGCCGGCTGCCGGGTCCTGGCCGACGTAGCCGATGACGTGGGCACGCTCGCGCGGCGGTGTGCGCACGATGCTGTGCCCGTCGAGGAGCACGTCACCCTGCAACCTCCCGCCGGAGAAGCGGGGCACCAGGCCCGTCACGACACCGAGCAACGTCGACTTGCCCACCCCGGTCGGACCCGAGACGAGCATCAGCTCGCCCTCCTCGACGACCAGGTCGACGTCGCGCAGCACGACCACGCCGGCCGTCCGCGTGGCCGGGCCGGGGACGTTCTGGTCCTCGAAGGTGAGCGAGATGGAGCGCAGCTCGATCATGGCGCCACCGCCGGCTGCCGGTGACGCGCCGGCACGGTGCGGGTCGCGGTGGACAGCACCGGGGGTGGTGCCGCGAGCGCGGCGACCAGGCCGACGAGCGGCGCGACCAGGGCCAGCAGGGTCATCGGGGGGACCGAGTCCAGGGCCGGGTAGGCCACCGGGACCTGCTCGGAGGCGAGGACCAGACCCAGTCGGGCCACGACGAGCCCGCAACCCATGACGACGACCTCGGGCCAGCGCCACCGGTCGGCGCGGTAGCGGGTGCGCTCGACCCGTCGGCCGGCACTGACCAGCCCGGCGACGGCGAGGACGAGGCCTGCGACCAGGAAGACGCGGGCGACGTCCGCGTTCACGGCGCGCGTCTGGTCGAGCACCGCGTAGGTGCCCACGCAGACCCCCAGCAGACCGAGGAGCATCAGAGCACCGGTGGTACGCCGCTGTGCGGGCGTCGCCGAGCCCGAGCGTCCGTAGCCGCGGGTGTCCATGCCGGCTGCGAGCGCCAGCGACCGCTCCAGCGCGTCCTCGAGCACGGGCACCAGGCTCCGCCTGAGCCCCCGGACCCGGCCCGAGGACGCGACGGGCGCAGGTCGCAGCGCCTGCGCCGCGCGGACCCGGCGCACGCTGTCCGCGAGCTGGGGCAGCACGCTCACCGCGACCACCAGGGCGGTGCCGACCTCGTAGAGCGCCGGCGGCACCGAGCGCAGCAGGCGCTTGGGGTTGGCCAGTGCGTTGGCGGCCCCGACGCACACGACGATCGTGGCCAGCCGCATGCCGTCGTAGAGACCGGCGAGCAACGACTCGCGGGTCAGCGGGCCCAGCAGGGTGATGCCGAGGACCCAGCCGGGCAGCGGCACCGCAGGCAGGTCCAGCAGGACCGTGCCGGGGTAGCCGCTGCCGACGAGCACCCGGAAGACCACCCGGATGACCACGATGAGCAGCCCCAGCCACAGGTAGACACGGAAGGACCGCGCCCACGGCTGGTCGCCACGACGCGCCAGCACCGTGAGCGCAGCCGTCGCCACCAGCAGCAGCAGCACCAGCGGGTTCGTCGTCGCCGACGCCGCCACCGCGAGCCCGATCGCCCAGAGCCACCAGGCCACGGGGTGCAGGTCGCGGGGCAGGCGCGGCCTCACGGGCGCGCGGCCGCCCGGCGCCGGAGCAGCACCACGCCGCCGGCGAGCAGCGCCAGCACCGCGAGGACGCCCGGTGCGACCCAGGCGGGCAGGCCTGCCTGCTCGGCCGAGACCGCCTGGGTGGATGCGTCGACGGCTTCGCCGACCGGGGTCGCCGACGCCGGTGTGCCGCCGGACAGGGCCGACGGGTCGCCGGGGCGTGCCCGGGGGGACGCGTCGACCGTGCCCCGGCCCGACACGTTCGACGCCCCGCTGCCCCGTCGCCCGCCGTCACGCGTCCGCGCGGCTCCGTCGGCGCCCGTCCGCTCCGCGGCACGCGACGTGGGGGCGGCGGACGGCGGCGTGGAGGTGCTCGCCGGGGTCGGCGTGAGCGGAGCGCTCCGGCGACGAGGACGGCGAGTCGCCCCCGCTCGGTGAGCCACCGGGACCACTAGAGCCGTCGGCGCCACCCGACCCGGACCCTCCGGTCTGCCCACCCGAGCCGCCCGTGCCACCCGAGCCGCCCGAGCCGCCCGAGCCGCCCGTGCCACCCGAGCCGCCGGTGCCATCACCGTCGCCCGAGCCGGCGCTGTGCACCGGCGCGGCGAGCCCCGGGGGCGTCTGGGACCCGGTGCTGAAGCGCCAGCCGATCGAGCCGCCGGCGGGAACCTTCAGGCCGGCCGCGCCGACGCTGCTGTAGGTCCAGGTCCCCGACGTGCCGTCGGACCACCACAACGTCCAGTACGCGTCGGCCGGCGACGCCTGCTGGCACGGGTCGCTCGCCGGGACCGCGTTGACCCGGCACACGAAGCCCGGCTCGCGGCTGGCGTAGGTCAGGGCGGCGCCACCGGCCGGTGAGACGACCGAGGCGGGCTTGCCGCCGCCGTCGGCGTCGCAGCCGGTCGAGACGCCGCCGCCGAGGCTCGCCCGGTCGACGACCACGCTGACGCCCGCGGCGTCGGCGCAGGTGGCGGCCGAGGCGGGGGCTGCTGCGGCGATCATCCCAGCGCCCACCGCGGCGCCCGTCGCGGCGCCCAGGACACCCACCAGCACGGCGCCACGGCGTCCGCGGGTCGTCGGACACGAGGCAACGTCGGTGGGCACGGTGCTCCTCACCTCAGCTGCGACAGCGACGCACGCTGAGGTACGCCAGGCCCGGGGCGGCCTGGGCGGTGGCACGCCGGAACTGGTCCCGGGTCTCCTGCGTGATCCCGTCCTGCTGCGCGGTCCGGTACGCCGCCCGGTCGTAGGCGACGGCGCCGTTGTCCAGCCTCAGGCGCTTCACCCACAGTGCCGCGCCCCGCGCCGGACCGCAGTAACGCGCCTGGCCGAGCGCCCAGGCGGCCAGACCGGTGCTGTTGGTGTTGGAGCCCGATGTGGACGGACCGCCACCGAAGCTGCCGTTGTCGCGCTGCACCGAGACCATCCAGGCCAGCGCGTCCCGGGTCGCGCGACGCACGACCCTGCCCTGACGCGGGAGCGCCTGCAGGCTCAGCACCGACAGGGCGGTCGCGTCCAGGTCGGGGGTCCCGTCGGCACCGCAGGACTGGTCCGCGGCATCCTCGGCGGGCAGGTAGAGGCGGAAGAAGCCACCGTCGCACTGCTGCTGGAGCAGGTAGCGCGTCGCGGCACCGGCCCTCGGGCTCCCGGCCCGGCGCAGCCCCTGCACGGCGAAGCCCTGTCCGATCACGTTGACGTAGTCGTTCTCGCCGCGGTCGCGCACGCGACCATCGGTGGGGCCGCCCGTGAGCACGAGACTGTTCATCTGGCGCACGAGGTTGCGCCCGCCGAAGCGGCGCGGGTCGACCCCCGCGTCCTCGGCGAGGACGAGGGCCTTCGCGGTGCTGTTGGCGTAGACGTCACCCGGCGAGCCGAAGTCGGCCCCGGTCGTCCAGCTGTCGACCTTGGCCTCGAGCGCGCGCAGCATCCGGTCCATCGCGCGGGGCTGACCCCCGATCTCGGTCAGCGCGAAGCCGATGTCGGCGGTGAGCTGGTAGTCGTCGAAGTCGAACTGGCTGTTGTGGACGACGCCGCCGCGCAGCTGGCCGGCGAGCCAGGCGGCGCTGTCGTCGTCGGGCGCGGCCTGGGCGGCCGGAGCGGCGGCGAGCGCGCCGGTCAGGGCGATGCCCCCGGAGAGCAGGGCGAGCCCGGCCTTGCGGAGCACGGTGTGGGACACGGTGAATCCTTCCCGCTGCACACAGCGGGAGGTCGCGCACAGGGAGGTCCTGCGGGTCGATCCCCGCTGTTTTCCACGACAGCGATTGATCAGGACGCGGCGTCACGGGTGCTCCGGCTCGCCTCCTGGATCGAAGGCCTACGGTTGCGGGTCAGCGCCGGACTTCGACCGGCTTTCCCCGAGGACGTGCGTGTGGTGAGTGGTGCGAGAGCACCCTAACGCCGATCACGGCACGCGCAAGTCTGCTGGTCGGCCAGGCGTGGCGCCGAGCCGGCACCGTCTGCCGGGCCGAGGGAGCCGCGGGCCGCCCACCGCGCCGACGACGGCTCAGAGCAGCTTCTCGAGGATCAGCTCGCGGACCCGTCCGGCATCGGCCTGGCCACGCATCTGCTTCATCACGGCGCCGATCAGGGCACCGGCCGCGGCGACCTTGCCGTCGCGGATCTTGGCCGCGACGTCCGGGTTCGCCGCGATCGCCTCGTCCACCGCGGCCGCGAGCGCCCCGTCGTCGGAGACGATCGCGAGCCCCCGGGCCCGGACGACCTCGGCCGGGGTGCCCTCGCCGGCGAGGAGGCCGTCGAAGACGGAGCGGGCGAGCTTGTCGTTGAGCGTCCCGTCGTCGACGAGCGCCTGGACCTGCGCGACGTGGGCCGGGGTCACCCCCAGCTCGGCCAGCTCGACGCCTGCGTCGTTGGCCCGCCGGGTCAGCTCGGAGAGCCACCACTTGCGCGCCGCCTGGGGGCTCGCACCCGCGGCCACGGTCTCCTCGAGCAGCGGGAGGGCACCCGCGCCGATGGCGTCGCGCATCTCGAGCTCGGAGTAGCCCCACTCGGCCTGCAACCGGGCCCGTCTGGCGACGGGGTTCTCCGGGAGGGTCTCGCGCAGGGCGTCGACCCACGCGCGGGACGGGGCGACGGGGACCAGGTCGGGCTCGGGGAAGTAGCGGTAGTCCTCCGCGTCGGACTTCTCCCGGCCCGACGTGGTGACACCGGTGTCCTCGTGCCAGTGGCGGGTCTCCTGGAGGATGGCGTCGCCGGCGTCGAGCACCGCGGCGTGGCGCTGCATCTCGTAGCGCACGGCCCGCTCGACGGAGCGGAAGGAGTTGACGTTCTTGGTCTCGGTCCGGGTGCCGAGGCCGCCGGCGCCCGCGGGCGCGAGCGAGAGGTTGACGTCGGCGCGCAGGTTGCCCTGGTCCATGCGGGCCTCGGACACCCCGAGCGCGACGATCAGGTCCCGCAGCTGGGCGACGTAGGCGCGCGCGACCTCGGGCGCCCGTGCCCGGGTGCCGAGGATCGGCTTGGTGACGATCTCGATCAGCGGGATCCCCGCCCGGTTGTAGTCGACGAGCGAGTAGTCCGCGCCGTGGATGCGGCCCGAGGTGCCCACGTGCAGGGACTTGCCCGTGTCCTCCTCCATGTGGGCGCGCTCGACCTCGACGCGGACGACCTCGTCCTCGCCGCCCTCGACCGGCACGGTGACGTCGAGGTAGCCCTCGAAGGCGATCGGCTCGTCGTACTGGCTGGTCTGGAAGTTCTTCGGCATGTCGGGGTAGAAGTAGTTCTTCCGGGCGAAGCGGCACCAGGGTGCGATCTCGCAGTGCAGCGCGAGCCCGATGCGCATCGCCGACTCCACCGCGGCGCGGTTGACCACGGGCATGGCGCCGGGCAGGCCCAGACAGGTCGGACACACCTGGGTGTTGGGCTCGGCCCCGAACCCCGTCGGGCAGCCGCAGAACATCTTGGTCGCGGTGTTCAGCTCGACGTGGACCTCGAGGCCCAGCGCCGGGTCGTAGGCGGCGAGGACGTCGTCCCACGCCACCAGGGTGTCCTTGCTCGCGCTCACGACGCGCCTCCTTCCAGGGACGGGGCGCGGTCGAGCAGGGGCCCGCCCCACGCCTGGGTCAGCAGGGCCTCGACCGCGGCTGCGAGGTGGTAGCAGCGGTCGTCGGCCAACGCCGGCGCGAGGACCTGGAAGCCGGTCGGCAGCCCGTCCTCGTCGGCGAGCCCGTTCGGCACCGAGATGCCGGGCACACCGGCCAGGTTGGCGGGGATGGTGGCGAGGTCGTTGAGATACATCGCGACCGGGTCGTCGAGCTTCTCGCCGAGCCTGAACGCCGTGGTCGGCGCGGTCGGCGAGACGAGCACGTCGGCCTGCTCGAAGGCGGCGTCGAAGTCCCGGCTGATCAGGGTGCGGACCCGCTGGGCCTGTCCGTAGTAGGCGTCGTAGTAGCCGCTGGAGAGCGCGTAGGTGCCGAGGATGATGCGCCGCTTGACCTCGTCGCCGAACCCGGCGTCACGGGTCGCGCGCATGACCTGCTCGGCGCTGGGTGAGTCGACGTCGTCGGGCAGCACCCGCAGCCCGTACCGCATGGCGTCGAACTTCGCCAGGTTGCTGGACGCCTCGGACGGCATGATCAGGTAGTAGGTCGCCAGCGCGTGCACGAAGCTCGGGCAGGAGACCTCCACGACGCTGGCGCCGGCGCCGACGAGCAGGTCGACGGTCTCGGTGAACCGGGCACGGACGCCGTCCTGGTAGCCCTCGCCGCCGAGCTCGCGGATGACCCCGACCCGGACGCCGTGCAGGTCGGCCTGCGCGCCGGCCCGGGCGGCGTCGACCAGAGCGGGCAGCGGCTGGTCGATCGACGTCGAGTCCCGGGGGTCGTGGCCACCGACGAGCTCGTGGAGCATCGCGGCGTCGAGCACGGTCCGGGTCACCGGGCCGACCTGGTCCAGCGAGTTGGCCATCGCCACGAGGCCGTAGCGGCTGACCCCGCCGTAGGTCGGCTTGACCCCGACCGTGCCGGTCATGGCACCGGGCTGACGGATCGAGCCGCCGGTGTCGGTGCCGAGCGCCAGGGGCGCCTGGAAGGACGCCACGGCCGCGGCGGAGCCGCCGCCCGACCCGCCGGGGATCCGCTCGAGGTCCCACGGGTTGTGCGTCGCGCCGTAGGCGCTGTGCTCGGTCGAGGAGCCCATCGCGAACTCGTCCATGTTCGTCTTGCCGAGGATCGGCAGGCCGGCGGCCTTGAGCCGGGCCACCACCGTCGCGTCGTACGGCGGCACCCAGCCCTCGAGGATCCTCGAGCCGCAGGTCGTGGGCAGCCCGTCGGTGACCAGGACGTCCTTGACCGCCACGGGTACGCCGTCCAGCGCCGAGGCCGGTGCGCCGGCGCCGCGGCGCTCGTCGGACGCGGCGGCCTGGGCCAGCGCCCCCTCCGCATCGACGTGCAGGTAGGCGTGCACGGCACCGTCCACCGCGGCGGTGCGCGCGAGGTGCTCGCGGACGAGCTCGACGGACGACGTCGTGCCCGACGCGAGCTCGTCGGCGAGGTCGGAGGCCGAGCGGCGCGTCCGGGGAGAGGTGCTCACTGCTCGTCACCCAGGATGCGGGGCACGGCGAAGCGCTGCTGCTCGGTGGCCGGGGCGCCCGCGAGCGCGGCCACCGCACCGAGGCTCGGCTCGACGACGTCGTCGCGGAAGACGTTCGTCAGGGGCAGCGCGTGCGAGGTCGGCGGCACGTCGTCGCCGGCGACGCCGGCCAGGGAGGCGATCGACTCCAGGATCACCGACAGCTGGGGGGCGAGGTGGTCCAGCTCGGCGTCGTCGAGGTCGATCCGGGCGAGGTCGGCGAGGTGGCGCACCTCCTCGCGGGTGATCCGGTCGTCAGGCATGCCGTCCATCCTAGGAGCCGCCGGGGCTGCCCCCGCCCGGGGGCGAGGTAGGGTTGATGTTGAACTTTCAACCGACTGGGAAGGATCCCATGACCAAGGTCTCGATCATCTACTACTCCGGCTACGGCTCGGTCCACGCGATGGCGCTGCGCGCTGCGAAGGCGGCCGAGGAAGCCGGCGCGGAGGTGCGCCTGCGCCACGTCGCCGAGACGGCGCCCCGCGAGGCCGTCGAGTCGCAGGACGCATGGAAGGCGCACGTCGAGGAGGTCGCCGACCAGCCGACCGCCACGCCCGACGACATCGAGTGGGCCGACGTGGTGCTCTTCGGCTCCGGCACGCGCTACGGCCACATCACCAGCCAGCTGCAGTCCTACATCGACACCCTGGGCCCGCTCTGGGGTGCCGGCAAGCTCGCCGACAAGGTCTACGCGGGCTTCACCGCCAGCTCGACCCTGCACGGCGGCCAGGAGTCCACGCTGCTCGGCCTCTACACCTCGATCTACCACTTCGGCGGCATCGTGGTGGCCCCCGGCTACACCGACCCCATCAAGTTCAAGGACGGCAACCCCTACGGCGTCGGCAAGGTGACGGGCGAGAGCGCGGAGCTCACCGACGACGACCACGCCTCGATCGACCACATGGTCACCCGGTGCGTGCGCTTCGGCGACAAGCTCACCGCCTGAGCGAGCGCATCCCGGACGGCCCGTCGCGACGCGCGGCGGGCCGTCCTGCGTCACGGGGCACCGCCTGCACCCGGGGCCCGGTGCGTCCCGTGACGTCGTCGAGCAGGCGACGGTGGACCGGGTGGGCCGAGCACCCGCGTCACCGGGAGCCACCGAAAGCCAGCGCGTTCGAGCGGCCCGACCCAACCGATCCGCAGGCCCGCGGCATCTGACGGGGTGACCCCGCCCCTCCAGGAGGCCCGATGTCCCGGACGCCCGACGACGAGCAGTACGCCGCGATGGTCCACGCCACGTGGCCCGCGCTGTACCGCACCGCGTTCCTGCTCCTCGGCGAACGATCCGACGCCGAGGACCTCGTGCAGACCAGCCTGGCCAAGACCTACGCCAGCTGGTCCAAGGTCCGCGACCTCGACGCGGCACCCGGCTACGCCAGGACCGTCCTGCTGAACACAGCCGCGTCGTGGTTCCGACGGCGGTCGTGGCGCAACGAGACGCCGACCGAGATCCTGCCCGAGCACCGTGACCGCGACGGGCAGCACGACGGCGGCGACGTCGTCGACCTGCAGCGAGCGCTGGCCCACCTGGCCCGACGCCAGCGTGCCGTCGTCGTGCTGCGGTTCTACGAGGACCTCAGCGTCGCTGAGACCGCCCGCACCCTGGGCATCGCCGAGGGCACCGTCAAGAGCCAGACCTCCGACGCCCTCGCCCGCCTGCGTGACCTGCTCGGCGACGCCGCCGTGCCCCAGACCCTCGGAGCCACCCATGACTGACCGTCTGACCGAGCTGCTGCACGCCGAGGGCGACCTGCTCGAGGTCCCCCCGGCGCCGACGGGCGCGATCATCGCCGCCGGCCGCAGCGCCCGCGCCCGCGCCCGCGCCGGGCGCGCCGTGGCTGTCCTGGCCGCCGCCGCAGTCGTCGCCGGCGGTGTCGGCGGCGCGCTCGCGCTGACCGGTCGGTCCGGCCCGGGCGAGCCCGCGCCTCTGGTGGTCCGTGACCTGTCCGCAGCCGCGGCGTTCGAGCAGCAGGGGGCCTTCGCCGTCGGCCGGACGGTCTACTTCGGCACCTCCGGGGAGCACACGGCCGAGGTCCCGGCCGACGTCAAGCAGCTCTACTACACCTCGGCCGGCGTGCTGGTGCGCAGCGGGAAGAGCCCCTGGACCGACAGCGCGGGTCCCTCCGACTACGGCCTGGTGACCCCCGACGGCGACGTGCGCAGCCTCGGCCTCCAGCTCGGGGACGTCGCGCCGGACACCTCGGCCAGCGAGCCCTACCTGGCCTGGTCGAGCCCCGGTGCCTCCACGACCAGCTGGACCGTCCACGTGCTCGACGTCCGCACCTCCGAGCAGGTGACCGTCCCGGTCACCGGGGCGTTCACCTGGGGCGGGTGGGAGGCCCCGCCCGTCTCGATCGACGGCGACCTGGTCTACGTCGGGCTCGACGACGCGACCGTGGCCGTCGACTTCCGCACCGGAGGGCAGCAGGTGGCCGGGGGCATGGGGGCCAGCTACTACCCCGACGTGGTCGACGGACGCACGCTCCTCGAGCCACCCCGGGACCGCCAGTACCGACCGACCGGACCGGGGCAGGTCGTCGACGCGCTGACCGGCGAGGTGATCCGTGAGGTCCCGTCGACCGGCGACACCTTCGCGGTCCTGTCACCGGACGGCGGCTACGTCCGTGTCATCGGCTACGGCCGGGCCAGTGGCGAGGTGCTCGATGTCGTGTCCGGGGCGAGCACCGCCCTGCCCGACGACGGAGGCGACTACGGCTGGACGCCGGACGGCGGCCTGATCGCGGTCTCCCGCAGCGGGGCGAGCATCTGCGAGCCGGGTGGCGGGTCGTGCACCCGGGTCGCCCAGGACCTCGGTCCCGGTGTGATCAAGGTCGGCGGGAGCTCCTACGAGTCCTGAGCCGGTTCCTCGTCCGCGCCCGCGTCGGGCTCCTCCGGCGCGGGCGGCGGGCCGTCGGCGAGCAGCGCCACGAAGCCCGCCTCGTCGAGCACGGTGACCCCGAGCTGCTCGGCCTTCTCGGCCTTGGAGCCGGCGTTCTCCCCGACCACGACGAAGTCCGTCTTCTTCGACACCGAGCCCGACGCCTTGCCCCCCCGGAGGAGGATCGCCTCCTTGGCGGAGTCGCGGCTGAAGCCCTCCAGCGAACCCGTGACCACCAGGGTCAGGCCCTCGAGGGTCCGGGGCGCCGACGCGTCCTGCTCGTCGGCCATCGAGACGCCGGCCGCCGTCCACGCATCGACGATCGCGGCGTGCCAACCGACGCCGAACCACTCGATGACCGCCTCGGCGATCGTGGGCCCGACCCCGTCGGCCGCGGCGAGCTGCTGCTCTCCTGCGGCGCGGATCGCCTCCATCGAGCCGAACTCGGTGGCCAGGGCCCGGGCCGCGCTCGGGCCCACGTGGCGGATCGAGAGCGCCACGAGCACGCGCCACAGCGCCACGTCACGTGACGACGCGAGTCCGGCGAGCAGCGAGGCCCCGTTGGCCGAGAGCACGCGGCCGCGCTCGTCGGCCACCCCGGCCTCGATCTCCTTCTTCCTCGCCGCACGCGTGAAGAGCTCGGTGCGCAGCAGCTTGGCCTCGTCGAGGTCGAAGACGTCGCCCTCGTTGTCGATCACCCCGGCCTCCAGCAGCGCGTGAGCGGCCTCGGAGCCGAGACCCTCGATGTCGAACGCGCCCCGGCTGGCCACGTGGTAGACCCGCTCCAGCACCTGGGCCGGGCAGAACTGGTGGTTGGGGCAGCGCAGGTCCTTGTCGCCCTCCTTCTGCGTCGCCAGCGTCGTGCCGCAGGTCGGGCACTGCGTGGGCATCACCCACTCGGCGAGCCCCTCGGGACGCAGGGCGAGCACCGGCCCGACGATCTCGGGGATCACGTCGCCGGCCTTGCGCAGCACCACGGTGTCGCCGGGCCGGACGTCCTTGCGTCGCACCTCGTGCGCGTTGTGCAGGGTGGCCATCTCGACGGTGGAGCCCGCGACCCGGGTCGGCACCATCCGGCCGAACGGCGTGACCCGACCGGTGCGGCCGGTGTTCACCTCGATCGCGAGCAGCTCGGCGTTGACCTCCTCCGGCGGGTACTTGAAGGCGATCGCCCACCGGGGCGCACGGCTGGTCGAGCCCAGCCGGCGCTGCAGGCCGAAGTCGTCGACCTTGACCACGACGCCGTCGATCTCGTGCTCGACGTCGTGGCGGTGCTCGCCGTAGTGCGTCACGTAGTCGCGCACCTCGGCCAGCGAGTCCAGCACCCGGACCCGGGGGGAGACCGGGAGACCCCAGGCGGCCAGCGCGTCGTAGGCCGCGGACTGCGAGGTCGGCTCGAAGGCCGTGCGCTCCCCGATGCCGTGGCAGACCATGCCCAGCGCCCGGGTCGCGGTGACGCGCGGGTCCTTCTGACGCAGCGATCCCGCCGCGGCGTTGCGCGGGTTGGCGAAGACCGGTCTGCCGGCCTGCGTCATCGACTCGTTGAGCCGCTCGAAGGCAGCGGTCGGCAGGAACACCTCCCCGCGCACCTCGACCAGGTCGGGGACCGGGTGGTCGGGAGTGGCCTGCAGACGGGTCGGCACCGAGTCGATCGTGCGCACGTTGGGCGTGACGTCCTCGCCCGTGCGACCGTCGCCGCGGGTCAGCGCCCGGGTGAGTCGACCGTGCTCGTAGAGCAGGTTGATCGCGAGGCCGTCCACCTTGAGCTCGACGAGCAGCGCGGGATCCTCGACCCCGTCGCGGGCGAGCCGGGCGTGCCAGGCCTCGAGCTCCTCGTGGGTGAAGGCGTTGTCGAGGCTCTCCATGCGGCGCAGGTGGTCGACCGCGGTGAACTCGGTCGAGACCGCTCCCCCGACCTTCTGGGTCGGCGAGTCCGGCGTGCGGAGCTCGGGGTGGGCCTCCTCGAGCTCCTCGAGCCGGCGCATCCGCGCGTCGAAGTCGGCGTCGTCGAGCGTGGGGTCGTCGAGGACGTAGTAGCGCCAGCGGGCGTCCTCGACGCCCTCGACGAGACGCTGGTGCTCCTCGCGCGCGGCGCTGGAGGCGGGGTCGACCGGCTCAGCGGCCGCGGTGTCAGCCGGCTCGTCTGGGAACACGCTCATGGGGCCATCCTGCCGCCTCGCGCCGACACCCCCTCGGGGCGCCATCCGCGGGTACGTCGGCTCCGAACACCGCACGTGACGACCCCCTCCCCCCGGCCCGACCTGACCGACCCTCCCGCCGCCTCCCCGGGTCCGTCGCTGACCCGGCTCGACGTCGACGCCTCACCCCGCGGCCTGGTCCTCGTGCTGCACGGGGGCACGCAGGCCAGCCGCCAGGTCGTCGACGCGCGCAGCGCCTCCTGGCGTCGCATGGCCGCGATGCACCGTGCGATCACCCCCGCGGCGCACGCCGACGGGGTCGCGACCTGGCTGCTGCGCTACCACGTGCGCGGCTGGAACCGCGGCGCACCGGTCCAGGACGCCCGGTGGGCCCTGGAGCAGGTGCGACGTGAGCTCGGCGACGTCCCGGTGGTCCTGCTCGGACACTCCATGGGCGGCCGCACGGCGGCGTACGTCGCCGACGACCCGAGCGTCGTCGGTGTCGTCGGGCTCGCGCCCTGGTGGCAGGGCGACGACCCGGTCTCGGCGCTGGCCGGCAAGCACGTGCTGGCTGCCCACGGCCGCACCGACAAGATCACCTCGGCACGGATGACGCGTGCCTTCCTCGAGCGGGCACGTCCGGTCGCCGCGTCGGTCGGGTTCGAGGACATGGGCCGGGTGGGCCACTACATGCTGCGCCGCATCCCGCAGTGGAACGACCTCGCCGCCCGGCAGGCCCTGGCGCTGCTCCGGACCGCCGGTTCCTAGGCCGACCGGGCCGACCGGGTTGCTCCGCCCGCCGAGTTGGCTCCTCCTGGGCCACGGGAGTACCGTCGTCGACGGAACGGAACCGTTTCGTTTCATCGAGGGGAACGGGAGCGGGCGTGACGCCGACCGGAGACACCCGCCCCCGGGTGGAGGGTGAGCGGGAGCTCGAGATCCTCGTCGCCACCCTCGGCGTGCTCGGCGACGTCGGCTACGACCGGCTCACCATGGACGCGGTCGCCGCGGCGGCACACGCCTCGAAGGCCACGCTGTACCGCCGCTGGCAGTCCAAGGCCAGCCTGGTCATCGACGCGCTCCAGGCCCAGAAGGGCCCGGTCGTCGAGGTCGACACCGGGTCCCTGCGCGAGGACCTGCTGGCGACGTACTGCTCGCGCGGCGGTCTCACCGACCAGGGCCAGCTCGCGGTGCTGGCAGCCGTGGTCACGGCCATCAGCCGCGACCAGGAGTTCGCCGAGGCCTACCGCCGTGACGTGATCGGCCCCAGGCAGGCCGCGGCCCGGGCGATCTTCGAGCACGCCCGTGCCCGGGGCGAGATCGGCCCGGACATCGACCTCGACGTGATCGCACCCGCCCTCGCCGGGATCGTGCTGCACCGCACCGTCCTCATGGGCGAGACCCCGACCCCCGACCTCGTCGCCGAGGTCGTCGACCAGATCATCCTCCCCGCGGCGCAACGATGCGTCACCCACTCCAGCACCACCTCCTGAGCCCGAGAGGCACCCCATGACCGACATCGTCACCCCCGACGAGACCTCACCCCCGGCACCGTCCCCGAAGGCGGGGACCGAGAAGCCGGTCGACCTGCGCTGGGCGCTGGTCCTGATCTCGATCGCCCAGCTGATGGTGGTCCTCGACGCGAGCATCACCAACATCGCCCTGCCGTTCATCGGCCGCGACCTCGGGGTGGCGCAGGCCAACCTGTCGTGGATCGTGACCGGCTACGCCCTGGCCTTCGGCGGCCTGCTGCTGCTCGGCGGCCGCCTGGGCGACCTGTACGGCCGCCGCCGCATGTTCGCGCTGGGACTGACCGTGTTCGCCGTGGCCTCGCTGTTCGGCGGTTTCGCCCAGAACGAGGCGATGCTGCTCGGCTCGCGGGCCCTGCAGGGCCTCGGAGCCGCGCTGGCGTCCCCGGCCGCGCTGGCCCTGATCACCACCACCTTCCCGGCCGGGCCAGCCCGCAACCGGGCCTTCGCGGTGTACGCCGCGATGTCCGGCGCGGGCGCGGCCGTCGGCCTGATCCTCGGCGGCTGGCTGACGGGTCTGGACTCCGTCGCCGGGATCTCGATGAGCGGCTGGCGCCTGACCTTCCTGATCAACGTGCCCATCGGGCTGGTCGCCGCCTCCCTCGCCCCGCGCTTCCTGCGCGAGTCCGAGGCCAGCGACGGACGGCTCGACGTCCCCGGCGCCCTCACCGGCACCCTCGGGCTGCTCGGGGTCGTCTTCGGCCTGACCCGGGCCGGCGAGGAGCAGCACGGCTGGGGCGACCCCGGCACGATCGCGAGCCTGGTGGCCGGCGTCGCCCTGCTCGCGGGCTTCGTGCTCATCGAGCGCCGCGCGGCCCACCCGCTGCTGCCGCTGCGGATCTTCGCCCACCGCACCCGGGCCGCCAGCTTCGCGGCGATGATGATCGCCCCGGCCGCGATGTTCGCCATGTTCTACTTCCTGAGCCTGTTCATCCAGCAGGTCATGGGCTACTCGCCCCTGCGCGCGGGCTTCGCGTTCCTGCCGTTCTCCTTCGGGATCGTGATCGGGGCCGCCCTGTCCTCGACCCTCGTCAACCGCGTCGACCCGCGCTTCCTGGCCGGCACGGGCACGCTCCTGGCCGCACTGAGCCTGTTCATGTTCTCCAGGATCGGCGTCGACGACTCCCCCGGCGCCACCCTGGCGGCGTTCGCCCAGCAGGGCACGGTCGGCACGGACGTGAGCTACTGGGGCTCGATCATGCCGTGGATCGTGGTCATGTCGATCGGCATGGGCCTGGTCTTCGTGCCCCTCACCCTGACCGCGGTGCACCGGGTGCGCACCGACGACTCCGGCATCGGCTCAGGGGTGCTCAACACGATGCAGCAGGTCGGCGGCGCGCTGGGTCTGGCCACGCTGAGCACGGTCTCGCTGCACTACATCAACGACCGCGCCGCGGCGGTGACCGGTCCGCTGACCCAGGGCCTGACCGGTGCCGGCCTCGACCCCACGGCCACGATCCCCGGCACCGCGACGACGTACCTCCAGGGCGCGGTCTTCCAGGCCTCGTTCACCGAGGGCGCCACGCACGCGTTCCTGATCGGCTCGCTGATGATGGTGCTGGCCTCGGCCGTCGTCTGGGTCTTCCTCGACGTCAAGCACGACGAGCTGGCCACCGACGAGGACGCGCCCGCGGTCGTCTGAGCCCGACCAGCCCGCACCGCACCCACGACACCGGCCCGCCACGAGATCGTGGCGGGCCGGTGTGGTGCTCGAACGAGGCTGGCCCGGCTCAGACGTCCGAGCCGTCTCGCAGCCGCAGGAACTCCAGGTGGCGCTCGTACTGGTCGAGCACGTCGTCGAGGAGCTGCGTGTGGGTGTAGCCCATGACGTCGTAGCCCTGGCCCCCCTCGCGCAGGTGCACCTCGAGGCGCGAGTAGACGTCGTCGCCGCGTGGGACCCGACCGCCGTACGCCGGCACCGGCACCTCGCCGTGCTGGACGGCGTAGACGAAGGGCTGGTCGCCCCCGACCGCCGCCCTGAGGGCGATGGCGGGCTGACCGGACTCGTCGACCACGCTGGCGACCTCCGCCGGGACGTGCTGTGCCTCGAGCTCGCCGGCGACCTCCTCGAGTGCCGGCGTGACGATGTCGGCGAGGAAGGTGTCGGCCTCGGCGCGCGAGGGGAAGGCCATCGCCCGCCGCACCCGTGACTGCCACGGCACCGAGGGGCGGGCGGGGTCCGAGGTCTCCGAGCCGCTGCTGCGCCCCGACAGGGCCCCGGGCAGCGAGCCCGTCGAGCTGTCGACCCGCTTGGCCTCCACGACGAGGGCCTTGTAGAGGCCCCACATCACCGCGAGCATCACGAAGGCGAACGGCAGCCCCACGATGATCGTGGCGTACTGGAGCGCGAAGATGTTGCCCACGCTCAGGATCGCCAGGGTCAGCGCCCCGGTGGCCACGGCCCAGAAGATGCGCAGGGCCGGACCGGCGTCGTCGTTGGCCGTGCGCAGGCGCGAGGACAGGTTGGCCATCACGAGCGCGCCCGAGTCGGCCGAGGTGACGTAGAAGAGCAGGCCGACGACGATCGCGAGCGTCGCGACGACCGGGAAGAGCGGGTACTCCTGGAGCAGCGCCCACAGTCCCTGGTCGGGACCCGTCGCCTGGGTCACGATGGACTCGAACGAGGCGTTGCCCGCGCGCAGCTCGTCGATCGCGGCGTTGCCGAAGATCGAGACCCACATGACGATGTAGCTGAACGGGATCAGCAGGGTGCCCAGCACGAACTGGCGGATGGTGCGCCCGCGCGAGATCCGGGCCAGGAACAGCCCGACGAAGGCCGCCCAGGCGATCCACCAGGCCCAGAAGAAGAGGGTCCACAGACCCATCCACTCGGCGTTGTCCTCGAAGGGGAACGTCTGCATGGTCATGCCCGGGAACAGCCGGACGTAGTCGCCGACGTTGAGCACCATGGCGTTGAGCAGCTGCGCGGTCCGACCGGTCACCAGGACGAAGACGACCAGCAGGATCGCGAGGACGACGTTGATCTGCGAGACCAGCTTGATGCCCTTCGAGACGCCGGTCGTCGCGGAGACGGCAGCGATCACGACCGCGAGGACGACCAGCGACATCTGCGCGGCCAGGCCCTGCGGGACGCCGAAGACGATGTTGAGTCCGGTGTTCAGGCTGACGACGCCGATCCCGAGCGAGGTCGCCACACCGAAGATCGTGCCCAGGACGGCCGCCGTGTCCGTCGCGTGCCCGATCGGCCCGTCGACCCGCTTGCCGATCAACGGGAACAGCGCCGAGCGCACCGCGAGCGGCAGGTTGAGCCGGTAGGCGAAGAAGGCCAGGGCCATCCCCATCATCGAGTACATGGCCCAGCCGGACATGCCGTAGTGGAACAGCGTCCAGGCCGTCGCCTCGCGCGCCGCCTGGACGGAGCCCCCCTCGATCGAGGGGGGCGAGAGGAACTGCGTCGCGGGCTCGTAGACGGAGTAGAAGATCAGGTCGGTGCCGATGCCGGCGGCGAAGAGCATCGCCGCCCAGGCCCCGGTCGAGAACTCCGGACGCGAGTGCTCCGGGCCCAGACGCACCCGCCCGTGCCGGGAGAAGCCGAGGTAGACGACGAAGACCAGCACCGCGGTGGTCAGCGCGATGTAGTACCAGCCGAACCAGGTGGACACCCACCCCACCATGGTGGAGAGCACGGAGAACGCGTTGTCGGGCAGCGCCACGCACCACACGGTGACCAGCACCGTGATCGTCGCGGAGGTGAAGAACACCGGCTTGTTCATCGTGGCGGCCGGACCCTCGATCGGGTCGGGCGCCGGCTCGGCGGTGGGCGGTCGGTCATGGAGGTCGGTCACGGGTGGATCTCCGTTCGTCGGGCGTCGCAGCAGGGATCAGGCGTGCACCGTGTTCGGAGCCGCGTCGTTGCGGGGGTCGCCCTGGGGCCACAGAGGCATGCCGGTGCCATGACGGTAGAACGGCGCGGGGTCCGGCGCCAGAGGCGTGTCGCCCTTGATCAGGTCGGCGGCCTTCTCGGCGAGCATCATCACCGGGGCGTAGATGTTGCCGTTGGTGACGTAGGGCATCACCGAGGCGTCCACCACCCGCAGCCCCTCGACGCCGCGCACCCGCATCGAGGTCGGGTCGACGACGGCGTCCTCCCCGGTGCCCATCTTGGCCGTGCACGAGGGGTGCAGGGCGGTCTCGGCGTCCTTGGCGACCCAGTCGAGGATCTCCTGGTCGGTGCTGACCTCGGGCCCGGGCGAGATCTCGCCGGCCGTGAACGGGGCGAACGCCGGCTGCTCGAGGATCTCCCGGGCCGCGCGCACCATCTCGATCCACTCGCGCCGGTCGCTCTCGGTCGAGAGGTAGTTGAACTGCAGCGCCGGGTGCTCGTACGGATCGGTGCTGCGGATCTTCAGGGTCCCGCGCACGTCGGAGTACATCGGACCGATGTGCACCTGGTAGCCGTGCTCGGCCGCCGGCTGGCTGCCGTCGTAGCGGATGGCGATGGGCAGGAAGTGGAACATCAGGTTGGGGTAGGCCACCTGGTCGTTGCTGCGGGTGAACCCGCCGGCCTCGAAGTGGTTGGACGCCCCGACGCCGGAGCGGGCGAAGAGCCACTCCGCACCGATGCGGGGCTTGTGGCGGTGCTTGAGCCAGGGCGCGATCGAGACGGGCTGCGAGGCGGCGTGCTGGATGTAGACCTCGAGGTGGTCCTGCATGTTCGAGCCGACCCCGGGCAGGTCCGCGATCACGTCGATGTCGAGACCCTTGAGCAGCTCGGGGTCGCCGATGCCGCTCAGCTGGAGCAGCTGCGGCGAGGCGATCGCTCCGCCGCAGAGGATCACCTCGCCGGCCTCGACGGTGGTCCTGAGGTGGTTGCGTCGGGTCCCGCGGGTGTAGTCGACCCCGGTCACCCGCGGCCCGCCGGCCTCGCGCTTGACCTGCAGGCCCGTCACCATGCACAGCGTGTGCACCGTGAGGTTGGGCCGCTTCATGACCGGGTGCAGGTAGGCCTGGCTGGCCGAGAGCCGCCGTCCGCGCGAGACGTTGCGGTCGAAGGGGGCGAACCCCTCCTGCCGGTAGCCGTTGACGTCGTCGGTCAACGGGTGCCCGGCCTGCTGGACGGCCTCGAAGAACGCGCCGAACAGCGGCGAGGTCGCGGGTCCGCGCTCGAGGCGGAGGGGACCGGCGCCCCCGCGCCAGGCGTCGGCACCGGCGACGGTGGTCTCCATCCGCTTGAAGTAGGGCAGGCAGTGCGCGTAGTCCCAGTGCTCCATGCCGGGGTCGGCACCCCAGCGCTCGTAGTCCAGGGCGTTGCCGCGCTGGAAGATCATGCCGTTGATGCTCGAGGATCCGCCGAGCACCTTGCCGCGCGCGTGGTAGACGGTGCGCCCGCCCATGTGCGGCTCCGGCTCGGAGGTGTACTTCCAGTCGTAGAGCCGGTTGCCGATCGGGTACGGCAGCGCCGCCGGCATGTGGATGAACGGGTCGAGCTTGGTGTCCGTGCGCCCGGCCTCGAGCACCAGCACCGAGGTGCCCGGGTCGGACGAGAGCCGGTTGCCCAGCGCGGAGCCGGCCGAGCCTCCCCCGACGATCACGTAGTCGTAACGCTTGTTCATGCGTCGTCCTCTCCGGAGCGGAACCAGTGCTGGGGCGCGGGGCGGGTGTTGTGCCAGATGTGCTTGGTCTCGCGGTACTCCGCGAGACCGGCCAGGCCGAGCTCGCGGCCCACGCCGCTCTGCTTGTAGCCGCCCCACTCGGCCTGAGGGACGTACGGGTGGTAGTCGTTGATCCAGATCGTGCCGTGGCGCAGCCGTGCCGCGACGCGCTCGGCACGACCCCCGTCGGCGGTCCACACCGCGCCCGCGAGGCCGTAGACGGTGTCGTTGGCCAGCGAGACCGCCGCCTCCTCCCGACCGTCGCGATCGGCTCCGGTGAAGGTCTCGACGGTCAGGACCGGGCCGAAGGACTCGTCCTGGACGCAGCTCATGTCGGCGGCACAGCCGTCGAGGACGGTGGGCGGGTAGAACCAGCCCCGGTCGAGCTCGGGCTGGTCGCTCGCCGCGGGTCGTGCTCCTCCGCAGCGCAGGACCGCGCCCTCCTCGATGCCCGCCGCGACGTAGGCCTCCACCTTGTCGCGGTGCGCCTCGCTGATCAGCGGACCCGTCTCGGCGGCATCGTCGAAGGGCCCGCCGAGGCGGATCGACCTCGCCCGGCGTACCAGCTCGTCGACGAACTCGTCGTGGATGGAGTCCTCGACGATCAGGCGGGCCCCGGCGGAGCAGACCTGGCCCGAGTCGAGGAAGACGGCGGTGAGCGCCATGTCCAGCGCGGCCTCCCGGTCGGCGTCGGCGAAGACGATGTTGGGGTTCTTGCCGCCGAGCTCGAGGGCCACCTTCTTGACCGTCGGAGCGGCCGAGGCCATGATCCGGCGTCCGGTCACGAGACCGCCGGTGAAGGAGACGAGATCGACCTCGGGGGCCTCGGTCAGCGGGGGTCCCACGCGGTCCCCCGCGCCGAGGACGAGGTTGGCCACGCCGTCGGGCAGACCCGCGTCGGCCAGCGCCGACATCAGCCAGATCGCGGTCGACGGGGTGAGCTCGCTGGGCTTGAGCACGAAGGTGTTGCCCGCGGCCAGGGCGGGCGCGACCTTCCACGAGGTCTGCAGCAGTGGGAAGTTCCACGGCGTGATGAGCGAGCAGACGCCGACCGGTTCGGTGACGACGCGGCTGACGACGTCGGGCATGCCGGTGTCGACCACACGACCGGCTTCGGCCTGGGCGAGGCCGGCGTAGTGGCGGAAGACGCCGACGATGTCGTCGACGTCGATGCGGGACTCCACCATGCGCTTGCCGGTGTCGAGCGACTCCAGGCGTGCGACCTCTTCCTTGTCGGCCTCGAGACGGTCGGCGACCCGGTGCAGCAGCGCAGCCCGCTGGGGCGATGCAGTCGCCGGCCACGGGCCGTTGTCGAAGGCGCTGCGGGCGGCGCGGACGGCGTCCAGCGCGTCCTCGGCGCTCGCCTCGGAGACCGTGGCGACGACCTGCGTCGCGTCGGCCGGGCAGCGGATCTCGCGGGTGGACTGGTCTGAGGCGTCGCGCCAGCGACCGCCGATGAAGAGCTCGGGCACGTCGTGACCGTCCCGTACCTCGGTGCTGACGTCAATCCACCCCCGGGGCTCGGCCGAGCACCGACGCCACCGGGCCCTCCCGGGCGCCCTTGGGGACGGGTCTACGTTCGGGCCATGGACTACAGGAGCCTCGGACCCACCGGCATGATGGTCAGCCCCCTCTGCCTCGGCGCGATGATGTTCGGCAGGTGGGGCGAGCCCGACCACGAGACGTCGATCGGGATCATCCACCGTGCCCTCGACGCGGGCATCAACTTCGTCGACACCGCTGACATCTACTCACGCGGGGAGTCCGAGGAGATCGTCGGCAAGGCCCTGGTGGGCCGCCGCGACGAGGTCGTGCTCGCCACGAAGTTCCACGGTCCCATGGACGTCGACATGGGAGAGACCGGCAACCCGTTGAACCGTGGCAACTCGCGGCGCTGGATCGTCCAGGAGGTCGAGAACAGCCTGCGTCGGCTCCAGACGGACTGGATCGACCTCTACCAGGTGCACCGTCCCGAGCGGGAGACCGACGTCGAGGAGACGCTGGCCGCCCTCACCGACCTGCAGCGTCAGGGCAAGATCCGGGCCTTCGGCTGCTCCACCTTTCCGGCTCACGCGGTCGTCGAGTCGCAGTGGATCTCCCAGCAGCGGGGCCTGGGTCGCTTCGTGACCGAGCAGCCGCCGTACTCGCTGCTCGTGCGCGGCATCGAGGCCGACCTCCTCCCGGTCACCGAGAGGTACGGCATGGGCGTCATCCCGTGGAGCCCGTTGGCCGGTGGCTGGTTGACCGGTCGGTTCCGCAAGGGTCAGGATGCGCCGTCGACGCACCGCTCGCAGATGCGTTCGAGCCAGTACGACCTGGCCGACGCCGACAACCTGCGCAAGCTCGACGCGGTCGAGGACCTCGCGCTGCTCGCCGAGGAGCTCGACCTGACGCTGGTGCACCTCGCCCTGGCCTTCGTGCTGCAGCACCCGGGCGTCACCGCACCGATCGTGGGGCCGCGCACGATGGAGCAGCTGGAGACCCAGCTCGGCGCCGTCGACGTCACGCTGAGCCCAGACGTGCTCGACCGCATCGACGAGATCGTCCCCCCCGGCGTGACGCTCGCGAGGAGCGACGCCGGCTACGTCCCGCCGTCGCTGCAGGACCCGTTCCTGCGCCGCCGGCGCACCGCCTGACCGAGGCGCACCAGACCGTGGGGCCCGCGACGGTCAGCCGGCGTCGATGATGTCGATGACGAAGAACAGGGTCGACCCACCCGGGATCGGGCCGCTGCCGGCGTCGCCGTAGCCCAGGTCCGGGGGGATCGACATGACGACGCGGCTGCCGACCGGGACGCCGACGAGGCCTTGGTCCCAGCCCGGGATCAGGTTGCCGGTGCCGATCGGAGCGGTGAAGGGCGACGAGCTGAAGCTCTCGTCGAAGGGCTCGTCGCTGTCCGACACCTGGCCGAAGTAGTTCGCCGTGATGCTCTGCCCCGCCTCGACCGCCGGCCCGTCGCCCGTCTTGACCTGCTCGACGAGCAGCTCGTCGCTGAGCGGGTCGATGTCGCTGAAGTCGAGCCCGGTGACCCTGTCCTCGTCGTCGGTGATGATCTGCGGGGCCCATGACGGGAGGGCCCCGGCGGTCGCCGACGCCGACGCCGACGCGTCGGCCGCGACCTGGTCGGCGTCCTCGCCGCCGCACCCCACGAGCAGGGCGCTCAGGAGCACGGCGGCCGCTACGGCACCGGGTCGACGGGACAGGGCGGGGGGAAGGACGCTCATCGGACCGAGGTTAGCCAGGCGCCCGAAGGGGGGCTGGCCGTGGGGGCGCTGCCCGGACGTGCCGGTGGCCCCGTCACGGTGGGGCGGTGGCGGGGCTGCGGCTGCTGGGGGTCAGAAGGGTGGCGGTTCGTCGACCTGGTGGGGCGGGGCGGAGGTGCTTCGGGGTCGGGTGGTCCGACTCTTCGTCGACTTCGCTTTGCGTCGGGGTGGGGGTGGGGGTGGGGGTGCGATGGAGTACTCCAACGGCGGCGGCTCGGGTGCCACGGGTGGTGCCTGGGTGACGTCGAAGGTCCCTTCGGGCATCCGCAGCGTCTTGAGCCCGTGGGGGCTGGTCCACAGGTACACCCCGGGGGTGAGGGTCTCGTAGGACCAGCCGAGGTGGGTCTTGTGCCGGTGGTGGCGCCGACACATCGGCGCCTGGTTGGCCGAGCAGGTCTGGCCTTGGGGCCAGGGCACGCAGTGCTCGTGGTCGCAGGCGCTGGCGGGGCGGGTGCACCGGGGGAAGACACAGGTCTGGTCGCGCAGGGCCGTCTGCTCGCGCAGGTCACCGGTGGACTCGTAGGAGTCGACGTGCAGGTGGTCGTTGAGGTCGATCACCGGTCGCACGGTCACGTGTGCCGGCGGTGCGGCACCAGGTGCGGACCTGCTCGGCCAGGACCGGCCGGTGGGTGTTCGACCACGTGGCGACCCCGTGCTGGGCGACGTCGTAGCCGTGCCCGGTGATCGCCGCGACAGCGACGTGGGCGTGGATCACGACCGCACGCCGTGGCGGGCAGGTGGACGGTGTGGCCGTCGGCGTCGACCCACTCAGCGTCGCTCAACGTCAGCGTCGACTGGAGCCGGGCGAGGTCACCCAGGGCCGCGGCCCGGCGCACGGGCATGGTGTCGGTCGACCCGAGGAGCTTCAGCTCGTGGGCCCGGTCGGCCAGCGCGGTCTCGAGGTCCAACGCGTCCGCGGCGTCCAGGCACCCGTTGATGTCGACGGTGCCGGACAGGTCACCGCCCTGCTCACGCAGGTGGATGTGCACCCCCCGCTTCTCCGCAGCCGCCGTGCGTCGGGCCTCGGCGTCCTCGGGCTGCCACCGCGCACAGGGCGGCCTCCACGACCCGGTCGAGCTGGGCGTTCGAGACGGCGTGGGTGAACCCGTTGACGTGGCGGTCGACGTGCTCGGCACCCTCCTCGCACAGGATCATCGTGGCCTCGGCGACGGTCTTGGCCCGCCACCACGCACACCGCCCCGACAACACCGCCTCCCACAACCTCGGGAGGCGGTAGCGGACCTCGAGGATCACCCCGAGGAACCGTCTCCCACCATCGGTCGACAACCCCAGGGCGACCGCCATCTCGGTCACCGCGGCCTCCCCGACCAACGGCGCCCCCGGACCCGCCAACGTCAGCCCGTGCTCACCGAACCCGGCATGGAACGACGCCTCATCCAGCGACATCACCTCGTGGGCGATCGCCCACTCCAGCGCGGTCCGGATCTTGCGGACCTCCGCGGCCCGGACCCAGGCCTCGTCGGAGCGCAACGCGTCGAGCAGACCCTGGCGGGTCTCGTCGGTGGCGGCGGCAGCGGGCATGGATCTATGATACTCGAACATGTCTTCGAATGTCAGGAATGTGCACAACCAACGGCACCCCAGAAGCAGACCCTGGACCGAGGTGCAGCCGCTACGGCACCCGAGCCGTCCGAGGCGGCCTGACCACCGCCGTGAGGCGTTCCTCCCCCGTCACGGCACCGGTCTTCCCGTCCGGCCTCGCGCCCCGGAAGGTGCGGGCGGCTACGGGCTGAGGCTGCGCGCGGCGGAGGCGAGGAGCCGCAACGCCTCGCGCGACCACGCCAGCGATGCCCCGGCCAGGCCGCAGGAGGGCGAGAGCCCGAGCCTGGGCCCGACGGTCTCGAGGTCGAGGCCGACCATGTCGAGCCAGCGCTCGACACGAGTCACGACGTCCTTGTCGCCCGGACGGGGCTCGGGGTCGCGTCCGGGCACCACGCCGAGCACGACGCTCTCGCCGGCGTCGAGCGCCTCGGCGAGGACCTCGTGGTCCTCGGCAGCGAGCTGCGCCAGGTCGACGGACAGACCACGAGCACCAGCGCCCCGCAGCAGCTGCAGCGGCGTACGCGCGGCACACGAGTGCACCCACGGCTCGCCCCCGGCACCCGCCACGGCCTCGCACACGCCCGCGAGCGCCTCGGAGACCTCGGGCACGTCGATGCTGCGCAGCGTGTGCAGCCCCGAGGCGGTGGGCACCCGGCCCGCGAGCACGGCGGGCAGCGTCGGCTCGTCGAGCTGCACGACGACCCTCGCCACCCCAGGAACCCGACGGCGTACGTCGCGCACGTGGTCGCCGAGCCCCTCAGCGAGGGCCTGGGCCAGCTCGCGTCGCGCCCCGTGGTCGCCGAGCACCGCTCCTCCGCGGGGTCGCTCCACCGTCGAGGCGAGCGCCCACGGACCGCAGACCTGGATCTTGAACGACGCGGTCAGTCCCTGCGCCCGCTCCTCGAGCGCGTCGAGGTCCTGCGCGAGCAGGCTGCGAGCGCGGCGCTGGTCGATCCCCGACGCCGACTGCCCGGTGAGCCGCCACCCGGCGGGCTGCAGGTCCGCCCCCAGCTCGGCCAGGACCGCCAGGCCCCGACCGGTCATGGTCGCGGCAGCGCCACGCCCGGGCACCTCGGGCAGGAAGGGCAGCTCAGGGAGGTCGAGAGCGAGCCCGATCGCGAGGTCGAAGCCGTCCTGGTCGGACCCCGGCATCGACCCGACGCCGGTCGCGAGGCTCACCCGCGCGCGCCGTCGGCGGCTCGGGTGGCCTCGATCCGGGCGCTGCCGACGACCCGCGAGCCGTCGTAGAAGACCGCCGTCTGGCCGGGCGCCACGCCGGAGGCGGTCTCGAGGAGCTCGACGTCGACCCCGTGGTCCCCGACCCGGACCACCGCAGGAAGCTCGCCACCGTGCGCGCGCAGCTGGACGGTGCCGCGCAGCACCCGCGGGGCGGCGCCGCACCAGCGCGGGTGGCTGCAGGTGAGCCCGGCGATCGCGAGGCGCTCCCGCGCACCGACCGTGACGCTCCCCCCGACCGGCTCGATGTCGAGCACGAACCGGGGGCGGCCGTCCGCGGCGGGGCGCCCCAGCCGCAGCCCCTTGCGCTGACCGACGGTGTAGGCCCAGGTGCCCTGGTGGTGCCCGAGCACCTCCCCGGTGACGTCGTCGAGGATCTCACCGCCGCGGTTGGGGGCGCGGTCCCCCAGCTTCTCGCCCAACCAGCCGGCGGTGTCGCCGTCGGCGACGAAGCAGATGTCGTGGCTGTCGGGCTTGTCGGCGACGAGCAGCCCGCGGCGCTGCGCCTCCAGACGCACCTCGTGCTTGGGCGTGTCGCCGAGCGGGAACAGCGAGTGGGCGAGCTGGTGCTGGTCGAGCACGCCGAGCACGTAGGACTGGTCCTTGCCGGTGTCGACCGCGCGGTGCATCTCGACGGCTCCGTCCTGCGCGGTCCGCAGCGACGCGTAGTGCCCGGTGGCCACCGCGTCGAAGCCGAGCGCGAGCGCCCGGTCGAGCACGGCGGCGAACTTGATCTTCTCGTTGCAGCGCAGGCACGGGTTGGGGGTCTGCCCCGCGGCGTAGGTGTCGAGGAAGTCCTCGACGACCTCGGTGTGGAACCGCTCGGAGAGGTCCCAGACGTAGAACGGGATCCCGATCACGTCGGCGGCACGCCGGGCGTCGTTCGCGTCCTCGACGGTGCAGCAGCCCCGCGCGCCCGAGCGGTACGACGCCGGGTTGCGCGACAGCGCCAGGTGGATCCCCGTCACGTCGTGACCGGCCTGCGCCGCCCGCGCGGCCGCGACCGCGGAGTCGACGCCGCCCGACATGGCGGCCACCACCCGCAACGGCTGGTCCAGCGGAGCCTGGGCCGGGCTGTGGGCCGGGCTGTCCGTCGCCCTGTCCGTCGGGCTCATCGCCGGGCCGCGCGGGCTCGCTGCACGCAGGGACCGATCGCCTCGACGACCGCGTCGACGTCTCGCTCGGTGGTGGTGCGACCGAGCGAGAAGCGCAAGGAGCTGCGGGCGACGACCTCGTCACGGCCCATCGCGAGGAGCACGTGGGAGGGCTGCGGCACACCGGCGGAGCAGGCCGAGCCCGTCGAGCACTCGATGCCGCGCGCGTCGAGCAGCATCAGCAGCGAGTCTCCCTCGCAGCCGGGGAAGGACAGATGGGCGACACCCGGGAGCCGGTCGGGGACGTCCCCGGCGGGACGCGCCGCGAGCGGAGGCCCGTTGAGCAGCGCGTCGGGCACCACGCCGAGCACGCCGGCGACCAGCCGGTCGCGCAGGCCGGCGACCCGCTCGGCGTGCTCGATGCGGCGCTTGACCGCGAGCTCGACGGACGTGGCCAGGGACGCGATCGACGGCGCGTCGAGGGTGCCGCTGCGCACGTCGCGCTCCTGGCCGCCCCCGTGCACGAGCGGGGTCATCGTCAGCTCGCGCCGTGCCAGGAGGGCGCCGACGCCGTAGGGACCGCCGACCTTGTGCCCGCTCATCGTCAGCGCGTCGACGCCGCTGGCCGCGAAGTCCACCTCGAGCGCGCCGACGGCCTGGACCGCGTCGGTGTGCACCGGGATGCCGTGCTCGGCAGCGAGCGCCACCACCTCGGGCAGCGCCTGCACCGTCCCGACCTCGTTGTTGGCCCACATCACCGAGATCGCGGCGACCGAGGCCGGGTCTCGCTCCACGCTCTCGCGCAGGGCGTCGAGGTCCAGTCGGCCGGTGGTGTCGACGGCGACCAGCTCCACCTCGGCGTCCTGGCTCCGCGCCAGCCAGTCGAGGGGATCGAGGACGGCGTGGTGCTCGACCGCGGTGCTCAGGACCCGGGTGCGGCGGGCGTCGTCGGCGCGCCGGGCCCAGAACAAGCCCTTCAGCGCAGTGTTGTCCGACTCGGTGCCGCCGGCGGTGAAGACGACCTCCCCGGGACGGCAGCCCAGCGCCCGGGCGATCGACTCGCGCGACTCCTCCACCACCCGTCGCGAGCGACGACCCGAGGCGTGCAACGAGCTGGGGTTGCCCAGGTCGCGCAGGCGCGCGACCAGGGTCTCGACCGCCTCGTCGACCATGGGGGTCGTCGCGGCGTGGTCGAGGTAGACGGTCTCCCGCGGGCGGGTGCTGGTCTCGGACATCGCACCGGCCAGCCTACGGCTCCGGCCCCAGCCGACGTACGCCAGCACGCCTCCGACGCCCTCACGCCACCCGCGAGCGCGTCGCGACGAGCGCGAGGTGGCCGGGCGGCCCGCACGGGCCGTGGGCGAGCCGGGTCGGACCGGTGCCGGGGCTAGCGGCTCGGCTGCGTCCTGGTGGGCGGGCGTCTCGTGCCCGGAGCGGCGCGTGGTCGAGCGTGGCGTTCAGGTCGTCCGCGACGACGTCCGGCGACCGGGCGACCACGGTGGCCGTGATGGCGGCCCGTCCGCGCGCCAGGCCACCGGGTCCAGCGGCGCCGCACGGGGTCGACGCCGGGAGCCGCACCCCGGCCGGGACCAGCAGCAGGACGAGGGGCGCCCAGGAGGCGACCACCGACCAGGACCTCACGACCTGTCGTTGCCGATCGGTCCGTCGCCGCGCGGGCTTGTCGACGTCCCGGCGACAGGGGTCACAGCAACGCCAGGTCGTCGCGGTGCACGACCTCCCGGTCGTAGCCGGCGCCCAGGTCGCGGACCAGCTCCGGCGTCGAGCGCCCGAGCAGCGCCGGGAGCTCGTCGGCGTCGTAGGCCACCAGCCCGCGCGCGACGGTCGCACCGAGCGCGTCGAGCAGGTCGACAGGGTCGCCCGCGACGAAGCTGCCGCTCACCGCGGTGATCCCCGCCGCGAGCAGGCTGGTGCTGCGCTGGGTGATCGCGGCCACGGCGCCGTCGTCGAGCACGAGGGCCCCACGCGGCTCGGTGGCGTGGGCCAGCCAGAGCAGACGTGTCGGCCGACGTCGCCCGGTCGCCCGGAACAGGGTCCCCACGTCCGCTCCGTCGAGGGCCTCGGCGGCCTGGTCGGCTGCGGCGAGCACGACCGGGATGCCGGCACCCGTGGCGATGAGCGCGGCGTCGACCTTGGTGGCCATGCCGCCGGTGCCCACACCGGCCGACCCCGCGCGCCCCAGCCGTACGTCGGCGAGCTCCTCGACCGCCTCCACCAACGGGAGCCGCACCGACGCCGGCTCGCCGGGCGGGCCGTCGTGGAGACCGTCGACGTCCGAGAGCAGCACCAGCAGGTCGGCGTGCACCAGGTGGGCGACGAGCGCGGCGAGACGGTCGTTGTCGCCGAAGCGGATCTCGGTGGTCGCGACGGTGTCGTTCTCGTTGACGATCGGCAGCACCCCGAGCTCGAGGAGCTTGGCGAAGGTCTGATGGGCGTTGCGGTAGTGCGAGCGGCGGATGACGTCCTCGGCGGTGAGCAGCACCTGGCCCGCCGTGAGCCCGTGGCGGGCCAGCTCCTCGGTGTAGCGGTGCACGAGGATGCCCTGCCCGACCGATGCGGCCGCCTGCTGGGCCGGGAGCGCGCTGGGCCGGCGGCGCAGGCCCAACGGGGCCAGCCCCGCCGCGATCGCCCCGGAGGACACGAGCACGACCTCCACCCCCCGCGAGCGGAGCCGCGCGAGCACGGTCGTCAGCGACCGCACCCTCTCGGGGTCCAGCCCGCCGGCCGCGGTGGTCAGCGAGGAGGAGCCCACCTTGACCACGACGCGGTGGGCCGCGACGACCTCCGCCCGCCGCTCGAGGTCGGCGCGAGCGACACCCTCAGGCGAGGTCGTCACGATCGGGGTCCTGCTCGGAGCCGATCTCGTAGGAGGACGGCCCCCGGTCCGCCCGGTCCGGGCGGTCGTGGCGGCGGGCCACGTCGGCGCGGGTCTCGTTCTCGCCGCGCTCGCCCATCGCGTCGTCGATGGCCCGACGCCGACGGGCCGCGGGCCGCGACTCCTCGAAGCGGGAGTCCTCGCCGCGGCGGCTGAGCACCTCGGCGGCCGCGTCCAGACCGGGCTTGAAGTCGAAGACGACGGCGTCGAGGGGGTCACCGATGAGGACGGTGTCGCCCTCCTCGGCCCCGAGCTGGAGCAGCCGGCGCTCGACGCCGAGCCGGTTCAACCGGTCGGCGAGGTAGCCGACGGCCTCGTCGTTGGTGAAGTCGGTCTGGCGCACCCACCGCTCGGGCTTGGTGCCGCGCACCCGCCAGCCGGCCCCGGTCTCCTTGACCGTGAAGCCGTCTCCGTCCACCGACGGTGGGCGCAGCACGATCCTCTCGGTCACCGCGGTGGCCCGCTCCGCGCGTGCGGCGAGCACGATCTCGGCCATCGCGAAGCCGAGCTCGCGCAGGCCCGCGCCGGACGCGGCCGAGACCGGGAAGACCTGGAGCCCCCGTGCCCGCAGGTCCTCGATCACCATGTCGGCGATGTCGGAGCCGTCCGGCACGTCGACCTTGTTCAGCGCGACCAGGCGGGGCCGGTCGGCCAGCCCGCCGTAGGAGGCCAGCTCGCCCTCGATGACGTCGAGGTCGTCGAGGGGAGCGCGACCGGGCTCGAGGGTGGCGGTGTCGACCACGTGCACCAGAGCGGCGCACCGCTCGACGTGGCGCAGGAAGTCGTGGCCCAGTCCGCGGCCTTCGCTCGCACCCTCGATCAGTCCGGGCACGTCGGCCACGGTGAACGTCGTCTCCCCGGCCGTGACGACGCCGAGGTTCGGCACGAGGGTCGTGAACGGGTAGTCCGCGATCTTGGGCCGGGCTCGTGACATCGCCGCGATCAGGCTGGACTTGCCGGCGCTGGGGAAGCCGACCAGACCGACGTCCGCGACCACCTTGAGCTCGAGCACCACCTCGAGCTCCTCGCCCGGCTCGCCGAGCAGGGCGAAGCCGGGCGCCTTGCGCTTGCTCGAGGCCAGCGCCGCGTTGCCGAGGCCGCCCCGCCCCCCGGCGGCGACGACGAGCTCGGTGCCGGGTCCGATGAGGTCCGCCACCGGCTCGCCGTCGGCACGGGTGACCACCGTGCCGTCGGGGACCGACAGGACGAGGTCGGCTCCGTGCGCCCCGTTGCGGTGGGCTCCGGCACCCTGGCCGCCGTTGGGCGCGGTGCGCTTGGGGCTGTGGTGGTAGTCCACGAGCGTGGTGACGTCGGGCTCGACCCGCAGGATGATCGAGCCCCCGGGCCCTCCGTTGCCGCCGTCGGGCCCGCCGAGGGGCTTGAACTTCTCGCGGTGCACCGAGGCCACGCCGTCGCCTCCCCGTCCGGCGCTGACGAAGAGCCGTACTCGGTCGACGAAGGTGGGGACTGCCATCGGTGTCTCCTCTCGAAATGAAACGAAGGCGCTCCGCTCAGGAGCGCCTTCGGGTCCGACCCGCGGGTCGGGATGCGGGGTCTGCGACCCCGACGGCCCCGGTCCAGGAGGACCGAGGCCGGGGCGTCACTGCCCAGGAACGATGTTGACGACCTTGCGGCCGCGCCGGCGTCCGAACTCGACGGCACCGGGGATCAGGGCGAAGAGGGTGTCGTCGCCGCCACGGCCGACGCCGCTGCCCGGGTGGAAGTGCGTGCCTCGCTGACGGACGATGATCTCGCCCGCGTTGACGGCCTGGCCGCCGAAGCGCTTGACGCCGAGGCGCTGGGAGTTGGAGTCGCGACCGTTCTTGGTGGACGCGGCGCCCTTCTTGTGTGCCATGTGCTCTGTGTCCTCCTCGGACGTGGTGACGACGGGGACCGGCCGGTGCAGGCGCACCTACGTCGACCGGCGGGGTCACACGGAGATGTCGGTGACCTTGACCTGGGTGTACTTCTGGCGATGACCCTGGCGCTTCTTGTACCCGGTCTTGTTCTTGTACTTCTGGATCACGATCTTGGGGCCCTTGACGGCGCCGAGGACCTCGGCGGTGACCGAGGCGTCGGTCAGGCCCGTGGAGGTGACGGACTCGCCGTCGACGACCATGACCACGGGCAGCGTCAGGGAGTCGCCGACACCGGTGAGGACCTTGTCGATCGAGATGACGTCGCCCACGGCGACCTTGTGCTGGGTGGCGCCAGCGCGCACGATCGCGTACACCGCGGTCTCCTTCGTCGGTCTCTGTTCACGTCACGTCTGCGGCACCTCGGGCACACGCGGACCCCGGACCGAGCCGGGGGCGAGCTGCCGATGCCCTGCAGAGACGGCACACAGCAGTGTGCCGAGGGTTGATACTACGGACCGGGTGCCGTCCCGGCAAAACGCGGTCCCGCTAGATGCGCGGCAGCCGGTCCTGGACCGGGCCCTGCGAGCCCGCTCCCCCGTCGGTGGCCTCGGGCGCGGCCTCGCGTCCGGGCTCGCTCTCGGCCGTCCCGGGCTCGACGAGGCCGGACTCCCGGGGTGAGCCGATGCTGCCCACCGTCGGGGTCGCCTCGGCCATGCTCGGGACGCCGGCGGCGGCACCGTCGGAGGCTCCGTCCGACGAGCCGTCGGGCTCGGGCGGGGTGGGCGTCGTACGCCGGGCGCGGCTCCCCCGGGTGCGCGTCACGACCTTGGGAGCGCTCGCAGGAGCGCCCTGCCCGTTCTCGACCGCCGCGGTGCCCTCGGCCGCCGCGGCGCCCTCGGACGTCGCGTCCGCCACCGGCTCGGCGACGACCGGCACGCTCAGGACGACGGCCTCGCCGCCCTCGGGCTGACCCGCGGGCCTGCTGGCGCTGCGTCGACGACTGCGCGTCGCGACCGCGGGAGCGGCCGACGCCTCGACCGGCGCCTCGAGCGGGGTCTCGATGGGCGCCTCGACCGGGGCCACGGCCGGGTCGGTCGCGACCGCCTGGGGCTCGGGCTCCGTGTCCAGCTGCCCGCTCACGCCGCCCGCATGGTCATCGTGCGCATCCGGGACGTCGGGGCCCTCGGAGGCCGGACGGTCGGCGCGCGCCATGGCTGCGACGACGGCCGGCGAGGGCGCGCGAGCGGCCTTCTCGACCCCCGTGCGGTCCGAGGCCTCGCGACCGGAGCCCGACCTCGAGGACGAGGAGCCGTCACCGGACTTGTCCGAGCCGCGGCCGCGACCGCGGCCACGGCCGCTCCCGCCCCCACGGCGATCGTCGTCGTCGGAGCCGCGCGGCTCGACCGGCTGCTCCTGGACCTGGACGCCACGACCCTGGCACTGCGGGCAGGCGTGGCTGAACGCCTCGAGCAGCCCGGTGCCGATCTTCTTGCGCGTCATCTGGACCAGTCCCAGCGAGGTCACCTCCGCGACCTGGTGGCGGGTGCGGTCGCGGCCGAGGCACTCCACGAGCCGGCGCAGCACGAGGTCGCGGTTGGACTCCAGCACCATGTCGATGAAGTCGATGACGATGATGCCGCCGATGTCGCGCAGCCGCAGCTGACGCACCATCTCCTCGGCCGCCTCGAGGTTGTTCTTCGTCACGGTCTCCTCGAGGTTGCCCCCCGAGCCGGTGAACTTGCCGGTG
The DNA here is from genome assembly GCA_963760555.1 of uncultured Actinomycetota bacterium. Classification (GTDB taxonomy): domain Bacteria; phylum Actinomycetota; class Actinomycetes; order Propionibacteriales; family Nocardioidaceae; genus Nocardioides. Next base: position 307,666 of record CAVXDJ010000006.1, on the reverse strand, counting down.
TTGACGTCGACGACGGTCATCGCCTCCGTGCGGTCGATGATCAGCGAGCCGCCGGAGGGCAGCCAGACCTTGCGGTCGAGACCCTTGGCGATCTGCTCGTCGATGCGGTACGTGGCGAACACGTCGACGTCGCTCTGGTCGCGCTCGAGCCGCTGCTCGAGGTCGGGGGCGACATGTGCGACGTAGCTCTGGACGGTCTCCCAGGCGTCGTCGCCCTGGATCACCAGGCGTGCGAAGTCCTCGGTGAACAGGTCGCGCACGACCTTGAGGGTCAGGTCGGGCTCGCCGTAGAGCAGCTGGGGCGCGCTGCCCTTCGCGACCTTGGACTCGATGTCCTCCCAGCGCGCCTTGAGCCGCTCGACGTCACGGGTCAGCTCGTCCTCGCTGGCGCCCTCGGCGGCGGTGCGCACGATCACGCCCGCGCTGTCGGGGACGATCTCCTTGAGCAGGGTCTTCAGCCGGTTGCGCTCGGTGTCGGCGAGCTTGCGCGAGATGCCGCTGGTGGTGCCGTCGGGCACGTAGACCAGGAACCGCCCGGCGAGGCTGACCTGGCTGGTCAGCCGGGCGCCCTTGTGACCCACGGGGTCCTTGGTGACCTGGACCAGCACGGTCTGGCCGGAGGACAGCACGGACTCGATCTTGCGAGGAGCGCCGTCCTTGTGCCCGAGCGCCGACCAGTTCACCTCGCCGGCGTAGAGCACCGCGTTGCGGCCCTTGCCGATGTCGATGAACGCCGCCTCCATGGAGGGCAGCACGTTCTGGACCCGCCCCACGTAGACGTTGCCGATCAGCGAGGTCTGGGACTCGCGAGCGACGTAGTGCTCGACGAGCACCTTGTCCTCGAGCACACCGATCTGGGTCAGGTCGTCGCTCTGGCGGATCACCATGGTGCGTTCGACCGACTCGCGGCGAGCGAGGAACTCGGCCTCGCTGACGATCGGGGCACGCCGGCGTCCGGCCTCACGGCCTTCACGGCGACGCTGCTTCTTGGCCTCCAGGCGCGTCGAGCCGGCGACGGCCGTGATCTCGTCCTCGGCGGAGCGGCCCTTGCGGACCCGGGTCACGGTGTTGCGCGGGTCGCTGCCGCCGCCGTTCCCCGAGTCGTCGCCCTCACGGCGGCGGCGCCTGCGGCGGCGCGAGGACCCGCCGGTGCCGGAGTCGTCGGCATCGGCCGACTCGTCACCGTCGCTCGTCTCGTCACCACCCTGGCCACCACCGCGCCTCGAGCCGCGTCCGGCCTCCGTGGACCCACCCGCGGATCCGTCGGCGGAGTCCTCCGAGCCCGCGTCGGGCCCCTCGGCGTCGTCGGGGTCCTGCGTGTCGGTCGGGCCCTCCGACGAGGACGACTTGCGTCGACGTCGACCACCGCGCCGCCGACGACGCCGGTTTCCGCTGGCGTCGTCTCCCTCGGAGTCGGAGTCGGACTCCGCGTCGGACTCGGAGGCGGACTCGGAGGCGGACTCGGAGTCGTCCGCGGGGACGGGGGTCGACGCGGCGGGAGCCGTGCTCTCGGGGAGAGCGGCGTCGTCGGCGCTCGTGACGGTGGCCCCGAGGTCGGCGTCGTCGTCCTCGGAGGTCGGGGCGTCCGTGGTCGGCTCGGGAGCTGCCGGGCCGACCTTCTTGGTCGTGCGCTTGCGGGCGCGCTTGACCGGAGCCACCGTGGCCGGCGCCTGGAACAGTGGCGCGGGGCTGCCCCCCGACGTCTCCTGGGCCGGTTGCTGGTCGACGTCCTCCGTCGTGGCCTCGACGGTGGCCACCGCCTCAGCGGGCTCCGCGGGCTTCTTGGCCGGGGCGCTCGCACCCGTGGTCTTCTTCGCCGCCGCCTTCTTGGCGGTGGCCTTCTTCGCCGTCGCCTTCTTGGCGGTGGCCTTCTTCGTCGCGGCCTTCTTCACCGCCGGGTCCGGGACGGACTCCGGGGCCGGGACGGACTCCGGGACGGACTCCGGCGCGGACTCGACCGTTGCGGCCGGCTGGGTCGCGGGCATCTTCTTCGCCGCGACCTTGCGCGACGAGCGCTTGCGAGGCGGAGGCGGTGGCGTCCGCTCCTCGGCGAAGTCCTGACCCGTGTCGGGCTCGTCCACGTCGGGCTGCCCCGTGTCGGGCGTGGTGGGGCTCTGGTCGTCAGCCATGGCTGCTCCTCGGCCGGCGCGGCGCGCGCGTCCCGGCCTGGTCGGACGCCGTGGGGCAGGTGCACCGCGGCGCGAAGTCTCTTCGGGCGGCGACACTCCCCGGCACTGCGTCAGCGGGGGCTCGGCGTACGCCGGCCGCGGTCGGCGACCTGGGGCGGACCGCTGTCACCGGCTGCCCCGGGTCCGCGTCGCGGCCCGGCGACGACTCGCACCCGCCGTGCCGGCCCCTCGGGGAGACCGGCGAGAACGTCGTCGGACCGAGGGTGCGTGGTCTCCCACGGTCCTCGATCTGTGGTGAGTATCGCACACGCGACCCTCCGTCGAGGCCAGCGACAGGCTCCCGACGGCTTCGGCGGAGCCGTCCTGGGCCGCCGCAGCCCCGGCGTCGGGCGGGGTCGGACAGGGTCGGGCAGGGGGCGTCACGGTCGGAGCGGGTCGACGACCTCGCCGGTGTCGGGGTCGAGGGGACCCTGGCTGAGCCGGGTGAGCAGCAGGTGGCCGGGCTCGGGCAGACCGGCCGCACCTCGAAGCCCCGTCACGACGTCGTCGGGGCGCACCGACGGCACGCCGTGGCGCAGCAGCAGGTCGAGGGCGGCGCCGGGCGTGCCCGGGACCACGGCGAGGTCGAGCACCGCGGCGCGGCAGTCGAACTCGCGCAGACCCTTCTTGGTCATCCGCTCGACCAGGACCGACGGGGTGGACAGGAAGCGACCCACGGCCTCGGTCGTGCGGTCCGGGTCGAGGTCGGTCTCGAGACGCCACCGACTGGCCTCGAGCAGGTCCGCGAGGGCGCCGGCGCGCGCGAGGGCCACGTCGACGACCTCGACGAGGTCGAGGCCGGTCGGCAGCGAGGCGGCGAGGGAGGCCAGGACGTCATCGGGCTCGCGGATCTCGGCCAGGCCGATCTCGAGGTACTCCGCCTCGCTGGCCGCCCCGGTCGGAGCGGCACCGGCGTAGGAGATCCGGGGGTGGGGGTTGAAGCCGGACGAGTAGGCCATCGGCACCTTCGAACGGACCAGGGCCCGCTCGAGGGCCCGGCTGAAGTCACGGTGGCTGGAGAAGCGCATCCGCCCGCGCTTGGCGTAGCGCAGCCGCAGCCGCAGCACGGGCGGTGCCTGCTGCTCCGGCTGGGCGCGACTCACGCGCAGCAGCGTAGACGCTCGCGAGGCGGGCTCAGGACCCGCCGGCCTCCCCCGGCTCGACGGCGTCGACGTCGACGTGGCGCGCGCGCAGCATCCGCCGGCCCGCGGCACCACCGAGGACCGAGAGCACGACGAGCCCTCCGATCGAGAGGAACAGCTTCAGGGGGTCGGCGCCGAAGGCGCCCACGGACGCGTAGGCGATGGCCCCGGGGATGATGCCGATCGCGGTCCCGAGCACGTAGTCGCGTCGGTGCAGCCGCGAGAGCCCGGCGGCGTAGTTGACCACCAGGTAGGGGAAGACCGGCGTCAGGCGGATCGCCAGCACGGCCAGCAGGCCGTGGTCGTCGAGGACGCGGTGCACCCGGTCGAGCCTCCCCGCGGTGAGTCGCTCGACGGCGTCGCGGCCGAGCAGACGCCCGAGCTCGAAGGCTGCGACGGCGCCGAGCAGGGCACCCGCCATGGCCAGCGCGGTGCCCTCGACCAGGCCGAACAACGCGCCTCCGGTGATGGTCAGCACGCTCGCCGGGGTCGGGAACAGCACCAGCACGGCGTACGCCCCGACGTAGAGCAGCGGCCCGAACGCTCCCACTGCCTCGACCCGGTCGCGCACCGCGACCATGTCCGGGAGCACGCCGGTCAGGTAGGCCACGACCACGGCGGCCAGCACGAGCAGCAGCAGCAGCGCCCGCAGCACCGACGAGCGGCTCGGACGCCGCGTGGACGTGGCGCCGGGGGCGCCGGCGGGCTCGCTCACCACGCTTCTCCGGCGGCGACCGCGGCGCGGGCCTGCTGCATGGCCGGTGACGGGTAGACCGTGCCGACCCGCTCGCCGGCGAGCCAGGTCGTGAGCCGGTCGATCTCGGCGCGGAGCGCCTGCCGTCCGGCGTCGGGCACGTCCTCGAGCAGATGGGGCACGACCGCGCCGTCGGGGTCCTGGACCCAGCACCCGACGACGTGGCCGTCGACCCACACGGTCGTCCCGGCGTTGCCGTTGCGGTCGAAGACGGACCTCTCGTGACCGCCCAGGTAGAAGCCACGCTCCTTCCAGCCCATCACGGTGGGGTCGAGCACCGGGAGCAGCGCGGCCCAGGGCCCGACGGGCGGCTCGGGGTCGACGTCGTCGGCCAGCAGCCAGCCGCGCGACCCGTCCTCGAGCGCGACCTCGACGGCGCCGACGTCCGCCAGCGCCGCGTTCACCGCGGCCTTGGTCGACCCGAGCCACCAGACCAGGTCGGCGCTCGTGCCGGGCCCGAAGGCCGCCAGCCAGCGGCGCACGAGCTCGGCGTACCCCTCCCGGGGCGGCAGCGGGTCGGGCACCTCGCCGAGCCAGTCGCGCATGCGGCGCCAGCGCGGCCGGAAGACCCGCCAGTGGCCGGTGTTGACCCCCCGCACGATCTCCGCGGACGCCCCCAGGCACGTCAGCACCCGGGCGAGCGACAGCTGCGAGCTGGGCAGGTCGACCCGCAGCGCGTACGTCGGCAGCCGCTCGCGCAGCTCGGCGGTGGTGAGACCGTGCTCCGGGCCGGCGAGCTCACCGAGCACCGCAGCGCCTGCCGCGCGCACCCAGGCCGGTCCGTCGGCCGCGAGGCCCGCGGCCACGACGTCCCTGGCCACCCGCTTGCGCTCGCTCTCGGCCACCCGGGCCGACGCGCTCCCCCAGGCCGCAGGCAGCAGGTCGCGGGGGAGGACGAACATCGTGCGCCGCATCGCCAGCTGACGCGCCAGGCCACGATCGACCTCCAGAGCGCGCCCGACGTCGCTGGTGGTCACACCCTCGACCCGCGCGGCCACCGTGAGGTGCACCGTCGCCGGCTCGGTCGCGTGCAGCGCCACGACGGCCCGGGTCGCCTCCTCGACGGTGCTGCGGCGGTGGGTGGGCGCCACCGCGTGCCGTCGGGCCAGCCGGGCCCGCCGCTCGTCGTCGCTCACCGTCCGCACAGCGCCATCCTGCCCTGCCCGACCACGCCGTCGACCTACGCCCACGGGGGGCGAGGAGAGGACCGGGTGATGCCGCGCTGGCTGGGCCGCCACCATGGTCGCGGCGGGAGTCCGACTCGAGCGGGGCGCCCGGCCCACCGACCACCCGGTCCACTCCCGGCACCGTGCTGAGCCCCTGCCCTCTCTCGCCGACCGGCCCGGGACCGGGTGCGCGCGCAGCAGGTCCGGGCGGTCCGAGGCGTCATCGACGCGCGGTCCACGCAAGACCCGTGGGACGCCGTCGGGGTGGGCGTGGCCGAGACGGTGCGTCCCCGCGAGCCGCGCGCCCGCGTCGACCACCCGCCGCACGGACCCGTTATCGGGTCCGGACTGCTCCTGACCAGCCTGACCACCGCCGGACGGGACCTCTGGCCCCGTTCCTCGGGGTGTAGCGCCAGGCAGGGAGCGCCGGAAGGCTTCACCTGCCCGCGGGCCGCCCGCCGGGCAGCCCGACCTCACGCCAGGGCGCCGGCGCGCCAGGGCTGCACCACGATCCGGAGGGGCTGCAGTGGAGTCATGACGACGACGCATCCCCTGACCGCCGTCCTGAGCGAGCTCGCCCACACCCTGCTGAGCGACGACCCTGTCGCGAGCCTCCTCGACGACCTCGTCCGTCACGCCGTCGAGCTCCTGCCGATCGACGCGGCCGGCGTCAGCCTGATGTCGCGGGGGGCGCACCCGCACCTCGTCGCGGGCAGCGACGAGTCCGCCCTCGTCTGGGAGCGGCTGCAGAGCAGCCTCGACGAGGGCCCGTGCCGGGCGGCGTACCGCAGCGAGGACCCCGTCCTGGTCCCGGACCTCGCCGCCGAGGACCGTTTCCCCCGCTTCGTCGAGCAGGCCCTCGCCGCAGGCCTCCGGGCCGCGTTCGCCCTGCCGATGCGCAGCGCAGACAGACGGGTCGGCGCGTTCGACCTCTACCGCAGCACGCCCGGTGACCTGAGCGCGCACGACCTGAAGGTCGCGCAGACCCTCGCCGACGTGGCGACCATCTACCTGCTCCACGCCGAGGCCCGCTCGGCCCGCACCGACTTCGTGGCCAGCGTGAGTCACGAGCTGCGCACGCCCGTCACCAGCATCGTCGGGTACGTCGAGCTGCTCGTCGACGAGTCCGCCGAGCCCCTGACGCCCACCCAGCGCGGGTTCCTGGAGGCCATCGAGCGCAACAGCAACCGCGCGGCCGCCCTGGCCAGCGACCTGCTCGCCGTCGCCTCGCTCGAGTCGGGCCGGGCACGACCGCGCAGGCGCGTGGACCTGTGCGTCGTGGCACGCCTCGCGCGCGAGGCCCTCCGCCCGCTGCTGGTCAAGCGCGTACTGGACCTCGACTTCGACATCCAGCAGGAGCCGCTCTTCGTGGAGGGCAACGCCGACGACCTCGAGCGGGCCCTGGTCAACCTCGTCGGGAACGCCGTGAAGTTCACGAGCGACGGCGGGTGGGTCCGCTGCACCCTGCGCGCGCACACCACCGACGGGGCCCCGTCAGCCCAGATCACGGTGAGCGACAACGGGCTGGGCATCCCCGATGACGAGCAGCCCCGCCTGTTCAGCCGCTTCTTCCGCTCCTCGACCGCCGAGTCCCGCCAGATCCAGGGCACCGGACTGGGCCTGTTCATCGTCGACGCCATCGTGCGCCAGCACGGCGGACGCATCGACGTCCGCTCCGAGCACCTCGTCGGGTCGACCTTCACCGTCGACCTGCCGCAGGCGGCTCCCGTCGGTGCCGATGACGACCACGACGCTCGGGCGGCTCAGGAGAGGTCGAACGTCTCCACCGGCTCCCACGGTCCGCCGACGTAGCGCCACACCGCGATCGCCCGCGCCGTGGCCGTGAACGGGGTGAAGACCGCCGACAGGTGGGCCAGGGTGGACCGCGCCCGGTCGGGCCCGACCTTGTTCTGCACCGTCACGTGCGGCCTCAGTGGCTGATTGTCCTGCGGGGTCAGCCCGTCGCGCCAGGCCTGCTGGAGCCGGTCGTGCAGCGCGAGGAGCTCGGTGCTCACGAGGCGGTAGGCCACGCCGCGCCCGAGCGGGAACACCTCGCTGACCGCGAGGTCGAAGGACGGTCGGCGAGCCTGCTCGCGCACGTCGTCGAGCACCGTGACCAGCCGGTCGCCCGGGACCGCGTGGAACAACGTCAGGTGCGCGCCCACCGCCGTACGCCCGGCCGGGAAGTGCTCGGCACGCTCACGCTCGAAGCGGTCCGTGGTCCTCGCGTCCAGGACGAGCGTGACGACCAGGGGCGCTGCGGGGCCCGGCCCGGACACCCGCGCCTCAGACGACCGCGAGCGGCAGGAGCCGCTGACCGGTCGGCCCGACCTGGATCTCGGTGTCCATCTCGGGGCACACGCCGCAGTCGTAGCACGGCGTCCAGCGGCAGTCCTCGACCTCGCCCAGGCCGGCGTCGGGGTCGGCGGCGATGGCCAAGGAGTCCTCCCAGTCGGCCCACAGCCAGTCCTTGTCGAGTCCGGAGTCGAGGTGGTCCCAGGCGAGCACCTCGTCGCGGTCCCGCTCGCGCGTGGTGAACCAGGCGACGTCGACCCCGGTGCCGGCCAGGGCCTTCTGGGCCGCCCCGACCCAGCGGTCGTAGGAGAAGTGCTCGCTCCAGCCGTCGAACCGCGCGCCGTCGCGCCAGGCCTGCTCGATGACCGCGCCGACCCGGCGGTCGCCGCGGGAGAGCAGTCCCTCGATCGTGCCCGGCTTCCCGTCGTGGTAGCGGAAACCGATCGCACGTCCGTAGCGCTTGTCCGAGCGGACGTCCTCACGCAGCTTGCGCAGCCGCTCGTCGGTGGTCTCGTGGTCGAGCTGGGCGGCCCACTGGAACGGGGTGTGCGGCTTGGGCACGAACCCCCCGATCGAGACGGTGCACCGGATGTCGTTGCGCCCCGAGACCTCGCGGCCCTTGGCGATGACCTTCTTGGCCAGGTCGGCGATCTCGAGGACGTCCTCGTCGGTCTCGGTCGGCAGGCCGCACATGAAGTAGAGCTTCACCTGCCGCCAGCCGTGGGAGTACGCCGTGGCGACCGTGCGGATCAGGTCCTCCTCGGAGACCATCTTGTTGATCACCTTGCGCATGCGCTCCGAGCCGCCCTCGGGTGCGAAGGTCAGCCCCGAGCGCCGGCCGTTGCGGGAGAACTCGTTGGCGAGGGTGATGTTGAAGGCGTCGACGCGGGTGCTGGGCAGCGACAGCGACACGTTGGTGCCCTCGTAGCGGTCCGCGAGGTCCTCGGCCATCTCGCCGATCTCGGTGTGGTCGGCCGAGGAGAGCGAGAGCAGGCCGACCTCGTCGAAGCCGGAGGCGTTGATGCCCTGCTCGACCATCGCGCCGATGGTGGTGATGGAGCGCTCGCGCACCGGTCGGGTGATCATCCCGGCCTGGCAGAACCGGCAGCCGCGGGTGCAGCCGCGGAAGATCTCGACGCTGAACCGCTCGTGGACGGTCTCGGCCAGCGGCACCAGCGGCTTGGCCGGGTAGGGCCAGGCGTCGAGGTCCATCAGCGTGTGCTTGGAGACCCGGTGCGGGATGCCCGCCCGGTTGGGGACGACGGCGGCGATCGTCGCGTCGGCGGCGTACGTGACGTCGTAGAAGGCCGGCACGTAGACGGTGCCACCGACCGCGAGGCGCCGCAGCAGCTCGGTCCGGCCGCCCGGGCGACCCTCCCCCTTCCACTCGCGCAGCACGTCGGAGATCGCGAGGACGGCCTGCTCGCCGTCGCCGAGCACCGCGGCGTCGATGAAGGCGGAGACCGGCTCGGGATTGAAGGCCGCGTGGCCGCCCGCGAGCACGATCGGGTGCTCGTCGGTGCGCTCGTCGGCGTGCACGGGGATGCCCGCCAGGTCGAGGGCGTTGAGCAGGTTGGTGTAGCCGAGCTCGGTGGCGAAGCTGACCCCGAGCACGTCGAAGTCGCGCACCGGCCGGTGGGCGTCGACGGTGAACTGCGGGATGTCCTCGGCACGCATGATCTCCTCCATGTCCGGCCACACCGCGTAGGTGCGCTCGGCAAGGATCCAGTCGCGCTCGTTGAGCACCTCGTAGAGGATCTGGACGCCCTGGTTGGGCAGGCCGACCTCGTAGGCGTCGGGGTACATCAGCGCCCACCGGACCGTGGGCTGGCCCTCGGGGGCGCAGTCCCAGTCCTTCAGCGTGGAGTTGAGCTCGCCGCCGACGTACTGGATCGGCTTGGAGACCGATCCCAGGCGGGGCTCGAGGCGGGCGAAGACGGACTCGGTCATGGGCCCAACCCTACGGGCTGTGCAGCCGGTGGCCTCGCTCACGCCTCGACGCTCGGCCCATGGCCGACCCCGCTCCTTCCTGCTCACCGGGGGGCGCCACCCCAGAGGAGCCCCCGAGGTCGTGACGTACGTCGTGGCCGGCGGCCTCCTGATCGGCGCGGTGCTCGCTGCCGTCCACCATGCCGAGGTCGTCGCGCACCGGGTCGGCGAGCCTCGGGCCCCTGGTCCTCGCCGTCGCGGTGACGACCATCGAGGTCGGGCTGATCGTGACCCTGATGGTCGCGGGCGGGCAGGACGTCGCCTCGCCGGCCCGCGACACGGTCTTCGCGGCCGTCATGGTCCCTCGACGGCGTCGTCGGGCTGGCCCTGCTGATCGGCGCGCTGCGCCACCACCTGGCCCGGTCCAACCCCGAGGGCGCCGGGGCCTGCCTGACCCGGGTGCTCCCCCGGTTCACGACGAGCGCCGCAGGCCCGGAGTTCTCCGGCCCGCAGCGGGCCTTCGCCGCGATCGTCTCCCTGGTCCTGTACCGGATGTTCGTGTTCACCAGACCGTGCGCCACCGCGGCTTCTTCCTGCCCGTCGAGGCCGCCCAGGACCGGCAGGACGATCTCGTGACCGACGAGGACGAGGGCGGTGCCCACGCCGAGCCGCCGTCGGGCCGTGAGGCGCTGATGAGCCTCGGTCTCCTGGTCGTCGCCCTGGTCAGCGTGGTGGGCCTGGCCAAGGTCGAGTCGCCGGCGATCAAGGGCGCCGTGACCGCCCTGGGCTTTCCCTACGCCGTCGTCGGTGTCGTCATCGCCCTGCTCGTGCTCGCCCCGGAGAGCATCGCGGCGACCCGCGCCGCGGCGCGGCAGCGGGTGCAGATCGCGCTCAACCTCGGGTTCGGCTCCGCGATGGCCTCCATCGGGCTGACGATCCCGGTGATCGCGGTCGCGTCGATCTTCCTCGGCGGCCCCCTCGAGCTCGGACTGCAACCGGTTGAGATGGTGCTGCTGGCGGCGTTCGTGGTCCTCTCGATCGACCCCGGAGCCCTCGCCCCGTCTCCCCTGTCCCACCCCTGGGGTCGGGTGTGACGCTCGTCACAGGTGCGCTAGCCTCGCGCCCTCGGGTGGCAGGTCGCCGCCGGTCGCCTCGGAGGTCCCACGATGATCCGCTCGCCCCTTCCGGTGCTGACCAGCGCGCTGCTCGCGCTGGGCACCACGCTCGCCGGCCTCGCGCTGAGCAGTCCCGCGGTGGCGATCGCCGGCCCCTCGCCCCGGGCGACGCCGGTCGAGCGCGACCTCGGGAGCCACGTCCTGGTCTTCGACCCGAGCATGCCGACGGCCGACATCCAGGCGACCGTCGACGAGATCACCGCCGAGCAGGTCGACGACGAGATGGGCACCAACCGGTGGAGCCTGCTCTTCCGGCCCGGCACGTACGGCACCGACGAGGAGCCGCTGCAGATCCAGGTCGGCTACTACACCGAGGTCGCCGGCCTCGGCACCTCACCGTCCGACGTCGTGATCAACGGCAAGGTCGAGGTCTACAACCGCTGCCGCCCCGACGGCAACGGCGGCGAGAGCTGCCTCGCGCTGGACAACTTCTGGCGGACCCTGTCCAACCTCACGATCGACGTCAACGGCACGGGCCAGGACGGCTGCCGCCAGAGCGCCAACTTCTGGGCTGCCTCGCAGGCCGCCTCGTTGCGGCGCGTCGACGTCGTCGGCGGCACCCTGTCGCTGATGGACTACTGCACCGCGGGCCCGCAGTTCGCCAGCGGTGGCTTCCTGGCCGACTCCCGGGCCGGCGACGTGGTCAACGGCTCGCAGCAGCAGTACCTCACGCGCAACTCCGAGATCGGCTCGTGGTCCAACGGTGTGTGGAACCAGGTCTTCTCCGGCGTCGTCGGCGCCCCGGACGACGCGACGTTCCCGGACCCGCCGTACACCACGCTGGCGCAGACCCCCGTCAGCCGGGAGAAGCCGTACCTCGTCGTCGGCCGCCGAGGCGGGTACGGCGTCACGGTGCCGGACGCCGCCCGGGACACGCGCGGGACGAGCTGGACCACCGGCAGCGCTGCGGGCCGCACGATCGCGCTGTCGCAGTTCTACGTCGCCGCGCCCGGTGACAGCGTCCGGGCCATGAACAGGGCCCTGGCCCGGGGTCGAAACCTGCTGCTCACGCCCGGGATCTACGACGTCGCCCGCTCGATCGAGGTCAAGCGCGCAGGAACCGTCGTCCTCGGCCTCGGCCACGCCACGCTCACCGCCCGCGGCGGCGCGGTGCCGATGCAGGTGCGCGACCGCGCCGGCATCGTCGTGGCCGGGGTGACCATCGACGCCGGTCGGCAGCTCTCGCCGACGCTGCTGGCCGTCGGCCAGCCGGGCAGCCGCGGCGGCCGGGGGTCGCGCTCCTCGAACGCCGCCGACCCGCTGACCCTCAGCGACGTCTACTTCCGCGTCGGCGGACCGCACGTCGGTCGGGCGACCGTCTCGATGCGCATCGACGCCGACCACGTCCTCGTCGACCACACCTGGGTCTGGCGCGCCGACCACGGTGTCGAAGGGTTCACGGCCGGCGCGACCGGCGACACCGACCGGTGGAACACCAACGTCGGACGCAACGGCGTGATCGTGAACGGCGACGACGTCACCGCCACGGGACTGTTCGTGGAGCACTACCAGCAGTTCAACACCCTCTGGCGCGGCGAGGACGGCCAGGTCGTGCTCTACCAGAACGAGCTGCCCTACGACCCCCCGACGCAGGCGGACTGGCAGCGGCCCGACGGCACGCTCGGATGGGCCGGCTACAAGGTCGCGGACCGCGTGCAGCGCCACGAGCTGTGGGGCGGCGGGTCCTACGTCTTCAACCGCAACAACCCCGACATCGTCTCCGCGCGCGGCTTCGAGGTGCCGGTCACGGCCGGGGTGGCGATGCACCACCTGCTCACCGTCAACCTCGACGCGGGCACGATCCGACACGTCGTCAACGACACCGGTGACCAGGTCGACGCCAGCAGGTCGGGCGAGCCGAGCTACGTGCCCGAGTTCCCCTGACCCGGGCTGGCGACCCGGCCGCCTCCGTCGGTCGCGGCGATCGGCAGCCGTCGACGGGTCGGGTTCGGTCGTGCGTGAGGGCGTTGGCGGCGAGGTCGGGCATCCCCTGACGCGCTATTCGGCGTCCTCAGATGCCCGACCCTCACGAGGCGTCGATTCCCGCCGGACCCGCCCGGACGCATCCGCGGGGACGGCTCCTCACGCGGTGACGTCCGGCTCCACTCGGCCTCGGCGCAGGACGTCGAGGCCGTGCTGGTCAGGAGCGAGCCAGGGCCCGCGCCGGGACCGGACGGAGCCGAGCGCGGGGGGCGGCGGCGGAGCGCAGGTGGATGTTCTGCAGCAGGCCGACGGCGAGCATGCCGGCGAACATGGAGCTGCCGCCGTAGGAGACGAAGGGCAGCGGGACGCCGGTGACGGGCATGATGCCCAGGCACATGCCGATGTTCTGGAAGGCCTGGAAGCCGAACCAGCAGGCGATCCCGGCGGCGGCGAGACGGCCGAAGAGGTCGTCGGCGGCGATCGCGATGCGCAGGGCGCGCCACAGCACCACCGCCAGCAGCAGGATCAGCAGGCCGGCGCCGACCAGGCCGAGCTCCTCGCCGGCGACGGTGAACACGAAGTCGGTGTGCTGCTCGGGCACGAAACCCGAACGGGTCTGCGAGCCGTCGAAGAGGCCCTGGCCGAACAGCCCACCGTTGCCGACGGCGATCCGGGCCTGCTCGACGTTGTAGCCCGCGCCGCGGGGGTCCAGGTCGGGGTTGGTGAAGGCCAGGAAGCGGTCGACCTGGTAGGCCGCGAGGACCCCGGAGGCCACCGCTGCCAGCGCCGCGGTCACCCCACCCGCCGCGAGCAGCAGCAGCCAGCGGCGCGGGGCCCCCGAGACGGTCAGGACACCGAAGACCGTCGCGGTGAGCACGAGCATCGTGCCGAGGTCGGGCTGGGCGAGGATCAGCAACGCCGGGACCCCGGCCACTGCGAGCATCAGCACCACGTCGACCAGGCCGACGCGCGCGCGCCACCGGCCCTCGGTGCGTTCGGCGACCACGAGGGCCATCCCGATCACGACCGCGAGCTTGGCGAACTCCGAGGGTTGCACGGAGGTGCCGGCGACCATCAGCCAGGAACGCGAGCCGTTGATCGTGGTGCCCATGACCAGGACGAGCACCAGGCCGGCGACGGAGGCGACGTAGACCGCCGGGGCGACGATGCGCACCCACCGGTGGTCGCTCACGGTGACCACCACGAGCAGCACGAGCCCGATCGCGACGTTGACGACCTGGCGCTCGAGATAGGCCGTCGCCCCGCTCGAGCGTGGCCCCGCACCGTCGCTGCTGGCCGACCAGACCAGGAGGCAGCCGAGCACCCCGAGCGCGAGCACGCTCGCGAGCAGGACCCAGTCGAGACGCGGCACGGTGAGCGCGGTCGGCGCAGGCGGGGTGCGGGTGCTCATCGGGCGTCCGTGCGCGGCGGGGGGACGATCGAGCCGTCACGGGCGAAGGTGGGGAGCCGCCTCGGAGGCGTGGTGCCCGCGATGGCGGCCTGGGAGGGGTGCACCTGCTCGCCCTGGACGCCGTACAGCGACTCCCAGATCGCGCGCACGAAGGGCCCCGACGTGCCGGACCCGGTGCCACCCTGGCTGACCATCATCACCACGACGTAGTCCTTCGAGTAGGAGGCCACCCACGAGGTGGACTGCTTGCCGTACACCTCCGCCGAGCCGGTCTTGGACCGGATCGGCACCTGGTCGAGCGGGAAGCCGATCATCCGCCAGGCCATGGTGCCCACGCTGGTCACGCCCTGGAGCGCGCCGTCGATGTAGTCCAGGGTCGCCTTCGGCACGTCGACCTGGGCGGACACCACCGGGTCGATGCGCTTGATCACGGTGCCGTCGGTGGCCACGACCGCCTTGGCCACCCGCGGCTCGTAGAGCGTGCCTCCGTTGGCCAGGGCGCCGTAGGCGCGGGCGAGCTGGAGCGGGGTGACGATGGTGTCGCCCTGACCGATGGCGAAGTTGACCGCGTCGCCCGCGCGGTAGGCGTAGCCCTCCGCGCAGAACTCCCGCGCGAACAGGTAGACGAAGTCGCTGGTCTCGCCGTCCTGGGGTGAGCCGGCGATGTCGCAGTAGTAGCCCTTCATCTGGCGGTAGTAGGCCAGCTTCCACTCCCGGTCCGCGATCCGCCCCGAGGCCTCCCCCGGCAGGTCGATGCCCGTCGGCGAGCCGAACCCGAACTCCTTGGCCTCGGAGACCAGCGGGTCCGGGGCGTCGACGTCGTCGACGTCGGAGCCCAGACGCTGCCAGAAGTCGTAGCCGATGCGGTAGAAGAACGTGTTGCACGAGACCTCGAGGGCCTTGTCGAAGCCGATGAAGCCGTAGGCGCCCGACTCGTAGTTCTTGAAGGTGCGGTTGCCGACGGTCAGGCCCGACGAGCAGTCCAGGCGCGTGTCGGTGGTGTAGCCGTGGGTCAGGGCTCCGGCCGTCATGAACGGCTTCCAGGTCGAGCCGGGGGCGAACTGGCCCTGGGTGGCGCGCCCGAGCAGCGGCGTCCCGGCCTTCGCGGAGTAGAGGTGGGCCAGCTCCTCGTCGCTGATCCCGCCGACCCACACCCCCGGGTCGTACGTCGGCTGGCTGGCCATCGCGACCACGCGACCGGTGTCGGCCTCGAGCACCACGGCGGCGCCCGAGTCTGCGACGTACGGCGTCCCGGTGACGGGGTCGACGGTGCCGCGGGCGGTCCTGATCGCCTCGGCGAGCTGCTTCTCCACGACGCCCTGGACCTTGGCGTCGATCGAGGTCACGAGGGTGTCGCCGGGCTGGCTGGCCAGGGCGCCGTCGTCGCCGAGCACCCGACCCATCGAGTCGACGGCCACGCTCCGGTAGCCCGGCATGCCGCGCAACCAGGTGTCGTACTCCTTCTCCACGCCGGCCCGGCCCACCACCGAGGCCCCGTTGACCGACCGGTCGCCGGACGTCTCCGCAGCGTCGAGCTCGTCTCCGGTGATCGGCGAGAGGTAGCCCAGCAGGTGGGCGGCGTTGACGCCGAAGGGACGGGGGTAGGAGCGCACGCTCTGCTGGTCGACCACCACGGCCGGGAAGTCCTCGGGCTGCTCGAGGATGCGCAGGGAGACCGCCTCGTCGACGTCCGAGGCCACGGGGACCGGCTGGTAGGGCGACCCGTTCCAGCAGCGTCCGGCGACGCTGCTCGCGTCCCCGCAGGTGGCCAGCTGCGCGTCCAGCCGCTGCGGCCGGGTGTCCAGCTCTCCGGCCAGCCGCTCGAGCAGCTTGGTCCGCGCCGACGCGGCGAGCTTGTCGAGGATCGTGCGGTCCACCGAGACCACCCAGGAGCGGCGATTGGCCACGAGCGGACGACCTTGGTCGTCGACGATCAGACCGCGTTGGGGCTGCACCACGATCTCGCGCACCGACTGCGCGGCGGCACGGGCGGTGTACTCCTCGCCCGTCACCACCTGGAGGTAGTAGAGGCGCACGAAGAGGGTCGCGAACAGGGAGAACACGAGTGCCTGCACCACCACGAGCCGCAGCCGGCTGCGGCGGGCCTGGCTCACCTCCGCCACGAGATCACCGCTGCCACGACGGGACCCGTGAGGGTCGGAGCCGGTCGAACATGGCCATCAGCGGCGGGAGCACCAGCGGTGTGAGCAGCACGTCGAGCAGCAGGCTGATGCCCAGCACGCCCAGGACGCCGCCGACCGAGGCGATCGGGTCGCCCAGCAGCGGTCCGGAGAGCACGTACACGCTGGTGCCCAGCATCGAGCAGGCCGCGACGGTCGCGACGACGGCACCCGCTCCCGGACGGGACTCGCGGCTGACCTGCCCGGCGACGTAGCCGACGACGACGAGGGCCAGCGCCCAGCGTCCGGCGACGTGGCCGGCGGGAGGTGCCAGGTCGACCAGGAGGCCGGCAGCGAAGCCGAGCACCATGGCGAACGGGGCGCCGCGCACCAGTCCTGAGGCGACGACGACCAGCAGCACGAGATCGGGCACCACACCGTGCCAGGCCACGTGGGAGAGCACGGAGACCTGCAGCACCGCGGCCACCACGATCACCACCGAGGCGACGAGCACCCGCACCACGCTCACCGCAGGCTCCCGTCGGCCTCGATGACGCCGCGGTCGCTGGTCGAGCCCGACGGCACGACCACCCCGACCACGTCGATCGAACCGACGTCGACGAACGGCTCGATCACCGCACGCTGGGAGGACTCGCGCAGGCTGGCGTAGACCGCCACGACCTGTCCGACCGGCACGCCCGAGGCGTACGGTGCCCCGTTCTTGCTGCCCCAGGTCACGACGGTGTCGCCCTTGGCCGGGGTCTCGGCCTCGTCCATCAGCTCGAGGTCCAGCCGAGCGTCGTCGCCGATCGAACCGCTGCCACGCAGGAAGCCCATCTCCATCGACTCCCCCACCCGCGCACCCACGGTCGAGCCGGGGTCGACCACGAGCAGCACCGTCGCCGAGGTCCCGGTGACCCGCAGGACGCGTCCGACGAGGCCGTCGTCGTTGACCACGGTCATGTCCGGGCCGAGCCCGGAGGTCGAGCCGGCGTCGATCGTCACGGTGCGCTCGAAGGACTGCGAGGGCCCGTAGCCCACCACACGGGCCGGCACGAGGGTCTGACCGAGGTCGCGCGCCGAGGTGGTCAGGCCCTCCAGCTCGGCGAGCCGGTTGCGGTCGTAGGGCGCGGTGTTGACCTGCGCACGCAGGTCGGCGTTGGTCTGCTCCAGGTCGGAGACCTGAGCGGCGAGGGACTCGCGGCTGCGGAACCAGCCGGGCACCGAGGCGACAGGGCGCACCAGAGCCGCGGCGGCGGCCTCGGCCGGCCCGAAGGCCTCGCCCACGACCCGGCGTACGGGCTCGACGGGCGAGGAGTCTCCTCCCGTGGCGTCGAGCGCCATCACGCTCGCGCAGGCCATCACCAGGGCCACGACGAGCGACGTCGGGGGCCGACGGCTCGACCCGAGCGGGTCGCGCCCCCAGTCGCGGCGGCCGCTGCGGGGTCGCCGGCTCGACGACCAGGTCGGGACGCGGGTGAGCAGCTGGGCCATCAGCCGCGCCTCGAGTCCGAGACCAGCACCTGGTGCAGGGCCTCGAACTCCTCCACGCAGCGTCCGGCACCCATCGCGACGGAGGTCAGCGGGTTCTCGGCGACGTGGACGGGCATGCCGGTCTCGTGGCGCAGCCGCTCGTCGAGGCCGCGGAGCAGCGCCCCGCCGCCGGTCAGGACGATGCCGCGGTCCATGATGTCGCCGGCCAGCTCCGGCGGGGTCTGGTCGAGCGTCGCGCGCACGGCGTCGACGATGTCGTGCAGCGGCTCCTCGAGCGCCTGGCGGATCTCGGCGCTGGAGACGGTGACGGTGCGCGGCAGGCCCGAGACCATGTCGCGCCCCCGGATCTCCGCCTCGGGCTCCGTCGTCATCGGGAAGGCCGACCCGAGGGTCATCTTGACCTCCTCGGCGGTGCGCTCCCCCAGCATCAGGGAGTACTCCTTCTTCATCCACGCCACGATGGACTGGTCGAGGTCGTCGCCCGCCGTGCGGATCGACAGCGACGTGACGATCCCGCCGAGGCTGATCACCGCGACCTCGGTCGTGCCGCCGCCGACGTCGACGACCATGTTGCCGGTCGGGCGGTGCACGGGCAGGCCGGCGCCGATGGCGGCGGCCATCGGCTCCTCGATGATGTAGACGCGGCGGGCACCGGCCTGGTAGCCGGCCTCCTTGACGGCGCGCTGCTCGACGGCCGTGATGCCGCTCGGCACGCAGATCACCATGCGCGGCTTGGCGAAGTAGCGCCGCCGGTGCACCTGGTGGATGAAGAACCGGAGCATCTGCTCGGTCGCCTCGAAGTCGGCGATCACGCCGTCCTTCAGCGGGCGGATGGCCGAGATCGACTCGGGCGTGCGCCCGATCATCCGCTTCGCCTCGTGCCCCACGGCGAGCACCTCGCCGGTGCTGTCGTTCATCGCCACGACGCTGGGCTCGTCGAGCAGCACGCCTCGTCGGCGCACGTAGACGAGCGTGTTGGCGGTGCCGAGGTCGACGGCCATGTCACGGCCGATCAGGGAGTTCGCCATCGCAGTTGCCTCGCAGCGGGGGTGCACGTCCGGGGGAAGGGAGCACACCGCGCACACCTCAGCGCACCCGCGACCGAGCCTAGGGACGAGACGGCCCGCAACCGCGCAGGCACGCCGGGCCGTGTCGGCCCGCCGTCACCAGACCCGCCAGGGCCGGCTCGACGCGCTGCGCTCCCGGGAGGCCGGTGTCCGGTCCGCGGAGGTCGCGCAGATCCAGGTCGCGCTGGAGCGGGCGATCGCCCACGAGGTGAGGTCGCCGGACGAGGCGTCGTTCCATGCCGGGTTCGGTGAGCACGGACTGACGTCGACGGGGCCGGCGGCGCCGCTGGTCGGGGAGGCCGCGGTCACCGAGATGGCGGTCGCCCTGGGGTTGTCGACCGGTCGTGGGAGGCGGTGTTCCAGCCAGAGCCGGCAGCCCTGCCACCGCGCCACCGCGACGGGGCCACCGGCAGATCCCGGCTCGAGCGGTCACGAGCGGGGCCGGCGTCAGCCGGCACCCGCCAGGGGACGGGAGGCCTCGGGGTCGACGGGAGGCCGCCACCAGGGGTCGTAGCGGTGCGCGGCGGTCGTCACCTCGTCGGCGTCGCCGGTCGTGATCTGCACCAGGTTGTCCAGCGACTCGGAGCCGGGGTCCCAGTAGCCGCCGTGCTGGTCGGAGGACCAGTCCACGCCGACCTGGCGGTCGCGGTCCTCCGCCCTGAACCGGTTCGCCCCGAACTCCTCCCCCGCCGGATCGGGTCCCAGTGGCCCCCCGCCCAGCCAGCCCTGCCCGCCCAGGTGCCCCACCGGGTCGCTGGAGGCGGTGCCGACCCACACGTGTCCAGGGTCCAGCCCGAGGTCGTCGGCCCCGTCGATGCCGCCACCGGGGCCGGGGCTGCCGAGCAGCACGAGGTCGTCGGCGTCGACGCCGGGCCCTGCGGCCCCCTGCGCGACGGTGGTCGAGCCGTAGCTGTGGCCGACGGCGGTGAGGTGGACCGGGGTGTCGCGGGCTGCGCGCAGCCCGGCCACCGCAGCGCCCAGGAGCGCTCCACCCTCGCGGGCCAGCCGGTCGTCCGTGACACCGACGAGGTCGAGGTCACCGAGCGGGTTGTCCGGGGCGTCGTAGCCCAGCCACGCCAGCTCCGCGACGGAGTCCCCGTCGTCCGCGCGCGACGCGGCGTACAACGCCCACGCGCGGTCACCGGCCGCCACCACGTCGGCGGCGTCGGTGCCCAGACCCGGCACCTGCAGGACCACGTGGTCGGCCGTCCCAGGGTCGCCGTAGGACAGCGCGACCCGGCCGTCACCCCCGAACGCGGTCGGGTCGTAGAGGTGGAGCACGACCTCGACCGGCCGGCCCGTACGAGGGTCGAGTCGTCCCTCGGCACGCGCGAGTGCGCGCGCGGTCTCGCGTGCGGCGCGCAACCACGCGGGTGCCAGCAGACCGCCGGCTGCGGTGAGGATGCCGTCGCCGGCGGCGAGATCGAGCGCGAGCCGGGTCCGGTTCGCGCGGTCGCGGGCCCAGGCCGGCACACCGTCCAGCGAGCCGACCCAGGGCTGGCCGCTCAGGTCACGCTGCTCGGCTGCGCTGAGGGCGTCCCACCACCGCGCCACCGCGACGGGGTCCTGGGTGCCGGCGACGGGGCTGGTCGCAGGGACGGCACCGGTCACCGGTGCGGCGCCGACCAGGGCGCGCAGGGATGCCTCGAGCGCCTGCGCCGCGGCGCGCCACTCGGCGACCTCGGCGTCGGCCGCGTGCACCCGCGCGGCGAGGTCGGCCACTCGGACCGCCTCGAGCCCGTCGACCGCGAGCCTCAGGGACGAGCGCAGGGCCGCCACCTCCTCGACCAGCGCAGCACGGCCCGCCTCCAGCTCGTGGCGAGCCCGCGCGAGCTCGGCCAGCCCCTCGGCATGGCGCAGCACCTCGGTCGCCGCGACGACGAGACCCTCGCCGAGTCGGCGCGCCACCTCCGCACCCGCCCCGCCCGCCACTCGGTACGCCGTGCCGGCGGCGCCCTGCCACGGCGCGAGCCCCAGTGCCCGGGCCTCGCCCGCGACCTCGGCAAGACGTTCGCCAGCCCGACGCAGGCCCTGCGCACACCACGCCACCACCGCGGGATCCCCCGGCAGCGGCGGGACGGGCGCGGGCATCGCCACGAGCGCGTTCATCGCGACAGACGCCCGATCGCGGAGGCCACCTGGCCGTCCACCGCCTCGTAGGCCTCGACGGTGCGCTGGAGGCTCCGGGCCAGGTCGTCCACCACGGCGGCGAGGCTGCCCACGTCGTCGTCCCACCGACCCAGCCAGGCCCGGACCGGGCCGGCGAGGGCGGGACCGAACCCGGCCGCTCCCTGCCCGGCGAGCCCGGCCCGGGCGGCGTCGAGGTCGGCGCGAAGATCGAGCCACCGCCCGGTGGCGTCGTGGAGGTCGCCCAACGGGGCGCTCAGCGGGACGCTCGGCGGCGCACCCACCGCCACGCCCGCCGGGCCAGCCGCGCCCGCCAGGCCACAGCCCGCCTCGTCGCTCCTCATGGCTGAGGAATCTAGGAACGCACGGGCCCCGGCCTCGTCGCGTGCTCAGCCGGGTGTGGAGGCGCCGCCCGTCCACAGCTCGGAGCGGGCGAGGTGGTCAGGCGCGCCGGTGCGGAGGCCGTCTCACAGGGCCGGGAACCACAGGCCGATCTCGTGCTCGGCCGACTCCGGGGAGTCCGAGCCGTGCACGAGGTTCTCCCGGTTCGACAGCGCCAGGTCCCCGCGGATCGTGCCGGGAGCGGCCTTGCGGCCGTCGGTGGCGCCGTTGAGCGCTCGTACGACCTCGACCGCCTCGTCACCCTCCAGCACCAGCGCGAGCAGCGGACCGCTGGTCACGAACTCGCGCAGTGGCGGGTAGAAGTCCCGCTCGACGTGCTCGGCGTAGTGCTGGTCGGCCGTGGCGGCATCGATCGTGCGCTGCTCGAGCGCCACGATCCGCAGGCCCTTGGCCTCGAAGCGCCCCAGCACCTCGCCGACCAGTCCGCGGCGGACCGTGTCGGGCTTGAGCAGGACGAGGGTGCGCTGGGTCATGACGCGAGCCTAGGACATCGCCACCGTGGGGCCCGCGAGGTCGGCCACCCGCCGCAGCACGTCGTCCGGCGTCACTGCCTCGACCCCGGGAGCGCTCACGGCGGCATCGGCGACCGTCCGCAGCGGCACGTGACCGCTCCAGACCGCGGCGTCGTCGTCCGCCGGGTCGTCGTTCGGACCGCCGCTGCGGACCTTCAACGAGGCCTCGGCCAGGGGCACGGCGACGACCAGCGTCGCGGCGAGCTCGCGCCGGGTGTGCGGCCGCAGCGTCGAGGCCCGCCCGGGGACGACCTGGTCGACCACGCGGTCCAGGGCCCTCGCGCGCTCGTCGTCGTCGTCGACCAGCCGGGCCCGCCCGATCACGACCGCACACCGGAAGTTCATCGAGTGGTGCATGGCCGAGCGCGCGAGCACCAGCGCGTCGAGCTCGGTCACGGTGACGCACACCGTCGCGCCCGCGATCTCACGCAGCCAGCCCGACCCGACCGAACCGTGCAGGTAGAGCGTGCCGCCCAGGTCGGGACCGTCGACGTCGAGCGCCACCGCCATCGGCATCACCACCGGGTGGTCGGGCAGGCTCAGACCGACGTGCCCGACGAGGGCCTGCCCGAGGACCGCGTGCAGCGCCGACCGGTCGTCCTGCATCCGCTCGCGCGACCGGGTCGCCGTCGTCCTCGCGGTCGCCGACAGCGGACGGGCATGGCCTGTGCGGTGCGTCATGGCCTTAGCCTGCCCTCAGAATGGTCCGGCGTCACGGGCCAGTCGAGCTCACTTCTGGCAGACCACTCCTCACGAGAACGAGAAGCCCGTGCCCTTCCCGCTGGCCGTCACCCTGGACCGCGCGCTGCCGGTGTCGCTCGGGGTGCAGCTCGCCGACCAGGTCCGCGCGCTGATCGTGAGCGGGGTGCTGCCTCCCGGTGGGCGGCTGCCCAGCAGCCGCGCTCTCGCGGCCGACCTCGGCACCTCCCGCTCGGTCACCGACCAGGGCTACGACCAGCTGGTCGCGGAGGGCTGGGTGGAGACCAGACGAGGTGCGGGCACCTTCGTCGCTCCCGTCCACCGCCGGTCCGCGCCCCCGCAGGTGCTTGCCCGGCCCTCCCGCTGGTCCCGGGGGGACGCACCGGTCGCGGGCGAGCTCGTGCGGCTCGACGCCGGCACGCCCTGGACCGATCCCCGGCTCGCGCCGGCGTGGCGCCGGGCGTGGCGGGCGACCTCGGTCGCGACCCCGCCGCGCGGCTACCCGGACCACCGCGGTCTGCCCGTGCTCCGCGAGGCACTGGCCGCCTACCTGGCCCGGACCCGCGGACTCCTCGTCGACGCCGACGACATCAGGATCATCCAGGGCACGGTCGACGGGCTCCGCCTGCTGCTCCATCACCTGCCCGACGGTGCGGTCGGCGTCGAGGACCCGGGTTACCGGGCCGCGGTGGCCGTGGCTGGGGCGGCTGGTCGCGCGGTCCGCCCCCTGTCGGCCACGGGCCCGATCGACGAGCTGCGGGGTTGCGCAGCGGCGTACGTGACGCCGGCCCACCAGCACCCGCTCGGCCGGGTGATGCCTGCGGCGGACCGGGTCGCCCTGCTCGACGCGGCCCGCCGGGCCGACTGCCTGGTCGTCGAGGACGACTACGACTCCGAGCTCCGCTACGACGTCGCGCCGGTCCCCGCGCTCGCCGCGCTCGACCGTGACCAGGTCGCCTACCTGGGCACGGCCTCGAAGACCGTGTCCCCGGGGCTGCGCCTGGGTTGGCTCGTCGCCCCTGACCGCTCGACCGACCTCGTGGACGAGCACCGCCGGGTCACCCACGAAGGTCCCGCGTGGGCGGTCCAGCACGCGTTCGCCACCTTGCTCGACGAGGGCTACGTCGACCGCTCGGTGCGCAGCGCCCGCCGCGTCTACGCCGCCCGAGCCCCCCGGGTGGTCGCCGCCCTGGAGCCGTACGCCGACCTCGCCGGGCCTGCGGCCGGCATGTACACGACCTGGCTGCTCGACCACGTCCGCGCCCGCCTCGTGCGCGACGAGGTCCGGAGCCTGGGGTTCGAGGTCAACCTGCTCGCCGACTACGGCCGGGAGTCCGACCTCGCGGGGCTGGTCGTCGGCTTCGGTGGCGTCGGCGACGACGAGCTGGCTGCCGCCCTCCGGGCGCTGGTCGGCGCCCTGGAGGCGACCTCCTGAGCCGGGGTCCGCGCCCGCCCTGCGCTCAGCGCATCGTGTCGCGGAAGAGCGCCAGCAGGGCAGCCGCCGCCGGTGCCGCGTCGCCCAGGCCCCGGAAGACCGGCTCGGTGAGGAAGCGCGAGTAGCCCTCGACGCCGTACGCCGCGCCCGCGACGTCGCGGAAGCCCATCGACCACTGCGCGAAGAAGCGCCGCGGCTGCTGCTCGCGCTGGAGCACCAGCACGCCCCGGTGTCGCTGGTCGACCGAGATCCGCGAGAACGTCCGCTCGACGGCGTCCTCCTCACCCTCGAGGACCTGGATGATGTTGCCGTCGCGGTAGAGCAGCATGCCGGTGATCCCCCGGTCCTGGTTCGCCGTACGAGCCTGACCCAGCAGCGCGACGAGGTCCACGGGCTGGAGCAGCGAGGTGGCCGAGCTGACGTAGGTCAGGGCCAGGCAGGGGCACGCGGAGGACACCACCGGGACGCTAGGCCGTCCTCGCTGGCCGCGGGGCGTCTTCTGCGCGGAGGAGCATCGCGGTCTAGACCAGCTCAGGCACCCGCCCCGTCGGGCCCCGTCTCGCCCCGACGCGCATCGAAGGCCTCGTAGGCGGCCGCGCGCTCCCGCTCGATCTTGGTGCCGAGGAACACCGCACCGGCCCACAGTGCGGCGAAGATCATCCCGAGCACGAACATGATGGTCACGACCACGCCGAGCCCGACGGCCGCGACCTGGACGCCCCAGCCGGCGCCGTAGGCCCACGGCCGACGCAGCGCCCCGGCGAGCAGCAGGCAGGCCAGGGCCAGTCCCAGGCCGACGGGCAGGGCGACCCCGGGCGAGACCCCGGCGACCACGATCATCACCGGCGTCGTGAGACCGAGTGTGATCGCCTCGAGGGAGAGCACGGCCGCGCACATGCCGCGCTTGGGCGAGCGGGCCGGGCGGGCCGCGGGCGCGGTCTGGTCGCTCATGCGCGGGCCTCGTCACGAGCAGCGCGCGGCAGGAGCAGGGTCCGCGCCTCCCCGGCGGTGACGACCGACCCGGTCACCAGCACCGCCCCCGAGCCGAGCGGGTCACCGAAGGCCTCCCCCGCCTCGGCGAGCGCGGCCGCCGCGTCGATCGCGTCGGCCAGACGTGGCTCGACGGTGACCTTGTCCTCGTCGAAGACGGTCCGCGCGACCTCGGCCAGGTCGAGCGCCGACATCGCGCGCGAGCTGGCGTTCTGGGTGCAGATCACGTGGGCGAGATGGGGCTCGAGCGCGGCGAGCAGACCCTCGGCGTCCTTGTCGTCCATCACACCCACGACGCCGATCAGGGGGGCGAAGGAGAACGAGTCCTCGAGCGCCTCGGCGAGCGCCTGCGCCCCGTGCGGGTTGTGGGCGGCGTCGAGCACGATCGTCGGGCTGCGGCGCACGACCTCCAGACGGGCCGGCGACGAGACGCCCGCGAAGGCGGTGCGCACCAGCTCCTCGTCGAGCGGCTGGTCACCGGCGAACGCCTCGACCGCGGCCAGCGCCAGCGCGGCGTTGCGGGCCTGGTGGGCCCCGTACAGCGGCAGGAAGACCTCGTCGTAGCGCGCGCGCAGTCCCTGCAGCGCGATCATCTGACCACCGACCGCCGGGACGCGGTCGACCAGAGCGAACTCGAGACCCTCACGGGCCAGCGTGGCCCCGACCTCGCTCGCGCGCTCGAGCAGCACCGCCGCGACCTCGGCGCTCTGCTGGGCGACCACGACGGTCGCGCCGGGCTTGATGATGCCGGCCTTCTCCTGGGCGATGGCGGCGGGCGAGTCGCCGAGGTACTTGGCGTGGTCGACCGCGATCGGGAGCATCACCGACACCGGAGCGTCCACGACGTTGGTCGCGTCCCACGAGCCGCCCATCCCGACCTCGACGACCGCGACGTCGACGGGGGCGTCGGCGAAGGCGGCGTACGCCATGCCGACGACGGTCTCGAAGAACGACAACGGGTGGGCCTCCGCCTCGTCGACCAGGTGCGTGTACGGCGCCACGTCGTTGAAGGCGCGCACGAAGCCCTCGTCGTCGAGCGGGACCCCGTCGAGGCTGATCCGCTCGCTCATCCGCTCCACGTGGGGGCTGGTGAACCTCCCGGTGCGCAGGTCGAGAGCCAGCAGCAGCGCGTCGATCATCCGCGACGTCGAGGTCTTGCCGTTCGTGCCGGTCAGGTGGATCACCGGATAGGCCAGCTGCGGGTCACCGAGGAGCTCCACGAAGGCGCGGATGCGGTCCAGCGACGGTTCGAGCCGCGTCTCGGGCCACCGCGAGAGCAGGGCGTCCTCGACCTCGGCGTAGGTCTGCGCGAGGCGCGGGGCGTCGAGGGGGGTCGGTGTGTCGGTCATCAGGACCCGAGTCTGTCATCACGACCCGAGCCCGGGGAGGTCCCCGTCGCGTCTGCTCAGCGACCGATCCGGAAGCCGGCCGTGTCGGCGTGGGCCTCGAACCCGAGGTCGGCGTAGATCTTGTTCGACGTCGGGTTGGCCAGGTCGGTGAAGAGACAGACGTCGTCGCCGTCGCGCCGCAGCAGCGCGCACACCGCGCGGACCGCTGCGCTGGCGTAGCCGCGCCCTCGGTGCTCCCGCGGGGTGAAGACCGGCCCGACGCGCACGACGCCGTCGGCGGGTGGTGTGGCCCCGCTCAGGTGCACCGGGACGCCGCCGACCTCCCAGAACCACAGCTCCCCCGCCGCCACCCGGCGACGCGCCGTCTCGACCCCGATCGACTCGCCCTCGCTCTCGGGGTCGGGCGCGCGCCCGGCCTGCCGGTCGGCCTCGGCGTGGAAGACCCCGAGCCAGTCCGCCGCGACGGCCAGGTCGACGGCCTCGTCGCGGACCGGTCGCAGCCGTCCCGGGGTCGGCCGCGCAGCGGTGAGGTCTCCGAGGCGGTGCAGACGATGGTGGTCGCGCACCCAGGCCCGCTCACCGCGCAGCCGGGCCGTCTCCTCGGCCAGCACCCGGGTGGCCGGCAGGAAGCCGTTGACCGCGCCCAGGTGCTCCCCGCGCGCGTGCAGGGCGCGCGCGAGGGCCCGGGCGGCGTCATCGGGCATGGCCAGCAGGTAGGCCGCCCACGGCGGACCCGGCATGGTGCGCATCGCGACCGAGACCAGCTCCCCGCCGACGTGCACCAGCGCCCACCAGCGGGGCACCCCGTCGGGCGCCGGCTCCCCCGTGAGCGCGAGGCGGCGGGTGGAGGACCCCACGACGGTGGTCAGCACCGGGTCCGCCGCCAGCAGGTCTCCGGCCCGCGCCAGGAACCATGCGGGGTCCTCGGTGAAGGTGAGCCCGACCGACGTCGCTGCCATCACCGCAGGCTACGGCGCGCACCGACCAGCCCGCGCGCGCAGGAGGCCCCGCGTCCCACCACCGCGCATCCGGGGCTCGGGCCAGTGGCAGGGCGCGTGGCAGTGCGGGTGGCAGGGCGGCCCCGGCGGAGGTGAGTTCGCGCCGTAGGCTCGTCGTCATGACCGACCTCTCAGCGCACCCGGCACCGGATCCGACGAGCCCTCGCGCGGGCGCCGTCGTCGTACCGGACAAGCCGGCCCTGGAGGGACTGGAGAAGACCTGGTCACAGCGCTGGAAGGACGACGACACCTACGCCTTCGACCGCACCCAGCCCCGCGAGAACGTCTTCAGCATCGACACCCCACCGCCGACGGTCAGCGGCAGCCTGCACGTGGGTCACGTGTTCTCCTACACCCACACCGACCTGATCGCCCGCTACCAGCGGATGTGCGGGAAGTCGGTGTTCTACCCGATGGGCTGGGACGACAACGGTCTGCCCACCGAACGGCGGGTGCAGAACTACTTCGGGGTGCGCTGCGACCCCTCCCTGCCCTACGACGCCGACTTCACCGCGCCGCAGAAGCCGGACCCCAAGAGGCAGATCTCGATCAGCCGCCCCAACTTCATCGAGCTCTGCGAGCAGCTCGTGGTGGAGGACGAGCAGGTCTTCGAGTCCCTGTGGCGCACGCTGGGGCTCTCCGTCGACTGGTCGCAGCACTACACCACCATCGGGCCGAGGGCGCAGGTGGCGAGCCAGCGCGCCTTCCTGCGCAACGTCGCCCGCGGTGAGGCCTACCTCCAGGAGGCGCCCACGCTGTGGGACGTCACCTTCCAGACGGCGGTCGCCCAGGCCGAGCTGGAGGCTCGTGACTACCCCGGTGCCTACCACCGCATCGCCTACCACGGCGCCGGTGGCGCCCGGGTCCACGTCGAGACCACCCGTCCCGAGCTGATCGCCAGCGCCGTCGCGCTCATCGCCCACCCCGACGACGAGCGGTACGCCGCCCTGGTGGGGACCACGGTGACCTCACCGGTCTTCGGTGTCGAGATCCCGGTGCTGGCGCACCCGGGGGCCGAGATGGACAAGGGCGCCGGGATCGCCATGTGCTGCACCTTCGGCGACCTGACCGACGTGACCTGGTGGCGCGAGCTGCAGCTGCCGGTGCGCACCGTGATCGGTCGTGACGGCCGATTCGTCCGTGAGACCCCGCCGTGGCTGGTGGACGTCGACGAGGCCTATCAGCGGCTGGCCGGCAAGACGGTCTTCTCCTCGCGGGAGGAGATGGTCGCCATGCTGCGCGAGAGCGGGGACCTGGACGGCGAGCCGCAGCCGACACAGAGGATGGCCAACTTCTTCGAGAAGGGCGACAAGCCCCTCGAGATCGTGGCGACCCGCCAGTGGTACATCCGCAACGGCGGTCGCGACGCCGAGCTGCGCACCGAGATGCTCGAGCGCGGGGCGGAGATCACCTGGGTGCCCGCCCACATGCGCCACCGCTACGACAACTGGGTCGGCGGCCTGAACGGCGACTGGCTGATCTCCCGCCAGCGCTTCTTCGGGATCCCGTTCCCGGTCTGGTACCCCCTCGACGACGACGGGGAGCCCGACTACGCCCACCCGCTGATGCCGAGCGAGGCCGAGCTGCCCGTCGACCCGTCGACCGACGCGCCGCGTGGCTACGACCCGGCCCGCCGCGGCGCGCCCGGCGGGTTCGTCGGCGATCCCGACGTGATGGACACCTGGGCGACGTCCTCGCTCACGCCGCACATCGCGGGCGGGTGGGAGAGCGACGACGACCTCTTCCAGCGGGTCTTCCCCATGGACCTGTGCACGCAGGCGCACGAGATCATCCGGACCTGGCTGTTCTCCCGCGTGGTGCGGGCCCACTACGAGAACGGCGTCACCCCCTGGACGCACGCCATGCTCTCGGGCTGGATCCTCGACCCCGACCGCAAGAAGATGTCGAAGTCCAAGGGCAACGTCGTGGTGCCCACGGACATCCTGGACACGTTCGGGGCCGACGCCGTGCGCTGGCGCGCCGCGACGGTCCGCCCCGGCATGGACTCACCGTTCGACGAGAGCCAGATGAAGGTCGGGCGGCGCCTGGCGATGAAGGTCCTCAACGCCTCCCGCTTCGTGCTCGGCAACGTCGGTGCGACCTCCCTGGCGCCGTACGAGGTCTCCGAGCCGATCGACTGCGCCCTGCTCGGCCGGCTCGCAGGAGTCATCAGCCGGGCCACGGACGCGTTCGACGCGTTCGACTACACCACCGCCCTCGAGGTGACCGAGCGGTTCTTCTGGGAGTTCTGTGACGACTACCTCGAGCTGGTCAAGGAGCGCGCCTACGACCCCGACGGCGGCAGCCCGACGGCCTCCGCCCAGGCCACCCTCGCGCTGGCCCTCGAGGTCCAGCTCCGACTGCTGGCGCCGTTCCTGCCCTACGTCACCGAGGAGGTCTGGTCCTGGTGGCGTCCGGGCTCGGTGCACCGCGCAGCGTGGCCGCACGTCGCCGACCTCGGAGCCGCCGCAGCACGGGAGTCCTCGGCCCTCGACGCCGTCGCCGCGGTGCTGGCCGGGATCCGTGGCGCCAAGTCGCAGGCGAAGGTCTCGATGCGCACCGCGCTCGCCCAGGTCGAGGTGCGGGGTCCCCAGCACCTGCTCGACGGTGCCGCCATCGCCGCGGACGACCTCAGGGCGGCCGGGCGGGTCCGTGGCGACCTCACCTTCGTCGCCGACGACGCCCCGGAGCTCTCGGTGCGCGCCGAGGTCGCCCAGCAGGACTGAGCGGGGACGGAGCAGGACTGAGCGGGGACGGACGAATGCCGGTCCGAGCCGCGACGTCGACGCGAGCCGGTGGAGACTGCCGGAACCGCTCAGGCGCGGTGGGCCACCGCGATGGAGCGCCGCTCGATGGTCGGGCGACGGTCGTCGTGACGCCGGTGCGCCGAGGTGACTGCCCGAGCCGGGGCCGGCAGCCCGTGACCGGTCGTGTCCGGGGCCACGGCGGGCTCGCCGGGCTCGGCGTCGGTCTCGTCCGCGCCCGGGGCCCGGGGGGTGTCCGGCTGCTCGGCTCCGCCGGGCTGCTCCGAGGGCTGCCCCGAGGGCGTCTCAGGGGACTCCTCGACGGTGCCGGTGTTCTCGTCGTCGCTCGAGCTGCCCTTCCCGCCACCGTGGCCGTGGCCGTGGCCGTGCTGGTCGTCGTCGGCCTCGGCGTCGTCACCCGGGGCTGACTCGTCGAGGGTCGGCGGGACGTCGCCACTGAGGTGGTGGCCGGGGTGCCCGCCGTCGGTCCCGAGCACGGGTGCAGCCGGAACGGCCGGGGTGGCGCCCTCGGTGCCGCCTGCACCACCGCTCGGTGGCTCCTCGGGGCCCGTCACCTGGGGCCCGGCCACCTTCGACGTGTCGCGCCTCGGGGCGGACGCGACGTCGGCGGAGCCGCTGGGGTGAGCGGGGGCGGACCGCGCGAGGGTGGCGACCCCGGTCGAGGTGATGGCCGACCCGGTCGGCGCGACGGCGATCCCACTGGGCAGACCCGTCGACGCGGCGACCTGCGACGTGGACGCGGTCAACGGGACGGGAGCGGCGGCGATCGACGCGCCACCGACGGCGTCCGGGGCCGTCGGCTCGTCCTCGGGATGCAGGAGGGTGCCGGGGGCGGCAGGGGCGAGGGCCGACGTCATCGGCCCGGGTGAGAGAGCGTTCTCGCCGCGTGCCGTGGCGACCATGATGCCGCCGCACAGCAGCGCCACCATGCAGAACACCACGAACGGTGCACGCTGACTCTTGCTCACGTCTTCCCCCTGCCCGACCACGCTCTCCCCGGACGGTCATCCTCTCGACTGTGCGGGTGACGCGGGGGCCGAACAGCGGAAATGACTACAAGTGACTAGGTCCGCAGGGCCGATGGACCCTCACAGGTCTGGACCGGTCCGAGGCTCAGGCCGACTTCTTCTTCTTGGTCTCGCTCTCGCGCAGCACCAGGGTCGGCGCCACCTCGTCGACGACGACGTCACGGGTGATCACGACCTTGGCGATGTCACCGCGCGACGGCACGTCGTACATCACGTGGAGCAAGGTCTCCTCGATGATCGCGCGCAGTCCCCGGGCCCCGGTGCCGCGCTCCATGGCCTTGTCGGCGATGGCGGTGATGGCGTCCTCGGTGAACTCGAGCTCGACCCCGTCGAGGTCGAAGAGCTTCTTGTACTGCTTGACCAACGCGTTGCGTGGTTCGGTGAGGATCTGCACGAGCGCGGCCTGGTCCAGCTTGCTGACCGACGCGATCAGGGGGAGCCGGCCGATGAACTCGGGGATGAGACCGAACTTCGTCAGGTCCTCCGGGCGCACCTGCGCGAGCAGGTCGTCGGCGTCACGCTCGGACTGACCGCGGACCTCGGCGGTGAAGCCGAGCGACTTGCGCCCCACCCGCTGCTCGACGATGTGCTCGAGACCGGCGAAGGCGCCGCCGACGACGAACAGGATGTTGGTGGTGTCGATCTGGATGAACTCCTGGTGCGGGTGCTTGCGCCCGCCCTGCGGGGGCACCGAGGCACTCGTGCCCTCGATGATCTTCAGCAGGGCCTGCTGCACCCCCTCACCGGACACGTCGCGGGTGATCGAGGGGTTCTCCGACTTGCGCGCGACCTTGTCGATCTCGTCGATGTAGATGATCCCCGTCTCGGCCTTCTTGACGTCGTAGTCCGCAGCCTGGATCAGCTTGAGGAGGATGTTCTCGACGTCCTCACCGACGTAGCCGGCCTCGGTCAGCGCCGTGGCGTCCGCGATCGCGAACGGCACGTTGAGCATGCGCGCCAGGGTCTGGGCGAGGTAGGTCTTCCCGCACCCGGTCGGCCCGATCACCAAGATGTTCGACTTGGCGACCTCGACGACCTCGTCCTTGCTGTGCTTCCCGCCGGCCGGGATCACCCCGGCCTGCACGCGCTTGTAGTGGTTGTAGACCGCCACCGCGAGCGACTTCTTGGCCTGCTCCTGGCCGATGACGTAGGAGTTGAGGAAGTCGAAGATCTCCTTCGGCTTGGGCAGCTCCTCGAGACCGACCTCGGAACCCTCGTTGAGCTCCTCCTCGATGATCTCGTTGCACAGGTCGATGCACTCGTCGCAGATGTAGACCCCGGGCCCGGCGATCAGCTTCTTGACCTGCTTCTGGCTCTTCCCGCAGAAGGAACACTTCAACAGGTCACCCCCGTCACCGATCCGCGCCACCGGCGATCACCCTCCCTCTGCTTGCGTGCCTGGTCCTCCCGGGCGTGCACCTCGCGCCCGCCCGGGGTGCAACTACGGAACCGTACCCCGCGCCGGCCCCCGTGGAGGCGGGACGACACGGGGTCGTGCCCTCAGCTCCCGGTGAGGGCGGGAACACCCTTGCGGGAGTCGAGGACGGCGTCGATCAAGCCGTACTCGAGCGCCTGCTCGGCGGTCAGGATCTTGTCGCGCTCGATGTCCTTGCTGACCTGCTCGATGTCACGGCCGCTGTGCTCGGAGATCATCTTCTCCAGCAGCTCACGCATGCGCAGGATCTCGTTGGCCTGGATCTCGATGTCCGAGGTCTGCCCGAACGTGCCCTCGGTGTAGGGCTGGTGGATCAGGATCCGGCTGTTCGGCAGCGCCATCCGCTTGCCCGCGGCACCCGCGGCGAGCAGGATCGCCGCAGCCGAGGCCGCCTGGCCCAGGCACACCGTCTGGACGTCGGGCTTGATGAAGCGCATCGTGTCGTAGATCGCCGTCAGCGCGGTGAAGGAGCCCCCGGGCGAGTTGATGTAGATCGAGATGTCCTGGTCGGGGTTCAGCGACTCCAGGCACAGCAGCTGCGCCATCACGGCGTTGGCGATGTCGTCGGAGATCGGCGTGCCGAGGAAGATGATCCGGTCCTCGAACAGCTTGCCGTAGGGGTCGATGCGGCGCACGCCGTAGGAGGTGCGCTCCTCCCACTGCGGGATGTAGTAGTTCATGACTCGTCCTTCGTGTGGGCGGGCCGACCCTCGTCGGCTGCTTCGCGGGCGCTCCTGACGACCTGGTCGACCAGGCCGTAGTCCATGGCTTCCTGCGCGGTGAACCAGCGGTCGCGGTCCGCGTCCGTGGTCACCTGGTCGATGCTCTGCCCGGTGTGCTCGGCGATGAGCTCGAGCAGGACCTTCTTGATGTGCAACGACTGCTGGGCCTGGATCTTGATGTCCGAGGCGGAACCGCCCATGCCCGAGGACGGCTGGTGCATCATGATCCGCGAGTGCGGCAGCGCATAGCGCTTGCCCTTGGCCCCCGCGCACAGCAGGAACTGGCCCATCGAGGCCGCGAGGCCCATGCCGACGGTCGCGACGTCGTTGGGGATGTAGTTCATGGTGTCGTAGATCGCCATGCCCGAGTCGACGGAGCCGCCCGGGGAGTTGATGTGCAAGAAGATGTCGGCCTCGGGGTCCTCCGCCGAGAGCAGCAGCAGCTGGGCGCAGATCGCATTGGCGTTCTGGTCGCGCACCTCGGATCCGAGGAACACGATCCGCTCGCGCAGGAGTCGCTGGTAGATGTGGTCGTCGAGCACGTTCAGCCCGCCCCCGCCGTTCATCTGGGGGAGGCCGCCCTCGCGTGCTGGGGTCTCGTAGTGGTTCACGTCGCCGACCTTAGCCCTCCGCGAGGCCCGATCCACGGCCGATCCACCCCTGTTCGCCAACAGCGGACAGGGCCCGTCGAACGGGCTCAGCGCGGGGCGCCCGCCGCGAGGACGGCCGCGGCGACCCGACGTACGGACTGCGCCATCCCGGCCTCGAGCTCGTCGGCGTGCGACGCGCTCCCCCCGAGCAGCAGCGGCGCCACCACACGGCTGCCCAGGCTCAGCGCGCCCGCGACCGTGCGTCGGTGCACGATGCGCGTGCTGCCGGGCTTGTCGGCCTCCTCGAGCTCCCACAGCCACCGGGCGCCGCTCGAGCGGGTGTCCCAGCCCAGGACCCGCGGCTCCTCGAGCGCGCAGACGACCGACCGCGTGGGCCACACCACGAGCCCCCGCCGGTTGATCCCGAGGTACTGCTGGCCCTCGCGCAGCCCGCCGCGCAGCATCGGCACCATGCGGACGAGCTCGGGGCTCCAGTCCCCCATCCGCGAGACGTCGCTGAGCACCGCCCAGACCTGGGCGGGGGTGGCCTCGACGACGGTCTCGGCGCGCAGCTCGCGTCCGGCTCCGGTGCTCATGGCGCCATCGTGACAGGCCGTGCCGGGAGTCTCAGCACAGCCACCGGCGCAGGGCGGCAGTGGACGTCGGGGTGGTTGAGCAGGCCGAAGTGGTCGGTGCGACCGACGTGGAGCACGTCGGCGTCGGGGAACAGTCGTCGCCCTGCCCGGTCGCTGCCGTACGCCGAGCGCGGCCGCACCAGCCCGTCACCGACCAGGTCGCCGACCGGGTGACGTCGCTGACCGGTCACCGTCGCCGCGACCAGGTGGTAGCGGGCGTGCGGCCAGGGCGGCACGTCCTCGGCGAGGCCGACCACGAGGTCGTGGACGCCCCGGGAGCGCCAGTCGAGGATCCGCCCGAACGCCGCCGTCTCGGGCAGCAGCCCGAGCCCGCGTGAGCCGTGTCCGACCCCCCACGCGACCGAGGAGCCCAGGTGGGGCGTGCCCAGGGTGACGACGTCGGTCACCAGCTCCGCCCAGGCACGACTCGTGGGAGGCGGTTCGGCGACCACGGCGCCCGCAGCACGCACGACCAGCCCGCCCATCGAGTGCCCCACCAGGGCGACCCGACGCACGGGCTCGGGCCAGGAGTCCACGAGCCGCTGCATCAGGCCGGCCAGCGCCGCGCCGTTCTCCCGCAGCGGCAGGCCCGTGTTGAGTCGCAGGAAGAGCGGGCTCCAGCCCTCGGCGGCCAGCGCCTCGCCGTACGTCGTCCCGGTGCGCGCCCGGTGCAGGCCCCAGACCTCCTCGCTCTCGCACAGGCCGTGCAGGAAGACCACGAGGTCACCGGTCGCGTGCGGGAACGCCGCGGCAAGCGGCACCGGCGCGACCTCGAGGTCGCGGCACTCGTGGCGCAGGGCGAGCGGGATGGCCATCTGCGGACGCTCGCGCAGCAGCTTGTCGCCGATCAGGCCGTTGACGGCACCGGACAGGAAACGTCCGCGCGGGTCGTCCTCGAGCCGTGGGCCCGCGCCGGTCGCAGCCCACCGGTCGAGGCCGGTCGAGGCTCCGCGCAGGCCCAGACCGATCCCGCCGTAGATCGCGCCGGCGATGCCGCGGTGCACGACCTCGGGCACGGTGGCCGTCCCCGCCGTGGGCGCGCGCAGCAGCCCGTGCACCCGGTCGAGGACGGCCAGGTGGGTGTCCCGCGCGGTGCGGACCACGAGGTCGTCGGCGACCTCGGCGAGCAAGGAGAGCGCGTCGAGCAGCAGCGGCCCGGGGGGCTGTACCTCGGTGGACACCGCACTACCGTATCCGATCCGGTGAACGACTGTTCACCGGATCGGTGCGGCTCAGGCCGGTGCGTCCTCGTCGTCGCCGTCGGCGGGGACCGCGCTCTCGGCGGCCCCGGTCTGCTCGGTCTCCACGTCGGACTCCTCGAGCTCAGCGGACTCGGCGTCCGCCTCGGCGCCCGCGTCCTCGGCGTCCTCGACCTCGGGCGCCGGCTCACCGATCGTGCCGTCCGGCTGGAGGTTCTTCAGGTCCACCACGTTGCCCGAGGCGTCGGTGACCTTCGCCGACTCCACGATCGTGGCCAGCGCCTTGCCGCGCAGGATCTCCTGCACGAGGTCGGGGATGTGGTTGTGCTCGAACATGTGGTTGGCGAACTGCTGCGGGTCCTGGCCCGACTGCTGGGCGCGACGCACGAGGTGCTGGGACAGCTCGTTCTGGTCGACGCCGATCTCCTCGGCCTTGGCGATCTCGTCCAGGATGAACTGGGCCGCCACGGCGTCGCGCACGCGCTTCTCGAGGTCGGCCTCGAACTCGTCGACCGTCTGACCCTCGTCGTCGAGGTAGGCCTGCATGGTCATCCCCGCCATGGCCAGCTGCTGCTCGACGCTCTCGCGTCGGCCGGTGAGCTCCTCGGCCACGATGCTCTCGGGCAGCGGGACGTCGAGCTGCTCGAGAAGCACCTCGAGCACCGCGTCGCGGGCGGCGGCAGCCTGCTCGAGGCGCTTGCCGTTGAGCAGGCGCGCGCGCAGGTCGGCGTCGAGCTCGGCCATGGTGTCGAACTCGGAGGCCTGCTGGGCGAAGTCGTCGTCGAGCTCGGGGAGCTCCTGCTCCTGGACCTGGCTGACGCGGACGGTGACCTCGACGTCCTCACCGACGAGGTCGCCTCCGACGAGCTGGGTCGTGAAGCTCGACTCCTCGCCCGCGCTCATGCCGCTCAGTGCCTCGTCGAGGCCCTCGATCATCCCGCCCTTGCCGACCTGGTAGCTCATCGCGCTCACCTCGGCACCCTCGACCGTCTCGCCGTCCTGCATGGCGACGAGGTCGAGCACCACGAAGTCACCCTCGCCCGCCGCGCGCTCGACGTCGATCAGGGTCCCGAACCGCTCCCGCAGGCCCTGGACCTGCTCCTCGACGTCGGCGTCGCTGACCTCGAGGTCCTCGACCTCGGCCTCGATGCCGTCGTAGTCGGGCAGCTCGATCGTCGGCTTCACGTCGACCTCGGCGGTGAACTCCAGCGCCTCGCCCGGCTCGAGCTGGGTCACCTCGATCTCCGGCTGCGCCAGCGGGTGGAGCTCGTTGGCCTGCAACGCCTCCATGTACTTGGCCGGCACGAGCTCCTGGACCGCCTCCTGGAGCACGACCTCCTGGCCGACCTGGCGGTCGATGATCGCGGCGGGGACCTTCCCGCGGCGGAAGCCGGGCACGTTGATCTGCTGCGCGATCTTCTTGTACGCCGCGTCGAGGCTCGGCTTGAGCTCCTCGAAGGGCACCTCGACGCTCAGCCTGGCCCGGGTGGGGCTCAAGGTCTCGACGGCGCTCTTCACAGGGTGTCTCCTCAGGTTCGGGTGGGTTCGGGCCAGATTGGTTCGGGCCGGATCTGGTCGGGCCGGATCTGGTCGGGGCGACAGGACTCGAACCTGCGGTCTCCTGCTCCCAAAGCAGGCGCGCTAGCCACTACGCTACGCCCCGCCAAGTCGTCCCGCGCCTGCGCCGAGGCACCGGCCGGACTCCTTGGAGCGGATGACGGGAATCGAACCCGCGTAGCCAGTTTGGAAGACTGGGGCTCTACCATTGAGCTACATCCGCAAACCCCGGAATCGTGCCACACCCCGACCCCTGGCGCCCAAACGCCCCGCTCAGGCCCGGTTGACCACGATCATGGCGCGGTCGTCGTCGGGGGAGCCGAGGGCGACGACCAGACGCGACGCCGCGTCCTCGAAGTCGCCGCGCAGCAGGGCCTCGGCCTCCCCCATCAGCCGGTCGATGCCGAGATCGATGTCACGGCGCGGCTCCTCCACCATGCCGTCGGTGTAGAGCAGGACGGCGTCGCCTCGTCCGACGACGCCGCGGGCGACGACGAACTCGGCCTCCTCGATGAGGCCCAGCACGGGCCCGCTGCTCTCGAGGACGCGCCACCGTCCGGAGCCCGCGGCGCGGTGCACGGCCGGCGGGTGACCGGCGGAGCGGACCTCGTACGCCCCGCTCCCGAGGTCGAGAGAGAGGTGGATGGCGGTCGCGAAGCCCTCGTCCCAGCCCTGGCGCACCAGGTAGGTGTTGGCGGCCGGCAGGAAGCCACGGGGGGTGGAGGCCCCCAGGAGACCGCCGAAAGCACCGGAGAGCAGCAGCGCCCGGGTGCCGGCGTCGGCGCCCTTCCCGGACACGTCGACCACGACCAGCTCGAGCCGGTCCGGGTCCGGGACCCGCGTGGCGACGACGAAGTCGCCCGCGAACGGGGTGCCTCCCGCGGAGCGGATGGCGGAGTCGACCGACCAGCCGGCCGGCAGGGCGGGGATGCCGCCCTGGGTCAGGATCCGGTCGCGCAGGTCGACCAGCATCGACTCGCCCCGCAGCCCGCCGACCCCGAGCTGGGCCCGTCGGAAGCTCGTGAACAGCACGATGAGGCCCATCAGGAACTGCACGGTGATGGAGACGATCACCCGGTCGGTCAGCTCCAGGTTGGTGTAGCCCAGCACCGATCCCGTCAGCAGCACCATCAAGAAGATGACGAACCACGGCAGGGTGCGAGGACCCAGGAAGAGACTGCCCACGAGCAGCGGCACCATCAGCACGTTGGTCGGGAACAGGTCGGGCAGCGTCAGGATCAGGGCCGCCAGGGCGGCGCTCGCCACCCCGAGACCGATCGACAGCTTGGTCTCGGGGCCCGGACCGCGGTGGCGCAGCCCCGCGATCGTGTCGCGCAGGCCACGCCGGCGGGGCTGGCTGTCGCTCATCGCGGGTCTTCCACTAGGCGGGACTGTCGTCGGGCGGTGGTCACCCTACGGCGCGCGAGCGGAAGACCGGCTGGCAACGCGGGCACCAGAACAGGTTGCGTCCGACGAGCTCGTCCGCGCGCACGGTGGCGCCGCACACCAGGCACGCCTGTCCGTCGCGCCGGTAGACGTAGTGCTGGCCGGTACGTCGCCGGGCCGGCCGCGCTCGGGCGGCCGCACGGTCCTCGGGACGCAGCGTCTCGATGCGGCCCGAGCGCACACCGGCGGCCATCAGCTCGACGAGGTCCTCCCAGACCGCGCGCCACTGCGAGACCCGCAGGGTGTTGCCCGGCCGCAACGGGTGGAGCCGCTGACGGAAGAGCACCTCGGCGCGATAGACGTTCCCGACTCCGGCCAGCACGCTCTGGTCCATCAGCAGGGCGCCGATCGGAGTGCGGCTGCGACGGATCCGCGCCCAGGCCCGGTCGGGCTCGGCGTCGGCCTTCAACGGGTCGGGGCCGATCCGCGCCAGGACGGCGTCCCGCTCCGGCGGGGTGATCAGTGCGCACTGCGTGGCGCCGCGCAGGTCGGCGTACGCCGTGCCCTGGTCGCTGCCGTCGGTCCCGTCGGCCACGAGCCGCAGCCGCACCGCACCGACGGGCGGGGGCACCTCCTCGGCGGAGGTCCAGACCGCGAACGTGCCGTACAGACCCAGGTGCACGTGGACCCAGTCGTCCTCGCCGAAGTCGACCAGCAGGTGCTTGCCGCTGGACTCGGCCGACCGCAGCACGCGGCCGTCGAGGATCGCCGCACCCTCCGCGAAGCGACCCTGTGGGCTGGTGACCGAGACGCGCCGCCCGCCGAAGGCCGCGTCCAGGTCCTGGGCCAGGCGCAGCAGCGTGTGTCCCTCGGGCACGGCCGCCTCAGCCGTCCGCTGGTCGCGCCGAGGCGGGCAGCGGGGGGAGCTCGTGCGTGCGCTCGTAGTCGGCGAGCTGTCCGATGCGACGGGCGTGGCGCTCCTCGCCGGTGAAGGGCTCCGCGAGGAAGACCTCGACGAAGCGGGTCAGGTCCTCGAGGCTGTGCAGCCGCCCACCCACGGAGACGACCTGGGCGTCGTTGTGGGCGCGCGCGAGGCGGGCGGTCTCCTCGGACCAGGCCAGGGCGCAGCGGATGCCCACGACCTTGTTGGCCGCGATCTGCTCACCGTTGCCGGACCCGCCGATGACGACCCCGAGGCTCTCGGCGCCCCCGCGTCGGTCGGCGGCCACGGCCTCGGCGGCGCGCAGGCAGAAGACGGGGTAGTCGTCGAGCTCGTCGT
The DNA here is from genome assembly GCA_963760555.1 of uncultured Actinomycetota bacterium. GTDB lineage: Bacteria > Actinomycetota > Actinomycetes > Propionibacteriales > Nocardioidaceae > Nocardioides. The sequence continues at coordinate 267,914 of CAVXDJ010000006.1, read as the reverse complement.
AGACGACGGGGCCGTGGTCGACCGGCTCGTGGCCGTGCGCGGCCAGCCACGACAGCAGGTGGGCCTTGAGCTCGAGCCCGGCGTGGTCGGAGCCGACGTGGACGCGCATGCGCGGCATCCTCTCAGCCGAGGTGGGCGCCCAGGAAGGCGGCCGCCTGGAGCATCAGCGGCTCGGCGGCGTCGAAGACGTCGGGATGGCGCCAGAAACCGTGCACCTGCCCGAGGTAGCGGGTCGCGGTCACCGCGACCCCCGCCTCCGCCAGTCGTCGGGCCAGCTCCTCACCCTCGTCGCGGAGCGGGTCGTGCTCGGCGGTGGTGACCAGCGTCGGCGGCAGCGTGCCCAGGCGCTCGGACCGCAAGGGGGCGAGGTCGGGGTCCGTCAGGTCCTCGGGCCGCGCGGCGTACTGCTGCCAGAACCAGGACGCGGTGCGCGGGTCGAGGCCGTCGATGGCGCTCGCGTAGGAGTCGAAGGAGGCGGTGGGGTCCAGGAAGGGGTAGATCAGCACCAGGGCCGCCAGACGGCCGGGGTGGCGCAGGGCGGCCACGAGAGCGAGGTTCGCTCCCGCGCTGTCACCGTGAGCGGCGACCGGACCCCTCAGGTCGTGGGCCTCACCGTGCGTCTCCAGCCAGGCCAGCACGGTGCTCACGTCGTCGGGGGCCGCGGGGAAGCGGTGCTCCGGCGGGCGGCGGTAGTCGACGCTGAGCACGGACCGTCCGCCACGCCGGGCGAGGCGCCGGCAGGCTGCGTCGTGGACCTCGACGTCGTTGAGGACGAAGCCGCCACCGTGCAGGTGCACCACGAGTCCGGTGCCTGCCCCCACCGGTCGGTACAGCCGCACCGCCACGCCGTCGGCGTCGAGGTCGAGGACCTCCTCGACCTCCTCGCGGGCCTCGGCCTGCGCAGCGACGCGCGAGGCCCGACGGTGCGCCCCGATGTCGTAGCCGGGCGACCAGACCGGGGTCTCGCCCCGCGCCTGCTCGACCGCGGCCCGGGCTTGGGGGTGCAGCGCCATGGGTCGCAGTCTAGGTCGGCCCGGGCGACGCGGTTTCCCAAGGGATGCACCCATCTCCACGCTTCCCGGCGCAGATCTGCGCCGGTAGGCGACGAACCGCATGCAGACCGTGGGAAATCGCGGGCCCTAGCGGGCGGCGGCGAGCCGCTCGCGCTCGTCCTCGACCACGGAGGGGTCGAGCTTGGTGAAGATCGGGGTCGGCTTGTCGACGTGCTGACCGACCGGGACCGGGCGGGACTCCCAGCGGGGGGTGGCCGTGTAGTCGCCGGTGATGACCGGGTAGACGCCCAGACCGGCGCCGTGGCCGGGGTCGAGGTCCTCGACGTGGTCGACGCGCGGCATCGGCATCAGCTCGCCCTCGCCCCCGTAGACCGTCCAGACCCGGTTGGCTGCGTGCGGCAGGAAGGGGGCCAGCAGCAGGTTGCAGTCCAGGACGCACTGGGCGGCCACGTGCAGCACGGTGCCGAGCCGCTCGCGCTGGGACTCGTCCTTCATCTTGTACGGCTCGGTGAGCGTGAGGTACTTGTTGACCTCCCCGACGCAGCGCATCGCCTCGGCGATCGCCGCGCGCTGACGGTGGCGGCCGATGAGGTCGCCCACGCTGTCGAAGCCGGCGACGACGGTGGCGCGCACCGCCTCGTCGACCGGCTCCAGCGGGCCGCAGGCCGGCACCTCGCCGAAGCTCTTCGCGATCATCGTGGCCGTGCGGTTGACCAGGTTGCCCCAGCCCGCGACCAGCTCGGAGTTGGTGCGCTGGACGAACTCCGACCAGGTGAAGTCGGAGTCGGAGGTCTCGGGACCGGCTGCGCTGATGTAGTAGCGCAGCGCGTCGGGCTGGTAGCGCGAGAGCATGTCACCGACGAGGATGACGTGGCCCCGGCTGGTGGAGAACTGCTTGCTCTCCATCGTCATGAACTCGCTCGAGACCACCTCGGTGGGCAGCACCAGGTCACCGAGCTCGCCCGGCTCGCCACCACGCCCGCCGCGCCCGTCGTAGGCGAGCAGCTCGGCCGGCCAGATCTGGCTGTGGAAGACGATGTTGTCCTTGCCCATGAAGTAGTAGGACAACGTCTCGGGGTCGTTCCACCAGGCCCGCCACGCGTCGGGGTCGCCCGAGCGTCGGGCCCACTCGATCGAGGCGGACAGGTAGCCGATGACCGCGTCGAACCAGACGTAGAGCCGCTTGGTCGGCTGACCCTCCCACCCCGGCACGGGGATGCCCCAGTCGATGTCGCGGGTCATGGCGCGCGGCCTGATCTCGGCGAGGATGTTCTGGCTGAAGCGGATGACGTTCGGGCGCCACAGGCCGCTCGCCGCGCGGTCCGCGAGCCACTCGCCCAGGGCGTCGGCCAGGGCGGGCAGGTCCAGGAAGAAGTGCTGGGTGTCGACGAAGCTGGGCGTCTCCCCGTTGATCTTCGAGCGCGGCTCGATCAGGTCGGTCGCGTCGAGCTGGTTGCCGCAGTTGTCGCACTGGTCGCCCCGCGCCTCGGCGTAGCCGCAGATCGGGCAGGTGCCCTCGATGTAGCGGTCCGGCAGCGTGCGCCCGGTGGACGGGCTGATCGCCGACTGGGTCGTCTGCTCGACCAGGTAGCCGTTGCGGCGCACGGTGCGGAACATCTCCTGCACCGTCTGGTAGTGGTTGCCGGTCGTGGTCCGGGTGAACAGGTCGTAGGACAGGCCGAGGTCGAGCAGGTCCTGCACGATGACGGCGTTGTTCGCATCCGCCAGGTCGCGGGCGGGGACGCCCTGCTCGTCGGCGGCGACGAGGATCGGCGTTCCGTGCTCGTCGGTCCCGGAGACCATGAGCACGTCGTTGCCCAGCATCCGCTGGTAGCGGCTGAAGACGTCGGAGGGCACCCCGAACCCGGCCACGTGGCCGATGTGGCGGGGACCGTTGGCGTAGGGCCAGGCGACGGCCGACAGGACGTGGGTCATGCGGCGATCCTAGGGACCGGCCCGGCCCGCGCTCAGTCGGCCAGCTTCTTGCGCATCCGCAGCTGCGTCCTGCGCCGCACCCAGTACAGGCGCCGGTAGAGGTAGGTGCCGGGACACGCCGTGTCGTTGGTGTCGCGGTGACCGTCGATCACGTGCAGCCGCACCCGCTGCCCGGGGGAGTAGCGGTCGCTGCCCTCCGAACGCACCCAGGTGTACCCGCGCGGGGTACGGCCGTACTGGTGGAGCTTCCACGCGGCGACCCGCGAGATCGCCTTGACGATCTTGCGGTTGGGCTTGGTGGTCTCGAAGTTGCCGATCACCGAGATCCCGGTCGAGCTGTGGTTGAACCCCAGGGTGTGGGCCCCCCGCACCGACTTGGCGGGCCCACCGGCCCGGCCGACCCAGATCCGGCCGAAGCGGTCGACGAGGAAGTTGTAGCCGATGTCGGACCAGCCGAGGCTGCGGGTGTGGTAGCGGTACATGCCGCGGATCAGCCCCGCGACGTCGCCGGGAGAGTAGGTGTTCGAGCTGACCGTGTGGTGCACGTGCACCTGACGGATGGTGTCGATGTACTGCGGGCTGCTGCTGCGCAGCGACTCGTCGGCGCCCCAGTCGCTGCGGGTGCGGTAGGTGGGCTTGAGCCGCGAGGTACGCCGTCGCGGTGCCGCCCGGTAGGCGGCGGTGTCCGGCTCGGGCTCGATCAGGCTCAGCCGCAGGTCGCTCAGCGACTCTCCCACCACCCGTACCTGCAGGCCGTCGCTGGCCCCGACCCAGGTCGCCTCGGTGGCCCGGAGCCCGTCGATGCCCTCCCCCGTGCCCGGGTCCGGGCCGTCGGTGAGCGCGTGCACCGGCGTCCAGGCCGTCCACCGGTCGGTCCCCGCCGTGCGGGTGCGCATCAGCACGGTGCCCGCACCCCCCTGCCAGGTCAGGCCGAGCATCGAGAACGTGTCGGTGTCGAGGCGCCCGGTGTCGAGATCGGTGGTGCCGCCCGGGCCGGTCGCGCGACGCGCGCGGGCCCCGCCCGGCTCGTCCCCGAGCGCGGCGAGGTCGAGGTCGACCGCGCGCACGCCACCCGCCTCGGGACTCAGTCGTACGCCGCCCTGCGCACCCGCCAGCGCGGCGCGGGGGTCGCTCCCCCCGTCCGCCCGGCCCGTGGGTCACGGGCGGGGTCGGGGCGGCCGTCGTCGGTGAGCCGGTCGAGCAGCGGTACGGCGGCGAGGCTGCCCACGGTCGCGGTGGCGACGAGGGTCAGGGCGCGGCGGGAAGGGGACGGCAGGTCCATGGTCCATGATCATGCGTCACACCAGCCACATCCGTCCAACCCGCACCACACCTCGTGCTTGGATCACGCCATGAGCAGCAGCGAGCCCGGCGTCCGGCTCAGCCCGTCAGCCGCACCACCGCCCCCGGCTGGACGATCGACGTCGCGCCTGCGCCGGTGGTGGCTCGCGGCGACCTCGCCGTTCTGGGTGCTGCCCGCAGCCTGGTGCGTGGGCGCCGTCGTCGTCGGCCTGCTGATCCCCGAGCTGGACAGGAGCCTGGTCGGCCGGCTCCCGTTCGTCTTCCAGAGCGGACCGGACGGAGCGCGCTCGGTCCTGTCGACCATCGCCGGCGCGATGATCTCGGTCACGGGCCTCGTCTTCTCGATCACCATCGTGGTCCTGCAGCTGGCCAGCAGCCAGTTCTCACCGCGGGTGCTGAGGACCTTCCTCGACGACCGGACCACCCAGAACACGCTGGGGGTCTTCGCCGCGAGCTTCCTCTACGCGCTGACCGTGCTGCGGGCCGTGCAGACAGCCGCGAGCGACACCTCCGGCTACCCCGACGTGCCGCAGATCGCGGTGGCCTTCGCCTACCTGCTCGTGCTCGGGGCGGTCGGCATGTTCCTGGCCTTCATCCACCACATCACCACCGCCATCTCCGTGGGCTCGGTCGTGGGGCGCGCCGCCGACGGGTCACGGGCCCTGATCTCCGCGGGTCGCCGGGACGGCGCCGACCTGCCGATGGTCACGCCCACGGTGCCGCGCCTACGGCGCCAGGTGGTCGTGACCGCGCCGCGGTCGGGCTACCTCGACGTCGTCGACCGCCGCCGGCTCTACCGCCTGGCTTGCGACCACGACGTCCGCATCGAGGTGCTGCACCCGCTGGGCACCTTCGTCGTCGAGGACTCGCCGTTGGCGATGGTCCACACCGACGACCCCGTCGACGCCCAGGACTGGGGACGTCACCTGCTCAGCGGGGTCGAGCTCAGCCGGGAGCGCACGATGCGCCAGGACGTCAGCTTCGGTCTGCGCCGGCTGGTCGACATCGCCGAACGCGCGCTCTCCCCCGGCGTCAACGACCCGACCACGGCGATCCAGGTGCTGGACGAGATCCACGACCTGCTGCGACGGCTGTCGACGGGCGACGACCCGCTCCCGGTGACCTGCGACGACCGACAGGTCGCCCGTGTGGTGACCGACCAGTGGTCGTTCGCGGACTACCTCGACCTGGCCATCGACGAGATCGCGTTCTACGGCAGGGAGAGCCTCCAGGTCCCGCGACGCCTCGACACGATGTTCGCCGAGCTCGTCGCCTCGGCCGGCGAGGACCGGCGGCCCGTCGTCCAGGCCAAGTGGGACCAGGTCCTGGCCGCTCGGCCTAGCTGAAGTCGAGCTCCGCGTCCCGGGAGCGCTTGAGCTCGTGGAAGTAGGGGTAGCGCGCCATCGCGACGGCGCCGTCCCAGATCTCGCCGGCCTGCTCGCCCCGCGGGATGCGGGTCATGACCGGGCCGAAGAACGCGGCACCGTCGATGGCGATGGTCGGCGTACCGACCTCGTTGCCGACCTGGTCCATGCCCTCGTGGTGCGAGGCGATGATCGCCTCGTCGTAGGAGTCGTCGTCGAAGGCCTCCACCAGCTCGGCAGGCAGACCCACCTCGGCGAGGGCCTCGGCCATCACGCCCTTGTCCCGTCCGCGGTCCTCGTTGTGGATCCGGGTGCCCATCGCGGTGTAGAGCGGCAGCAGCTGCTCGGAGCCGTGCTGCTGCTGGACGGCCATGCAGACCCGGACCGGTCCCCAGGCCCCCTCGAGGGCCTTGCGGTAGTCCTCGGGGATGTCCTTGTCCTGGTTGAGGTAGCCCAGGCTCATGATGTGCCAGTCCACCTCGATGTCACGCACCTGCTCCACCTCCAGGACCCACCGTGAGGTGATCCACGCGAACGGGCAGAGCGGGTCGAACCAGAAGTCGGCTTTCGTCATGCCAGGCACAAGTGCTCCGGGACGAGCGGTATTCCTGGTCCGGGATCAGCGCACCGTGACCGTGCCGGTCGTCTCCGCCGGCAGCACCAGGTCGGAGCCGAGCCAGCGGACCACGACCGTGCGTCGACCAGGACGCAGGCCGCGGACGACCTCGCGGGCCTGTCCGGCCTCGACCGGGACCGTGACGCTCCGTCCGGCGACCCGGATCTCGGCGGAGCCGGCCGGCTCGGCCACCCCGGGAGCGGTGAGGTCGAGCACCACGACCGCACGGTGCGCGCGACCCAGGGTGCGCAGCCGCAGGGTCGGCGTGGTCTGCACCGGCCGGTCGGCCTCCACCGTCTGCGAGGTCCGCTGGTAGCCGTCGCGCAGGAGGTCGACCCGCACGGACATCCACGCGCCGACGTCGCTCTCGCGCAGCGTGTACGCCGCCTCGCGCCGGCGGGGCAGGACGTCGCCGTCGCGCAGCCAGGTGTAGCGGACCTCCGAGCGGGCGGGGCTGAACCGGCCGGGGTCGACCTCGAGGGTCTCGCCCGCCAGGGGCGTCCCCGAGATGCTCCCGGGCTCCTCGACGACCACGGGGGGCAGGGTGATCGGACCGGCCGCCGCGGACGTGGTGCGGCGCGGCACGTAGCCCCGGGCCGAGGCGTCGACGTGCGCGGTGATCGTGGCGCCCCGCAGGTCGTCGGTGACGCGGAGACGAGGACCGGTCTCCCCGTCGATCGCCGTGCCGTCGGCCCACCAGCTGACCTCGGTGCGGCCGGGCTCGGGGGTGAAGGTCGGCGCGCTCAGCTCGAGGGTGCCCCCCACGACCGGGTCGCCGGCCACGACCGGCGCACCGGAGCGCTGCAGCCGCCCGCGTCGTACGGCGGGGCTCGCGGCGGAGGTGACGGTCAGCGGGTCGGAGCCCTCGCTGCTCGCCGTGACGCTGACCGACAACCGGTCGCCGATCTCCCTGGCCCCCGGCGCGAAGGTGCGCCCGGTCGCACCGGGGATGCTCCTGCCGTCGGCGAGCCACTGGAAGGACTTCGACTCGACGCGGGGCTTGAACCGACCCGTCGTCGCGCGGACCGTCGCGCCGACCTGTGGCTCTCCCTTGACGCTCGGCGCCTCGGTGCTGGTCAGCGGCGGCACGGCGTCGGTGTCGGCGAAGTGGATGAACCCGCTCGGCCAGCTGCCGGAGGTCGTCACGCGCCGGTAGTGGAAGTCACCGCCCCAGCTGTCCTCCGAGACGATGATCTCGGTCGGCGAGACGACCTTCTCGACGTACGCCACGTGGCCGGCCGACCCGGCCCCCGGCACGTTCGCCCGGTACCAGGCGACGGCCCCGACGGTGGGGGTCTGGTCGGTGATGTCGGAGCGGTAGACGCCCCAGTAGGCCGCGTTGCCGCTGCCGCTGCTGCTCCAGGGGCGCACGTTGGGCATCCCCGCCTGGATCATCCGGTAGGCGACGTAGTTGGTGCAGTTGTGACCGGAGTACATCCGCCAGTACATCGACCCGCCGCGCTCGCGGTAGCCGTGGCTGCTGTGGCCGGCGGCCTCGCAGCCGGAGTAGCCGGTGCACAGGTAGGAGTCGGAGGACCGCTCGAGCACGGCGTCCTTGGCGCTGACGGGCGCGGCGGCGGGCACCAGGAAGGCACCGGCGAGCAGGGCCGCGAGCGTGACGAGGGGGCGGGGCCGGGGGGACCGGGACAGGAGGGGCACGCAGAGGAGGCAATCACAAGTCAAGCACCGACACGCCGAGACTCGACAAATTTCTCAAAAACCACTCCAGCCATCATGCGTCACACCGGCATCACCCGGGGTGTGAGGTGGCACGGAACCGGGTGGGAGGATCCGCGCATGCCCGGAACCAACCTCACGCGCGACGAGGCCGCCTCCCGCGCCGCCCTCGTCGACGTCGCGTCGTACGCCGTCGAGCTCGACCTGACCACGGGTGCGGAGGTCTTCGGGTCGACCACGACCATCGTCTTCACCTGCACCGACCCCGGTGCCGGCACGTTCGCGGACCTCGTCGGCGCCGACGTCGAGGAGATCCGGCTCAACGGAGCGGTCCTCGACCCGGCGGCCGTCTACTCCGCGAGCCGCATCGCGCTGAGCGACCTCGCGGCGCAGAACACCCTGGTCGTCCGGGCACGGTGCACCTACTCGCGCTCGGGCGAGGGGCTGCACCGCTTCGTCGACCCCGCCGACGACCGCGTCTACCTCTACTCGCAGTTCGAGGTGCCCGATGCGCGACGCGTGTTCACCACCTTCGAGCAGCCCGACCTCAAGGCGGTCTTCACCTTCACCGTCACCGCGCCCGAGCACTGGGCCGTGGTCTCCAACTCCCCCACCCCCGAGCCCGAGCCGCTCGGCGAGGGCCGCGCCCGCTGGTCCTTCGCCCCCACGGAGCGGATGTCGACCTACGTCACCGCCGTGGTGGCCGGGGAGTACCACGGCGTCCACCACGTCTACGAGGGCAGGCACGGCTCGATCCCGTTGGGTCACTACTGCCGTCAGTCGCTCGTGGAGCACCTCGACGTCGACGAGCTCGTCACGCTGACCGAGCAGGGCTTCGCCTTCTTCGAGGACGCCTTCGACTACCCCTACCCCTTCGGCAAGTACGACCAGCTCTACGTGCCGGAGTACAACATGGGAGCGATGGAGAACGCGGGGTGCGTGACCCTGCGCGACGAGTACCTGCCGCGCAGCCGCCAGGACGGTGCGTTCTACGAGTTCCGCTGCTCGGTGATCCTGCACGAGATGGCCCACATGTGGTTCGGCGACCTCGTGACCATGAAGTGGTGGGACGACCTGTGGCTCAACGAGTCGTTCGCGGAGTGGGCCTGCTACCACGCCGCGGTCGAGAGCACCCGCTTCACCGAGTCCTGGACGGGGTTCACCAACGCGCGCAAGGTCACCGGCTACCGCCAGGACCAGATGCCCTCGACGCACCCGATCGCGGCCGACAACCACGACCTCGAGGCGGTCGAGGTCAACTTCGACATGATCACCTACGCCAAGGGCGCCTCGGTGCTCAAGCAGCTGGTGGCCTGGGTCGGGCTGCAGCCCTTCCTGGTCGGTCTGCGCCAGTACTTCAAGGACCACGCCTTCGGCAGCTCGGAGTTCGCCGACCTGCTGGCCGCGCTCGAGACGTCCTCGGGCCGCGAGCTGCACGGGTGGGCGCAGGAATGGCTCCAGACGGCGGGGGTCAACACGCTGTCCCCCCGCTTCGAGCTCGACGCGCAGGGTCGCTACACCTCGCTGAGCGTGCAGCAGGAGGCCGATCCGGACTGGCCGACCCTGCGTCGCCACCGTCTCGGCATCGGCCTCTACGACCACCAGCGCGGTGAGCACGGGCAGGAGGGTCGCCTGGTGCGTCGCCGCTACCTCGAGATCGACGTCGAGGGCGCGAGCACCGAGGTGGGCGAGCTGATCGGGGAGCTGCAGCCCGACCTGCTCCTGCTCAACGACGCCGACCTCGCCTACGCCAAGATCCGTCTCGACGAGCGCTCGCTGGCCACCCTGCTCGCCGGGGTCGACGCCCTGGAGGACTCGCTGGCGAGGGCCCTGTGCTGGGGTGCCGCCTGGGACATGGTCCGCGACGCCGAGATGAGCGCCACGACGTACGTCGACCTCGTCCTGGCCGGCATCGGCGCCGAGACCGACGCCTTCGGCATCGCCACGATCCCGCGTCAGGCCGCGAACGCCGTCGCGCTCTACAGCCACCCCGACCACCGCGACGCGCTGCGGACCCGCTGGGAGCACGGCACGCGCACCCTGATGGAGTCCGCGGAGCCGGGCAGCGACGCCCAGCTCACCTTCACCCGGGCCTTCGCCTCCGCCGCGCACAGCGCCGGGGCGCTCGACGAGGTCACGGCCCTGCTGGACGGCTCCCGCACGATCGAGGGCCTCCGCGTCGACACGGACCTCCGGTGGTCGCTGCTGACCGCCCTGGTCGCCCACGACCGTGCCGGGGAGGAGCAGGTCGCCTCCGAGCTCGCGGGTGACCGCACGATCTCCGGTCAGGAACGAGCCGCCGCGGCCCGGGCGGCCCGCCCGACCGCCGAGGCGAAGGCCGCCGCCTGGAGCGCGGTCCTCGACCCGACCACCCCGAACGAGACGCAGCGCTCGGTGGTGACCTCCTTCGTCCGGGCCGGCCAGGAGGACCTGCTCGCGCCCTACGCCCGGGCCTACCTCGACGCCGCGCCCGGTCTCACCGAGGCCATCGGCACGCAGAAGGCCCAGGTCGCGCTGCGGTTCGGCTTCCCGATCGTCCTCGCCTCGCCCGAGCTCGTCGAGACGATCGACGCATGGCTGTCCAGCACCGCGGCCAACGCCGGCGCCCAGCGCTTCGTGCGCGAGCACCGCGCCGAGGTGCTGCGCGCGCTCGCCGCCCGGGCGGCGGACGCGGCCTGAGTCGGTCGGGCTAGGAGCGGGCCTGGTCCTCGGCGGCGTGCAGCATGCGCGCCGGTCGCGCGTGCTCGGCCAGCATCGCGATGCCGCGTCGGAGCCCGCCGACCACGTCACCCTCGGAGAAGGCGCTCTGCATCGTCACCGCGGCGAGCTCGCACTGCTTGTCGGAGAGGTGGCGGCGCACCCAGGCGCCGGTGACGATCTCCAGGGCGCGGGCCGTGGGGTCGACCAGGACCAGCAGGCTGCGGTCGGGCGCCGTCAGCGAGGCGTGCAGCGCCTCGGCGTAGGCCCGGGCGTCGCCCTCGGCCGTTCCGACGAAGACCGAGATCTCGGCGCGGCACAGCTGCTCGGAGCGTCGGATGGTCGCATCGAGCGCAGCGCGCTCGGAGGCGTTGAAGTGGGTGAAACGGTCACCAGCGCGCACCGGCACCCCCGGAGTCGGAGTCCTCGTGCGTCTCACCCGACGTGCCGCCGGTGAGGGCGCGTCCGGCACCGGGCTGCGGGGCCTCGAGCTCAGGCCCTCGACGGCGCCCACCGAGCCACTGGTCCTCGACCGGCGCGACCCCCGGGGCGATGCTCTCGCCACGGGCCAGCGCAGGTCCCACGGTGATCGCGGTGACCACGACGATGACCGCCAGCGCGACACCGCCGATCAGGAGGACGGCGTGGAACAGGTCGACCGGCGGGTTCTCGGGCCACCCCTGCGGGACCTCGGCCGACGCCGGTCCGGCGAGGACCACCACGGACGCCGTCGCCAGGGCGGCTGCGCCCAGCCCGCGTGCGAGGGCGCGAGCCGGGCGGGCTGCGCGGGTGGTGCGGGTGGTGCGGGCACGATCGTCGTGGGGGCCTCTCACCTCTGCAGCCTATCCGCTCCCGGCGTCGTGGGGCGCACCACGGGGAGCGCCGGGGCCGCCCGGGTGGGCGACATCACCCCGCCGGTCGTGCGACAGGCCCCGCGACGAGTCGAGGTGCCGCCCCGTCGGCTGCCAGACTCGGGGGATGTCGTTGCTCCCCCCAGCTTCCGCGTCCATCCCAGGGCTCGACGCCCTGCTCGACCTGATCGCCGGCCCCCGGGGAACCGGGGCCGCGAACCCCTGCCTGGACGGACAGGCCGTCTGCGAGAGCGCCTACTCGTGGTCGGGCAACGACGCCCGCGTCGCCCGGGCCGCCGACGTGCTCGTCGGGATCCCGCTGGCCCTCATCGGGCTGCTCCTGCTCGGGCTCGTCGTGCGCTGGGTCCTGCACCGCGTCGTCGACCGCGTGGTCCGTCGGGCCGAGACCGGCGGTGCCGACTCGGTGGCCCGCCGGGGAACCCGGCGCCAGCAGCGGGCCCAGACGATGGGCAGCCTGCTCAAGAGCATCATCACCGGCGTCGTCGTCGCGGTCGTCACGACGATGATGCTCTCCGAGATCGGGGTGAACATCGCCCCGATCATCGCCAGCGCCGGGATCATCGGTGTCGCGGTCGGTTTCGGCGCCCAGTCGCTCGTCAAGGACTTCCTGTCCGGCATCTTCATGATCATCGAGGACCAGTACGGCGTGGGTGACGTGGTCGACGTCGGCGAGGCGACCGGGACCATCGAGGCCGTCAGCCTGCGGGTCACGCGGCTGCGCGACATCAACGGCGTCGTCTGGTACGTGCCGAACGGCTCGATCTCGCGGGTGGGCAACCAGAGCCAGAACTGGTCGCAGACCGTGCTCGACGTCAGCGTCGCCTACTCCGAGGACCTGACCCGGGTACGCCGGGTGCTCGAGGAGGTCGCCCACGACCTCTGGGACGACGAGGACTTCGCGGGGCGGATCATCGAGGAGCCCTCGGTCTGGGGCGTGGAGAACCTCGGCCCCGACGGGGTCGACGTCCGGGTCGTGCTCAAGACCGCGCCACTGGAGCAGTGGGCCGTGGCCCGCGAGATGCGGCAGCGGATCAAGAGCCGCTTCGACCACGAGGGCATCGAGATCCCCTTCCCGCAGCGGGTCATGTGGCACCGCGACGCCGACGGGGGCTCCTCCGGCACCCCGTCGGAGACCGCTCCCGGCATCGCGCCCGAGACCGCCCGGGCGGCTCGATGAGCACCTTCTACGACGAGATCGGCGGAGAGGCCACGATCCGGGCGATCGTGCACACCTTCTACGCCGGCGTGGCTGACGACGACGTGCTGCGACCGCTCTACCCCGAGGTCGACCTCGGCCCGGCCGAGGAGCGCTTCGCGACCTTCCTGATGCAGTACTGGGGCGGGCCGACCACCTACTCCGACCGGCGGGGGCACCCACGACTCCGGATGCGCCACGCCCCGTTCCGCGTCGACCCGGTCGCGAAGGACCGCTGGCTGCTCCACTTCCGGGCGGGTCTGGACGCCGTGGGCCTGAGCGAGGAGCAGGACGCGCAGTTCTGGGACTACGTCACGCACGCGGCCCAGTTCATGGTCAACACGCTGGAGTGACCAGCGCGCGGCGCAACCGCTCCCGGACCGCGTCCCCGGGCTCGACCGAGCGCTGCGCCGAGCGGTCGTAGAACACCATCGTCACCCGACCCCGGGCACACAGGACGTCACCGTCGCGGATCTCGGAGTCGATGACCACCGACCGCCCTCCGACGTGCGTGAGCGCCGACCACACGTCGTAGGGAGCCTCCCTGAGCACCATGGGCACGTGGTAGGCCACGTCGGTCTGCGCGACGACCACACCGAGCGAGGGATCCGCCGGGTCGCGCCACAACCCCTCGCCGAGCAGCACCCGCGACTCCTGGAGGTACTCGACGTACTTGACGTTGTTGACGTGGCGGTAGACGTCGACGTCGGAGAAGCGGACGTGCGCCTCGTAGTGCGCGGCCCGCGACAGGTCGAGGTCACCCTGCCGTGGCTTGCGCGCGCGGTCGTCGGGCTCGTGGAGGCGCATCAGGGCGGCGCGCTCGTCGTCGCTGAGGCGCCGAGGTCGACCGGTGGCGAAGACGTACGGCGTGAGCAGGGTCGTCGCCCGGGCGTAGACCCGGCGGGCGCCGCGCTCCGGGTCCTCGACGTCGGGGTGGAACAGCTCGTAGGCCACCGTGAAGCTGGCCCCCCGGACCTCGCTGACCCAGCACTCGACGTGCAGGTCGCCCCGCCCCAGCACCAGGGGCGAGACGTAGGTGATCTCGTGGCGGACCACCAGCACCCCCTCGGAGCCGTCGTCACCGGCGCCGCCGAGGTCACGACCGAGCGCGCGCAGCAGGTCGACGCGCGCCTCCTGGAGGTAGTCGACGTACACGACGTTGTTGACGTGACCGAGCTCGTCGAGGTCGGCCCACCGCAGAGGGCACAAGTAGGTGTGGCGCACGGCCCGATGCTCTCAGAGTCGGGCTCCTCTAGGCTGAGCGGGAAGTGCCGGGTGCCGGGCCGCGGTCGCGGTCCCGCCCTGCGTCCCTCCCTCAGATCGGAGCCTCTCCATGCCCGAAGCAGTCATCGTCGCCGCCGCCCGGTCCGCCATCGGCCGGGCCAACAAGGGCTCCCTGAAGGACTTCCGACCCGACGACCTGGCCGCGACCATCATCAGGGCGGCCCTGGACAAGGTGCCGGGCCTCGACCCGACCACGGTCGAGGACACCTACCTCGGCTGCGGGCTCCCCGGTGGCGAGTCGGGCTTCAACATGGCCCGTGTGGTCAACATCCTCAACGGCATGGACACCGTTCCCGGTGCCACCGTCACCCGCTACTGCTCGTCCTCGGTGCAGACCACGCGGATGGCCTTCCACGCCATCAAGGCCGGCGAGGGCGACGTGTTCATCTCCGCCGGGGTCGAGACCGTGAGCCGGTTCGCCAAGGGCACCTCCGACCACCTGCCCGACACCGTCAACCACCGCTTCGACGACGCCCAGTCGCGCACGAAGGCCACGGCCACCTCCAACGAGGCCTGGCACGACCCGCGCGACGACGGCGACCTGCCTGACGTCTACATCGCCATGGGCCAGACCGCCGAGAACCTCGCCACCTCCCGCGGGCTCAGCCGTCGTGAGCTCGACGAGTTCGGGGTGCGCTCGCAGAACCTCGCCGAGCAGGGGATCGCGAACGGCTTCTGGGCGCGTGAGATCACCCCCGTCACCGCCCCCGACGGCACCGTGGTCGACTCCGACGACGGTCCCCGCGCCGGCGTGACCTACGACGCGGTCAAGGACCTCAAGCCGGTCTTCCGCGAGGACGGCGTCGTCACCGCGGCCAACTGCTGCCCGCTCAACGACGGGGCCGCGGCCGTCATCGTCATGTCCGACACCCGCGCCGCCGAGCTCGGGCTCACGCCGCTCGCGCGCATCGTCTCGACCGGGGTCTCCGCGCTCTCGCCCGAGATCATGGGCCTCGGCCCCGTCGAGGCGACGAAGAAGGCCCTGGCCAGCGCCGGGATGAGCATCGGCGACATCGACCTGGTCGAGATCAACGAAGCCTTCGCCGCGCAGGTCGTGCCGTCCTACACCGACCTCGGCATCGACCTCGACCGTCTCAACGTCAACGGCGGGGCGATCGCGGTCGGTCACCCGTTCGGCATGACCGGTGCACGCCTGCAGAACACGATGCTCAACAGCCTGGACTTCCACGACAAGTCCACGGGCCTGATCACGATGTGCGTCGGTGGCGGCCAGGGCATGGCCCTGATCCTCGAGCGCATCTGACCCACCCCCACCGCGGGGCGTCGCCGTGGTCCGGGGGACCTAGGATCCGCCCATGGATCCAGGTCCCCCCGACACCGACCCGCTGTGGCTCGACGAGCACCAGCAGCGCTGCTGGCGTGCGCTGGTGCTGGGCTCGACGTTGCTGCTCGGGCGGCTCGACGACGAGCTCCAGCGTGACCACGGGGTCTCGATGACCGAGTACGAGATCCTGGTCCGCCTCTCCGAGCGCGAGGGCCGGATGCGGATGGCCCAGCTCGCCGATGCGCTCGCGCACAGCCGCAGCCGGGTCACCCACACCGTCAAGCGCCTCGAGGACGCCGACCTGGTGCGCCGGGAGAACACCCCGCACGACGGGCGCGGGGTCGACGCCGTCCTGACCGAGCGCGGGCTGGCCCTGCTGCGGGGCACCGCTCCGACCCACGTCGCCGGCGTACGCCGTCACCTCATCGACCACGCGAGCCCCGAGGACCTGAGCGCCCTGGGCCGGGTGATGGACGCCGTGGCGGACAGCCTGATCGAGGCACACCCCGAGATGGAGCTGCGCGCAGGTCGACCGCCCGTCGACTAGTCCCGCGTCAGGCGCCGGTGGGTGACGCGGTGGGGTCGTGCGGCCTCGGCCCCGAGGCGCTCGACCTTGTTCTCCTCGTAGGCGGCGTAGTTGCCCTCGAACCAGAACCACTGCGCCTCGTCCTCGTCATCGCCCTCCCAGGCCAGGATGTGGGTCGCGACCCGGTCGAGGAACCACCGGTCGTGGGAGGTCACCACGGCGCAGCCCGGGAAGTCGAGCAGCGCGTCCTCCAGCGAGGAGAGGGTCTCGACGTCGAGGTCGTTGGTGGGCTCGTCGAGCAGCAGCAGGTTGCCGCCCATCTTCAGCGTCAGGGCGAGGTTCAGCCGGTTGCGCTCCCCACCGGAGAGGACGCCGGCCTTCTTCTGCTGGTCGGGGCCCTTGAAGCCGAAGGAGGCGACGTAGGCGCGGGAGTTCATCTCGAAGTTGGCCACCTTGATGAAGTCCAGGCCGTCCGAGACGACCTCCCAGACGTTCTTCGTCGCGTCGAGGCCGCCCCGGCTCTGGTCGACGTAGGAGATCTTGACCGTCTGACCGACGTCGAGGGCACCGGCGTCGGGCGACTCCTGGTCGGTGATCATCCGGAACAGCGTCGTCTTGCCGACACCGTTGGGCCCGATGACCCCCACGATGCCGGCGCGCGGCAACGAGAAGGTGATGTCGTTCATCAGGGTGCGACCCTCGAAGCCCTTGGTCAGCGCCTTCGCCTCGAGCACGACGTCGCCCAGACGGGGGCCTGCGGGGATGTTGATCTCCGAGGTGTCGATCTTGCGCATCCGCATCGCCTCGGTGGCCATCTCCTCGTAGCGCGCGAGCCTGCTCTTGGACTTCGCCTGGCGCGCCTTGGGGTTGGAGCGGACCCAGTCCAGCTCCTTCTCGAGCATCTTGGCGCGCTTGGCGTCCTTGTTGCCCTCGATCTTGAGCCGGTCCTTCTTGGTCTCCAGGTACGTCGTGTAGTTGCCCTCGTAGGGGTGCGCCTTGCCGCGGTCGAGCTCGAGGATCCACTGGGCGACGTTGTCGAGGAAGTACCGGTCGTGGGTCACGGCGAGCACCGCTCCCGGGTAGGAGGCCAGGTGGCCCTCGAGCCACTGCACGGACTCGGCGTCGAGGTGGTTGGTCGGCTCGTCGAGCAGCAGGAGGTCCGGCTGCTGGAGCAGCAGCTTGCACAGCGCGACCCGGCGGCGCTCGCCCCCGGAGAGGTGGTCGACCACGACGTCGGGAGGGGGGCAGCGCAGGGCGTCCATGGCCTGGTCCAGGCGGCTGTCGAGGTCCCAGGCGTTGGCGTTGTCGAGGTCGGTCTGCAGGTCACCCATCTCGGCCAGCAGCGCGTCGAAGTCCGCGTCGGGGTCGGCCATCGCCTCGGAGATGGCGTTGTAGCGGTCCATCTTCGTCTTGACCTCGCCGACGGCCTCCTCGACGTTCTCCAGGACGGTGCGGCCCTCGCTGAGCGGAGGCTCCTGCTGGAGCATCCCGACGGTCGCGCCGGGGTCGAGGATCGCGTCGCCGTTGTTGGCGTGGTCGAGGCCGGCCATGATCTTGAGCAGGCTCGACTTGCCGGTGCCGTTGGGCCCGACCACCCCGATCTTGGCCCCGCGCAGGAACGAGAGGGTGACGTTGTCCAGGACCACCTTGTCGCCGTGGGCCTTGCGGACGTTGCGCAGCGTGAACACGTACTCAGCCATGGTCGGCGAGCCTACGCAGCGACGTCGGTGCCCTCCTGCGCGGGGCCCTGCACGCGACCACGGGCCGGGACCCGTGGGGCCGCCCGGGTGCACGAGGTCGTCCCGCGGTCGAGGTCGTGAGAGAGGTTGGGCATCCCCTGACGCGCTACAGCGCGTCCTCAGCTGCCCGACCCGCGGTCGACGAGCCGGCTGGTGCCTCTGCGGGCCGGAGCTGGTCGCGCGACCGGGCGGTCCTGGGGCCGAGCACGGGTCGGAGCACAGGTCGGGGCGGAACCTGTGACGCGGGTGCCTCAGCGCCGGCCGGCGACCTCGAGACCTGCGCGGAAGGCGGTGTAGGCGGCCAGCTCCGCCTCGACCGGGGCGACGACCAGCTCCTCGCTCACCTCGTGCACGGCGCTCTCCAGTCGTTGTCGCGCCGAGCGGGCCCGGCTGCGGGCGGTCGCGCGCACCAGCAGCCGCGACAGCGCGGCGAGCACCACGCCGAGCAGCACCCCCCCGACGAGCATCAGGGTCGGCGCGGGCAGCCCGCCCACGCTCGGCGCCGTGACCTCGGGGAGACCGAGGAAGCTCGCCGCCGCCAGGGCGACCAGCCAGACCAGCCCGGCGACCCCGACGGCGAGCAGCAGCCACTGCAGCGACCGCACGAGCGTGGCCCACCAGGGCAGCTTGGCCACGCCGAGGTCCGTCGCGGTCACGGCCGCGTCGAGACGGTCGCCGAGGTCGTCGATCCGCGAGGTCGACGCCCGCCGGACCGCCTCGGCCCACGGGCGACCCAGTCCGGCGGAGGCCTCGTCGGAGACCGCGCGGACCTCGGTGTCGACGCGGGCGCGTTGCACGAGCGTGGTCTGCGGCAGCGAGGTGCGCGCGCTGCTGACGAGCTCACGCCCGGACTCCCCGAGGTCGAGGTGCAGCCGCTTGAGCGGGTCGGGGCGCAGCCGGCCCAGCCAGGAGACCACGGGCCACCCCGTCGCCCGAGCGGCACGCTGATGGGTCGAGCGCTCGACGGCGGCGACGACGGTCGGCACGCCGGCCGCGTCGCACAGGGCGGCGTCGAGCCGCTCCACGCGCTCGCTGGTCAACGACCGGGGACGCCCGGACCCGCTCGCCTCGTCGAGGCGCGCGGCCATCGAGCGCAGGTCCGCCTCGACCCGTGACCGCGTCGCCGCCTTGTCGCGGACCCGCCGGACCAGCTCGCCCCGGAGGTCACCGATGCCGAGGTCGTGGCGCGCGCTCACGGCGTAGACCGGCACCTGGCCCAGGCCGTCGGCCTCGAGCAGACGGCGTACGTCGGCCACCATGGCGTCGCGGCGGTCCTCCGGCACGGTGTCGATGTGGTTGAGCACGACGACCATGACGTCGCCGTGCGTGCGCAGCGGCGCGAGGTAGCGGTCGTGGATCGCCGCGTCGGCGTACTTCTGGGGATCGAGGACCCAGACCAGCAGATCGGTCAGCAGCACGAGCCGGTCGACCTCGAGGTGGTGGGCGACCTCGGTGGAGTCGTGGTCGGGCAGGTCGAGGAGCACCACGCCGTCGAGGTCGCGGTCCTCGCGTCGGGTGTCGAGCATCGACTCGCGGGTCGTCTGGTGCCGCGGGGGGATCCCCAGCCACTCCAGCAGCTCCTCGGCGCCGTCGCTGCCCCAGACGCACGCGGTGGCCCACGACGTCGTGGGGCGGCGTACGCCCACCGCCGAGAGCTCGAGCCCGGTCAGGGCGTTGAAGGTCGACGACTTGCCCGACCCGGTGGCGCCCGCGATGCCCACCACCGTGTGCTCGGCCGAGAGCCGCATCCGCCCCGCGGCGCGGTCGGCGCTGGCCCGGGCCTCGTCGACGAGCTGGTCCGGCAGCCGACCGCGTCCCGCGGCGGCGGCGCTCGTGAGGCCCTCGATGCGGTCCCCCAGGTCGGTGCCGCCACGGGTGATGAGCCTCTTGGCGCCCTCGAGCAGGCTGGTCACGCGGTCTCCTCGGGTCGGTTGCCCCGGCGGCGTCGGCGGCCGGGATCCACGCCCAGGCCCGTGCCGGCGTCGCGTGCGGCGAAGCGGAGGTCGTCGACGCGGCGGGCGCTCTCGCGCAGCGCCTCGTCGGCGCCGGGGGCGAGGCCCTGGTCGTCGAGCAGGCTCAGGAAGCGGCGGCGCTCGGCCTGGAGCAGCACGCGCAGGCGCTGGTCGAGGGAGCGGCGGGCGCGCTCGGCCAGCGTGCGGACGGCCTGGTCGCCGAAGACGGCCTCCAGCACCTTCTGTCCCAGCACGGCCGAGCCCCCGGCGATGCCGGCCTCCGCGCCGGTCACGCCGGCGGTGTGGGCGAAGACGACGACCATCAGCGAGACCGACAGCCCGTTGACGCCGAAGGCGAGGAAGCGCGCGGTGCTGCGCTTGTCGGCGCCCTCGGTGCGCACCATGTCGAGCACGTCCTGCTGCCAGTCGCGCACCGCGCGCTCGGCCTGGCGGCGCAGGTCCCGGGAGGCGCGACCGAGCTCCTTGTCGGCCCCGGCGAGCAGCGCCCGGCCGGCCGGACTCTGCGTCCAGGCGGTCTCGGCTCGCTCCGCCGCGGCCTCGCCGTGCTCGAGGATCAGGGTCTCGAGGCCGGACTCGACGGCCACGGTCACCCGTTCGGCCTGGGCCGGCTTGCCCTTGACCGCGTTGACGAGCCGGTCGCGCAGCCAGCCGACCTTCGCCTCCAGCGAGCGCAGCAGCTCGCCGGTGCCGACGAACTCCTGCCACCGCGCGAGGACCTCCCCGCGCAGCAGGGTCCCGTCGGCGCAGGCGGTCGAGATGGCGGTGATCGCGTCGTCGTAGGCACGGTCGGCGTCGACGCGCAGCTGCTCGACCGCCTCGACCTGGGCCCGGGATGCGTCGGCGACCGGGTACGCACGGCGGGACACGTCACGGATGGCGCCCTCGAGCGTCTGCTGGACGACCTCGGCCCGGGCGCCGGCGTCGGTGGCGAGGTTCTCCAACCAGCCGCGGACGTCGGCGACGTGCTCGGGTGGCAGCAGGCCCTGGTCGTCGACGGGGCCCTCGGAGACGGTGAAGAGCGGGGAGTCCTTGAGCCCCCGGCTCGCGAGCATCCGTGCCAGGTGCGCGGCGACGGTCTCGACGGCCTCGTCGGGGGTGCGGTCGAGCACGATCGCGACGGCGGTGGAGCGCTCGGCGGCCCGCTTGAGGAAGCCCCAGGGCACCTGGTCCGCGTAGCGCGCGGCGGAGGTGACGAACAGCCACAGGTCGGCGGCCGCGAGCAGCTGCGAGGCCAGCACCCGGTTGCGCTCCTCGACCGAGTCGACGTCGGGTGCGTCGAGGATCGCCAGGCCGGCCGGGATCGCGTCGGTGGCGACGAGCTGGAGTGCGTCCGGGTCGTTGGTGGCGTGGAAGACGCGCGCCAGGTCCGGCAGCAGGCGGTCCTGCCCGAACCACGTGGCGTCGTCGGGGTGGTGGACCAGCACCGGCGACCGCGTCGTGGGGCGGAGCACGCCGGGCGTGGTCACGCGGTGTCCGACGATGGAGTTCACCAGGGTCGACTTGCCTGCTCCGGTCGAGCCACCGACCACGGTCAGCAGCGGCGCCTCGAGGGTCATCAGCCGCGGGATCACGTAGTCCTCGAGCTGGTCGATCATCGACGCGCGCGACTCGCGCAGGCCGTCGCTGCCCGGCAGGTCGAGCGGCAGCTCGGCTCCTTGGAGTGCACTGCGCAGCCGCACGAGGGCGGTCACCATCTGGGTCATCGGGTCGGGACCACCTGTCCGGGGAAGGCCACGGCCGGGCGCGCGGCCCGGATCCGGGCTACGAAGTCCTGTCCACGAGCCTGCCAGTGCGCCGGCGGGGTGCCTCGCAGGAGACGGTGGTGCAGGAAGCCGAGCTCGATGACCGCCTGCTGGTAGTCGGCCATGAGCGCCTGCGCCTGCGCGCCCCCCTGGTCCCGAGCGTGCCGCCGCGCCGCACGCCGCGCCGCGAGATCCACGACCCACCCGATGTCGGTGGCCGGCAGCAGACCACGCCGGGCGGCGTCGGTCAGCGCGGCGGTGAGCATCCGACGCTCCGCGGAGCGGCTCCACGCGGCGAGCGCGACCACCGCGACGAGGGCCGGGAGCATCAGGGCGACGTACACGCCGAGGAAGCCGCCGACGCCGTAGACCGTGGAGCCGTTCCACAGCGCGTGCGCCGTCACGGCCAGCGCGTAGCCCCCGACGGGCGCCGCGACGCGCACCCAGCGGGTGCGGCTGACCACGGCGAGGCCGATCCCGATGCCGGTGAACGTGGTGAACAGCGGGTGCGCGAAGGGGCTCAGCACGCAGCGCACGACGAAGAGCGCGGTGAAGCCTTCCAGCCCCGCCGGGCCCGCGCCGTCCGTGCCGTTGTAGGCGGAGGCGAGGTAGAGGATGTTCTCGGTCCAGGCGAAACCGACGCCGACCAGGCCGGCGTAGACGATCCCGTCGAGGATCCCGTCGAGCTCGGCGCGGCGCCACCACAGCAGCAGCAGGAGGAACGCGCCCTTGGTCGCCTCCTCCCCGATCGGGGCGACGACCGCGAGCGCCACGACGCCGTCGAACCCGACGAGGAACCCACCGATCCCGTTGACGACGAGCGCGGCCGCGGTGGCCACCACGGCCCCCCAGGCCAGGCCAGCAGCGAGCAGGAGGCGGGGCTCGGGCTCGTAGCGGTCCAGCCACAGGTAGCCCGCGAGCAGCGGCCCGACCGGCAGCGCCGCGGCCCCGGCAGCAAGCAGGGTGACCCCCGGCGCACCCGCGAGGGCGAGGACAGCCAGGAGGACCGCGGAGCCCAGCACCACGAGCACGGTCACCACGACCGCGAAGGCGGCGGTGTCTCGACGTGGTCCCGGCATGGCGGCAGCCTAGCCACGTCGTCCCCTGCGTCCCATCCTCCACACCCGGGCTCACCTGCAGCGGCACCCGCTCCGCGGCGGGGTGGGCCACGCCTCCGCACGCTCGTAGAGTGGTGGACGTGAGCGCCAGCGACGACAAGACAGCCCCCAGCGGGACCGAGTCGCACGACCCGGCGGTGCCCGCGGCCTATCGCGACCTCATGCGCACCGGGTGGGGCGAGCGCGAGCTCGACCTGCCCCGGCACCCGGTGACGCCGTACGCCGAGCAGCGTCGCGCCCGGCTCGCCGAGGCGTTCCCGGACGAGCGGCTCGTGCTGCCGGCCGGCACCTTCAAGGTGCGCTCCAACGACACCGACTACCGCTTCCGCTCCGACACCGCCCACACCTACTTCAGCGGCAACCAGACCAGCGACGCGGTGCTCGTCGTCGAGGGTGGCGAGTCCGTGCTCTACGCACGGCCCCGCTCCTCGCGCGAGAGCGACGAGTTCTTTCGCGACCGCCAGTACGGCGAGCTGTGGGCCGGCCGTCGACCGTCGCTGCGGGAGATGTCGGACTCCCTGGGCCTGCGCGTGGAGCACCTCGACGACCTCACCGACGCCCTGGCCGCCCGACCGGTCAAGACCCGCGTCCTGCGGGGGCTGTCGGCCTCGGTCGACCGCATGGTGACCCCCGACGCGGGGCTCGACGACGACCTCGCCCGGGTCGCCTCGGAGATGCGTCTGGTCAAGGACGACTGGGAGGTCGCCGAGCTCCAGGAGGCGTGCGACATCACCGCGCTCGGGTTCGAGGACTGCGTGCGCGAGTGGGACCGCGTGGTCGAGCACGGTGAGCGGTGGCTCGAGGGCACCTTCTTCCGCCGGGCCCGCACGATGGGCAACGACATCGGCTACGACTCGATCGTCGCCGGCGGCGAGCACGCCACGACGCTGCACTGGATCGAGAACTCCGGTCCGATCACGCCGGGTGAGCTGGTCCTGCTGGACATGGGTGTGGAGGGTCGCAACCTCTACACCGCCGACGTGACGCGCACGCTGCCGGTCGACGGCACCTTCACGCCGCTGCAGCGCGAGCTCTACGAGCTCGTGCTCGCTGCGCAGCAGGCGGGCATCGACGCCGTCCGGCCCGGGGTGGCCTTCGCTGCCGCGCACGAGGCGGCGATGAGCGTCCTGGCCCACGCCCTCGAGGACATGGGCCTGCTCCCGGTGCCCGCCGCCGAGGCGCTCGACCCGGAGTCGAAGGTCTACGCGCGCTGGACGCTGCACGGCACCAGCCACATGCTCGGGCTCGACGTCCACGACTGCGGCCGGGCCGCGCCGGAGTCCTACGCCAAGGGCACGCTCGCGGAGGGCATGGTGCTCACGGTCGAGCCGGGGCTGTACTTCCAGACCGACGACCTGCTGGTGCCCGAGGAGCTGCGCGGCATCGGGATCCGCATCGAGGACGACGTGCTCGTCACCGGCGACGGGAGCCGGAACCTCTCGGCGATGCTGCCCCGCGAGGCCGCGGAGATCGAGACCTGGATGGCGCACCTGCGCGGCTGAGCCGTCCTGACGCCCGGCGCGGGGCGCCCGGGGCGCTCAGGACCCCCCGCTGTCCTCGGCCGGGGCGGGGGCCGGCATCAACCTGCCCAGCAGGTCGGCGATCGTGACCACGGTCGGCGCCTGCGCGCCGCGGCGGACGACGGCGATCTGGGTGCCGGCCAGGCGGAGCTCCGAGAGGGCGTCGAGGACCGTCGCGCCGCTGTCGAGCTCGTGGAGGTCGCGCACGTAGTCGGTGGCGGGCTCGCCGACGTGCGCGGTCAACGTGTCGCGCACGTGGACCACACCGTGCGGGGCGTCGGGCTCCCCGACGAGGATCCGCAGGTGGCCCGAGGTGCGGCTCCGCTCCTGCACCGCCGCCACGGTGGCGTCGGCCGGGACCGCCACGACGGTGCGGTTGCCGACGATCTCCCCCAGGGTGGACTGCGACATCTCCAGCGCCCCCGCGAGCTGCGCGGAGCTGCGGTCCTCGAGGTCCCCCGTCTCGGCCGAGTGACGCACCAGCTCGCGCAGGTCCTCGGGACCCTGCTCGATCGCGACCTCGTCGACCGGCTCGACGCCGGTGCGGCGCACGAGGCCGTTGGCCGCCTCGTTGAGCAGCAGCAGGGCCGGCCGGAAGACCCACATGAAGACGCGCATCGGTCGGGCGAGGAGGATCGCGGAGCGTTCGGGGTGGGTGATGGCCCACGACTTGGGCGCCATCTCGCCCACGACGAGGTGCAGGAACGTCACGAGGACCAGGGCCAGACCGAACGAGACGGCGATCGCGACCACGTGGGGCAGGCCCGCCGCGTCGAGGAGCGGCTCCAAGGCGTGCTCGACGGCCGGCTCGGTGACGGCACCGAGGGCCAGGGTGCAGGCGGTGATGCCGAGCTGGGTCCCCGCGAGCAGCACCGAGACCTCGGAGGCGCTGCGCAGCGCGGCCCGCGCGGACCTGCTGGTCACCGCCTCCTCCTCCAGGCGCGGGCGGCGCGCAGCGATCGTGGCGAACTCGACGGAGACGAAGAACGCGCTCGCCGCGATGATCAGGATCGTGATCGCGACGGCAGCCAGACCGTCCATCAGGGCGCCTCCTGCTGCTCGGGACCGGCCAGGACCGGTTCGGGGTGGGCGGGACCGATCAGCTCCAGGCGCAGGTGCGCCGGCACGTGGTGCTCGACCTCGAGCACGTTGACGCGCAGGACGCGACGCGGCGGGTCGTCGTCGTGGGCCAGCTCCACGGGGTCGACGGGCAGGTCGACGTCGACGGTCCCACCCTCCTCGGGCAGCGACCCGTGGACCGCGATCGTCAGGCCGGCGATCGTCTCGAAGTCACCGCGGGGCAGGGCCGCCCCGATCTCGCGCTCGAGCTCGTCGAGAGGCGCGTCCCCGCGCACCGTCCAGGTCCGCTCGGAGGCGTCGGTGCCCTCGGCGCGCAGGTGAGGCTCCTCGTCGGCGTCGTGCTCGTCGGTGATCTCACCGACGATCTCCTCGACGAGGTCCTCCAGGGTCACGATGCCCGCGAACCCTCCGAACTCGTCGACCACGCAGGCCATCTGCTCGTCGTCGTCGGTCATCGCGCTCAGCGCGTCGGGCAGGCGCATCAGCGTCGACAGCACGGTGGCCTCACGGGCGACGTCGCCCGCGGTGACGGGCTCGGCGGGCTCGGGGGGCTCGTGCAGTGCGTTCAGCACGTCGACGAGGTGGACGACCCCGACGATCTCCCCGCCGGCGTCGAGGACCGGGTAGCGGGAGTGACCGCCCTCCATCTGCTCCAGCACGTCGGGCAGTGCGACGTCCGCGGCCAGCACGTCGACCCGCGAGCGCGGGACCAGGGCGTGATCGACGTCGCGCTCGGGGAAGTCGAGCATCCGGTCGAGCACGAGGCCGAGCTCGGGCGGGAGCTCGCCCGCGTCGCGCGAGGCGCTGACGATGCGCTGGAGGTCGCGGGTGTTGGCGGAGTGGCCCACGTCCTCGACCGGCTCGATGCCGAAGAGCCTGACCAGGCGGGCCGAGGACGCGTCGAAGAAGGTGATCAGCCAGCCCAGGGTCCGCATGTAGAGCAACGTCGAGCGCGAGAGCCGCTGGGCGACGGCGTAGGGCTGCGCGATCGCGAGGTTCTTGGGCAGCAGCTCACCGAAGAGCATCTGGGACACGGTCGCGACGGCGAGCACGGTGACCGTGCCGACCCCCACGCCGAGGGCGACCGGGACACCGACCCCACCGAGGATCTCGCCCAGCGCGTTGCCCACCAGGGGCTGGGCGACGTAGCCGACGAGCAGCCCGGTCACCGTGATCCCGAGCTGGGCCCCCGAGAGCATGAACGACGTGCGCTCGGTGATCTTCAAGGTGCGCTTCGCCGCCGAGTCGCCCTTCTCGGCCTGCGCCCGGAGCTTCGAGCGGTCGACGGCCATGTAGGAGAACTCCTGGGCCACGAAGTAGCCGTTGGCCGCGATGATCACCGCGATCAGCAGGCTGCCCAGCAGGAGCGAGAGTGCGGTGGCCATGGCGTGATCGTCCCAGGTCGGTGGTGACGTCGGACGACGACGTGGCGCCGCCCGCTGGGCGCCCCCGGCAGGACTCGAACCTGCGACCGGCGGATTAGAAGGCCGCTGCTCTATCCAGCTGAGCTACGGGGGCGTGCGGGCGGGACGTCAGCCGGACGACCCTGGGCGGGATCGCGGAGTCGTTCGACCCGGCCCCAGTATGCCCTGGGCCGAGACGGCGTGCGGTGCTGGGCACCGGGACTCCGCGGACGGGTGCCCACGTTACTCAACCGTACGTCCGGTATAGTATGCGCATGAGACCGAGCAACCGTGCCGCCGTCCTGGAGGCGGCGCTGCGCGTGCTGGACCGTGACGGCGGCGCCGAGATCTCCTACGACGCGACCGCGCGGGAGTCCGGGCTCACCAAGGCCGGCGTCCTCTACCACTTCCCCTGCCGCGAGGCCCTCGTGCGCGCCGTGGTCGGACACGCGGCGCTGCGCTGGGACCTGGCGATGCGAGCCCGCCTGGGAGGGCCGCCCGAGGACGCCTCGCCGGCGCAGCGCATCGCGACCTACGTGCGGGTCGCGGTCGAGGCCGAGGTCTCCCCGGCCGACGTCGCCGTGTTCGCCGAGGCGCTCTACCGACCCCAGCACGCCGCCGGCTGGCACGAGGTGTTCGCGCCCTGGTTCGACCTCGACGGTTGCGACGACGACGAGCGGGCCCGGCTGAGCCTGGCCCGGCTCGCCGCCGACGGCCTCTGGATGGCCCGGGCGACCGACCTGTTCGCGCCCGAGGACGCCACCGCCGTGCTGGAGCGGGCCCTGGGCCTCATCGGCGGCTCGCCGTGAGCGCGCCCTCGGGCCGGTTCACCACCCTCGGCGGCGCCATCGTCTCCGAGGTCAGCGCCACGCTCGCCCTGCGAGCGGCGGTGGACACCCCGGCGTGGTACGTCGTGACGGCGACGGGCTACGTGGCGGCGTTCGTGCTGCTCTCGAAGACCCTCGGCGGCGGCATGCCCGTGGGTGTCGCCTACGGCATCTGGGCCGCGGCCGGGGTCGCGCTGACCGCGGTCCTGGCCGTCCCCCTCTTCGGCGAGGACCTCAGCGGGGCGGCGGTGGCCGGCCTGGGCCTGATCGTGGTCGGCGTGCTGCTGGTCGAGCTCGGCGGGCGTCCGCGGCCGTCCCGCCGGGACGGCCCCGCGGTCGAGGAGGTCGGATGGACGTCGTGACCCTCGCGGTGCTGCTGGTCGCCACGGTGGCCGAGGTCACCGGCACCCTGGCCCTGCGCCAGAGCGACGGCCTGCGACGGCGAGGCTGGCTGGCGGTGGCCCTGACGGCGTACGCCGTCGCGTTCTGCTTCCTCTCGGTGACCCTGCACCGCGGCCTCGCGGTCGGGGTGGCCTACGGCATCTGGGCCGCGGTGGGCATCGTGCTCACCGCCGTCGCCGGACGCGTCCTGCTCGACGAGGCCCTCACCCCGACCATGTCGCTGGGGATCGCGGTCGTGCTCGCCGGGGTGCTGCTCGTCGAGACCGGCTGAGCCCCACCGCACCTGGGGTGGCCCGCGCCACACCCTGCGGGGGCGTGGACGTCCGGGCACGGGTGCCGTAGGACTGGCGGGTCGGCGACGTGCCGGCCAGCCAGCGCCGGACCTCGGCGGCGGTCACCTGCTCGAGAGGGAACCTGCATGCCGAAGTACCAGTCCACACGCGATCTCGAGGACGGCCTCGACGTCCGCCCGCAGTTCACCCGGGACGGCGCCGTCGTCGACATCCCCCGCCGCCGGATGGCGGAGACCTCGACCGACCCGGAGACGGCCTACCACGTGATCCGCGACGAGCTGATGCTCGACGGGCACTCCCGGCTCAACGTCGCGACGTTCGGGACGACCTGGATGGAGCCACAGGCCGAGAAGCTGATGGCCGAGGCGGCGGACAAGAACCTCGTCGACCGCGACGAGTACCCGCAGACCGCCCAGCTGGAGGACCGCTGCCTCGACATCATCGCCGACTTCTGGAACGCGCCCGAGCCCGACAACCCCATCGGCTGCTCGACCATCGGGTCCTCGGAGGGCTCCATGCTGGCCGGGATGGCCCTGAAGTGGCGGTGGGCCGAGCGCCGGAAGGCGGCCGGCAGGTCCACCGACCGTCCGAACCTGGTGGTCGGGGCCAACGTCCAGGTCTGCTGGCACAAGTTCTGCCGCTACTGGGAGATCGAGCCCAACGAGGTCACGATCCGCAAGGGTGAGACCACGATGCACCCCGAGGACGTCGCGGCGGCCTGCGACGAGAACACCATCGGCGTCGTCGGGATCCTGGGCTCCACCTTCGACGGCGCCTACGAGGACATCGCGGGCATGGCCAAGGCCCTGGACAAGCTGGAGACGGACACCGGCCTCTACGTCCCCATCCACGTCGACGCCGCCTCCGGCGGGCTCTTCGCGCCCTTCGTGGACCCCTCGCTGGTCTGGGACTTCCGCCTCGAGCGGGTCCAGTCGATCAACGCCTCCGGGCACAAGTACGGCCTGGTCTACCCCGGTGTCGGCTGGGTGCTCTGGCGCAGCGAGGAGGCCCGGCCCGAGGGCCTGGTCTTCCGCGTCGACTACCTCGGCGGCGACCACCCGACGATGTCGCTGAACTTCACCAAGCCCGGCTCCGGCGTGGTCGCGCAGTACTACCAGTTCGTCCGGCTCGGCTACGAGGGCTTCTCCCGCGTCCACCAGCACAGCCGCGACGTGGCCCAGATGATGGCCAAGGCCATCGACGGGATGGACGAGTTCGAGCTGATCGCCGACGCCAGCGACCTGCCGGTCATCGCGTTCTGCTTCAAGGGCGCCAACACCAAGAGCGGCAAGCCTCGCCGGGGCAGCTACGCCGAGAAGGTCGAGTACACCCTCAGCGACGTGGCGGACTGGATGAAGCAGGGGGGTTGGGCGGTGCCGGCGTACCAGTTCTGCGCCGACCGCGAGGAGCTGGAGATCATCCGGATCGTCGTGCGCAACGCCTTCAGCCGCGACCTGGCCGAGATGTTCCTGCAGGAGCTCGGCCGCGCGGTCGGACGCTGCGACGGGACCGGCGAGGACCCCGGCCGGGCCTTCCACCACTGAGGCGCGGCGGGCGTCGTCTCAGCCGCGGGCCCCGGGCGGGTCGACGACCCGCACGGGGTGCCGCTCGAAACCCTTCTGCAGGCCCCAGATCACGGCCTGCGAACGGCTCTCGACCCCCATCTTGCGGTAGGCCGAGCGGATGTAGGTCTTGATGGAGTTGATGCTCAGGTAGGTCCGCTGGGCGATCTCCTTGTTGGACAGGCCCTGCGCGATGTAGGCCACCACCTCGGCCTCGCGGGCCGTGAGTCCCTCGGCCCGGCCGGGCCAGGATGCGCCGACGGCCTCGGCCTCGGGCCGTCCCAGCGCCCGCACCACCTCGCCGCGCTCGACGCGCTCGAGGGCCTCGACGATCTGCCGGGAGTCCAGCTGCTTGGACAGGTAGCCCGCGACCCCGCGCTCGAGCGTGCGCGCCACCAGGTCGGGATCGGTGCTCCAGCTGAAGACCACCACCTTCGCCGGGCCGCACCGCACGAGGTGATCGAGGTCGACGCCGTCACCGGGCACCCCGCCGAAGGTGTCGTAGAGGACGACGTCGACGTCGCTCAGGACGGGGACGGACGCGTCGATCTCGACCACGCTCACGCGGTCGTGGAACGGTTCGAGCGCGGCGGCGAGGCCGGCGACGACGATCTCGAAGTCGTTGACGACGGCGATCCGGATGATGGTGCCCGTGGTGCTGGAAGTCATCGTGAGGCCGATGCTTTCACCCTCCGGGAGGGTTCGGCAACGCATCGTCGGTCCTACCGTCACGGCATGCCGTCGCCCCCCGGTCGCGCCCTGACCTGGGGCGATCACCCATCCTGGGGATCGGCCCCGCTGCTCGAGCTGGACCGTGACGGCCAGCCGTGCGAGCGGCTCGTCGTGGTCGCCGCCCACCCGGACGACGAGTGCCTCGGCGCCGGTGGCCTGATCGCCTCCGCGCACCGCGGTGGGCTTGCGATCTACCTCGTCCTGCTCACCGCCGGTGAGGCCGCCCTCACCGACGGCAGCCGTCACGCGCTGGCCACGCTGCGCCTGGAGGAGATGCGCTGCGCCGTCGAGGTCCTCGCCCCGGGCACCCCGGTCGTCTTCTGGGGCGCGACCGACGGGCGGCTCGCCGAGTGCGAGCAGCAGGTCGCCGCCAGCCTCGTCGAGCTCGTCGGTCCTGGTGAGCGCACCGTCGTGGTCGCACCCTGGCGAGACGACGGCCACCCCGACCACGACGCCGCCGGACGGGCGGCCGCGCACGCGTGCGCCGTGAGCGGGGCCCGGCTGCTCGAGATGCCGATCCGGCTCTGGCTCGACCGGGACCCTGCGGACGCGCCCTGGTCACAGATGGTGCGTCTCGAGCTCGACGACGAGGTGCGGGCCCGCAAGGCCGAGGCGATCGGTTGTCACGCCAGCCAGATGTCCCCCGAGCAGATCGGCTCGGAGCGCTTCGCCCACCTCACGGCGGCCAGCGAGCACTACGTCGTCGCGGTGGCGCCGGACGCGCCGGACGCGTAGTCGTCCAGCTCGGCGAGCAGCCGGCGGCGTACGTCGTCGGGGGCGAACGAGGCACGCACGCCGTCACGGGCCAGCTCGACGAGACCGGCCTCGTCGAGGCCGAGCAGGTCGGCGGCGATCTCGTGCTCGCGGTTGAGCGTGGTGTTGAACATCGGCGGGTCGTCCGAGGCGATCGTCACCCGCACGCCCGCGTCGCGGAAGACCGGCAGCGGGTGCTCCTCGATGGTGGCCACGGCCCGGGTCGCGAGGTTCGAGGTGGGGCAGACCTCCAGCGTGATCTCGTGCTCGACGAGGTGGGCCAGCAGCGCGGCGTCCTGCGCGGCGGACGTGCCGTGCCCGATCCGCTCGGCCCCGAGGTGGAGCAGCGCGTCCCAGACCGTCTGCGGCCCGGTCGTCTCACCGGCGTGCGGCACCGAGTGCAGGCCGGCGGCTCTCGCGGCGGCGAAGTGAGGGGCGAACTGCGGGCGCGCGACGCCGACCTCGGGGCCCCCGAGCCCGAAGCCGACCAGAGCGTCGGGCGGGTGGTCGAGGGCGTAGCGCAGGGTGTCGTCGGCGGCCGGCACCCCGGACTCGCCCGGGATGTCGTAGACGAGGCG
Organism: uncultured Actinomycetota bacterium; assembly: GCA_963760555.1. Taxonomy (GTDB): domain Bacteria; phylum Actinomycetota; class Actinomycetes; order Propionibacteriales; family Nocardioidaceae; genus Nocardioides. Next base: position 236,426 of record CAVXDJ010000006.1, on the reverse strand, counting down.
CAGCACGACCCCGAGCTCGCGCTCGGCGGCACGACAGGCGTCCTGGACCGCCTCGGTGTAGGCCTCGATCGGCACGCCGGCAGCGACCGAGGTGTAGGGCGTGCAGGTCAGCTCGGCGTAGCGGACCTGCTGTCCGGCGAGGTCGCGCGCGACCTCGTAGGTCAGGGTGCGCACGTCCTCGGGGGTGCGCACGAGGTCGACGACGGCGAGGTAGACCTCGATGAAGTGCGCGAAGTCGCGGAAGTCGAAGAAGGCCCGCAGCGCATCAGGCTCGCTCGGCACCGTCCCGGGGTGGCGTGCGGCGAGCTCGGCGACGATGCGGGGCGAGGCCGAGCCGACGTGGTGCACGTGCAGCTCTGCCTTCGGCAGGCCGGCGATGAAGTCGGACAGGGGGTGGGGAGGGGTCTGCTGCGCGGACGGGGTGTGGCTCACCGCACCGATGCTCGCAGGCGGCTACTGCAGCTGCGCGACCAGGTTGGCGGCCAGCTCCTCGACCGTGCCGCCCTCGTTGAACGGCTTCCCGTCGAGCAGGATCGTCGGCGTCGCGTTGACCCCGGCCCTGCTCGCCGCGTCGGTCGCGTCGGCGATCGCCGTCTGGTAGGCGAGCGCGTCGACCGCGGACTGCAACGAGGCCTCGTCGGCGCCCGCCTCGACGCCGAGCGCGACCAGCTCGGAGTCCTCGGGGAACGGGCCGCTCTCACTGGGCTGGTTCTCGAACAGGGCGTCGTGGAAGGCCTTGGCGCTCTCCGCCCCGTCCTCGGCGAGCACGGCGGCGAAGGCGTTCGTCGAGCGCAGCGAGTAGTCACCGGCGCGGCTGAGGAAGTCCAGCGGCCGGTAGTCGACCTGGACCTTGCCGTCCTCGGCGAGCTGCGCGAGGTCGTCGCGGCTCGCGGCCTCGAACTCCTTGCAGAACGGGCACAGGAAGTCCTCGTAGATCACCACCGTGTGCGGAGCGCCGTCGGGTCCGACGGCCAGGCTGACGTCGGAGGAGCCACTGGCGGCGGCGGTGACCGTGGAGCCGGTGGGGTCCTGGGAGCGCTGGATGTAGAAACCACCCCCGACGACCAGCAGCAGCGCGACCACCACGCCGCCGACGGTGAGGAGCTGGCGGTTGCGGTTGCGGCGGCGCTCGGCCTCGAGCTCGGCCGCGGCGCGCTGGGAGCGGGACAGGTCCCGGTTCTGCTTCGACACGTCTCAGTCCTTGGTCAGGTGGGGGTCGGTCTGGTCGGGCGTCCGCCCGGTCCGGAGGGCGTCCGCGTCCACGGGCGCGGAGTCGGGGAAGAGCACCCGGTCGAGGGCCAGGCGGGGTGCGACGAGCGCGACGAGTGCCGAGGCCAGCATCAGCCCGGCGTCGCGGGCGAGCTCCCAGGGGTACGCCGCAGCGGCCTCGGGGTCATAGCCACCCCCGCCGAAGCAACCGCACTCGATCTGCAGGCCCCGGGCCCAGGCGGAGGCGATGCCGACGACGAAGCCGAGGAGCAGCAGCGTGGACAGCACCGCCATCGGCCGCGTCAGCAGCCCGACGACGAGGCACACGCCGACGACGACCTCGAGCACGGGCAGCAGGTGCCCCACGGTGGGCACCACGGCCTCCGGGAGGAGGTCGTAGGCGCGCACCGCGCGCACGCTGCCGGCGGGGTCGGGCAGCTTGATCGCGCCCGCGACGATCCACACCGCGCCCACCACCAGGCGGGCGAGGACGGCGGCCGGCGAGGCCCATCGCGCGCTGGTCACGCCGTCACCGTAGTGAGCCGGCCTGAACGCGCGCTGAGAGACCCACGGATAGGGTCGTCGGCATGAGCGACCGACTGGTGTGGATCGACTGCGAGATGACCGGGCTCGACCTGGAGGCGGACGCCCTCATCGAGATCGCTGCACTGGTGACCGACTCCGAGCTGAACGTGCTGGGTGAGGGTGTCGACATCATCGTCAAGCCGCCGCCCGAGTCGTTGGAGCAGATGATCGACCTGGTGCGCTCGATGCACGAGCACTCGGGGCTGCTCGACGAGCTCGAGGCGGGCGTGAGCCTGGCCGAGGCCGAGCAGCAGGTCCTCGCCTACGTGCGCGAGCAGTGCGGCACCGACGGCCGGCCGCCGCTGGCGGGCAACACCGTCTCGACCGACCGCGCGTTCCTGGCCCGCGACATGCGCGAGCTGGACTCGTTCCTGCACTACCGCATCATCGACGTCTCCTCGATCAAGGAGCTGGCCCGCCGGTGGTACCCCCGGGCCTACTACGCCGCGCCGTCCAAGCGGGGCAACCACCGAGCGCTCGCGGACATCCAGGAGAGCATCGAGGAGCTGCGCTACTACCGCGAGGCGGTCTTCGTCCCGGCTCCGGGCCCGGACACGGCCACGTCGCGCCGGGCCGCCGAGCTGCACGGCGGCTCCCTGACCTCGGCGGCGACGGGCGGAGGGCCCGACGAGGCCGATGCGGCCGCCCCGGCCTGAGTGTCCTATGATCGCTCCCGGTCCGGCGCGGTGAGAGTCGCGGTCCGGACCGCGTGGTGGGTGTAGCTCAGCTGGTAGAGCATCGCGTTGTGGTCGCGAGGGTCGCGGGTTCAAGCCCCGTCACTCACCCCAGGGCCTCGAGCCCCCCTGACCTGCGAGCGCAGGTCCGGGGGGCTCGAGGGCGTCCCGGCGCCAGTCGGCGGGCCGGACGCTCAGCTCGCCGACCCGGGACGCGGTGGCTGCTCGCTCAGCTCGGCCCAGTCGTCGACGATCGGCACCAGCCGCCCGGCCGCCCAGGCGTCGAGCTGGTCGTGGTGGTGCGCACTGCGGGGATCCGCCGCCGCACCCGTGGGCACGACCCAGCCGCCGGCCGAGCGCTCGGCCAGGTCCCACACGTAGCGGGCGACCGAGCCGCGCGAGACGGCGTCCGTGGTCGCCGGGTAGGACGCGGTGCAGCGCACGCAGTCGGTGTCGCCGCTGACGGGCACGGCGGGCACCGCGGCGAGGTCGGCGACGTCGCGCCGGGCCGTCGCGAGCGCGTGGACCGGGGTGAGGACGTGGGTCTCGCCCCAGGTCGTCGGGAGGGTGCCGGCGGCGCGGGCCGCGACCACCTCGGCGCGCGCGGCGGCGGCGTGGGCGAGGACGTCGATCCCGAGCGGCCGGTCGCGGCCCAGCAGCGCCGGCAGCGCCCGAGCCACCCGGGTGGTGAGGTCGAGGAAGGACGCCAGGACCCGGCTCAGCCCCGTGTCCGGGTGCGCCTCGGCGCGCAGGGCGGCCAGGGCCGGCTCGGCCACGAGGCGACGCACCAGCGCCGAGCGCCAGGCGGCGTACGCCGCGGCGTCGGCGGAGCCCGCGGTCATCCGGCCGTCCCACGGCCCCGCGCCCGTGTCGGCCGGCGACCCCCAGCCCAGACGCGCCCGCTCGTCGAGCAGGTCGTCGTCGTGGACGGCGACGAAGTCGGCGGGGGTCAGGTCGTCGCGTCCGGCGAGCAGCGCGCGGATCCGGTCCGCGCGGTACGGCGGCGCGAAGACGGCCCCGACGGCCTCGCTCTCCGGTCCCCGGCGCTCGTTGGCGGTGACGACCTCCCCGTCCGGTCCGGGCACCTCGCGCGGCAACGGGTCGAGCCAGCCCGTCCAGCCCGTGCCGGGCTCGTCGGGCTCGGCCACCCCGTGGCGGTTGGACCCAGCCCGGAGCGGGACCCGCCCGGCCAGGCGGTAGCGCAGGTCGCCGCCCACGTCCGCGACGACGACGTTGTTGACCGGCTCGACCCAGGCCTCGAGGGCCCGGTCGACGTCGGCGGCGCTGCGCGCCCGCAGCAGCGGCAGGAGGGCCCCGAAGCCGCAGTCACCCAGCTCGGCCACCGACGACCGCAGCGCGAGACCCCGCCCGCTCGCGAGATCGCCCTCGATGACGTCGCCGTGGGCGGTGCGCAGCACCTCGACGGTCACCGGCTCGGCGTCGCGCACCTCGACGACCTCGGTGCGTCGGTCCCGCACCGTGCCGCCGTGGCCCTCGGTGAGCGCCACGGCGTACACGTCCTGGTAGTCGGCCATGGCGTTGGTGATCGCCCAGGCCACGGAGCCGGCGTGGGCGAAGTGCGGCGTGCCCGGCACCCCGGGGAAGGCGAACCCGGCGACGTCGAAGCAGTCCTGCGGCCGGTCCGGGTCCTGGCAGCTCAGGCGGACCTGCTGGTAGACCCCGGGCGACTCGATCACGCGGTGCGGGTCGCCTCCGACCAGCGGCAGCCCGCTGGCCGTCCGGCCCGGCCCGACGCCCCAGGCGTTGCTGCCGCCGACCGGCGTCTCGGCGCCCTCGGGGTCGAGCAGGTCGGCGTCAGCGCCCAGCGCGTCGCGGACGCGCTGGGCCCAGAGCTTGCCGCCGAGGTTGGCGAAGAGCAGGTGCTGGGCCACGAAGACGGCCAGCGGCGTCCAGGCCTCCCACGCGTGCGGCACCACCCCGAGTGCAGCGAGCTCGGGCACCTCGGCGCAGGAGGGATCCGCGAGCCCGGCGTTGACACCCGCGACGTAGTCGGCCACGAAGGCCGCGGTCTCGTCGTCGAGCCCGTCGTGGGCGCGCCGGGCGACATCGACGATCCGGGTCCGCCGCGCCAGCACGTCCCAGTCCAGCCCGGCCGACCCGATGGCGGCGGCCGTCGTCCCGGTCGCGCGGCGCCGCAACCACTCCAGCTGCCACGTGCGGTCCAGCGCGGTGACCTCCCCCTGGCCGAAGGCCAGCCCGCTCAGCGACGTCGCCCGCACGTGCGGGATCCCGAAGGGGTCCCGGTAGAGCCGGTAGCGCCGGTAGGGGGGCCGCGGTCGGTCGTGGGACGTCACCCCCGCACGCTAGCCCCGCCGAGGTTCCAGCCATCGCGAGCCGAGGTTCCAGCCATCGCGAGCCGAGGTGCCACTTTGTGCGAGTCGAGGTGTCAGCCCTTGTCGATCGGCTGCCCGAAGGCGCCGCTCTGGAAGGCCTGGTAGGCCTCCATGACCTCCGCCTTGGTGTTCATCACGAACGGCCCCGCCCAGGCGAGCGGCTCCCGGATCGGGCGGCCCCCGATCACGACGACCTCGAGCACGGGCGACCGGCCCTCCTGGGTGCCGTCAGCGGTGATCGTCAGGTAGTCGCCGGCACCGAGCACCGCGGTCTGCCCGGTGCGGACCGGCTGTGCGTCGACGCCGACACCGCCGTGCCCGGAGAGCACGTAGACGAGAGCGTTGTGCTCGACGTCCCAGGGCAGGTCGAGGCGGGCCCCGGGCTCGATGGTCGCGTGCACCATCGACATCGGTGTGTACGTCGCACCGGGGCCGTCGTGGCCGTCGACCGAGCCCGCGATGACGCGCACCAGCGCGCCGGCGTCCGGCGTGGTGAGCAGGGCGACGTCCCGGGAGCGGATGTCCTGGTAGCGCGGGGCGGTCATCTTGGCCGAGCGCGGCAGGTTCACCCACAGCTGGAGGCCGTGGAAGAGCCCTCCCGAGGTCACCAGCCACTCCGGCGGGGCCTCGATGTGCAGCAGGCCCGACCCAGCGGTCATCCACTGGGTGTCACCGTTGGTGATCGTGCCGCCGCCGCCGTGGGAGTCCTGGTGGTCGAAGGTGCCGTCGATGATGTAGGTGACGGTCTCGAAGCCGCGGTGCGGGTGCCAGGAGGTGCCCTTGGGCTCCCCCGGCGCGTACTCCACCTCGCCCATCTGGTCCATCATGATGAACGGGTCGAGCTGGGCGAGGTCGACTCCCGCGAACGCGCGGCGTACGGGGAACCCCTCCCCCTCGTAGCCCTGGGGCGCGGTGGTCACGCTCCACACGGGCCGGGGCTGGTCCCCGAGACCCGGGGACGTGACGCGCGGCAGGACGGTCAGGTCGTCAACGGTGATCGCAGGCATGTCGGTCGAACCTCGTTGAAAGTTGTATTATTCCGGTCCTCGCTACATTACGCCCGTGAGCACGAGCGGAGCCTCCCGACAGTCCCACTACGACGTCGTGGTGGCCGGGGGCGGCCACAACGGTCTGGTCGCCGCCGCGTACCTCGCCCGGGCCGGGCTCTCGGTGCTGGTCCTCGAGCGGCTCGACCACGTGGGGGGCGCCGCGGTCTCGGCCCCGGCCTTCGCGGGACGTCCGACGCGGCTCTCGCGCTACTCCTACCTGGTCTCGCTGATGCCCGAGCGCCTCGTCGCGGACCTCGAGCTCGACCTGCGCCTGAAGTCGCGGCGTACGGCGTCCTACACGCCCGTGCTCCGGGCCGGGCGCGCCGGCGGGCTGCTCGTGGAGAGCGAGGAGGGCCAGGCCACGCGCCGCTCGTTCGTCGACCTGCTCGGTGACGAGCGGAGCGGTGCCCGCGAGCACGAGGCCTGGACCACCTTCTACCGCGGCGTGAGCGACCTGGCCGCGGTGGTCGCTCCCACCCTGATGGCGCCGCTGCCGACCGACCGCGAGCTGCGCGACCAGGTCGACCCGGACCTGTGGCGCGACCTGGTGGAGCGGCCGCTGGGCGAGACGATCCAGGCGCGGTTCAGCGACGACGTGGTGCGGGGCGTGGTCGGCACCGACGCCCTGATCGGCACCTTCGCCTCCCTGCACGACCCCTCCCTGGTCCAGAACCGGTGCTTCCTCTACCACCTGATCGGCAACGGCACCGGCGAGTGGCGCGTCCCCGTCGGCGGGATGGGCGCCGTCACGGACGCCCTGGCACGCGCCGCGGTCGCGGCCGGCGCCGAGATCCTCACCGGCGCCGGCGTGAGCTCGATCCGCCCCGGCGACGCGGCCGCGCCCGGCGCCGAGGTCACCTGGCACGACGGCGAGCGGTCGCACACGGCCGGCACCGCCCACGTCCTGTCCGGCGTCTCGCCGTGGGTGCTGCAGATCCTGCTCGGCGAGACGGCCGACGACTTCCCGGCGCACGCCGCCAGCAAGCCGCAGGGCTCCCAGCTGAAGATCAACCTGCTCCTCGACCGGTTGCCCCGGCTGCGGTCGGGCGTCGACCCGGAGGTGGCCTTCGCCGGCACGCTGCACCTCGGGGAGTCGTTCGCCGAGCTCGAGGCGGCCTACGAGGACGCGGCCGCCGGTCGGGTGCCGACCCGGATGCCCGGCGAGACCTACTGCCACTCGCTGAGCGACCCCTCCATCGTCGCCGACGAGCCGGCCGGCACCCACACGCTGACCTACTTCGGCCTGCACGTGCCGGCGGCGCTCTTCGCCACGGACCCCGAGGCCGCCAAGAAGCTCGCGGTCGACCGCGCGGTCGCCTCGCTCGACGAGCACCTCGCCGAGCCGCTGATGGGCTGCGTGGCCCGCGACGAGCACGGGGCGCCCTGCCTGGAGGCCAAGATCCCCCAGGACGTCGAGCGCGACCTCGCCATGCCGGGCGGTCACATCTTCCACGGCGACCTGGACTGGCCCTGGGCGCCGCACCGCGCGGCGCGCGACACCCCGGCGCGGCGCTGGGGCGTCCAGACGGCCCACGACGCGGTGCTGGTGTGCGGGTCCGGCTCGCGCCGGGGCGGCGCGGTCTCCGGCCTCGGCGGGCACAGCGCCGCCATGGCGGTGCTCGAGGCCCGCGGCGGGCCGTGATTCGCCCACCCGGTCCGGCGCTGGTAACCTCACTGATCGTTCGCGGCACAGCCGCAGCGGGCGCCATTAGCTCAATTGGTAGAGCAGCTGACTCTTAATCAGCGGGTTGTAGGTTCAAGTCCTACATGGCGTACCAGATCGGACCAGGTCAGGAGTCGTCTCCCGAGCGGGAGCGGGCTCGGCTCTCCCATGTCACGACGTCGCCTTGCCCGAGGGTCCGCTCGGCCCGCCATCGGACCCCAGGACGCTCTCGATGCTGCGAGCGGCGATCCCCACCGCCCTGGCGCTGCGGTCCGCGATTGACGCCAGAGCCGGGCCGGCGTCGTACGATCGGCTCTCACGGTTGCTCTCGGCAACCATCCCCCCACCTCGCCGCACGAGGAGCCCCGTGTCCCCCGCCAGTCGTCGCCAGCAGCGTGTCACCTTCGCCGTCCTCACGGTGGCGGTGTCCGCCTTCGCGTTGCTGCAGTCGCTCATCGTCCCGGTCCTCGCCCGCATCCAGGTCGAGTACGACACCGACCAGTCGACCGTGACCTGGGTGCTCACCGCCTACCTGCTCTCGGCCTCGATCGCGACGCCGCTGCTGGGCCGCGTCGGTGACGTCGTGGGCAAGAAGAAGATGCTGGTGGTCACCCTCGGCGCCCTCGCGGTCGGCTCCCTGGCCGCCGCCCTCGCCCCGAGCATCGGCTGGCTCATCGCCGCGCGGGTCGTGCAGGGCGCCGGCGGGGGCGTGCTGCCGCTGTCGTTCGGCATCATCCGCGACGAGTTCGGCGAGAAGATGACCGGCGCGCTCTCGGTGCTCGCCTCCCTGACCGCGGTCGGCTTCGGCCTGGGCATCGTCGTGGCCGGGCCGATCGTCGACCTGCTGGGCTACCACTGGCTCTTCTGGCTGCCGATGATCGTCACGGCACTGGCCGCCGTCGCCGCGGTGGCGCTGATCCCGGAGTCCCCTCGCGGTGCGCCCGAGCGGCTCCCCGTGGTGCCCGCCCTCCTGCTGGCCGGATGGCTGGTCACGTTGCTGCTGCCGGTCAGCCAGGGCAACGCGTGGGGCTGGAGCTCCCCCCGCGTGATCGGTCTGCTCGCCGTCTCGGCCGCGCTGATGGCCGTGTGGGCCCGCGCCGAGGTCCGCGCCCGGGTGCCCCTGATCGACATGACGATGATGCGCCGTCGCGGCGTGTGGACGACCAACGTCGTGACTCTCTTCGTCGGGTTCGGCCTGTTCGCCTCCTTCGGGTTCCTCCCGCAGCTGCTGGCGACGCCGGTGGAGTCCGGCTACGGCTTCGGCGCCACGATCACCGAGTCGGGCCGGCTGCTGCTGCCCTCCGCGGTGGCCAGCTTCGCGGTCGGTTTCCTCACCGCCCGGCTGATGGGCCGGTTCGGCTCTCGTGCGGTCATCGTGACGGGCACGGTCGTCTCGGCGGTGTCGTACGCCGCGATCGCACTGCTGCACGAGACCACCACGCAGCTGATGATCGGCATCACGGCGCAGGGCCTCGGGACCGGCCTGGTGATCTCGAGCAGCGCCGCCGTCGTCATCGCCTCCGTCCCCGCCGAGCAGACCGGTGTGGCGAGCGGCATGAACGCCAACATCCGCACCATCGGTGGCTCGGTCGGCTCGGCGGTCATGGCGGGCATCGTCACCGCTCGGCTCGGCGGCGACGGGTTCCCGCTCGAGCGGGGCTACACGGTCGGCTTCCTGGTGCTCGCCGTCGGTCTGGGGATCGCCTCCGTCGCAGCCCTGCGCATCCCCGACCTGCACCGCGCCCCCGACCGTGCCCGGACCGGTCCGACCTCGGCACGCCGCACGCCGGCGCAGGTCTGAGGCCACGTCACCCTCCGGGCCAGGACGTCCACCCGCCACCGGGGAGCTCCGCGTCACCGTGGCAGCACCACCACGATCTCGGTGTCGCCCGGCACCGAGCGCAGGCTGACGGTGCCGTCGTGCGCCGCCACCACGGCCCTGACCAGCGAGAGCCCCAGCCCACACCACCAGCCCCACACCACCAGGGCCCACACCACCAGGGCCCACACCCCGGCCGAGGTCCTCGGCGCTGCCGCGGGTGCGCGCCGGGTCGGCGCGGACGAACCGCTCGAACGCGCGCGCGGCCACCTCGGGCGCGAAGCCGGGCCCGTCGTCGTGCACGCTGAAGCCGTCGTCGCGTGCGCGCACGGTCACGACGGTGCCGGGAGGGGTGTACTGGCGGGCGTCGGTGAGCAGGTTGGTGACCACCTGGTGCAGTCGTTGCTCGTCACCGTCGATCTCGACCGGGGTCTCGGGCAGGTCGAGCCGCCACCGGTGCCGCGGCGCCACCACCTGGATGTCGGTCACGGCCTCGACCAGCAGGCGGGTCAGGTCGACCGGGTGGAGGTCCAGCGGTCGCCCGGAGTCCAGACGGGCCAGGAGCAGCAGGTCCTCGACCAGTCCCGTCATCCGACCCGACTCCTCCTCCACCTTGCGCAGCGCCGTGCGCAGCGTCGCCGTCCCCAGGGCGTCGCCGGGCCAGCTCGGTGTAGCCCACGATCGTCGCGAGCGGCGTGCGCAGCTCGTGGGAGGCATCGGCCACGAACTGCAGCCCCTGCCAGCTCGGCGAGGTTCTCCTCGTCGTCGACCACGAGCACGCGCGGAGGGGTGCCGTCGACGCGGGTCAGGTCCGCGAGGAGGAGCCTGTCACCACAGCCTGTGCGTCGGCTGTGGCCGCCCTGTGCCGGGACCCGGTCAGGTGGCGATCTTGCGGATGATCACGAACACGACGACGGCGCCCACCACGCCGCCGACCGTCTTGAGGATGTTGTCGGTGCGCGGCTCGCCCGTGACGTCGTCGACGTAGTAGGCCTTCACCTGCGCCACCTCGCGCCGGACGATGGTCTTGGGGTGCGAGCGGAACAGCAGCTGGTCGATCGTGGTCGCCAGGCGCTCCCGGGTCTCCTCGATCTCGCGTTCGAGGGACGACATCTCGTTACTCACGCGGGCAGGTTACCAAGCCGACGGGGCTCGAAGCCCCACGGGAGCTCCAGGCGGTGGGTGGCCATCAGCTCGGCGTCGGTGAGCACGTCGTACGTCGGCGCGTCGGCGACCACCTGCCCGTCGCTGAGCACGACCGAGCGGGGGCACAGCTCGAGGGCGTAGGGAAGGTCGTGGGTGACCATCAGCACCGTCACGTCCAGCGAGCGCAGGATGTCGGCGAGCTCGCGTCGCGAGGCCGGGTCGAGGTTGGAGGACGGCTCGTCCAGGACCAGGATCTCGGGCTGCATGGCCAGCACGGTGGCCACCGCCACGCGCCGACGCTGGCCGAAGGAGAGGTGGTGCGGCGGGCGGTCGGCGAACTCCGCCATCCCGACCTGCTCCAGCGCCGTGGTGACCCGGGCCTCGAGATCGGCGCCCCGCAGGCCGAGGTTGGCGGGGCCGAAGGCGACGTCGGCGCGCACCGAGCCCATGAACAGCTGGTCGTCGGGGTCCTGGAAGACCACGCCGACCCGGCGCCGGACCTCGGCGAGGTTGGCCCTGTCGACGGGCAGCCCACTGACGTGCACCGTGCCGGCACCGCCGGACAGGATGCCGTTGAGGTGCAGCACCAGCGTGGTCTTGCCCGCCCCGTTCGGACCGAGCAGCGCCACCCGCTCACCGGCGTGGACGTGCAGGTCGACGCCGAAGAGGGCCTGGTGGCCGTCGGGGTAGGCGAAGGCGAGCCCCGCCACGTCCAGGACGGGGGTGGCCATCAGCGAGCCCCCGTGTCGGGCAGGCGTCCGTCGTAGCCGCGGCTCAGCATGGCCAGGTGGACCCGCTCGCCGCGCTCGTAGGAGCGGATGAACAGCGCGCCGAGCGTGCGGGCCAGGACCGGCCAGTGTCGCGGCGAACGCGGGTCGTAGCCGCGCGCCCGCATCGCCCGGACCATCCGGGAGAGGTCATCGGTGACGACGTCGACGTAGCGGAGCATGAAGGTCATGATCTGGACCATCAGGTCGGGCAGGTGGAGGCGCCGCAGCCCCCGCAGCACGGCCTCCGGCTCGGTCGTCGCGGCCAGGGTGAGCGAGGCCAGCACACCCAGGGTGCCCTTGCAGGCCAGGGCGCCGGCCGCGAGCAGCCCGGTCTCGGAGACGCTCAGCGGGCCGAGGTCGGTGCGGGGTCCGGTCGCGACGAACGGCAGCAGCAGCGCGAAGACCAGGAACGGCACCTCCACCCACATGCGGCGGGCCAGGTAGAGCGGCGGCACGCCGGAGGCCAGCACGACGCCGAGCAGGACCAGCGCCAGCAGGCCGTACGCCGCCCACCACCCGAGCGGGACCGCGACCGCGAGCAGCACGAACCCCAGCAGTGCGAGCAGCTTGAGGTGGGCCGGGGCCCGGTGCACGACGCTGTGCCCGTGGAAGTGGAGGCGGTGCCCGTGACCGGCCCCCATCAGCGGAGCCCCATCAGCCGGTCACGTCGTGGGGCTCGCGCTCGGTGTCGCCGTCCACCCCGGTGGCCCCGCCGCGCGGACGCAGGAGCCAGAACAGCCCGCCCCCGAGCGCCAGGACGAGGGCGACCCCGGCGACGCCGGCGAGGCCCTGGGAGAGGCGGTCGTCGCCCACCCCCCGGGTCTCGTAGCCGGCCAGGGGTCCGGTGGAGGTGACCGAGTCGCGCTTGGTCTGCGAGAACCCCTTCTCGCCCGCGACGAACTCGAGGCCGTCGGGGTGGGAGCTGGCGTAGTAGCTCAGGGCGCCGGCGACGAGCAGGGTCACCAGCAGTGCGAGGGCGGCGAGGCGGCGGCCGCTGGTCCACGCGCTCATGCCGCGTCCCGCCCGGCGCCGCCGACCGCACCGGCGGCGGGGGGCCGGATCGTCAGCCTTCGCTCGGCGAGCAGACCACGGGCGCCGCGGACGAGGTCGGGCCGCACCGCCACGACCGAGGCCACGACCAGACCGGTGATCAGCGCCTCGCCGAGGCCGATCACCACGTGCACCGAGAGCATCGCCACCAGGACCGTGCCGAGGTCGACGGGGGCCACCCCGCCGACGGCGAACAGCAGCACGAACGTGGCGGCGGCGGTCGGGACCGAGACCAGCGCACCGATCGCCGCAGCGGGGGCCACCGCGCGCAGGCCGAGCCTCGCGGCGAGCAGGCGCAGCACCAGCCGGAAGACGGCGTACCCCACGAAGACGCCGACCAGGCCCATCAGCGTCACGTTGGTGCCGAGCGCCGTGACGCCGCCGTCGGCCATGAACAGCGCCTGCACGAGCAGGACCACGCTCAGGCACAGCGTTGCCGTCCACGGCCCGACGAGCACGGCCGCGAGGGCCCCGCCGAGCAGGTGCCCGCTGGTCCCGGCGGCGACCGGGAAGTTGATCATCTGTCCGGCGAAGACGAAGGCCGCGACGAGACCGGCCATCGGCGCGGTCCGGTCGTCGAGCTCACCGCGGGCCTTGCGCAGCGCGAGGCCCACCCCGGCGACGGCGACGACGCCGGTCGCGATGGACGTGGGAGCATCCAGGAATCCGTCCGGTACGTGCACTGGGTCTCCTGCTCGTGGGGTCTGCTCGTCGGGTCTGCTCTGCCGGGTATCGCCCAACGTACGCTATTGCGAACAACTCGCAACAACCACCGGGTCGGACGGGAGATCGTCCTCGGCTACCGTCCTGGTCGTGAGCACCCCCGAGCGACTCTCCCCCGGCGACACCGCGCCCGACTTCACCCTGAGCGACGACGTGGGGGGCGAGGTCAGCCTCGCCGGCCTGCGCGGCGGCAAGGTGGTCGTCTACTTCTACCCGGCCGCGATGACGCCGGGCTGCACCAAGCAGGCCTGCGACTTCACCGAGTCGCTCGACTCGTTGCGCGGTGCGGGCTACACCGTGCTCGGCGTGTCGCCCGACAAGCCCGAGAAGCTCGCCCGGTTCCGCGAGCGCGACGGCCTCACCCTGACGCTGCTCTCCGACCCCGACAAGCAGGTGATGGCCGCGTGGGGCGCCTTCGGGGAGAAGAAGCTCTACGGCAAGGTCGTCGAGGGCGTGATCCGCTCCACCGTCGTGCTCGACGAGGACGGCGTGGTCCAGCTCGCCCAGTACGCCGTCAAGGCGACCGGGCACGTGGCCAGGCTGCGCCGCGACCTCGGACTGGACTGAGCCCGGCGGCTCCTACACTGAGCCCGCTCACGCCGGAGTGGTGGAACTGGCAGACACGCAGGATTTCAGGTTCCTGTGCCTTCGGGTGTGCGGGTTCGAGTCCCGCCTCCGGCACCGGGTCAGTCGACCCCGCGCGGGCCCTCCTCCCTCAGCCGCGGCTCGGTGGTCAGCTCGGGGTGGATCGCCCGCTTGTCGGCGTAGAACGCCCGGATCCGGTCCATGTCGGCGCCGACGTCACCGCTCGGCGCGAAGGTCGGGCCCCAGCCGACCCGGCGCGAGGGCGCGTCGAGGTAGGCCAGCGTGATCGGCAGCCCGGTCTGCTGGGCGATCCGGTAGAAGCCCGACTTCCAGTACTCGCTCTGCGAGCGGGTGCCCTCGGCGGCGATGCCGAGCAGGAAGGTCTCCTCGGTGCCGGCCTGCGCGATCAGCGTGCGAACGGTCGCGCCCGGGTTGCGTCGGTCCAGCGGCACCGACCCGGTCGCGCGCAGCAGCCACCCCAGGGGGCCGACGAACGCCTCCTGCTTGACCAGCAGCCGGATCGTCACCCGGCTCTCCCAGGCCAGCATCAAGGTGATCAGCCAGTCCCAGTTCGAGGTGTGCGGCGCCCCGACCAGCACGCCCCGGCTCGGGACCTCGCCGACGGCCCTCCACCGCACCGCGCCGAGCAGCAGGCGCGAGAGGAGGCGACGTACGGCGAAGGGGTGGCGGCTCACCGCAGGACCCTAGCCGCCGCTAGGCTCACGCCACCACGTCGTCGTGAGGGGTGTCCATGGGGGCTGACCACCGGGTCCGGGCGAGCGTCCGCGGGCTCGTGAGCGCCGTCGTGCTCGCCATCGGGCTCGTGCTCACCGTCGGCGCCGCGGCGTCGTACGCCGACGACGACCTGCCGGGGACCAGCCGGCGCAACGGCCCGGACAGCTTTGCCAACGAGGACACCTTCGCCGCCGGCATCGAGCCGTACACGGGCAACTTCGCCGACCCGACGGTGCTGCGCGTCGGCGACACCTGGTACGCCTACTCGACCGGCACGGCGCGACGCTACCTGCCGGTGCTGACGTCCACGGACCTGCTGTCGTGGCGCACGCACGAGTCCTGGTCGGGCGACCCGCTCGACAACGACGCGCTCGCGGCGCCGGCGAGCTGGGCGCGCTACCGCGACGTCGACGGCGCCCCCCTCGCCCGGGCGTGGGCGCCGACCGTGGCGCACATCGGTCGTCGCTACGTCGAGCTGTACGCCACCTCGCCCGACACGGACCGACGCCAGACCTGCCTGACGGTGACGACCGCCACGAGCCCGCTCGGGCCGTTCGTCGACCGCTCCCGCGGCCCGCTGGTCTGCCCGGCGCACGGGCGCGCGATCGATCCGTGGATCTGGTCCTCGCCCGGCGGTCGGCACTGGCTGGTGTGGAAGACCAAGGGTCTGCGCCGGCACTCGACCAACCGGCTGATGGTCCGCGAGCTGTCCCGACGGGGCACCTCCTTCCGTCGCGGCTCGGCGCCCGAGGAGCTGCTGCGCAACGACCCGTCGAGCTGGGAGGGTCTGACGGTCGAGAACCCCTCCTTCATCGGCTACCGCGGGCGCTTCTACCTCTTCTACTCCGGCAGCTCCTGGACCACCGAGAGCTATGCGACCGGCTACGCGGTCTGTCGTCGTGTGACCGGACCGTGCCGCAAGGTCGACGGTCCGCTGATCGCCGGGGCCGGCGGGCCGGGCGGGGCCAGCGCGTTCGTGGACACCGACGGCGCGCTGCGCCTGATCTACCACCGCTGGTCGGAGGATCCGACGAGCCCGACCGCGCAGCGCCGGATGCACGTGGCGCGCCTCGGTGTCGACGCAGGGAGCGGCCTGCTGAGCGTCCTCGACGAGGGCTGAGGCTCAGGCGCCGAGCAGTCGGGCAGCGAGCGGGGCCAGCTCCCGCAGCGCCTGACCACGGTGGGAGATGGCGTCCTTGTCCTCGCGGCTCAGCTCCGCGGTCGTCAGACCGGGCCGGTCGGTGGCCTCGAACAGCACGTCGTAGCCGAACCCACCGCTGCCGGCGACCTCGCGGCGTACGACGCCGTCCATCCGACCGTGGGTGAGCACTTCCGCGCCACCCGGCAGGCACAGCGCCACCGCGCAGACGAAGTGCGCTCCGCGCCGGTCGTCGGGGACGTCGGCGAGCTGGGCCAGCAACAGGGAGTTGTTGCGCTCGTCCGACCTCGGCGGCCCCGACCAGCGCGCCGAGAGCACCCCGGGCATCTCGTGGAGCGCGTCGACGCAGAGACCGGAGTCGTCGGCGATCGAGGCCAGTCCGGTCGCCGCGACTCCTGCGCGGGCCTTGATCAGCGCGTTCCCGGCGAAGTCGGGCGCGTCCTCGACCGGCTCGTCGTAGGCCGGCACGTCCCCGAGGCCGACGACCTCGAGGTCGGGCACCACCCCGCCGAGGATCCGCTGCATCTCCGCGAGCTTCTTGGCGTTGCGCGAGGCCAGGAGGACGCGCACGCTCACGCGCCGGCGCCCGCGGAGCGGGCCTCCTGCTGGAGGCGGGTCAGGTCGAGGCAGCCCTTCTCGGCCAGACCGAGCAGGGCGTCGAGCTCGGAGCGGTCGAAGGGCGCCCCCTCGGCGGTGCCCTGGACCTCGACGAACGAGCCGGTCCCGGTCATCACGACGTTCATGTCGGTCTCGGCGCGCACGTCCTCCTCGTAGGGCAGGTCCAGGCGCGGGACCCCGTCGATGATGCCGACGCTGACCGCCGCGATCGAGCCGGTCAACGGCTCGCCCTTCAGCGCGCCGGTCGCCCGCAGGTGGTCGACGGCGTCGGCCAGGGCCACCCACGCCCCGGTGATGGCGGCGGTCCGGGTGCCGCCGTCGGCCTGCAGCACGTCGCAGTCGAGGTTGATCGTGTTCTCCCCGAGCGCCTTGTCGTCGACGACCGCGCGCAGGCTCCGCCCGACCAGCCGACTGATCTCGTGGGTCCGACCGCCGACACGACCCTTGACCGACTCGCGGTCCGAGCGGGTGTGGGTGGCGCCGGGGAGCATGGCGTACTCCGCGGTCACCCAGCCCAGGCCCGAGCCCTTGCGCCAGCGAGGCACGCCCTCGGAGGCGGAGGCGACGCAGAGGACCTTGGTCCTGCCGAACTCCACGAGCACCGAGCCTGCGGCGTGGTCGAGCCAGCCGCGCGTGATCTGGACCTCGCGGAGCTGGTCGTCGGTGCGGCCGTCCGCGCGCTGAGATGTCATGGCCCGCACGGTATCGGCCCGACCGGCGGGTACGGGCGCCCGGCTACTTCGGCTCGGCCCGCAGCAGGCGGAGCAGACCGATGCCGAACGGGATCACCAGCCAGATGAACCCGGAGACCAGCAGCTGGGCGACGACCTCCCCGCTCGGCGCGCCGTCGTCGGCGAAGAGCAGACCCTGCGCGGTGTTGAACTCGATCCAGGGCGCCAGGTCGGCGAACCACTGCTGGAACGCGCCCAGGATGCCGGCGGCGATCGGCAGCACCAGGGAGTAGATGAAGTAGGTGACGATCGCGGCGGCGGAGTTCATGAGCAGCATGCCGATCGCGAAGCCCGTCAGGATGCCGATCAGGTTGGCCACCAGGAAGCCCTTGACGAGGATGTCGGCGGTGACCGACCAGCCGCCCCCGCCGATCACGGTGCCGAGGGCGGCGACGACGACCGCGACCAGGATCAGGCCGGCGCCGAGGATCAGGCCGGCGCAGAACTTGGACCCGATGACGCGGCCGCGGTGCGGCTCGAGGGTGAAGGTCGTCAGGCCGGTGCGTTGGCTCCACTCGCTGGTGACCATCAAGATCAGCAGGATCGGCAGGAAGTAGCCCAGCGTGGCGCCCGCCACGCCGAGGACGTCGCCGAAGTCCTTGCTGCCCTCGGGGGCGGCGAAGGCGAAGATGGTCACCACGACCAGGCAGAGCAGCACGATGGAGGCGCTGAACCAGCGTCCGGCCCGGGTGTCGAGAGCCTTGCGCAGCTCGACCGAGACCAGGCGGGCGAAGGGCACCCCGGGGGTGCCGCTCAGGTCGAGGGCGCCGGGGACGGAGGTGGTCGGGGTGCTCATGCGCTGGCTCCTTGCTGGGTGGCGGCGCCCGGATGGCCCTCGCGCTGGGTGTCCTCGGTCAGCTCCAGGAAGAGGTCCTCGAGCCCGGCGGCCCCCGAGCGGAGGTCGGTCAGCACGACGCCGGCCTCGAGGGCGGCCCGTCCGACCTGGGCCGGCGTGCAGCCCACCCGCAGGCCGTCGCCGGCCGGCTCGGGCGCGTGTCCGGACCGCTGGAGCGCCTCGGCGAGGCGGGCGTTGTCCTCGGAGGTGACCAGGGTGCTGACGTCCTGGCGTGACAGCAGCGTCGCCTTGTCACCCTGGGCCACGATCCGGCCCCGTCCGATGAGGATCATCTCGTCGGCGATCTGCTCGACCTCGTGCAGCAGGTGGCTGGAGAGCAGGACGGTGCCGCCGCGGTCGGAGTAGCCCTGGAGCAGTCCGCGCATCCAGCGGATGCCGGCCGGGTCGAGGCCGTTGGCGGGCTCGTCGAGGATCAGCACCGACGGGTCACCGAGCAGGGCGTGCGCGATGCCCAGCCGCTGGCGCATCCCGAGGGAGTAGTTGCGCACCCGCCGCTTGGCCTCGTCCCTGCTCAGCGAGACCAGGTCGAGCATCTCGTCGACGCGCGAGTCCGGCAGGCCCATGACCCGCGCACCGATGGTCAGCACCTCGCGCCCGGTGCGGCCGGCGTGCTGGGCCGAGGCGTCGAGGAGCACCCCGACGTGGCGGCCCGGGTTGGGGATGTCGGCGTAGGCGTGCCCGCCGATCCGGACGGTGCCCGACGACGGCGGGGTCAGCCCGACCATGATGCGCATCGTGGTGGTCTTGCCGGCCCCGTTCGGGCCGAGGAAGCCGGTGACCCGGCCGGGCCGCGCGACGAAGCTGACGTCGTCGACCGCGGTGAACTGCCCGTAGGTCCGGCTGAGGTGCTCGACGGTGATCATGGGCCCATCCTGACGGCCGCCACGGACGGTGCGCATCGGTCGGGGGGTGCGGGTCTCAGCCACCCGACCCCCGACCAAAGCAGGGGGTCGACCGCGACCGTCGTCCCGCGACGGGTCGCCCCGCCTGGGCCTACCCTGGGTCGGTGCCGACAGAGCGGGCCGAGGTCGCCGACTTCCAACCTGTCCTGACCCGGTGGGGTCACGGGTGGCGGCTCGCGCTGATGCTCGTGGTCAGCGGCGGCGTCTGGCCGACGTACGCCATCGCGCAGTGGGACCGGGCCCGGGGGCTGTTCTGGGTCGACCTCGTCCTCGGGCTCCTGGCCTTCGTGCTGGTCCACCTCCGACGGCGCCACCCCCGGGGCGTCGCGCTCCTGCTCAACGCGCTGACCGCCGTCTCCGGGCTCGCCGCCGGGCCGGCGCTGCTGGCGACGGTGTCGTTCGCCACCTGGCGGCAGGTGCTCTGGATCCCGGTCGTCGGGATCGTCAGCTTCGTGGCGGGGCTGGCCTACGTGACCTTCGAGCCGAGCCTGACGTCGCCGAGCATCTGGCTCGACCTGGTGGCGACCGCCGTGGCCGTGCTGGCGATGATCTTCCTCGGCCTGTACGTCGGGGCGCGCCGTGAGCTCCTCTGGACGCTGCGCCAGCGCGCCGAGCGCGCCGAGTCCGAGGCCGAGCTGCGGATGTCGCGGGCCCAGGAGCAGGAACGTGCCCGCATCGCCCGCGAGATGCACGACGTGCTGGCGCACCGGATCTCCCAGATCTCGATGCGGGCGGGCGCCCTGGCCTTCCGCGAGGACCTCTCCGCCGCGCAGCTGCGCGCCGAGTCCGCCGTCGTGCGCGACACCGCCCAGGCGGCGCTGGCCGACCTGCGTGGTGTGCTCGGCGTGCTCCGGGACCGCAGGACCGGGGAGCGGCTCGAGGCCCCGCAGCCGACGTACGCCGACGTGGCCCCGCTCGTGGCCCAGGCCTCGTCGCTCGGTCAGCGCATCCACCTCCTCGACGAGGTCACGCAGACCGTCCCCGTGCCGGACCAGACCGGGCGTACCGCCTTCCGGATCGTCCAGGAGGGGCTGACCAACGCCCGCAAGCACGCGCCCGGGACGCTGGTCACCGTGCGGCTCAGCGGTGGACCCGACCACGGCCTGGAGGTCTGCCTGCGCAACCCGCGCGGTCTCGGTCAGCCCGACACGTCGGGCGCGGGCCTGGGCCTGGTCGGCCTGACCGAGCGCGCGGTCCTCGGCGGTGGACGTCTCGACTCCTCGGACCGCTCCGACGGGTTCGAGCTGCGGGCCTGGTTGCCCTGGGAGGCCGCGTGAAGGCGCCGGGGACCGAGCCGACGGTGCGGATCCTCGTCGTGGACGACGATCCGCTGGTCCGCTCGGCGCTCGCCCTCGTGCTCGGCGGCCAGCCCGACCTCGACGTCGTCGCCGAGGCCGCCCACGGCCGGGAGGCGCTGGACCGGGCGGACGGGGTCGACGTCGTGCTCATGGACGTCCGGATGCCGGTCCTCGGCGGGCTGGACGCGACCCGCGAGCTCTGTCGGCGCGAGCACCCCCCGCGGGTGATCGTCCTGACGACCTTCGACGCCGACGAGTACGTCATCGAGGCGGTCGCGGCCGGCGCCGACGGCTTCCTGCTCAAGGACACCCCGCCCGCCGAGATCGTCGCCGCGGTGCGCGCGGTGGCCGCCGGCGAGCCGATGCTCTCGCCGTCGGCGACCCGCGCCCTGCTCGAGCAGGCGCGCGAGGGGCCCGGAGCCGGTCGCGGACGGGACGCGCGCGCGCGGCTGGGGGCGCTGACGCAGCGCGAGCGCGAGGTCGCCGACGCCGTCGCGCGCGGTCTGAGCAACGCGGAGGTGGCCGCCGAGATGCACCTCTCGCAGGCGACGGTCAAGGCGCACGTCTCGCGGCTCTTCGACAAGCTGGGCGCCACCAACCGGGTCCAGGTCGCGATCTGCGTGCACGACGCGGCCACGTCCTGAGGCCCGTCGACCTCAGCCGAGCAGGTAGACCCGGCCCGGCTCGGCGAGCTCCACGTCGCCCTGGTGGACCGCGCGTGCCTCGGCCAGCATCTCGGCGCGGTCGAACCACGGCGGCACGTGGGTCAGCACGAGGGACCCGACCCCCTTGCGCAGCGCGACGTCGCCGCAGTCGGCACCGGTGAGGTGCACGCCGGGAGGGTTGTCGTCGCCGGTGCGGAACGACGCCTCGGCGAGCAGGAGGTCGACGTCGGTGGCCACCTCGTCGAGGCCCCCGCACGGAGCGGTGTCGCCGCTGTAGCCCAACGTGTGCCCGTCGGCGGTGATCCGCAGGCCGAAGGCCTCGACGGGGTGCTCGACGCGCACCGGCTCCACGACGAACGGGCCGAGGGAGAAGGTGCCCTCGTAGGGGCGGAAGTCGAACTCCTCGCTCATCCCGGGGTCCTCGGGCAGGTCGTAGGCCCGCGCCATCCGACCCGCGGTGTCGGTGGGACCCCAGACCGGGAGCCGCGGCTGGGGACCGGTGGGGTGGTACTTGCGCATCACGTAGTAGCCGCACAGGTCCAGGCAGTGGTCGGCGTGCAGGTGGCTGAGGAGGACCGCGTCGATGGTCAGCGGGTCGACGTAGCGGTGCAGCTCCCCGAGCGCCCCACTGCCGAGGTCGAGCAGCACCCGCCACGGGCGGGGCCCGGCGGCGCGGCCGGCCTCGCCGGGGTCGAACCCGTCGGCCTCGAGCAGGTAGCAGCTCGCAGGTCTCCCGGGGCCGGGGTAGGAGCCCGAGCAGCCGATCACGGTCAGCCTCATCGTCCCACGCCCGTGGGGAGGCGCGGCGGCGTGACCGGGCCGCCGGCGTACTGCAGCGCCGCGCCGAGCTCGGGGCCCAGGAAACGGCGCCCGATCGTCTCGAACTCCTCGGGCGAGCCTGTCGTCCAGAACTGGTACGTCGGGTCGCCACCAGGCCGCATCAGGGCGGTGTCGGCGAGCGTGCGGTAGACGTCCTTGGCGCACTCCTCGGCGCTCGAGACCAGGGTGACCTCCTCCCCCATGACGTAGGAGATGACCGCGGTCAGCAGCGGGTAGTGCGTGCAGCCGAGCACCAGGGTGTCGACGCCGGCCGCGGTGAGGGGGTCGAGGTAGCCGTGCGCGACGGCGAGCAGCTCGTCGCCGCCGGTCACGCCGGCCTCGACGAAGTCGACGAAGGAGGGGCACGCGCGGGTGCTCAGGTCGACGTGCGGCGCCGCGGCGAACGCGTCGTCGTAGGCCATCGACTCCGCCGTCGCCCGGGTGCAGATCACCCCGATCCGGCCCGAGCGCGTGGCCGCGACCGCCCGCCGGGTCGCCGGGTAGATCACCTCGACCACCGGGACGTCGTAGCGCTCGCGGGCGTCGCGCAGCATGGCCGCGCTGGCGGAGTTGCAGGCGATCACCAGCGCCTTGACGCCCTGGTCGACGAGGTGGTCGAGGCACTCGAGGGCGTACTCGCGCACCTCGGCGATGGGCTTGGGGCCGTAGGGCTGGCGCGCGGTGTCCCCGAGGTAGACCAGGGACTCGTGAGGCAGCTGGTCGATGACCGACCGGGCGACGGTGAGCCCGCCGAAGCCCGAGTCGAAGATGCCGATCGGGGCGTCCCGGGGATCGGGGTCCAGAGGGGGGCGCGACGATCCGGGAGGCGAGGTCACCCACGGATGCTAGGTGCTGCGCGGGCGGTGCGCACGCGGGCGCGACGCATCTCACGTCCCCGACGGGCCTGCGGGTCTGCCCGGGCCTGCGGTTCTGCCGTGGCGTGCGGACGGGCGTTGCGTGCCGGCGGGCCTCAGCCGAACAGCCGCGGCTGGGGCGGGCCCAGGCTCGGGTCGACGCCGTCGAAGAGGCTGCTGACCGACTCGCCCGCGTGCACCCGGGCGATGGCCTCGGCGAAGAGGTCGGCGACCGAGAGGACCACCAGCGTGGGCCAGTCGGCCGGCGCCGGCACGGTGTCGGTGGTGACGACCTCGCTGATCATCGGGTGCCCGCGCAGCCGCTCGATCGCCGCGCCGACGAACAGCCCGTGGGTGCAGGCGACGGCCGCGCTGCGGCAGCCCTGCTCGGCGAGGCGGTCGAGGAGCTCGACGATGGAGCCGCCGGTGGCGATCTCGTCGTCGAGCACGATCGCGGTGCGTCCCTCGACGTCGCCGACCACCGCGTCGATGACGACCTTGTCGTCGGCGAGCCGCTTCTTGGAGCCGGCCGCGACGGGCAGCCTCAGCAGGCGGGCGAGCTGCGTGGCGGCCTTGGCGTTGCCGAAGTCGGGCGACACCACGACGTGGTCGCTCAGGTCGCGGCCCCCGAAGTGCTCGGCGAGGACCCCGAGGGCGGTCAGGTGGTCGACGGGCACCGAGAAGAACCCGTGCACCTGGGGGGCGTGCAGCTCCATGGTCAGGACCCGGTCGACGCCCGCCGCGCTGAGCAGGTCGGCCACCAGGCGGCCGCCGAGGCTGATCCGGGAGGCGTCCTTCTTGTCCGAGCGCGCGTAGGAGTAGTACGGGATGACGGCCGTGATCTGGGCCGCCGACGCACCGCGCGCGGCGTCGATCATCAGCAGCAGCTCCATCAGGTGCTCCTGCGTGGGCGGCACCAGGGGCTGGACGACGTACACGTCGCGCTGGCGGCAGTTGGCCTGGAGCTGGGCCTGGAGGCAGTCGTTGCTGAACCGGGTCATCGCCACCGCGGAGAGCTCGACGTCGAGCGCCTGGCAGATCTTCGTCGCGAGCGCCTGGTGGGCGCTGCCGGAGAAGACCACGATCTCGCGCAGCGGGCCGCCGTCGGTCGTGCCGCTGGCACCGGGGGTGCGGTTCACCGCGCCAACCTAGCCCGGTCCGGCGCCGCCGGGTGCCTCAGGCCCAGAGCTGGCCCTCGAGCCTGTCCTCGGCCTCGTCGACGGTGCCCTCGTAGGCGCCGGTCGAGAGGTACTTCCAGCCGCCGTCGCAGACGATGAAGGCGATGTCGGCCCGCTCGCCCGCCTGGGCCGCCTTGGCGGCCTGCGCCAGCGCTGCGTGCAGGATCGCTCCGGTCGAGATGCCGGCGAAGATCCCCTCCTTCTCGAGCAGCTCGCGCACCCGGCGTACGGCGTCGCGGGGACCGACCGAGAACCGGCCGTCGATCAGGTCGGGGTCGTACAGCTCGGGCACGAAGCCCTCGTCGAGGTTGCGCAGGCCGTAGACGAGCTCGCCGTAGCGCGGCTCGGCGGCGATGACGCGCACGTCGGGCTTGGCCCGGCGGAAGTAGCGGCTGACGCCCATCAGCGTGCCGGTGGTGCCCAGACCGGCGACGAAGTGCGTCACCGAGGGCAGGTCGGCGAGCACCTCGGGGCCGGTGCCGTCCTCGTGGGCGAGGGCGTTGGCGGCGTTGCCGTACTGGTAGAGCATCACCCAGTCCGGGTGCTCCTCGGCGACGAGCTTCGCCACGCGGACCGCCTCGTTGGACCCGCCTGCCGCGGGTGAGGAGATGATCTCCGCCCCCCACATGCGCAGCAGCTGACGGCGTTCCTCGGAGGTGTTCTCGGGCATCACGCACACGATCCGGTAGCCCTTGAGCTTGGCCGCCATGGCCAGCGAGATGCCGGTGTTGCCCGAGGTCGGCTCGAGGATCGTGCAGCCGGGGCGCAGCGTCCCGTCCTTCTCGGCCTCCTCGATCATCCGCAACGCGGGGCGGTCCTTGACCGAGCCGGTCGGGTTGCGGTCCTCGAGCTTGGCCCACAGCCGGACGTCGGCCGACGGCGAGAGGTTCGGCAGGCCGACCAGGGGGGTGTTGCCGACGGAGGACAGCAGGCTGTCGTAGCGCATCAGGTGGACCGGTGCGGCGGGGCTCGCCGCTCAGCCGCCGGCGACGGCGGGCAGCACGACGACCTGGTCGCCGTCGGAGAGCGTCGCCCCGAGGCTGCCGATGAAGCGGACGTCCTCGTCGTTGACGTAGACGTTGATGAAGCGGCGCAGCTGGGCCGCCCCGTTCTTGTCCTCGACGAGCCGGTCCTTGATCCCCGGGTGGTTCGACTCCAGGTCGTCGATCAGCGCGTCGAGCGTGGCTCCGTCACCGTGGACGGCCTTCTCACCGTCGGTGTAGGTGCGCAGGATGGTCGGGATGCGGACCTCGATGGCCATGTCTAGGACTCTCCTCGGGGGGGTAGCTGGGGGACGACGTCGACCTCTTCCTCGGTGACCTCGCCGTCGATGATGCTGTAGGACCTGAACTCCACGGCGCCCTCGTTATTCCCGTGCTCACGGGTGCTGACCAGCACGTAGTGCGCGTTCGGCTCCTGCGCCAGCCCGATGTCGGTGCGGCTCGGGTAGGCCTGCGTGGCGGTGTGGGAGTGGTACACGACGACCGGCTCCTCGTCGTTGTCGTCCATCTCACGGTAGAGACGCAGCAGGTCGGTCGAGTCGAACTCGTAGAACGTCGGGCTCCCGGCGGCGTTGACCATCTCGACGAGCCGCTCGGGGCGGTCCGAGCCCTCCGGGCCGGCCACCACGCCGCAGGCCTCGTCGGGGTGGTCGCGCTTGGCGTGGGCGACGATGGCGTCGTACGTCGCCTGCTCGATCCTCAGCACCGGCCCAGCCTAACGAGGCGGTCGGGGTGGTCCGCGACTCCGCCCGCGGTGCGAGACCGCGGGCCCGGGCGCGATCAGGACACGAAGCGGGCCGCGACCTCGTCGCTGAGGGCCACCTCGATGCGCTGGCGGATGCGGTCGCTGATCGGGGGCAGGACGTCGAGGGCGAACCAGCCGACGTCGACGGACTCCTCGTCGGCCACCCGCGCCTGCCCCGCCACCCAGGTGCAGGCGAAGGTGTGGTCGAGGAACACGTTGCGGTCGCCGTTGGGGTAGGACACCTGCTCCCCCGCGCTGACCTGCGCCAGCCGGTCGACGCGGATCTCGACGCCGGCCTCCTCGAGCGCCTCGCGGCGGGCGGCGACGCCCGGGTCCTCCCCGGGGTCGACGATCCCGGTGACCGGGGTCCACGCGTGGTTGTCGGCGCGCTGGACCAGCAGCAGCTCGGTGCGGCCCTCGGCGGTGGTGCGGCGGGTCACCGCGGTCACCCCCGGCAGCCACAGCTCGGCGTGCCCGACCTTCTCGCGCAGGGCCAGGACGAACTCGGGGGTCGGCACGGGCTTCAGGCTAGGCCGAGGTGCCACCCTTTGCTGCTCGAGGTGCCGGTTCTTGCTGGTCGCGGACCCCGGCGGTGACGATCTCTGGCACCTCGACCGACCAGGAGTGGCACCTCGGCGGGTGGTGTGCCGGGCTGGGAGGCTTGGTGGCGTGTCCACGCTCCCTCCGCTGCCGGACGTCGACGACACCGAGGCGGTCGTGGCCTGGGTCGCGGACAACCTGGGCGTGCTGACCCGGGAGGGACCGGACGGCGTACGCCCGGGTGGGCACCGGGGCGGGCAGGCGGCGGCCGACGTCGCCCTCGCGACCCTGGACATCACCACCTACGCCCGGTCACGCTCGACGGTCCTGCCGGAGAGCCGTCGCGGGGCGAGCCGGATGTCGCCGTACGTCCGGCACGGGCTGCTGAGCCTGCCCCAGATGTGGGACGCCGTGGCCGACGCGCCCCCGCAGGACAAGCGCCGCTTCCGCGACGAGCTGCTGTGGCAGGAGTACGCCCGCCACGTCTACGCCCGCGTCGGGTCGGCCAACGCCGAGCCGCTGCGCTACCACCCGCCGCACCAGCCCGCACCGGACGCCTGGGACGACCAGATGGCCTGCACCACCTGGGTCCACGACTCGCTCCTCGAGGACGGGTGGCTGGTCAACCAGACCCGGATGTGGTGGGCCTCGCACTGGACCGTGCGCCACGGGCGGGACTGGCGCGAGGGTGAGGACGAGTTCTTCGCCCACCTGCTCGACGGCTCGCGCGCCGCCAACCGGCTGGGCTGGCAGTGGACGATCGGTGCCGGGACCGGCAAGCCCTACGGCTTCAGCCGCTGGCAGGTCGAGAAGCGGGCGCCGTCGCTGTGCCGCTCGTGCCCGCGGCGCGACGCGTGCCCGGTCCAGGGCTGGCCGGACGCCGACCGCGGGCCGCTCGTCGAGGACTCCGCGCTGATCGCCGGCGTCGGCGGTCCGGGCGCCGGGCCGGAGAGCGTCGCCGACGAGGGAGACCCGGCCGCGGTGTGGCTGACCGCGGAGTCGCTCGGCGACACCGACCCCGCGCTGTGCGCGCACCCGGGGCTCCCGGTGGTCTTCGTCTTCGACGAGCCGCTGCTGCGGCGGCTGCGGCTCTCGGGCAAGCGGCTCGTCTTCCTCGCCGAGTCCCTGGCCGACCTCGCGGGGCGGCGTCCGGTGCAGGTGCGCCTCGGGCGGGTCGACGAGGAGCTGGCCGGTACGCCGGTCGCGGCGACGTACGCGCCCGTGCCCGGCTTCGCGCGTCACGCCGCCGCGCTCGACGTGGTCCGTCTGCACCCGTGGCCGTGGCTGGCGCGGCCGGCTCAGCAGCGACTGACGTCGTTCAGCGCGTGGCGCAAGGGTGTCCGCCGCTGAGCCGCCCGTCATCGGCACCTGGGCATGCAGAAGGTGGCACCTCGGCGGTCCTCAGTCGAACCAGATCGGGGAGGACCAGGCCGCCTCGCCGTCGACCTGGGTGACCCGGGCGTAGTAGAACGCCTGGCCGGCGCCGTCCGCCTCGGGCTCCTCCCAGACCAGGTCGGCCGCGGCGGACCCGAGCGAGCCCAGCCCGCCCAGGCCGGGTTGGAGCCGGGCGTGGCCGAGAGGGGCCAGCAGCGGGTGGGACGCCCCCGCCGCCAGCATCACCGCGAGGTCGCCGAGCGCCACCGACCCGGCCGCCATGTCGCCGAACGCGACGTCGACGACGGCGTCGGCGGGGCCGACCAGCGTCAGCTCGACGCCGCCGCGCTGGGCGCCGTACGGCTCGCCGAAGCTGTGCGTGCTCGACTCCCAGGCCACGCTGGTGGGGTCGGTGGCGACGACCTCGGGGCCGACGTAGGTCGTCTCGAGGACGCCGGCGCCCCCGGGGCCACGCACCGTCAGCCGGCCGTCCCAGCGCGTCGTCTGCTCCGCACCCCCCCACTCGACGCGCAACGGCACGACGAGCCAGTCGGTGGGCAGGTCGCGCTCGGCCCGGACGTCCGGCCGCAGCGCGTGCACGACCGCACCGTCGCGCACCAGCTCGATGGCCGCGAGGTCGGCGTAGCCCTCGGCGTGGACCACGAGCCGGCGTCGCGTGCCGGTCGGCGCCTCGGCGCCCATGAAGACCTCGCCGTCCGCGCCCGCGCGCAGGTCGACGACCACGCCACGCGTGGTGGCGGCGAAGGTACGCCGTGCGTGCAGCGCCCCGAAGACGTCGCCGCGCGAGAGCGAGGCGGCGAACGCGCCGACGTAGGCCGCTCCGTGACCGTGGTCGGAGGAGGCGATCAGCCCGACCTTGTGGCCTGCGCGGAGGCCGTCGACGACGAAGGTGCCCTGGCGGGTGCCGTCGGCGTACTGCCGGAAGCACCCGTCGCCCTCGTAGCTGCCGCGGCAGGCCTGGAAGACCTCGACCAGCCGCCCGAACCGCTCGTCGTGGTAGTCCCAGTCGTGGTGGACCATCGCCGCACCGGGGTGGTGCGGGATCGTGACGGCCGGGTACGCCGGGTGCTCGGCCAGGGCGTCCCAGAGCCCGCGTGGGGTCGTGGTGCCCTCGGCGAAGGCCGAGAAGATCGGGGCGCCGCGCTCGACGTCACCGAAGATGACGTTCTGGTGGCCGGTGTCGGCCGAGGTCCACTCGAAGCCGTAGAGCGGCACGAACCGGTCCGGCACGTGGAAGAGGTCGGCGATCTTCTGCAGCGACCACCACTGGTGGTCCGAGGAGTTCTCGGCGTGGTCGGTCACGGCCCAGAAGTCGTAGTCGCAGACGTCCCAGGCGTAGCGGTAGAAGTCCTCCAGCGTGGGCTCGTCGCCGGACGTGCAGCGGCTGACCAGCGAGTGACGGTGCAGGTCGCCCCAGTAGAGCGTCCAGGTGTCCTCGCCGACCTCGACGGTGTAGCGCTCGCGGTCCTCCCTGGCGGGGGCGTCGGGCTGCACCCAGCGTCGCGCCTCGCGGCGTACGTCGGAGTGCAGCGCGGGCTGCGCGCCGTCGGGCCCGTCGAGGGCCGGGGCCGGCCCGGCCGAGGCGACGTGGGCGGTCGCCACGGCACCGATCCCGTGGATCCCGTGCCAGACGACCGAGCCGTGGTGCTCGAGCAGGTAGGGGCACTCGCGCCCGCCGAAGCCCTCGGTCCACTGCAGCGCCCGGGCCAGCCGGGCGTCGGTCTGCACCGCGACCTCGACCCCGCCGGGTGCGGCCCGCAGGCCGACCTCCTCCAGCGTGCCGTCGCTGCCGCGCAGCGTCGTCGGCGGCGCCCAGCCGTCCGGACCGAGCGCCTGGACCGCGACCTCCCAGTAGTAGGTCATCAGCGGCAGCCGGCGGTGGGTCCGGTAGGCCACCACGAGGCCGCCGTCGTCGGTGGCGACGAGCTGGGGCAGCCCTGAGGGAACGACGTCGAGGGCCGGTGCGAGCGCGCCGGGCGCCTCCCGGACGCCGTCCTCGTCGATCGCCACGACCCGGATCGAGGCGCTGACCTCGGGCAGCAGCTCGGGGGGGACCGACTCGCCCGGCTCGCGCATCCCCGAGCCCGTGGCCGGCCCCCCGGACGGACCGTCGGACGGCGCGAGCCCGCTCACCGGTCGCAGCCGCGTCGGCCCGCTGCCCCCGTGACCGACCACGGTGATCACGTCGACGGCGCACCACAGTCGACCGTCGCGGGTGACGGCCAGGCTCGGGTGGAGCGCGTAGTCGCGGCCCGCGGTGACGTCGACGCGACCGCCGAGGACGCCCGTCGCGTCCGCGCGGCGGACGACGACGCGGTAGGTGCCCTCGCGGTACTCCGACCAGGCGTAGGCCGACCCGCCGCCGGGCACCGCGACGATCGTCGGGTCCCACACGTTGTCGCTGACGCCCTCGGTGACCAGCACGGCGACGGGGTCCCAGCCGCCGTGAGGTCGGTGACGTCGGGCGTGGACGCCGAACCGGTCGTCGACCCGGCCCTGCCAGACCAGCTCGAGGGACCCGTCGTCGTGGGCGGCGAGCTCGGCGTTGAACGCCGGGGCCTCACCCAGGCTGAGCACGGCCGGCACGGTCCAGACGCCGTCGACGTACGCCGACCCGACGACGACCGCGCCACGCGTCGACCCGATGTCGCGCGAGCCCCAGACCACCCACGGCGTGCCCCCGGCGGTGACCGCGGCGCGCGGGCGCACGACGTCGGCGACGTACGGCGTGAGGGTCAGGGTCTCGCCCGGCTCGGCGTCGACACCGGGACCGGCGGGTCTCAGGCATGCGCGCACGACCTCGCCCCGCTCGGGCACCCACTCCATCCAGGCACAGACCTCCACCTCGTCCCCGGCCGGCCCGCCCCGGGCCAGCGTGGGACGTGAGGCGTAGTGCGACCCGGGGACCACGCTCGCGCCGACGCGCCCGTGCCCGCGAAGAGCGGGCGCGGTGTCGAGCAGGCGGTGGGCGACCTCGACGTTCCCGGCGACGCGGCCCTGTCCCTCGTCGACCCACATGTAGCGCAGCGGGTCCGGGTCGAGGTAGGCCAGCACCTCGGTGGTGTCGATGCAGGCGTCGATGGCGCCGGCGATCCGGTCGTTGAGGCCGAGCACCAGGTCGAGGTCGGCCTGCTGCTGCGCGGTGTAGTCGCCACTGTGGTGGTCGAGCCCACCGCACGCCCCGGCGTGCGCGTGCCCGTGGTCGTGCCCGTGGTCGTGCCCGTGGTCGTGCGGCAGGGCGCTCGCCCCCTTCGAGGAGGACGGACCCGGTGTCCGTCGTCCAGAGGCTACGGCTATCGCCGGACCGGCGACCGCGGATTGCCAGCCCGTCTGACTCGATGGGCCATAGTCATCGACTATAGCCAGGCCGAGCTGGACACGGTGTGTCCGGACGGCTCGGCCGCCAGGAGGCCGCGGGCGACCTCCAGGAAGTGCTCGGTGGTCTCCTCCCGGGCGCCCTCGCGCCACAGCAGGTGGACCGGGGTCCGGCTCGCCGGGTCCAGCGCCAGGTGGTCGACTCCCGCCGCGGTGCCCTCGCCGGCCAGTCCGGTCGGCAGCACCGCGACGCCCGCGCCGGCGGCCACCAGCGGCACGATCGAGGCCAGGTGCGGGGTCTCGACGACCACCCGCCCGGTGATCCCGCCCGCCTCGAGCAGCTCCTCGACGTAGCCCCGCAGCGCGGTGCCGATCGGCGTCGTGACGAGGCCGTGGACCGCGAGGTCGGCCATCGTGATGGGCGAGACCAGACCGGGCAGCGCACGCGGGACGACCGCCACCAGCTCCTGGTCGGCGACCCACTGGCTGCGCAGCACGCCGCCCGGGGCGGCCCCGGCGAGCAGCCCGAGGTCGGCGTCGCCCGCGGCCAGCGCGCCGAGCACGTCGCTGCGGCGGACGGGGTCGAGCACGACCACCTGCACCGCGGGCCGGACCTGGCGGAACGCCCCGACCATGCGCGCCAGCGGGTCCATCGACCACAGGGTGTTGGTGATCACCGTGAGGCGGCCCGAGCCCTCCTCGCCGGCTCCGCGCACCGCTCCCGCGGCCAGGGAGAAGGACCGCAGAGTACGTCGCGCGGGTGCGACCAGCGCCTCGCCGGCCGCGGTCAGCCGGACCCCGCGGCCGTGGCGGTCGAACAGCGCCGTGCCGAGCTCGCGCTCGAGCAGGCGCACCGTGTGGGAGAGCGAGGGCTGGGCGATCGTGAGGCGCTCCGCGGCGCGGGTGAAGCTGCCGGCCTCGGCGACGGCGAGGAAGTACTCGAGGTGGCGGCGGTCCATCCCGGCCGGCTCAGCCGTCGACGAGCGCCGCGACGAGCGTCTCCTGCAGGAAGCCGACCCACTCGTAGATGTCGTGGGCCTGGGCCCGAGGGTCCTCGTCGGGCAGCGTGGCCCAGAAGCGTTCGTCGTCGTCCTCGACGCCGAGCCGGGTGGCGAGCGCGAGACGGATGTCGGTGAAGGACCGCATCCACGTCTGCGCCTCGGGCTCGTCGAGCTCGACGTCGATCATCAGCCCGTCCTCCTCGAGCTGCGCGGGCAGGCCGCCCTCCTCGAGGGTGTCGATGATCCGGGCGGCGGAGCGGGCCTTGCCGTCGCGCAGGGTGCCCTCGGTGAAGCGGCGGAACTCCGAGGCGGACTCGTCGTCGTCGGCGTACGCGTCGGGGAAGAGCCGCGCCAGCACGGGGTCCTCGGGGGCCGTCGTGGGCCCGGAGAAGTCCATCATCGCCTCGAGAGGATCGCGGTCGTCGTCGGGCACGGCCGCCTCGTTGCGCAGGAGCTCGACGAGCTGGGCGGCCAGGGACCGCAGCAGGTCGGCCTCGAAGCCGGAGAAGGTCGCGATCGCGCGCGCGCTGCGCCGGTGACGTGCGAACCCGGACACCTCAGTCCTCCTTCGACAGCGTGGCCCACAGGCCGTACTCGTGCATCGCCTGGACGTCGCGCTCCATCTCCTCGCGGCTGCCGCTGCTGACCACCGAGCGGCCGTCCTCGTGGACCTCCATCATCAGCTTCTCGGCCTTCTTCTTCTCGTAGCCGAAGTAGGTGCGGAAGACGTAGGTGACGTACGACATCAGGTTGACCGGGTCGTTCCACACGATGGTCACCCAGGGGGTCTGCGCGAGCGTGATCTCCTCAGGTCCCAGGTCGGGGAGCCGGGTCGGATCGACCTCGACGGGGCTGGGCGCTGACACCGGTTCATGGTGGCACACTCGCGACCATGACCACCGGGCCGGAGTCCACCACCGACGACCTCGTCGTCACCGTCCACGACGGGGTGCTGCGCCTGACGATGAACCGACCAGCGTCGCTCAACGCGATGACCGACGCGATGTCGGACGCGCTCTCGGCCGCGCTCGAGGGCGCCGTCGCCCGCGACGACGTCCGCGTCGTGCTGATCACCGGTACGGGGCGTGCGTTCTGCTCGGGCGCCGACATCGGCGGTGAGGAGGCCCACGAGCAGCTCGACCACCGGGCGCTGGACCGCGCCAACCGGCTGGTGCGCGCGGTCGTGGCCTGCGACAAGCCCGTGGTCGCCGCGGTCTCGGGCGTCGCCGCGGGGGTGGGCTGCTCGCTCGCCCTGGCCTGCGACCTCGCCGTGGCCGGCGAGTCGGCCTCCTTCCTGCTCGCCTTCGCCCGGATCGGGCTGATGCCCGACGGCGGGTCCTCGGCGACCGTGGCCGCCTCGATCGGCCGGGCCCGCGCGATGCGGATGGCGCTGCTCGCCGAGCCGCTCACCGGTCGGGAGGCCCACGGGGCCGGTCTGGTCAGCCACTGCGTGGCCGACGACGACCTCGCCGGCGCGGTCGAGGGCGTCGTACGCCGACTGGCTGGCGGGCCCGCCCCTGGCCCTGGCGGCCACCAAGCGCGCCGTCAACGCCGCGACGCTCGACCAGCTCGACCCCGCCCTCGAGCGCGAGCGCACCGCACAGAGCGTCCTGCTGCGCACCGACGACGCTGCCGAGGGGATGCGGGCGTTCTCCCAGCGGCGGCGGCCCGCCTTCCGCGGCGCGTAGCCCCGGCGCCCGCTCGTCCAGCCGGGGTCCCTCCAGCTGTGTGCTGGCCGCTCGCACCGTGCCGATGATCGTCCTGCTGCTGTGGGGCGGGGTCATCGCCGACCGGTTCCCCCGCACCACCGTGCTCCAGGCCTCCAACCTCGCCTCCGCCGCGACCCAGGGTCTGGTTGCCGCGCTGGTGGTCACCGGCGCCGCCGAGATCTGGATGCTGGTCGCGCTGAGCGCCCTCCAGGCACCGCCAGCGCCCTGGGCTTCCCCGCGATGGCGGCCATGGTGCCCAGCCTGGTGCCGCGCGAGGAGCTGCAGCAGGCCCTCGCCCTGGAGTCCCTCGCCCGCTCCGCGATGGTCATCGTCGGGCCGACGATCAGCGCGCTGCTGGTGGTCGGCGCCGGAGCCGGCTGGGCGCTCGCCGTGGACGCCGCCACCTGGCTGGTCGCGGGGATCCTGATCGGCTTCGTGCACCTGCCCCGGCGCGAGGCGGTCGCCGACCCGGCGGCCGGCGGCGAGCCGGAGGCGGCGAGCACCATCCGTGAGCTGCGCGAGGGCTGGACCTACGTGCGCACCACGACCTGGCTATGGGTCGTCGTGCTTGGCTTCGGCGTGCTCAACGCGATCCACGCCGGGGCGTGGTTCACCCTCGGGCCAGCCCTGGCCAAGGAGACGATCCGAGTCCAGGGCTGGGGGCTGGTGCTCTCCGCGGAGGCGTCGGCCTGCTGGTGATGGCGCTGGTGCTGCTGCGGTGCGTCTCGAGCGGCCCCTGCTGCTCGGCATGGCGGGCATCGGCCTGCTCGGTGCCCCGATCCTGGCGCTGGGCGCGCACCCCCACCTCGCCCTGCTGCTGGTGCTGACCTTCGTCGCCCGCGCGCGCACGGAGGTCTTCAGCATGGGTTGGAACCTCGCCCTGGCCGAGAACGTCCCCGAGCGGATGCTCTCGCGGTCTACTCCTACGACGCGCTCGGCTCGTTCGTCGCGATGCCCGTCGGCCAGATCGCCTTCGGCCCGCTCGCGGTCGCGTTCGCTACCGCGCGTGCTGGTCGTGAGCGGGATCGCGTACGCCGTGATCTGCGGCCTCGTGCTGCTCTCCCCCGCCGTACGCCGCCTGCTGCGCGCACCGCGGCCGCGGCCGACGCCGAGCGACGTCAGCACCACTTCGCGATGATCGCCTCCACCACGGTCGTGGCGCGGGCCGTCGCCACGCCGACGTGGCGCTCGACGGCGGCGTTGGTCAACCGGGAGGTGCCGTAGGAGCGCACCATCAGGTGCGCCACCCGTCCCTCCACCACGGCGAGCTCGTCGTCGGTGCTCAGTGCCGCGAGCGCGGCGGAGCCCTCCGGCGTCGGATCCTCGCGCAGGAAGCTGACGTAGCCACGCCCGTCCCAGCCCTCCCCCATCCCCGCGACCAGCTCGGCGGAGCGGGCTGCGACGGCGGGCAGCTCGGCCGGCGACATCAGCGAGACCGGCACCGCGAAACCACGGTCGGCGAGGTAGGCCGCCTCCAGGGTGTCGCGGACCTTCGCGCGCGAGCGCATCCGGGTCCCGATCCGCACGTTGCCGGTGTTGATGTGCGTGGCGACGCCGTCGAACCCGGCCGCCAGCGTCGCCGCCACGATCGCGTCCTTGCCGAACTGCCGGTTCTTGCCGAGGTTGATCGCGCGCAGGAACGCGACGTACGTCGTCATCGGCTCAGCAGACCACATCGCGCGTCGGCGAGGACGTCACCGGTACGCGCCGTTCCGGACGGGCGCCCCCTGGCCCTGGTCGTGCTGGTCGTCGACGCGCGCTACCTGCCGCACGGAGATCCCGGGCCGAGCACGGCCGCGCCGAGGGTGACGGGCTCACCGTCGCCGGGCTCGACTGGTCCGGCACCGGGAGCCTCAACCCCCCGCGGGGAACACCAGGCAGCTCGACGTCGCGTGGGCGACCAGCCGCCCCGACCCGTCGCGGACCTCCGCCTGAGCCAGCGCCGTACGCCGCCCGCGCTGGAGCACCGAGCCGGTCGCCGTCAGCCGACCGGTGTCGGCGCGCACGGCGCGCAGGAACTTCACGGTGAGGTCGAGGGAGGTGTAGCCCTCCCCGACCGCGAGCGTGGAGTGCACTGCGCACCCGGCGGCGGTGTCGAGCATCGTGGCCAGCACCCCGCCGTGCATGGAGCCGATCGGGTTGTCGTGGCGCGGCTCGGGCACCAGGGAGACGCTCGTCGTGCCCTCGCCGACCTCGAAGTCCACCAGGCCCACGGTGTCGGCGATCGGAGCGTGGGGCAGACGACCGTCCGTCATCGCCTGGAGCTGTTCGAGCCCGGTCATCCGGGTCGGGTCGATCTGCTGGGTCTCGTTCATGGACCCAGCATCCGCGCTCGTTGCTGGGTCTGTCAACAAGACCTAGGATCGGCCGGGTGAGCACCCCCTCCGCCCTGGCCTGGTCCACCGAGAACTGCACGATCGGCCGAGCCATGACGGTCCTCGGCGAGCGCTGGAACCTCGTCGTGCTGCGCGAGGTCGCCCACGGCATCCGCCGCTTCGACGACATCGCCGCGCACGCCGGCGTCTCGCGGCAGGTCCTCTCCGACCGTCTGCGCGTGCTCGTCGAGCACGACGTGCTGCGTCGCGTGCCCTACCAGCCCGACGGCGGCGGCCGGGTCCGCCACGAGTACCGGCTGACGCCCAAGGGCTTCGACCTGTTCCCGGTCATGGTGGCCGTCGCGGCCTGGGGTGACCGCTACCTCGCCGACGACGACGGGCCCCCCGTCGAGTTCGTGCACCGCGACTGCGGGTCCCCGGTCGAGCTCACGCTCGCCTGCACCGCGGGCCACCGCCTCGAGGACCCGCGCGAGGTCGCGGGTCGACCAGGTCCCGGCGTCCGAACCGCGGTTCGCGACCGACGCTGAGCCGCGACCTGACCCGGGCGCCGCCGGACGTCATGCGTAACGCAGGGACGTCACCACACCACGCATGACGTCCCGGGTCCGAGCCTCAGGAGCTGCGTCGCGCCGCCCAGTCGCGCACCCGGTCGATGCGGGTGCGCAGCTGCTCGGCGTTGGCCACCGCGGCCGCCGGACCCCCGCACTCCTTGCGCAGGGCTGCGTGGGTGATCCCGTGGGCCTGCCCGGTGCGGTGGTGCCAGGCGCCGACCAACCCGTTGAGCTCGCGACGCAGCGTGGCGAGCTGCTCGTGGGTCGAGGCCTCGCGCACGGTCTCGGCGACGTCGGGGTCCGGCCGCGCTCCGCCGCCCCGGGTCCCGCGGCGACTGCTCTGGCGCTGCTGGAGCAGCTCGCGCATCTGGCCGGGCTCCAGCAGGCCGGGGATGCCGAGGAAGTCCATCTCCTCCTCCGAGCCGAGCGCCACCTCGCCCTCGTGGCCGAAGGCCGCCCCCTCGTAGAGCGCGTGGTCGAAGCTGGCCTGCGAGCCGAGGGCCTCGAAGGGCAGGCCCTCGTCGCCGTCGGGCTCGCTCCGGCCGGCCTCGGCCTGGCGCAGCAGGTCGTCCTCGGCGGCGAAGATGTCGTCCTCGTCGGCGATCCGGCGCCCCAGCACGTGGTCGCGCTCGAGCTCCATCTCGGAGGCGAAGCCGAGCAGACCGGGCACCGAGGGCAGGAAGACCGACGCCGTCTCGCCCCGTGTCCGGGCTCGCACGAAGCGGCCCACGGCCTGGGCGAAGAACAGCGGCGTCGCCGTCGTCGTGGCCCACACCCCGACGGCCAGCCGGGGCACGTCGACGCCCTCGGAGACCATGCGCACCGCGACCATCCAGCGGGAGCCGTCGTCGGTGAAGGTGGTGATCTTCTTCGAGGCCGCCTTCTCGTCCGAGAGCACCACGGTCGGCGCCTCGCCGGTGATCGAGCGCAACGTCTTGGCGTAGGCCCGTGCGGAGTCCTGGTCGGTGGCGATGACGAGCCCACCGGCGTCGGGGACGTGGCGGCGTACCTCCCCCAGCCGCTTGTCCGCGGCCGCGAGCACCGAGGGCACCCACGAGCCCGACGGGTCGAGCGCGGTGCGCAGCGCCTGGTTGGTGAGGTCCTTGGTCATCGGCTCGCCCAGGCGCGCGGCTATCTCGTCGCCGGCCCGGGTGCGCCAGCTCATCTCGCCGGAGTAGGCCAGGAACAGCACCGGCCGCACGACGTGGTCGGCCAGTGCGTGCTCGTAGCCGTAGGTGTAGTCCGCGACCGAGCGCGGCACCCCGTCCGGGCCGGGCGCGTAGGTGACGAACGGGATCGGGTTGACGTCGGAGCGGAACGGCGTGCCGGTCAGGGCCAGGCGCCGCGTCGCCGGCTGGAAGGCCTCCAGCACGCCCTCGCCCCACGACATCGCGTCGCCCGCGTGGTGGATCTCGTCGAGGATGACCAGGGTCTTGAACCGCTCGGTGCGCACCCGCAGGGCCAGCGGGTTGACCCCCACCCCGGCGTAGGTGACCGCCACGCCGACGAAGTCGCTGGCGATCCTGCCCTTGCCGGCGGAGTACGACGGGTCGATCGGGATGCCCGCCCGGGCCGCGGCCTCCGCCCACTGCAGCTTGAGGTGCTCGGTGGGCGCGACGACGATGATCCGGTCCACGATGCGTCGCCCGATCAGCTCGGCGGCCACCGAGAGCGCGAAGGTCGTCTTGCCCGCGCCGGGGGTCGCGACGGCCAGGAAGTCACGTGGCTGCCGCTCGAGGTAGTCCCGCAGGGCCGCGCTCTGCCACGCCCGCAGCGACGGCGCCGTGCCCCAGGCCGCCCGCTCGGGCCAGGCCGGGGTCAGCGCGTCGGCGACGGGGATGTCGCCACCACTCACGCCTCGGGGCCCCCGTCGTCCTTCATCGTCTCCCAGATCTCCTGGCACTCCGGGCACGTGGGGTACTTCTCCGGGTCGCGGCTGGGCACCCACACCTTGCCGCACAGGGCCACCACCGGCGTGCCCATGATCATGGCCTCGGTCAGCTTGTCCTTCTCGACGTAGTGCGAGAACCGCTCGTGGTCACCGTCGTCGGTCGGGACGGTACGGCGGTCCTGCTGGACGTCGCTGTCGGTCGAGAATCCGATGGTGGTCACGAGCCCATCGTAGGTGCCGTCGGCTCAGTTCCGGCCGGGGTCGACCGGCTGCGTGGACAACCAGGCCCGTTGCCCGGGCTGGCGGCGCAGGACCTCGCGCCTCAGCCCGTCGACCCGGGCGCCGAAGACGTCGTGCGGCTCGGCCGCCACCACGTGCCAGCTGCCCCCGGCGATCTCGTCGCGCAGCTGCTGGGCACCCCACCCGGCGTAGCCCGCGAACACCCGCAGTGCGTCCAGGCCCCCCGCGACCGCCCCGACCGAGACGTCGAGGTCCACGAGCGCGAGCGGACCGGCGACCGGCCGGAACGGCCCCGGGACCGCGCCGGGGCGGACCCGGGCGACGGCCAGCGCGCCGTCGGTGCCGACCGGACCACCCTCGAAGAGCACACCCGGCTCACCGACCAGCTCGCCCCACTCCCCCAGCACCGAGGCCACCGGCACCGGCGAGGGCCGGTTCAGCACGACGCCGAGCGCGCCGTCCTCGTCGACGTCGAGCAGCAGCACCACGGTGCCGACGAAGTTGTCGTCCCGCAGGGCGGGCGTGGCCACCAGCAGCATCCCGGTGCTGGGCGCCACGGCGCCAGGGTCCCCGCTCATCGACCCATGATCACCCGTGCGGGCCGGGAAGGGCCACCCTTGAACAGCGGACGCTCCGGAGGCGAGCCGGGTGCCTAGCGCGTCACCTGGAGGTCGCCCCCGTCACGCGGGAGGAGCTCGATCCACACGTGCCCGGTCGGCACGACGAGGTCGACCTTCTTCCTGCCGGGTCCGGTCGACAGGACGAGAGGGGCGTCGAGCGCCTTCTTCGCCCAGGTGGCGCCCACCACCCGACCCCCGTGGAACAGGGTCGCGCTGCCCGACCCCGTGAGCCGGGTCTCGGGGACCGGGTTCCCGGCGGGGTCGAGGTAGCCGGCGTCACCCTCCTCCACCCGCAGCACCAGCACCGTGTCCGGAGTGAAGCGGTCGCCCTCGGCGGCGTTCGAGCCCTGGTCGACGTAGCCGCCCTCACCGTCGTTGGCGTCACCCTCGTAGGCCCAGGTCGTGGTGTGGCCGGCGGAGAACACGGCGGAGAGCCCGTCGGCCCGGCGTCCCCTCGGCAGGTCCTCGGGGCTGCCCCACGGCAGGTAGTCCGGCGGGCGCACGGCCTGCTGGGTCTCTGCCTCCTGCGCCGTGCGTCGCAGGTCGTCGAACAGGTTGTAGGGAGCGGCACGGGTGTCGTCGCGGAAGAACCCGGGCGCCCCCTCGTTGAAGAACCTGATCCCCGCGTCGCTGATCCGCTGGATCGTGATCGAGGCGGCCCCGCTGGTCACGACGTCGGCCCCGACGGGGGTCACGATCCCGATGTCGCTCGCGCGCATCGACCGCACCGGCCCGACCTTGGTCGGCAGGTCCTGCTGGTAGTACATCGCCGCGAGCCGGGTCACGCCGCCCTCGACCAGCTCCTCGACGACCAGGTCCGCCTTCGACAGCCCGATCTGCGGTGCGCTGGAGGAGGTGTTGTCCATCTTCACCACGAGCACCGGCCGGGTCCGCTCGGCCGTCCCCCTGCCGACCAGCTCCCCGGTCAGCGGCCAGGTCGCGAGCGGCTCGAGCTGCTCGCCCTGGGCGACCTTCGCCGGGTCCGTCGACGCGCCGTCCGACGGCTCGTCGTCACCGCTGCACCCGGCGAGCAGCACGCTTCCGGCCAGGGTCGCCGACAGCGCGAGACGCCCCGCCGTCCGGCGGAGGAGGGGGAGGGATCGCACGGGGGCTCCGTTCGCGACGGGGGCTGCGCCGGTGTGGGTCAGCTGACGAGCTTGGCGCCACCGTCGACGTAGATCGTCTGCCCGGTGATGTAGCCGGCCTCGTCGCTGGCCAGGAAGGCCACGGCTGCCGCGATGTCCTCGGGGAAGCCGACGCGCTTGACCGGGTTGCGGTCGGCGGCGGCGGCGCGGAAGTCCTCGACGCTCATCCCGACCCGGGCCGCGGTGGCGTCGGTCATCTCGGAGGCGATGAAGCCGGGCGCGACGGCGTTGGCGTTGACGCCGTAGCGGCCGAGCTCGATGCCCAGCGTGCGCACGAAGCCCTGGATGCCCATCTTGGCCGCGGAGTAGTTGGCCTGACCGCGGTTGCCGAGCGCGGAGACGCTCGAGAGGCAGACGACCTTGCCGTACTTCTGCTCCACGAAGTGCGCCTGGGCGGCCTTGGTCATCAAGAACGCACCCTTGAGGTGGACGTTCATCACCATGTCCCAGTCGTCCTCGGACATCTTGAAGAGCAGGTTGTCGCGGGTGATCCCGGCGTTGTTGACCAGGATGTGGATCCCGCCGAGCTCCTCGACCACCCGGGCCACCGCGGCGTCCACCGAGACGCCGTCGGAGACGTCGCAGCCGATGCCGACGGCCTTCGCGCCGTCGACGACGGGCAGCCGGGCCGCCGCGTCGGAGGCGCCGGCCTCGTCGAGGTCGATGATCGCGACGGAGGCACCCTCCTCGGCGAAGCGGGTGGCGGTCCCGAACCCGATCCCTCGTGCGGCTCCGGTGATGACGGCGACGCGCCCGTCGAAACGACCCATGGATCTGTTCTCCTCAGCTGCTCGGTGATCAGGTACCGGCCGGTAGCCAGCGGACCCGACCCTAGCCGTGCGGGCCCGGTGGGCGCAGCGCGGCCCGCAGCCGGGCGGCGTGCTCAGCGGCCTCCCCGTCGGCGTACGTCGTGCGCGGCCAGAAGAAGCCGCGCAGCCCGTCGCCCTTCGTGCGGGGCACCACGTGCAGGTGCAGGTGGGGCACGGACTGGCTCACCGTGTTGTTCATCGCCACGAAGCTCCCCTGGGCTCCCAGGCCCTCCACGACGGCCGTCGCGAGGCGCTGGGCGGCCTCGAGGAAGCCGTCGCGCAGGTCGGCGGGCAGGTCCGGCAGGGTCTCGACGTGCCCGCGGGGGACGAGCAGGACGTGGCCCCGGAAGACCGGGCGCCGGTCGAGGAAGCCCACGAGGCGGTCCTCCTCGAGCACCAGGTCGGCCTCGCCCCGACCGGCCACGATGTCGCAGAAGACGCACGCACTCACCCGGCCGAGCGTAGGGGTGTCCCCGGGCACCCGTCATGCTGCACTTGTGGAGAGTCCCTGGGTGCTGCCGGTGCTGATCGTCGGGGTGGTCGTGCTGACGCCGCTGGCCGACCGGCTCAGGGTCCCCCAGCCGGTCCTGCTGCTGCTCTACGGCCTCGGGGTGGGTCTGCTGCCGGGGACCCGCGAGATCGCCGTCGACCCGGAGCTGGTGCTGCCGGTGGTGCTCCCCCCGCTGCTGTTCGCGGCCACGCAGCGCACGACCGTGCGCGAGTTCCGCGACCAGGCCGGCGCCGTCCTGGTCCTCGCGGTCGGCCTGACCCTGGCCACCGTCGGCGTCGTGGCCGTCTCGGCCCACGCGCTGGGGGTGCCCTGGGTGGCGGCCTGGGTGCTGGGCGCCGTCGTCTCGCCGCCCGACCCGGTCGCGGCGACCGCGGTCGCGCGACGGTTGCACCTGCCCCACCGCCTCGTGACGATCCTCGAGGGCGAGGGCATGTTCAACGACGCCACCGCCCTGGTCGCCTACAAGGTCGCGGTGGCCGCGGCGGTGACCGGGTCGTTCTCCGCGCTCGAGATCGGGGGCACCTTCGCCCTCACCGTCGTGGTCGGTCTCGCCGTCGGGCTCGTGATGGGTCTGGCGGTGACCTTCTCCCTCGGCCGCACCCACGACGGGTACGTCGAGACGACGATCACCCTCGCGGCCCCCTTCGTCGCCTACGTCGGCGCCGAGCACCTCGAGGGCTCCGGGGTGCTCGCCGTGCTGGTCCTCGGCCTCTGGTTGCGCAGCTACAGCCACGCCGCCACCTCGGCACGCGGGTGGCTGCTCGGCCGCTTCGTCTGGTCCTACGCCGACTTCCTGATCACCAGCCTGGTCTTCGCCCTGCTCGGCTACGAGCTGATCTCGGTGCTCGAGCGCACCGAGGTCACCGGTGAGCTGGTCCGGCTCTCGCTCGTGACCGTGGGCGCCGTCGTGGTCTTCCGGGCGTTGTGGATCTTCCCCACGACGCTGCTCGCCCGGGCCCGCGCCCGCCGCAAGGACCTCCCGCTGCCCACCGACCTGCGCGAGGCCGCCGTCGTGTCCTGGGCCGGGATGCGGGGCGTGGTCACCGTCGCCACCGCGCTGGCCCTGCCCGAGGTCGTCGACGGCGGTGCGGAGTTCCCGATGCGCGACTCGCTGATCGTCGCAGCCTTCACCTGCGTGCTGCTGACCCTGGTCGTGCAGGGACTGAGCCTTGCTCCCCTGACCAGGCGTCTCGGCGTCAGCAGCGAGGACGACCCGGTGGCCGAGATGGCCGGCCTGCGCCGCGAGTCGACGCAGGCCGCGCTGGACTACGTCGAGGGCGCCGACGACGTCCACGACCTGCACGACGAGGTGCGCGAGTCCGCTCGGGTCCAGTACGCCGCGATGCTCCGGGCCCAGGACGCGATGGCCGAGGCCCGCCGGCTCGACCGGTACGAGAACGACGACCGCACCCCCGCCGACGAGCTCGAGGACCTGCTGG
Organism: uncultured Actinomycetota bacterium; assembly: GCA_963760555.1. Taxonomy (GTDB): domain Bacteria; phylum Actinomycetota; class Actinomycetes; order Propionibacteriales; family Nocardioidaceae; genus Nocardioides. The sequence goes on along the minus strand of CAVXDJ010000006.1, from coordinate 193,736 downwards.
CCAACGCCACGGACATCGAGCGCGGCATCGTGCTGGAGGCCCGGCGTACGGGTCGGGTCAGCGCGGGCAGTGCCGACGAGGTCCTGCGCCAGATCGAGAGCCGCGCCCTGCGCGACCTGGCGTGATCACCAGGTCGCGCCGAGCGACCGCCACGCTCGCGTCAGCCGTTGCCGCCGGCCCGGAAGGCCTGCCAGGCATCACTCATCCGGGCCGACTGGCCCGCGGTGAGCATGTCCATGCAGGAGTCGACCGAGTAGTCCATGAAGTTGTGGACCGGGTCGAGACCGGGCGCTGCGCAGGTGTCGGCGCCCTCGGGGCAGCCGAACTGCGGGATCGCCTCGCGCGGGGTGTCCTCGACCCCGTCGCCCTTGGCCGAGCAGGCGCCGGCGAAGGTGTGCTCGAGCATCAGCCAGTGCCCGACCTCGTGGGTCAGCGTGTCGCCCTCGGCGTAGGGGTCGGCGGTGCCACCGGGCATCGACTCGTCCAGGATCACGACGCCGTCGATGTAGTCGCGCCCGTTGTTGTAGCCCTTCGGGAAGTAGGCCCAGCCCAGCAGTCCGCCCCCGATGTCGGCGGCGTAGACGTTGAGCGTCTCGGAGCCTCCCTCGTGCAGTGCCTTCTTCATGTCCCGCTCGGTCTTGCCCGGAGCCACGTCGGCCCACTGCTCGTTCACGGTGTAGGTCGTGTCGGTGAGGTCGAAGCGGAACGGCGTGTCCGCCGCATCGTCAGCGGTCTCGCCCGCGTAGGACTCGTTCAGCACGTCGATCTGGTCGGAGATCTGCTGCTCGCGCCGGGTCCGCTCGGCCGTGGTCAGCGGGGCCGCGCTGACGACGTGGAAGACGGTGTCGATCGTGACCGAGCCGGCGGCCAGCGTCGGCTGGTCGGGGATCTGGCCGTACGCCGGGGCGTTGTGGTAGGGCCTGCGGGCCAGCTTGGGCTCCTGGGCCTTGCTGCCCTTCCTCACCCGCGCCGCGCCGCCGGCGTCGGCGCCCGGCACGCAGGCGGCCTGGGCGGCGTACGTCGTGGCAGCACGCTCCACGCCGGTGCCGGCAGGAGCGGCCGAGGCGGCCCCGCCGAGGCCGAGCGCGAGCCCGCTCAGGCCGGTGGTCAGGCCCGCGGTGAGGGCGAGGAGCCGCGTGGTGTTCGTGGACGGGTGGCGCATGGAGCCTCCGGGAAGGTGCTGGTCCGGCCGGATCTCGTCCGGACCAGCGCACTCCACCACACGACGCCGACAGCGGGAACCCCCGCGACCGACCTCACTCGCAGACGACGTCCCCGCAGTCGGGCACCCGGATCCGACCCGAGCCCGGAGGCCGCGCGTCGAAGTGCTGGGTGTCGTCGAGCCCGTAGGTCCACCTGATCCCGTGACGCGCCAGGATCGCGACCACCTGGTGCTGGCTCGAGCGCCAGGCGACCCGGGGGTGCGAGTGCGGCTGCCACCAGGAGTTCGGCACCAACCCGGTCGCCGAGCGGTAGGGGTTCTCCCAGGTGTTCAGGTCGATCGCCCGTCCGTAGGAGTGCGGCGAGAGCCGTGAAGGCATGTTCACCACGCTGCGACAGTTGAAGGCCGAGGTGTTGCCGGCGGCCATCGACGTGTAGTCGTCGGCGCCGTTGAGCCGCTTGTTCCACCCGAACCGGTCCTCGCGGTACATCGAGCGCAGCGGCAGCCTCGCGGCGTACATGTCCACCAGCGCGGCCGACACCTGCCCCGCCACGTCGGCGTTGAGCACCATCTCGCCGCGGCGCCGGTAGCCGGTGTAGTCCCAGTAGTTGACCCGCAGCAGCCGCAGGCTCGAGCGTCCCACCGGGCAGCCCTCGTGCCAGGTGCGTCCCGTCATCTGGCCCCAGACACCGTCCGGGATGGCGCTGACGGACGGGTTCGCGCCGTCGCCCTGCCCGTGCTGCTGGACGGGCACCCGCACCCGCGGCCGCGGGGCGGCCGCGGGCAGGCTGACCGGGTCGCCCGGCGGGGTGTTGACGAGGCGGTGCGCCGCGGACCTGGCGCCGGTGACCCACGCCTGGCCGAGCCCGCGCACGCGCCAGCGGGTGTTCTGACGGGGTGCGACCGAGAACGACGCGCGGCCGTCGTCGCCCGTGGTCAGGCGACGTGCTCGCCGCCACGGGTCACGGCCGACCCGGCGCTGCACGACCACGCGACTCGGGCCGGACTCGCCGTTGCGGGCCCGGAAGCGCAGTCGCAGGGTGACGGACTGCTCGTCGACGACGGTCGAGGGGCCGGCGAGCCGCGCCACGCCGCTGCGGCGCTCCAGCGCGACCGCGACCCGCCCGCTCCCCGAGGGCGCCCGGGTCTCGTCGCCGGACCACGAGGCACGCACGACGTTGCCGGCAGGCAGGCGGTCGAGCACCACCTCGCTGGCTGCCCGGCCGCGGTCGTCGGTGGTCACCACCGCCAGCGCGCGCCAGGTGCCGCGCTCGCGCCGACGCTCGATCGTCACGTCGACGCCGCCCACGGGGGCACCCTCGGCGTCGCGCAGGCGTACCACGAGGCCCGCCGGCCTGCCGGCGTACGCGGTCCCGGCCCTCAGTGACGTGGTCGTCCCGACCGGCCCGCCCTGCCCGCCGCCGGCAGCGTCCGCGCTGCCGGTGGGCAGCGCGAGCAGCGCGACGACGAGTGCGAGCAGCACGCTGGGCGGGGTCCGGGGAACGGGGCGGGACGGCATGGGATCTCCGAGACGACGGCGACGACGGTGACGACGGGTGCTGGCGATGACGACGCCTCGAGTGCCGTACGTCACACCGCGCGCGGGTAGTCTCCCACCATGAGTGCATCCGAGTCGACCGAGTCCGCCGGCACGCTCCACGTCGTGGCCACCATCCCGATCCGCGCCGACGGGATCGAGGCGGCCCACACCGCGCTCGCCGAGCTGGTCGCCGCGACCCGCGCCGAGGAGGGCTGCCTGCACTACGAGGCCTACGAGTCGGGGGCCGCACCTGGCCTGTTCGTCACCGTCGAGGAGTGGCGCGCCCAGGACGACCTCGACGCCCACATGCAGACCCCCCACATCGCGAAGGCCTTCGAGGTGCTCGGCCCCGTGCTCGAGGGCGAGGTCGCGATCCACCCCCTCCAGCCGCTGCACTGAGCACCCGCCCGACCAGAAGTGGAACCTCGGCCTGCACGAAGGGGCACCTCGGCGGTCAGCGCCCGCCCGCGAGACGGCGTACGACGTCGCGCGCCACGTGGGCCGGGTCTCGGGTGCCGTCGCCGGCCGGCCGGTCGACGACGGGGGTCCCGGGGCGACGGCGCTCCCGGTCGAGGGCCTCGGTCAGGACGAGGTCGGCCAGCAGGTCGCCGGGCGCCCCGGGTGCGGTGACCAGGAGGTCGGCCCCTCCGAGGTCGCGGGCACGGGCCGCCACCAGTCGTGCGTCGAGCTCGTCGCGCATCGCCGCGCCGAGCGCCCAGGCGGCCACCCGGCCCCGGCGCACGGCGGCCGCGGTGCTGTGCGCAGCCTCCAGGTCACCGTCCGCGCACAGCACGGCGCATCCGGCGCGCGAGAGCGCGACCGCCACCGAGCGACCCGGCTCGGAACCCGCCTCCGTGACCAGGGCCAGCAGGTAGCGCAGCTCCATCCCCGTCTGCTCAGGTCCGCTCGGCGAACCGCTCGACCGCGTCCCGACCACCCGAGACGATGACGACGTCGCCGTCCTCGACGACGGTGTCGGCCGTGGCGTAGGTGAAGTCGCAGCCCGGTCGCTTGAGGCCGACCACCGTCACCGAGAGCTCCGAGCGCACGTGCGAGTCCGCGAGCGTCTTGCCGTGCATCACCCGCAGCGGGCGGGTCTTGGCGAAGGCGTAGCCGTCGTCGAGCTCGATGTAGTCCAACATCCGGCCGCGCACCAGGTGGGCGACCCGCTTGCCCATGTCGTGCTCGGGACGCACGACGTGGTGCACCCCGATCTGCGTGAGGATCGTGGCGTGGGCCTGGCTGATCGCCTTGGCCCAGACGTCGCGGACCCCGAGCCCGAGCGCCACCGGGGCGGTGAGGATGCTGGCCTCGACGACGTGGGTCAACCGTCCTGCGAGGCCCTGCACGATGCCCGCGTCGGAGTCGACGCCGAGCACCTCGACGCCCTCCTCGACCAGCTCGAGGGCCAGCGACGTGCCGAACCGGCCGAGCCCGAGCACGACGACACCGTCGTTGCTGCTCAGCGCCCGGCCGAGACCAGGGTGATCGGTCCGAGCCGGCCCAGGAACATCACAGTGGCGAGCACCAGCTGCGCCGAGGGTCGCAGGTCGGCGGTGATGCCGACCGAGAGCAGCGCGACGGTCAGGGCCTGGCGCGCGGCGCGATCCGTGATCCGGCGGTCGAAGGCGTGCACGTCCCGCTCCCCGCGCACCTCGGCCCAGATCACGAAGACCAGCAGCACGAACGTCGTCACCTTGATGCCGCCCGCGGTCCCGGCCGAGCCGCCCCCGATGAACATCAGCACGGAGAGGATGTCGGGGTTGCGCCACTCGTTGGCGGTCACGAACAGGGTCCCGACGACGAGCAGCACGACCGTGGCCGACACCGTCATGCGGGCGTGCAGCGACCACCGCCGCGGCCGCAGCTGGCGGCGCAGCTCGAGCAGCACCGGGAAGCCGAGCCCGCCGACGATGACCGCTGCGGCGATGGGCAGGCAGATCCACGGATCGGTCACGTACCGCGTCAGGCTGTCCGACCACAGCACGAACCCGGCGTTGTTGAAGGCCGAGATCGCGTGGAAGACCCCGAGGTACGCCGCCCGGCCCGGCGAGTAGTCGTAGCCGAGCCAGAACCGCAGCCCCAGCAGCACCGAGGTCAGCGACTCGAGGAGCAGCGTGGTGCGGGCGACCCCGACCAGCACCGAGCGCACGTCGCCCAGCCCGACCGACCGGGTCTCGGCGGCGGCGGTGATGCGCGTGCGCAGCCCGAGCCGGCGTGAGACGAGCAGCCCGAGGAGGGAGGCGAAGGTCATCGTCCCGAAGCCCCCGACCTGGATCAGGCCCAGGATCACGACCTCGCCGAACCCCGACCAGTACGACGCGGTGTCGGCCGTGACGAGCCCGGTCACGCACGAACCCCACCGCGACCGCCGTCGCGAACCCGGCCACGACCAGCTGCGCCGGGTGGCGCAGGAACCAGCGCTGGAACCAGCGCTGGAACCAGCGCTGGGAGGGATCACGACGCGGCACGCGCCGACGCTATCCCCTGCGTCGACGCGTGCTGCGCGGCGCTGCCTCAGCCCTCCGAGTCGCCGGTCACGAGGTAGCGACCGGGAACCTCGTCGGGGGCGTAGATCTTCTCGTCACCCGGGTAGGGCGTGGCCCAGTCGTGCCCGATGTACCAGGTCAGCCGGTTCAGCTGCTCGGGGTTGGCGAAGTCGGCCGCCGCGTCGGGGCCGGTGAAGCGCTGCTGCTCGCTCCAGGTCGACCACCGCGCGAAGTTCTCGCGCTGGTCGGCCGGCACCTGGGCCAGGCGGGTGGTCTGCTCGCTCCTGGCCCGGGTCAGCGGGTCGGTGGAGAACGCCCTCACCCCGAGGCCGTAGGTGAGCGGGATCGTGTTGCGGACGTGGTCGAAGCCACGCAGGGTGGGCCGGGACTTGAAGGCTGCGTACATCGGCTCGGCCGCGCGGTCCTTCTGGTTCATCGGGTCGATGCCCAGGATCCGCTCGATCGTCGCGATCACGTTGAGCTGGGTGTAGTAGGTGCTGTCCACGTTGCCGCGCCGCGCCCACGGGCTGATGACCGCGAGCGGGCCCCGGTGTCCGTCGACGTGGTCGACGCCGTTCTGCGTGTCGTCCTGCAGGATGAAGATCGCCGAGCTCCGCCAGAACCGGCTGTGGCTGATCTCCTCGACGATCCGCCCGATCGCCAGGTCGTTGTCGGCGACCTGCGCGATCGGGTAGGGGTTGCCCTCCGAGAGCCCGGAGGTGTGGTCGACCGGCATCCGCAGCATCGTGAGGTTGGCGAGGTCGCCGGTGCGCTCCGAGCGCCGGAAGGACTTGAGCCAGATGTCGGCGCGGTACTGGTCGGGCACGTCCAGGTTGTACTTCGGGAAGGCGTGGGCGGTGATCTGGTTCAGCGAGGGGATGTCGGCGTAGGAGGGGTACTTCCCGGTCGGCACCGGCAAGGGGCCGTCCTGCTTGCCCTCGAGGATGCGCGAGGTCCGGTACCAGTCGATCCAGGTCGGGCCGCCGTCCTCGGGCTCCGGCACGTCCTGGAAGGTGACGTACTCGCCGAAGTCGCGCACGGTCTTGCCGGCCCGGGCCGCGGCGTTCCAGAGGAAGCCGTCCTCCTGGTAGGCCAGCGCGTCGCCGCCCTCCGCGGGGTAGGAGCGCACGAAGTTGCCGAACTCGGTCTCGAGGTAGTCGTTCGCGTCGGCCTGCATCAGCCAGTTGTTGCCGTCGGCGGAGTTGGTGCCGATGTCGTAGAAGTTGTCGAACAGGGTCCAGTCGTCGACGATCGCGTGCAGGTTGGGCGTGGCGTCCTCTCCGAACTGGGCCAGGCTCGGGTCGCCGTCGCCGCGCGGGTCGTCACCGAGCACCTGGTCGTAGGAGCGGTTCTCCTTGACGATGAGGAAGACGTGCTTGATCGGCGAGCGCTCCCCGGTGCGCGCGGGCACGGGCACCGGCTCGCGACCCCGGCGCGGCGCCGGCGCGCGCTGCGCGAGCTCGTCGTCCCAGCCGTTGTTGAGGAACACCTGGTGGGTGTACTCCCCCAGCGTCTCGTCCCCGGGCATGTCGAACACGGTCAGCGACCCGGTCACGTTGTGGGTGTTGTAGCCCGTGGCCGGCGTCGTGCGCGGACCCTTGTCGATCGTCGTGACCGGGCCGCGGGCCCCGATCCCCCGGTCGTTGGTCACCACCACCCGCCCGTCGGGCGCGGTCTCGACCCCGGTCGGGTAGAAGTCGGTCGGCAGCAGGCCGAGGTAGCGCACCGGCTCCTGCGGGCCGCCGTAGCCGTAGACGGCCAAGGCGTTGTCGCGACCCAGGCTGACGAGCAGGTGCTCGGGGTCCGGCATCGCCACGGCGTTGGGGTGGTGGTTGTCGGCGTCGCTGCCGGCGAGGGGGTTGGTGTTGAAGGTCTGCACGACCTCGTCGGCGGCCGTGTCGATGACCGAGACGGAGTCGTCGTTGGAGTTGGTCACGAACAACGTCGGGCCGTCCATGAACAGGTCGGTCGGCTGCAGCCCGACCTCGATCGTCGACGTCTGCTCGCGAGCCTCGAGGTCGACCACCGAGACGGTCCCGGTCCGCGCCGCACCGGTCACCGGGTCGGCCACGATCGCGGTGCCGTAGGAGTCGTTGGTGAACTCGCCGACCCTGGCCGGACGACCGCCCTCGTTCGAGACGTACGCCACGTCGCCGACGACGGCCACCTGGCGCGGGGCGTTGCCCACGTCGATGCGCGCGACCAGCGCGTCGGTCGTGGTGTCGATCACGCCGAGCTGGTTCTGCCCGTTCAGGGCGACGTAGAGCAGGCCGCCGTCCTCGGAGAGCGCCATCCCGCTCGGGATGCCCGCGGGCCGGTCGGGGCCGTTCGGGATCGGGATGCTCACCGGTTCACCGACCGTCCCGTCCTCGGCGACCGGGAACCGCAGCACGGCGGTGGTCTGACCCATCCACAACGAGCGGCCGTCGGCGGAGTAGAGCGGACCGTCGGAGGTCACCACGCCGGAGGTGAGCCGCAGGTCGGCGTCGGTGGACGTCCCGGCCTGCTGGATGACCGCACCGTCACGGTCGAAGATGGTGAGCGCGATCCCCCGACCGGTCGTCAGCGCGGCGGTGTGGCTGCCGTCGGGGCTGATGGTGGAGCTGATCAGCTGGCCGTTCTCGACCAGCGCCCGCTGGCCGATCGGCCTCACGTACTGGTTGGAGGCCAGCAGCACCCCCTCGGAGGTGTCGTCGCCGACGCGCCCGTCGCCGCCGATCGTGCCCCGGGGTGAGCCCACCACCGCCACCGCGAGGCCGGCGCCGCCGGCCAGGGTCGCCCCGACGGCCAGCACCGCCAGCCCCGTCCGCACCCGCGGGCGACGCGAGCGCTCCCCGACGTTCCTGCGTTCGATCGTCATGGTTCCTCCCAGATGTGTCCTGCGTTGCCCGGGCGGCGGTCGCCCCCAGGAAGTCCAGTCAGCGGCGGACCGCTCCTTCGAGCTGCCACAGCGGGTTGAGCACCTCGGCCCCGTCGCTCGCGCCCTCGACGGGCAGGGTGCGCAGCTCGTTGACCTGGCGCGGGCCCTCACCGTCGGCGATGTAGCTGCCGTCCGTGCGTACCTCGAGGTGGTAGAGCGCGGTGGCGGGCGTCCCGGCGCCGTCGACGAGGAACGTCACCACGCACTGCCAGTCGGTGCCGGGGCCCGCGTCGGGCGTCGCCTGGTCGCCGCGGTCGCACTCCGCCGTGGCGTCGAGGTCGTCCACCGTGACCACCGGGTGCTGCTGGAGGGCCTGCTGGCGCACGTAGAGGTGGGCATAGGTCGTGGCCAGCGAGTCCTCCAGCGCCGCCCCGGTGACGCTGCCGGGCACCGAGCAGGCGGACAGGCCGGTGAGGCTCGCGGCGACGACCAGGGTCGCGAGGCCCCGGGTGCGACGGCGGGCCATCAGGCCACCCCCAGCTCGCGCCGGGCGAACACGGCGTACGCCGTCCCGGCGAGCAGCGCCGTCCACGCCGCGCTGGTCGCGACGCCCCACCAGAGGGGCCCCGCGGCTGGTTGCTCGAGGAACAGGCCGTGCCAGGCGGTGAACGGGGTGCTCGGCAGCCCCAGACGCAGCAGCGGAGGCAGGTCGGCCAGGGCCAGGAGCGTGGAGCCGAGGCCGACCAGGACCGGTACGCCGACCCCCGCCGGGCCGTTGCGGGTGACGACCGAGACGAGGACCCCGAGGGCGGCGAAGGCCAGCGCGGGCGGCAGGACGCTCGCCCACGCGAGCAGCACCCGCACGAGGGCGTCGGCGGCCGGGACGTCCTGGCCGTTGAGCCCCACCAGGGGCGCGGTGCCGACGACCGCCAGACCTGCCGCGAGCGAGGCGAGCGCGGGGACGACGACGACGACGACCGTCCAGGTCGCGGCGACCAGGACCTTCCCGGTGAAGATCTCGGCGCGGCCACGGTCGCGCGTGAGCACGGTCTTCCAGGTGCCGAAGCGATCCTCGGCGGCGAACAGGTCGCCCGCGACGATGCTGGTCAGCGCGGGCAGGGCCCACAGTCCGGCGAACCCGAGCACGAGCAACGGCACCGCGAACCCGGTCTCGCGCACCCACCGGCCGAAGAGCGTGTCCACCGGCAGGGTGCTCTGCGCCCCGAGCACCAGCACGAGCACGACCGGGCCGGTGACACAGGCCAGCAGGGCGAGCACCGTGCGTCGCTGTCCGAGCAGCTTGGCCAGCTCCCAACGGTACGCCGCGCTCACGCCGGCACCTGCTCGGTCCCGACCTCGGGTCGGTGCTCGCGCGCGGTCGGCGTCCTGGTGCCGGTCAGCTCGGCGTAGAGGGTCTCGAGCGGGGTCGCCAGGGCCCGTACCTCGCGGGCGACCACCCCGCGTCGGGCCAGACGGAGCCAGAAGTCGTCGAGCTCGCGGGTGGCGGCCCGGACCACGAGGCCGCCGTCGCGGCGTACGACGGCCAGACGCAGGGCGACCGCCAGGTCGAGGGCGCAGGCGTCGTCACTGGTGTGCAACCAGGTGGGGGCGGCGGGTGCCCGCTCGCGCAGCTCACCCGCCGTGCCGTCGAAGACGACCCGGCCCGCGCGCAGCACGGTCACCGCGTCGCAGACCGCCTCGACCTCGCCCATGTGGTGGCTGCTGAGCAGCACCGCCGCGCCGGCGTCGGCGAGCTCGCGCACCAGCCGGCGCACGTCGGCCATGCCGTCGGGGTCCAGCCCGTTGACCGGCTCGTCGAGCACCAGCAGACGGTGCTCCCGCACGAGGGCCGAGGCCAGGCCCAGGCGCTGCCGCATGCCCAGGGAGTACCCCGAGACCCGGGCGTCCCGGACGTCGCCCAGGCCCACCCGCTCCAGCGCCACGTCGACCTCGGCCCGCGAGGCCGGCCGTGCGTCGAGGCGCGTGAGCAGGAGCAGGTTCCGGCGCGCGGACAGGTGGGGGTAGAAGCGCGGCATCTCCACGCAGCCCGCCATCCCGGCCGGCGTACGCCGACCCGACCGCGGCACCGCGCGGCCCAGCACCTCGAGCGTGCCGGCGTCGGGACCGCCCAAGCCGAGCAGGATGCTCAGCAGGGTGGTCTTGCCGGCGCCGTTGGGACCGACCAGGCCGTGGACGGTGCCGGGTCCCACCGCGAGGTGCACGTCGTCCAGGGCGAGGACCTCGCCGAAGGTCTTCCTCAGGCCGACGGCCCGCAGGGCGTGCTGCATGTGCGCTCCTCGCAGCGGAGATGATGCTCCGACCTGGGTCCAGGCCGCCCGGACCGCTGCGTCGCCGACGTTACGAGCAGGCGGGTGTCCGCGCCAGGCCCGTCAGGCGAACAGCGGGTGAAGTCGACCCCGACCGCATCGCGGCGTCTCGACGAACCGGGACCACGGCGTCTCGCCGGTCCGGACCCAGGTCAGGGTCTGACCGGCCGCTCAGCCGGCGGGTGCCCGCAGGTCGAGGTGGAGCTGCTTCGCACTCCCCGCGTCGGGCCACCCCGGGGCGGTGTACGCCTCGACGACCCCGAAGCAGAGCGTCTGGCCGCCGCCCTGCACCGCGGCCATCCCGTCCGCGTCGTAGGTCACCTCCCAGCCGAGCAGGCCCGCCCAGAAGGCCGCCTCGGCCGAGGCGTCGGCGCAGTCGATGGTCGCGACCAGGATGCCCCTGCCCCGCTGCCTACCTCACACGAACGCGCTCTCGCCGGTGATCGCCCGGCCCACGATCAGGGTGTTCATCTCACGGCTGCCCTCGTAGGAGTAGATGGCCTCCGCGTCGGCGACGAAACGGCCGACGTGGTGCTCCAGGAGGATCCCGTTGCCGCCGAGCACCTCGCGCGCCCAGCCCACCGTCTCGCGCATCCGCGCGGTCGAGAAGGCCTTGCACATCGAGGCGTGCTCGTCGCGGAGCAGCCCGGCGTCCTGCAGCTGCGAGGCCCGCGCGTTCATCGCCGTGGACGCCGTGACGTTGGAGAGCATCTTGACCAGCAGGTCCTGCACGAGCTGGAAGGAGGCGATCGGCTTGCCGAACTGCTCGCGCTGCTTGGTGTAGCGCAGCGCGTGCTCGAAGGCACCCCGAGCACAGCCGGTGGCCTGCCAGGCCACGCCCATGCGGGTCACGCGCAGCACGTCGGCGGTGCTGCGGAAGCTCTCGGCGCCCTGGAGGCGGTTGTCCTCGGGGACGCGCACGTCGTCGAGGGTGATGATGGCGTTCTGCACCACGCGCAGCGCCATCTTGTCCTCCTGCTTCTCGAAGGTCATGCCCTCGGTGCCCTTCTCGACGACGAAGCCCTTGACCTGCTCGTCGTCCTCGTCGCGGGCCCAGATGATCACGAGGTCGGCGAACGCAGCGTTGCCGATCCACTTCTTCTGGCCGTTGAGGATCCAGGCGTCACCGTCGCGCCTCGCCGAGGTGGCCAGACCCATCGAGATCGCCGAGCCGACGTCGGGCTCGGTCAGCCCGAAGGCCCCGATCAGCTCCATGCGTGCCATCCCGGGCAACCAGCGCTCCCGCTGCTCGGGCGAGCCGCACAGGTGCACCGATCCCATCGCCAGTCCGCCGTGGACCCCCATGAAGGTGCCCATCGAGGAGTCGACGCGGGCCAGCTCCATCGCGACCATGCCGTCGACCAGCGCGCCACGGCCCGGGCAGCCCGGGCCGTCGTAGGCGAGGCCCGCGATCCCGAGCTCGGCCAGGCCTGGCAGCAGCTCGTGGGGGAAGCTCGCCCGGGTCCAGTGTGCGTTGATGATCGGCTCGACCTCACGCGTCATGAACGCCCGGGTCGCGCTGAGCAGCTCGCGGTCCTCCTCGCCGAGGAGCAGCTCGAAGCCGAGGAAGTCCGAGAACGGGGAGTCGTCCAGGCCCCCCGCAGCCAGGTCGGGGGCGATCCGGGGCTCAGGCATCGTCATCGGTCTCCTCGAGGAACGCATCGATCAGGGGGGCGAGGTCGCGCGCCTCGGTGACGAGGCCGAGGTGGCCGCCCTCGTAGATGTGCAGCCGCGCCCGCGGGATCATCCGCGCCTGCATCCGTGGGTTCGCGACCGGGATGATCGGGTCGTCGTCGCCACCGAGCACCAGCGTCGGCTGGCGCAGCAGGCCCAGGAACGGCAGGCTCGTCCACCCCGTCATGGCCAGCAGCTGGTAGTAGTAGCCGCGCTTGGGACCCGACCGCGTCGCTGCGTGCAGCAGACCCGCGCCCTGCGCGGGCGCCGTCCGCATCGAACCGCCGTAGATCGTGCCGGCCACCTGTCGGGCGTACGCCGGGTCGCGGTGCCGGCGCGGGGTCGACATGATCTTGAGGACCTCGGGACTGCCGGGCACCATCATCCAGCCCGTGCCGGTGGAGACCAGGACCACCCGGCGGACGCGTCGCGGTGACTGCACGGCGAGCTGCTGGGCCAGTCCGCCGCCCCACGAGATCCCGAGGACGTCGAAGCGACGGTGCCCGAGCTTGGCCATCAGCGCGGTCACCCACGACGACAGCCCGGCGATCGTGTAGGGGAAGGGCGGCAGCGCGCTGCCCCCCACGCCCGGCACGTCGAAGCGTACGACCCCGCGCTCGGGGTCGAGCTCGCGCACGAACGGGTCGAGCAGCTCGAGGCTGATGCCGATCCCGTTGCACAGCAGCAGGGGTGGCGTGTTGACGTGGGCCCCCACGGCCGGTCGGACGGAGACGCGGGCGGTGATCCCACGCACGGTGAGGTTGCGGATCACGTCCGGTGCGGGCGTCGTCGCGTCCGGCGCGAGGGTGGTCGAGGCCTGCGGATCAGGCTCAGCGGTCGTGGACATAGGCACCCGGCGCGTCGCAGATCGGCTCGTGCTGCGCCGAGCCCATCCGCGAGGGCTTGTTGCGCTCCTCGCCGGCCCGGTCGGCCAGCCAGCCGGCGTAGTCGTCCCACCACGAGCCCTGCACCTGGTGGGCCCCGGCCAGCCAGTCCTGCGCGTCCGGCGGGTTCTGCTCGGCCGTGCGGAAGTTGGCCTTCGGGTTGCCCGGGGGGTTGACCATCGCGGCGATGTGACCACTCGTGGACAGCACGAACTTCGTCTGGCCGCTGAAGAGCTGGGTCGAGGCGTAGCAGGACTCCCACTGGCACAGGTGGTCGGCGATGCCGGCCACGACGTAGGTGTCGGCGGTGATGTCGGCGAGGTCGACCTTGGTGCCGAGCATGTCGGCGGCCCCCGGCTCGACGAGCGCGTTGCGGATCGCGAGGTCCATGAAGTCGCGGTGCATGCCCGCGCTCATCCGCACCGGGTCGGCGTTCCAGAACAAGATGTCGAAGGCCTTCGGGGCGTGGCCCATCAGGTAGTTGTTGACCCAGTAGTTCCAGATCAGGTCGTTGGGTCGCAGCCAGGCGAAGATCTCGGCGAGAGTGCGCCCGTCGAGGTAGCCCTTCTCGGCCGAGGCGCGCGTCGAGGCCGCGGCCGCCTTGTGCGAGAGCAGCGCGCTGGTCACCCCGGCACGCTCCTGGTCGAGCACGGTCACCATCAGGCTGAACGCCGCGACCCGTTCGCCCTGGCCGGTGGCGGCCAGGTGGGCCATCGTCATCGAGGCGATCATGCCGCCCGAGCAGATGCCCAGCACCGAGGTCTTGTCCTGGCGCGAGATCTGCTCGCAGGCGCTCATCGCCTCGATGATGGCCGTGCCGTAGGTGTCGAGGTCCCACGCGGCGTGACGGGTGTCGGGGTTGCGCCACGAGACGACGTAGACCTGCAGGCCGCTGCGCACGAGGTGCTCGACCATGCTGCGCTGCTCGGCGAGGTCGATGATGTAGTACTTGTTGATCGTCGGCGGGACGATCAGCAGGGGCACCTCCTTGACCTTCGGCGTCTGCGGCGTGTACTGGATGAGCTCGAAGACGTCGGTGCGCAGGACCACCTTGCCGGGCGTCACCGCGAGGTCCTCGCCGACCGCGAAGGCGTCGGCCTCGACCATGGAGGGCACCCGCGGCGCGGTGGCGAAGTCGCGCACGAACCGGCGCCCGCCGGAGACGAGGTTGCCGCCGCCGGTGTCGAGGATGCGCTTGAGCACCTTGGGGTTGACGAACGGGTTGTTGGTGGGCGCGAGGGCCTCGACGAGGTTCTCGGCGATGAAGCCCATCCGCTGCGCGTCGCCCCAGCCCAGGTCGGCGTCGTCGACCAGACCCCGCACGGCCGTGCCGCAGGCCAGGTAGCCCTGCAGGGTGCGGCGGTAGAAGGGGTTCTTCTCCCACGCCTCGTCGGCCCAGCGACGGTCCTTGGGAGCCGGCGCGATCTCCGAGCGCCCGACCCCGACCTTCGCCAGCTCCGCGGCCAGGCCCGCGCCGCGCCGTACGACGCGCTGGGGGCGTCGGGCCAGCCCGGCGGCGAACTTGATGCCGGACATGCCCGGGACCAGCCGTCGCAGCGGGCTGCTGCCCGCGTCGGCGAGCAGGAGGTCCAGCGGCGTCCCGAGCTCGGGACTGTCCTCGGAGTCGTCGGCGCGTCGGCCGGGGGCCGCGGTGGTGGCGGTGCTCATGCGTTCTCCTCGTCGGGGGCACTGACCTCACGGCGCAGGATCTTGCCCGTGGGGCCCTTGGGCAGGTCGTCGACGATCCAGACCTTGCGGGGGTACTTGTAGGCGGCGAGGCCCTCCTTGGCGAAGGCCTGGAGCTCGTCCTCGGTGGCGCTGTGGCCCTCCTTGAGGGAGACCGCGGCGCCGACCTCCTCGCCGAGGTCGTCGTGCGCCATCCCGATCACCGCCACCTCCGCGACCGCCTCGTGGCCGTAGAGGACCTCCTCCACCTCGCGCGGGTAGACGTTGTAGCCACCGCGGATGATGAGGTCCTTCTTGCGGTCGACGATGAAGTAGTAGCCGTCGTCGTCCTTCTCGGCGACGTCGCCGGAGAGGAACCATCCGTCCTTGATGGACTCCTCGGTGGCCTCCGGACGGCCCCAGTAGCCCTTCATCACGTTCTCGCCCTTGATCGCGATCTCGCCGCGCTCGCCCGCGGCGACCTCGTTGCCGTCGTCGTCGAGCAGGCGCAGCTCGACACCGCGGACCGGCACGCCGATCGAGCCGGGCTTGCGCTCGGTGCCGGGGTGGTTGAAGGACGCGACCGGGGAGGTCTCGGAGAGGCCGTAGCCCTCGAGCACCTCGCAGCCGAAGGTCTCCTCGAACTTCCTCATCACCTCGACCGGCATCGCCGAGCCCCCCGAGATGCAGGTACGCAGGCTCGCGACGTCGGCGTCCTCGGCCCCGGACGAGTGCAGCATCCCGGCGTACATGGTCGGCACGCCCTCGAAGACGGTGACCTTGTCACGCCCGATCACCTCCAGCGCCTTGTCGGCGTCGAAGCGCGGGACCAGCGTCAGGCAGGAGCCGGAGCGCACGGCCGCGTTGAGGCCGCAGGTCAGGCCGAAGCAGTGGAAGAGCGGCAGGCAGCCCATCACGACGTCGTCGGGGCCGAGCTCGACGAGGGTCTCGGCACTCGTCGCGGCGTTGGTCGACATGTTGCCGTGGGTCAGCTCGGCGCCCTTGGGCTGGCCGGTGGTGCCGGAGGTGTAGAGCAGCACCACGGTCTCGTCGTCCTCGCGGTCGACGACCTCCTCGTCGGGCTCGTGCTCGGCGAGCATCGCCATGAACCCCTCCGGCTCCACGCTGAGGCACTCGATGCCGACCTCGCCGGCCGCCTTCGAGGCCTCGTCGGCCATCTGGTGCCAGGCGAAGACGACCGAGGCCCCGGAGTCCTCGAGGTAGTACTGCACCTCGCGGGCCTTCAGCAGCGGGTTCATCGGCACCACGACCGCACCGGCGGCGACCGCGCCGTAGAAGATCACCGGGTAGGCCGGCACGTTGGGCAGCACCATCCCCACCCGGTCGCCCGGCTTGACCCCGTGGTCCTTGAGCAGCGCCGTCAGGCGGCGAGCACCGTCGAGGAGGCCGGCGTAGTCGAGGACCATGTCGTCGAGCTTCACCGCGGGGCGGTCGCCGTGCTCGGCTGCGGTCTCGTTCAGGGCAAGGGCCAGGTTGGGCACGGGGAGCCTTTCGTCGCGGGTCGGGGTCGCATCGAGATCTCCACCCTAGGCGGCTGCTGTGGCGGGGGCCACATCCGACGGTGCCGTCCTGCGGTGATCGGGCCCGAGGACGCTCGTCACCCGGCGTAGGTCCCGTCCACGCGGCCCATCAGCCGGGTCAGCCCGTGCACCGCGTCGGTCCACGGCGTGGCCACGCCCACCCGGGCGGCGATCTCGCGCACCACTCCCGTCAGCGCGTCCAGCTCGAGCTCGCGGCCGGCCTCCGCGTCCTGGAGCATGGAGGTCCGGAAGTCGCCCAGCCCACGGGCCAGGGCGAGCCGTTCCTCCCCGCTCTGCACGATCGGGCAGCCGATCCGATCACCCACCTGCGCGGCCTCGGCCATGGCCCGCACCAGGAAGGCCCGCACCAGCTCGTCGTCCAGGATCTGCGCCCCGCTCGCCCCGGTCAGCGCCGAGACCGGGTTGACGGTCATGTTGCCCCACAGCTTGAACCAGATCTCGCGGCGTACGTCGTCGGCGCGGTCGACCTCGAAGCCGGCACCCGCGAGCACGTCGGCGACGCGATCGACGCGCTCGCTGCGGCCTCCGCGGGGCTCGCCCACGACCAGACGCCATCCGGCTCCGTGACGCACCCGGGCCGGGCCCAGCAGCGAGCTGGACAGGTGCACCACGCAACCCAGGGTCCGGGCCAGCGGGAGGGTCCGCGCGATCGAGCCGTGCGGGTCGATGCTCGCCAGCGCGGGCCCGTCACCGGTGCCTGCGGGATCCAGGAACCACCACGGCACGCCGTTCATGGCCGGGAGCACGATGGTCTCGGGTCCGATGAACGGGGCGAGCACCTCCGCGTCACGCGCGAGCGCGGTGCCCTTGAGCGCGACGACGAGCAGGTCGACGACACCCAGGTCGCGCGCGTCGTCGCTGGCCACGATGTCGACCGTCTGCGGCGTGGGTGCCCCCGGTCCGCCCTCCTCGACGCGCAGGCCGTCGGCGCGCAGGGCGGCGAGGGTCTGCCCCCGGGCCAGCGCGACGACGTCGTGGCCGGAGCGAGCCAGCCGGGAGGCGACCAGGCCACCGACGGCGCCCACCCCGGCCACGGCGACCCGCATCAGCCGTCCACCGTCTCCGGGGTCGCCGGGACCCGCCACACCAGCCGGGTCCCCGTCGGCTCCACGGCCTCCCACCGGACCTCGCCGCCGAGCCTGAGGGCCCGCTGGCGCAGGTTGGCCACCCCGCTGGAGCGCACGGGCGAGGCCGGCATGCCCCCGCCGTCGTCCTGGACCGTCACCACCAGGACGCCCTCCTCGACGGCCACGTCCACGCTGGCCGCCGAGGCGTGCGCGTGCCGGGCGACGTTGGAGACGCCCTCGCGCAGCACGGCGACGACCTGGTCGACGAGCTCGGTCGGCAGCTCGTTGAGCGCGAGATCGACACGCAGCGCGGGCTCGAAGGTCAGCGACCGGCCCTGGTGCTCGACGGCGGCGCGGGCCGCGCCGACGGCGTCGTCGCTGCGGGCCATGATCGTGAGGGAGAAGATGGACGAGCGCAGGTCCGCGCTGACCTCGTTGAGCTCGTCGATCACCTGCTCGAGCCGCCCCGTCATGGCCTGGACCTCCTCGACGGGGCGATCGCCGCGCCCGAGCAGGCGCTGCACCGAGGCGAGCTGGAGGCCACTGGCGAAGAGCCGCTGGATCACCAGGTCGTGCAGGTCACGCGCGATCCGGTCCCGGTCGTTGCGCAGGGCCAGCTGGGTGTGGCGCCGCTCGAGCTCGGCGGCCCCGGAGGACACGCGCTCCTCCAGGTTGCGGTTCAGGTCGACCACGTCGTCGGCGGCGCTCTGGCGCCGCTGGTCGAGACGTTGGACCTGACGCGCCACCACGAGCATGGTCAGCGTGATGACCCCGACCGACGCGGCGACGTGCAACGCCAGCCCGAAGGGCGTCCCGAAGTACCCGTGGCGCTCGCCGATCAGGCGCACCAGCCCGATCAGCGGCAGCGCGACGAGGAGGACCGGCACGACCCGGCGCAGCAGCAGGGCGCCGGCGTCGGTGCCGGCGACGACCCAGGACAGCAGCCCGTCCGGCACCCTCAGCTGCGCGCTCGCGCCCAGCATCAAGATCAGGATCGCCGTGTGCAGCGCGATGGTCTCGAACGGCCCGACCTGGTAGAGGTCCTCGACGCCGTAGAGATAGCCGAGCAGGGCGACGAAGGCGACCACGTTGGCGGCCACCGACGCCACCTGCGAGAGGACGCGCCGGGTCGGCACGGCCAGGGAGAGCGACAGCAGGAGCAGGCAGACCGCGGTCGTCCCGGACATCCGGCCCGGGGCGATCGTGCCGTCCGGGTCGGCGGCCAGCAGCTCGTCGATGCCGAGGGAGAGATCGGCGGCGTACTCGGCGAGGCTGGCCAGCGCCACCGCGGCGACGAGCCCGAGGACGAGTCGCGGCAGCCAGGGGTCGAGATCGCCAGGCGTCAGGCACACCACGGCCAGCAGGCCCAGGCACACCGCGGTGTTGACCTTCATCGCCACCATGCCGGGCAGCACGTTGGCCAGCGCCATCGTGTCGCTGGCCCAGCCCGCCAGGACCAGCGCCACCACCACGAGGGTGACGGCCGCGAGCACCCGCACGATGCGAGCGGCCTCGGGGGGCATCGCAGGGGTCGTGCCCGTGGCGGCCCGGGCGCGACCGGCACGCGGCACGAGGGAGGACCCTTGCACTGCTCACGCTCCTGGGTCGAGCCGAGGTCCGGACGGGCTCAGCGTAGTGCCGGGGCGACCCGGCCTCGGCGCACGGAGAGTCGACGATTGCGAACGTGTGCCCGTGCAGGAGCATCCACGCCCAGCAGCCGGCGACCATGGCCCGTTCGGGCCATGGCCCGCCGCGCCGAAGATGGCCGGTGCGGGCGACGCGCGGAGCCCGACGGCCGCGCGATCGTGGTGTCGAGGCACCCGTTCGGGATGCCACCACCAGAGAGGGGCACGACATGCCGTTGATCCAGGTCACCGTGATCGAGAACGTCTTCACCGACGTCCAGAAGCAGGAGATCGTCCGCGGGCTGACCGACGCGATGGTCGCTGTCGAGGGCGAGAACATGCGTCCCGTCACGTGGTGCATCGTCGAGGAGGTCCGTAGCGGCGACTGGGGCATCGCCGGGAGCCCGCTGACCACCGCGGACGTCAAGGCGCTCGCGGCCGGAGCAGGTGTCTGACTGCCGCTCGTCGTCGGGCACGCGTCACATGGCTCCTTCCCTCCGGGAGCGGAGACCAGGATGATCAGGGTGATGGCGGCCCTCGAGGATGCTCAGGAGGCGCTGGACGCCGGCTCGTGGAGTCGTGCGGACGGCGCCTTCCGCAACGCCATCGAGCAGGACGACGACCCCGCGGCTCACGAGGGCCTGGCACAGGTGGCCTGGTGGCTCGACGACGCCGACACCTGCCTCACGTCTCGTGAGACCGCCTACCGGCTGTACCGCGCTCGCTCGGACCCCGTCGGAGCGGCACGGACGGCGGCTTCCCTCGCGTGGGACTACCAGCTGTTCGGGCGTGGCGAGTCCGTGGCGCTGGGCTGGCTGGGTCGTGCACAAGCGCTCCTGGTCCCCGTCGAGGAGTGTTCCGAGCACGGCTGGTGCGCCGTCCGGGAGGCCGAGCTGGCCCTGTCGGTGCGCCACGACCCGGCTTCCGCGCTGCGGTGCGCGACGCGCGCGCTGGAGGTGGGTCGCCGTACCGGGGACGGCGAGCTCTGCGTGGTCGGGCTGGCCCTGGAAGGGATGGCGCTGACCCGCTCGGGAGAGGTCGAGGCCGGCATGGCGAACCTGGACTCGGCCGTGGCGGCGGCGACCGGGGGCGACGTCGTGGACCAGATGTGGTTGGGGAAGGTGCTGTGCTGGCTCATCGCTGCCTGCCACGAGACCCAGGACGTCACCCGAGCCGAGGAGTGGTGTCGCAGGGTCGAGGCGATCTGCCTCGAACGCGACCTCGTCCCCCTGCTCGACGTCTGTCGGATCCAGTACGCCTCGGTGCAGGTGTGCGCCGGGGGATGGGTCGAGGCGGAGCGGGAGCTCTCGCAGACCGTCCAGCGTCTCGCCACGTCGTCGCGAGCGTCCCGGTCGGAGGCGGTCGTCCAGCTCGGCGAGCTGCGTCGACGGCAGGGCCGGCTGGACGAGGCGGAGGCGTTGTTCAAGCAGGCCGAGTTCGACCCGGTCGCCGCTCGCGGCCGCGCCCTGATCAGGTTCGCCTCAGGCGACAAGGACGGCGCCTGGGCAGCACTGCAACGTCTTCTGCGCACGCTCCCACCGGAGGCCCGTCTCGCGCGCGCCGACGTCCTCCTTCCCGCGGTGCGCATCGCCCTCGCGGTCGGCCAGACCCCCGCTGCCGTGCTGGCGGCCGAGGAGCTCCGCGTCATCGCCGCAGCCGTGCGGACCTCCGCCCTGCGTGCCATGTCGGCGACGGCCGACGCGGCGCTGGCCGAGTCCACCGAGGCTTCGGGCCTGCTGCACGAGGCGGTCCGGCTCTACCACGCGGCGGGACTGCGGCACGACGAGGCCGAGACACGGCTGCTGCTGGCCACCGCGTTGACCGCTCAGGGAGACCGTGAGGGAGCTCGGGACCAGATCACCTCCGCGACCGACGTCATGACCGAGCTGCTCGACTCCGCCGGGCTCGCGCGCGCGAGCGCGCTCGCACACTGCCTGGACCGGCGCGGCTCCGGACCCCTCAGTCCCCGCGAGCAGGAAGTGCTGAGGCTCGTCTCGCGCGGCCTGGGCAACGACCAGATCGCCGCCGCGCTGACGCTCAGCGCCCACACGGTGCACCGCCACGTCGCCAACATCCTCGCCAAGCTCGACGAGCCCACGCGGGCCTCTGCGGTGAAGCACGCGCTGACCCGGTCCCTGATCTGAGCGGACGGACCGTGGGCAGCGCTCTGCTTGCAGCCGCGACCGAACCCTGGGGCCGCTGCGCCTGGACGGACGTGACGTACGACAGCCGCACCGACGGTGTCGGTGCGGCTGTCGTTGCGAGGGCCGGCTCCGTGGAGCCATCGGGTGCTGCTGGTTGCTGTGCCGTGGTGGAGCTGGCGGGAATCGAACCCGCGTCCTCGAGCGTCGAACCAGGTCTTCTCCGGGTGCAGTCCGCGATGTCGTTTTCTCGGCCCCGACGCTCGCACGAACACGTCGTCGACAGGCCCAGTCAGGTTTGAGTCCCGATCAACCACCCCGACAGCAGGTGATCAGCAAGTCTCCTAGATGACGCCAGGGTCCGGGACGGAGACAGATGCCCGGTCTGACGCTTCGATCACTGCTCAGGCAGCGAGAGCGAAGGAACTGCGCTTAGAGTCGGCAGTTGTTGGTTTCCAACGATCGTTTACGAGATGACGTTGGCTCCTCGACCCGCTTCCCCTGGAACTAACGTCCCAAGTCGAAACCGATCAGCCCCTCTTGAGTTGTGCGTGCCACTGTACCGGTCCCAACGCACCAGGCCCACCGGATAGTCCCGGCGCCTCGTTACGGGCCTGGCTGGGCCTAGCCGTGAGCGCGCCGGACCCAGTGGGACAGCTCCGGCAGGCCGCTGCCCTCGAGCCGCTCGAGCCCGGCGGGCCGGCCCGAGATCGCCAGCGCCAGCGAGGCCGCCGGGCCCCGCACGGCCGGTGCTCCGTCCGGACCGTGGCCCCACTCGAGGTCGGTGGCGGCGTACGCCAGGTCGGGGAGGCCCCGGTCCACGAACCCGCGCCGCGCCCTGGCCGAGACCAGGAAGCCGAGGACGTCGGCCCACGGCTCGGCGGGCTGCTCGGCGTCGAGGCCCAGCGGAACGCAGATGTCGAGCACGTGCAGACGGTGGTCGGTCAGGGGCGCGTGCCAGTCGAAGGTGGGTGGGGTGAAGCGGTCGTCGGCGTGGGCGCGGAGGTTCGCGACGATCTGCGCCGTGGGGGCGGCGGCGTGGCGCACGGCGAGGCGCTGGTTGGCGCCGTCGAAGCTGAGCCCGCTGCGGACGTAGGCGACCACGAACTCCCCCATCGACCCCGACGGGCCCACCATCAGGTGCGCGCCGACCTCGCGCACGCTCCAGCCGGCGCACAGGCTGGCAGCCGCCCACTGCGGAGGGCTGAACGTGTCGAGCAGATCAGCGAGCGCGTACCGCTCACGCTCGATCACGCTCCAGGCCTCGACGTCGTCCACGCCGGCCATCCTGTCGGACCCGGGTCGCGCGGGCCAGGTGTCCTGTCCCTGCCGTCCGTGCCGTCCGGGCACGAGGTCGCCGGCGTCACGCTGGGCGTCGAGGGCTGATCCTGCCCGCCAGAGACTCACCGATCTCGCGCATCGTCGCGAGCACCGGTGCCGTCGCGTGGGGCACGGTCTCGGGGTCCCAGCCCGCGATCGCGGCCCAGGCGACCCGGCTCTCCTCGTACGTCGCCACGCCGACGTCGGCACGCACGCCGGGGTCGGAGCCGGTCTTGGACCACAACCACAGGTCGCCGTCGGTCGCGGAGTGGGCGAGCGGGTCCAGTCCGAAGCCCCCGGCGACCATCGACAGGTCGACCCCGACACTGAGCCAGTCGACGACCTCGGCGCTGACCTCCCGGTCGACCACCTCACCCCGGGCCAGCCGCGCCGCGAGCGGGGCCCAGTCCTCGGCGCAGCCCAGGCTGAGCGTCGGCGGGTCCTCGGGGCCGCGGTGGTCGCGCACGACGTCGAGCAGGGTCGATCCGCACGAGGCCAGCGCGGCGGCGCGCTGCTGCACCGCGTCGAGACCGAGCTCGTGGAGCAGCACGTTGGCCGCCAGGTTGTCGCTGACCGCGCCGAGGAGCACCGCAGCGTCCTGCAGCGACAGGTCGGGGGTGGTCAGGTGACGCCACAGACCCGAGTCCCACACGGGGGCCACCTCGCCCTGGGTGGCGCGGTGGTGGGGGGAGACCCGGCCCGAGGCGAAGGCGTCGGCCAGCTCGACGAGCACGAACACCTCCGCCACGCCGGCCGTCGGCTGCAGCAGCGACGCCTGGTGCTCCAGCACCCGCTCACCGGTCGCGACGTCGAGGGCCAGGACGCTCCACTGCACCGCGCCGAGGGCATCCTCGGCGAGACGGTCACGCAGCTGCTGGCCCTTCACGGCACCGGATCTTCTCAGGACCCCGCGCCGGGCGCACGCCCGGGCCCGAACAGACGCAGACCGTTGCCCCAGCACACCGCGCGCAACCAGTCCTCCCCCAGGCCCAGCCGTGCGAGTGACTCGAGCTGGTGGAGGTAGGGGTAGGGGATCGTCGGGAAGTCGCTGCCGAGCAGCACCCGCTCCCCGAGCCGGCGCAGTCGCGGCAGCAGCGCGTCGGGGAAGTGCGCCGTGGCCTCGCTGAAGAAGTCGGTGAACACCATCGTCGTGTCCAGGTGGACGCACTCGAAGCGCTCGGCGAGCTCGAGGAAGCCGTCGTACTCCGGGGCGCCGAGGTGGGCGACGACCGCGACCAGGCGCGGGAAGCGCTGGAGCACCGCCCGCAGCGGGTCCGGCCCGGTGAAACGGTTGGCCACCGGGCCCGAGCCGGCGTGGATCACGACCGGGGTGCCCGCGTCGGCCAGCGTGGCCCAGACACCGTCCAGGAGCGGGTCGTCGAGACGGAACTCCCCCACCTGCACGTGCACCTTGAAGACCTCGACCCCGGCGGCGACCAGCTCCGCGACGTACGCCGGGGCGTCGGGCTCGGGGTAGAAGGTGGCCGACCAGAGGCTCTCGGGCACGTCGTGGGCGAAACCGCGGGCCCAGTCGTTGAGGTAGCCGGCGACCCCCGGCTTGTGCGCGTAGGGCAACGTCGGGAACCGGCGTACGCCCATCGCGCGCAGGATCTCGACCCGCTCCTCGACCGACTCGCGGTAGCGGATCGGCCAGGCCCGGCCGATCTTGGGACCGGCCTCGTCGAAGACCGACCAGACCGCCTGCTGGATCGGCGGGGGCAGGAAGTGGGCGTGCACGTCGAAGATCCCCGGCAGGCCCAGCCCCTCCCAGAAGGCACGGACCCCCGCGACGTCCGGGTGGTCGGCCGCGGCCAGGCTCACGCTCAGTCCATGCCCTTGAGCCGGCGTCCGACGGCCTGCTCGACCTCGCGGGTGGCCTGCCGCTCGGCGAGGGCGTGGCGCTTGTCCCAGGTCTTCTTGCCCTTGGCCAGGCCGATCTCGATCTTGGCGCGGCCGTCGATGAAGTACAGCGACAGCGGGATCACCGTGAGGCCCTTCTCGCTGACCCGGCGTTCGATCTTGTCGATCTCGACCCGGTTGAGCAGCAGCTTGCGCTTGCGCCGGGCCGCGTGGTTCGTCCACGTGCCCTGGGCGTACTCGGGGATGTGCACGCCGTGCAGCCAGGCCTCGTTGCGGTCGATGTCGACGAACCCGTCGACGAGCGAGGCGCGGCCCATCCGCAGCGACTTCACCTCGGTGCCCTGCAGGACCATCCCGGCCTCGTAGGTGTCCTCGATCAGGTAGTCGTGGCGCGCCTTCTTGTTCTGGGCGACGATCTTGCGCCCGCTCTCCTTGGCCATGGGTCCATCATCGCGACCACGTCAATCTCGTGCGCGACCGGTCGGGCCGCGGCCGCGCGTACTGCGGTGGGTACGGCCGGGGCGGGGCCGCGGTTTCCCACGGGATGCAGGCAGTTCGTCGCTTCCCGTGGCGAATGTGCGCCGGGGAGCGCGCAATCGGCACCATCCCGTGGGAAACCGCGGGGCCCTGGCCGGCGCACGCGGAGCGCGGCAGCTCAGCCGAGGTAGCCCATCGGGTCCACGGCGTTGCCGTTCTCGAGCACGGTGAAGTGCAGGTGGCAGCCCGTCGACCAACCGGTGTCGCCGACGTAGCCCAGCGTGGCGCCGCGCGCGACGCTCTGGCCCACCGAGTAGGTGTAGTCCGAGGCGTGGTTGTAGACGACGGTGACGTTCTGGCCGTTGATGTTGCCCAGCGAGAGGTAGAGCCGGTTGCCGTAGACCTCGGAGTAGTAGCGCGAGATCACGGTTCCGTCGGCGACGGCACGCAGCGGGTCGCCGCAGGCGACGCCGAAGTCGGTGCCGTCGTGCAGGCCGTAGTAGCCGTAGATCGGGTGGATCCGGTAGCCGAAGGGCGACGTGACCGGCCCGGAGGCGGGGTAGTCCAGCAGGCCGCCGGTCGAACCGGTGAAGCCGCTGCCCGCCGACGCGGCGGCGCGCGCGGCGGCGAGGATCTTCTGCTTGACCGTGTCCTCCTTCTCCTTCAGCCGCGCGAGGGCGGCCTGGTCGGAGGCACGGGCCTTGCGGGCCTGCTCGCGGGCGTTGCGGTTGGTCTCGACCCGGTCCAGCACCTGGTCGCGGGCCCGCTCGGCCTGCTGCTCGAGGCTCTCCAGGTCGCTGAGGACCTGCTCGGCCTGCGCCTTCTGGTCCGCGACCCTCGCGGTGGCCTCCTGGACGGCGGTCGCGGTCTCGCTGAGCCGGTCCTCGGCGGCCTGCACCTGGTCGTAGGCGCCGGCCTGACGGCCCACGATCAGGCTCTCGGCCTGCTGCTCGCGCTCGAGCTCCTCGAGCGAGCCGGCGGTCAGGAACGACGACAGGGCGCGCAGCCCGGGGTCGCCGGTGCCCTCGTAGATCGAGGTGATCGTGTCCGCGGCCTCGGCGCGGGTCTGCTTGACCTCGAGTCGCTTCGCAGCGAGCGCCGCGCGGGCGATGTCCAGCTGCTCGCGCGACTGGACGAGGGCGTCGGCGAGCTCGGCGGCCTTGTCGGTGGCCTCGTCCACCCGGTCCTGGACGGCGGCGAGCCGGTCGCGCGCCGAGGCGAGCCTGGTGCGTGCCTCGTCGACCGCCCTGGTCGCCTGCTGCACCAGTGCGCTGGCGTCGTCGATGCCCTGGCGGACGTCGGCGATCTTGTCCTGGGTGTCGCGCAACGTGTCGCGCCAGTCCGCCTGGGCGGCGGGAGTGGGGGGAAGGATGCCCAGGCCACACGTGAGGGCGGCCAAGGCACAGGCCACCGTCACGCGACGACCACGGGCGCTGGGGAAGGAGCGCACGAATCCGCCTCGCAGGTTGGGGAAGCAAGCGTGGCGACGCTAGCGCGCGGGAGTCACACTCTGATGTATTTGCGGGTCAGCAGGAGTGTCGGGACCAGGGTGAGCGCGGGGCCGAGCGCGGCGACGACGATCACCGCGAAGGTGTACTCGCTCCAGCCGACCCACGGGATGAAGGTCAGGCCCTGCGCGGCGCGGTCCATCACACCGAACTTCATGAAGCCCGCGAGCGCGGCGGCGGCCAGCCCGACCCCGATCACCGCGGTGACCAGGGCCTCCATCAAGAAGGGCAGGGCGATGTAGAGCGTCGAGGCGCCGACCAGGCGCATGATGCCGATCTCCTTGCGCCGGGCGAACGCGGCGAGCCGGATGGTGTTGGCCACCAGCAGCAGCGCGGCGATCACCAGGAAGCCGGCCGTGCCCCAGGCGGCGATCTTGAGGGCGTCGATCGAGTCGAGGATCGGTCCCACCGAGTCGCGCAGGTCCTGGACCTGCGAGACGCCGTCGAGGCCCGTGACGGCACTGGTGATCCCGGCGAACTCGTTGGGGTCGTCGAGCGTGATCCGCAGCGACTCCGCCATGTCGTCCTCGGTCAGCAGCGGGTCCGGGCCGGAGAAGGTGTCCGCGCCGTAGAGCTCCTTGACCTTGGCGAAGGCCTCGGCCTTGCTCTCCAGGGTGTACGCCGCCACCTCCGGGTTGTCCGTGACGGTCTGCTCGACCAGGCTGCGCTGGGGGTTGGTGACCTCGGACTGGCACGCCGGGTTGTTGTCGCCGTCGCGGCACAGGTAGACGGTGATCTGCAGCTGGTTGCCCCACTGGGCGGTGGCGCGGTCGGCCTGCTGGGCCAGCAGCGCGCCGAGCCCGACGAGGGTCAGCGAGACGAAGAGGGTCAGCACGACCGCGATGTGCATCGAGATGTTGCGGCGCAGCCCCTGGCGGAGCTCGGTGAAGATGTAGCGCAGCTGCATGAGGTGGGTGCTCCTGGTGGTGCGTGGGGACGAGTGGGCGGCGGTGGATCAGGCCTGGACGGCCGCGCCGTACCCACCCTCGTGCTGGTCGCGGACGAGCCGCCCGTCGCCGAGCTCGAGCACCCGCTTGCGCATCTGGTCGACGACCCCGGCGTCGTGGGTGGCCATGACGACGGTGGTGCCGGCCTCGTTGATCCGCTCGAGCAGCTTGATGATGCCCACCGAGCTGGTCGGGTCGAGGTTGCCGGTCGGCTCGTCGGCGATGAGGATCATCGGACGGTTGACGAAGGCCCGGGCGATGGCGACGCGTTGCTGCTCGCCGCCGGAGAGCTCGTCCGGCATCCGGTCGCCCTTGTCGTGCAGTCCGACGAGCTCGAGGGTCTCGGGGACGACCCGTTTGATCTCGCTGCGGGACTTGCCGATGACCTGCAGGGCGAAGGCGACGTTCTCGGAGACGTTCTTGTTCTGCAGGAGCCGGAAGTCCTGGAAGACGGTGCCGATCTGGCGGCGCAGCCGTGGCACCTTCCACCCGGCGAGCCGGTTGATCTCCTTGCCGGCGACGTAGACGCGGCCCGCGGTGGGTCGCGTCTCACGCAGGATCAGCCGCAGCGCGGTCGACTTGCCGGAGCCGGACGCGCCGACGAGGAAGACGAACTCGCCCTTCTCGACGTCGAGGGTCACCCCGTCGAGCGCCGAGGCGCCGGGGCCGGGGTAGGCCTTGGAGACCTTCTCGAATCGGATCACGTCGGTCGAGCATAGGTCAGGTGACCACGTCGGACGCGCAGGCGTGGTCCCGGGGGCGTCGCGGTGGCCGGGCCCGGACCGGGTCCTAGGCTGGGCCGGGTGTCGCGCTCCCCCGGATCCCGCCGCGCCCCGTCGCGCCGCGGCCGGCTGTCCGTCGGGCTGCTGGCCCTGGTCGTGGTCGGGGTGCTGACGCTCGGTGCGGTCGCCGTCGGCGTGCTCGTGGGTGGGGGTACGACCCCTGCCCCCGAGTCGGCGCCGAGCCCGACCCCGAGCCCGACCGGCACGCCGTTGGGCGACGTCGACACCCGGGTCGTGGCCGTGGCGCGCGAGTCGTTCTGCGCCGCGGTCACCCCCGAGTCGGTGGTGCGCGCCCTGGGTGAGGTGCCCGGGAGCACCGGCCCGGCGGGTGCCGGCGAGGTGACCGCACGTACGTGGGACAACGGCCAGGCGACGCGACTCGAGAGCGGGTTGGAGGACGTCGCGCACGAGTACGGCTGCGCCTGGCGTGCGCCCGGCGGCCGGGTCGCCCGGGCCTGGGTCTTCACCCCGCCGGTCACGCCTGCCGAGGCGCGCGCCCTCTCCGCGGAGGCGAGCAGGCCCGACGGCTGCACGAGGATCGGGGACGCCCCGGCGTACGGCGCCAGCTCGGTGAGCGTGTCCTGCACCGCCGACGACACCCGGACGCGGTCCTGGCGCGGCCTGTTCGGCGACGGGTGGCTGACCTGCGACCTCAGCGAGCCGACGCAGCCGCGACCGGCGCTGACGCCGGACGTCGTGCTCGCCGACCGGGCCGGGCCGTGGTGCGCGGCGGTGCTGGCGGCGGCGGGTGCGGTGCCCGAGCCCTCCGGCGACCCGGTCGCGAGCCCCGGTGCCGGCGAGAGCCCGACCGACGCGACGTCGAGCGGCTCGTCCTGATCAGGCGTCGGCGGGCTGGTTGGTCCCGCGACGCCAGCGGATGCCGGACTCGAGGAACCCGTCGATCTCACCGTCGAAGACCGACGAGGGGTTGCCGGACTCGAAGCCGGTGCGCAGGTCCTTGACGATCTGGTAGGGGTTCAGGACGTAGTTGCGCATCTGGTCACCCCAGCTGGCCTGCACGTCACCGCGCATCTCGTCGAGGTGCGCCTTCTCCTCGGCCTTCTTGCGCGCGAGCAGCTTGGCCTTGAGCACGACCATGGCGCTGGCCTTGTTCTGCAGCTGGCTCTTCTCGTTCTGGCACGACACGACCGTGCCCGTCGGCAGGTGCGTGAGGCGGACGGCGGAGTCGGTGGTGTTGACCGACTGCCCGCCCGGTCCGCCGGAGCGGTAGACGTCGACGCGGATCTCCTCGTCGGGCACGTCGATCTCGTCGGTCTGCTCGAGCACGGGCACGACCTCGACGGCGGCGAAGCTGGTCTGGCGACGGCCCTGGTTGTCGAAGGGGCTGATCCGCACCAGGCGGTGGGTGCCGGCCTCGACCGAGAGGGTGCCGTAGGCGTAGGGCGCGTGGACGGCGAAGGTGGCCGACTTCAGACCCGCCTCCTCGGCGTAGGAGGTGTCGAAGACCTCGACGCCGTACTTGTTGTGCTCGGCCCAGCGGGTGTACATCCGCAGGAGCATCTCGGCGAAGTCCGCCGCGTCGACGCCGCCGGCGCCGGAGCGGATGGTGACCAGCGCCTCGCGCTTGTCGTACTCCCCCGACAGCAGGGTGCGCACCTCGAGGGACTGCACGGCGTCGCGGACCTTGCCCAGCTCGCGCTCGGCCTCGGCCATCGAGTCGGCGTCGTCCTCCTCCTGGCCGAGCTCGACGAGCACCCCGATGTCCTCGATGCGGGTCTTGAGCTCGTCGAAGCGGTCGACCTGGCCCTGGACCAGCGAGAGCCGTCCGGTCACGCGGGCGGCGTTGTCCTGGTCGTCCCACAGGTCGGGTGCGCCGACCTGGATGCCGAGCTCGGTGATCTCGCGGCGCATCGCCTCGATGTCGAGCGCCTGCTCGATCGTGCGCATCGTCGTGTCGAGGTTCTTGATCGCCGTCTCGAAGTTGGGTCCAGCCACAACCAGTGACCCTACCCGCGTGGGCGTGGGGGCCCGACCAGCCGCGGGTCAGCCCCAGGAGCGGGTCAGACGGCGCCCGAGGTTGAGCGGGGTGGCCGAACCGGCGCGGACGACCGCCGGCACCGGCAGGGCCAGACCGGTCAGCCGCTCGAGGAGCAGCCGACGGTCGGTCCAGTCGGGGTCGCTCGGCAGCGGGCCGAGGGCGGCGTACGGCGCGGACGGACTGGCCTTGAGCGACTCGGCGACGGCGGTGGCCAGCGGCGTCTGGGCGTCGGCGAGCACCCAGTGCCGCTCGGGGTCGCAGACCATGTCGTGGCGCAGGCTCGCCACGAGCGAGGAGACCGTCGAGGGCGGGGCACCGAGCAGGAACGGGGCGGCCCGGGAGACCACCGCGGTCGGCACGAGCGGGATCGGGACCCGGATGCGTCGCAGACCTGCGGCGGCCGCGAAGGTGGCGAGCAGGTCCGAGTAGGCCACGACGTCCGGGCCGCCCACGTCGACGGCGCCGGTCGGCTCGTCGTGGCTCAGGGCGTGCACCAGCATGCGGAGCGTGTCGGTGGCCGCGATCGGCTGGACCTGGTGGTCCAGCCACGTCGGGACGGGGGTGACGAGGAACAACGAGGCGATCTGGCGGATGATCTCGAAGGACGTCGACCCGGCCCCGACCACGACGCCGGCGCGCATCGAGAGGGTGGAGGCGGCGGAGGTCGCGAGGATCTCCTCGACCTCCAGTCGCGAGGAGAGGTGGCCCGACAGCTCGGCGTGCGGCAGGTCGGGGACGAGCCCGGAGAGGTAGACGACCCGCTCGACGCCGGCGTCGTCGACGGCCTCGCGCATCGCCTCGGCGGCGACCCGGTCGAGATCGGCGAAGTTGCGGTGGGACAAGGCGTGGATGAGGTAGCAGACCGCGTCGACGCCGTGCACGGCCGCGCGCACCGACATCCGGTCCGTGGCGTCCATGACCCGCCACTCGACCTGGTCGTGCCAACCGAACACCCCGCGCCGGGGGGTCGAGGAGGCGGTGGCCACGACGCGGTGGCCGTGGGCGAGCAGCAGCGGGACGAGCCGCGAGCCGACGTACCCCCGGGCACCGGTGACCAGGATCGTGCGGGGCGTGGTCTCGTCAGCGGTGCGGGCGGCGGTCACACCCCGACGGTAGTCGGGGTGGGCCAGCCCTGCGGGTGGTTCGGGTGGCAGCGTCCTAGGCTCCCGCCATGACCTCCCTGACCCAGGACCGCCCGTGGTGAGCCGTGCGTCGCTCGAGCGCCGCGCCTTCAGGACCGCCGCGGCCACCGAGGCGCGGGTGCGTGGCTTCGAGTCGACCACCGTCGACGTGCACGGACTCCCGGTCTCGGTGCTGCGCAGCGGCTCCGCCGGCAGGGACGCGCCGGTGATCGTGATGCTGCACGGCTTCAGCGCGGACAAGACCCTGTGGATGCGCTTCGCGAGCGCCTTCACCAAGGACTACCGCATCCTGGCGCCCGACCTCGCCGGGCACGGCGCGACGCCGTTCCGCTCCGGGTCCGACTACAGCGCGGCCGGGCAGGCCGAGCTGGTGCGGGGGCTGCTCGACGCCCACGGGGTCGACGCGGCGCACGTGGTCGGCAACTCGATGGGCGGCTTCGTGACCGCGACGATGGCGGCGGACCACCCCTCGCGGGTGCTGACCGCGGCGATGATCGACCCCGCCGGCCTGTGGCCTCGTGCGCAGTCCGAGCTGGACCGGCTGCGACGGGAGGGCCGCAACCCGTTCTTCATGGACGACGCCTCCGAGATGTCGGTGCTCACCGGGCTGGTCATGGCCAAGCCACCGACGCTGCCGGGGTTCGCGGTGCGGGCGATGGCCGCGGAGTACGTCGAGCGCCGCGAGAGCCTGGTCGAGATCTTCGACGCCTTCGCCGAGGTCGGGCTGCTCGAGGGACGTCTGGGCGAGATCACCTGCCCGTCGCTGGTGATGTGGGGCGCGCTGGACAAGATCCTGGATGTCGAGGCGGCTCCGGTGTGGGCCGCCGAGCTGCCCGACGCCGAGCTGATCATCTACGACGGCGTGGGGCACATGCCGATGGTGGAGATCCCCAGGCGCAGCGCGTCCGACTACCGCCGGTTCCTGGAGCGGGTCGCGGCCCGACGCTAGGACGCGCGGCCGAGCACCTGGGCGACGTACCAGCGGCCGTCGTCGTCCTGGGCTGCGCCGACTCCGGTCAGCCGGTAGCCGCGGTGCAGGATGTTGGCGCGGTGGCCCTCGGACCTCATCCAGCCCTCACGCACGGCCGAGCGACCGGTGGCGTAGCCGTAGGCGACGTTCTCCCCCGCCTGGGTCAGCCCGCAGTCGGCCAGCACGGGGCCGAGGTCCTGGTGGGACAACCGCTGCTCGTCGGCCATCCGGCGCGCCTGGCGCACCGCCTTGCGCTGCAGGCAGCGCTGCTCCGTGAGCACCGTGCGGTCGCGGTGGTCGCGGATGGTGTGGGTGACCTCGACCGCCTGACCGGCGTAGGTCTCGGCCGGGCCCGCCTGCGCCGGGGCGGCGAGCAGGGTCGTCGACAGCGCGCCGAGGGCGAGGGCGAGCGGGCAGCGGAGCGGCATGGCTCAGGGTAGGTCGGGACAGGGGTCGCGCGCAGGACGAAGGGACGAGGTCTGTCGGCGCAGCTGCTCGAGGTCAGGCCCAGGCGCGTTGCGATCTCGCCGACCAGTAGGCCTCCGGCTCCTCGGGGGTGCTGAGCAGCGCGGCGAGCTCGTCGTCGGCGAGCGCGAGGTCCTGGGCCGCGACGTTGCTGCGGACCTGGTCGGCGGTGACGGCCCCGGAGAGCACGTGGGTGGCCCAGGGCTGGGCGAGGGCGGCGGCGAGGGCGACCTGGTCCGGGCTCACCCCGTGCCCGGCGGCCACCCGGGCGGCGGCGCGGGAGGCCTGGGCCGGGTCGTCGCCGGTCGCGAGCCGACCGTTGGCGACTCCCTCCTTGACCACCACCGACAGCCCGGCGCCGGCGGCCTCGGCGAGCGCCGGCCCGACGGAGGGTTCGAGCAGGTTCCACGTCGACTGCACCACCGCGAAGAGCGGCTCGCCGCCGACCGCGACGTCGAGCGCACGGCGTACGACGTCGGCCTGGTGGGGACCCGAGGTGGAGAACCCGACCCGCACCCCCACCTCGCGCAGCCGACCGAGCTCGGTGTGCAGCGCGGTGTCGGTGAGGGCGGGGCTGTCGGGGGTCAGCGAGTGGATCTGGTAGATCCCGAGCCTGGCCCCGAGCAGGTCGTCGCTGCAGCTGGCGCTGCTCCCGGTACGCCGCGAGGGAGTGGTCCTTGACCTCGTGGGTCTCCGCGTCGCTGCGCCAGTCCCCGACGTAGCGGTAGCCCCACTTGGAGGCCACGACGACGTCGTCGACGTCGCGACGAGACGCGAGCCAGGCGGCCAGGAACTCCTCGGCGCGGCCGTAGGACCGGGCGGCGTCGAGGTAGCGCACCCCGGCGGAGTACGCCGCGTCGAGGACGCTCGCGCTGCGGGTCTGCATCTCCTCGACCGAGCGGGCCTCGCCGAGGTCGTCGGCACGGCTCGTGGTGATGTACGCCGGGCGGCCGAGCGCGGCCAGACCCAGGGCGATCCGGGCTGTGGACGGGCCGGGCTCAGGCACCGCGACAGCACACCACACCGGGGTGGCACCCACCGCCACCCGGCTGCCGGCTCAGCGGGTCACCTCGAACGACGTGGTCAGGTCGGCCGACGACGAGCTCCCGGCGAAGAGGTCGATCCGGCCGGTCTCGACGACGAACCGTCCCTCGTTGTCGTAGAAGCCGACGTCGGAGGCGTCGAGGGGGAAGCGCACCGTGCGCGACTGACCCGGGGCGAGGGTCACCCGCTCGACGCCGCGCAGGCGGCGCACGGGCTGCGACAGGCTGGCGACCGGGTCGTGCAGGTAGAGCTGGACCACCTCGTCGCCGGCGACGTCACCGGTGTTGGTGACCCGGACCGTCGCGGTCAGCCCACCGCGACGCCTCATCGTGCTCGCCGAGAGCTCGAGGTCGGTGATGTCGAAGGTCGTGTAGCTGAGCCCGTAGCCGAACTCGAACAGCGGGTCGCAGGTGGCCAGGTCGCGGTAGCGGGAGACGTACTTCATGCTCACGTCGCAGGGTCGCCCGGTCGGCTCGTGGTTGTAGTAGATCGGGACCTGACCCACGCGCCGGGGAAAGCTGACGGGCAGCTTGCCGCCGGGGTTGACCCTGCCGAAGAGCACGTCGGCGACGGCGTTGCCGGCCTCGACGCCGGGGAACCACGCCTCGAGGATGGCGGGGGCGGCGGCGTTGACGGCGGACAGCGTGAGCGGGCGGCCGTTGAAGAGCACCACCACGAACGGGGTGCCGGTCGCGGCGACGGCGTCGATGAGCCGCTGCTCGTCCCCCGGGAGTCCGATGTCGGAGCGCGACGCCGCCTCGGCGCTCATCTCCCGGGTCTCCCCGAGGGCGAGCACGACCTGGTCGGCGCCCTCGGCGGCGGCGGTGACCGCGGCCAGGTCGGCGTCACTGCACGCGTCGTCCGCGCTCGCCTGCGGCGGCTCGAGGTTCTCCCGCGTGCAGCCGGCGACGAAGGTCGTGCCGGGCGACTGCGCCTCGATCCCGCTGTGCACGCTCACGGCGTCCTCGTCGAGACCGCGACCCCACCACGGGCCGAGCATGTCGTGCTGGTCATCACCGAGCGGACCGATCACGGCCGTCTGCTTCGACGGGTCCAGGGGCAGCGTCGCCCCGTCGTTCTTGAGCAGCACCATGGAGCGGCTGCCCGCGCTGCGCGCCTTCTTGCGGTCGGCGGCGGTCACGAAGGAGGCCTCGTCCGTGGCGGCCGTCTGGTCGACGTAGGGGTTCTCGAACAGGCCCGCGCGCATCTTGACGCGCAGGATCCGCCGCACCGCGTCGTCGAGGCGACCCATGCTGATCT
This sequence comes from uncultured Actinomycetota bacterium, assembly GCA_963760555.1. Lineage (GTDB taxonomy): Bacteria > Actinomycetota > Actinomycetes > Propionibacteriales > Nocardioidaceae > Nocardioides. The sequence continues at coordinate 158,966 of CAVXDJ010000006.1, read as the reverse complement.
GGCGCGAGGCGAGCAGCTGCTGGCCGTAGTCGCGGATGTTCGTGCTGACCATCTCCGAGTCGGTGCCGGCCATCAACGCCTGGGCGCCGGCCTGCGGACCGTCGGCGGCGGTCCCGTGGCCGCACGGGCCCTCGTCCGGCGTCACCGCGGGGCACGCCCGGGTCTCGGCGACGGCGGTGTAGTCGCTCTCGACGAACCCGTCGAAGCCCCACTCGCGCTTGAGGATGTCGGTCTCGGTCTCGTGGTTGGCGCAGCCGGGCACGCCGTTGAGCGAGTTGAAGGAGCACATCACCGTGGCGGCACCGGCCTCGACGGCCGCCTTGAACGGCGGGAGGTAGAGGTTGCGCAGCCGTGAGGTGGACATGTCGGTGGTGTTGTAGTCGCGTCCACCCTCGGGCTCCCCGTAGCCGACGAAGTGCTTCACGCTGGTGGCGACCTTGGTGGGCGCCCCGTAGTCGCGGCCCTGGGCGGCGCGGACGTACGCCGCACCCATCAGCTCGCCGACGTAGGGGTCCTCGCCGAACCCCTCGACGATGCGCCCCCAGCGCGGCTCGTGCGAGACGTCGACCATGGGGCTGTAGATCTGCTTGAGCCCGACCGTGGCCGACTCCCGGGCGCCGACGCGCGCGGCGTCCGCGGTCACGTCGGGGTCGAAGGAGCTGGCCAGCGCCAGCGGGACCGGGAAGATGGTGCGGTAGCCGTGGATCGTGTCGTAGGCGAAGAGGATCGGGATGTGCAGCCGCGACTGCTCGACCGCCACCTTCTGGTAGTGGTTGATCGCGGCCGGGTCGGTCAGCGAGAACACCGAGCCGACGCCGGCCTTCGCGTCCGCGTCGGTGATCTGGCCGTCGGAGAGCAGCTGCACCTGCTGCAGCTTCTCCTCGGTCGTCATCGTGCGGACCAGCGCGTTGATCCGGCGCTCCTCGCGCCCGCCGCGGCCGCGCCGCGCGTCGTCAGGCCCCGACCGCGCGACGCCGACCGCGCTCGGCGCTGCTGCGCGTGCCGCGGGCGCCTGGTCGTCGAGGGGCCCGCGGTCGACAAGATGGACCGTGGCCAGCGTGGCCAGGGCGGCCGCCGCCGAGGCGGCAAGGCTGGTGCGGACGAGGTCGCGTGCAGAGCGGCGCATGAGGTCCTCCCAAGACGGCCGGACCCGTCAGGTGTGACCCACGTCACGACCGGCTGGTTGCAGTCCTACTCCTGCCTGAACCCTGTGGCAAGGCTCCCCTCACGGCTCGGGGTCGACCGCGGCGCTGCCGGTCGAGCCGACCACGGCGGAGACGGGCGCGCCCGGGACGTCGAGGGGCAGGTCGAGCGGCGCGCTGAGGCGGACCAGCACGGTGGTCGCGTCGACCTCGACGCTCCAGCTCAGGCCGGGGTGCCGGTCGCGGGCGCCGACCTGGGCGAGGTAGGCCGCCACACCGGCCCGGGCCTGCGCCGGGGTGAGCAGGAGGCGCCCCTCCTCGGGCACCCCGTCGGTGTAGACCTCGCTGCCGCTCGCGGCGAGGTCGGCGGCCCGCAGGGCGGCGCCGTCGGCGAGGGTGTCGAGCCGCTGCCGCTGCACGTAGGCCGCGGTGGAGTCGACCGCCACCGCGATCACGCCGGACACGACGAGGAAGAACCCGATGATCATCACCGTCATCTGGCCGGCCTCGTCGCGCACTCCAGCCCGCGCGACGCGTCGTCTCACCGGACCTCCTGGAACTGCCCGACGGGCACCGTGTGCGTGGCGTCGAGGGTGAAGCTCGGGCGTCCGGAGCCGAAGAAGTCCGGCAGCATCGGCAGGGCCACGCTGGTCGCGACCCGCACCGTGATCACGGACGTGCCCTGGTGGCAGTCCGTCGGGTACGGCGTACAGCTCACCGTCACCTCCAGCGGCGCGTCGCCCAGGCCCTGGTCGCCGAGCGCCAGCCGTGCGGCCTCCCTCGCCCGCGCCGCACCGGCCGCGTCGTCGGGCGCGAGCGCGTAGGCCCGACCCGCGGACCGGGCCGCCGCGCTGGCGCCGAACGCGCCGGCCTGCACCTGTCCAGCGCTGACGACGATCCACAGCAGCGGCAGGATCAGCAACGTCCCGAGCCAGACCACCTCGACGATCGCACTGCCGTCCTCGTCGTCGCGGCGCCTCACGTCGGTGGCTCCTCGACCGCTCGCCCGGAGACCTCCAGCGAGATGCCCGGGCCACCGATCCCGAGCGCCGGCACCGTGGCCAGGACCACGACCTCGACCGCGGGCGCGCCGCCGATCGTGGTCGGTCGCACCCCGATGTCGCGGGCGTAGCGTGCCGCGATCGCTCCGTCGATCTGGCGCCGCGTGACCCCGACGCCCTCGGCCGGGCCGTGGTCCGCGGTCGCGGCGTACCGCGCACCCTCCGAGGCCGCCGCAGCCAACGTGTTGCGCACCAGCAGCACCAGCGCCACCTGGATGACTCCCAGCACCATGGGGACGAGGAGCGCCATGACCAGCACGAAGTCGACGACCGCCGACCCGTCCTCCCCACGCCGGGCGGACGCCTCCCTCATGAGCTATTTCACCGAGCTCAGCGCCGAGCGAAGCATGCCCTGCAGCTCAGGGCCGACGAACGCCGTGAGGGCCGCGACGATCCCGGCCGACATGACCGTGATCATCACCCAGCCCGGCACGTCGCCGCGGTCGTCGCGGTCTGGTCGCTCCCGGGCGACTGCGACGGCCACGATGGCGCCGACGCGCCACCACCACCTGGTCAGGTCGTCGGTGAAGTGGGTCATGGCGTCTTCCTTCCGAGGGGTCTGCCGACGTCGTGCCGGCGCGGGTGTCGAAGTCATCAGGTGGTCAGGGAGAGTCCGACCCAGCCGGGCCAGAACGCGAACACGACGGTCACGGGCATCACGAGGAACACGACCGGCGCCATCATCACGATCTCCTTGCGCGAGGCCGCCTCGATCAGCTCCCGCCGGCCCGCCTCTCGTACGTCGGCTGCCTGGGCGTGGAGCACGTCGGCGAGGGGGGTGCCGCGCTCGAGGGCGACTGCGATGCCCTGGGCGAAGCGGGAGACCAGCGGCAGTCCGGAGGCCGCGGCGAGCTGGTCGAAGGCCACGGAGACCGGCTCTCCCGTGCGGATCGCAGCAAGGACGCGGCCCAGGTCGGCGGACAGCTCCCCGCCTGAGCGTTGCACGACCCGGTCCAGCGCGGCGACAGGTCCCTCCCCGGCTGCGACCGCGAGCGCCAGCAGCTCTGCGAGCGTCGGGAACTCCTCCAGGATCCGCCGCTCACGCGCCTCGACCGCTGCGGAGAGCCGGTTGTCGCGCAGCATCACCCCGCCGACGAAGGCCAGCACGCACACGACCAGGGGGGCGAGTGCGTTGCCGGGGCGACCGATCGCGCTCAGCAACCCCCAGGCGGCAGCGACCGCGAAGCCGCCGAGCCCCCACAGCACCTGCTCGACCCGGACGTCGTGCACGGTCTTCTCCGAGGCCAGCCGCTGCAGGCGGCGCTCGATCGAGGGGGAGCCGCCGAGCACCCGGTCGACGAGTCCGGCGGCACCGGCCAGGGGTGGGCCGAACACCCCGGCGACCACCGAGGTCGTGGGCGCTACGGCGCGCAGCCCGTCGTCCCTCCCGACCTGCGGCAGGTCACGGATGAACGGCAGGACGCGTACCGAGAGCTGGGTGCGACGCAGCACGAGGAGCCGTGTCACGACGAGCACGAGCCCCAGGCCGACACCGCCGCCCCACACCCCGCCCCACACGGCGGCGCTCACGCGAGGATCCGCCGTTCCACGGGCAGACGTCCGAGCCGCATCATGAGCCGGTAGGCCACCACGCACACCACGCCGCCGAGGCCGAGGATGACGGCACCCACCGCGGAGGAGAACCGGTTGATCACCTCGGGCTGACCCGACATCAGCAGCAGGATCAGCCACGGCGCCGCCACCGCGAGCCGGGCCCCGTTGACCGCCCAGGACTGCCGGGCCTCCATCTCGGAGCGGGTGCGGAGGTCCTCGCGCAGGTAGCCCGACAGGTTGCGCAGCAGTCGGCCGAGCTCGCCACCGCCGACCTCGCGGGCGACCCGCAGTCCCTCGACGACACGGTCGCCGACCGGGTCGGCCAGCCGCCGCTTGAGGCGGTCCAGCGAGTCGCCGAAGCGTCCGGTGACCTGGTAGTCGAGGGCGAAGGCCTCGAACGGCTCGCGCAGCGCCACCGGTCCCCGCACGGCGAGCGCCGCGAGCGCGTCCGGCAGCGACATGCCCGCGCGGACGGCGGAGGCGAGGTTGTCGATCGCCTCGGGCCAGACCTCGGCGAACTCGCGCTGACGGCGTACGACCCGCGCGCGCAGGATCGCGACCGGCGCCCAGCCACCCATGAGCGCGAAGACCACGGCCACCGGTGGCGTGCCCGTGATCGCGAGCACCACGACCCCCACCACCAGGGCACCCACGAGGCACAGGATGCCGAACGCAGCCGGCGCCACCTCGACGAGTCCGGCGCGAGCAAGCAGGCGGGCCGTCGCTCCAGGGCGCGACTCCGCACGTCGCGGCGCGCGTGGCACGACGAAGGCCGACCAGATCAGCAGCAGCCCCACCCCCACTCCGAGCCCGACCAGCGCTCCCACGTCAGCCCACCACCCCGGTCCGCTCAGGCCTCGGACAGCAGCTGGTTGATGTCGATGCCCTGCCGGGCGAACAGCTCAGGGCGCGGCGCCATCCCACTGCCACGGCGCAGCTCACCTCCGCCGCGGGCGAAGATCGTCTCGGTCTCGATGATGTCGTTCTCGACCCGGCCCGGCACCCCGACGATCTCGTTGGTCCGGCGTCGGCCGTGCTGGTCGACACCGAGGTGGACCACGAGGTCGATCGAGGAGGCCACGGTCGGCACGACGAAGCGCGCCGAGATGTTCTCCCCGGCCAGCAGGGGCAGCGTGCACACCTTGACCAGCGCCTCGCGGGCGCTGTTGGCGTGCAGGGTGCACATGCCGGGCAACCCGGCGTTCAGCGCGAGGAGCAGGTCGAGGCACTCCTCGGAACGCACCTCACCCACGATCACCCGGCTCGGTCGCATCCGGAGGGCCTCCTTGACCAGGTCGCGAAGTCGGACCTCGCCCGTGCCCTCGAGGCCCGACTGCCGGGTCTGCAGCGGCACCCAGTCGGGATGGGGGAACCTGAGCTCGAAGACCTCCTCCGCGGATATCACCCGCTCCCCGCCCGGGATCGCTGCCGCCAGGCAGTTCAACATCGTGGTCTTGCCTGCCTGGGTCCCGCCGGCGATCAGGATGTTCAGCCCGGCCTTCACCGAGGCCTCGAGGAACGACGCTGCGGGAGGGGTCAGGCTGCCGAGCTCGACGAGGTCGGAGAGTCGCGCGGCTCGCAGCACGAACTTGCGGATGTTGACCGCCGAGAAGCCGCGGCTGATGCCTTCGAGCACCACGTGCAGCCGGTGCCCCTCGGGCAGCATCGCATCGACGAACGGCCGACTGATGTCGATGCGACGCCCCGAGCTCTTCAGCATCCGCTCGACCAGCTCGGTCACCTGGGCCGAGGAGAGCATCAGGTTGGTCAGCTCGTGTCGTCCTCGTCGGGCCACGAAGACGCGGGAGGGGTCGTTGATCCAGATCTCCTCGACCTCGGGATCGTCGAGGAACTCCTGCAGAGGCCCGAAACCCGAGACGCGCGCGACGAGCTCCCCGACGACCGCGTCGACGTCGGCGATCGGCGCGACCCGCCCGGTCAGGCTGCGCTGATCGTGGTCGCGCACCACCGTGTCGGCGATGCGCCGCACGAGGCCGGCATCACGCTGCGGGTCCACACCCTCAGCACGCACTCGCACCCGGACCTGCTCGTCGAGCTCGTCGAGCAGCCCGAGGTGCGCACGCTCCTGGGTCAACGCCATCGTCTGCCTCCCGAGCAGCGGGTCCGGGCGGTCCAGACCAGTCGCGGTCCCCCGAACCTAAGGAATCGCAGGCTCAGAATCGACCCCCGCGAGCCAATCTGTGGACAACTCGTTGCCGACCGCGCACCGGCCGTCGCACGGGTCCCACGCGCCACGTCCCCGACCGCGGCGACCGCGGCGACCGCGGCGACCGGCGCCGGTCGGCTGGACGAACCTCGTGAAGCACCTACGCCGCCACGGCGTGGCCGACGAGGAGCTGCTGTCGGTGCTGACTCCTCTCGCGATCGTCGCGAGGTTCTTCGGACTATGACGAACCCCAGTTTTGCCCATTCTTCTGGCTACGCTGAGCGCATGACTGCCGTACCCCTCGGCGACGCGCGAGACCGGCTTTCCGAGTACTTCTCGGAGGTCGAACGCACCCACCAACGCGTGACCATCACCCGCCACGGCCACCCGGCAGCAGTCCTCATCTCTGCCGACGACCTCGCCGCCATCGAGGAGACCCTCGAGATCCTCGGAACACCCGGCGCAACCGAAGTCATCAACGAGGGCCTCGCAGACGCCGCCGCAGGCCGCGTCGCCGACAACGAGGCACTCAAGTGCCGCTATGGGACCGCCTGAGTGGAGGGGCACTACTCCATCCGAGTGACGGCTCGAGTCGAACCGGCCCTCCAGCGGCTACCAGAAAAGCTCGCCACGGCCTACGTCGAGTTCATCTACGGGCCCCTCGCTGACAACCCACACCGAGTCGGCAAGCCCCTCCGCGGAGAGCTTGTCGGCCTGCGCTCCGCCCGCCGAGGCGACTACCGAGTGATCTACGGCGTCGTCGAGAACACCCGCACGGTAGAGATCGTGCACCTCGACCGACGCAGCGACATCTACCGACAATGAAGGGCCACTCCGCCGCCCCGGTTCACCGATCGACTGCCGGACGTCATCACGGTCGGCAGTCGACGACTGACCGGACCGCATGACGTCACCGAGCGCCCTTTGGGTCGGGTTCGGTCGTGTGCCTCAGAACGGCCCCGGGGCGGTTGTCAGGTACACGACTCGCTGAGGCTGCCGTCAACCTCGAGGTCGGGCATCCCACGACGCGCCATGGCGCGTGCTCAGATGCCCGACCCCCTCGATGGGTCCGCCAGACCTGTCCCCTACGTCGAACGGCTACCGAAGCAGGCGGACCCGGATCGGCAAGTCCAGATCGGCCCAGGCGCGGTCAGCAGTCAGTACCTCGGCCGGTGTGCTGCGGACCGTCAGCGCCAGGCAGCATCGATCCCCCAGTGACAACCGCGTACCCCCATCAAGTGCCCTCATCGCCCCCGCCAGCTCGGCGTCCGCTTCGGTCACGGGTTGGATGCTCACGCCGGCAGCGTTGAGGAGCCCCCGCACCCGGCTGACGTCGACATCGGCGTCGACCAGCTTGCCGACTACCTCAGCAAGGTTGGCCGCTCCCAAAGATGCCGACGCAAGTGCCTCGGCGACCATCTCTGCACCAGGTTCGTCGTGCACGAGTGCCAATACTGCCGACGCGTCGAGGACTGTCATTCGCCGGCAGCGGCTGCGAGGCGACGTTCATCAAGGAGCTCGTCGACCAGGGACCGCGTCTTCGTCACTCCGGAGGCGAGGCCGCGGAGCTCGGCGGCGGCATCCTGCTGACGTTCGATCACGAGGCTGAGACCGACCAGACGCAGGTGCAACGGGTCCCCGGGGGAAAGCCCCAGGGCGTTGCGTACTTCTGAGGGGATGACCAGTCGCCCTTGCTGGCCCAACACCAAGGTGGCATCCATAAGGAAATCATGCCACGAATGGTCGTTCCGTGCCACGACGTACCTGACTGACGATCATGGCTGACGCGCCCGCGATGGATATCATCACACCGAAGGAGCAGGGGCGCCGAGTGGCGAGCACGGAGAACGTCGTGAAGGTGAGGCTGACACGGCGCGGACGGTGACGACGATCCTGTTACGCTACGGGCCGACTCCGGGAGTTCCATGGCTGCTCCGATGTTCGTCACCCATGTGCGCCGGCGAGCGGTGCCTCTCCACCGGTGGTCACCATCACCGGCATGGGCCACCTCAGGTCTCGAGGAGCAGTCCGGCCTCCCGGGCGCCGGGACCGCCCCACATCCGTGTCAGGTGCGGCTCTCCCTCGCAGGCCTCTCGTCCCCGGGACCGGCTCTGCCGCCTCCTCGACCCAAGGCAGCCCAGCCTGCTCGAGGGCGGTCCGTGCCGGTGTCGAGGAGAGCACCAAGCCGAGAGCTGAGGCCCTGCCCGCCGCAGGGCCTGCGTGACCGGTCACTCCCGACCCAAGCCCCCAGCACGGCCTCGGCCGACGTGGTGTGCTGCGGCTCCCCCGACCAGCCGCCCGGCTTCCCGTGCCAGGACACCGCCGGATGACGGCGGAGGCGCGCCGGGAGGGGGAAGTCGCCCGGGCCATGGAACGCCTGTACGAGGCGCAGCGCATCGGACAGATCGGCGACTGGGCATTTGATGTCGTCGACGGAACCATCACGTGGTCCCCGCAGGTCTACGAGATCACGGGGCGCGACCTCGCCCTCGGTCCGCCGACGTCCTACGACGAGATGGCGTCGATCTTCGAGCCCGACAGCGTGGGGGCGTTGAGAAGGCACGTCGATCGAGCGATCGAGACCGGTCAGCCGCAGTCCTACGACCTCGTGCTGGACCGGCCGGACGGGGCGAAGGTGCATGTCACGGCCAGGTCGGTGGCGCGCCGGGACGAGCAGGGCCACGTCGTCGCACTGACCGGCACCATCCAGGACGTCACGGCGCGGGACCGGGCAGCCCGGTTGCTGGCGGAGAGCGAGGAGCGCCTCGGCTTCGCGCTGGACGCAGCCGACATCGGCGACTGGGACATGGACCTGCGGACGAACGTGGCGCGACGCTCCCTGCGGCACGACCACTGCTTCGGCTATCGCGAGCCGGTCGCGGAGTGGGGGTACGACACCTTCCTGGCGCACGTCGACGCCACGGACCGTGGAAGGGTCGACGAGTGCTACCAGGTGGCGATGTCCGGTGGGGGCGACTACGACGTCGAGTTCCGGGTGACCTGGCCCGACGGCTCCGTCCACTGGCTCTGGTCCAAGGGTCGATTCTTCTTCGACGACGCCGGCCGGCCCTACCGGGTGGCCGGCATCCAGGTGGACATCACCGACCGCCGGCGCGAGGTGGAGGCGGCGCTCCGCCTTGCCGCGATCATCGAGTCCTCCGAGGACGCCATCATCAGCCAGGACCGCTCTGGGGTGGTGATCAGCTGGAACCCGGGCGCGGAGCGGCTCTTCGGGTACCCGGCAGCGACGATGCTCGGGAGGAGGCTGGACCACCTCGCCGGGCCCGGGACCTCCGACGACGACCGGCGCTTCTTCGACCGGGCTGCCCGCGGCGAGGCGGTGGTCCCTTTCGAGGCGCAGCGTCGGAAGGGGGACGGCACCTATCTCGACGTCGTGCTGACGCACTCGCCGCTTCGAGACGTCGACGGGGAGGTCGTGGGCGTGTCCACCATTGCTAGGGACAACTCCGCCCGCAAGGAGGTGGAGCGAGCGCGGAAGCTCCATTCGGACCTGCTGATCTCGAGGCTGGCCCGGGAGGCAGAAGCCGTCGCAAGGCTCCAGGAGCTGGACCGGCTCAAGGATGAGCTCGTGGCCAACGTGAGCCACGAGCTGCGTACGCCGCTGGCCAGCATCCTGGGTTACATCGAGCTTCTCAGGGAGGGGCAGAACGGTGCGCTGAACGCGCAGCAGCAGACCTGGGCCGAGGCGGTGGACCGCAACGGCGCTCGGCTTCTGGCCGTGGTGGAGAACCTGCTGACTGCCTCCACGATCGAGGCCGGGAAGACGCACGTCGGCTCGGCGCCGGTCGATCTCAACGAGGTCATCTCCTCTGCCGACCAAGGGATGAAGTCCTGGATCGACGGGCGACGCCTGACGACCCGCTTCCACCTGGCCGGCAGCCCCGTCTTCGTCCGCGGTGATGTGGGTCAGCTCGAGCAGGTGGTGTGGAACCTGGTGAGCAACGCCGTGAAGTTCACCGACGACGGGGGGACGGTGGAGTGTGCCCTCGACATCGAGGGCGATCGGGCGAGGCTGACGGTCAGCGATGACGGCATCGGCATACCCGCGGCGGAGCAGGCCGGCCTGTTCTCACGGTTCTTCCGCGCGTCCACGGCCACGGACCGTGCGATCCCCGGCTCTGGACTGGGTCTGAACATCACCTCCTCGATCGTGCGGCAACATGGCGGCGACATCTCCGTCGTCTCGACTCCGGGCCGAGGCACCCGGGTGACAGTCCACCTTCCGATCGCGACCCCACATCAGGGCTGAGTGCCGTCGGGTCCTTCCCGGCACCACGGCACGGGCGTTCGCACCTGCCGATCCGTGGACCGTTGCCGGGGTCGACACCAGGCGCGATCGTTAACCGTTTCCCTTGCCCCCGTGGCGTGCCGACGGCGAGTCGATCCGGCCGGTCGAGTCTGCCAGTCGAGTCTGCGGGGGGGTGACCACGTGGCATCTCCCGGGCCGAGGCTGCCCGCTTCGCTGGTTGCTGCACCCGGTCCAGCTCGTCCTCGGCCGGGGACCCCTCCATCATTGCGTGCTGCGTCCGCGCCTCGCGTGTTGAGCTGAGGCTCAGCGCATCTGCCCGCGCAATCTCGCAGACGGTGACGACGTACCTGCCCCGCCTCGACGCGAGGACCGCGGCGAGGATGTGCACCTGCCGCCGCGGCCCGCGGACCTCGCGACGTCGAGCACAGTGGGGACGGTCTCGCCCCGCGACGTCCCCGGAGCGACGAGCGAGGTCCACCGGTTCGGGCTCCTGGCGGTGCGGTGACGATCGTCGTCTCACGCTGAGGGTCACAGCTGCGGTGAGACGCACTCACGAACCGGGCGCCCGGCACCGCACAGTTTTCAGTCGTCGGGCTCCCAGTCCGGCGTGGCCGCGCGCAGCTCCTCGACGACTCGTGTACCCGTCCAGTCCTCGCCGCCGTAGGCCTGGAGGTTGTGGGCGCCCATCCACATGAGCTGATCTCGATGTCCGAGGGCCTGCGCGCGGCCGTCCAGCTCGGCGAGGAGCTCGGGGGTGTCCGGAGTGCGCTCGTCCTCCGGGATCGTGGCGCGCAGCTGGCGGTGCAGCTCGAGGAGCCGCTCGAGCTCGTCGACCGGACTGGGATGGTCCTCGACGCGCAGCTCGACCTCGACGTCGTCGAGACCCAGGAAGCCTGCCCCGTCCCGGACGACGAGAAGGGCAGCCGACTGCTGTCCACGAGCGTCACCGCCCGCTGCTTGGCCCGCCCGCAGCGCGGCCATCATCCGCTCTGCGAGCGGGACCGTGCTCTCACTCGCGACGAACGCTGTCCGCATGGCGAGGACGACTTCTTCACTCTCGAGGATGTTGCCCTGGATCGCGTATCCGTCACCGCTCACCCCACCGGCATAGCTCAAGCACGACGCACCGGTGTACGTCGCGGCTCGGCCCAGGCCGTCGACGACGCCCACCTGGCGGCTGTCTCGCCCGTCGTCCTCGGTGATCAAGCCTCGGACCACCTCCTCGGCAGCTGCGCCCTCGCGCAGCCGAGCCAGCGCGGCTGCCTTGTAGGTGGTGTTGGCCAACGCCTGGGTGGCCACCGCCCCCACCCCGGCGGCAGCGGCAGGAACCGCGGAGCCCACCGCCAGGAACTTCGACGCGACGGCGACGCCCCACGAACCGCCGTCGTCGGAGCGGGCCACGATCGAGAACGTCATGGCGAGACTCTAGGACCGGACGGCTCGGTGGCCGTGCCGAGATGAGGACAGGTCGGTCAGGTCGTGGCATCGTCGCCGGGCCACGAACGGCGCGTGAGGGGTGGTCGAGCCCGACGTCGTCCACCTCGCAGTCATGGCGGAGCCCCGTCTACGGCCCCGATCTCCACCTCGATCTCGACCTGCTGAGCGTTCGCGCACGACCGCACCCGCGAGGCGTACAAGCCCAGGACCCACTACGGGTGAACGCTCTCGTCCGGCACCGAGCAGCGGTTCGGGGCAGCCCAGCCAGCCAGATAAGCGCCGCGAGCCGAGGATGGACCACACGACACCGTCTGTGGTCAAACCGTTGCCCCCGACCGCCGACACCCGGCCCGGCGTTACTCACCACAGTCGACCCGACCGGCCAGGGCGGTGACCCGCTGCAGCAACGGCCGGGAATGAGCTGTGGGAGCTGCCGCGATCCGAGCAGGACGAAGTGACGAGTGCGTCGGCTGAGGGGCATCCGTGAGCCAACCGGGCGTCCGGTGGTCCGTCGTGCCCGCTTACGCCCCATGGACGACGTGGGCATCACCGCGGTCTGATGACCGCGGTCCACCGCGCTGCAGTCCGGCTGTCCTGGGAGTGATGGCGATCAGGCCCGACGCGCGACGACCGCGGCGAGGAAGGCCAGCACCGTCGTCAGCGCCAGCACCGCCACGAAGGCCGAGCGGTCTGCGGCGGTGCCGACGGCGGTGAAGACGATCCCGGCGACCGACACCGCGCTCGCCGCTCCCACGGCGTCGCTCAGCGTGATCGCCGAGGACGCCGCACCGCGCTCGCGGACCGCCGTACGACTCAGCACGCTCGCCGTCACCCGGGGATAGAGCAGGCCCATCCCGGCGGCGGCGACCAGCCAGCCCGCCCCGACCAGCACGCCCGGCAGGTCGACGGCGGTGACGACCAGGATCAGCACGACCCCCGCCGCGAGCAGCAGCGCGCCCCGACGCAGCGCGGCCTCATCGGGCAGGCGCTCCCCCAGCCGGCCCTGCACCTGGGAGGCCGCGGCCCAGCCGAACGTCGCGACGGTCAGCACCAACCCCGAGACCCACACAGCGGCGTCGTACTGCTCCTGGAGGAGATAGGGAAGGTAGGCCTCGGTGGCGAAGAACGTCCCTGCCGCCAGCCCTCGCAGGCCGATCACCGACGGCAGCCCGCGCGCCGCGCGCAGCGTCCCCGCCGGGAGCAGGGGGCGCGAGGCCACCAGCGCCACCGCGACCGAGGCGACGGCGAGCGCGCCCGCTTCGAGGCCCCGCAGGGCCGCCGCGAGGTTGAGCACGAGCACCGCCGAGGCGACCGTCGCGGACAGTGCCAGCCGGCGTACGCCCTGTGCCTCCCCGGGCTGCGCGGGACCGTCCGGGTCGGCCATCGGCGGCGGCACCGAGCGCAGGGTCGGCGCCATCAGGCTCAGTGCGGCGACGGCGATCGCCACCACGCCGAGGAAGACCCAGCGCCAGCCGAACGTCTGCGCCACGACGCCGGCCAGGAACGGCCCGACGATGCCCGGCAGCACCCACGCGGCGGCGAAGGCCCCGAGGATGCGGGGGCGGTCGACCGGCTCGAAGACCTGGGCGACCAGCACGTAGAGCGCGACGGTGAGTCCGCCCGCGCCCAGTCCCTGCACGAACCGGCCCAGCACCAGCACGGGCATCGTCGGCGCGAGCCCGGCCAGCAGCAGGCCGATCGCGAACAGCACGACCGTGGCCAGCAGCGGGCGTACGGCGCCGCGTCGGTCGGTCCACAGCCCGGTCGCGACCATGCCGACGATGCTCGCGGCCAGGGTGGCCGAGAAGGCTACGGAGTACCAGGCGCGACCGTCGAGGTCGGCGGTCACCGTCGGCATCACCGTGGTCACCGCCAGCGACTCGAACGCAGCCAGGAAGACGAGTGCGACCGAGCCGACCGTCGCGCCGCGGTAGCCCGGGGCGAGCAGCGAGGTCCGCGGGGTCGGGCTCCCCGGGCGGGCGGTGACGGTCACGAGCACACGCTAGGTCCTCCGTCCTACCCGTCCGGAATCCCTGCTGCGGTGCGCCGCCTCACCCGACGCGTCGCATCGCCTCCGGCGTGAGCGAGGCGAGGTCGGGGTAGCCGTCGACGGCCATGGTCAGGTCGAGCTCGGCGAGCAGGCAGCGCAGCACGTGGTCGATCCCTTCCGAGCCGCCGAGGGCGAGGCCGTAGGCGTAGGGGCGGCCGATCGCGACCGCGTCGGCGCCGAGGGCGAGGGCCTTGACCGCGTCGGAGCCCGAGCGGACCCCGGAGTCGAAGACGACCGGCACGTCGACCGCCCCGGCCACCTCGGGCAGCACCTGGAGCGCCGGCAGACCGCCGTTGGCCTGACGGCCACCGTGGGTCGAGCAGTAGATGCCGTCCATCCCCAGCTCGACCGCGCGACGTGCGTCGTCGGGGTGGCAGATGCCCTTGACCAGCATCGGCAGGTCGGTGAGCGTCCGCATCCAGGCGAGGTCGTCCCAGCTCAGGGCCGGGTTGCCGAAGACCGACGCCCAGTAGAGGGTCGCCGCACGGAGGTCGTCCTCGGGCGCCTTGTCGAGCCGGGCCCGGAAGACGTCGTCGACGAAGTAGTTGCGCAGGCACGCGCCACCGAGCTGGGGGAAGCTCGCCAGTCCCAGGTCGCGTGGCCGCCAACCGAGGGTGCAGGTGTCGAGGGTGACCACGATCGCGGCGTACCCGGCGGCCTCGGCGCGACGTACGAAGCTGGTGCACAGGTCGCGCTCGCGCGGCGGGTAGAGCTGGAACCACGCCGGGGTGTCCCCCAGCTCGGCGGCGACGTCCTCGAGGGTGTCCTCCATCAGGGTCGAGGCGATCATCGGCACCCCGGTGCGCGCCGAGGACCGCGCTGCGGCGAGGTCGCCGTGGCCGTCGGGGTCGACGATGCCGATCACGCCGACCGGCGCCATCATCAGCGGCGAGGCGAACCGGGTCCCGAACAGCTCCACCGAGGTGTCGCGCTCGGCCGCGCCGACCAGCATCCGCGGCACCAGGCCCCACCGCGCGAAGGCCTCGACGTTGGCACGTTGGGTCTGCTCGTCACCCGCGCCGCCGGCGACGTAGGACCAGATCCGCTCGGGCATGACCTCCATGGCCCGGCGCTCGAGCTCGGCCCACGCCATCGGGAGGTCGGGACGTACGTCGTCGAGCCCTGCGACGTAGGTCTCGAGCTGCCAGTCGCCGTAGTTCGCCACGCCCCGAGCCTAGGCCGCCAGAGCGACGACGAGTGGAACCTCGGCTCGCGAAGAGTGGAACCTCGGCTCGCAAAGGGTGGAACCTCGGCGGTCAGCGGGGGGGCATGAGGACGCGGGTGCCGCTGCCGTCGGGGAGCTGCTGCCACCGTCCGCCCAGGGACTCGACGAGCGAGCGGGCCTGGTCGGCGCGGGTCAGGGAGGGCAGGGCGTCGGCGTCGTCCACGCTGCGCGCGTGGGAGGTGTCGACCCCGATGACGTCGAGGCGCACCACCTCGGGTGCGCCGACCAGCACGAGGCGGACCTCCGGGACCCGCTGCTCCTGGGTCTGCTCGAGGAGCACGTCGAGGACGTACTCGATCGGACCGGGGGTCAGCGACAGGTCGAGGTCGCCCTCGACCGCGGCGGAGAACCCGTGACCCCGCCCGATCAGCACGTCGGCCCACTGCTGGGCGGCCGCCGTGGCCAGCTCGCGCAACGGGATCTCCGCCCCGGCCATCAGGGCCCCGCGGCGCGTGATGTCGACGAGGTCGGAGGCGACCTGGTCGAGCTCCTCGACCGAGACCAGGCAGCGCTGCGCCGCCCGGCGCGCCTGCGGGTCGAGGGCGGCCGCGTCGAGCTCGTCGAGATGGAGCCGCAGGCTGGTCAGCGGGGTGCGCAGCACGTGGGAGGCGTGCACCGAGAACTGCTGCTCGCGCGACAGCCGGTCGCGCAGCGCGCTCGCGCTGGCCCCGAGGGCCGCCGAGACCGCCTGCACCTCCGGGATCCGGGTGGTGGGCAGGTCCAGGTCGAAACGGCCGCGGCCGAGCATGGCGGCGGCCGCGGCGAGCTGGGTGAAGGGCCGCGAGAACCACCGCGACATCAGGTAGCCGGCGATCCCGGAGACGAGGACGACGAGCAGGATCAAGGTGACCAGCGACCCCGTCTGGTAGCCCAGCAACCCGGTCCAGGCCTGGTCCTTCTGCGCCATCACCAGGGTGCCCGGATCCATCGGCCGGCTCATCCGGACCGCGTCGGCGCCGTCCGCGGCGTCGAAGTCCGCGCCGTCGACGACCACGGGATCGCGACCCTCGACCCGATAGGTCAGCGAGCCGTCCGGGTCGACGTAGGGCCGCAAGGAGGACCGCTCGATCGTCTCGTCGTCGCTGAGACCCTCCTGGAGCGCGGCACCGACGACGGCGAGCTGCTGGGTGAGGTGCTCGCTCTCACGCTGGCGGATGTCCCCGGTCAGCGTGTACGCACGCAGCAGGCCCATCCCGACCGAGATCCCGAGGGAGACGAGCACGAAGCCCAGGATCAGCCGCTTGGACATACAGGTTCGAGATCTCGGCTAGACATCCGACGTGCTGCCCTCGAGGCGGAACCCCACCCCGCGCACAGCCACGACCCTCTCGGGCACCCCGACGTGCTCGAGCTTCTGGCGAAGCCGCCCGATGGTCACGTCGAGGGTCTTGGTCGAGCCGTACCAGTTCTCGTCCCAGGCCTCGGCCATCAGCCTGTCGCGCGAGACGACCTTGTCGCGGTGTCCCAGCAGGACCGCGAGCACGTCGAACTCCTTGCCCGTCAGGGGCAGCTCGTCGTCGGCGAAGAACACCCGTCGCGCGGCGATGTCCATGCGCAGCCCCGCGCCGTCCTCGTCGCCGGTGCCGGACCCCGCAGACGACGTACGCCGCAGCAGCGCGCGCACGCGGGCCTGGAGCTCGGCCAGACCGAACGGCTTGGCGAGGTAGTCGTCGGCGCCGTAGTCGAGCCCCACGACGCGGTCGAGCTCGCCGGCTCGTGCGGTGACGATCATGATCGCCCCGTCGAAGTCGAGCTCGCGCGCCTTGCGACACACCTCGAGACCGTCCATGTCGGGGAGACCGAGGTCGAGGATGACCACCGCCGCGGAGCGGGTACGCAGCTCCTCGAGCGCCTTCTCACCACTGTCGACCCACACGACGTCGTAACCCTCGCGCTCGAGGGTCCGTACCAGGGGAAAGGCGATGTCCTCCTCGTCCTCGACGACCAGGACCCGCGCGGCGCTCATGCCCAGAGACTAACGGCTGCTCGCCCGGGCGGTGGCTACTTCGGCGAGGTCGTCGCCGCCGGTCCCGCACCGGGGCGGTCCGTGGCCGCCTCACGCCGACTGGCGCGCGAGGACGCGCGTCGAGCGGCGGTCCCCCACGCGCAGGCACGCCACCCCGAGCAGCAGCCCGAGCAGCGTGATCGAGATGCCCCAGCCGGGGTGGCTGAACCTCCCGAGGAAGGGGTAGCCGACCCACGGCACGGCCATGGCGACGACCGGGAGCGTCGGGTGGTCGGCGAAGCTCACGACGTCGCCCGTGGACTGTCCTGCGCCGGTGGGCGCCGCGGCGTCGGAGCCGGTCAGCAGGACACCGTCACCGACCACGACGACCCGGCGTGTCACCAGTGCACCGCCGGCGCCGTCCACGCCCGAGACACCGCGCAGGTAGGTCACCACGTCACCCTCGACGACGTCGCCGATCGGGACCCGCTGCTCGAAGACGACCGAGCCTCGCCCGATGCTGCCGCCCAGCTCGTCGCTGGAGATGACGTAGCGCTCCAGGCCGACGGCGGACGGCACGACCGCGAGGGCCGTGACGGGGGCCAGCACCACCGCGACCAGCAGCAGGACGGTGCCGCCCGACAGCCGGCGACGCCGCGGGGTCGGGGCGAGCTCCATCGTCGGGTCCTCGTCGCTGGGGGGGCAGCCACGCGGACGCAGCCCGGGGTGTGGGACCCGATGGAGCACCGACCAGGATCAGGGAAGGTGCCACCGGCGGAGCGCCACGGTGTCCACGCTCCCCCCAGGGTGAACCACACGAGTGTAGGTCGACCCGGCGCACGGTGCGGCCACCCCCGCCACACCGGGCCGCCACGGCCCTCCACGTCGCGGCACCGCGACATCCAACTCCCGGTAACACCGCTCAGGAGGACGCCAGCAGGTCTCCGTGCTCGGCGATGCGACCCAGCACCTCCTCGACCCCGAGCTGCTCGACCGCGAGCGGGTCGGCGGCGCCCGCCTCCACCTCGGACCAGGTCAGCGGGGCTGCGACGGTGGGGCGCTCCCTGCCCCGCAACGAGTACGGCGCCACGGTGGTCTTGGACCCGGCGTTCTGCGACCAGTCCAGGAAGACCCGTCCCCGACGGCGTGACTTCGTCATCGTCGCCGTGACCAGGTCGGGGCGGGCCTTCGCCAGGCCGTCCGCGACCCCCTTGGCCAGCGCGCTGGTCTCGTCCGGCGCCGTCGGCTCGGGCAGGTCGGCGTAGAGGTGGAGTCCCTTGCTGCCGCTGAGCACCGGTCGCGCCACGAGACCCTGCTCGCCGAGCGCGTGACGCACGTCGAGCGCGACCTCGCAGCACTCCCCCAGCCCCGCCGGCTCACCCGGGTCGAGGTCGATCACGAGCCGGTCCGCGCCGAGCGGACGCCCGTCGTCGCCGACCCGCCACTGGTGCACGTGCAGCTCGAGCGCGGCGAGGTTGGCCAGCCAGGTCAGCGTCGCCAGGTCGTCGACCAGCGGCAGGACCAGCGTCTCCCCGTGACGTGAGGGTCCGCGCGTGCCCGAGGTCGGCACCTCGACGGTGCGCACCCACGTCGGTGCGCCGCGCGGCACGTTCTTCTCGAAGAAGCTCGCCTGGCCCACCCCGTGCGGCCACCGGATCCGGGTCACGCCCCGGTCCCGCAGGTGCGGGAGCATCACGGGCGCGACCTGCGCGTAGTAGTGGAGCACCTCGCCCTTGGTGAACCCGGTGCGGGGGTAGAGCACCTTGGCCAGGTTGGACAGCGTCAACGTCCGGCCGTCCACCTCGACGCGCACCTCGTCGCGCCCGTCCCCGCCCACCGGGGTCACGACTGGTCCGCGAGGTCGGCGGGCTGGAGGTCCTCGCGCACGCCCCGGAAGGAGGGCTGACGCAGCCGGTCGTACCCGACGCCGTGGGTGTCGACGTCCACGACCAGGACGGGCTCGACCCAGTGGGTGCCGCGCGCGTCGACCGGGGGCACGTCGTCGTCGAAGGGGCTGGTGGAGCGGGCGAGCCCGGCGACGAGCTCGCCCAGCACCCGGCCCTGGCGCCCGCCGATGCCGCTGCCGACGCGCCCGCGGTAGGCCAGGCCCGCGGGGCCGGGCTCGCCGACGAGCAGGGCGGCCAACCGGTCGGTGCCCCCGGCGGTGCCCTCCTGCGGCCGCCACCCGCCCACGACGTAGGACCGGCGGTGGCGGTGCGCGAGCTTGAGCCAGTGCGGGCTGCGCGTCTCGAAGGTGTAGCGCGAGCCGCGTCGCTTGCTCACGACGCCCTCCAGGCCCTGCGTCCGGGTGGCCTCGTGGAGCATCGCACCGTCGTCGTAGGAGCCCGGCACCTGCCACCCCGTGGCCCCGAGCTCGTCGAGCCCCTCCAGCAGGGCGCGGCGGGTCTCGAGCGGCTCCCCGGTCAGGTCCCGGCCGTCGAGGCGCAGCAGGTCGAAGACCATCAGGGTCGCAGGGACCCGCTCGGCCAGGCTCCGTGCCGCCGCGGCCCGGCGTACGTGCATCCGTTCGGCCAGGGTGCGGAAGTCGGGCAGCCCGCGCTCGTTGAGCGCGATCACCTCGCCGTCGACGAGCAGGTCGCGGCCCGGCATGGGGTCCAGCGCCACGTCCGGCCAGGCCGGGGCGATCGGCCGGTCGTTGCGGCTCGACATCGTGACCCCGGCTCCGGCGCTGCCCGTCGTGGCCACCAGGGCGCGGACACCGTCCCACTTCACCTCGTGCGACCAGGTCGGCCCGTGGGGCACCGTCGCGGTGCGAGTGGCGAGCATCGGGCGCATGGGTCCATCCTGGACCCATGCGCGCCATCTGGAAGGGTGCCGTCTCCTTCGGCCTCGTCAGCGTCCCCGTCAAGCTCTATGCCGCCACGCAGAGCCACGACGTGTCGTTCCGGCAGGTCCACGCCAGCGACGGGGGTCGCATCCGCTACCAGCGGATCTGCTCCATCGACGGCGAGGAGGTCGCCTACGCCGACATCGCGAAGGGCTACGAGACCGAGGACGGCGAGATGGTGATCCTCGACGAGGACGACCTCGCCGAGCTGCCCTCGACGTCCTCGCGGGAGATCGCGGTCGAGAAGTTCGTCCCGACCGAGCAGATCGACCCGATGCTCTTCGAGAAGTCCTACTACCTGGAGCCGGAGAAGTCCGGCGCCAAGGCCTACGCGCTGCTCCGCCAGGCGCTGGTCGAGGCCGACCGGATGGCCGTGGTCACCGTCGCGCTGCGGCAGCGGACCTCGATCGCGGTCCTGCGTGTGCGCGACGACGTCATCGTGCTGCAGACGATGATGTGGCCCGACGAGGTCCGCGAGCCCGACTTCACCGTCGAGGCCGGCGAGGTCAAGGAGTCCGAGACCACGATGGCCACCATGCTCGTCGAGACGCTCGCCGGCGACTTCGAGCCCGCCGACCTCCAGGACGACTACGCCGGCGCGGTCGAGGCCCTGGTCCGGACCAAGATCGAGGGCGGTGAGATCCAGCGGACGCCGACCTCGACCAAGTCCTCGGGCGAGGTCGTCGACCTGCTCGCCGCGCTCCAGCGTTCGGTGGACGCGGCCCGCTCCTCGCGTGGCGAGGACGTCGAGACCGACCGACCGGGTCCCACGGCGGCAGCCGGCACGAAGAGGTCGACCACCAAGAAGGCCACGAAGAAGACCGCGCCGAAGAAGACCGCGGCGAAGAAGTCGGCGACGTCGAAGAAGACCGCCGCGAAGAAGACCGCGTCCGCGAAGAAGGCGACGAAGAAGGCCAGCTGAGGCCGGCTCGTCCGGACCTCCGACGCCCGACGCCTCAGGCCAGCGAGTCCTGCCACGCCTCGTGCAGCGCGGAGAAGCGGCCCCCACCGGCGGCGACCAGGTCGTGCGGCGTCCCGTCCTCGACGATGCGGCCGTGCTCCATCACCAGCACCCGGTCGGCGATCTCCACCGTCGAGAGCCGGTGGGCGATGATCATGGCGGTGCGCCCGGCGAGCACCGTGCGCAGGGCCTGCTGCACGAGTCGCTCGGAGGGCACGTCGAGCGAGGAGGTCGCCTCGTCGAGGATGAGGACCGCCGGGTCGGCCAGGAACGCCCGGGCGAAGGCCACGAGCTGTCGCTGCCCGGCGCTGAGGCGCCCGCCGCGGTTGGCGACGTCGGTCTCGTAGCCCTCGGGCAGCGCGGCGATGAAGTCGTGGGCGCCGAGGGCACGCGTCGCCGCCGTGACGTCGGCCATGCTGGCCTCGGGTCGCCCGAACCTGATGTTGTCGGCGATCGTGCCCGAGAACAGGTAGTTCTCCTGGGTCACCATCACCACCGCCGCCCGCAGGTCGTCGGAGGCCAGGTCACGCAGGTCGCGGCCGTCGAGGAGCACGCGGCCGGCGGTGGGGTCGTAGAACCTGGTGGCCAGCTTGGCCAGCGTGGTCTTGCCGGCGCCGGTCGTGCCCACCAGGGCCACCGTCTGACCGGCCGGGACGTGCAGGGAGAGGTCCGGCAGCACCGGTCGGTCGGGGGTGTAGGAGAACCGGACGTGGTCGAGGTCGAGCCGACCGCTCGAGGCCCCGAGACGGACGGGGTCGGACGGTTCGGGGACGCCCGGCTCCTCGCGCAGCACGCCCGCGAGCTTGTCCAGCGCGGCTGACGCGGACTGGAAGGTGTTGTAGAACTGCGAGATCTCCGACATCGGCTCGAAGAACTGCCGCAGGTAGAGCAGGAAGGCGGCGAGCACCCCGACGCTGACCTCGCCGGAGTAGGCCAGGTAGCCGCCGTAGAGCAGGACGACCCCGATCGTCAGGTTGCCGATGAGCTTGATGCCGGGCATGAACAGCGCCACGAGGCGGAACGCGTGCAGGCTGGCGACGCGGTACTGGTCGTTGACGTCGTCGAGGATCTCCTGGTTGCGCGGCTCGCGGCGGAAGGCCTGGACCGCGCGGATGCCGCCCATCGACTCGACGAAGTGGACGATGACCAGCGCGATCTTCTCGCGCGTGCGGCGGTAGCTCGCGGCCGAGGCGCGCCGGAACCAGTTGGTGAGCACGAACAGGAACGGCCCGCACGCCAGGGCGACGGCGCCGAGCTTGAGGTCGAGGAACAGCAGCAGGCCGGCCGTGCCCACCAGGGTGAGCGCGGCGGTGACCAGGCCGTCGAAGCCGGTCTCGAGCATCTCGTAGATCGCGTCGACGTCGGAGGTCTGGCGCGCGATGACCCGACCGGAGGTGTAGGAGTCGTGGAAGGCCGGGCTGAGGGCCTGGAAGTGTCGGAACACGCGGCGCCGGAGCTCGTAGAGCATGCGCTGGCCGATGACGCCCGAGCGGACCAGGAACAGGTTGCGGGCGACCGCCTGGACGACGGTCGCGGCGAGCACGACGAGGACCACGGTGACCAACGGGCCGGTGTCGCCGGTGTCGCGGATCGGTGGGATCCCGGAGTCGATGCCCACGCTGACGAGGTAGGGGATCGACAGACGCGCGGCGTTCTCGACCACCACGATCCCGAGCAGCACCCACAGCGCGGTGCGGTAGGGCGTGAGCAGCTCGCGCAGCAGCTCCGACGACCCGCCCGAGAACGTGCCGGAGCGGTCGCGCTCGGCGGCCTCCTCGGCGTCCACGGCGGCGACGCCGCGCCAGTCGGCGTTGGCCTGGCTCTCGCGCTCCTCGAGCTCGAGGTCGTCGGCGGGCCCCGAGGGTCCCTGACCCCCGGCGGGCCCGGTCATGCGCGCACCGCGGCGAGACCCGAGGACCCGGCGTCGGACCCGGCGTCGGACCCGGCGTCGGCTGCGAGCAGCTCGCGGTAGGCCGGCACCGTCTCGAGCAGCTCGCGGTGACCACCGACGTGGGTGATCGCCCCACCCTCGAGCAGGGCGACCTTGTCGGCGAGCAGCACCGTGGACGCGCGGTGCGCGACGACCAGCCCGGTCGTCTCGCGGAGCACGCGACGCAACGCCTCCTCGACCAGCTTCTCGGTGTGCACGTCGAGGGCGGAGAGCGTGTCGTCGAGCACCAGCACCCGCGGGCGGGCGAGCACGGCACGGGCCAGGGCGAGGCGCTGCCGCTGACCGCCGGAGAGCGCCATCCCCTGCTCGCCGATCCGGGTCTCCAGCCCCCAGGGCAGGTCGTGGACGAAGCCGGCCTGGGCGATCTCGAGCGCCTCGGCCACCTCCTCGTCGGTGGCGTCCGCGCGCCCGAGCGTGAGGTTCTCGCGCGCGCTCATCGAGAACAGGGTGGGGTCCTCGAAGGCGGTGGCCACGAGCGAGCGCAGGTGGCCGAGCTCGAGGTCGCGCACGTCGACGCCGTCGAGGGTGATCCGGCCCGCCGAGACGTCGTAGAGGCGCGGCACGAGGGAGGTCAGCACCGACTTGCCGGAGCCGGTGGCACCGACCAGCGCGATCGTCTCGCCGGGCAGGAGCTCGAGGTCGACGCCGCGCAGCACCGGCTCGTCGGGCGCGTCGGGGAAGGAGAAGTCGACGGCCTCGAAGCGCAGGTGCCCCCGCGGCTGCGCGATCTGCTCGGTGCCGCCGACGACGTCGGGCTCGGTGTCGAGGATCTCCAGCACGCGCGCCGCGGCGGTCATCGCCTCCTGCGACATCGCCAGGATCACCCCGAGCGAGGCGACCGGCCAGACCAGCGAGAGCAGCAGGGTGATGAACGCGACGAGCTCGCCCGGGCTCAGCGCCCCGTTGCCGACGCCGATCGCGCCGAGCAGCAGGACCACGACGACCGCGAGGTTGGGGATGCCCTCGAGGAACGTCCAGAACTTCGCGGAGAGCCGGACCTTGGCGACGCTGGTCTCCAGCAGGGTGGTCGCGGCCTGCTCGTAGCGCTGCGCGACGTGCTCGCTGCGACCGAAGGACTTGATCACCCGGATCCCGACGGCGCCCTCCTCGGAGAGCGTGGCGAGGTCGCCCTGCTCGTCCTGCACCCGGCGCGAGACCACGACGTAGCGCTTCTCGAAGCGCATCGAGAGCCAGACGATGGGCACGGCGGTCGCCGCCACCACCAGACCGAGCGGCCAGTACATCGCGAGCAGCACCAGGGTCACCACGACGAGCTGGAGCACGTTGATGACCAGGAAGAGCATCCCGAACCCGCTGAAGCGGCGGATGGCCGAGAGGTCGGTGGTCGCCCGGGAGAGCAGCTGCCCGGACTGCCAGCGGCTGTGGAAGCCCATCGGCAGCTCCTGGAGCCGTTCGTAGAGGTCGTGGCGCAGGGCGGTCTCGATCGAGAGCACCGCGCTGGACTGGATCCAGCGCCGCCACAGGATCAGCGCCGCCTCCAGGACGCCGAGGCCGATGGCGAGCAGGCCGAGCGGCCAGATCAGGCCGATCTCACCGTTCGTCACAGGCCCGTCGATGATCGCCTTGGTGACCAGCGGGATGGCGATCGACAGCCCGATGCCGACCAGTGCGGTGGCGAGCATGATGGCGAGCGTGCGCACGTGCGGGCGCAGGTAGCCGCGCAGCCGCCACAGCGAGTGGACTCCGGCGGGGGGCTGCTGGTCGGGATCCGGCCCGACGACGGGGGGCTGCGCTGAGCTGGTTGACATCGGCTACCAAGGATAGATCGACCCGCCGACAGGGGCGAATCGCTCCCCGCTCAGCCGCTGGCGCGCAGCCCGCGCACCACGCGCAGCGCGACCGACATCCGGGCGAGGTCCGCCTCGTCGTCCCCGCAGATCCGCTGCAGGGTGTCGACCGCCCGCGTGACGACCTCGGACTGCGCCTGCTCCCAGGCCGCGACCCGGGAGGCCGCGTCCTCCTCGGACGAGGTCTGCTCGATGACCGAGGTGGTCAGGTCGGCGTGGACGGCGTGCAGGTCGTCGCGCAGCGCGGCGCGGGCCATGGTCTCCCACTGGTCGCGACGCGGCAGCCCCAGGATCCGCGAGACGAGCGCCGGCAGGCCCAGCCGCTCGCCGAGGGTGAAGTGGACCCGGGCGACCTCCTCGGGGTCGAGGTCGCCGCGCTGGGCGATCTCCACGACCCCGAGCAGCAGGTACGCCGGCGGCAGCACCGCCACGCGCACGGCGAGGTCCTCCTCGGCACCGGCCTCGACGAGCCGGTCGCGCCGGTCCTCGAAGGACGCGAGCTCGGCCCCGGTCATGATGTCGGGCAGTCGCGCCATCGTGCGGCGCATCGGCTCCCCCAGCGCCTCGACGGTGGACGCCGTCTCGATCGGGGACCGGCGCTGGCTGACCAGCCACCGCGAGGCCCGCTCGACCAGGGTGCGCATCTCGATGCGCATCCGGGTCTGGACCTGTGCGTCGAGGCGGTTGTCGAGGGCCGCGACCTCCGCGCGCAGCTCCTCGGAGCCCACGATCATGCGCGCCACGAAGTTGGCCCGGACCAGGTCGGCCACGGGTGCGCCGGTCTCCGCCTCCAGCCGCGGCCAGTACGTCATGCCCGCGACGTTGACGAGGTCGTTGACCACCTGGGTGACGATGATCTCGCGCCGCAGCGGGTGGCTGCGCGCCTGCTCGGCGAAGTCCTCGCGGATGAGCCGGGGGAAGTACGACAGCAGGTCCTGCTCGAACCAGGGGTCGTCGGGCAGGTCGCCGGCCAGGAGCTCCTGCTCGAGGACGATCTTGGTCCACGCCATCAGCACCGACAGCTCGGGGTTGCTCAGCCCCTCGCGGCGCTCCAGGCGCCGGCGTACCTCTCGGCGCGAGGGCAGTCCCTCGAGCTCGCGGTCGAGCACGCCGTCGCGCTCGAGCCGCTTGATCCACGTCTCGTGCACGTGCAGCAGCGAGGGCGCGTTGGCCCCTGCGTTGGCCAGGGACAGGTTCTGCTCGATGTTGTCGCGCAGCACGAGGTCGGCGACCTCGTCCGTCATCGAGGCCAGGGTGGCGTTGCGCTGCTTGGTCGTCAGGTCCCCGTCGCCGACCACCTTGTCGAGGAGGATCTTGAGGTTGACCTCGTGGTCGGAGGTGTCGACGCCGGCGGAGTTGTCGATGAAGTCGGTGTTGATCCGACCGCCCGCGCCCCCGCCGCCCCGCAGGGCGTACTCGATGCGCCCGGCCTGGGTGAGACCGAGGTTGCCGCCCTCGCCCACGCACCGGGCGCGCAGGTGGCGGCCGTCGATGCGGATGGCGTCGTTGGCCTTGTCACCGGCGTCGGCGTGGGTCTCGGAGGCGGCCTTGACGTAGGTGCCGATCCCGCCGTTCCACAGCAGGTCGACCGGGGCCGAGAGGATGGCGCGCATCAGCTCGTGGGGCGTCAGTCGTTCGACCTCGTCCTCGAGCCCCAGCGCCGCACGCACCTCGGCGCCGACGGGGATCGACTTCATGGTGCGCGCGAAGACCCCCCCGCCCTCGGAGATCGCCTCGGTGTCGTAGTCGGCCCAGCTCGAGCGCGGCAGCTCGAAGAGCCGCTGCCGCTCGGCGAAGGAGGTCGCCGCGTCCGGGGTGGGGTCGAGGAAGATGTGGCGGTGGTCGAAGGCGGCGACGAGCCGGATGTGCTCGGAGCACAGCATCCCGTTGCCGAACACGTCACCGGACATGTCCCCCACACCGACGCAGGTGAAGTCCTCGGCCTGGCAGTCGATGCCGCGCTCGCGGAAGTGCCGCTGGACCGAGACCCAGGCGCCGCGCGCGGTGATGCCCATCGCCTTGTGGTCGTAGCCGACCGACCCGCCGCTGGCGAAGGCGTCACCGAGCCAGAAGTCGCGCTCCAACGAGATCCGGTTGGCGATGTCGGAGAACGTCGCGGTGCCCTTGTCGGCTGCGACCACGAGGTAGGAGTCGTCCCCGTCGTGACTGACCACCTGGGGCGTGGGGACGCTCCGCCCGTCGACGAGGTTGTCGGTGATGTCGAGCAGCCCCGAGATGAACGTCTCGTACGCCGCGACACCCTCGGCCATCCAGGCCTCCCGGTCGGAGGGGTCGGGGAGCTGCTTGGCGAAGAACCCGCCCTTGGCGCCGACCGGCACGATCACGGTGTTCTTGACCATCTGCGCCTTGACCAGGCCGAGGATCTCGGTGCGGAAGTCGTCGCGACGGTCCGACCAGCGCAGTCCTCCACGCGCCACCGGGCCGAAGCGCAGGTGCACGCCCTCGACGCGGGGGGAGTAGACGAACACCTCGTGGCGCGGTCGCGGCTCGGGCAGGTCCGGGACCGCCGACGGCTCCAGCTTGAGCGCCAGGTAGGGCCGGGGCCGCCCGTCCGCGCCGGGACGGAAGTAGCTGGTGCGCATGGTCGCGCGCACGTGGGCCAGGTAGGAGCGCAGGATCCGGTCCTGGTCGAGGCTGGCCACGTCGTCGAGGGCGTGCTCGATGCGGGTCTCGATGTCCGCGGTGCGCTCGGTGCGCCCCGGGTCGTCACCGGCTCCGAGGTCCGGGTCGAACCGAGCCTCGAACAGGGCGACCAGGAGCCGGGCGATCTCGACGTTGGAGGCGAGGGCCTCCTCGATGTAGTCCAGGGCGAAGGGGGTCTGCCCCTGACGCATGTACTTGGCGTAGGCCCGGAGCACGGTCGACTGCCGCCAGCTCAGGCCGGCCGCGAGCACGAGCGCGTTGAACCCGTCGATCTCGTTGGCGCCGTCCCAGACCGCGCGCACCGCGTCGCTGAACAGTCGGCGTGCGTCCTCGGGCAGGGCCTCGCCGTGGCGCAGGCCGAACTCGTAGATGTGGGAGGGCCGGTCCAGCCCGAGCAGCTCGTAGGGCCGTTCGGCGACCACCTCGACACCCATCGAGCTCAGCGTCGGCAGCACGCGGGAGAGCGAGAGCGGGGGACCCACCCGGAAGATCTTGAGCCTGGCCTCCCCCGGACCTGCGTCGACGGGCTCGTAGAGCACGAGGTCGCTGCCCTCGTCACCCTCGATCGCCTCCAGGCGGCCCAGGTCGAGGGAGGCGGTGCGCGCGGTGAAGTCCTCCTTGTAGCCCTCGGGCCAGGCGTCGGCGTAGCGGCGGGCCAGCCGGGACCCCGACTCCTCGCCGTACTCGGTGAGGACGGCGGCCGAGAAGTCGTCCCGCCAGGAGCGGGAGGCCTCACCGAGACGGCGCTCGAGCTCGGCGGTGTCGACCTCGGGCAGCACCTGGCCCTTGGCCATCCGCACGACGAAGTGCACCCGCGCGGTGGTCGACTCGTTGATCCGCACCGTGAACTCCACGGACTCGGCGGCGAAGCGCCCGCGCAGCAGGTCCGCGAACTTCTGCCGCACCGCGGTGTTGTAGCGGTCGCGCGGCAGGTAGACCAGCACCGAGAGGTAGCGACCGTAGGTGTCACGGCGCACGAACAGGCGCAGCGCCCGGCGTTCGCGTGCCCGCATCGCCGCCTCCACCAGCGGCGCGAGGTCCTCGACGTCGGTGTGGAACAGCTCGTCGCGGGGGTAGGTCTCGAGCGTGTCCATCAGCGCCTTGCCCGCATGGCTGCGCGCATCGAACCCGCTGCGCTCCAGGACGAGCGCGGCCTTCTCGCGCACCAGGGGGATGCGGGTCAGCGACTCGGTGTAGGCCGCGCTCGAGAACAACCCGATGAAGCGACGCTCGCCGGTGACCGCGCCCTGGTCGTCGAAGGTCTTCACCCCGACGTAGTCGAGGTAGGCCGGGCGGTGCACGGTGGCGCGCGAGTTGGCCTTGGCCAGCACGAGGAGCGTGCGTTCCCGGGCCCGGTCCTTGACCGGGCCCGGCAACCGGGCGAAGGACTCCGAGACGTGGTCGCCACCGCGCAGGACACCCAGTCCGCTGCCGGCCCGCGGCCGCAGGACGTCCTCGTCGGCTCCGTCGATGCGTTCCTGGTCGAGGTCGTACTCGCGGTAGCCGAGGAAGGTGAAGTGCTCGTCGGCGAGCCAGGTCAGCAGCTCGCTCGCCTGAGCGATCTCGTCCTGGTCGAGGCCCGCGGGAGGATGGTGCTCCAGACCCTCGACGATGGCGCGGACGCGCTCGTGCATCGCCTCCCAGTCCTGGACGGCGGCACGGACGTCGCCCAGCACCTGATCGATGCGGCGGGCGATCTCGGCCGGGTCGTCGTCGTCACGCAGCCGGTCGATCTCGACGTGCATCCACGACTCGCGCACGGCGCCGTGCGCCGTGGCGCTCCCGCCGGGCTCGGTCGTGCGCACCTGCTCGAGCCCGCCGTCGTCGTCGCGCTGCACGAGGTAGGTGGGGTGCACGACGAGGTGGACCTCGCGCAGCTGACGCGAGAGCTCCATGGTCAGCGAGTCGACGAGGAACGGCATGTCGTCGACGACGACCTCGACCACCGAGTGACCGGCCGCGGACCACCCGACCTCGCCCGGCGTGGGTGTGCTGACGCGGACCCGCGCGGTGCCCGGGCGCCGCTCCAGGGCCAGGCGCCACTGGGAGGCGAAGGCGCCGTAGAGGTCGGCCGCGCCCCGCTCGACGACGTCCTCGGCCGCCGTGTGGCGGTAGTAGGCGCCCAGCAGGTCGCCGACCCGCTCGTGGGGCGGCCCCCCGCTGCCCTTGCCGTGGCGGGCCAGCTCCACTGCTTGCTCGAGCAGCTGCTGCTTGTCCGTGACCTGCGTCGCCGTTGACACGCCTGTGACCCTAGGGGCCCGAGGCGCGCCGTGCCACCCGACCGACGACCCGCCGCGTCCCGGGACGGACCCACGTCGCCTCCACCCGATGTCTGCGACATGATGTGCGCCATGAGCAAGAAGATCCGCCACGAGCTGACCTACGAGGCCCCCCTGCAGGACGTCGCCGCCATGCTCGGCGACCCGGCCTTCCGCGAGGAGGTGTGCCGGGCGCAGCACGTGGCGACCAGCGACATCGACATCGATCCGGCCGGCCCGGGGCCCAAGACGGTCGTCGTCGACCAGCAGCGATCGGCCCAGGGCCTGCCCTCCTTCGCGAAGAAGATCGCGGGCGACACGCTGCGCATCGTCCAGCGGGAGACCTGGACGACGTCGTCCGCGGCCGAGATCACCATCGACATCCCCGGCAAGCCCGGTGAGGTCGCCGGCACGGTCGGTCTCGAGGAGAGCGGCGGCACCACCACGGAGACGGTGTCGATGGAGATCAAGGTCAAGATCCCCGTCGTCGGCGGCAAGGTGGAGAGCCTGATCGGCGACATGCTGCTCAAGGCGCTGAGGGCCGAGAACCGGGTCGGTCGGGACTACCTCTCGCGCTGATCGTCCCCGCGGCGCACGAACCACACGACCGCGAGGACCACGAACGGCCCGAAGGCCAGCACGAACGTCAGAGCCGTCTCGACGGGGTGCAGCGAGCCCAGGTGCAGCGCCACCACCGTCAGGCCATGTGCGGGTAGCGGTGGTCCTTCGGCGGCACGAAGTTCTCCTTGATCGATCGCGGCGAGGTCCACCGGAGCAGGTTCACCGGAGCCCCGGCCTTGTCGTTGGTCCCCGAGGCGCGGGCCCCACCGAACGGCTGCTGCCCCACGACGGCACCGGTCGGCTTGTCGTTGACGTAGAAGTTGCCGGCGGCGAAGCGCAGCTCCTCCTGGGCCCACTCGACCACGCGACGGTCCTGGGCGATGATCGCGCCGGTCAGGGCGTACGGCGCGATCGACTCCATCCCCCGCACGACCTGCTCGAAGTCACCGTCCTCGTAGACGTGCACGGCCAGGATCGGTCCGAAGTACTCGGTCGTGAACATCTCGTCGGTGGGGTCCGAGGACTCGACGATGGTCGGCCGCACGAAGTAGCCGACCGAGTCGTCGGTCGTGCCGCCCGCGACGACGTCGAGCGTGGCCGAACGCGCCGCCCGGTCCAGGGCGGCGGTGTGCTTGGCGAAGGCCCGGTCGTCGATGACCGCGCCCATGAAGTGCGACAGGTCGGTCGGGTCGCCCATCGAGAGGTTCTCGGTGTCGGCGACGAGCTGGTCCTTGATCACCGACCACACCGAGCGCGGGACGTAGGCGCGCGACGCGGCCGAGCACTTCTGGCCCTGGAACTCGAAGGCGCCGCGCAGCATCGCCACCCGCAGCACGTCGGGGTCCGCGGAGGGGTGGGCGACGATGAAGTCCTTGCCGCCGGTCTCCCCCACGATGCGCGGGTAGGTCCGGTAGCCGGTGATGTTCTCCCCGATGGTGCTCCACAGGTGCTGGAAGGTCGGGGTCGACCCGGTGAAGTGGATCCCCGCGAGGTCGCGGTGGGTCAGCGCGGCCCGGGAGACCTCGAGGCCGTCGCCCGGGAGCAGGTTGATCACGCCCGGCGGCAGGCCGGCCTCCTCGAGCAGCTCCATGGTCAGCGACGCGGCGAGCTGCTGGGTGGGCGAGGGCTTCCAGAGCACGGTGTTGCCCATCAGCGCCGGCGCGGTGGGCAGGTTGCCGGCGATGGCGGTGAAGTTGAAGGGGGTGATGGCGTAGACGAAGCCCTCGAGCGAGCGGTGGTCGGTGCGGTTCCACAGTCCCGGGCTGTTCGCGATCGGCTGCTCGGCGGCGATCTGCTTGGCGTAGTGCACGTTGAAGCGCCAGAAGTCGATCAGCTCGCAGGCGGCGTCGATCTCGGCCTGCACGGCGGTCTTGGACTGGCCGAGCACGGTGGCGGCGTTCAGACGCTGTCGCCACGGGCCGGCGAGCAGGTCGGCGGCCTTGAGGATCACCGCGCAGCGTGCGTCCAGCGACATCCGGCGCCACTCCGGGGCAGCCTCGGTGGCGGCGTCGATCGCGGCCTGTGCGTCCTGGCGGGTGCTGTTGCGGGTCACCCCGAGCACGTGGGCGTGGTCGTGCGGCTGCACGACGCGGATCTCCCGGCCCCCGGCCTCGCGCCGCTCGCCGCCGATGTGCGCGGGCATGGGGTGCTGGGCGGACTCCAGTCGCTCGATCTCGCGCAGCAGCTCGTCACGCTCGGGCGTGCCGGGGGCGTAGGTGAGCGTCGGCTCGTTGACCGGGGCCGGAGGAGTCGTGGTCGCGTCCATCCTGAGATCGTGTCACCGACGGCACGACGTTGTCGAAATCGCCGGGCGCCCCGCCGTCGCGGGGGCCGGGGCCGGCCCGGGGGCGCCGCTCCTACAGCTGTCCGGCGAGCAGCGCCGGGATCTCCTGCACCCCGTACCAGCCGAGATCCTCCCCGGGCGTGCGGGCACCGTCGACGGGGTCGCAGTGGACCGCGACCAGCCGTCGCAGGGCCAGCGGCTGGTCCGGGTCCTCCTCGTCGCCGATCTCGGCCACGAGGACGACGCGGCGACCGCCGCGGTCGGCCTCCTCGCACAGCTCGGCGGCCTCGACGAGCGCGGCGTGCTCGCTGGCCTCGTCCTCCTGCTCGACGACCAGCCGTTCCTGCCCGCTCGGCACCTCACCGTCCTCGACGTGGCGCGCGAGCAGGCTCATCGTGACGGGCACGAAGACCCGTTTCGTCACGACCGACCTGCCGTCCCGGGCCCGCCCACCGTCCGCGACCCGCGCCCACGGGGCGCCCGCGCGGCGGACGAGGCGTCGACGAGCTCGGCGAGGGCCTCGGACAGGCAGCTGCCCAGGACGTCGGCGTCGGGCACCGAGTCGCGGTCCGCGGTGATGCCGTAGCAGACGAGGCCGTCGTAGGAGGTCACGCCGATCGCGAGACGGTGGTGCGGGGGCAGCGGGGGGACCGGGTAGGAGGCCACGAGCCGCGCACCCGCGGCGTACAGCGACTCCTGGGGGCCCGGCACGTTGGTCACGCTCAGCGAGAAGCCGCGACGCAGGTGCTGCGCGGCGACGCGGCCGCCGACGGCGTGGAAGGTCGCCGGCGCGAACCCCGCGATCCCCGCGAGCCGGTCCGCGGCCACGCTCTTGCCGGTCGCGGCGTGGGCCACGAACGAGTACGACACCTGGTGCAGGCGCACGACCGGGCTCGCCTCGCCGACGGGGAGGTCGACCTCGTGGACCCCGATCTGGCTGCCCAGCGACGTGGCCTCGAGGTCCTCGTCGATCATGGCGAGGGGGACGACCGCCCGCACGGAGCCGATGCCACCCAGGGACTCCTGGCGCGTCATCAGCCAGGCCCGCAGCGCCCCGGTCACGGCGGCCAGGACGACGTCGTTGACCGTGCCGCCGTGGGTCTCTCGCACGAGGCGGTAGTCGGCCAGGTGCGTGTCGACCGTGACCACACGACGCTGCTGCGAGAGCGGGCCGACGAACGCCGTCGTGCGGTCGGGGCCGCGCCCGGCGAGGGCACCCAGCACCCCGCGGCCACGCCGGCCCGCCGACTCCGCGACCAGACGAGCTCGGTCGGAGCCGCTGCGCACGGTGTCGACGAGCGTCGTGGGCGAGGCGAGCGAGTCGCGCACGGCCTCCCCGGCCAGGGCCAGCGGCGAACGGCGACGCGCCGGTCGCCAGTCGTCGACGTCGGGGACCACACCGGCGGGGGGTCGTTGCCGCGAGTCGAGCAGGACCTGCACGAGGTCGACGGTCTCCACGCCGTCGACCAGGGCCTGGTGGGTCTTGGACAGGATCGCCACCTGCGCGTCCTCGAGGCCCTCGACGACGTAGATCTCCCACAGGGGTCGCCCGCGGTCCAGCGGGCGCGAGGCGATCCGGGCCACGAGGTCGCGCAGCTGCTCGCGGTTGCCCGGACGGGGCAGGGCACTGCGCCGCACGTGGTAGCCGAGGTCGAAGGACGAGTCGTCGACCCACATCGGGTTGGCCAGGCCCCCGGGGACCGACTGCACCCGCTGGCGGAACCGGGGCACGAAGGCGATCCGGTCGCGGACCAGGTCGACGAAGCGCTGGTGGTCGAAACCCTCCTGCCCGGGGTCGACGATGTCGATCGTGGTGTTGTGCCGCGGGGCCTCGAGCGTCTCCTCGGTCAGGAACGCCAGGTCGCGGGGGCGCAGCCGCTCGGCCATGAGAGGTCCTCCCCACGTCGCTGGCGCCGCGCTCCCCCGTCCTCGCGCGGGTGCGGCTTGTCCGTCGTGGGATTCTGGCAGAGTCCCCGCGCCCCGACGGCGCCACCCGACCTCCACGACCCGCTCACCGAGAGGATCCCGATGCTGTCCGTGCGCCCGGGGCCCTTGCGCGTGGGTGCGCTGCTGCTGGCCCTGAGCCTCATCGCGACGGCCGTCACCGCCTGCGGCGCGGACCCGACGGCGACGGCCGGGGTCCCCGTCACCAGGACGGTCGAGGTGAGCATCGACGGCGACACGGTCACGCCCGTCGACGAGCGCATCGCGGTGCAGGCCGGGCAACGGGTCGCGCTCGTGATCAAGTCCGACTCCGAGGGTGAGGTGCACGTGCGCTCCGACGACCCCGGCGTGGAGCACGACTACCCCTACGAGCCGGGCACGACGACCTGCAGCTTCACCGTCGAGGCCCCCGGGGTGGTCCAGGTCGAGCTGCGCGGCGCCGTACGGCAGCTGCTCGTGCAGCTCGAGGTGCGTTGAGTGCTGCTGCCGACGGGCTCGCTCGACCCGGCTCCGCTCGCTCACGGCCTGGGCGGGCAGAAGGACCTCCCGGTCCCGCTGTCGCTGGCGGTCGCGGGGTCGGTGGCCGCGCTGGTCGTCTCCTTCACCGTGCTCGCCCTGGCCTGGCGTCGACAGCGCTACGGGGAGGGCTCGCCGCGCGTGCGCGGACGAGCCGTGCCCCTGCTCGGGACCGTGGTGCTCTCCGGCCCGGTCCAGCTCGCGCTGCGCCTGCTGGGCCTGCTGTCGCTGGCCTACCTCGTGCTGGTCACGGTCGCGGGTCAGGACCTGCTGATCAACCCGGTCTTCGGGATCTTCCTGGTCTGGTGGTGGGTCGGCATCGTGCCGGCCTCGATCCTGCTGGGACCCGCGTGGAAGGCGATCAGTCCGCACCGCACCCTGGTCTCGCTGCTCGCGCGCGCGACGGGCGCCGACCCCGAGCGCGGGATCGCCCGCTACCCGGAGCGACTGGGCTCCTGGCCCGCGGCCCTCGGGCTGTTCGCCTTCGTGTGGTTCGAGCTCGTCTACCCGCACGCCACCGAGCTGGGCCCGGTCCGCCTCTGGCTGGCGACCTACCTCGGCGTGATGCTCGTCGGCGGCGCGGTGTTCGGCACCGGATTCTTCGCGCGTGCCGACCCCTTCGAGGTCTACTCCACGCTGCTGGCCCGCCTCTCGGTGTGGCACGTCGAGGAAGGCACCCTGCGGGTGCGCAGCCCGCTCGCCGGCCTCGCCAGCACCAGCCCGGGTCCGGGGCTGGTGGCCGTCGTCGCGGTGCTCCTCGGCTCCACCGCCTACGACTCCTACCGGGAGTCCGCCTGGTGGTCGCGCCTGCTGGCGGGCTCGGACTCGACGACGCTGCTGGCCAACGCGGGACTCGTCGGCACCTGCCTGCTGGTCGGGGTGCTCTTCGCCCTCGGCTGCGTCGCGACCCCGGTCGAGCCGGGCGTGCGTCGCCGCAGCCTGCCCAGGGCGTTCGCGCCGACGCTGGCTCCCATCGTGGCCGGCTACATGGTCGCGCACTACACGACGTACTGGTGGGAGCGCGGTCAGGTCACGCTCACCCAGGTCAGCGACCCCCTCTCGCGGGGCCAGGACTGGTTCGGCACCTCGGGGCTGACGGTGAGCTACTGGATCTCCGAGCACCCGTCGTTCCTGGCGGTCCTGAAGGTCGCGGCGGTCGTCGCCGGCCACGTGCTGGCCGTCGTCGCCTCCCACGAACGCGCCATCGCGCTGCTGCCGCGCAGGTCCCACCTGACCGGTCAGCTGCCCCTGCTGCTGGTGATGGTCTTCTTCACCGCCGGTGGTCTCGCGCTCCTCTTCTCCTCCTGAGCCGGCGTGCGACGCCGGGAGCAGGACGCGGGTCCGCGCGAGCGGTGGTCGCCTCGTCGACCCGGGCGTGGTCGGCGGCGCGCGTCGCGGGCCAGCAGGAGTCGACCACCGCAGCGACGCCGCGGGACAGGGGGCTCTCGCGCGCCTCGAGGAGGGTACGTCCGGTGACGAGCGCGTGATCCGTCGTGGGGACGTCGTCG
Source organism: uncultured Actinomycetota bacterium (assembly GCA_963760555.1). Taxonomy (GTDB): domain Bacteria; phylum Actinomycetota; class Actinomycetes; order Propionibacteriales; family Nocardioidaceae; genus Nocardioides. The sequence goes on along the minus strand of CAVXDJ010000006.1, from coordinate 123,313 downwards.
GGCAGGAAGTGCACCGACTCGGTACGGGCGAAGCCATCCAGCATGCGGGTCACCTCGTGCTCGGACCAGCCCAGGCTGGGCCGCATCCGGTTGACCACCAGGTGGACCTCGACGCCGGGGACGAGCTCGCGCAGCTCGGCGAGGCCCCGCGCGAGCCGGGCGAGCCCGACGGGGTCGGCGGCGCCGACGGCGACCACGGCGTCGGCGCACGCGAGCGCCTCGAGGGTGATCGCGTCGCGGCCGGGACGACCGGTGAGGTCGGCGTGCGGGTCGTCCTCGAGGGAGGAGGCGACGTCGGCGACGACCTCACCCCGGTCCCTCGCGGCACTGAGCAACGTCTCGACCGCGCCCGGTCGCACCTCGCTCCACCGGTCGGGGCGTGGCAGGCCGGTGACGATCGAGAGCCGGGGGTCCAGGGCCCGCTGCACCGTGGGTAGCTGCTCCTCGAGCCGCCCGACGGCGGCGAGCCGGGCTGCCGCGAGGAGGCCCGAGACCTCGTCGAGGATCCCGAGCTGCTGGGCCAGGCTGGGCGCCCTGGCGTCCGCGTCCACGAGGACCGTGCGCCGTCGGCGTCGCGCGAGCTCAGCCGCCAGCGCGAGCGCGACGGTGCTCCGCCCGGGTGCGCCCGCCGGGCCCCACACCACGACGATGCGCCCGCCGGGGACCGGGTCGAGCACCTGCTCGGCCGGCGCGGGCCCGGCGCGCAGGTCCTCCGGCGCGTCGTGGCTCTCCCCGACCGGGCCGGGGATCTGTCCCGGCGTCTCGGCGGCGGCGCGGGCGACCATCGCGGGCAGCGCCTCGACCTCGTCGTCGGCGATCAGCAGCGTGAGCCCCAGACGCCGGGCGTGGAGCCGGGCCGCCTCGATCCCGGGGTCCCGGGCGCCGGCGCGACGGGTGGGTGCGACCACGACGGGGGCGACGCCGTGACGGCGCAGCAGCGAGGTCGCCGCCGCGTCCAGGCCGGGTGCGTCCAACCCGAGCACGGCCACGTCGCTCTGGCCCGTCGCGGCCGTCGCCAGGAGGTCGTCGACGTCGACGCACCGCTTGAGCACCACGATGCCCGGGTCCTCGCCGAGGGTGCGCAGCGCCTCGGACTCCCACCCGGCCCCCGCAGCCACGACGAGGACGACGATCACGACTGGCGCACCACGCTGAGCACCGGGTCGGGCTCGCCCGCGACGCGCCGGAAGTAGTCGGCGACGTCAGCCGACGGGACGGCGAGCTCGAGCTTGCGTTCGCCGACCGAGCCGAACCCTTCGTCCACCGACGACGCCACGACGGTGACGTCCTCGAGGACGAGGTCGTCCCGCCTGCGCGCACTCCCCGCCCCGTCCGAGCCGGCGTCGTCCAGTCCGGCTGCGCCGGAGCCGGCGGCGGGGACGAGGTAGACGTCGACCACCGAGCCCGCGGTCACCGAGCTCGGCACCCGGACGTCGTCGACGGCGACCGCGACCTGCACGGTGCCGGAGTCGGCCGGGTCTCCCAGCGCGGAACGGGGCAGCAGCTCACCGGCCGCGACCGACCTGGTCAGGGCCGACCCGGCGGGCAGCCGGTCCTCGACGCGGAGGTAGCGGGTGAGGTCTGCGGCGTCGACGAAGCGCACCCGGGTGGCGACGAGGTCGTCGGCGCCGAGCTGGTCTCCCGGACCCAGGTCCGCGGCCGCGGACCACACCTCGACGGAGTCGTCGACGGCGGCCAGCAGGCGGGCGCCCAGCACCACGCAGGCGGCGACCACGAGCACCCCGGCCCACAGCCGGGGGTCGCGCCACGGCCCGACGGACGACCGCTGTGCGGCGGGCGGGAGCTGGCCCGGCGCGGCGGACGGACTCTCGCGCCGGTCGGCGCCTCGAAGGAGCACCGGGACATCATGACCTCCCCCGCGCCCCTCCGTCACGGTCTGTCCACAGCCGGCCCAGCGACGGGCTCCCCGGCCCGGGTGTCGCCGGTGCACAGGCCGGGGCGGGCGGCGGGCGCGGGGAGCGCCCGAGGTGCCACCATGCCTCCATGGCCGCCACGCCCCGCTTCCTCACCCTCGCCGACGTCGCAGAGGTGCTCAACACCTCCAGCGCGCAGGTCTACGCCCTGGTCAGGCGGGGTGACCTCCCGGCCATCAAGATCGGCGGCCGTGGTCAGTGGCGCGTCGAGTCCGACCGGCTCGAGAGCTACATCGCCGCGATGTACGCCCAGGCCGAGGAGTTCGTGGCCCAGCACCCCTTCGCGGAACCGACGGGGCCGGCCGGCTCGGGCGAGCCGGACGAGCCGGACGAGCACGCGGCGGCCCGGGGCGCCTCACCGGGGACGGACGACGAGCGAGGCCCCTGACCTCGGCCCGCTCGCACCCGGTCTGCCCTCACCCGGTCTGTCCTCACCCGGTCTGCCCTCACCCGGTCTGGGAGCCGAGGGCGACCTCGACCTGCTGCTCCCCGCCCTCACGCACGATGGTGAAGTCGACCTGCTCCCCCGGCTGGTGGGCCCGGATGGCCACGATCAGGGCGATGCCGTCGGTGACCGGCTCGCCGTCGACGGCCACGACGCGGTCCCCCGTGACCAGGCCCGCCTGCTCGGCCGGGCTGCCCCCGTTGACCTCCTTGATCTCGGCGCCGTTGTTCTCGGTCCCGACGGTGTCGACCTGCGCCCCGATCACCGGGTAGCTCGCCTCCCCCGTGCTCAGGATCTGGTCGGCGGTGACCCGGACCTGCTCGATCGGGATCGCGAAGCCCACCCCGATGTTGCCGGCGCTCGCACCACCGATCCCGCTGCTCCCGGCGGTGGCGATCGCGGAGTTCACGCCGACGACCTGCCCACGCAGGTTGACCAGCGGGCCTCCGGAGTTTCCCGGGTTGATGGCGGCGTCGGTCTGCACGGCGTTGATGTAGGAGGCCTCGTCCGAGTCACCCGTGGTCACCGGTCGCTTCAGCGCGCTGACGATCCCCGAGGTCACGGTCGAGCTGAGGCCCAGGGGCGAGCCGATCGCCACGACCGTGTCCCCGATGCGCAGCGTCTGGGACCGACCGAGGGCGGCCGGGGCACGGCCCCGTGCGCCGGGCACGGACAGCACGGCCAGGTCGTAGACCGCGCTGCGACCGACGACCTCGGCGTCCAGACGGTTGCCGTCCTGGTCGACGACCTGGATCGGACCGTCGTTGTCCGCTGCGTCGGCCACGACGTGGTTGTTCGTCACGACGTGGCCCTGGCGGTCCAGCAGGAAGCCCGACCCGGTGGCGCCGCCGGCCTGTCCCTGGTACTCCGCCGATATCTGGACGGTCCGGGGCAGCATCTCCTGCGCCACCGCCGCGACGGATCCGTCGTCGGCGGACAGGGGCGGCAACGAGGTGGTGTCGACGCCCTCGAGCCCGCTCGGCACCGGTCCCGCGCCGGGACCCGGGTCGGAGACCCGCTGGAAGATCGCGCCGCCGGCCAGACCGCCGCCCACCCCCACCACGAGGGCGAGCGCGGCCACGAGCGGCCACACCCAGCCGCTGACCCGACCCCGGGGCTGCTCGGCCCCGGTCGCGAGCGGCAGCGACGAGAAGCCCAGCGACGCGGGCAGGCCGTCGGCACCGTGCCCCTGGGCGTGCCCCCCGGCGGTAGCGGTGGTCCTGCGTGCGCCGCAGGGAGCACCTCGGGGTAGGTCGACGTCGCGGTCTGCGCCCAGGTCGAGTCCTGCCCGGCGGGCGGCACCCAGGCCGCCTCGTCGGGCGGAAGGAACGACGCGTCGCCGGGCGGCCCGGACCCAGGTGCGGACACGGGCGCGGTCACGGGACCGAGGGGCCGGGTCTCCTCGCCCTGTCCGCCGTCGTCCTGCGCGGGTCCGGGGAAGGCGGGGTCGTCGGTCACGACGACATCATCCACTGCCGTGCCAACGGCGTCACCCGTCCGGGCTCACCCGGCGCGAACCCCGGGCCGGCGAGCGGCGGGGGACCGACGAGGTCACGGCCGGGGCACGCGGGTGCGGTCGCCGATCTGGGAGAAGACCGACGACGAGGAGGATCGCAGCGGCACGCTCGGACCGAGCTGTGCCACCGGTGTGCGCCGCTCGACGCTCGGGCCCGTGGGGGCCTGCGCGGGCGCCGCCCCGAGCGCCAGCACGCCGAGCACGGCCGCACCGACGGCGCCGCCGCCGACGACGGCGATCGGGGAGCGCCGGCCGTGCGCGCCGTGGTGAGCACGATGGTGCGTGACGAGACGCCGGGAGTCCTCGGGTGCCGCGCCGCCGAAGGACGGGGCCCCGATGAGCTCGACGACGTCGGGGCGGACGCCGGTGGTGTCGTGCGCGTGACCGATCAGGGAGCCCTTCAGCCCCTCGGGCGCCCCGATGTCGGCGCCGGCGGCGGAGAGTCGGGAGAGTCGTTGCTTGACCCAGCCCTCACGCTCGACGAGGTCTCGGCAGGCGTGACACCCGTGCACGTGCTCCCAGGCCCGCTCCGCCTCGTCGGGGTCGAGACGACCGTCGAGCAGCGCGCTGGCTCGCGATCCGAGGTGTCCGATGGGCGAGCCGATCACGGTACCGACCTCCGCGAGCGCACCGGTCCGGTCGGCGAGGTCGTCGTCGCGCTGCCTGCTCGGCCGGTCGTCGGGGCGGGCGCAGGCCCGGAGTAGCGGCGCCGCCCCACGTCCGGCTCGCGGTGCGCGAGTGCCGCACGGAGCTGCGCGCGACCCCGGTGGATGCGGGAGCGCACGGTGCCGAGCTTGGTCCCGAGGATCTCCGCGATCTCCTCGTAGGGGAGTCCCTCGACGTCGCACAGCACGACGGCGGCCCGGAAGTCGGGCGCCAACGTCGCGAGGGCGCGCTCGACGTCGTCGTCGAACGTGCGGTCGGCGTACGCCGCACCAGGCTCGGGCAGGTGCCCCTCGAGGGAGTCGGCCCGCTCGTCGGAGAGCGCGTCGAAGCGGATGCGTTGCTTGCGCCGCGCCTGGTCCAGGAACAGGTTGGTCGTGATCCGGTGCAGCCACCCCTCGAAGGTGCCCGGGGTGTAGCCCTCCAGGGACCGGAAGACCCGCACGAAGACCTCCTGGGTCAGGTCCTCGGCGTCGTGACGGTTGCCGGTGAGCCGGTAGGCCAGCCGGAAGACCCGGTCGGAGTGTCGCTCGACGACCTCCTGCCAGGTCGGCACCACCTCACCGGCGGGTCCCTCGGACGGGCCCGGGGAGGGCGGCGGCACGGTGGCGTCCATGAGGCTCCAGGTCGGGGGGAAGTGGGGAGGTGCGGTGCGTCGGTCGGGCTCGCAGGCTAGGCGCTGGGACTGAGACCTGGCTGAGAGCACGGGCCGTGTCCCGTCTCCTCCAACGAGCCGGGATCGCGCGGGGTTCCCGCGCGGCGCTCGCGGCGGCGGACGGCGTGCTGGCGCTACGGTGGTCGGACCGACGGGTACGCCGTGCCCGCAGTCCGCAGGAGGCCGTCATCGCCACGCCCGTCTCGCCCGCCAGCTGGTCCTTCGCCGACTCCTACGTGGCCGAGGACGAGGCGCTGGTCGCGGCCCGCGCCCGGGCCGCCGAGGTGGGGATCGCCACCACCAGTCCCGGCGCCGGGGCGACCCTGCGGTTCGTCGCCAGCGCGCTCGCAGCACGCGCGGTGGTCGAGATCGGCACCGGCACCGGGGTCTCCGGGCTGTGGCTGCTGCAAGGCATGCGTCCCGACGGGGTCCTCACGACCGTCGACGTCGAGGCCGAGCACCAGCGCCTGGCGCGCGAGAGCTTCGCCGAGGCCGGCGTCGCGGCCTCGCGGGTGCGCACGATCGCCGGGTCCGCCCTCGACGTGCTGCCCCGGCTGACCGACGGCCACTACGACCTCGTGCTGTGCGACGCGGACCCCCGCGAGCACGCGGCGTACCTCGACGAGGCGCTGCGCCTGCTCCGGCCCGGGGGCGTCGTGGCACTCAGCGACGCCCTCGCGCAGGGCCGGGTGGCCGACCCGGCCCGCCGAGACGAGGACACGGTCGCCACCCGGGAGCTGGTCGGCAGGATCGCCGACCGTGAGGACCTCGTCCCCGTGCTGCTGCCGATCGGTGGCGGCCTGCTGCTGGCGACGCTGGTCGACTGACCCGCCGCACGTCCCCGGTGAGGTCGCCGGGTCGCTAGGCGCGCGGGCGGACGCCCGCCAGCGGCTCGGGGCTGCCGAGCCACTCCAGCAGCGCTCGCGCGCCGAAGCCCGAGGGACCTGCGGTCCACTCGTGGCGCTCCTCCGGCACGTCGCCCACGGAGGCCACATCGAGGTGCGCCCACGGCAGACCGCCGGTGAAGTGCTGGAGGAACAGCGCCGCCAGGATCGCGCCGGGACCCTTGCCGGCGTTGTCGGAGTCGGCGACGGGCGAGGCGAGCTTGTCCTCGTAGGCGCCGTGCAGCGGCATCCGCCACAGCGGCTCCCCCGCGCGGCGCGCGGCGTCGCCGACGCTCGCGGCGAGGGCGTCGTCGTTGGCGAAGAGCGCGCCGACCTGCTGGCCCAGCGCCACCTTGGCCGCGCCGGTGAGGGTCGCGACGTCGACGATCGCGTCGGGCCGGACCTCGGCGACGGCGTAGGCCATCGCGTCGGCCAGGACCAGGCGACCCTCGGCGTCGGTGTTGGTGACCTCCGTGGTGCGGCCGCCGTAGTGGCGCAGCACGTCGCCGGGACGGAGCGCGCTCCCGGAGACGGCGTTCTCGGCGAGGGCCAGCAGGCCCACGACCCGCACCGGGCAGCCGAGGTCGCCCAGCGCGGCCATCGTCGCGAGCACGACCGCACTGCCGGTCATGTCGCGCTTCATGGTGGCCATGCCCTCCGCGGGCTTGATCGACAGCCCGCCGGAGTCGAAGGTGATGCCCTTGCCGACCAGCACCACGGTCGGCGTACGTCGTCCGGCCTCCGGTGGGGCGTAGTCGAGGCGGACCAGGCGCGGCGGCGTGGCCGAGGCGCGACCGACGCCGAGCAGACCCCCGAAGCCCTCGCGCTCGAGGTCGGTCTCGTCCCAGACCCGGCACTCCAGGCCCGCCGCGGCCGCGACGTCGCGGGCCTGGTCGGCCAGCCAGGCCGGGTTCTTCAGGTTCGAGGGCACCGTGGCGAGGGCGCGGGAGCGCCAGCCGGCCCCACCGAGCGCCAGGGCGCGGTCGAGCACGGGGCGCAGCGCCGCCGCGGTCGGCAGCGCGGCGAGCACGACCTGCTCGGCCGGGGGCGCCTCGGGCGGCGACGAGTGCCAGGTGAAGCCGAACGAGCCGAGGACGAGACCCACCACGAACGCCTGCAGCCCGTCGTCGTCGACGGCGGCGGCGATGCTGGTGACGACCGTCGACCAGCCCCGCCCGGCACGGGCGACCGCGGCACCGGCGCGACGCAGCGCGTCGGTCCCCTGGTCGCCGGTGCCCACCAGCAGCACCAGGCGCAGGCTCGACTGCTCGGGGCCGCCGAGCGGCACGGGAAGCCGGATCACCTCGCCCGCGGCGCCGGTGGCCCGGGCGTCGTCCAGCACCGCCAGGAGGTCGAGGCCGAGCGCCCGGGAGAGGTCGTCGCCCCCGGGCCCGAGCAGGAGCGTGGGGGGCCGGCTCGCGTCGTGGGAGTCGTGGGGGTCGTGGCCCGGGGCGGGCACGACAGGCACGGCGATCACCTCTGCGCCGTGCAGCAGGTGCGCCGGACGGTCGCTCAGGGCGACCTGGGGTGGGGAGGGCTGGACCGGGAGGACCGGGGCCTTCACCCGACGACGTTCTTGAGGGCGTCACCGAGGTTGGTGGCCTCCTCGGCGTTGAGCTCGACCACCAGGCGTCCGCCGCCCTCGAGCGGGACCCGCATGACGATGCCGCGGCCCTCCTTGGTGACCTCGAGCGGACCATCACCCGTCCGCGGCTTCATTGCCGCCATGCGGCACCTCTTCCTTGTCGACTCGCTGGCGCGCCCCTGCGTGGCGCGGCGACCAGTATCCCCTATCGGAGTCCCCGGGCGCAGCACAGGCCCTCCCACGGACGCGCGGCTGCCACACTGTGCTCCATGAGCGACCACGCGACGACCTCCCGGGACGACCTCACGATCTCCGGCTCGGCGACCCAGGGCCCGGTGGTGCTCGTGCTCGACGACGGGGTGGCGACGGTCCGCCTGAACCGCCCCGAGGCGATGAACAGCCTCGACGTGCCGACCAAGGTCCTGCTCCTCGAGACGCTGCGCCAGGTGGCGGACAGTCCCGAGGTCCGGTGCGTCGTGCTCACCGGGACCGGCCGGGCCTTCTGCACCGGCCAGGACCTCAAGGAGCACATCGGCCTGCTGCAGAACCCGGGCACCGGTGGCCGGCTCTCGACCGTCGAGGAGCACTACAACCCGATCGTCTCCGCGATCGTCGGCATGGACAAGCCGGTCGTCGCCGCCGTCAACGGGGTCGCCGCGGGGGCGGGGGCGAGCCTGGCGATGGCCTGCGACCTGCGGGTCGTCGCCGACACCGCCGGTTTCAACACCTCCTTCGCCGGGGTGGCGCTGTCCTGCGACACCGGGGCGAGCTGGACCCTGCAGCGGCTGGTGGGGCGGGCCAAGGCCCTCGAGCTGCTGCTGATGCCGCGCACGGTCGGGGCCGAGGAGGCCGCCTCGCTCGGCCTGGCCACCAAGGTCGTCGCGGCCGCGGACCTGGAGGCGGAGGTCGGGGCCCTCGCCAGCCGCCTCGCGCACGGACCGACCGTCGCCTACGCCGCCATCCGCGAGGCCGTCACGTTCGCAGGCGACCACCCCTTCGTCGACGCGCTGGCCCATGAGGCCGGCCTGATGCGACGTACGGGCGAGACCGAGGACCACCAGCGCGCGGTGGCGGCGTTCGTGGAGAAGCAGAGGCCGGTCTTCGAGGGTCGCTGAGCCTCAGACCACCTGGACGAGGTAGCCCCATGTCATGACGGCGACGCAGGCCAGCGTCCCGACGTGGGCCAGCACGGACAACCAGGGACCCTTCGACCAGGTGTCGGCCCCCGCCGCCGAGGCGTGACGGCCCTTCGTCGGGGCCCACCGCCCGAGGATCAGCAGGCCGATGGCCGCGACGACCCACCAGCAGCCGAGCCCGACGATGCCGACCACGGCGGACGGCGTCTGACCGATGCGGTCACCGATGACGATGAACGCCACCCAGACCACGAGGCCCACGGCGCCGGCGATCCCGTGCACGGCCAGCGGCACGCCGCCGATGCGGGCGTGGCCGGTGGCGCCGGCCCGACCGAAGCGCAGGCGCGTGAGGGCGACCGCCGCCGCGGCGAGGGCGGTGGCGACGAGGACGACGACCAGGGCGAGCACGACGCGCAGTGTGCCCTACGTCGCCGGCGTCGGGGGCTGGGGTCCCGGCCGGTCCGGTGCTGCTGCGGCCCCCGACCCACCCGCACCGGTCTCCTGGACGGGCGACTGCTCCCGGGTCTCGCGCTCGTCGGCGAGCCGGTCGAGGAGCGCGTCGACCTCGTCCATCCGGTAGCCGCGCAGCGCCAGCGGGAAGCGTACGGCGCGCAGGTCGTGCGCACTCAGCTCGCCGGTCTCGGGCAGGTCGGGGTCGGGCCGGTCGTCCCAGACCGGGGCGAGCGGTCCTCCCCGTCCCGCGGCGACGAGCGCGATGCCGCCCAGCACGAGCACGACGAGGACCGCGACGACCCAGGTCACGCGTCCGCGCTCGCGCCCGCGCCGGTGGCGCCGGTGACGAGGGCGACGGCCTCGTCGACGTCGTCGGTGACCACGACCAGGTCGAGGTCGGCGGCCGACATCTTGGCCTCGCCGACGACCGTCGTGCGCAACCAGTCCAGGAGCCCGGACCAGTAGTCGCGCCCGAGCAGCACCACCGGGAAGGCCGTCACCTTGCCGGTCTGCACCAGGGTCAGCGCCTCGAACAGCTCGTCCAGGGTGCCGAGGCCGCCGGGCAGGACGACGAAGCCCTGCGCGTACTTCACGAACATGGTCTTGCGGGCGAAGAAGTAGCGGAAGTTGATCCCGACGTCGACCCAGTCGTTGAGCCCGGACTCGAAGGGCAGCTCGATGCCGAGCCCGACGCTGACGCCGCCGGCCTCGCTCGCGCCCTTGTTGGCCGCCTCCATGGCGCCCGGCCCGCCGCCCGTGATCACCGCGAACCCGGCGCGGGCCAGCGCGGCGCCGACCTGCTCGCCCTGGGCGTACGCCGGGTGGTCGGCCGGCGTGCGAGCGGAGCCGAACACGCCGATGGCCGGGCCGAGCTCGGCCAGCCCGCCGAAGCCCTCGACGAACTCGGCCGTGATCCGCTGCACGCGCCACGGGTCGGTGTGGACCCAGTCGGAGGGGCCGCGGGAGTCGAGCAGCCGCTGGTCGGTGGTGCTGCCGTCGACCTGGTCGCGGCGCTGGATGAGGGGGCCCTTGTGCTTGAACTTCATCGGGTGCCCTCCGTGTCGCCGTCTGGTCGCAGCCACGCCCGCAGCGCCGCCTCGCAGGCGCGCACCTGGTCGACGGGCACGTGCTCCTCGGCCTTGTGGGCCAGCAGGGGGTCCCCGGGGCCGTAGTTGACCGCCGGGACACCGAGCGCGGTGAAGCGGGCGACGTCGGTCCAGCCGAACTTGGGGTTGACCACACCACCCACCGCGGCGACGAACGCCTGCGCGGCGGGACGGTCCAGGCCCGGGAGCGCCGCCGGACCGAGGTCGGTCAGCGTCACCTCGAAGCCCGCGAAGAGCTCGCGCACGTAGGCCTCGGCCTGGGCCGCCGAGCGGTCCGGGGCGAAGCGGTAGTTGACCTCCACCACGCACTCGTCGGGGAGCACGTTGCCGGCCACGCCGCCGCGGATCGCCACGGCGTTGAGGCCCTCGTGGTACTCCAGGCCGTCGATCACGGGCCGCCGCGCCTCGTAGTCGCGCAGGACCTCCAGGACCGGCGTGACCTGGTGGATGGCGTTGACGCCCTTCCAGCTGCGCGCGGAGTGCGCGCGCTCGCCCGTGGCCCGGACCTCCACCCGCATCGTGCCTTGGCAGCCGGCCTCGACCACGGCGTCGGAGGGTTCCATCAGGATGGCGAAGTCGGCCTCGAGCAGCGCCGGGTCCACCTCGGTGAGCAGGCGCAGGCCGTTGAAGACCTCGTCGATCTCCTCGGCCTCGTAGAGCACGAACGTCACGTCGCGCACCGGGTCGGGCACCGTCGCGGCCAGGCGCAGGATGACCGCGTCACCGCCCTTCATGTCGCAGGTGCCCAGACCGTGCAGCAGGCCGGTCTCCTCCTCCAGGCGGCTCGGCAGGTTGGCGTTGACGGGGACCGTGTCGAGGTGGCCCGCGATCACGACCCGCTCCGCACGGCCGAGCTCGGTGCGGGCCACCACCGTGTGCCCGTGCCGTACGACGCGCAGGTGCGGCAGGGCGCGCAGCGCGGCCTCCACGGCGTCGGCGATCGCCGCCTCGCCGCGGCTGACCGACTCGATGTCGACGAGCCGGCGGGTCAGGGTCACGACGTCCTGGCTCAGGTCGAGGATCGGGGCGGGGGTCGGGCTCGGGCTCGGGCTCACGGCGCCATCCAACCTCACCGACCCCGAGGATCGCCGCCGACGGGGGGTGCAGAACCGCACGGGTGGTCCTAGGTTGGGCCGCATGAGCACGCAGCCACCCCAGGAGCCCGTCGACCGCACGCCCGGCGACCCGGTCCGCGGCGACGCGAGCAGGGGTCCGACCACCGAGCCGGCGGGTGAGACCACCCGCACGCAGCCGGCGTACTCCGACCCGGCGACCACGCAGACGACGCGGAGCAGCCCCGTCCACGCCGACCACCGGACCCTCGACCGTGCTCAGGTCGTGGCGATGGAGCGGGAGCGCTTCGGCGGCGTCAAGCCGTTCGTGGCGTTCTTCGGCTGGCTGAGCGCCACCGGGATGCTCGTCCTGCTCAGCGCGCTGATCGCGGTGCTCGGCCTCGCCCTGACCCAGAGCACCGGCACCAGCACCTCGGAGGCGGCGAGCACGCCGGCGAGCAGCGGGCTGAGCACCTCCGACCTGAGCTGGATCGGCGTCGTGGTGGTGCTCGCGGTCGTCTTCGTGTCCTACTACGCCGGCGGCTACGTCGCAGGCCGGATGGCGCGCTTCGACGGGATGCGCCAGGGCGTGGCCGTGTGGGTCTGGGCCGTCGTCGTCGCGGTCGTCCTCGGCGTGCTCGGCGCCGTCCTCGGCACCGACCGGATCGACACCGGCGCCCTGCCGACCTTCCCCTCGAGCGTCTCCGACCTGAGCGTGCAGACCCTCGTGGCCCTGGTCGGCCTGGTGGTCGTCAGCCTGGTCGCCGCCGTGCTCGGCGGGCTGGCCGGCATGCACTTCCACCGCAAGGTCGACCGCCTCGGCCTCGGCGCCTGACCCCGCGAGATCCGTGCCGACGTCCCCGACGCCGACCTGCACGTGCCAGAGCTCGACGTGGCCTCGCTGACCGCGTCGTCGCGGTGAGCAGCGTCGCGCACAAGATCCGCCCCCGCATCGACTTCGACGACCTCACCTACGAGCACGGCTACGACACGGTGGCGGCGTCCGGCCGCTCCAAGCCGGCCAACTACTTCGCCTACCGTCTCGACGCGCTGCCGCGTGCCCCGGCGCCCCGGCGATCGCCCTGGCCGCGCACCCCGGCGTCTCCGACACCGAGCTCGTCCGCAACTCCCCCGCCCCGCTGCGCCTCGGCGCCGAGGTCGGGCGCCGGTTCACCAGCTCCGCGGCCGTCGGCCACCCCGTGCGGGTGACGTCGACCGAGCGCTCGCACGAGGGCGGGACCCAGCGGCGGCTGTGGGAGGTCTCGACCGAGCTGAGCGGGGTCACCTTCGACCTCTGAGCCCGTCCGGCACCGCCGTCCCGGCCGTGGCGCGACGAGGCAGAGGTCCGTCCACCGAGCGATCGCCCCGGACGCTCAGGCCTTCTCCACCACGACGGTCGCCGCCTCACCGTCACCGACGGCGACGCTCGTCCGCGACCCCAGCTCGCCGACGTCGTAGGACGTCGCCAGGGTCTCGGCGCAGACGAGGTCGCGGTGGGTCGTGGCCGCGGCCTGCACCGTCTGCGAGCCACCGATCCGCAGGGCGATCCGGTCGGAGACGTCGAGCCCGGCGTCGCGCCGCGCCTGCTGCACGGCGCGCACCAGGTCGCGGGCGAGACCCTCGGCGGCCAGCTCCGGCGTGATGGCCGTGTCGAGGACGACGAAGCCTCCGCCGACCGACCCGGCGCCGCCGAGCATGCCGACGACGGTGTCGTCCTCACTCGTGCCGGCGACGGTCTCGAGGGTGAACTCGCCCTCGACCAGCGCCAGTCCACCGGCCGTCACGGTGCCGTCGTCGGCCACCGCCCAGTCACCGGACTTGGAGCCCTTGATCGCGGCCTGCACCTCCTTGCCGAGCCGGGGCCCGGCGGCGCGGGCGTGGACGGTGAGGCGCTGCGCGACGCCGTACGCCGCCGCCTGCGGGTCGTCGGCGGCGAGCAGGCGCACGTCCTTGACGTTGACCTCGTCGGCCACGATCGCCTCGAAGCCTCCCAGCAGCGCCGGGTCGGCCACCACGACGGTCAGGCGGGGCAGCGGCAGCCGGGTGCGCAGGGCCGCGGCCTTGCGCAGCGAGGAGGTCACCGAGCAGACCTCCCGCACCGCGTCCATCGCGGTGACCAGCGCGGCGTCGGCGGGCAGCGCGTCCGGACCGCTCTCGTCGGCGACGAGCGGCCAGTCGGTGAGGTGCACCGAGCGACCGCCCGTGAGGCCACGCCAGACCTCCTCGGTCGTCAGCGGCAGCAGCGGCGCGGTGACCCGGCAGACGACGTCGAGCACCGTCCACAACGTGTCGAAGGCCTGGGCGTCCTCCGCCCAGAAGCGGTCGCGCGATCGGCGGACGTACCAGTTGGTCAGGCCGTCCAGGTAGGTCCGGGTCAGGTCGCAGGCCTCCGCGATGGCGTAGTCGTCGAGCGCGTCGGTGACCTGCTCGACGTACTGCCGGGTCTTGGCCAGCTGGTAGCGGTCCAGCGGGTCGCTCGAGGTCGTCGAGCGGACCGCGTCGTGACCGGCGGCGTTGGCGTAGAGGCTGAAGAACGACCAGGTGCTCCACAGGGGCAGCAGCACCTGGCGCACCGAGTCGCGGATGCCCTGCTCGGTGACCACCAGGTTGCCGCCGCGCAGGATCGGGCTGCTCATCAGGAACCAGCGCATCGCGTCGGCGCCGTCGCGGTCGAAGACCTCGCTGACGTCGGGGTAGTTGCGCAGGGACTTGCTCATCTTGGCCCCGTCGGAGCCGAGCACGATGCCGTGGCTGAGGCACGCCTCGAACGCAGGCCGGTCGAAGATCGCGCCGGCCAGGACGTGCAGGGTGTAGAACCAGCCACGGGTCTGACCGATGTACTCGACGATGAAGTCACCCGGGAAGTGGCCCTTCGTGCTCGCGGTGCCGTCGAACCAGTCCGCGTTCTCGAAGGGGTAGTGCACCTGGGCGAAGCTCATCGAGCCCGAGTCGAACCACACGTCGAGCACGTCGCTGACGCGCCGCATCGTGCTCCGGCCCTCGGCCGGCGTGCGCGGGTCGTCGGGGTTGGGCCGGGTCAGGTCGTCGACGAAGGGGCGGTGCAGGTCCGGCTCGCCCGCGCCGTCGCGCGGGATCCGGCCGAAGTCGGCCTCGAGCTGCTCGAAGGAGCCGTAGACGTCCAGGCGGGGGTACGCCGGGTCGTCGGACTTCCACACCGGCACCGGGCTCCCCCAGAACCGGTTGCGGGTGATCGACCAGTCGCGCGCGTTCTCCAGCCACCGGCCGAACATGCCGTCCCTGATGTGCTCGGGCACCCAGCGGATCTGCTGGTTGAGCTCCATCAGGCGCTCCTTGACCGCGCTCACCGCGACGAACCACGACGAGACGCCCTTGTAGATCAGCGGCTCGCGGCAGCGCCAGCAGTGCGGGTAGGAGTGGTCGTAGGTCTCGCGGCGCAGCAGCAGCGTGCCGTCGCTGACCGACCCACCGCCGTCGCGCAGGTGCTCGATGATCGCGAGGTTGGCCTCGAAGACCTGCAGCCCCTCGTAGTCGATCACGGGCGCGGTGAACCGCCCGTCCTTGCCGACCGGCATGACGGCCTCGATGCCCTCGCGGTCGGTGACCTCCTTGTCGACCTCGCCGAAGGCGCCGGCGGTGTGGACGACCCCGGTGCCGTCGGTGGTGGTGACGGCGTCGTCGGCGGCCACCACCCGGAACGCGTTGGCGTGCTCGGCGTAGTAGGTGAACGGCGGCGTGTACCTCAGCCCCACCAGGTCCGCGCCGCGGTGGCGCGAGAGGACCTCGGGGTCCTCGCCCAGCTCGCGGGCGTACGCCGCCAGCCGTGCCTCGGCGAGCAGCACCCGCTCGGTGCGCCCCGCGACCTCGACGGCCACCACGACGTAGTCGATCGCGGAGCCGACCATGACGGCGAGGTTGGAGGGCAGCGTCCAGGGCGTGGTGGTCCAGATCAGGATCTTCACGCCGTCGAGCGGGTCGGCGTCGTCGCGTCCGTGCAGCGGGTAGCCGACGGTGACGGCCGGGTCCTGACGACGCTGGTAGACCTCGTCGTCCATGCGCAGCTCGTGGTTGGACAGGGGGGTCTCGTCGTTCCAGCAGTAGGGCAGGACGCGGAAGCCCTCGTAGATCAGGCCCTTGTCGTAGAGCTGCCGGAAGGCCCACATGACCGACTCCATGTAGGGCGCGTTCATCGTGCGGTAGTCGTTGTCGAAGTCGACCCAGCGCGCCTGGCGCGTGACGTAGTCGCGCCACTCCCCGGCGTACTTCATCACCGAGGCCCGGCAGGCCTCGTTGAACGTCTCGATGCCGAGCTCGACGATCTCGTCGGTGGTCTTGATGCCGTTGAGGCGCATCGCCTCGAGCTCGGCGGGCAGGCCGTGGGTGTCCCAGCCGAAGCGCCGCTCGACCCGGCGTCCTCGCATCGTCTGGTAGCGCGGCACGAGGTCCTTGACGTAGCCGGTGAGCAGGTGGCCGTAGTGCGGCAGGCCGTTGGCGAAGGGCGGTCCGTCGTAGAAGACGAACTCGTTGGACCCGTCGGCGCCCGGGTCGCGCTGCTCGACGCTCGCGGCGAAGGTGCCGTCGGCGGCCCAGTAGTCGAGGACGGCCTCCTCGATCGCGGGGAAGCGTGGGCTCGCCGGGACGCCGGTGGCGTCGGTGTGGGTCACCTTGGGATAGCTCATCGCGGCCTGCTCCTGCGTGCGTCGTGGTCACACGAGGACGACGTCTGCCGCGGTACCACCTCGCTTGCCCGCCCGTGCCGGCGCGGACCGCTCTCCTGCGGCTGTGACGGGCCTACCCGTCCGGGTCTAGTGGACCCCTGGCGATGACGGTGGTGCTGTCAGCGGTGCTGGGGCCGTTCTTCCGGAGGCTCGCCGCTGATGACGGCTCGAACGCCTGTGTCCTCAGCGTACGGCGCGTCGTCGGCGCAGCGCGAATCAGCCGCCGTCGAGCCAGGCCAGGATGCGCGCCGCCGCCTCGTCCGCGCTCAGGTCCGTGGTGTCGAGTCGCAGGTGTCCTCCCGGCAGGTCGGCGATCACGGCGTCGGCGACGCTCGGCACGTCCGGGTCGGTGTTCATCCGGTGCTCGGCGTCCATCTCCCGCACGTTGGCCTCCGACCAGGCCAGGTCCCGCTTGGAGGCCTTGTGGACCAGCCGCTCGGGAGTCGTGTTGCGCACCAGCCGGGTCGGCAGGTCGGCGGCGAGCTCGGCGACGCCGACCCGGAGTCCGCGCTCGACGTACGGCGCGCAGAGCCGGCGCACGTACGACACGTCCTCGGGCAGGTCGACGGCCCAGACGAAGCTGAACACCAGCCGCGTGGCGTGCCGCGCGGCCTCCTCGACGACGCGGTAGCGGAACTCGGCGTTGAGCACGTCGAAGGCCGGTGTGCCGTAGCCGAAGACCTCGAGCAGCGGCTCGATCGTGTGGTGGTTGTGGAAGAGCCGGAAGTCGCTGCGCGCGCACACGGCCCGACCCACCGTCATCTTGCCGACCGCCGGCGGTCCGATGATCAGCAGCAGCTCGCCCACGCCCTCGCTCACGGCGGGGACGGTAGCCCGTTCCCGACACCGGGGACAGTCGCTATCGCGGCTGGTCCTTGACGCGGTGGCACAGCCAGTCGGTGCCGTCGGGCGCGCTCGTGTGGATCAGCGCGTAGCGCACCGTGCCCCTGGTGCCGTGCAGGTCGAGCAGCAGGCGCCGTCCGGTGCGGTCGACCTCCTCCCACCAGCCGTGGTCCGCGATGGCCTTGTGCTCGTCGGTGTACGTCGCGTGGTCCAGGTCGTGGTCGGTGACCGCCACCGCGAGCCGGTCCCGGCTCGGGTCGTCCGGCAGTCCCTTCGGCAGCGCCCACGAGCGCAGCACACCACCCTCCTCGAGCCGGAGGTCGTGGTGGAGGCGGGGTCGCTCGTGGCGGTGGAGGACCCAGACGGGTCGGTCGGGGTCGTCATGGTCGGGCACGGCCGCAGTCTGACCCCGGGACCGTAGGATCCGCTCGTGCACCACTACGTCTCCCAGCTCGACGACAACGACCGCTGGCGGCGCTTCGCCTTCCGACCCGGTGACGTCGTGGTCGCGACGCGGCACAAGTGCGGCACCACCTGGATGCAGCACATCGTGCTCTCACTGCTGCACGGGACGCCCGACCTGCCCGCCCCGGTCTCGGAGCTCTCGCCGTGGCTGGACTGGCGGGGAGACCCCGAGGACGTCGTCCTCGCGGCGCTCGAGGCGCAGCCCGGGCGCCGGGTCGTCAAGACCCACACGCCGCTCGACGGCCTGGTCATCGACCTGCGAGCGCACTTCGTCGTCGTCGTGCGCTCGCCGCTGGACGCGGCGGTCTCGCACTACCACCAGCGCGCCAACCTCGACCTGGCCCGCGTGGACGTCCGCGAGCCGGGCGACCCCACCCCGCGACCTTGGGAGAAGCCGCAGCTCCCCCTGCCCGAGTGGCTCGAGCGGTGGATCTCGGTCGACGTCGATCCCCGGGAGCGGCGCGACTCCCTGGCGGGCCTCGTCTACCACGCCAGCGAGGCGTGGATGCGCCAGCGGAGCCAGCCGATCGTCCTGGTGCGCTACGAAGACCTCGTCGAGGACCTCGAGGCTCAGATGCGCGCGCTTGCGGACCGGCTCGCGATCGACGTCGACCCCGCTGCGTGGCCTGCGCTCGTCGAGGGCGCACGCTTCGCCTCGATGCGCAGCAGAGCCGATCGCTCCGCTCCGTCCCTGCACGGCGTCCTCAAGGACCCCACCGCGTTCTTCCGCCGCGGTGGGCCGGGCGCCGGAGCCGAGCAGCTGAGCCCGGAGCAGGTCGAGCGCTACGAGCACCGGGTGCGCTCCCTGGTGCGCTCGTGGGTGCCGGCCACAGAGGCCGATCCCATCATCGCCTTCCTCGGGATCGGCCCTGCAACAGACTGAACCGCGATCCTCGACTGCCCTACTGCTTCGAGGTGTCGCGCGACTTCTTGTCCTTCGAGGCCTTCTTGCCCGTGCACGTGAAGGTCGCCTCGAGCTGCACGGTCCTGCCCTGCGGGCTGACGGCGTCCGATTCGATCGTGGCCTGCGTGCCCTTCGGTGAGACCTCGACGGTGCCGTCCTGACCGAGCGTCGAGTAGTTCTGCTTGCCGAGCGAGACCGTCGCGACGTCAGGATTGTCACCGGCACCGGCCACGGCGTTCAAGGAGCCGGCCTTCGACGTGGTGTCGTAGACCGCCGTCACGGCAGCACCCTCACTCTGAGGGCGCCGGACGTCGGCGTCGGCCTTCCATGCCGCCTGCGCCGCCCCGGTGACGGTCACGTCGGCAGTGCAGCCACGGGAGGGCTTGTCGGCGCCCTCCGGCTGCCCGGCCTTGCCGGTCGAGGCCTGGGAGTCGCCCGACGCGCCGTCGGAGGACGGGGACGGGTCGGGCGCGTCGTCGTCGCCGCTGCAGGCCGAGAGGGCCAGCGCGACGCTCAGCACCACGGTCGGGAGGGTCAGCATTCGGGGGGAGCTGGTCATGGGACCAGTCAAACACGAGCCGTTCATCGGTCGTGAGCCAGTGCGGGTACGACGGCACCGCGACGTATACGGCCCGGAAACGCAGAACAGGCCACGCCGTGGGGGCGTCGCCTGAGGGGGTGGTCCGGGTCTCGTGGTAGGAAAAGGGGCGACCCGGTCCAATCTCCAGCAGCGGCAGAGAGGTTGGGCCGGGTCGCGTCCTTGGGTTCCGATCCGCCGACCAAGAGGGCTGTGACCCTCGGTCAGGTGTCGAAGTCGACGGGCGCTGGGCCCGTCCAGCCGAGCTGCTCCGGGCCGGGCGCGTGACCCGACCCGGAGCTGCTCAGTTCTACACCTCGATCAGCGCAGGCGCAGCCTGTTGCTGCGGTCACCGCGGCTGGGCAGGTTCTTGCGCACGACCGCGACGTACCGCGAGACCTTGCGACCGTTCGGGTCGACGATGAACGCCGCCGCCCGGCCGTTGTCGTTGATCGTGTCGGTGGCGACCAGGCGACGCTTGCCGCCACGGAAGAGGCGGAAGAAGTTGACGTTCGACCCCTCCACCGCGTTCGGCGAGGTGGTGACCCTGAGCACGTCGTTGCCAGCGGCCTTGCCCTTGCCCGACAGCGTCGCGGTGATGTCGTAGGGCGTGGTCGGCGGCACCGGCTCGCCCGCGAAGACCACCTGGTCGGTGGCCGTCTTGGACGCGTTGCCGTCGTTGACCGTGGCCGTGATGTTGGCCGTGCCGTCGGTCGTCCCGAAGAACGTGTAGCTCGCCTCGCCGTTGTTGTCCGTGGTCGAGTTGAACGTCTGCGTCTCCTCGTCACCCGGACCCTGTCGCGTGAACACGACAACGGCCCCCACGATCGGGTTGCCGGCCGAGTCGAGCGCCGTCACCGTCTCGGTCACCGCGGACCCGGTCATGACCGTGCCCTCCGGGCTGCTCTCGATGGTCACCGTGCCGTTGGCGATGGAACCGTCGTACCAGTTGATCGTGTAGCTGTCCGTCTTGGGCGATGCGGGGCTGCCGTTGGCGTTGGTCCCCGGGGCGGCCCAGGTAGCCAGGATCCGCTGGGTGACCGGCTGCGTGGCGGTGGCAGAGGCGTCGCCGTCCGTCTCGAAGTCGGAGTAGGTGTAGGCGCCGCCGTAGTAGTAGTTGTTGCGGGCGCCCTGGATGTCCGCGCTCTCGGTGTTGTCCGTGAGACGGACCAGTTCGTCCCCAACGAGGTTGCCGAACTGGTCCTCGGTGAACACGTCGAAGAAGACCCGGTTCCCGACAGGCTGGCCCGGGAGGGCGCCGGCGGCGTCCGTGCGGACCTCGTTGACGTCGAGGCGGACAGCCCCGCCGTTCAGCGGCGAGTACGACGTGGAGTTGAACACGTCGGTGTCGGACGCCGAGCCGCTCGTCGCGGTGACGGTGTCGGCGGCGAAGCCGTCGTCGTCGAACTCCGGGCTGCGGGCGATCGACACGTTGAAGGTGGCCTCGCCGTTGGAGTCGGTGAAGACGGTGATCGACTGACCGTCGTTGTCGAGGTTGCCGCTCTGCCGGTTGTTCTGGTTCATGCCGTCGGTGAAGAACGACTGACCGTCGACGGTCAGGGTGACGGGGACGCCACCGACCGGGACCGTGGTGCCCGGGGCGGTGCCCGGGGTGGTGACGGTGACCGTGCCGTCGGCGAACTCACCGGGGCTGACGCCGCCCCTGTCGTTCGCTGCGCCGTCGTTGACGTCGACCCGCACGGTGGTGCCATCCGGCGCCGTCGCGAAGTTGAAGTTGACGACCTCGCCGTTGTTGGTGGCCCCAGGGTTGTCGGTGTTGCCGTTGTCGTCGGTCGTGTTGGCCGTGGCGGCGTCGAGGTTGCCCCCGAGCTCCGCGGGCTGCGGCGACTCGGCCGGGTCGTTGATGTTGCTCGTGAAGGAGCCATCAGCGCCCGTGGTCACGGTCCGGGTGGTCGCCGGCGCCGCACCGGTGGTGCCGGTGCCGACGAGCACGGAGTCACCCGTCGCGTCCGCACCGGGCCCGGACTCGTCGCCCGAGGTGTAGCTCAGCGCGATCCGGCGACCGGGCAGGCCGGTGCCGTCGTCGAGGGCCAGGGTGCCGGTCGCGGTGACGGTCCCGCCGGCGGTGCCGTTGAGGGTGTCGGAGCCGTAGGTGATCTCGGCGTCACCGGCCTTGAACGTGTCGACCCGGCTCGCCGCGATGCCGTTGTTGCCGAAGTTGTCCGGCGAGAGCGACACGAACAGGTCGTAGCTGCCCTCGGGGTCGGTGAAGGCACCGGCGTTGTAGTCGATCGTGTACTCGCCCGGGTTGGCGGTCGGGGTGGCCGTGGCCTGTCCCGTGGCGGGCACACGCTGCGTGGCGGGGCTGCCGTCGAAGGGCGTCTCGACGAGGTAGTACTGCACGTTCTGGCCTGTCGGCGCGGCAACCGGGTCGCCGTTCTGGTCGACGAGGGTGACGGTGATGTCGCCGTCCTGGTACTCGTCGAGGTCGAAGGCCTTGCCGTCGGCGAAGTCGGCGTCGAAAGACGTCGGCGTCTGGGCGAACTCGGTCACGGTCACGTTGTCCGACCGCTTGTCGCCGAGGTTGGCCTGGTAGCCCGCGGCGTCGGTGGCGTCGGCGTAGTAGAAGCGCGTTCCACCGCCCTGGGCGAAGGTGGCCTCACCGTTCACGTCGGTGAACTGAGCAGCGCCGCCGCCGGTCGACGGGCTCACCCGCGCGCCGTAGATGGGGTTGCCGTTCTGGTCCGCGACCGTGACGGTGACGTCCGTGGTCTGGCCGTTCGGGACGTTGGTGCGGTCCGGGGTGGCGGTGACCGTGGTGATGGTCTGGTTGTAGAGGGTGTAGGCCTCGGCGTCGTCCGTGGTGGTGGTCGCCTTGAGCAGCAGCTGGTTGGGGTTGGCGAAGTTGTAGCCGCTGATGTCGACGGCCTTCTTGAAGCTGCCCGTGGTGGCGCCCCGAGCGGCGGTGCTCTGGTAGCCCTGCGAGGTGCCCGCGTAGGTGCCCGTGTCCTGGCCCGCGCCGGACTGGTAGTACTGGATGTCCGGGTTCTGGTTGACCGAGGAGGTCGTCCCCGAGGCGATCACGAAGTTGCCGTTGGCGCCGGCGTACGGCGCCTGGAACACGCCGGCCGCACCGGCCGGGTCGAGGTTCACGGTGTCGAGGGTGTTGTTGCTGGCGAAGGGACCGTCGACGTCGACGCTCGAGGCGTCGGGGGCGGCAGGACCGACAGCGGTCGCGCGCAGGGTCACGGCGGGGGCGCCGGCGATAGCGGTGGAGTCCCACTCGAGGGAGAAGGCGCCGTCGTCGTTGCGGGTCGCGGTGCCGATGTTCTGGAAGGTCACCCCGTTCAGCGCGTACTCGAAGCGCACGCTGGTCACGTTGGACCCGCCGAGCGCGGTCAGGCGGACCGTGGTGTTCTGGCCGTCGTTCTTGCCGGAGATGTCGGTGGTCGGCTGGACCAGGTCGACGGCGTTGGCGCCGAGTCCGGTGGTGAGGGGCTCGGCGGAGGCCGAGGAGGCGAGGAACGGGAGGCCCGTCACCGCGAGGGCGGCGACGGCCGTGGTGGCCAGTCCCCGCTTGATGCCGCTGCTGCTGTTCATGAAGGTCCCTTTCAAAGGTTTTGCCCAGCCGAACGAGGTCGCATCCGCCGTCGACACGGGAGCATCGAGGAGACACCGGGGGGCTGGAGATCGTCCAGTCCCTGCCAGGCAAGGGAGACCCTAAGAAGCACCCGGGTCTTTGCCCGCGTTGTTGTCGCTCGGTTAAATGTGCGCAACAAACCGTGACTTCGCGATCACGGCCCCGTTGGATGGGTCCAGCCAACGTCATGGGGGAACGCAGGCACGTGGGGGCATGTTCGTGAACAGCATGGGGAGCGCCGGGGCAGAGGACGCCGTCCGAGGACGGCGTCGTGGGCGTCCGCAGCTGCTGCCCGTCGACCCCTCGCCGCTCGGCTCCCCCACGATCGACGCACAGCTGCGCCTGGCCTGGCTGCTCGCCACCTCTCGCGTGATGAGCCCCGACCCGGACGTCTCGAGCAGGTCGCGGTTCATCACCACGTTGCGCGAGGGCGGCCTGCCCACCGACGCCAGCCGGGTGAGCCGGTGGGAGTCCGGGCAGCTCGCCGTGCCGGTGCCGGCGATCCTCGCCTACGCCGAGACCGCCGGTCTCGCCGCAGGGCCGGTTCTGTCGCTGACGCGGATGATGACGCGACACGCGGCGACCGAGCGGCGTGACCCCGACCCCGGCGCCTACGAGGCCGTCGCCCTGTCGACCCGCGAGCTGGAGGACTTCCTGCGCCGCGCGATCGAGGAGACCCCGGACAGCCTGCGCGGGGAGGACTGGCTCCAGCTGGCGATCTGCCTGACCCGTTTCGAGCTGGTCTTCCTGGGTCGGCCCGCGTGGAACGCGATGTGCACGCGACTGGTCAGCGAGCTCGCACGATCGACCGGCACCGCCCAGCTCCAACGCTACGAGGCCGCCTCCACCCTGTTGACCAGCCCGTTGGCCAAGTCCTCGATGCTGAGGGCGATCGGCAGCTGGCTCGTCACGCCGGCCGTCCAGCTCCCGGCGCCGGTGCTGATGCTGCTCCGCGAGATCGACGACCGGGCCGCCGGTGCCCTTGCGCTGCGCTTCCTCGGCGACGAGAACCGCCTCCTGCGCGAGGCCGCCGTCCCGGTCGTCGCCGTCAAGGCCGCGCGCGAGAACCTGGGCGCCACGGTCCTCGAGCGACTGGAGACGCTGTGCCTGCACCGGCTCCAGGCCTCCCACCAGCACCGCGCCCACCGTCAGGCCTTCGACCTGGCCACCCGGCTGCCCGAGGACTCCATCATCCGGATCGCGGACGCGATGCGGGACCGCGCGCTGATGGCCCGACTGCTCGCCGCGCACTCGGGCGGCACCGCCGTGACCCCCGACCAGGTCCTGCGCGTGAGCCGACTGGTCGCCCACGACGTGCGCGCGGACGCCGGGGCGCACCGCTACGAGACCGACGGGATGCTCGAGCGCCTGATCCAGGAGTCGCTGTTCCACGTCCACGCCTCCCGTCGCGAGCTCACCTCCCACCTGCTCGCGGCCAGTCCCTACGCCCCCCAGCTGCGCCTGCGCCTGGTCAGCCTGGTCCGCGGCAACGACGAGCTGCTCGCCCTCAGCGCGGCGGAGATGATCGCCGCCTTCGGCACCGACCCCTCCGCGGAGCCCCTGCTGGACCGGGCCGTGGGCGACAGCCGGCCGGCCGTCCAGGCCGAGGCCATCCGGACCGCAGCCAAGGTCGACGAGAGCTGGTGCTCCGACAACGTCGACGAGCTCGTCGCGCTCGCGGTCTCCCACCCGCACAAGCTGGTGCGCTCGGCGGCGATCTTCGGCCTGGGCATGGCCGGCAGCACGTCGGTCGACCTGGAGGAGCGACTCGCGCCGGCCGATCGACCCGCACTCGCCTGGTGGCGCGACCACGGTGCGCTCGTCTCGGACCGGGACGACACGGCACGCTCCCCCATCGCCGAACCCCCCATCGCCGAACCCCCTGGCGAGGATGCCGGCTGGGC
The DNA here is from genome assembly GCA_963760555.1 of uncultured Actinomycetota bacterium. Taxonomy (GTDB): domain Bacteria; phylum Actinomycetota; class Actinomycetes; order Propionibacteriales; family Nocardioidaceae; genus Nocardioides. Next base: position 98,893 of record CAVXDJ010000006.1, on the reverse strand, counting down.
CGGGCTGCACAGCGTCGACTGACCGCCTGACTCGATCCTGGTCGCACCCTGGACCGCCGTCCTGCAGGGTGGGCCCATGAGCGAGACGTGGCAGAGCGACGGACCCGACCCGCGCGAGGCGACCGGGGCCACCCGGGGCGAGAAGGAGTGCGTGCTGGACTACCTGCGCGCCTACCGGCTGACGCTGCCGATGAAGTGCGAGGGCCTCGACGCCACGCAGCTGGCCACCCGCTCGGTGCCGCCCTCGACGCTCTCCCTGCTCGGGCTGGTGCGCCACCTGGCCAAGGTCGAGCACCTCTGGGCCCGTCGCTGCCTGGAGGGCCAGGACCTCGAACGGCTCTACAGCACCCCCGACGAGCCCGACCTGGACTTCGACGGCGCGGTCGCCGACGACGCCGTGGTCGCCGAGGCGTGGGAGGCCTGGCACCGCGAGGTCGCCCACGCCGAGCAGGTCCACGCGGGCCTCGACGACCTCGGTGAGCTCGTCGGCTGGAAGGGCGAGCAGCTCGAGGTGCGCGACGTGCTGGTCCACCTGGTCGAGGAGTACGCCCGCCACATCGGTCACGCCGACCTGCTGCGCGAGTGCCTCGACGGCCGCACCGGCCAGTGACGGGCCGCCCCGTCTAGGCTGACGCCCCGTGACCACCTCCGCCTGGGGCTACGGCCTGACCTCCCTGACCGACGACGACACCGTCCTCGACTGCTGGTTCCCCTCACCGGCGCTCGGCGGCCACGACGGCTCCGAGCCGGCGGAGGCGCTCGCCGAGCTCGAGGACTCCGACGAGTCGCGCGGCGTACGCCGCGAGGTCCGGCTGGTCGAGATCGCCGACCTCGCGGCCGCTCCGGGCTCGACCGAGGAGGTCTGGCTGCGTCTGCACCTGCTCTCGCACCGGCTGGTGCGCCCGCACGGCCTGTCGATGGACGGCGTGTTCGCCCTGCTGACCAACGTCGTGTGGACCTCGGTGGGCCCCTGCGCGGTCGAGGGCTTCGAGCTGGCCCGCGCCCGCCTCCAGGACGTGCACGGCCACGTCACGGTGCTCGGGATCGACAAGTTCCCCCGGATGGTCGACTACGTCGTCCCGACCGGGGTGCGCATCGGCGACGCCGACCGCGTCCGGCTCGGGGCGCACCTCGCCGAGGGCACCACCGTCATGCACGAGGGCTTCGTGAACTTCAACGCCGGCACGTTGGGCGCCTCGATGGTGGAGGGCCGGATCTCGGCCGGCGTCGTGGTCGGCGACGGCTCCGACGTCGGGGGCGGCGCCTCGATCATGGGCACGCTCTCCGGCGGGGGCACCGCGGTCATCTCCCTCGGTGAGCGCTGCCTGCTCGGCGCCAACGCGGGTCTGGGCATCTCCCTCGGCGACGACTGCGTCGTCGAGGCCGGCTGCTACGTCACGGCCGGCACCAAGGTCCGGGTGCTCGGCACCGACGGTGAGGAGCCGGCTGTGGTCAAGGCCTCCTCCCTCTCGGGGGTCGACAACCTGCTGTTCCGGCGCAACTCGCTGTCCGGAGCGGTCGAGGCCGTGGCCCGGAGGAGCGGCTCGGTGGCGCTCAACGACGTGCTCCACCACAACTGATCGGCCGTCCTCCGACCGGTGCTGCTCGACCGGGCCCTTGGCCGGGGCCGGAGACTGGAGCCATGAGGAGGCACCGATGAGGCGTGGAGCCCTGACGGCGCTCGTCGCCGTGGCCGCGCTCGCGGTCGTCGCCGTCGTCGGCTGGGGCGTCCTGCGCGACACCACCCTGCTGCCCGGCTCCGACCGGTGCACCGCCACCGTCGAGGGCCACACGACCACGCTCGACCTGGAGCAGGCCGAGAACGCCTCCCTGATCGCCGCCATCTCCGTGCGCCGCGGCATGCCGGCCCGGGCGGCCTCGATCGCGCTGGCCACGGCCTACCAGGAGTCGGACCTGCGCAACGTCGAGTTCGGCGACCGCGACAGCCTCGGGCTGTTCCAGCAGCGGCCCTCCCAGGGCTGGGGCACCCAGCAGCAGGTCCAGGACCCGGTCTACGCGACGAACGCCTTCTACGACGCCCTGGCCCAGATCGACGGCTACGACTCGATGCAGATCACCCAGGCCGCCCAGGAGGTGCAGCGCTCCGGGTTCCCCGACGCCTACGCCGACCACGAGGCCGACGCACGCACGCTCGCCTCCGCGTTGACGGGCAACTCAGCCGCCGCGTTCGCCTGCGACATCGGCGGCCGCGTCGACACGACCGGCACGCAGCTCGTCGGCCCCGGCCTGACCCGCCGGGCGGACGCCGTACGACGTGAGGTGCTGGGGGTCTTCGGCGACGACCTCGCCCTCGGTGGGTTCGCCCCGGGCGGGGTGGACTCCGGGCACATGGCGGGCTCCACCCACTACTCCGGTCGCGCGGTCGACATCTTCCTGCGCCCCGTCACCCCGGCGGGCACGACCAGGGGCTGGGCGATCGCCTCCTACCTCGTGGCGCAGTCGGGCCGGCTCGACATCCAGACCGTCATCTTCGACGACCGGATCTGGCGGCGTGGGCGAGACGGCTGGCGCGACTACCAGGTGCCGGCCTCGTCGACCGGTGACCTGACGATCCTCGAGCACCGCGACCACGTGCACGTCGACGTCTTCGCCTAGCGGCGGGTCGGGGACTAGGAGCCCGCGCCCTGCGTCAGACGACGGGCCGCCGCGACGACGTCGTCGTCGGTGGCGGTGAGGGCGACGCGGACGTGCTGGGCGCCCGCGACGCCGTAGAACGACCCGGGCCCCACGAGGATCCCCAGGTCGGCCAGGGTGGCGACGGTGGTCCAGCAGTCCTCACCGCGGGTGGCCCACAGGTAGAGCGAGGCCTCGGAGTGGTCGATGCGGAACCCGGCGGCGAGCAGCGCGTCGCGCAGGACCACGCGACGGGCGGCGTAGCGGGCGTGCTGCTCGCGGGCGTGGTCGGTGTCGTCGAGCGCCGCGATCATGGCGCGCTGCTGCGGCCCGGGCATCTGCAGGCCGAGGTTCTTGCGCACGGCCAGCAGCTCGCCGACCAGGTCGACGTCGCCGACGACGAAGGCGCACCGGTAGCCCGCGAGGTTCGAGCGCTTGGACAGCGAGTGCACCGCGAGGATGCCCTCGGTCGAGCCGCCGCAGACGTCGGGGTGCAGGACGGAGACCGGTTCGGCCTCCCAGGCGCACTCCAGGTAGCACTCGTCGGAGACGAGGACGGTGCCGCGCTCGCGGCACCAGTCGACGACCTTGCGCAGGTGCTCGACCGGCAGCACCCGGCCCGTCGGGTTGGACGGCGAGTTGAGCCAGAGCAGCGCCGGGGTGCGGGGGCCGAAGGCGGTGAGCGAGTCGGTCGCCAGCACCTCCGCGCCGGCGAGCACCGCGCCGACCTCGTAGGTCGGGTAGGCCAACGCCGGGAAGCCGACCAGGTCGCCGGGACCGAGGCCGAGCTGTCCGGGCAGGTGCGCGATCAGCTCCTTGGAGCCGGTCACCGGCAGCACCTGGTCGAGGCCGAGGCCGGTCACGCCGTGGTCGCGCGCGAGCCAGTCGAGGACGGCCTGGCGGGTCTCGGGCAGCCCGATCGTCGTCGGGTAGCCCGGGGAGTCGGCGGCCTGCGCCAACGCGTCCTGGACGACCTGCGGGGTCGGGTCGACCGGGGTGCCGACCGAGAGGTCGACGATCCCGTCACGATGGGCGCGCGCGGTGGCGGCGTAGGCCGTGAGCTGGTCCCAGGGGAAGTCAGGCAGCCGCCGGGAGACGCTGCGCTCCGCCCGTACGCCGCCCAGGTCGCTCAGTCTTCCTGGTTCTGCGGCTCGAGCGCGGCGATCATCGGGTGGTCCTTGTCGATCTCCCCCATCTTGGCCGCACCCCCCGGCGAGCCCAGGTCGTCGAAGAAGTCGACGTTCGCGGCGTAGTAGCCCTTCCACTTCTCGGGCGTGTCGTCCTCGTAGAAGATCGCCTCGACGGGGCACACGGGCTCGCACGCTCCACAGTCGACGCACTCGTCGGGGTGGATGTAGAGCATCCGCTTGCCCTCGTAGATGCAGTCGACCGGGCACTCGTCGACGCAGGCACGGTCCTTGAGGTCGACGCACGGCTGGGCGATGACGTAGGTCATCCGGATCCTCCATCAACGGGCGGGGTCGGGGCTGCGCACCCTGTGGGCACGCGGCAGCAGCCTAGTATCCCCGGGTGCCACCCTCTCCGGTAGCCCGCGGACTGGGCCCCCACGTCGTCGGTCAGCGTGTCGTCGTACGCCGGGTCCTGCCGGGTCGCCTCGGCCCGAGCGGGGGTCCGGCGATGACCGACGTCCTCGGGATCTGCACCGCCTGGGAGCCCGAGCACTGCGTGGTGCAACCCGCCTCGGGCGAAGCGGTCCGCATCGCACTGGTCGACGTGGTGTCGGGCAAGCCCGTCCCGCCGCGCCCCTCGGTGCGCCACCGGGTCTCGGCGCGCGAGGCCGAGGGCCACGCGCTGGTGCTGTGGCCGACCGTGGAGACCGAGCGGGTCGGCGACTGGCTGCTGCGCACCGATCCGCAGCCGATCGGACGACTGCTCAAGCGGGCCAACTCCGCCCTGGCCCTCGGCGACCCGGGCTGCGGGTTGCCGCAGGCAGCGGCACGGGTCAGCACCTTCTACGCCGACCGCGGGCGCGACGCGATGGTGCAGGTCGAGGCGGGTGACGTTGCCGACGCGTGGTTCGACGCGGCCGGCTGGGTCGAGGTCGAGGGCGGCGCGGCAACGTTGCGCATCGCCTCGCTGGCGCAGGCGCTGAGGGCGTGCGGTCGCCCGGACCCGGCGGACGGTGGTGCCTGGGTGCTCCGGGTCGAGGAGGACGGTCCGCGGGTGCTCGTGGAGGCGACGCTCGACGGCGAGCACGTGGCCGCGGGCCAGGCCGGTCGCGACGACGACTGGCTCGGCCTGCACTCGGTGCACGTCGCCGCCGCGCACCGGCGGCGCGGACTGGCCACTGCCGTGATGGCCGAGCTCCTCGACTGGGGCGGCGCGCAGGGAGCCACCACGGCGTGGCTGCACGTCGAGGTCGCCAACGAGCGCGCTCTCGCGCTCTACGACCGGCTCGGGTTCCGCGATCACCACGCGCTGCGCTACCGGCGCGAGCCCTGACGTGCCGGAGGACCTGACCCCGTCACGCAACAAACCACAACTTGTGCAGAACCATCGCATTCGAATGCTTGTTCTAGTACGATAGAGCCATGCCCGTCGCCGCCGCCACCGACGAGACCCGCCAGGGTCTGCTCGACGCGTTGCGCTCCGACGAGGCCTGGGTCCGGGCGGCGGAGGTCCGCAAGATCCGGACCGCGCTGGAGTGGGCGATCGCTCACGAGGTCCTGAGCCTGGATGAGGCGTCGTTCCATGCGGGGTTCGGTGAGCACGGGTTGACGTTGGCGGGTCCGGGGGCGCCGTTGGTCGGGGAGGCCGCGGTGACCGAGATGGCGGTCGCCCTGGGGTTGTCGACCGATGGTGGGAGGCGGTTCCTCGGGGTGATCCTCGAGGTCCGCTACCGCCTCCCGAGGTTGTGGGAGGCGGTGTTGTCGGGGCGGTGTGCGTGGTGGCGGGCCAAGACCGTCGCCGAGGCCACGATGATCTTGTGTGAGGAGGGTGCCGAGCACGTCGACCGCCACGTCAACGGGTTCACCCACGCCGTGTCCAACGCCCAGCTCGACCGGGTCGTGGAGGCCGCCCTGTGCCCGGTGGCAGCCCGAGGACGCCGAGGCCCGACGCACGGCGGCTGCGGAGAAGCGGGGGGTGCACATCCACCTGCGTGAGCAGGGCGGCGACCTGTCCGGCACCGTCGACATCAACGGGTGCCTCGACGCCGCGGACGCGTTGGACCTCGAGACCGCCCTGTCCGACCGGGCCCACGAGCTGAAGCTCCTCGGGTCGACCGACACCATGCCCGTGCGCCGCGCCGCGGCCCTGGGTGACCTCGCCCGGCTCCAGTCCACGCTGACCCTGAGTCCGGATGAGTGTGTGGGAGCCGACGGCCAGCGACGGTCGGCCTCCCCGCCCGGCGCGCGGTCGTGATCCACGCCCACGTCGCTGTCGCGGCGATCACCGGTCACGGCTACGACGTCGCCCAGCACGGCGTCGCCACGCTGATCGAACACCCACCGGCCCGTGCTGGCCGAGCAGGTCCGCGACCTGGTGCCGCACCGCCGGCACCGTGACCGTGCGACCGGTCATCGACCTCGACGACCACCTGCACGTCGACTCCTACGAGTCCACCGGTGACCTGCGCGAGCAGACGACCCTGCGCGACCAGACCTGTGTCTTCCCCCGCTGCACCCGCCCCGCCAGCGCCTGCGACCACGAGCACTGCGTGCCCTGGCCCCAAGGCCAGACCTGCTCGGCCAACCAGGCGCCGATGTGTCGGCGCCACCACCGGCACAAGACCCACCTCGGCTGGTCCTACGAGACCCTCACCCCCGGGGTGTACCTGTGGACCAGCCCCCACGGGCTCAAGACGTTGCGGATGCCCGAAGGGACCTTCGACGTCACCCAGGCGCCGCCCGTGGCACCGGAGCCGCCGCCGTTGGAGTACTCCATCGCACCCCCACCCCCACCCCCACCCCGACGCAAAGCCAGGTCGACGACGGTCGGACCACCCGACCCCGAAGCACCTCCGCCCGCCCCGAAGGACGACGAACCACCACCCTTCTGACCCTCGATCAGCCGCACGGACCAACCAACACCCGCAGCCTTACGCCGCGGCCGCGGCCCGTGCACCGCTAGCGCAACGCTCCGAAGAGGTGCTCCGCGCCGGCGGAGAGCCGCTCCCAGAACAGTCGCTGGAAGGTCAGGAAGGCGGTCGCCGCGAGGTACATCCCCGCGAGGTTCAGCCCGAGCTGCGAGAGCGAGCCCGTGATCTCCGCCGGCACCCACAGGGCCAGCCCGAGGGCGAGGTTGCCCGCGGCGGGCACCGTCGTGACCGAGATGAAGACGCCGACCATCGCCGAGGTCTTGCCGAGCGAGAGCGCGAGGGCGCCCACCGTGCCGGCGACCAGGGCCACCACGAACGACCAGATGTCGGGTCGGAAGATGAACTCGGTCTGCGGGCGGGCCGCGGTGATGTCGGAGACCGCGACGAGGCCGATCGCCCGGGCCGCGAGCGCGAGCAGGGTGACGACGACGATCGCCCCCACGAAGGAGCCGACCAGCAGACCGCTCGCCTTGCCGACGAGGCGCCAGCGTCCGAAGACGATCCCGACGCAGGCCGCGGCAACGGCGCCGAACTCCGGACCGACGACCATCGCGCCGATGACCAGCACCGAGGAGTCGGTGATCACCGCGATGGCGGCCAGGATCACCGCGCAGACCAGGAAGAGCTGGAAGGAGAGCGTCGGCACGCTGCCGTCCTCGGCCTCCTCCAGCACCGACTCCCAGATCACGGCGTCCTCGGGGTCACCGGGTGCGGCCTCCTCGAGCCGCGCGGCCGCCGCGAACGGGGTGCTGTCCGGTGCCGTCACCACGATCCCGCCGCGCTCGCCCACCCCGGCCTCGGCCAGGTCACGGAGCAGGTCGTTGACCCTCTCGCGGGCCACGTCGGCCTCCCACAGGTCACCCTCGGGCTCGATCGAGACCCCCTCGTGGATCACCACGTTGGTCGCGCACTCCGTCTCCACGAGGAGCCGGCGTACGTCGTGGCTCAGGTCGGACGGGACGTTGAGGCGCAGATGGACCAGCACCCGCCCGAGACTAGGTCCTCGGCGGCGTCGCGGTCTCGCTCAGCGACCGTCCGGCGGAGCGCACTCGACGCCGTCGGAGGGGGTGTAGACGGTGGTGAGCCTCTGCGTGCGCACCACGCGGCTCTGTCCGGGTCGCCGGAAGTCGCGGAAGACGTCGATCGTGAACCCCGGCGAGCCGGTGTAGGCGTAGCAGTCCGGCGTGCGCAGGGTGCGGGTCTCGGGCTGGGTGTCGTCGTAGCGCTCGGAGGCCCGGCTCTCGACGTCCCAGACCTTGGTGGACCACAGCCGCACGGTCACCACGCCCTCGGAGGTGGGCGTGCTCGGTGTGACCTTCGCGTCCACCAGCACGCCGTAGTCGGTGTCGTTGCGGAAGCGCAGGTCGATGACGCCGAAGGCGACGGTCGCCTCGCGCCCGACCGGGTAGCGGTCGATGTAGAAGGAGTGCGGCTTGTGCTCGACGTCCTCGAGGCCGGCGAAGAAGGCGGCGTTGAACAGGGTCGTGGCCAGCTGCGAGACACCGCCACCGAGGTCCTCGCGCAGGATGCCGTCGGAGATGACGAAGCCCTCGGTGAAGCCGTTGGCGCGGGTGCGCTCGCCGACGACGTCGTTCATCGAGAAGGTCTCGCCAGGCTCCAGCAGGGTCCCGTCCACGAGCTCGGCGGCTCGACCGATGTTGGTGTTGCGGTAGTCGGCGTCGGGGTAGTAGGTGCTGAACTCGGAGACCTTCTCACGCACCTGCAGCGCCCGGGCCTCCTGCGTGGTGAGCTCGGCCGGGCGTACGTCGGCCGCGACGTCCACGCTGCGGCTGCCCTCGGGACGGGTGATCACCTCCAGGAAGGCCCGCGCGACGTCGGCGGGCTCGTAGTCGACCCCGGGCCTGGCCGGCACGACCCGCGGCTCGCCGGCGACGATGCGCACCGACGCGTCCACCGGCTCGGCACCGTCGGCGCTGACCCGGCGGTCCACGATGCGCCCCAGACGGCGCTCGTCGACGACCGCCGCGAGCACACCCTCCTGCGGCTCGAGGGCCAGGACCTGAGCCACACGGGCAGGCGGCAGCGACACCTCGGCCTCGCCGAGGCGCAGCGTGACCGGGGCGGAGAGGGCGGGGTCGGCGACCTCCTCGACGGCGTTCCGCACGTCCGCGTCGTCGATGTCCGGCACGACCGGGACGATCCCGAGCTCGGCCCTCGGGTCCTCGTCGAGGTACGTCGCGACCAGGATGTCGCGGGCCTCCTCCGGGTCGATGGTGATGCCGTTGGCCGCCGACGTCTCGACCGGCCCGCCGCGGGTCAGGCGCACGGCGCCGTCCCGCGCGCGGCGGCCCGTCTGCTCGGCGACCCGGGCGACGGCCCGCCGGATTGCCGCCTCGTCGACCGCGACGACCGGGTCCAGCTCGTCGCCGCCGGTGTAGTAGTCCCACAGCCTGCGCGGGTCCCAGCTGCGCGAGCCGCCCGCCGCCGCGACCGAGGCGGCGTGGTCGACCGACAGCCCGGCCTCCCGCGAGGTCACCTCGACCTCCTCGTCGCCCACGACCAGCCGGACCGGCTGCTCGGCGCGCTCACGCAGGCCGTCCTCGAGCCGGACCCGGGCCGCCTCGGGCGCCAGCCCACCGACGGCCACCCCGCCGATGCGGGTTCCCCGCGGGACCCGGTCCTCGGCCCCGTGGAAGGCGGCCGCCCACCCGGCCCCACCGAGCACGAACAGGGCACCGAGGACCACCACCACCAGCAGCCCGCCCGAGCGCTCCTTGCGGGGCTCGTCCGGTCCGGGCCCCGCAGCGGAGGGCGTCCCCCGCCCGTCGTCGTCCCAGAAGCTCATCGGGCGCATCCTAGGTGGGCTCCGTCGGCAGCCGGTCCCCGGCGTCGCGACGGGTCGGCAGCGTCACGACGGCGGCCAGCACGAGGACCAGGCTGGTGACGAGCAGCACGTAGCCGCCGACGTCGGCGGCCACGACGTAGTCTCCCTCCGGACGCCGCACGGCCAGGCGGAGCACGGCGACCGCCCACCCGGTCGCCAGGGCCAGGCGGGTGGCGACCCCGCGCGGCAGGGCCCGGAGCGCGGCCGCCCCGGCGGCGACACCGAGCACCAGGCCCGGCGTCCAGGAGGTGAGCACCGCGGCGCACGTGCCGAGGAGTGCGCCGCCCGCGAGCACCACGACCGCCAGCAGGAGCCGGGCCGGCCTGGGGACGCGCCGCGGCTCTCGAACCCGCGGCGTCACCTCAGGTCGGGAGCCCGGCGAACAGGTCGCTCTCGAGCCCGTCCTCGCCGGTCTCACCCTGCTCGCCCTTGGCGAGCCGGTAGAACTCCACGCCCCAGGCGGTGTCCCCCTGGTTGTTGGACAGGGCGAAGAACGGTTCGTCGAGGGTGATCTGGGTGGCGTGCGCGCGCATCGCGTCCATCTTGCGCCCGACGTAGGCCGTGGCGTCGACGCCCGCGGCGAGGTTCTCGTCGGCGGTCACGAACGGCGGGAGGGGGCCCTCGGGGTCCATGCCCTCGAAGCTGGTGGTGTCGCCGGAGTCGCGCAGCGCGCGCAGACCCTCCCTCATCCGGGTCTCCGACATCGCTCCCCAGTAGACCTTCGCGACGTCCCAGGCCTCGCCCAGGTCGCGGCGGTACGTCGGCACCCCGGCGAGCGCCGCGGCGTACGTCGCGACGCGGTGGGCCTGGATGTGGTCGGGGTGGCCGTAGCCGCCGAACGGGTCGTAGGTGACCAGCACCTGGGGCCGGACCTCGCGCAGGACCGCGACCAGGTGGTCCGCGGCCTCGGTGAGGTCGGCGTTCCAGAAGGCCTTCGGGTCGGTCTGGTCGGCGGGGACGGCGTGGCCGTCGGGGTGCCACTGCATGCCGGAGTCGCGGTAGGTGCCGAACCCTCCGAGGTAGCGGTGGTCCACGACACCGAGCGCCCTCATCGCGGCGTCGAGCTCGCCGCGGCGGTGCTCGCCCAGGCCGCCGTCGCGGTCGTCGGCGAGGTGCTCGAGCTCGGGCACGAGGATCTCGCCCATCTCGCCCCCGGTGCAGGTGACGAGCGTGACGCCGCGGCCCTCGGCGGCGTAGCGGGCCATGGTCGCGCCCTGGCCGATCGTCTCGTCGTCGGGGTGGGCGTGCACCAGCAGCAGTCGCTGGGCGGGGAGATCACTCATGGCACCAGCCTAGTGAGGCGGTCCCTGCGGCCGGTGGTGACGTCGGGGGGCCCGCGGCAGGTCCAGCGGCGCGGCCGGCGGGGAGCGGCTCAGGGGGCCGGGGTCGACCCAGCCCTCGCGGGGGTCGAGCAGGGTGTGGAGCAGAGCCTGCGGCGCGTCGGTGCGCACGGCCCACGGCTGGTCCTCGTCGTCGTCCTCGCCGGCCAGCGGCGCCCGCTCGAGGTCGGCCGAGAACCCGGCCGCGACGAGGTCCCCGGCCAGCGACCGCGCGTCGTCCTCGTCGTCGAGGACCGCCCGCACGCCCCCACCGTGCGGGCCGGCGCGCAGGAGCAGGGCGATGCCCGGCAGGAACGGCCGGTCCGCGTCGAGCCAGTCCACCTCGTCGAGCTCGTCCGGCCCCAGCCAGCGCACCGCGTCGTGCTCGGTGGCCCGCGGCTCCCCGTGCACCAGCCGGACCACCGCCACGACCAGGGCCAGGTCCGCGCGCACCGCGACGCGCTCGGGGAGCCACCCGGCCACGACGACCCTGCAGCCGAGCTCCTCGGTGACCTCACGACGTACGGCGTCGTCCGGCCCCTCCCCCGGCTCGACCTTCCCGCCGGGCAGCTCCCAGCGCCCCGCGGTCTCGGGCGGTGCGGTGCGCCGCGCGGCCAGGACGCGGCCGTCCCGCACCAGGGCCGCCCCCACCACCAGCCGCTGGTCGTCCACGGGACCGCACGCTAGCCACTGGCCCCCCGTCGCGTGACAGGCTGCCCCCCATGAGCTCCTCGGGCCCCGGGCCGGCGCACGGGTCGGTGCCGCTCCTCCCGGCCGCCGGGTTCGTGCTGATCTGGTCCTCCGGCTACATCGCCGGGCCGGCCGCCGTCGCTGCGGCGGGCCCGTTGAGCGTGCTGGGCTACCGCTTCGTCCTCGCCGCGGGCCTCGCCGCCGCCCTGGCCCGGGTGCTGCGCGGTCCGCTGCGCATCGACCGCGCCACCCTGGGCCGCGTCGCCGGGGTCGGGCTGATGATGAACGCCCTGCAGTTCGGCCTGATGTACCTGGCCTTCGACGCCGGGCTCGAGCCCACGCTGGGCGCCCTGCTGCACTCGCTCTCCCCGGTGCTGACGGTGATCCTGGCCGGCCTGCTGCTCGGGGAACGGGTGCGCCGGGTCCAGGTCGGGGGCTTCGCGGTCGGGGTGGTCGGGGTGCTGCTCGTCCTCGGACCCGACGTCGACCGGGCCGGCGGCGTGCTCGGCCTCGGCCTGGGGGTGGTCGCGACGCTGAGCCTGAGCCTCGGCACCCTGGGCCAGCGCTGGGTCGGGACGCCGGACGGGCCCGGCGGGGGCGGCCTGGACCCGTTGTGGTCCTCCGCCCTGCAGTTCACCGTGTCCGCACCGCCGCTGCTGGCCCTGGGCCTGGTCCTCGAGGGGCCCTGGCCCGTCTACGACCTGCCGCAGGCCGTCGGGACCACACTCTTCCTCGCGATCGTCAACTCGGTGCTGGGCCTGCTGCTGCTCGGTGTCGTGGTCCGCCGCGGTGGTGCCGGGGCGTCCTCCAGCATCTTCTTCCTGATGCCCCCCGTCACGGCGGTGATGGCCTGGATCGCCTTCGGCGACACCCTCGACGTCCGCGAGGTGACCGGGCTGGTCCTGGCCATGGTGGGGGTCGCCGTGGCGACCCGGAGCCGGCGTACGCCGCTCCCGGTCGCCCCCGGACGGACGGAGGCGGGCCGGTGAGCCACGACGCGGGGCTGCACCTGGTGCCCACCCCCCACGACGACGCCGCGATCGGCGCGCTCGCCGACCGCCTGCGCGCGGCCGGCGGAGGCCGCCTCACGCTGGACGAGCTCGTCCAGCGTCTGGGTCGGCGGGCCCGGCGCACCCGGTTGCCGCTGCGCGCCCGTCACCGCGCGTGGACCTGGGAGACGACCGACCGTCGCGACGAGCGCTGGTGGCCCCAGGGCGTCACGACGCGCTCGGACGCCACCCCCGAGAGCGCCCACGAGGAGCGGGACGGACCGGTGCTGGTCAGCTGGTACGCCAAGCCCAGGCCCGACGACGGCGCCTGGGCCGGGTCCGGCAAGGGCGGTCAGGGCTCCAGGGTCAGCGTGCTCGACCCGGCCTCCGGCCGCTACGAGCACGTCCTCCTGGTGCGGCCCACCGGTGATCCCGCCGCACCGACGGCGCCGTTGCGGGTGCACGCCGGGGGCATCGTGTGGTCGCGTGAGCACCTGCACGTGGGCGCCACCGCCCGCGGCCTGGCGACCTGCCACCTCGGCGACCTGATGCACACCGGTGACGACGAGGAGCTCGCCGCCCGCCACGGCGGTCACCGCTACCTGCTGCCGGTGCGTCTCTCCCACCTGGCCGGCGCCGCCGACGGCGTCGAGCCGTTGCGCTACTCGTTCCTCTCCCTCGACGCAGCCTCCGGGGCCCGACCGCCCGGCCTGGTCGTCGGGGAGTACGGACGGGGGCGCTCGTCGAGGCGCCTGGTCCGCTTCGACCTCGATCCCGCCTCCGGGCTGCCCTCGCTCGACCCCGACGGGCGGGCGACGGCGTCGCTCAGCGGGGACGGCGTCCCGGGCATGCAGGGCGTCGTCCTCGTCGACGGCCGCCACGTGGCCTCGGTCTCCCGCGGGCCGTGGGTGCCGGGCTCGGTGTGGGTCGGGGAGCCCGGCTCCCTCGTCGAGCGCCGTTGGGAGCTGCCCATGGGCCCGGAGGACCTCTCCTACGACCCGGGGCGCCGAGAGCTGTGGACGGTGACCGAGCATCCCCGGCGGCGCTGGGTGTGCGCGCTGGAGGCCGACCGGTTCCTGGGCTGAGCCGTCCCGGGTCGACCGGGAGCGGGTCAGCCGACGGCCCGACGTGGGGCCGTCGGCATGAAGGTGGTCGGCGTGGAGGCGCAGCGTGGAGGCGGTCAGCGTGGGGGTCGTGGCACCCGCGCGAGCTGCCGGGACTGAGCCACGAGCCGGCCCGTGGAGTCCCAGACCTCGCAGTCCTCCTCGAACATCCCCCCGGCCAGGTTGCGGGTCGTGTGACCCACCCGCAGCCATCCCGGCGCGGGTCGTGCCCGCACGTGCGCGGTCAGCTCGATCGTCGGCGCCCACCCGGGCATCGCGAGGTCGAAGGTCACCGGCGGCAGCGCGTCGACCACGCTGAGCAGCGAGAGCGCGTCCGGCTCCCGGCCGCCCTCGAGGCGGAACCAGCCCCCCAGGTGACCGCGCCCGGTGGGTTCGCCGGTCGCCCAGCCCATCTGCTCGCGCGGCACCCGCAGGTCGAAGCGGTCCATCAGCGGTGCGAACCGGCGTTGCTCCGGGTCGTGCGGCGCGACGACGCAGTCCTCGACCGGCGGCAGGTCGGGCTCGCGTGCGGTCGTGCGGACCTCTCCGGCGAGCCGGTCGAGGTCGCCGTACGTCGCCAGCGCCGTCAGCCGCAGCTGCTCGCGCTCACCCTCCGCCGGGCGCACGCCGTCGCCCCGGTCACCGGCCTGGACCAGCTCGGCCGCGGCGGTGGACGTGCTGCCGCCCTCGTGGCGCAGGTCCACCCGGACCTGGGCGGGCCCGGGGCGCGCCGCGGAGACGAAGTAGGCGCTCAGGCTCAGCGGGTCGGGCTTGCCGGGCAGGCTCGCGCCGAGGGCCCGACCGACCACGGCGAGCAGGTAGCCGCCGTTCAGTCCCCCACCGACGCCCCAGCCCGCACGGAGCTCCGCGTCCCACCGCCGGGCCGGGCCGGGGCCCTCGGCGGGCGAGATGGCGGTGTCGGCGTCGAAGGCAAACGTCATGGGCGGCACCCTAGGGGTGCCGCCCATGAGGCGTGGTCGGTGTCGGCGGGGCTTCCCGGCCGGTCGCTCCGATCAGGACGTGGTGGCCGCTCCGGTCCAGGCCGGGATGTCGATCGCGTCGATCTTGCCGAGCAGCGCGCCCCAGGCGTAGACGTCCTCGGTCGCCGGGTCCACGCAGAGCTCCTGCTCCGACGCTACGCCGCACAGCGGGACCTGCGCCGCGGTCGGGACCTGGCCCGCGACCGGGAGCAGCACGCCCAGCGAAGGCGCCGGGGTCTCGGTGGGCTCCTCGGTCGGGGCGACCGTCGGCTCCTCGGTCGGGGCGACCGTCGGCTCCTGGGTCGGGGCGACCGTCGGCTCCTCGGTCGGGCTCGCGGGCTCCTCGGTCGGGGCGACCGCGGGCTCCTCGGTCGGGCTCGTGGGCTCCTCGGTCGGTCCGTCCGTGGGCGGCTGGGTCGGGCCGTCGGTGGGCTCGTCGGCCGGGTCCTGGGGCTCCGTCGGGTCGGTGGGCACGTCGATGCCTCCACCGTTCCCGTTGCCGCCGTGCCCGGTGCCGCCGTTCCCGGTGCCGCCGCTGCTCGGGACGGTCACGATCTCGGGGTCGCGGTCGAGGTCGATCTTGACGATGTCGGTCCCGCTCCTGGCCGGTCCGCCCTCGGTGTCACCCGACGTCCCGAAGCGGATCGTCCTGATCGTCGACTCGACCTCGTCCGCCTGCTCGCGGAAGGGTCCGGGAGTGGCGAGCGGGCTGGTCCCGGCGCCGGGCAGCAACGACGCGGCCTCGGTGCCGCTCGTGGTGCCGACCGCGATGACCGAACCGGCCGGGGAGGAGTACGTCGCGGCGTCGGCCGACATGTAGGCCCGCATCAGCGAGAGCACGGTGTCGGCGTACTCCTGGCTGTTGTTGTAGGACAGCACCGCGGCGCGTCGGCCCTGGTCGGACTTCAAGGAGTCGCCGGCACCGCACAGGTAGACCCCGGCGGCCAGGGCCGCGTCGTCGATGTCCTGGGGGTTGCGCTGGCCGTCGCCGTCGGCGTCGACGCCCACGACCGACCAGGTGCTGGGCAGGAACTGCATCGGGCCGACGGCGCGGTCGAGCCGCTTGTCGCCGTCGAGCAGGCCCGCATCGCTGTCGGCCACCCGGCGGGTGCCCTTGCTGCCGTTCAGGGCGACCCCGACGATCGGGGGCCGCGCGACGCCGTTCCCGGCCAGTCGGCTCCCGCCGTAGCGACCGTGGTCGGACTCGACCCGCCCGAGGGCGGCGACGAGCTCCCAGGGCAGCTTGCAGCCCGGCATGGCCTCGTCGATGACCGCTGCGGCGCGCTGGTAGGCGGCCAGTGCCGTGGCCGGGATCTCGCTCGCGTCGTCGCCACCGAGCGCGCGGGCCCTGTCCCCGACCTGGAGCAGTCCACGACCACCCAGGGTGGCGGCGCGGGCCAGCTCGTCGCTGGAGGCCGCGCCCCGCCTCAGCAGGTCGACCGTCGAGAGCGACGCGTCCGCCTGCACGGCGGGATCGGCCTCGTCGGCGCCGGCGGTGGTCGGCACGACCGCGACCGGGGTCGGAGGGGCCTGCGCGGAGACGACGGCGGCGACGAGCGCACCGGCGCACGCGGTGCCGGCCACCTTGCGCAGGTGGCTCGTGACCGCGCGGGGGGAACGGCCCTGGGGGCGGGGGCCGCCGACGTTCGACTTCATGGCCTACATCCTGACTGTGGTGGGGCGTGAACGCCACTCGGCGCCCAGGAGCTGGGCGGGTGTCCACTCGAACCCTGTATCGGTCGTACCCCTGCCACGGTTGAGTCTGCCGGACCAACAAAGTTCGACGGCCCCGTTCCTCAGCGAGCTCTCAGGTCCCTCCCGGGGACCGCGCAGGCCCGCTCAGCGGCGGAGCCTGCCGAGCACGCCCTTGACGGCCCGACCGACGGCAGCATCGGAGCCGCCGCCACCGGCCTTGCCACCTGCGGTGCCGCCTGCGCGGGGCGCCGCGGCGCCACCGCCCGTGGATGCTCCCCCGCGACGGCCGCCGCCGAGGAACTTGGATGCGATCTGACTGATGGCGCTCATCGTGATCTCCTTCGTGTCGCCTCCAAGAGGAGTCGATCGGGGCCCCCCACGATACCCCCGGGAGGAGGTAAGTGCGGTCTAGAGCGCTCGGGTCGACTGGTCCGGACCGGTGGAGGGTCCGGGTCTCGCCCATGGACGCCTCGGGGCGCCCGGGTGGAGGCCGCGACGGGGGCCGAGACGGGGGCCGAGGCGGGGGCCGGGATCGCCGGGATACGGTGCCGCGTGAGCACCCCGGAGCACGACGCCTACGTCCGGGTGAGCGGTGCCCGCGAGCACAACCTGCGCCACGTCGACGTCACGATCCCGCGGGACGCGATCGTCGCCTTCACCGGGATCTCGGGGTCCGGGAAGTCCTCGCTGGCCTTCGGCACGATCTACGCCGAGGCCCAGCGCCGCTACTTCGAGTCGGTCGCGCCGTACGCCCGGCGGCTGCTCCAGCAGGTCGGGGCGCCCCAGGTCGAGGAGATCACCGGGCTGCCGCCCGCCGTCGCGCTCCAGCAGCGCCGCGGTGCGCCGAGCGCGCGCTCGAGCGTCGGCACGATGACCACGCTGTCCAACCTGCTCCGGATGCTCTACTCCCGCGCGGGCGACTACCCCGAAGGTGCCGCCCACCTGGCCGCGGAGGCGTTCTCCCCCAACACCGCCGCGGGCGCGTGCCCGGACTGCCACGGGCTGGGGGTGGTCCACGACGTCGCCGAGGACCTGATGGTGCCCGACGACTCGGTGAGCATCCGTGGGGGCGCGGTCGCCTCGTGGCCGGGCGCCTGGCAGGGCAAGAACCTGCTCCGCATCGTCCACGCCGTCGGCATCGACGTCGACCGGCCCTGGCGCGAGCTCGACAGGGGCGACCAGGAGTGGGTGCTCTTCACCGACGAGCAGCCGCGGGTGCTCATCGAGCGTCGCGGAGAGGCGGACGACACCACGGGCCGCGACTACACCGGCACCTTCTCCAGCGCGCGGCGCACCATCCGTCACGTCCTGGCCACCTCGGGCAGCCAGATGATGCGCGACAAGGCGATGGCCTTCGTGCGTAGTGACCGTTGCCCGCGCTGTGCGGGCAGCGGCCTGGTGCGCGAGGCCCTGGCCGTCACCTTCGCCGGACGCACGATCGCCCAGGTCAACGCCCTCGGCCTGACCGAGCTCGCCACGCTGCTGCGCGACGCGCTCGCCGGGCCGGCCGCCGCCGAGGAGGCGGCCGAACGGATCTGCACCGACCTGCTCGCCCGCGTCGA
The DNA here is from genome assembly GCA_963760555.1 of uncultured Actinomycetota bacterium. Classification (GTDB taxonomy): domain Bacteria; phylum Actinomycetota; class Actinomycetes; order Propionibacteriales; family Nocardioidaceae; genus Nocardioides. Next base: position 81,016 of record CAVXDJ010000006.1, on the reverse strand, counting down.
CGTGCTGCTGGGGCTCGGTCTGGGCTACCTCGCCCTCGGTCGCAGCTCGACGACCCTGTCCCCCGGCGAGGCGCAGCGGCTGCGCATCGCCACCCAGCTGCGCTCCGGGCTCTTCGGGGTCGTCTACGTCCTCGACGAACCGTCCGCCGGTCTGCACCCGGCCGACGCCGAGCCCCTGCTCGCGGTCCTCGACGACCTCAAGGCGGCCGGCAACACGCTCTTCGTCGTCGAGCACGACCTCGACGTCGTGCGCCGCGCCGACTGGGTCGTCGACGTCGGGCCGCTGGCCGGCGAGGGCGGGGGTCAGGTGCTCTACAGCGGCCCGGTCGCCGGGCTGGAGCAGGTGGAGGGCTCGGCCACGGGCGACCACCTCTTCGGCCGGGTGGCCCCCCTGGAGCACGAGCCCCGCGAGCCCCGCGGCTGGCTGCACCTGCGCGGCGTACGACGCCACAACCTCGAGGGCGTCGACGTCGACGTGCCCCTCGGCGTGCTGAGCGCGGTCACCGGGGTGTCGGGCTCGGGCAAGTCGACCCTGGTCAGCCAGGTCCTGGCCGAGGTCGTGCGCGGCTACCTCGGCCAGGCCCCCGAGGAGCCCGAACCCGACGAGGGTGCGGGCGAGGACGCCGCCGCGGGTGCGGGCACGGACCACCAGTCGTTCGAGGTCGACGCGGTCGGCCTGGAGGCCTTCGACCGGCTCGTGCGGGTCGACCAGCGTCCGATCGGACGGACTCCGCGCTCCAACCTGGCGACCTACACCGGCCTCTTCGACGCCGTCCGCAAGCTCTTCGCCGGGACCGACGAGGCCCGCGCCCGGGGCTACGGCGTGGGCCGCTTCAGCTTCAACGTCGCCGAGGGCCGCTGCGCGACCTGCCAGGGCGAGGGTTTCGTCTCGGTGGAGCTGATGTTCCTGCCCGGGACCTACGCCGCGTGCCCGACCTGCCACGGCGCGCGCTACGACGCCGCGACGCTCGAGGTCACCCACCGCGGTCGCAACGTCGCCGACGTGCTGGCGATGAGCGTGGACGAGGCGGCCGACTTCCTCGTCGACCTCCCCGCCGCGGCGCGGAGCCTGAGCACGCTGCGCGAGGTGGGCCTGGGCTACCTGCGCCTGGGCCAGCCCGCGACCGAGCTCAGCGGCGGTGAGGCGCAGCGGATCAAGCTGGCCACCGAGCTGCAGCGGGCGCGGCGCGGCCACGCGCTGTACCTGCTCGACGAGCCGACCTCGGGCCTGCACCCCGCCGACATCCGCCGGCTGCTGGACCAGCTGCACCGTCTCGTCGACGCCGGCAACACGGTGGTCGTCGTCGAGCACGACCTGGACACGATCGCGAGCGCCGACTGGGTGATCGACCTCGGGCCCGGTGGCGGGGACGCCGGTGGCCGGGTCGTCGCCACCGGGCGCCCGGCGGAGGTCGCGGCCGCCGAGGGCAGCGCGACCGCGCCGTACCTCGCCCGGCGGCTCGGGTCGCGAGCGCCGGCGTCCGCCCGCTGAGCCCGACCTCGACGCGCAGGGCCGCACGTCCGGTCAGGTGGGCGACGGCCCCTCCGACGCGGCACGCACGTGGCGCTCGCATCCGGACCACCGAGGGGGCAACCGTGCCGAACCGATCACGGGGCTCGGGCCGCTCGGAGATCGGTGCTCGCCCGGTCCGAGCACGCCTACCGCGACCCCTTGACCGGGTTGCGGAACCGTCGGGGCCCGGCCCGGCTCGCGGCCTCCACCGCGACGCCGACAGACGTCCAGACGGCAGCGATCTACGTCGACGTCGACCACGGCACGACCCCTGACGAGCAGCTCGGGCCACGGCCGGCGGCCGGCGGCCGTCCCGGAGATCTCGTCGCCCGCACGGGGGGCGAGGAGTTCGTGGTGCTCGCGCAGGGCGACCCGGCCGTCATCGGGCGGATCCGCGACCGGGTCGCCGTACGACCCCGACACGCTGGTCGGCGACGCCGACCGCGCCATGTTCGAGGCAGAGTCCCGCTCGGGCCGGTGACGGCGACAGCAGCGGATCGCTGCCACCACCGAGCAGCGATCCGCTGCCATGAGCGCCCGGCGCGCCGACGGCGGTCGGCTCGCGGCCCGACTAGACGTTGAAGCGGAACTCCACCACGTCGCCGTCGGCCATGACGTAGTCCTTGCCCTCCATGCGGACCTTGCCGGCCTCCTTGGCCTTCTGCATCGAGCCCAGTGAGACGAGGTCCTCGAAGCCGACGATCTCGGCCTTGATGAAGCCCTTCTGGAAGTCGGTGTGGATGACACCGGCGGCCTCGGGGGCCGTCGCGCCCTTGCGGACGGTCCAGGCGCGCGACTCCTTGGGCCCGGCGGTCAGGTAGGTCTGCAGGCCGAGGGTCTCGAAGCCGACGCGCGCCAGGACGTCGAGCCCGGGCTCGTCGACCCCGGTCTCGGCCAGCATCTCGCGGGCCTCGTCGTCGTCGCCGAGCTCGACGAGCTCGGCCTCGAACTTCGCGTCGAGGAAGATCGCCTCGGCGGGGGCGACGATCTCGCGCATCCGGGCCTTCAGCTCCTCGTCGCCCAGCTCGTCGGCGTCGCAGTTGAAGACGTAGATGAACGGCTTGGCGGTCAGCAGGGTCAGCTCGCGCAGCAGGGCGACGTCGAGGTCGGTGTCGATGACCGGCGTCCCGGCCTCGAGATGGGCCAGGGCCTCCTTGGCCGCGGCCACGACCGGGGCGCGGTCCTTGTTGCCCTTGGCCTCCTTCTCGAGTCGGCCGATGGCGTTCTCGACGGTCTGCAGGTCGGCGAGCACCAGCTCGGTCTGGATGGTGGAGATGTCGCTGCCGGGATCGACCTTGCCGTCGACGTGGGTGACGTCCTCGTCCCGGAAGACCCGCGTGACCTGGCAGATCGCGGCGGACTCGCGGATGTGGGACAGGAACTTGTTGCCCAGGCCCTCCCCCTGCGAGGCGCCTGCGACGATGCCGGCGATGTCGACGAACTCGACCGTCGCCGGCAGGACCTTCGCCGACCCGAACAGCTCCGCGAGCCGCGGCAGCCGGTCGTCGGGGACCCCGACGACGCCGACGTTGGGCTCGATCGTGGCGAACGGGTAGTTCGCCGCGAGCACGTCGTTCTTGGTCAGGGCGTTGAAGAGGGTGGACTTGCCCGCGTTGGGGAGTCCGACGATGCCGATGGTGAGTGCCACGGCGCCGAACTGTACGGCGGGCAGCGTGGTGCGCCCCAATCAGCGGGTCAGGACCCCGACGCCCTCGACCCGGACACGTCGCCCGTCCAGGGTGCGCACGACCAGACGCCCGGACTCGGGTCGCGACAGAGCAGGCAGGGCGACCAGCACCGAGCGCCGTTCCCGGCGTGCGCCGAGCCGGACGACGCCCACGCGGCGTCCGCCCACCGACACCGAGACCCGGCCGTCCCGCCGACCGCGGGTCACGACCAGCGCGACGCGCTCGGCCTGCCGCACGCGCGCCACGAGGCTGCGACCGGGCGTCGAGGCCACCCGGTAGGCCCCCAGGTAGGCACGGCGCGTCGTCCTCGTCCGCCAGCCGCGACCGGCGCGCAGGCTGCGCACGCCCTCCGGCCGCGCCCAGCGACGTACGTCCGGCGCGCCCACGTTGCCGGCCGCGTCGACCGCGCGCAGCGAGAACGTGTGGGTGCCGGGACCGACCCCGCGCAGCACCAGGCCGTCACCGCGACAGCCGATCTCCGCTGCGTCGAGGGTGCACACGTGGGCGACGGTGTCGGCGTCGGAGCTCCAGCGCACCGTCGCCTTCCTGGCGAGGTCGAACCCGCCGTCGCGGGGCCCGGCGACGATGCGCGTGGCGGGTGCCGTGGTGTCCACCGGCGCGTCCGGGTCCAGCGAGACGTCGGCGTCGTTGACGGCGAAGAAGTAGCCGCCGACCGCCTCGACCCGCACCCGCACGGTGTCGGACACGACGTCGGGCCAGGTCACGACGACGAGGCCGTCGTTGGTCGTGCGCTCGGCGAGGACGTGCGGCCACGTGGCGCCGCCGTCGTCGGAGAGCGTCACCCGCACCTGCGGCGCGAGCCCGCGGCGGTCGGTGCCGTTGACGTCCCAGGTGACCGTGCCGGTCCCACCCGGGCGCAGGGCCGCGCCGCCACCCGGGCCGGTCACCAGCAGCGGTCCTGCCTGCGGCACGAGCCGCAGCTCGACGTCGTCGTGCGCGACGCCACCACTGGCCGCCCCGTCGCGGGCGGTCACGCGGAACGTCAGCGGGGTGCGGGCGTCGTACTGCTGGGTGGGCAGCAGCTCGGACTGGCAGTCCAGGCCCACCTCCCCCCGCGAGACCGCGCACGTGCCGGTGGCGGCGTTGGTGTCGCCGCGCAGGACCTGTGCGAGGTCGGGGAACGTGCGCGAGGTGGAGCCGTCGGCCTCGTTCAGCCCGGGCGAGGGGCTCAGGACGGACTGCGTCTCCTCGACGTGGGCGTCGTCGCCGAAGACCCGGAACAGCGGACCGTCGGTGCGCGCGGGCGAGCGCAACGACGCCGCGGAGGGGCCTCCGACGTCGTCCTGCTCCCAGAGGTAGCTCAGCTCGTCGCCGTCGCTGTCGGAGCCGACCGCCTCGAGCCGGAACGGGGTGCGCACCGGCAGCCACCCGTCGGCCGGAGCAGCCACCACGGGTGCGTGGTTGCCGCTGGGCGAGGTCGTCCCGGCCCGCGAGGGCGAGGCGTCGAGGTAGCTGCGCACCTCGGCGATCGAGCGCTGCGAGAGGTAGGGGTCGCTGTGGCGCTGCAGGTCGTCGACGCCGCAGATGCCGGCGTAGGACATCACGGTCGACCCCGATCCCGGCTCCACCGCGGACGACCCGACCCGGTTGGGACCGCACGCGCCCTGGGCGCCGTCGAAGCCGTGCTGCGCACCGAACTGGTGCCCCAGCTCGTGGGAGACGTAGTCGACGAAGAAGGCGTCGCCGACCGGGTTGCTCAGCCCGGTGCAGCCGCGCGCCTGGGACCGGTCGTCGCCGACGACGCCGAGCGAGGCGATGCCGCCCCCGTCCGTGCCGAGGACCAGGTGGCCCACGTCGTAGGTGCCCCTCCCGAGGATGGCGTCGACGACCTGCTGGTTGGCCCCCAAGGTGCTCGTCGAGCACGTGTCGAGCTGGGCCGGGGTGAAGCACGCCCGGGCCCCGCACGGCCCGCCCGGCGCGGTCGCCTCCTCGGGCGTGGCGAGGTCGAGCCGGTCGGTGCCCGCGACGAGCTGCAGGCTGGCGTCGAGGTCCTCGGAGTAGATCTGGTCGACCCGCTGGACCAGCGCGACCTTCTCCTCCAGCACGCCCGAGCCGAACTGCTGGGAGTACGTCGGGTCGTTGAGCAGCGCGAGGCCGTAGACGTGGCGGGTGACCTCCCCGCCGCGGCGGGGTGCGGCCGACGCCGACGGCTCCGGCGTCACGAGGCCGACCGAGGTGGGCCCGGCGCGCTCGACGAAGGCCGTCGAGCCCGCGGGCAGGTCCTCGGCGCGGTAGGCCAGGTGCAGGCGCACGCCCTGCTCGGTGCGCGCCGGGTCGACGTACCAGCCGCCACCGGGAGCCAGCGTGCGCACGGAGGCGTGCACCCCCATCGAGGAGACGTCGACACGGACGCTCAGTCGGGGGTCCGCGACCCCGCGGCCGCGGTACGTCGCGATGTCCGGGTGGGCGGCGGCCAGGGCGGGTGCCATCACGGCGACCGGCTCGAGGTCGAAGGCCACCGGCTGCCCGGACGGGTCCGGCAGCAGCAGGTCGGCCGCGGAGCGAGCGGACAGCCCGGTCTCCCGGCGCGCCGCGGGGAGGTCGACCACGAACGCGAACGCGCGGGCCGGGTCGACGCGCAGCGCCCCCGCGGTCGCGCCCGTGCGAGTCCGCCGGAGGCTGGTGGCCGGGTGGCGTCGGACGCCGAGGCCGGACCACCACGAGGTCGACGGGGCCGGCGCGGCGGCCGTCGAGGCAGGCGTGGACGACGCGGCGGGGGTGCCTATGGCACCGGCGATCGTCAGCGGGACGAGCAGCGCGACCAGCGCCAGCATGAGTCTCGGGCGAGACCTCCGGAGCGGGGGCACGGCAGGACGGTACGCCAGGCCGGGCCGCCGCGTCAGGATCTCCGCCCTGCTCCTAGGCTCCGGGGATGCGCCTGGCGACCTGGAACGTCAACTCGATGCGAGCGCGCATCGACCGGGTGGAGTCGTTCTGCACCCGCCACGAGATCGACGTGCTCGCGGTGCAGGAGACCAAGGCCCGCGAGGAGCAGCTGCCCCTGATGGGGCTGCAGGCGCTCGGCTACGAGGTGGCCGCGGCCGGGACCAACCAGTGGAACGGCGTGGCGATCTGCTCGCGGGTCGGTCTCGCCGAGGTCGAGGTCGGCTTCGCCGGGATGCCGCCGTGGGGCGACCCGCCGGTGCCCGAGGCGCGCGCGATCGGTGCGACCTGCGGCGGCGTCCGGGTGTGGTCGCTCTACGTCCCCAACGGTCGCAAGGTCGACGACCCGCACTACGTCTACAAGCTGGCCTGGCTGGAGGCGCTGCGCACCGCCGCGCAGGGCTGGCTCGACACCCCCACGGCGCTGGTCGGTGACTGGAACATCGCGCCCCGGGACGAGGACGTCTACGACGTCCGGGCCTTCGCCACCAGCACGCACGTCACCCCGCGCGAGCGCGGCGCCTTCGAGGCCCTCGAGGCCGACGGGTGGAGCGAGGTCACGCGACCCCACGCGCCCGGCCCCGAGGTCTACACCTACTGGGACTACTACCGACAGCGCTTCGAGCGCAACCGGGGGCTGCGCATCGACCTCGCCCTCGCCTCGCCCCCGCTCGCGGGCCGGGTGAGCGGCGCCCTCGTCGACCGCGACGAGCGGGCCGGGACCGGCGCCTCGGACCACGCGCCGGTGATCATCGACCTCGCCGACGACTGATCCGCCCTCGCCGGTCTTGCACGGACCCGCAGTGGTGTCGCAGCGATGTCGGCGCCGTGCCCCAGGCTGGGCCCATGACCTGGACCGTGCTCGTGATCCGACCCACCGAGTGGGCCCTGCTGGGCCTGCTCGGCGTCGCGCTGCTCCTGCTCGGCCTCGCCGTCGGCCTGGCCCTCGGCCGCCGGTCCGGCTCGACGGCCACCACCCCCGCCGAGGCCGCGGTCGCGCAGCAGCGCGACCGGGAGCTCGCCGGTGAGTCCGCCGTGCTGCGCGAGAGCCTGGAGCGGCTCCACGACCAGATGCGCGACCTCGAGCACAGCCGGGTGGCCTGGCAGAGCCGGCTGCACCAGCAGGTCGACGACGTCAGGGCGAGCACCGAGACGCTGCGCCACGAGACCCAGGCGCTCAGCGGGGCGCTGCGACGCCCGCAGGTGCGCGGGCGCTGGGGTGAGATGCACCTGCGTCGCGCCGTCGAGCTGGCCGGGCTGGTCGAGCGGTGCGACTTCACCGAGCAGGTGCGGCTGAGCACGCCCGACGGCGCCGACGGCGCCGACGCGGGCGCTCGACGTCCCGACCTGGTCGTCCACCTCGCCGGGTCGCGCAGCATCGTCGTCGACGCCAAGGTGCCCCTCGACGCCTTCCTCGACTCGACGTCGGCCACCGACGACGAGGAGCGCGCGGTCCACCTCGCGCGGCACGCGGCGCAGCTGCGCCGCCATGTCGACGCACTCGCCGCGAAGGCCTACTGGCGCTCGCTGCCCGGCTCACCGGACTTCGTGGTCCTCTTCGTGCCGGCCGAGGCCTTCCTCGCCGCGGGCCTGGACGCCGATCCGTCGCTGCTCGAGCACGCTGCGGCGCGCCACGTCGTGCTCGCCTCGCCCACCACCCTGATCGGGCTCCTGCGCACCGTCGCACTCGGGTGGAGCCAGTCGGCGCTGACCGACCAGGCCCGGGAGGTCCACCGCCTCGGCCAGGAGCTGCACGCGCGGCTGGTCACCTTCTCCACCCACCTCGACCAGGTCGGGCGCTCCCTCAACGCCGCCGTCGGCCACTACAACGCCGCCGTGGGCTCCCTCGACACCCGGGTCCTCGTCTCCGCGCGCCGCTTCGGCGAGCTCGGCGTCGGCGTCGAGGTCGAGGAGCCGTCCGCACCGCGCACCGTCGGTCTGCGCACCGTGCCTCCCCGGCGCGTCGCGGGCGAGGACGGTGAGCCGGACCGTAGGTTGACCTCATGAGCCAGGGCCCTGCCCGCGGGCGACCCGCCGTGCGCCCGCGTGCTCGCACGTTGTGGGAAGAAGGCCGCCAGCCCGGTCACGAGGTGGTGGCACTGGCCGCCGCCGTGATGATGAGCGCCGTCACCCTGGACCTCTGGCTCGGGTCGGGCCTGACCCTCTTCTTCGACCTCTGCTTCGTCGCCGTGTGCGTCGCGTCCGCCCTCACCGTGCGACCCCCCGACTTCTTCACGGTCGGGGTGCTGCCACCGCTGCTGATGATGTCGCTGTGCGTGCTGCTGGCCGTCGCCGACACCGACGTGCTCGCCCGGCCGGAGGACGGCGTGGTCCAGGCCGTGGTGACCGGGCTCGCCCACCACAGCGTGGCGCTGCTGGTCGGCAACCTGGTCTGCCTCGCCGTCCTCGTCGTGCGCCAGCGGATCTCGAGGCGTCCGGACCGGCTCGGGGGGAGCGACCCTGCGATCGGGGCGGACTCGCTGACGAGCGACGCGCGGTCCGACGTGCTGCGCACCGCCCCCGGTCAGGCCGGCTGAGGCTGGCCGGCTGAGGCAGGCGGGCCAGGCGGGCCGGGTGCTTCTGCCGCCGGGCCGGCCGACCGACGGCGCGGTCTAGGAGAACCGACCTGGGTCACCTGCTCCGACCCGCAGCACCTCCGGCAGCGCGTCCGACCAGTCGACGACCGTCGTCGGCTCGGCGGGGACCTCGCCGGCCTCGACGACGATGTCGACGACGTGCTCGAGCTCCTCCTTGACCTCCCAGCCCTGCGTGCGAGGCTCGGACTCCCCGGGCAGGATCAGCGAGCTGGTCAGCAGGGGCTCGCCCAGCTCGTCGAGCAGCGCCTCGACCAGCCGGTGGTCCGGGATCCGTACGCCGACCGTGCGCTTGCGGGGGTGCAGCAACCGGCGCGGCACCTCCGGCGTGGCCGGCAGGATGAAGGTGTAGGGCCCCGGGGTCGCAGCCCGGATCGCCCGGAAGGCGGCGTTCTCGACGTGCACGAGCTGGCCGAGCTGGGAGAAGTCGCGACACATCAGCGTGAAGTGGTGCCGCTCGTCGAGGCCCCGGATGCGCAGGATCGCGTCGCGTCCGTCACGGTTGCCGATCCGGCAGCCCAGCGCGTAGCCGGAGTCGGTGGGGTAGGCGATCAGTGCGTCGTCGTCGCGCACGGCGTCGACGACCTGACGGACCAGCCGGGGCTGGGGGTCCACCGGGTGGACGTCGATGTAGCGCGCCATGATCCTTGCTTCCGTCGTCTCGCACCGCGACCACCCGCGGTGGTTCGCGCTCCATCCTGCTCCTGGTGTCGAGCCGCGGCACGTGGTCGCGGGTCGGACACCCGTTCACCGGCGTCCTCGGGCGGGTCGGTCTCCCCGACGGGTCAGGAGAGCCCGGCCGCCTTCAGGTCGCGGCGCAGCTCCTTGGGCAGGGAGAAGATCAAGGACTCCTCGGCGCTGAGCACCGCTCGCGCATCGGGGTAGCCACGATCCGAGAGCAGGGCCAGCACCCCCTCCACGAGCGACTCCGGCACGCTCGCACCGGAGGTCACGCTGACCGTGCGCACGCCCTCGAGCCATGCCTCGTCGACCTCGGAGACGTCGTCGACGCGGTACGCCGCACCTGCTCCGGCCTCCAGGGCGACCTCGACGAGGCGGACCGAGTTGGAGGAGTTGGCCGACCCGACGACGATCACCAGGTCGGCGTCCTGGGCGATGTCCTTCACGGCGAGCTGACGGTTCTGGGTCGCATAGCAGATGTCGTCGCTGGGCGGGTCGAGGAGGTCGGGGAAGCGCTCGCGGATCGCCGCGACGGTCTCCAGGGTCTCGTCGACCGACAGCGTGGTCTGCGAGAGCCAGGCGACCCGCTCCGGGTCGCGCACCACGATGTTCGCGACGTCGTCGGGGCCCTGGACCAGCTGGATGTGGGCCGGTGCCTCGCCCGCGGTGCCCTCGACCTCCTCGTGCCCCTCGTGGCCGATGAGCAGGATGTCGTAGTCGTCGGCCGCGAACCGCTTGGCCTCGTGGTGGACCTTGGTGACCAGCGGGCAGGTCGCGTCGATCGTCTTCAGCTCGCGGCTCAGTGCGTCCTCGTGGACCTGGGGGGAGACCCCGTGGGCCGAGAAGACGACCGTGGCCCCGGTGGGCACCTCGTCGAGCTCCTCGACGAAGACGGCGCCCCGCGACTCGAGGTCGGAGACCACGTGGCGGTTGTGGACGATCTGCTTGCGCACGTAGACCGGGGCGCCGTACAGCTCGAGGGCCTTCTCCACGGTCACGACGGCGCGGTCGACGCCGGCGCAGTAGCCACGGGGGGAGGCCAGCAGGACGGCGCGCTCCGCCTCGTCCGGTGGCAGCACGGACGGGGTGCCGAGGTCGGTGGTCATGACCTCCATCGTAGGGGCGCGCCGGTGGCCCGCCGGGGTCCGGCGGCCGGGCACGCCGTCGGCGGGGCCCACTACTGTGCCGCGCATGGCCCTGGAGACCTCCGCGCAGTCACCGGCCCCGGTGCGCCAGGTCGCGACCGCGATCGCGGGGTGGGTCGACCGGTTGGGCTCGATCTGGGTCGAGGGACAGCTGGCGCAGGTCAGCCGCCGGCCCGGCGTCTCGACGGTGTTCATGACGCTGCGCGACTCGGTGGCCACGGTGTCGGTGCGCCTGACCGTGCCGCGTCGACTCGTCGACAGCCTCGACCCGCCACTGGTCGAGGGGGCGAGCGTGGTCGTGCAGGCCAAGCCGTCCTACTACGCGACCAACGGCTCGTTCTCCCTGGAGGTCCGCGAGATCACGATGGTGGGGCTCGGCGAGCTGCTCGCCCGCCTCGAGCGGCGCCGGCGGCTGCTGGCCGCCGAGGGTCTCTTCGAGACCCGCCTCAAGCGCACGCTGCCGTTCCTGCCGCGCCGGGTCGGGCTGGTGACCGCGCCGTCCTCGGCCGCGGAGCGCGACGTGGTCGACAACGCGCGGCGCCGCTGGCCCGGGGTCGAGGTCGTGGCGGCCTACGCCGCGATGCAGGGCCCGCGGTGCGCGGCCGAGGTGATCGAGGCGCTGGAGCGACTCGACCGCGACCCGGGGGTCGAGGTCATCGTCGTCGCCCGCGGCGGCGGGTCGGTCGAGGACCTGCTCCCCTTCTCCGACGAGACCCTGGTGCGGGCCGTCGCCGCGGTCCGGACCCCGGTCGTCTCCGCGATCGGCCACGAGCAGGACCAGCCGCTGCTCGACCTCGTCGCGGACGTCCGAGCCTCGACCCCGACCGACGCGGCCAAGCTGGTGGTCCCCGACGTCGACGCCGAGCTCGACGGGCTGCGCGCTGCGCGGGGTCGCCTGTGGGCTGCGGTGACGGCCCGGATCGCCCGGGAGCAGGCGGCCGTCGACGCGGTGCGCTCCCGCCCGGCCCTGGCCGACCCCGGGGCCCTGCTGGGCACCCGCGCGGAGGAGGTCACGGCCCTGGCGCAGCGGGCGCGCCGCACCCTGGAGCACCGCCTCGACCGGGCCGCCGACGAGATCGGCCACCAGCGCGCCCGCGCGCGGGCACTGTCACCGCTGGCCACGCTGAGCCGCGGCTACTCCGTGCTGCAGGACCACACGGGCCGGGTGGTCTCCTCCGTCGACGACGTCGAGGTCGGTGGGTCGGTGAGCGTGCGCGTCGCGGACGGACGGGTCGCGGCCAGGGTCGAGTCCACCGAGCCGGTGGCCCGACCAGCCCCACCCGAGCCGCGACCAGCGGACCCGGACGCACCACAGGAGGACACGTGACACCCCCCCGGACCGAGAAGCAGACCGAGGACCAGACCGAGGACCAGACCGGTGACCTGTCCTACGAGCAGGCCCGCGAGGAGCTCGTCGAGACGGTGCGCCGCCTCGAGGCGGGCGGCACCACGCTGGAGGAGTCGCTCACGCTGTGGGAGCGCGGCGAGGAGCTGGCCCGGATCTGCCAGCAACGCCTCGACGGGGCACGTCGCCGTCTCGACGCCGCCGTGGCCGCGGGCGGGGACCCGTCCGGCGCGGCCGCGGGCGAGGCCGAGGGGGACGCCGCGCGCCGGCTGGCCCCCTGAGCCCGATCAGGGCGAGGCGTCGCCGCGCGCCGTCGGGCCGGTCACCGGCTCCTCGGTGAGCAGGCCGACCAGCGCGGCGAGCTGGTCCGGGGTGGCCGAGCCGAAGACCAGGACCTGGCGCTGCCCCACCATCGCGGCGTACGCCGTGTCGCCGCCGGCGTCGCGGTGCCCGGTCCACCGCCGCGCGACCCCGTCGGCGAGGTCGAGGCCCGGCGCGTCGGCGGTGCTCTCGTCGACGTAGGTGCTCAGCAGGTCGGCCAGCGGGGCGTCCTGCTCGAGCAGCCCGACGTACGCGCCGTCCTCGGTCAGCAGGGACAGCTCGAAGACGGGCACGGGTCCGGGGCGGAAGTCGACGTTCGTCGCGCGCCACCCCTCCGGCAGGCTGACGGGGTAGACGAGCTCACCGCCCGCCTCCTGGACCTGGCCGACGACCTCGCGGTAGTCGACCGTGCCCGCGTCGTAGGGCTGCGGGTCGCTCGTGAAGGCCCGCAGACCGGTCAGGGCGACGAGACCCACGACGAGCACCAGCATCGCGCCGACGAGACCGCCGAACGAGCGCGAGTAGCGCCCCGGCTGGCCGCTCTGTCCCGTCTGGCTCACCCTCTCAGTCTCCCAGAGCCACCGAGCATCCTCGGACTCGGCGCCTCACCCTCGGTCGAGACGCAGATGCTGATCTGAAGTGGCAAACAGCCCGCATCTGCGGCATGATCCGCCCATGGACACCTACCGGGTCTCGGAGGCGGCGGCCGTGCTGGGAGTCAGCGACGACACGGTGCGACGGTGGGTCGAGGCCGGTCGCCTCCCGGCGGCGCACGCCGCGGGACGCACGACCACCATCGACGGCCCCGACCTCGCCACCCTGGCCGCGTCGCTCGCCGACGAGCCCGACCGCGACCGCACCCGCGCCTCGGCGGTCAGCGCGCGCAACCGACTGGCCGGGATCGTCACGACCGTGCGCCGCGACGCGGTGATGGCCCAGGTCGAGATGGTGTGCGGACCGTTCCGGGTGGTGTCGCTGATGAGCTCCGACGCCGCGGCCGAGCTCGGCCTCGAGCCCGGGTCCCGCGCCATCGCCTCGGTCAAGTCCACCAACGTCGTCGTCGAGAGGCCCTGAGATGCCCGGAACGCCCCGCCGTCCCACCACCGGCCGTCACCCCGGTCGGCACCCCTCCCCGCGGCGGGGGGCACTCCTCGTCGCCCTGCTGCTCGTCCTGCCGCTCGCGGCCTGCTCGAGCACCGGAGCGTCGGGCGGGTCCAGCGAGTCCGCCGGCTCGGGCGAGGAGACCCTCACCCTGCTGGCGGCCTCCTCGCTCACGGAGGTCTACGGGACCCTCGGCTCGGCCTTCGAGGAGCAGCACCCCGGGGTCACGGTGACCTCGTCGTTCGGCTCGAGCACGGACCTGGCCGAGCAGGCCGCCGACGGCGCCCCCGGCGACGTGCTCTCCACCGCCGACCCCACCGCCATGGGCGTCGCGCAGGACGCCGGCGTCGTGGGCGACACCGCGACCTTCGCGACCAACACGCTCGTGCTGGTCGTGCCGCCGGACGACCCCGCCGACATCACGTCGCTCGACGACCTCGACGGGACGACCTGGGTGCGCTGCGCCGACGAGGTGCCGTGCGGCCGCGTCGCGCTGGCCGTGCTGGCCGACCAGCAGGTCACCGCCGAGCCCGCCAGTCTCGAGGAGGACGTGAAGTCCGCCCTCGAGAAGGTCACCAGCGGCGAGGCCGACGCCGCCCTGGTCTACGCCAGCGACGCCCGCTCGGCCGGGTCGAGCGTACGGACGATCACGATCCCCGGCGCCCAGCGCGAGGCCACGTCCTACCTCCTCGGAGCGCTCGACCAGGCCTCCGACCCCACCCTGGCCCAGCAGTGGGTCGACCTCGTGCTCTCCGAGCAGGGGCAGCAGGTCCTGGCCGACGCCGGCTTCGGGCCGCCGTGACGCGGTCGCTGACCGCCCGCGGACCGGCCCTCGGTCGGGCCCCCGCCCTGCTGCTGGTGCCGGCCGCGCTCGCCACCGTCCTGCTCGTGCTGCCGCTGGTGGCGATGGTGGCCGCCACGGACTGGACGACCCTGCCGGCCCAGCTGGCCAGCGAGCCGCTGCGCCAGGCCCTGCGGCTCTCGGTGGTGACCTCGACGGCCGCGATGGTGGTCTGCCTCGTCCTGGGGCTGCCCCTGGCCTGGGTGCTGGCCCGCGTGGAGCTGCGCGGCCGGGCCGTCCTGCGGGCTGCGGTCAGCGTGCCCCTCGTGCTCCCCCCGGTCGTGGCCGGCGTCGCGCTCCGCACGGCCTTCGGCCGCACGGGCCTGGTCGGTCGACCGCTGGAGGCGCTCACGGGGTTCTCCTTCCCGTTCACCGTGTGGGGCGTCGTGCTGGCCCACACCTTCGTCGCCCTGCCCTTCGTGGTGCTCTCGATCGAGGGCGCCGTGCGCTCGGCCGATCCCGCGCTCGACGCGGTCGCCGCGACGCTCGGCGCGGGGCGGTGGACGACGTTTCGCCGCGTCACCGTGCCGCTGGCCCTGCCGGGCGTCGTGGCCGGGATGGTGCTGGGGTGGGCGCGGTCGCTGGGCGAGTTCGGCGCCACGATCACGTTCAACGGCAACTACCCCGGCACCACCCAGACCATGCCGACCCTGATCTACCTGACCCGGCAGTCCGACCAGGACGCGGCACTCACGCTCAGCCTGATCATGCTGCTGGTCAGCGTCGCGGTCCTGCTGCTGCTGCGTGAGCGCTGGCTCGGCCCGGCCGGAGCGCGGTGACGACGCAGAGCCGCGGGCCCGACGTCGGGCCCGACCAGGGGCTCGACCTCGATCTGCGTGTCCCGGGGCGCGTCGACGTGGCACTGCGGGCCCCCCGGGGAGCGGTCGTCGCCGTGATCGGGCCCAACGGCGCCGGCAAGTCCACCCTGGTCCGCGCCCTGGCCGGTCTCGAGGACGCCGTCGGGCGCGCGGTCCTCGACGGCGCCGACCTGCTCGCCCAGCGCACCGCCGATCGTCGCGTCGGCGTGGTCTTCTCCGACCTGCTGCTCTTCCCGCACCTCAGCGCGCGCGACAACGTCGCCTTCGGCCCGCGCTCACGCGGCGTCGGACGGCGTACGGCGTCCACGGTCGCCCAGGCCTGGCTCGACCGCTTCGCGGTCGGCGACCTCGCCGAGCGACGACCCCGCGAGCTCTCCGGCGGGCAGGCCCAGCGGGTGGCGATCGCCCGGGCCCTGGCCGCCGAGCCGTCCCTGCTGCTGCTCGACGAGCCGTTCAGCGGTCTCGACGTCGGTGTCGCGGCGACGCTGCGCGTCGAGCTCACCCGTCACCTCGCCGACTTCGCCGGGGTCACCCTGCTGGTCACCCACGACCCGCTGGACGCCCTGACCCTGGCCGACACGGTGCTCGTGCTCGACGAGGGTCGCGTCGCGCAGACCGGGCCCCCCCACGAGGTCGCCGAGCGGCCCCTGACCGCACACGTGGCGCGGCTGGTCGGCCTCAACGTGGTGCGGGCCGGCGACGAGCTGCGCTCCTTCCGACCCAGCGCGGTGGTCGTCTCGACCGGGGCGCCGGAGGGGTCGGCCCAGCACCGGTGGCCCGCGGTCGTCACCCACCTCGCCCCGCACGGGGACGTCGTGAGGGTCACGGCACGCCACGAGGGTCCACCGGGCCACGACCTGATCGCCGACGTGACCACCCGGGCGACCGCGGACCTCAGGCTCACGCCGGGCGCCGCGGTCTGGCTCACCGTCAAGGCCACGGCCGTCGAGACCTACGCGGCACCGCCCGAGATCGGTAGCATCCGGCCATGACCCAGAGCCCGCACTCGCTGCCCGATCCGCTCCTGCCGGACCGCAACCTCGCCCTCGAGCTGGTCCGCGTGACCGAGGCGGCGGCGATGGCCGCCGGCCGCTGGGTCGGTCGCGGCGACAAGAACGGCGCGGACGGCGTCGCCGTCGAGGCGATGCGGGTGATGATCTCGTCGATCGGGATGCGCGGCACGGTGGTGATCGGCGAGGGCGAGAAGGACGACGCCCCGATGCTGTTCAACGGCGAGGAGGTCGGGGACGGCACCGGCCCCGAGTGCGACGTGGCCGTCGACCCCATCGACGGCACCACGCTGACGGCGAAGGGCATGGCCAACGCCGTCGCCGTGCTCGCGGTCAGCCCCCGCGGATCGATGTACGACCCGTCCGCGGTGTTCTACATGGAGAAGCTCGTCGTCGGGGCCGAGGCTGCCGACGTGGTGGACATCCGAGCCCCGGCCGCCGACAACGTCCGGGCCGTCGCCCGGGCCAAGGGGTGCGCTCCCGAGGACGTGACCGTCGTCGTGCTCGACCGTCCCCGCCACGCGGAGCTCACCGAGGAGATCCGAGCCACGGGCGCCCGGATCAAGCTGATCGTCGACGGTGACGTCGCCGGCGCCATCTCCGCGGCCCGCTCCGACAGCGGGGTCGACCTGCTGCTGGGGATCGGCGGCACCCCCGAGGGCATCATCACGGCGTGCGCGATGAAGTGCATGGGTGGCGTGATCCAGGGCCGGCTCTGGCCCCAGGACGACGCGGAGCGTCGGCGCGCCCTGGACGCGGGGCACGACCTCGACCGGGTCCTGCACACCGACGACCTCGTCACCGGGGACGACTGCTTCTTCGTCGCCACCGGCATCACCGACGGCGACCTGATGCGGGGCGTGCGCTACAGCGGAGGGGGCGCGACCACCCACTCGCTGGTGATGCGCTCGCGCAGCGGCACGATCCGCTCGATCACCTCCGAGCACCAGCTGGCGAAGCTGCGTGCCTTCGCCGCGATCGACGTCGAGCCCTGACCGGGCTGCCAGTGGACCGTCAGTGGGCCCCGGGGCGTACGGCGGGCTCGTCGTGCCGGTCGCGCTCGACGCGCCCGTCGTGGTGGCGGCCCAGGGCCCGGACGACCTCGCGTGCGACCGAGGCGTCGACCGCCATGCCGAGGTGGCTGGCGCGCACCTCGACGGGCACGGCTCGCGGGTCGATGCAGGCGCGCCAGTCGACCACGCCGTCGCGCCGGGAGTAGAGCGCGCTGAAACCGGTCCCGGCCGGCACCACCGCCCGTGTCTGTGCGAAGGAGTCGCGCGCGCACGCCCCCCGCACGCAGTCCTCGCCCATCAACGTGCCCGTCAGGGTGCCCAGGCCGCGGCGCTGCAGACCGACGAGCACCCCGATGCTGGCCGTCAGCACGAGGTGGTGCGCCCCCGGCGCGAGCATCGGGCTCCCCATCGTCACGATGCCGCTCACCAGATCGGGCCGTCGGGCCGCCAGCCCCCGGGCCAGCATCCCCCCGAGGCTGTGACCGACCAGCTGCACCGGGCTGTCGCGGCGGTGCGCGATCATCTCCAGGCGCGTCTCGAGCCGGTCGGCGGCCGAGCGGGTGCAGCCGATGTTGGCGTGCATCTCCGCGCGGTAGGTGCGCCACCCCTCACGGCGCAGCCGGGCGCCGAGCAGGCCCAGGGAGGCGTCGCCGGCCAGGAACCCCGGCACCAGCACCACCGGCTCCAGGTCGCGACGCGGCGAGCGGGCGACGTACGGCGTGGCGCGGCGTCGGCGGCGCCCACCGAGCCCGTCGACCGCAGACCGACCTGCCTCGCCGACCACCCGTGACTCGCGGGCCAGCGCCAGCAGTCCCGGTGCGGTGAACCCGTCCGGGAGCAGGAAGGAGGCGATGGGTGAGACGCCGGTCACATCCGGCACCGTAGTCGATGCGCCACCCGACGGGGTGAGGAGGCGTACCGGGCGCTCGATACGTGCGACATCGTGTTGTTGACTGGGGACATGTCGACGACCTCCAGCACCTCCGACGGTCTCGCCGACCCGGGTCCGAGGCCCGTGGTGACCCGGTCCGAGGAGCTGTTCGCCCCGGTCAGCCGGGACGTCGAGCTGTGCTACCAGACGTTCGGGGACCCGTCCCACGACACGGTGCTCCTCGTGATGGGTCTCGGCGGCCCGATGAACTGGTGGACGCCGGCCTTCTGCGAGCTCCTCGCCGATCGCGGGTTCCACGTGGTGCGCTTCGACAACCGCGACACGGGCCGCTCGAGCCGCGGCCGCGGCAAGGTCGCCCGCACCGCCCTGGTCCGTGCCTTCCTGGGCACCCCGGCCCGGGCGCCGTACTCCCTGGACGACCTCGCGGACGACTGCTTCGGGCTGCTCGACCACCTCGGCGTCGAGCGGGCACACGTCGTGGGCGTCTCGATGGGCGGCATGATCGCGCAGAGCATGGCCGTGGCCCGGCCCGCTCGGGTGCGCTCCCTGGTGAGCATCATGTCGACGACCGGCCAACGCACCGTCGGCTGGCAGAGCCCTGCCCTGCTGCCCCAGCTCGCCCTCCCGCGACGCGCGGGCAAGGCCTCCTACGTGACCTCGAGCGTGTCGATGTGGCGGGCC
The DNA here is from genome assembly GCA_963760555.1 of uncultured Actinomycetota bacterium. Lineage (GTDB taxonomy): Bacteria > Actinomycetota > Actinomycetes > Propionibacteriales > Nocardioidaceae > Nocardioides. The sequence continues at coordinate 62,469 of CAVXDJ010000006.1, read as the reverse complement.
ATCGGCTCCCCCGGGGACGGCCTGCGTCGCACCCGCGAGGAGATCGTCGCGCAGGCCGAGGAGACCTACGACCGCGGCGTGAGCATCCAGGGGCTGATGCGACAGATGATGGCGATCCTGACGGCGACCAACCGCTCCGACGCGCTGCGTCGGCTGCGCATCCCGGCGGCCGTCGTCCACGGCGACGCCGACAAGATGGTCCACCTCTCGGGGGGGCGCGCGACGGCCGCGGCGATCCCCGACGCCGAGCTGCTCGTGATCGAGGGCATGGGTCACGACCTGCCGGCCGCCCGCTACGACGTCGTCGTCGAGACCATCGAGCGGACCGCCCGCCGGGCCCGAGCCTGAGCGCCGCTCCGGCAGTCAGTCGCTCAGGCGCAGTCCCGAGTCGGTGTCGAAGACGTGCACCGAGGACGGGTCGGTCGTGAGGTGGATGATGTCGCCCTTGTTGTGGGCCCGACGGCCCTGGATGCGCACGATGATCGTGTTGGGCAGGCCCTCGACGTCGGAGGTCCCGTAGACGAACGCGTCGGCACCGAGCTCCTCCACGACCGTCACCTTGACCGGCAGACCACCCTCGTCGGCGGAGACCAGGCGCCAGGCCTCGGGCCGCACGCCGATGGTGATGTTGCCCTCCATCTTCTTCTTCGCCCCCTCGTCGACCGGGACCTTGTAACCCCCGATCGAGGCCAGGCCGTTGTCGGCCTGCGCCGCGACGAGGTTCATCGCGGGTGAGCCGATGAAGCCGGCCACGAACAGGTTGGCGGGCTTGTCGTAGAGGTTGAGCGGGGTGTCGACCTGCTGGAGGTAGCCGTCCTTCATCACCGCGACCCGGTCCCCCATCGTCATCGCCTCGACCTGGTCGTGGGTGACGTAGACCGTCGTGATGCCGAGGTCGGACTGGAGCTTGGCGATGTCGGTGCGGGTCTGCACCCGCATCTTCGCGTCGAGGTTCGACAGCGGCTCGTCCATGCAGAAGACCTGGGGCTGACGCACGATCGCGCGCCCCATCGCGACGCGCTGGCGCTGACCGCCCGAGAGGGCCTTCGGCTTGCGCTCGAGGTACTCCTCGAGGCCGAGGATCTTGGCCGCCTCCGCGACGCGCTGGTTGCGCTCCTCGGTGGGCACCTTGGCCATCTTGAGCGCGAAGCCCATGTTGTCGGCCACGCTCATGTGCGGGTAGAGCGCGTAGTTCTGGAAGACCATCGCGATGTCGCGGTCCTTGGGCGGCAGCGCGGTGATGTCGCGGTCCCCGATGTGGATCTTGCCGCTGTTGACCTCCTCCAGCCCCGCCAGCATCCGCAGGGTCGTGGACTTGCCGCACCCGGACGGGCCGACGAGGACCATGAACTCGCCGTCCCTGATCTCGAGGTCGATGCCCGGCACGGCGGGCTTGTCGGCGCCGGGATACCACCGCTGCGCCTTCTCGAACGTCACTGAGGCCATGTTGACCAGCTCCCTTCACCGGCAGGTACGTGCCGGACGATCCGTCGTGAAGTGACTCAGGTCACCCTAGCGGTCCGGGTCCAGCCTGACTACGTGGAGCACCCGTGCGTGCTCGGGCGGCAGCACCGGCAGTCGTACGCCGGCCCGCGCGAGGCTCGCACCCCCGAGGACCAGGCCGTCGTCGGACCAGCGCTCGCCGAGGTCCCCCGCCTCGTGCTGACCGCCCTGCGGGGTGCGGTCACGCAACCGGTAGCGCCCCAGGGGGTCGAGCCCGGGCAGCTGCACGGGGAGCGGTTCCGCGGTCGCGACGGAGGCGACGGTCGCCACGACGTACCAGGCCTGGCTGCCGTCGGCCGCGACGAGGCCGGTCACGCCCACCGCAGGGTCGGGGTGGTCGCCGCGCACGACGCGCGCGGTCGTCATCATCGGGCGCAGCTCCCGGTGCAGGGCGACCCACGCGGCCACCTCGTCCAGCTCGGCGGCCTCGAGCGAGCCGAGGTCCCACTCGATCCCGAAGTGACCCAGCAGCGCGGTCGCGGCGCGGTAGCCCAGGCTGTGGGTGCGACCGGTGGTGTGCGCCACCGGGCCCCCGAGGTGGGCGCCGCTCATCTCGGGCGGGACCAGCATCGTGGTCCAGCGCTGGATCGTCTGCCGCTCGAGCGCATCGATCGTGTCGCTGGGCCAGACCCGGTCGGTGCGGGTGAGCACCTCGGCGTCGATGCGACCGCCGCCGCTGGCGCAGCTCTCGACCTCGAGGTCCGGGTGGGCCGCCCGCAGGTCGTCGAGCAGCGCGTAGAACGCCAGCGTCTGCCCGTGCACGGCCGGCCGGCCGTCGTGGGCGGTGTCGACGAGGTCCCGGTTGTGGTCCCACTTGAGGTAGGCGATGTCGTAGGTCCTCAGCAGCGCGTCCAGGTGGTCGCGCACGTGGGTCCAGGCCTGCGGCACCTGCAGGTCGAGGACCTGCTGGTGGCGCCAGGGGTCGGGCAGCACCGCGCGTCCGCGCAGCAGCCAGTCGGGGTGCTCGCGGGCCAGGTCGGAGTCGACGTTGACCATCTCGGGCTCCACCCACAGGCCGAAGTCCATGCCCAGGTCCTGCACCCGCTGGATCAGGGGTCCGAGGCCCTCGGGCCAGACCGCGGGGTCGACGGTCCAGTCGCCCAGGCCGGCCCGGTCGTGTCGTCGACCGCGGAACCAGCCGTCGTCGAGCACGAAGCGCTCGACCCCGACGCGCGCCGCGGCCGTCGCGAGGGGTGTCAGGCGCTCCAGGTCGTGGTCGAAGTACGCCGCCTCCCAGGTGTTGACCAGCACCGGACGCCGCGAACGGGAGCGGGGGGCGTGACGCCTGGTCCAGTCGTGGAGGCGGTGGGAGACGGGGTCGAGGCCCTGCTCGGACCACGAGCCGACGAGCCACGGCGAGACGTAGGACTCCCCGGGGCCGAGCACGACCTCACCGGGGCCGAGCAGCTCGGATCCACCCAGGCGGCACTCGGCCTCGGCGCTCCGCTCGGCGTACGTCGTGTGGTCACCGCTCCACGCCGTGTGCACGGCCCAGACCTCACCGCGGCCGAAGCCGAAGCCGGGCGTGCCGGCGGCCAGCAGCAGCGTCGCGTCGTGACCGGTGCGTCCGTGGCGGGCCTCGCGCAGGTGGGTTCCGTGGTGCCAGGCCCGGCGCTGCGGATGGCGCTCCCGACACCAGCGCCCGGTGAGGTCGAGCAGCTCGGTGGCCCCGGCGCCGACCGGGAGCGCGTTGCGCACGGCCAGGACCACGAGGTCGTCGTCGTCGACGTTGGTCGCGCTGGTCCGCAGCCGCACCAGGCCCTCACGGGTCAGCTCGAGGTCGACCCGGACCGTCCAGCCCGCCTCGGCGTCGGTCGCCCCGAGCCCGAGCGAGGCGTCCGGGCCGCGGTCGTCGAGGTCCCAGGTCCACTCGGCTGGACGCGGCGACCAGGTCGCACCGACCTGGCCCAGCCTCGCCGGACGCAGGCCCTCGAGGGCCGGCAGGCCGGTGAAGCCGTCGCCGGGCTGGGCCACCAGGGCACGCCACCGGGGCTCGTCGAGCGAGGAGTGGGGAGTGCGCGGCCGGTGGGCTGCGACGAGACCGTCGAGCGCCGCACCGTCGAGCTCGCCGAGGTCGGCGCCCCAGTGCAGGATGGCCGGGACGCCGGAGCGGGAGGGCGCGAGCACCAGGCTCACACCCTCCCGTCTCAGGTGGAGGGGTCGGGGATCGATGGCCGGCTCAGCCCTTCACCGCACCCGAGGTGAGACCCCGCACGAAGAAGCGCTGCATGGTGAAGAAGACGACCATGGGCAGCGCCATCGTCACGAACGCCCCGGCGATCAGCAGCTCCGCGCCGAGCCCCTGGGTGCCCAGGAGTCCCTGGAGCTCCACGATCACCGTGGGGTTCTGGGAGCCGAAGAGCTTCGCGATCAGGAGGTCGTTCCAGACCCAGAGGAACTGCAGGATCGCGAAGGCCGCCAGCGCCGGCACCGACATCGGCACGATCAGCTTCCAGAAGGTCTGGTAGTGCGTCGCGCCGTCGATCTTGGCCGACTCGATGACGGTCCTGGGCAGGGTGGTCATGTAGTTGCGCAGGGTGTAGATCGCCAGGGGCATGCCGAACCCGGTGTGCAGGATCCACACCGCGAAGTACTGCCCGACGATGTCCAGCCCGCGCGGCCCGAGCAGGTTGAGCATCGGCTGGAAGGCCACCTGGATGGGGATCACGAGCATGCCGACGATCGCGATGAACAGCACGTCCTTGCCCTTGAAGTCCATGAACGTGAACGCGTAGGCCGCGAACGCGGCGAACATGATCGGGATGACCGTGGCCGGCACCGCGATCACGATCGAGTTGATGAACCCGGTGCCGAGATCGGTGCCGCTGAAGACGCCGTTGTAGTTCTGCGTCGTCCAACCGGTGCCGAAGGGGTTCAGGATCGTCGTCCACCAGCCCGAGGCCACGATGTCCTCCCGGGGGCGGAACGAGGAGATCAACAGGCCCAGCGTCGGGATGGTCCACAGGATCGAGAGCAGCAGCATGGCGACGATCGAGACCGGGCTGCGACGACGCCCGTCGGCCATGCGCCCCTTCTCGGGCGACTTCTTGGACTTGTTGGGGTCCTTCACCGTCGTGGTGCTGCTCAGGGCAGCCTGGTCGGCCACGGCACTCATCGGTTGGCCTCCTCGGCGCGGAAGTGTCGGACCTGGTAGACGAGCACGGGGGTCACCGCGATCAGCAGGATCACCACGACCGCGGCCGCCAGCCCGTTCTGTCGCTGGGCGAAGGCCAGGTTGTAGTACAGGTTGGCGATCACGTTGGTCGAGAACCGACCGTTGGTCAGGACGAAGACGATGTCGAAGACCTTGAGGACCAGGATCAGCACGGTGATGAAGACGGTGATGATCGTGCCCTTGATCTGCGGGATGATCACGCGCCAGAAGATCTGCCACTCCGAGGCGCCGTCGATGCGCGCGGCCTCGAGGGTGTCCTCGGGCACGCCCTTGATCGCGGAGCTGAGCAGGATCATCGCGAAGCCGACCTGCAGCCAGATCAGGATGACCATCAGCAGGAACGAGTTCAGCCGGGCGCTGTCGATCTGCAGCCAGGCCTGCGCGTCACCGCCGAGGCCGGTCCAGATCGCGTTGAGCAGGCCGGACTGCTGCTCGCCGGGGCTGTAGGAGTAGACGAGCGTGCCCCAGATCGCCGAGGCGCCCACGAAGGAGATCGCCATCGGCAGGAAGATCAGGGACTTCGCGACCTTCTCGCCGCGCGGCGAGAGCCGGTCGGCGAGCACCGCCACGATGATCCCGATGGCCACCGTGATGGCAGGCACGAAGATCAGCCACAGCAGGTTGTTGATCAGCGACTCACGGAAGCGTGAGTCGGCGAAGATCGACGTGTAGTTCTCGAGGCCGACGTAGGCCGTGGCGTCGTTGTTGGCGAAGGAGTAGTTGATCGTCTGGATCGCCGGGTAGATCAGCAGCAGGCCGATGAGGCCGAAGCCCGGGAAGAGGTAGGCGTAGGGGATGACCCTCAACGAGAGCTGGCGCGGCAGGCCCTCGACGAGCATGTTGAGGAAGTAGAACAGCAGCGCTGCTCCGCCGACCCCGACGGTCACGGCGACGAGACCGATCAGCAGCCGGCTGTCGAAGTACAGCCCCGGGAGCAGGCCGAAGGACAGGAAGATGTTGAACATCAGCCAGCCGGTGACGACGAGGCCCACCAGACCCACCACGATCCGCACGGCGCTCGCACCGGCGGGCTTCTCGGGGGCAGGGGCCCGCCCCGACGCCGAGGAGACCTCGGCGTCGGGGCGGTCCTGCTTGTCGGCGACGGTCACTGCTGGGGCCAGCTTTCCTCGATGCCCGTCAGCGTGTCCTCGGTCGAGGCGCCGTTGACCCAGTCGACCATCCCGGTCCAGAAGGAGCCGGACCCGACGACGGGCGGCATCTGGTCGGAGCCGTCGTAGCGCGCCAGGGTCGCGTTGTTGGCGATCTCCGCGATCGAGCGCGTCGTCTCGTCCGGGTACTCCTTGAGGTCGAAGGTGGTGTGCGGCGAGAGCCAGCCACCGGCGTTGGCCCAGGGAGCGCCGAAGTCGGAGGAGGTGATGAACTCCATCACCTGCTGGACCTCGGTGTCCTCGCCGTTGAACGTCGCGGCGATGTCACCGCCGACGAGCACCGGCTGCTCGCCACCGGCCTCGGCCGGCGGGAAGGCGTAGACGCCGACCTCCTCGTCGAGGTTCTTCTGGACGTCGGGCGGGAAGAACCCGGTGATGAAGTTGCCCTGACGCATCAGGAAGCACTTCGGGGGGCTGTCGAAGGAGGGGGTCATCGCGTCACCGAAACCGGTGTTGAGGATCGCCTTGACCCCGCCGTAGACCTGGCCGTCGGTCTTGGCGATCTCACCGAACTTGTCGAGGGCCTCGCCGATCTGCGGGTCGTTGAACGGGATCTCGTGGTCGACCCACTGGTCGTAGACGTCGCCTCCGCCGAGGCGCAGCACGTACTCCTCGAGCCAGTCGGTCCCGACCCAGCCCGTGGCCTGGTCGGACTCCCAGCCCATGCACCACGGCTCGGTCCCGTCGGCGGCGATCTGGTCCGCGACGGCGGTGAGGTCGTCCAGCGTCGCCGGAGCGGTGTCGTAGCCGGCCTTCTCGTAGGCCTTCTTCGGGTACCACACGATGGACTTGACCGCGAGACGCATCGGCGCGCCGTAGTAGTCGCTGCCTGACTTGGTGAAGTCGAGGAAACCGGGGACGAGGCTCTCCTCCAGGCCCGCGATGTCCAGGAAGCCCTGGACCGGCGTCATCTGGTCGGAGAGCTCGAGCAGCCCACCGGGTTGCGGGAAGATCCCGATGTCGGGCGCGTCGCCGGAGGTGACCCGCTGCACGACCGTGGTCGTGAAGTCCTGGTCGTCGGTGTACTGCACGTCGATGCCCGAGGACTCCTCGAAGTCGGCGAGCGAGGCCTCGAAGTTGTCCTTCTCGGCACCGCCGAAGGCGCCGAGGATGGTCACGGTGCCGTCACCGCTGGTGCCGCTGGCGGCGCCGCCGCTGCTGCTGCCGCTGTCCTCGGACTGCAGGCAGCCCGAGGTGACCAGCGCCAGGGACGCGACCGCTCCCAACGCAGCGATCCTGCGCTTCGACCTTGATGCCATCAGGTGATCTCCTCTGATCGGTGACAGGGCCACCTCGCGGCAGCCCTGGAACGCACGTGACCCCGGTCACGTCTGGTCTTGTCTATCCGTAGCGCAGACGTTTGTCGAGAACCGCGACCCGAGAGCCGCTGAAGGTCACCGGATCGTGATGCAAACGTTTGCAAGACCATCGTGACTGACATCACAGCGACCGGTCAACCCCCCTTCGCAAACGTTTGCCGGATCGCTAGGTTGACCCGATGGACCCGGTCCCGCCCCCGCCGCCGTCAGGAGGGGGACTGATCAACATGGTCGACGTCGCGCAGCGCGCCGGGGTGTCGACCGCGACGGTCTCGCGCGCCCTGCGTGACGTGCCGGGCGTCGCGGCCTCCACCCGCGAGCGGATCCGCCGCGTCGCGGACGAGCTGTCCTACGTGGTCTCACCGGAGGCCTCCCGGCTCGCGGCCCGGCGCACCGGCCGGGTCGCGGTGGTGGTGCCGCGCACCGACATCTGGTTCTACGCCGCGATGCTCGCCGGGATCGAGGCAGCGCTGCGACGCGTCGACCTCGACGTGCTCGTCTACCAGGTCGACGGCGTCGAGGCGCGGCGCCGCTTCTTCCGTGACCTCCCCGCACGGCGCAAGGTCGACGCCGTGGTGCTGATCGCGATGCCGGTGCTCGTCGAGGAGGAGGAGCGTCTCGAGCTGCTCGGGGTCCAGGTCGTCGTCGCCGGCGGTCGGCTCGGGTCGCACGGCCACGTGCGCGTCGACGACCACGCCGTGGCGCGCCTCGCGGTCGGCCACCTGGTCACCCTCGGCCACCGCCGGATCGCCATGGTCCGCACCGACGACACGACCGGGACCGTGTGGTCCGCGGACCTCGAGCGCACCCGCGGCTACCACGACGAGCTGGCGGCGGCCGGGCTCGTCGCCCTGCCCGGCCACGTCGTCACCGTGCCCTTCGGCGCCGACGCCGGCGTGCGCGGGGCCGACGCGCTGCTCGCCCTGCCCGAGCTGCCCACCGCGGTCTTCGCCTACTCCGACGAGATCGGGCTCGGGGTCGTGGACCGCCTGCGCGTGCGCGGCCTGCGCGTGCCCGAGGACGTCTCGGTCGTCGGGGTCGACGGTCATCCCCTCGCCGCGGTGCTCGGCCTGAGCACGGTCGACCAGCACGTGGCCGACCAGGCCCGCCTGACCGGTGAGTGCGTGCTCGACCTGATCGCGGGCCACGAGGGCCCCGCTGCGGCGCTCGTCCTGCGGCCCGAGCTCGTCGTACGTCGCACCACCGCAGCGGCGCCGAGCCCGCCGGCCGCCCCGCTCAGCGGGTGAGCGTGCGGCACTCCCGCGGCTGGCAGTCGTGCCAGGCCAGCAGCCGCCGTTCGAGGTCGCGCGCCCACGGCTCGTCGTGGGCCCGGGCGAAGACGTTGCGGCCCTCCACCTCGCCGCGCGCGCGGTAGAGCTCCCACGCGTAGTCCTGCGTGGTCCAGGCCTGGTCGAGGTCGACGCGGACGAGCAGACCGCGGCTGCTGCGCACGGCGGTGTACGACGGGATGCCGTCCAGGCGCCCCCCGCTGCCGAGGTCGCCGTCCGGCTCACCGGGCAGCAGCGGACCCTGACGGTGCTCGACATAGGTGAACTCACCGCCCGGCGCGCGCGGGGCGGCGAAGGTCGGCACCAGGCTCTCGCCCGTCCGGAACGACGCCGGCTCCAGCCCGGCGAGGTCCTCGAAGGTGCTGGAGAGGTCCAGGCTCGAGACCATCTGGGCGCGCCGGCCCGGCTCGACGCCGGGGCCGGCCACGACGAGCGGGACCTGGGTGTCGATGCCGTACGGCGTGCCCTTGCCCCCGTTGAGGCCGAGCTGCCGCAGGTGGAAGCCGTTGTCGGAGGTCACCACCACGTAGGTGTCGGGCCCGACGATCCTCATCAGCCGTCCCAGCATCCGGTCGACCGACTGCACCATGCGGGAGCGGTCCCGCAGGCGGGTGGTCGCCGCGGCCCCGGTCAGCGTGATCGGGTCGGTGCGCCAGGCCGGGGCCGGGCGCGTGCCGCCAGCCGGCGTCGAGGTACGTCGGGGCGGTGCCGGCGGCACCCGTCCCGTAGCCGGGCAGGTCGGTGGCCGAGAGCTCGGAGCAGTCACGTGGGCCGCACTCGCCCTCGGGGTGGCCCGGGCCCGGGCGGTCGCGGAAGGCCGCCGGGAAGACGGGGTCGTCGTCGCCCCCCCAGACGGGGCCGGTGCGGGCGTGGGCGGCGTACGGCGCGACGTGGAGCAGGTAGGGCTGACCGGACCGCTCGTAGCGGGTGGCCAGCGCAGCCGCGCGCCGCTCGATGACGCTGCCGACGTAGGAGCGGTCCTTGACCTTCTCGCTGGCCGCGGGGTCGGGTCGCGGGTAGGAGACCAGACCGAGGTCCCCGCCCTGCCGGGTGGGCGGGCTCGTGCGGTAGAAGCGCCAGCCGTTGTAGCCGCCGCCGGAGATGGCCTCGAAGTCGTCCCAGCCCGGCACGACCGGCGGGGGCGTGCGTGGCCCGCCCGGCGTGCCGGTCGGGTTGCCCGGCTCGTACTCGTTGAGGTACTTGCCCACGAAGGCGGTCCGGTAGCCGGCGCGCTGCAGGCGCACGTTGTAGGAGCGCTGCGGACCGTCGTTGGCCGCGAACGCGTCGTAGCCGCCCTGGACGCCGTACGGCCCCCCGGAGGTGTTGGTCAGCACACCGTCGAGGTGGGGCGGCTGACCGGTCAGCATGGCAGCACGCGAGGGGCAGCACAGGCTGTTGACGACGTAGGAGTGGTCGTAGGTGGCGCCCTGCCTCGAGAGCGTCGCCAGGTTCTTCATCGCCGGCACCAGGTCCATCGAGACGTCGTCCATCACGACCACGACGATGTTCGGCCGGCCCGACGCACCCGCGGCCCGCTCGGCGGCGCGCCGCGCCCGGGCGGCCTCGGCGGCGCTGAGCCCGCCGACCCCGCCGGCCCCCCCGACCCGCCGGCCCCCGGGTCGTGCGTGCTCCCTCGGCCGTCTCTTCCGGGACGGCCAGATGACGGCGCGGTGCCCCCCGAACCGGTGGACGGGCTCGACCGCGTCGGCGTGGAGACCGCCGCAGCCGCCCCGGGGTCGTCCCCACCGGTGCCCTGGACCAGTCCGACGGTGACCGAGGTGACGACCACGGCCAGCGCCGCCACGACGGCCACGATGCGCGCGGGACTCAACGCACGGACAGGGGGCACCGCGCCATCATGCCAAGGACGCGGTGGGGATCAGGGAGGATCAGGTCCGGCGCGCGCCCGCGTTGGGGTTGGCGTTGGGGCCCTGGGCGCCCTCGTCGGTCTCGCCCGCCTCGTCGCCGGGGTCTCCCGCGACCGACTGGTCGGGCTGGATCGGAGTCGTCGCCTCCGCCATCGTGGAGACCTCGCTGACCTCGCCGCCGTCCTCGCCGAGGTGCGTGTCGGGATCGCGGGCGTCCGCGCGGGAGTCGGGGGGGTTGGTCACGACCCGAGCCTAGGACCCCTCGCGCTCACCCCAGCGGGCGCCGGTAGCCGCGCGGGACCGGGGCGTCGTGGGCGATCGGGTCGGCGGGGTCCGGCCCGTCGATGGCCTCGTGCTCGCGCTCACGCACCGCGCTGCGGATCTGCTCGATGTTGTTGCGCAGCAGGTCCGAGACGAGCTCGTCCATGCGCGGGTCGCTGAGCATCTCGATGATCACGCGCAGCGTCGTCTCGCTGACCTCCGAGACGATCGTGTCGTAGCCCGGCAGCTTCTTGACCAGCCGCACGTTGGGGTCCTGGCGCACCTTCTCGGCGACCAGGGCCTTGAGCTCGTGATGGTTCTCCAGCAGCGCGTCCGAGATGTTCTTGGTGTAGCGCCCGGTCTGGATCACCGCGGCGACCTCCTCGAGCACGACGATGGTCAACGGCCGCTTGATCAGGCCCAGCGCCCGGATCGAGAGCCCACTGGCCCCACGCAGCACCCGCGGCGACCTCATCCCCAGGCGCACGAGCAACGCCCCGACCAGGGCGGCGAGCAGCGACCCGCCGAAGACGACGGCCAGGACCAGCAGCAGCACCTGCAGGGTGCTCAGGCCCTCGAGGTAGCCCGACAACGCGCTCATCGCGCCAACCTAGCCAGACGCGCTGTCGAGACGGGCCGGCACCCGCGGCGTCCGGTGATGACTAGCCTGGCCCCATGACGAGCGAGCAGGCCGAGTACCGCACCGAGCACGACTCGATGGGAGAGGTCCAGGTGCCGCGCGACGCGCTGTGGCGGGCTCAGACCCAGCGTGCGGTCGAGAACTTCCCGATCAGCGGCACCCCCATCGAGCGCCGGCTGATCGAGGGTCTCGCCCTGGTGAAGTCCGCCGCCGCGAGCGCCAACGCCGAGCTGGGCGTCCTCGGGGCGGCCCAGGCCGACGCGGTGCGGGAGGCGGCCGCCGCGGTCGCGACCGGGGAGCACGACGCGCACTTCCCGATCGACGTCTTCCAGACCGGGTCGGGCACCAGCTCGAACATGAACGCCAACGAGGTCATCGCCTCGCTCGCCGGACGGGCCGGGGTCGAGCTGCACCCCAACGACCACGTCAACGCCAGCCAGTCCAGCAACGACACGTTCCCCACCGCGATCCACGTCGCGGTCACCCGCGCGGTCACCGCCGACCTGCTGCCGGCTCTCGGCGTGCTCGCGGGCAGCCTCGAGGCCAAGTCCGAGGAGTTCTCCGGGCTGGTGAAGTCCGGACGGACCCACCTGATGGACGCGACCCCGGTGATGCTCGGCCAGGAGTTCGGCGGGTACGCCGCGACCGTGCGCCTGGCCGTCGAACGCCTGGAGTCGGTGCTGCCGCGGGTGCGTGAGCTGCCCCTGGGCGGCACGGCGGTCGGCACCGGCATCAACACCCCCGACGGGTTCGCGGCCAGGGCGATCGCGGCGCTCGGCGAGCTGACGGGCGAGTCGTTCACCGAGACGCGCAACCACTTCGAGGCGCAGGGGACGCGGGACTCGCTGGTCGAGCTCAGCGGCGCCCTGCGCACGCTCGCCGTGGGCCTGACCAAGATCTGCAACGACCTGCGCTGGATGTCCTCGGGCCCCACGACCGGTCTCTCCGAGATCCACCTGCCCGACCTCCAGCCCGGGTCGAGCATCATGCCGGGCAAGGTCAACCCGGTCCTGCCGGAGGCGACGTTGATGGTCTGCTTCCAGGTGATCGGCAACGACGCGACGGTCGCCGCCGCCGGGTCCAGCGGCTCGTTCGAGCTCAACGTGGCGATGCCGGTGATGGCGCGCAACCTGCTGGAGTCGGTGCGCCTGCTCTCCAACGCCGGTCGGGTCCTCGCCGAGCGCTGCATCGACGGGATCACCGCCGACGCCGAGCGCATGCGCACCTACGCGGAGTCCTCGCCCTCGGTCGTCACCCCGCTGAACAAGCACATCGGCTACGAGAACGCCGCGAAGGTCGCCAAGAAGGCACTCGCCGACGGCGCGACCATCCGCGAGACCGTGGTCGCGATGGGCTTCGTCGAGCGCGGCGAGGTCTCCGAGGAGGAGATGGACGCCGCCCTCGACGTCGAGTCGATGACCGGACGCTGATCGTGTGAGCGCGGAGCACCTGCGTGAGCAGCGCGACCTGTGGGACGCCGAGGCGGCGCGCTTCGACGAGGAGCCCGACCACGGTCTGGGCGACCCCGTGTGCCGGGAGGCCTGGCGGGTGCTGCTGGGCCGTCACCTCCCGCCGCCGCCGGCCGACGTCGTCGACCTCGGCTGCGGGACGGGCAGCCTCGCGGTGCTCCTGGCCGAGCGGGGCCACCGGGTCCGTGCCACCGACCTCTCCCCGGTGATGGCCGACCTGGCCCGGGCCAAGGCCGCCGACGCCGGTGTGCCGCTCGAGGTCGAGGTCGGCGACGCGGGCCACCCGTCGTACGCCGGCTCCTCGGCCGACGTGGTGCTGTGCCGCCACGTGCTGTGGGCGCTGCCCGACCCGGCCGAGGCCCTCGGGCGCTGGTCCCGGCTGCTGCGCCCGGGCGGTCGTCTGGTCCTCGTCGAGGGCCACTGGCACACCGGTGGGGGCCTGAGGGCCGAGCAGACGCGCAGACTGGTGGAGTCGTGCTTCGACGACGTGAGCGTCGAGCACCTGCCCGATCCCGTGCTCTGGGGCGGACCGCTGCGCGACGAGCGCTACCTGCTCACGGCCCGTCGCACGAGCGCCTGAAGGTTCTGCTGCAGGCGGGCCACCCGCTGCTCGACCCCGAGCGTCTCGTGGGCTGCGCTCAGGCTCGGCGGTGCCAGCAGTCCGCGCGCGTACGCCGAGCAGGTCAGCTCGGTGCAGATGTCCTGGCCCACCGAGTTGCCCTCCCGCCCGGCACGCCCCGCGCGGGGTGCGACCACCAACGACACCCCGGTGCCGGAGTGGGTCGTCAGGCACAGCGTGCACATGCGGGCCCGGCCACCGGCGGAGGGGTTCCGGCGCGCCGCCAGACCCACCGGGCCCCGCTCGGAGGGGATCACCAGGTAGCAGCGCTGCGGGGCCCGGGGGTCGCTCCAGCCCAGGTAGTCGAGGTCGCCCCACGCACGCTCGTCGAGGTCGGTCGGCAGGTTCATCCGCTGCTGCTTGGGTGGTCGTGCCCCGAGCAGGACTGAGTCCCGAGCGGCTCGTCGTCGCGGGGCCGAGCCGGCCGACGAGGTCGGGTTCGCGCAGGTGAGCGTGTCGGCCCCGGCGTGCCGCATGGGCGTCCGCCCGGCGAGCCACTGCTCCTACCTCGACGGGTCCACGGCGCTCCAGGGCGCGATCGCGCCGGTCGCGACGCGGTGGCTGCCCTCGGCGGGACCCACCGCGACTACGCGCGGGCGCACCCCGGCCGGTACGCCGCCTCGGCGTCGCCGGCGGCCTCGTCACCCGCGGCGTGGCCGGCCGGCCGCGCGACGCCACGCTGGGCCGGTCGGTGCTGCGCCCCTACGGCCTGCCCGAGCCGCTGGAGACCCACGCGGTCCGGCTGGTGGGCAGCGCGGTGCGCGGCTTCGTCGACCTCGCGCTCAGCGGCGCCTTCGCCCACAGCGAGCCGTCACCGGCGACGACGTGGCCGCTCGTGCTCGACGGCCTGGACGGCGTGCTCGCGGGGTGGGCGCTCAGTACCAGTTGAGGGCCTGGCTGTGGCCCCAGGCGCCGCACGGGCTGCCGTAGCGGTCCTGGATGTAGCCCAGGCCCCATCGGATCTGGGTGACCGGGTTGTCGGCCCAGTCGGCGCCGGCGCTGGCCATCTTGGAGCCGGGCAGGGACTGCGGGATGCCGTAGGCCGACGAGGTCGGGTTGTCGGCGTAGACGTTCCAGCCGGACTCCTTGGTCCACAGGCTGTCCAGGCACCCGAACTGGTCGGAGGAGAAGCCGAACTCGCCGAGCAGCGAGCGACCGATCTCGCGCGGGTCCGAGTCGGCGAGGTCCTCCGAGGCCGTCATCGCCGGCGCGTCGGCGGCGTCGAGCGCCTCCTCCTTCTCGGGGTCGGACTCGCTGCGTCGGTCGGAGCGGCTGATCACGGGCTCGCGGCTCCCGAGCTCCGCGGCGCTCACCGCGCCGGACGGCGGGAGCTGGGTCTGCGTGCCGTCCTGCTCGGCGCCGCGCTCCGCGGCCGGGTCGGCCGCCCCGCTCGCCCCGGCCAGACCGGCGACCGCGGCGCTGGTCAGGTCGGCGCTGGCCCCGGGGCCCCGGGTCACCACGCCACCGGCCACCGTGAGCCCGGTCGCAGCGGCCGCCACCGAGGACAGCACGACCGTCGTGCGCAGAGCCCGGGCAGGGACCTCGACGGCCGGGCGGGCGGGGGCTGCGCGGTGCGTGGCGACGTGCTTGGCGTGCTTGCTCAAGAAGAGGTCCTCGGGCTGGGGGAGGGTGACGGGGGTTCGGGTCGATCGGAGCGACCCCGAAGGTCACGAAATGATCTCGGCACACCCTGCCGGACGAGGTGTGGTGAGGCAAACCGAGCTCGCCCGTCCTGGGGTCGACGTGGCTGGTCTCACGCCACAGCCGCCACAGGTGCCACCCCAGTCACGATGACACCACCGGCACCGGCCCCGGGCACGACCTGGTCAGGTTGTCGACAGGTCGTCGGTCGCAGGCTCAGGACGTGTCCCCCTCACCGCGTCGGGGCCGTCGCGGTCCGGTGGCCCCGACCGCGGTGGACGACCCGAGCGCCGCCGCCCTGGCGCGGCTGTGGCTCGTCGTGGTCGTGTTCGCGGGCATCACCGTGGTCCGCTCCGTCGACGTCGGCGTCCCCCTGCGTGACCCCGGCGGCGAGTTCGTGCGCACCCGGGTCCTGGTCACGCTGGCCCTGCTCGTCCCCGTCGTGCTGCTCGACGCCGTACGCCGCTCCCGCGCGCGCACCGACGGGGCCGGCGTCCTGACCAGCCTGCGGCAGCGGTGGACGCGCCGCAGGGTGCTGGTCGGTGTGGCCGCGCTCACGGCGTACCACCTGACCTACGCCAGCTATCACAACCTCAAGAGCTTCAACGCCTTCAACACCGTCCAGGACCCGGCGCTGGCCCGGCTGGACGGGTGGTTCTTCGGTGGCCACGCACCCGCGGTGCTCCTGCACGACCTCCTCGGCACGCACGCCGCTGCCTGGGTGCTGGTCGTCATCTACGAGTCCTTCCCCTCGCTGGTCGCCCTGGCCGTCGTCGCCGGCCTGGTCTGGCCCGAACGGCTCGAGGACGGCGTGGCCTTCACCGCGGCCCTGGTGTGGGTGTGGATCCTCGGTGTCTCCTGCTACTACGCCGTGCCGTCGCTCGGACCGTTCCACCTGTCCCCGGCCGACTTCGCCTCCCTGCCGCACACCGTCGTGACCGACACGCAGGCGCACTACGTGGCGCAGCGGGCGTCGTTCCTCGCCGACCCCGCGGCGCCGGGGGCGTTCGCGCAGATCGGGGCCTTCGCGAGCCTGCACGTCGGGCTCAGCGCCGTGATCTGCTTCGCCACCCTGGTCCTGGGCCACCGTCGGCTCGGTGCCGCGCTGGGCGCCTACCTGGTCCTGACCGTCGTGGCCACGGTCTACGTCGGGTGGCACTTCGCCGTCGACGACGTCGCCGGGGTGGCGATCGCGGCGCTGGCGGTGCTCCTGGGCGGGTGGACCGTCCGCGGACGCGGACTCAGACGGTCATGTGCTCGAGCATCTCGGTGACCAGGGCGGCGATCGGGGAGCGTTCCGAGCGCGTGAGGGTCACATGGGCGAACAGCGGGTGACCCTTGAGCTTCTCCACGACCGCCACGATCCCGTCGTGGCGACCCACCCGGAGGTTGTCACGCTGGGCGACGTCGTGGGTGAGCACGACCTTGGAGTTGGCCCCGATCCGTGAGAGCACGGTGAGCAGCACGTTGCGCTCCAACGACTGCGCCTCGTCGACGATGACGAAGGCGTCGTGCAGCGAGCGTCCCCGGATGTGGGTCAGCGGCAGCACCTCCAGCATGCCGCGGTGGAGGACCTCCTCGATGACCTCGCGCGAGGTCATCGCCCCGAGCGTGTCGAAGACCGCCTGCGCCCACGGGCCCATCTTCTCGGCCTCGGAGCCGGGCAGGTAGCCGAGCTCCTGGCCCCCGACCGCGAAGAGGGGCCGGAAGACGATGACCTTCTGGTGGGCTCCGCGCTCCAGCACCGCCTCGAGGCCGGCGCACAGCGCCATCGCCGACTTGCCGGTGCCGGCCCGCCCGCCGAGCGAGACGATGCCGACCTCGGGGTCGAGCAGCATCTCCAGCGCGATGCGCTGCTCCGCGGAGCGCCCGTGGATCCCGAAGGCCTCCCGGTCGCCGCGCACGAGGTGGACCTGCTTGTCCGGTCCGACCCGGCCCAGGGCGGTCCCGCGGTCCGAGAGCAGCACCAGGCCGGTGTGGCAGGGCAGCTGGCGGGCCTGCTCGAGGTCGACCGTCCCGTCGTCGTAGAGCTCGTCGAGGTCCTCGGCGCGCACGTCGAGCTCGGCCATCCCGCTGTAGCCGGTCTCGGAGTCACTGACCGCCTCCGCGCGGTACTCCTCGGCATCGAGACCGACGGCCGAGGCCTTGATGCGCAGCGGCAGGTCCTTGGAGACCAGCGTGACGGCGGCGCCCTCGGTCGACAGGTTGTGCGCGACCGCGAGGATGCGGGTGTCGTTGTCACCGAGACGGAACCCGGAGGGCAACGTCGAGGCGTCGGTGTGGTTGAGCTCGACCCGCACGCTCCCGCCCTCGTCCCCGACCGGGACCGGCTCGTCGAGGCGCCCGTGCTTGATCCGCAGCTCGTCGAGCGCCCGCAGGGCCGAGCGCGCGAAGTAGCCGAGCTCGGGGTGGTGGCGCTTGCCCTCGAGCTCGGTGATCACCACGACCGGCAGCACGACCTCGTGCTCGGCGAAGCGGCGCAGGGCCCCCGGGTCCGCGAGCAGCACGCTGGTGTCCAGGACGTAGGTCCGTCGGGCGGTCACGGCCTCGCTGGCCGCTGTGGTCGTGCTGGTGGTGCTGGTGGTGCTGGGAGTTGCGGTGGTCTCGGACACGACTGACCCCTCGAGGGCCGGCGCGTGCACTCCTCGCCCCGGCCCGTGTCGCTCACGATCTCGGACCGGGAGGGGACCCGAGCGCCGGAGTGCCGGCGCCCCCGTTCACACCTGGTGCGCTCCTGCGCCACCTGGGGTGTCGTGCGGTCGTGACTGGTCACGAGCGGGCCCTCCCGATGAGGCGGGCTTCCCCACCCGCCGCTGCCCTCGAAACTACGCCCGGCCCCGAGGGCCCGGCGCCCGACACGCCCGAACGCGAGATGGCCGTCGGGTCACGTCCCGTGCCGGCGGTCGCGCAGGGCGTAGGCCCGCATCGCACGCAGGAAGTCGACCTTGCGGAAGTCGGGCCAGTAGGCCTCGCAGAAGTAGAACTCCGAGCGCGCGCTCTGCCAGAGCAGGAACCCACCGAGCCGCTGCTCGCCGGAGGTCCGGATCACCAGGTCGGGGTCGGGCTGACCCTTGGTGTAGAGGTGCTCGGCGATGTGCTCGACGTCGAGGTCGGCCGCGAGGTCCTCCAGCGACGTGCCGAGCTCGGCGTGCTCGTGCAGCAGCGAGCGGACGGCGTCGGTGATCTCGCGGCGACCGCCGTAGCCGACCGCGACGTTGACCCAGATCCCGTCGACGTCGGCAGTGGCCTCCGCCGCTGCCTTGAGCCGCTGCGCGGTGGAGGCGGGGAGCAGGTCCAGCGCACCGACGGGGTGCAGGCGCCACCGGCGCTGCTCGGCCAGGGTGTCGACGGCATCGCTGATGATCGACAGCAGGGGCCCGAGCTCGTGCTCGGCGCGGTTGAGGTTGTCGGTCGAGAGCAGCCAGAGCGTGACGACCTCGACGCCCAGCTCCTCGCACCAGCCCAGCAGGGGCTCGATGTTCGCCGCACCCGTGCGGTAGCCGTGCGCGGTGTCGCGGCCCACGGCGCGAGCCCACCGACGGTTGCCGTCGAGCATCACCCCGACGTGGTGCGGCATGTTGTCGGGCATCCGGCGCAGGACGCGCGCCTCGTAGGCCGGGTAGAGCACCCGGCGTACGCCCCGCTTCCAGTCGACCACCCTGGGATGGTAGCGGCGCCCCGGCCTGGGCCGGGGCGTTCCCGTGCCAGGACGATAGGCTCACCCGGTGCACCGGTCGACCGACTCCTCCGAGCAGACGTCGCGCTCCGGCGTCGGTGCGGGCGTGGACAACCTGACCGCCCACATCTCCGAGGTCATCGCCGAGGTCAAGCCGAAGCTGCGCGGGTGGCTGCACCTGGGCAGCGCGCCCCTCACCCTGGCCGCGGGCATCGTGCTGGTCGTGCTCTCACCGACGACGACGACCAAGGTCGGCAACGCGCTGTTCTGCGGCACCGGCCTGCTGCTGTTCACCGTCTCGGCGGTCTACCACCGCGGCACGTGGTCACCACCGGTGTGGCGGGTGCTGCGGCGCTTCGACCACTCCAACATCTTCCTGCTGATCGCGGGCTCCTACACGCCCTTCAGCCTGATCCTGCTCGACGGCGCCGAGGAGCAGGTGCTGCTGACGGTGGTCTGGGCCGGCGCGCTGCTCGGCGTCGCCTTCCGGGTCTTCTGGACCGGTGCTCCCCGCTGGCTCTACGTGCCGATCTACCTGGCCCTGGGCTGGGCCGCGGTGTTCTTCATCCCGGCGTTCTTCAGCGGCGCGATGACCCTCGGCGCCGGGATCGGCGTCGCGACCTTCGTGCTGATCCTCGTCGGTGGCGGGCTCTACACCGTGGGGGGCCTGGTCTACGGCGTGAAGCGCCCGGACCCGTGGCCGTCGTGGTTCGGGTTCCACGAGATCTTCCACAGCTTCACGATCCTCGCGTTCGCCGCGCACTACGTGGGCGTCTCGCTCGCGACGTACGCCCTGCGCTAACGGCTCGACGAGAGCGCGAGGACCAGCACGGCCGCGACCGCCAGCGCGGCCGTCGCGGTGCCGGCGACCAGGCGGGGCACCCGCTCCACGGCGCTCTCGAGCAGGCGGTAGACCAGCGTCAGCAGGGCGACCGCCGCCGTCACCGGCAGCAGGACGGCCAGGCTGACGCCGACGATGGCCCCGGCGCGCCACAGCCGGCCCCAGGTCAGGGCGAGCAGGGCCGGCACGCTGAGCGCACCGGCCGCCCCGCCGACCAGCTCGACCCACCACGGTCGTCCTCCCATCCACGGCACGAGGTCGACGACGTCGACGAGGTCGAGCAGGGCCAGCACGCCCAGCGCGGCGATCCCGAGCAGGGTGCCGACCACGGCCACGGCGTAGCGCGCGTGGCGGGCCGTCGACCAGGAGGTGGAGCCGGCGCGCACCGTGGCGAGCGTGACGCCCGCCCAGGCCAGCCATCGTCGGACGGGGCGGGTGCCGGTGTCACGCATGGCCGTGCGGAAGATCCGGTCGGCGGTGACCCGGTCGATCTCGCGCGCCGCGACGTACGCCGGCTGCGGTCCGACCCGGTCGACCAGCGCGTCGTGCACGAGCGCAGCCGGCAGGTGCCGGCCGGTGCGCGGGACCAGCCAGGTCAGCAGGCTGGGCACCGAGGTGAGGTCGGTGCGGAACGCCGCCAGGTCACGGGGCACGAGGACCTGTCCGACCTCCTCGTCGAGGTAGGCCACGCGGCGCAGCATCCGGAACCCCTCCGTGCCGTCCTCGACGACCCGTTCGAGCAGGATGCGCGGGGCGCGGTCGGGCCGGGGCGCCTCGTCGGGCAGGCCGCCGTCGTAGAACCGCCCACGCTGCGCCGTCATCCTGGCTCCCTCCCGAGGGCTCGCCAGCCTAGGCCGGGCGGGCCGCGTCCGCGCTCAGGCGCGGGCGGTGGGCTCGAGCAGGTCGGTCAGGACGTCACCCGCCGGTGTCCTCGTCGGGGCGGCGCCCACCTGCACGAACCACTCCCACCCCAGCACCCGCCGAGCGAGCGGGCCGGGCAGGGCGAGGAGCAGGGCCACGGTGCGCGGTCCCCCGCCCTGCTGGCTCCCGTGCGCGGCCAGCGCGGCCCGCTTGGCGCCCAGGTGCGGACGTACGTCGACGCGGTGGGTCAGGTCGCCCCGTGCGGTGAACACCTCGTCGTCGACCGGGATCCGCGGCAGCGGCAGGACACGGGCGAGGCGGCGCAGCGCGTGCAGCACCGGCAGCAGCGCGGTGCGGTCGACGGTCGCCTCGAGCAGCACCGGGGTGCCCGCCGAGCGAGCCGCGAGACGGGCGACCTCGTGCACCGCACGGTGGTCGGGATGGCCGTAACCTCCTGCGACGTCGTAGCCCACGACCACGTCGGCGCGCTCCTCACGCAGGATCGCGGCCACGCGCTCGGCGACCTCGACGGGATCTGCGTCGACCAGGCGCGGCAGCGCACCGGCCCTCGGGGGCCGCGCAGCGACCACGGCAGGCCCCGAGCCGGAGTCGGCGTACCCGAGGACCTCGACCCGCGCGACGCCGAGCGCGAGCGCGGAGGCGAGCAGCTCGTCGCGGCGGCGCAGGCCGAGGTCCACCGCGGAGCGGTCCGCGAGACCGGCCTCGCCGGCGGTCGCGGTGACCAGGACGACGCGGTGGCCGCGCGCACCCAGCCCGGCGATCGTGCCCCCGGTGAGCAGCGCCTCGTCGTCGGGGTGGGCGTGCAGGAAGACCACCGTGCGCCGACTCGTCATCGCGCCGACCGCCCCGGCAGGGACCGGACCGACGTCGTCCGCCTCGGTGCCACCAGGGACGCAGCCTCGCCGTAGAGCTCCTCGGCGCGCTCGCACGCGGCGGCCCAGTCGTGGGTCGAGACGGTACGCCGGTCGTGGGCCACGATCGCGTCGTGGGAGACCGGGTCGGTGAGCAGGCGGACGACGTGGTCGCGCAGCTCGTCGTCGTCGCGGCCCAGCAGCCCCTCGCGCCCGTGGGTGACGAACTCGGTGACCCCGGAGCGGGCGTGGGCGACGACGGGGACGCACCGGGAGCGGGCCTCGAGCGCCGCGATGCCGAAGGACTCCTGCTCGGCCGGAGCGAGGAAGCAGGTCGCGGCGGCGAGCTCGGCGTGGACGCGGGACCGCTCGGCGGGCCCGGTCAGCTCGACCCGGTCCGCGACGCCGCCCCGGTGCAGGACCCGCTCGAGGGCGCCCGACCGGGGGCCGTCGCCGACGATGACGGCACGGGCCTGCGGGACCGCGCTCAGCGCGCCGACCAGGATGTGGCCCAGCGGCACCGCGCGCTTGACCCGGGTCAGGCGCATCACGCTGAGCACGGTCGGCGCGCGCCCGCCCGGCGGGGCGACGGGCTCCTCCGCCGGGGCCCAGTCCCCCGGGTCGACGGCGTTGGGAAGCACCCGGACCACCGCGTCCGGACCGAGCACGCGACGTAGCGGCTCGCCCGCACGCGCGCTGACCGCCGACCACACCACCCGGTGGCGGCGCAGCCCGAGGCCGGCGACGGCGAGGTCCGGCAGCGGGCCGAGGCCGTCGAGCATGGAGTGCACGGTCACGACGGTCGGCAGCCCGCGCCGGGCCGCCGCGCCGATCGCGTGCAGGCCCAGCGGGGACACGACCGAGAGGTGCACGTGCACGCACACGGGGGCGCCGGAGTCCCGACGATCGACGAGGCCGTCGAGCAGCCGGTCGACCCGCGCCTCGGAGCGGGCCCTGGGCGCGGCGCGACCCGGTCCGCCGGTGCGGGCGACCCACGCCGGGTCGGATCCGGCCGCGCCGGCGGGGGTCGGTGTCGCGGTGACCACGCAGGCCCGCAGCCCGCGGGCGCGCTGGCGCGTCAGCAGGTCCCGCAGGTGCAGCTCGATGCCGCCGAGGGTGGGCAGGTAGGTGTCGGAGACGTGGAGCACCTCGACGTACGACGGCGGCGCGCTCACGCCGCCCGCCCCAGTGGCGCGGGGCCCAGCCCGTCGGACCCGCCGCCGGCCGCACGACGGCGGCGGCGCTCGAGCCAGAGCCAGATCATCAGGTGCGAGCCGCCGACCGGGATCTCGAGGCCGAAGGTGAGCGCGCGGTAGAGCAGCACCCCGGCCACCGCGCCGGCCGGCGACGCACCGGCCAGGACGAGCACGCCGGTGAGGCCGACCTCGACCACACCGACCCCACCGGGCGTCAGGCCCGCGAGGGTCAGGAGGCGCTCCACGGTGAACGCCGCCAGGAGTGCCGGGACGCTCACCTGGGCGCCGGTGACGGCCAGGCAGGCCCCCAGCAGCGCCAGCAGCAGAGCGGTGTAGAGGGCCATGCCCAGCGAGAGCCGGCCCCAGCCGCGACCGACGACGTCGCGGCACCGGTCGAGCACCTCGACCGCGCGGGTCCCGGGCGCACCGTCGACGTGCAGGCGAGGGAACCGAGCCAGGGGCCGGGCCCCGGCGTCGATCGCCCGGCCGACGGCCCGCGAGGCGCGGGGGCTCGTCAGCGCGGCGAGCACGACGACCAGGACCGCCAGGGCGAGCGCGCCCACGCCGACGGCCAGCCCGACCAGGTGACCGAGGGCGAGGCTGCCCGTGATCACGACCCACGGCAGGACCAGCGCGGCGAGGACGAGCTTGGCCAGGACGTCCCACAGGTTGCTCACCACCGTGTACGCCGCGAACTCTCGGCCGGTGAAGCCCCAGCTGCGCGTCATCGCGTAGTTGGTCGCGACCCCGGCTGCTCCCCCCATCGGGAGCACGTTGGCCACCGCGCTGCCGGTCAGGCTCAGGGTCAGCGCACGGCGGTGGCTCAGCCGCGGGAGGGCGCCGGTGAGCGTGATGGTGTGCGCTGCGAGCCCGCTCGCCCAGAGCACGACGAGGCCCAGCACGGTGCGACCCGGCAGGGACCCGAGGACCGCGCCGATCGCCGACCAGGCCACCCCGGCCAGTCCCGGCACCGCGAACGCGATGACCGCGAGGCCGACCAGGAGGAGGAGGACGCGCCGCACCCCTCGCAGTCGAGGACGCGCAGGACTCGGCGCCAGGTCCGGAGCCACGTCGTCCATGTGCCGATGCTGGCCCGGGCGACCTGGCGAGAACCTGACCAGCGTGCCCGCCGTACCGTGGGGCCGTGGTTCGGGCGACGGCCCGACCAGGTCCCCAGGACGGTGAGCGTGACCCCATCCCCCGCCTCGTCGGCGGCACCCGCCCCTGACCAGGCGTACCTCACGCTGTCCTCGCCCAGCGGTCGCTGGCTGCTGCTGGCCGCGGTGCTCGGCTCGGGCCTGGCGGGCATCGACGCCACCGTGGTCAACGTCGCCCTGCCCGCCATCGGTCGCTCGCTCGGCGCCGACTTCACGACCCTGCAGTGGACGGTCACGGCGTACGCCCTGACGCTGGCCTCGTTCCTGCTCGTCGGCGGCGTGCTCGGCGACCGGTTCGGGCGCCGGCGGGTCTTCCTGGTCGGGGTCGTCTGGTTCGCCGTGGCGTCGCTGCTGTGCGGGCTCGCGGTGTCCGCGCCGTGGCTCGTCGCGGCTCGCGCGCTCCAGGGCGTCGGCGGTGCCCTGCTCACCCCCGGCAGCCTGTCCATGCTCTCCGCCTCCTTCGGCCCGCAGGACCGCGCCCGCGCCATCGGGGCGTGGTCGGGTCTCGGCGGCGTCGCCACCGCGGCCGGCCCCTTCATCGGGGGCTACCTCGTCGAGGTCGCGTCCTGGCGCTGGGTCTTCCTGGTCAACGCCCCGGTGGCGGTGCTGGTGGTCTGGGTGGCGCTGCGCCACGTGCCCGAGACGCGCGACCCCGCCGCGGGGGGACGCGTGGACGTCGCGGGCGCAGCGCTCGGGGCGCTGGCCCTGGGTGGGCTGACCTACGGGCTGCTGGGAGCAGGGGGGCTCGCGGTGGCGGTGGGCCTGGTCGCGACGGTCGGGTTCGTGCTGGTGGAGCGGCGGGTGGCGCACCCGATGCTGCCGCTGGACATCTTCACCTCCCACCAGCTCAGCGCGGCCAACGCCGTGACGTTCTGCGTGTACGGCGGCTTCGGCTCGATCTTCTTCCTGCTCGTCATCCAGCTCCAGGTCGTGTCCGGCTTCTCCCCGGTCCTCTCCGGGACCGCGCTCCTGCCGGTCACGGTCCTGATGCTGCTGCTCTCCCCGTCCTCGGGGGCGCTCGCCGCCCGGATCGGACCGCGGCGCCAGATGGCGGCCGGACCCGTCGTCGCCGCGGCCGGCGTCCTGCTGATGCTCCGCATCGGTGGCGGGGCCTCCTACGTCCTCGACGTGCTGCCCGCCGTCGTCGTCTTCGGCCTCGGGCTGTCCACCATGGTCTCCCCCCTCACCGCGACCGCCCTCGCCGCGGCTCCTGCCGAGCACGCCGGCCTCGCCTCCGGCGTCAACAACGCCGTCGCCCGCACCGCCGGCCTGGCCGCGGTCGCGGTCGTGCCGCTCGTGGCCGGCCTCGACGGCCGCGTCTACGAGGACCCCCGGGCCTTCGACGCCGGCTTCACCATCGCGCTGTGGATCAGCGCCGCCGTGCTCGCCGCAGGCGGTGCCCTCGCGGCCCTGACCATCCGCGACGACGTGCTCACCGACGACTGAGCCAGACAGTGCCCGGGGGCGGCGATCAGGCGGGGGTGTCGATCAGGCGGGGGTGTCGAGCCGCAGCAGCCCCAGCAGCCGGGACGCGCACCCGCCGCCGTGCTCCTCGGCCAGGTCCAGGGCACGGGGGACGTCGAGACCGTCGCGGACCGCGTCCACGGCCAGGCCCGCCGTCGACCCTGCCCCGCCGGCGACCCCGGCCCGGCCGGCGACCCCGGCCCGGCCGGCCGCGGCGCGCACCCGCTCGAGCCGCGCCGCGGCGCCCGGGAGCAGGCCCGGGTCGTAGTCCCACGGCTCGTCGTGGGCGCGGTCCAGCAGGAGCAGCCTCAGCACCGCCGGCGGCACCTGGTCCAGCACGTCCTCGACCAGGACGAGGTTGCCGGTCGACTTGGCCATCTTCTGAGCCCCGACGCGCACCAGCCCGACGTGGACCCGGGCCCGCGCGAACGGCGTCACGCCGCTCGCGGCCCGCACCATCGCCTCCTGGTAGGCGTGGTGCGGGAAGCGCAGGTCCTCGCCGCCGACCAGCACGTCGAGAGACGCACCGAGCGTCGCGAGCGCCATCGCCGCGCACCCGGCGTGCCAGCCGGGCCGCCCCCAGCCCCACGGGCTCGCCCAGGCCGGGGCGTCGCCGCTCGAGGGTCGCCACAGTGCGACGTCGAAGGGGTCGTCCTTCGCGGGGTCGTCGGGGTCGTCGCCGTACGCCGCCGCGAGGCGCCGGGCCCGCTCGGTCGACAGTCCCGCCGCCGCCGGGACCGCACCGCCGTGGAACCAGACGGTGCCGTCCCGCTCGTAGGCCGCTCCGCCGTCGAGGAGCGCCTGGGTCAGCTGCTGCACGGCGGCGACGTGGTGGCGTGCTCGTGGCTGCTCGGTGGGGGTGGCCACGCGCAGCGCGCGCATCGAGCGGTCGAAGACGGCCTCCTGCGAGAGCGCGAGCTCGTCGAAGTGCCGGCCACGCTCGCGAGCGGCGGTGGAGAGGACGTCGTCCACGTCGGTGACGTTGCGCGCCACCCGGGTGCTGACACCGGTCGCGGCGAGGACGGAGGCGAGCAGGTCGGCCCACACGAAGGTGGCCGCGTGGCCGAGGTGGGTGACGTCGTAGGGCGTGATCCCGCAGACGTAGACGCGGGCCGTGCCCACCACCGGCAGGGGCCGCCCGTCGAGCACGAGCGGCAGCGGCGTGCTCGGCAGCGGGCCGACGCGATGCTCGGGGTCGGTGGAGGCGGACGTCACGGGCACGCTCCGGGGCACAGCCATGACCGCAGTCTCGCACCGCCGCCGGCACCGCCGGGCACGGTGCTCACGTGCCCGGCGGCGGGATCGCTCGGCAGGATCGGCCCGGCAGGGTCGTCCAGCAGGCTCAGACCTTGCTCTTGCTCTTGCCCATGACGCTCTCGACGACCCCGATCAGCAGGAACGCCGCGATCACGGCGATGATGAAGCCGACGATGTTGAGCTCGAAGATGTTGGTCTGCGGGTTCAGCAGACCGCCCAGAAGGCCACCGATGATGGCGCCGACCACGCCCAGGACGAGGGTCCCGACGATCCCGAGGTTCTGCTTGCCCGGCTTGAACAGCCGCGCCAGGGCACCGATGATGAGCCCGACGACGAGAAGTCCGATGATCTGCATGTGTTGCCTCCCTTGATGGTGGGCACGACAAGGACCGTCGTGCCGACCGATCACGGTAGTGCCTGCCCGGGACGCCGCGTGCCACCCCGCGAGAGGGTGCGACGCCCGGGCTGCGTGAGCCCACGGGCGTCGGTACCCTGCCCCGCGTGAGCCCCCGTCCCGACGCACCGCCCGCCCCTGCCGACCTCCCGGCCCATCGGCGCGAGGTGCTCGAGGCACGCGTCGACCGGTGGCGCCCGGACCTCGTCGACGCCCTCACGCTCGTCCACGCCGACCCCGAGGGTGTCGCCGACCGTCTCCTCGCCGTGGCCGCGCAGGCCTTCGCCGAGCGCGACGACGACCTGCACCACCTCGACCTGCAGCGCACCCTGCGCCCCGACTGGTTCCAGCAGCCCGGCGCCGTCGGCTACGCGGCGTACGCCGACCGCTTCGCCGGGGACCTGCGCGGGGTCGCCGACCGGCTCGGCCACCTGCGCGGGCTCGGTGTCAGCTACCTGCACCTGATGCCGCTGCTCGCGCCGCGCGAGGGGGCCAACGACGGCGGGTACGCGGTGGCCGACTACCGCGAGGTGCGCCCCGACCTCGGCACGGTCGACGACCTGCGCGACCTGACCCGGCGCCTGCGCGCCGAGGGCGTCAGCCTGTGCCTGGACCTGGTGCTCAACCACGTCGCGCGCGAGCACGCGTGGGCCCGGCGCGCCCGCGCCGGTGAGCAGCGCTACCGCGACTACTTCCGCATCTACCCCGACCGCACCGAGCCCGACGCGTGGGAGCAGGCCCTGCCCGAGGTCTTCCCCGACCTGGCCCCCGGCAGCTTCACCTTCGACGACGACGTGCAGGGGTGGGTGTGGACGACCTTCAACGACTACCAGTGGGACCTCGACTGGTCGAACCCCGACGTGCTGGTCGAGATGGCCGAGATCATCTGCTTCCTGGCCAACGCCGGCACCGAGGTCTTCCGTCTCGACGCCATCGCCTTCCTCTGGAAGCGGCTGGGCACCGACTGCCAGAACCAGCCGGAGGTGCACGCGCTGACCCAGGCGCTGCGGTGCGTCGCCCGCGTCGCCTGCCCCGCGGTGGTCTTCAAGGCCGAGGCCATCGTCGGTCCCCGCGACCTCGTGGCCTATCTCGGCACCGGGCGTCACCACGGCAGGGTCAGCGACCTCGCCTACCACAACGCCCTGATGGTGCACCTGTGGTCGATGCTCGCCTCGGGCGACACCTGGCTCACCACCCACGCCCTGCGCGCCCTGCCCACGCCGCCGACCTCCACCGCCTGGATCACCTACGCCCGCTGCCACGACGACATCGGGTGGGCCATCGGCGACGACGACGCTGCCGCCGTGGGGCTCTCGGGCTACTTCCACCGGCGGTTCCTCGCCGACTACTACGACGGCACCCACCCCGGCTCGCCGGCGCGGGGGCTGCCCTTCCAGCACAACCCGCAGACCGGCGACAAGCGCACGTCGGGCTCCCTCGCGTCGTTGGCCGGGGTCGAGGCCGGTGACCCCCAGGGTCCCGACAAGGT
This sequence comes from uncultured Actinomycetota bacterium, assembly GCA_963760555.1. Lineage (GTDB taxonomy): Bacteria > Actinomycetota > Actinomycetes > Propionibacteriales > Nocardioidaceae > Nocardioides. The sequence goes on along the minus strand of CAVXDJ010000006.1, from coordinate 34,309 downwards.
CGTGCTCGCCCACGCGCTCGTCTGCGGCTTCGGTGGCGTCCCCGTGATCTGGATGGGTGACGAGATCGGGCTGCTCAACGACCCGCACTGGGCCGAGGACCCCGCCCACGCCGACGACAACCGCTGGGCGCACCGGCCCCCGATGCCGTGGCGCACCGACGGCACCCTGCCCGACCCGCACGGCCTGCTCGCGCGCCTCACGCACCTGCTCGACGTACGCCGCGGGCTGCCGCACCTGCACGCGGCCACGACCGCCGAACCCCTCGACCCGCCCGCGCCCGGCGTGCTGGCCCTCGTGCGCCGTCACCCGCTCGGCCCGATGCTCGGGCTCTACTCGATGGTCCGCGAGGACCGCCGCATCCCGTGGGCCGCCCTGCACGAGGCGGGGCTCGGGCACGGCGTGGCCGTCGTCGACCACCTCACCGGCGCGCCCGTCCGCTCCGAGGGCGACCACGTCGTGCTGCCGGCCTACGGCGCGCTCTGGCTGACCGACGAGGGCTGACCGACGAGGGCTGACCGCCCCCACCCTGCGGGTCACGGCGCGCGGCGCGGCGTACGGCCGAGCTCCCGCGTGCATCTGCGGCACCTCGGCCGACAATCTCCGGCACCTCGGCCGGCAACCCCGCCCCCTGTTGTCAGCCGAGGTGCCACCTATTGCAGGTCGAGGTTCCAGTTGTTGCAGGTCGAGGTTCCAGTTTGTGTCGGTCGAGGCCGACTCCCGGCCCGGGACAGCCGACGGGGATACCGTGACCGGGCTCGTACGGCTCGCAGCCCAGCCCCGGAGGTCCGATGTCCACCGTCCGCTCCAGCACCGTCGACGACGTCCTCACGCGCAGCGCGCGGCGCCATCCCGACCGCACCGCCCTGCACTTCGCCGACCGGACGTGGACCTACCGCGAGCTCGACGACGCGGTGACCCGTGCCGCAGTCGCGCTGCGCGACCTCGGGCTCGCGCGCGGCGAGCGCGTCGCGGCGTACGGCCGGAACTCGGACGCCTACCTGCTGGGCTACCTCGGGTGCGCGCGGGCGGGGCTGGTGCACGTGCCGGTCAACTACGCGCTCAGCGGGGAGGAGCTGCGCTACCTCGTCGAGCAGTCCGGCAGCACCGCCGTGCTCGTGGACCCGGCCCTGCGCCCGGCGTACGACGCCGCCGGGTGCACCGTGGGCACCGTGCTCGCGCTGCGCGACGACCCCGGTTCGCTGCTGACCCGTGCCTCGTCCGGGCCGGTGCCCGCGCACGTGCTGCCCGACGACGAGGACCCGGTGGGTGACGACGAGCTCGTCCAGCTGCTCTACACCTCCGGCACCACCTCGCGACCCAAGGGCGCGATGATGACCCACCGCGCCCTCGTCCACGAGTACGTCTCCTGCGTGCTGGCGCTGGAGATGCGCGAGGACGACGACCCGCTGCACCCCATGCCGCTCTACCACTCGGCGGGGATGCACGTGTTCCTGATGCCCTACCTCGCCGTCGGCGCGGAGAACCACCTCATGGAGGCGCCCGACGTGTCGGAGGTGCTGCGCCTGGTGGAGGAGCGTCGGCTCGGTGCGGTGTTCCTCGCCCCGACCGTGTGGGTGCCACTGGTCAACCACCGCGACTTCGCCACGCGTGACCTCAGCAGCCTGCGCAAGGCCTTCTACGGCGCCTCGATCATGCCCGGGCCCGTCCTGCGGCGACTGACCGAGGCCCTGCCCGACCTGACGGTGTGGAACTGCTTCGGGCAGTCCGAGATCGGCCCGCTGGCCACGGTGCTGCGCCCCGAGGAGCACGGCGAGCGGCCCGAGTCGTGCGGACGTGCGGTGCTCTTCGTCGAGGTCAGGGTGATCGGTGAGGACGGCCAGGACGTCGAGCCCGGAGGCACCGGCGAGGTCCTCTACCGCTCGCCCCAGCTGTGCACCGGCTACTGGGACAAGCCGGACGCCACCGCCGAGGCGTTCCGCGACGGGTGGTTCCACTCCGGCGACCTCGTGCGCATCGACGCGGCCGGCTACATCACGGTGGTCGACCGGATCAAGGACGTCATCAACACCGGCGGGGTGCTCGTGGCCTCCCGCGAGGTCGAGGACGCGCTCTACACGCACCCGGCCGTCGCCGAGGTCGCCGTCGTGGGGACCCCCGACGAGCGCTGGATCGAGGCGGTCACGGCCTTCGTCGTCCTCCGCGACGGCCAGCACGCCGACGAGGACGAGCTCGTGGCCCACGCCCGCACCTCACTGGCCGGCTACAAGCTGCCCAAGGCCGTCCACTTCCGCGACGAGCTGCCCCGCAACCAGTCCGGCAAGCTGCTCAAGCGCGTCCTGCGCGACGACCTCGCCGGCACCGGCGCGAGCTGACCCGGTCCGCGGTGGTCGCGATCGCGGCGCCGGGGCAGGATGGACCCATGGACGCACGAGCCTGGGACGACCGGTACGCCGCCAGCGGGCTCGTGTGGTCGCTCGGCCCGAACGCGCTGGTGGCTCGCGAGTGCGCTGACCTGCCGGCCGGCCGCGCGGTCGACCTCGCCTGCGGCGAGGGCCGCAACGCGCTCTGGCTGGCCTCGCGGGGCTGGCGGGTCGAGGCCGTCGACTTCTCGCAGGTCGCTCTCGACAAGGGTCGTGCCCTCGCCGTGCCACCCGAGACGGGCGTCGGTGCGGACGCGATCACCTGGCGCCGGTCGGACGTGACCACCTGGAGCGGCTCCGACCTGGACCTCGCCGTCGTGGCGTACCTCCAGCTCCCGGCGCCGGCGCGTGGCGACGCGCTGCGCGCGGCGTACGCGGCCCTGCGGCCCGGCGGGACCTTCGTGCTGGTGGCCCACGACTCGACCAACCTGACCGAGGGCACCGGAGGGCCGCGGGACGCGAGCGTGCTCTACACCGCCGAGGACGTGCTCGACGACCTGGCGACCGGCGCGCCGACGCCCCGGGTCGAGCACGCACGGCGTGTGGCTCGTGAGGTCCGCGTCGCCGCGGGCCAGCCCCCGGAGCACCGGGAGAGCGCCGACGGCGACGTCGCGGTCGCCTGGGACTGCTTCGTCAGGCTCGTCAGGACCTGATCCCGTCGACGTCGGCCCTCAGGCCTGGGTCGGCTTCTCCGACTGCGGCGCCGAGCCCTGGCCACGAGGCGTGGTCCCGTCCGCGTGGTCGAAGAGGCCGTCGGCCTCCGCCTGCGCGGCCCGGCGCAGATGACGGGTGAGGCTGACCCCGAGCAGGGCGACCGCGAGCACCCCGAGGCCGAACAGGCCGAAGGCGGTCCAACCGGCCTTGACGTCCTCGGGCTGCGGGACCGGGTCGGCCCAGGCCACCAGCCACCCCGCCACCGCGACGGTCGTCGGGTGGGACAGCACCAGCGTGGAGATCATGGGTCCAGTCTCTCAGGCCGGCCCAGCGACGGCGCCGCTGCCGCTCGCCCGCCCGGCGAGCTCGACGCCGGCGAAGAGGTCGTCCTCGGGCAGCGTGCTCTCGACGTGGCTCGTGACCAGCTCGTAGTCCTCGGTGGGCCACACCTCGCGCTGCAGCTGCAGGGGCGTGGAGAACCAGTGTCCGTCGGGGTCGATCTGCGTGGCGTGGGCCAGCAGCGCCTGGTCACGGACGCCGAAGTAGTCACCGCACGGCACCTTGGTCGTGATCCGCGCGTCCCACTCGGGCTCGGGCTTCCACGACTCCAGCCGCTCACCCCAGGGCGACTCGAGCCCGGCGGCCTCGATCGCCTGGTGCAGCGCGGTCATCCGGGGCCGGTTGAAGGAGTGGTGGTAGTAGAGCTTGAGCACCTGCCACGCCTCGCCGGCGTCCGGGTAGCGCTCCGGGTCGGCGGCGGCCTCGAAGGCGGCGACGCTCACCTCGTGGCAGCGCACGTGGTCGGGGTGGGGGTAGCCACCCCGTTCGTCGTAGGTCGTCATCACGTGCGGACGCACCGCGCGCACCACTCGTACGAGCGCCTCGACGGCCTCCTCGAGCGGCACGAGGGCGAAGCAGCCGTCGGGCAGCGGCGGCTTCGGGTCGCCCTCGGGCCAGCCCGAGTCGACGAAGCCCAGCCAGACCTGCTCGATGCCGAGGATGTCGCGAGCCTGCTCCATCTCGCGGCGACGGATCTCGGTCATGTTCTCGAGCACGTCGGGTCGCTCCATGCGCGGGTTGAGGATCGAGCCGCGCTCGCCACCGGTGCAGGTGACGACGTAGACCTCGACGCCCTCGTCGACGTACTTCGCCGTCGTCGCGGCGCCCTTGCTCGACTCGTCGTCGGGGTGGGCGTGCACGTGCATGAGGCGGAGCCCGGCCAGGGGCCCGGTGCGGGGGTGTCGCGACATGACTTCATGGGTATGCCAGGGTCTCGCCGATCATGATGTCGGGGATGCCGGCGACCGCCATGATGTCGCCGGGGCCGGCGCTCTCGGCGGGCTTGCGCTCGAGACCCTCGGTCATCAGCAGCTCGGAGATGCGGACGTTGGCGATCGTGCCGTCGGTCTTGCACCAGGCGACGGTCTGCCCCTTGCGGATGTGCCCTCGTGGACGCGGCACAGCGCGAGGCGGCCGAGGAACGGCGAGGCGTCGAGGTTGACGACGTGCGCCTGCAGCGGCGCGTCCTCGTCGAACGTGGGCGCCGGGATGGTGTTGAGGATCGTGCTGAACAGCACCTCGAGGTCGGTGCTGTCCTCGGGGACGGTGCCGTCCTTGGGCTGGGTCAGCGAGGCGATGCCGTCGCGGGCGCAGGCGTAGACGATCGGGAACTCGATCTGGTTCTCGTCGGCGTCGAGGTCGAGGAAGAGCTCGTACGCCTCGTCGACGACCTCCTTGATGCGGGCGTCCGGCCGGTCGACCTTGTTGATGACGAGGACGATCGGCAGCTTGGCCGTGCGAGCGCCTTGCGCAGCACGAAGCGGGTCTGGGGCAGCGGGCCCTCGGACGGCGTCCACCAGCAGCAGCACGCCGTCGACCATGGCCAGGCCGCGCTCGACCTCACCGCCGAAGTCGGCGTGGCCCGGGGTGTCGATGATGTTGATGGTGGTGCTCGCCGTCCGCTGGTACTGACGCCGTGTTCTTGGCGAGGATGGTGATGCCCTTTTCCCGCTCCAGGTCCCTGGAGTCCATGACGCGGTCGCCGATTCGCCGCGTCGCGCGGAACTGGCCGGCCTGGCGAGCATGGCGTCGACCAGGGTGGTTTTGCCATGGTCGACGTGAGCGATGATGGCGACGTTGCGTAGGTCGGTGCGGGTCTGCATGGCGTTATTGTCGCCGGTCTGGGTTACCGCCGGCGCCCCGGGGTTCATCTGCGTGACCGGTGTCAACCCCCGTCCGTTATATCCGCTTTGTCAATGCGTTCCAGGGAGAGCCGATCCGGTCGGCGGCTTCGCGGAGGGCCGAGATACACTGGCCGGTGGAACCCGAGACTGTGCACCCGCGCGCTCACCCCCACGGCGTTTTGACCCGTGGCCGAGCCCGGAAGTAAAGTCTCGGGGTTGTCGTGCGTTGAATGCTGTCGAGCTCCTGACTTGGCCCGTGCAGCACACACTAAGGAGCTTTTGCGCAATGCCGCCCAAGAAAAAGACCCATGAGGTGACCCTCGCGCTTGAGGCGGGTAACGCCGCGATGGTGGACCTCGGCAAGATGCTCGGCCCCACCGGCGCCAACATGCGCGCCGTCAAGGTCGAGTACGACGAGGCGACCGCGAAGAACCGGGGCGAGATCATCCCGGTCATCGTGTCCGTCTTCGAGGACCGGTCCCACCGCTCGCCTACAAGACGCCGCCGACGAGCTTCCTGATCCGCAAGGCTCTGGGCATCCAGTCGGGCGCGTCGAACCCGCTGACCCAGACGGTGGGCACGCTCAGTGGCGACCAGATCAAGTCGATCGCCGAGCGCAAGCTCCCCGACCTGAACGCCAACGACATGGACGCGGCCATCAAGGTCGTCGCGGGCACCGCCCGGTCGATGGGTGTCAAGGTCGCCGAGTAAGTCCGGTCACCAGCTTTGCCGCGGCGCGGTTCCCTTCCGGGGGAGCCGCGCCGCGGTTTGCTCTAGCGGCTTTGCCCGGCGATCACTTCGTCGATGAGGCCGTAGTCCTTCGCCTCGTCCGCCGACAGGCTCCGGCCGGCGGACAGGTCGTCCTCCACCCGGCTGCGGGTCTGCCCGGTCGCGTCCACGAGGCGCAGGATCACCTCCTCCAGCTCCCGGAGGTGCTGCCCGGCCGCCGCCGCGACCTCGTCCGCCGTACCCGTGACTCCTGCCGCTCGGGGTTCTGCCAGCTTGAAGCGGGCGTGCCGGTAGGCCGAGCGTTTCTCGGCGGCCGCGAGCACCGCGAGGATCGCCCCGCCGGCCTCGGAGGTGACCACCGCGTGCACCGGGGCGTGCATGGCGTCGATCACGTCGATGACCGCGTGGGCCGCGTTCAGCTCGCCGCCGCCGCTCGCCACTTGCAGGTGCACCGGGTCCGGACCGGCCGCGTCCAGGGTGAGCAGCGCCGCGGCGACCCCGCTGGCGGCGGCGCCGGTCAGCGGGCCGCGGATCATGACGATGCGCTGGTCGAAAAGGCGCTCCTCCAGCCAGCCCGGGATGCCGGGGCCGGCGCCGCCCCTGCCGACGGCCACGGCACCGGGCCAGGGCTCGGGCGACGGCTGGGTACGGCTGCCAGCGCATCGGGTCGTGGCGCAGCTCCATCGGGACCTCCGGAAGCTCGGAGTGCTCCGACCCTACGTTCGGACCCGCTGGCCCCACACGTTTCGCCCAGGGCTGACCGGGCCCGGGCTCACCACCCGCGGGCGCGCCATTGGGAGGCGCTCGGCGCCGAGCGTCGAGTCCTTGCCGTGGCCGGGATAGAACCAGGTGTCGTCGGGGAGCCGGCCGAACAGCTTGGCCTCCACGTCGCCGATCAGGGACGTGAAGTTCTCCTCGCCGACGGTCTTGCCCACGCCGCCCGGGAAGAGACTGTCGCCGGTGAAGAGGTGGGCGATGCCGTCCGGCTCGCGGTAGAGCAGCACGATCGAGCCGGGGGTGTGGCCGACGATGTGGATGACCTCGAGGGTGCAGTCGCCGACCGCGATGGTGTCACCGTCGCGGACCGTCTCGGTCACCACCGGGATCTCCGCGGCGTCGTCGGCGCCGGCGTCGAGCGGGCGCCGGTCGCCTCGACGACTTCGGCGAGTGCGAAGTGGTGGTCGGGATGCCAGTGGGTCGTCACCACGGCCGCCAGGCCGCCGTCGCCGATCAGCTTCAGCAGGGTCCCGCGTCGTTGCGGCGTCGATGAGCACCTGGGTGCCGTCGGCGGCGCAGCGCAGCAGGTAGGCGTTGTTGTCGTACGGCCCGACCGACACCTTGGTCACGGTCAGGCCGCGCAGTTCGCGGACCGCCGGGGCGAGCCGAGGCTGACGTCTCCGGTGTATCCCATCGTCACTTCCATTCCGGACGGCCGGCAGCTCACCGGCGGGGGAGACGGTCAGGTCGGCGCCGTCGGCGCGACCGGCGAGCCACGCGGCGAGGGAGCGGGTCGGCCCCTCGACCGTCAGCGAGTCGTCGGTCACCGCACCGATGGTCAACGGGTGTTCCAGGCCGTGCGGGCGCAGCACCAGGGCAGGCGTGCCGCCGTGGCGCCGGAGACGATCTCGCGCAGCAATCGCAGCGCGAACGCGTCCGGCCACTCCTCGGGCGTGTAGTCGCGGCCGAGGTCGACGTGGTGCACCTCGACCTCGCGCAGCCGGGCCCACGGCACGAACGCCGCCGAGCGACCCCAGTGCGGCAGGTGGAACGTCCAGGCCTCGGCGGGCATGGCCGCGGCGGCGTCGGCGAACCGTTCGTGGGACTCGCGCAGGTCGGCGATCTGCTCCGCCAGCGGTCGGCCGGCGCCCGTCGCGATGCCCTCCTCGCGGGCCGCGGCCGACGGGTACTGCGGGGTCTCGACGCCGGTCCGGCGCCCAGGTCAGCAGGTTGACGAGGGAGTCGGCGTTGCGGGCCACGTGGGTCAGCACGTGCCCGATCGTCCAGCCCGGCAGCGGGGAAGGCCGCCGCCTCGGCGCCGGGCTCCAAACCCTCGGCGGTCCGGATCAGGCGTTCCGTCGCCTGGTCGACATCGGTCATCAGCACCAGTGGATCGATGGTCACCCCGACAACCTAGTCGGTGGGCCGGGCGGGCACCGGCGGAGAAATCGCTTTCGCGGGCGGCGGCGGCGACCGTACCGTCGGATCCGACGCGTCGCAGACCCGCGGAGGAGGTGGGATTCGTGCTTTTCGTTCGTGCGTCCCGGCTTCACCCGGGAGTCCGCGCCTGACACCCGTCGGCGCCCGCTCCCATCGCAAAGGGTTCCCCATGTCTGACCTGCCCGCTCTGGGCTGGGACGCGACGCTCGCGTCCGCCTATCGTCCGTTCGACCGCGTCGACACCGCGCCCGCGCCGGGTGCTGCGCGCCGACCGCGGCGTCTGCACGGTGCTCGCCGCCGACGGCGTGCACCGCGCCAGTCTCTCCGGCAGCCTGCTGCTCGGTGCCGCCGCCGACCCCGCCGGCCTGCCCTGCGCCGGCGACTGGGTGGTGCTGCGGCGCTGGCCGGACCGCCGGCTCACTCTGGAATTGGTGCTGCCGCGGCGCACCGCGCTGATCCGGCGTACCGCGGACAAGGACTCCACCGGCCAGGTCCTGGCCGCCAACATGGACACCGTCGCGGTCGTCGAACCGATGCACCCGGCACCGGACGACGCCCGGATCGAGCGGCTGCTGGCCCTCGCCTGGGAGTCCGGCGCGCAACCGGTGATCGTGCTGACCAAGAGCGACACCTCGCGCCGACCCGGAGGCGGTCGCGCGCCAGCTCGGCGAGCTCGCGCCGGGCGTACGGGTGCTGCCGGTCAGCGCCCGCACCGGCGCGGGCTGGCCGAGCTGCGGCACACTCGTCGCGCCGGGCCGTACCCTGGCCCTGCTCGGGCGGTCCGGGGCGGGCAAGTCGACGCTCGTCAACGCGCTCGCGGGCACCGACGTCATGGGGGTGCAGGAGATCGAGGCGGGCGGACGGCAAGGGACGGCACACGACCGCGTACCGGAATCTGGTCGTGATCCCCGGCGGCGGCGCCGTGATCGACACGCCCGGGCATCCGCGGGGTGGGCCTGCTGGAGACGGCCGCGGGCCTGGACCGGGCGTTCGCCGACGTCGCGGAGCTGGCCGCGCCGGTGCCGCTTCGCTGACTGCCGCACCAGGGCGAACCGGGTTGCGCGGTGGCGGCGGCGCTGGACGACGGCACGCTGGCGCCGCGCCGGCTGGAGAGCTGGCGCAAACTGCACCGCGAGGTCGCCGTCGAGAGCGGCCGCCGGGCGGAACGGCTCGCCGGGGCGGCCGGACCGGGACGGCGCCGCGCCGCGGCACTGACGGACCGGCCACCGCCTGCGCGCGGATCTGGCATGTTCGAGGGTGGTTCACCCGGGCGGGTGACGGGAATTCGGGGTCGTGCCGAGGTGCTGTACCTCGGCGGTCCCGGAAATTGTCGTACCCCGCGGTTAGGGTGGCGGCGCCTATCGAACCGACCTACGGAGTGGCTGGGCTGTGGCCGACCGACTGATCATCCGTGGCGCGCGCGAGCACAACCTGCGCGACGTCAACCTCGACCTGCCCCGCGACGCCATGATCGTGTTCACCGGGCTCTCCGGCTCGGGCAAGTCCAGCCTGGCCTTCGACACGATCTTCGCCGAGGGGCAGCGGCGCTACGTCGAGTCGCTGTCGTCGTACGCGCGGCAGTTCCTCGGCCAGATGGACAAGCCCGACGTCGACTTCATCGAGGGCCTGTCGCCCGGCCGTCTCGATCGACCAGAAGTCGACCTCGCGCAACCCGCGCTCGACCGTCGGCACGATCACCGAGGTCTACGACTACCTGCGCCTGCTCTTCGCCCGCACCGGCATCCCGCACTGCCCGGTCTGCGGCGAGCGGATCAGCCAGCAGAGCCCGCAGCAGATCGTCGACCGGGTCCTCGCGATGGACGAGGGCACCCGGTTCATGGTGCTCGCCCCGGTGGTCCGCGGCCGCAAGGGCGAATACGTCGACCTCTTCGCCGAGCTGCAGGCCAAGGGCTACGCCCGGGCCCGGGTCGACGGCGTGGTGCACCCGCTCACCGAGCCGCCGAAGCTGAAGAAGCAGGAGAAGCACACCATCGAGGTGGTGGTCGACCGGCTCAGCGTCAAGGCGGCCAGCAAGCAGCGGCTCACCGACTCGGTGGAGTCCGCGCTCGGCCTGGCCGGCGGCATCGTGCTGCTCGACTTCGTCGACCTGCCCGAGGACGACCCGGACCGCGAGCGCCGCTTCTCCGAGCACCTGGCCTGCCCCAACGACCACCCGCTGGCGATCGAGGACCTGGAGCCGCGGGTCTTCTCCTTCAACGCGCCCTACGGCGCCTGCCCGGAGTGCACCGGCCTGGGCACCAAGAAGGAGGTCGACCCCGAGCTGATCGTCCCCGACGAGGAGCGCACCCTGCGCGAGGGCGCGATCCAGCCCTGGTCCGGCGGCCACGACCCTGGAATACTTCCTGCGCCTGCTGGAGGCGCTCGGCGAGGCCGAGCAGCTTCGACGTCGACACCCCGTGGCGGCAGCTGCCGTCGCCGGGCGCAGAAGACGATCCTGCACGGCTCCGACGACCAGGTGCACGTCCGCTACCGCAACAAGTACGGCCGGGAGCGCTCCTACTACACCGGCTTCGAGGGCGTGGTGCAGTGGATCGAGCGCCGGCACAACGACACCGAGAGCGACTGGTCCGCGCGACAAGTACGAGGGCTACATGCGCGACGTGCCCTGCCCGGCCTGCGGCGGCGCCCGGCTCAAGCCCGAGGTGCTGGCGGTGACCATCGCCGGCAAGAGCATCGCCGAGGTCTGCAACCTGTCGGTCGGCGAGTGCGCCGAGCTGCTGCGCCGCGCATCGAGCTCGACGACCGGCAGAAGATGATCGCCGAGCGGGTGCTCAAGGAGATCAACGCCCGGCTGCGGTTCCTGCTCGACGTCGGCCTGGACTACCTGTCGCTGGACCGCGGCGCCGGCACCCTGTCCGGCGGCGAGGCGCAGCGCATCCGGCTCGCCACCCAGATCGGCTCCGGCCTGGTCGGCGTGCTCTACGTGCTCGACGAGCCGTCGATCGGCCTGCACCAGCGCGACAACCACCGGCTGATCGAGACCCTGGTCCGGCTGCGCAACCTGGGCAACACGCTGATCGTGGTCGAGCACGACGAGGACACCATCCGCACCGCCGACTGGATCGTCGACATCGGCCCGGGCGCCGGGCGAGCACGGCGGCCAGATCGTGCACAGCGGCTCGGTGCGCGGCCTGCTGGCCAACGAGGAGTCGCTCGACCGGGGCCTACCTGTCCGGCCGCAAGGCGATCCCGATGCCGGCGCACGCCGGCCGCCCGCAGACGCCGGGCCGCGAGCTGGTCGTGCAGGGCGCCCGCGAGCACAACCTGCGCAACCTGACCGTGCGCGTTCCCGCTGGGCCAGTTCATCGCGGTCACCGGGGTCAGCGGCTCGGGCAAGTCGACGCTGGTCAACGACATCCTCTACACGGTGCTGGCCAACCAGATCAACGGCGCCCGGCATGGTGCCCGGCCGGCACACCCGGATCACCGGGCTGGAGCACGTCGACAAGGTCGTCGGCGTCGACCAGTCGCCGATCGGCCGCACCCCGCGGTCCAACCCGGCCACCTACACCGGCGTCTTCGACCACGTCCGCAAGCTGTTCGCCGAGACCACCGAGGCCAAGGTCCGCGGCTACGGCCCGGGCCGGTTCTCGTTCAACGTCAAGGGCGGCCGCTGCGAGAACTGCGCCGGCGACGGCACCATCAAGATCGAGATGAACTTCCTGCCGGACGTCTACGTCCCGTGCGAGGTCTGCAAGGGCGCCCGCTACAACCGGGAGACCCTCGAGGTGCACTACAAGGGCAAGACCATCTCCGAGGTGCTGGAGATGCCGATCGAGGAGGCCGCCGAGTTCTTCGCGGCGATCCCGGCGATCCACCGGCACCTGCGAGACCCTGGTCGACGTCGGCCTGGGCTACGTGCGGCTCGGCCAGCCGGCGCCGACCCTGTCCGGCGGTGAGGCGCAGCGCGTCAAGCTCGCCTCCGAGCTGCAGAAGCGCTCCACCGGCCGGACCGTCTACGTGCTCGACGAGCCGACCACCGGCCTGCACTTCGAGGACATCCGCAAGCTGCTGCTGGTGCTCAACGGCCTGGTCGACAAGGGCAACACGGTGATCGCCATCGAGCACAACCTCGACGTGATCAAGACCGCCGACTGGCTGATCGACATGGGCCCCGAGGGCGGCAACAAGGGCGGCCTGGTGCTCGCCGACCGGCACGCCGGAGGAGGTGGCCGAGGTGGCCGGAGAGCCACACCGGGCAGTTCCTGCGGCACGTGCTCGGCCTGACCGGCGAGCCGGCCGGGCGCGGCCGCGGCGGTCGCCCGGGCGGCGAAGGCCAACGGCGCGCCGGCCGCCGCGGCGAAGCCGCGCGACCCGGTCCCGGGCGAAGGCCGCGGTCTGATGTCACGGTGCAGGCCAGCAGAGTCTCAGGTGACTCACAGCAACGGTGCCCGGTCGAGACCCTAGTCTCGGCCGGGCTGCCGCGTCGGAGTCAGCGACCGGCGTGCAGACACGGGCGAAGGCCACGAGACGCCGCGCCTGCGGCGGATAATTTCGCGACGCGCCTGAACCAGGGCTGCCGCGGAGCGCGCGTACGTACAGGCGACGCCGCGTGACCACTCACGCGGTCGCAGGCACTGGAGGGTCGACGATGACTGACGTGCAGCGACGACCGACGCCGAGCTCCGCGCCGAGGAGCCGGGCCGTCCGGCACGGCCTCGACGCGCCGCGTCGTCCTGCTCGGCGCCGGTGCGCGTCGGCGCCACGCGCCGTCCTGGCGCGCCTGCGGCACCGAGCACCGGCGGACCAACACCAACGGCACGGACTTCACCAACAACCCGGCGCCGGCCGGCAGCGCGGCGCGCCGACGGCGGCGGCGACCGGCGGCGGCACCGGCGGCACGCGCGCTGGCCGCGGTCGCCGACGTGCCGAGGGCGGCGGCGTCATCAAGGGCGACCTGGTGATCACCCAGCCGACCGCCGGGCAGTTCAAGGCGTTCAGCAAGGTCTGCACGCACCAGGGCTGCGAGGTCGACCAAGGTCGACGGCGGCGTCGATCATCTGCCCGTGCCACGGCAGCATGTTCTCCATCGAGGACGGCTCGGCCGACCGCCGGCCCGGCGACCGAAGCCGCTGGCCGAGACCAAGGTCAAGGTGGACGGCGACAACATCGTCGCCGCCTGACCGACGCCGGATTCCCGGCCGGAGGTCCGACGCCGTGGCGGCGGCAACGGACCTCCGGTCGGGCAATCCTGTCAGTCCCCCGCACTACTGTTGACGCCGTGCCAGACCCGTCCACCTACCGCCCGGCGCCCGGCACCATTCCCGAGGCGCCCGGGCGTCTACCGGTTCCGTGACCCGGCCGGCCGGGTCATCTACGTCGGCAAGGCGAAGAGCCTGCGCAGCCGGCTCGAACTCCTACTTCGCCGACCCCTGGTCGCTGCACGCGCGCACCCAGCAGATGGTCACCACGGCGGCCGCGTCGACTGGGTCGACCGTCGGCACCGAGGTCGAGGCGCTGCAGCTGGAGTTCTCCTGGATCAAGGAGTTCGACCCGCGGTTCAACGTCAAGTACCGCGACGACAAGTCGCTACCCGTTCCTCGCCGTCACCCTCGACGAGGAGTTCCCGCGGCTGCAGGTGATGCGCGGCGCCAAGCGCAAGGGCGTGCGCTACTTCGGCCCCTACTCGCACGCCTGGGCCATCCGCGAGACGCTCGACCTGCTGCTGCGGGTCTTCCCGGCGCGCACCTGCTCGGCCGGCGTCTTCAAGCGGGCCGGCCAGATCGGCCGGCCCTGCCTGCTCGGCTACATCGGCAAGTGCTCGGCGCCGTGCGTCGGCCGGGTCAGCGCCGAGCGAGCACCGCGAGATCGTCGACGACTTCTGCGACTTCATGGCCGGCCGCACCGACACGTTCGTCAAGCCGGCTCGAGCGCGAGATGCTGCAGGCGTCCGAGCGAGCTGGAGTTCGAGCGGGCGGCCCGGCTGCGCGACGACATCGCCGCGCTGCGCCGGGCCATGGAGAAGCAGACGGTCGTGCTCGGCGACGGCACCGACGCCGACGTGGTCGCCTTCGCCGAGGACCCGCTGGAGGCCGCCGTCCAGGTCTTCCACGTCCGCGACGGCCGGGTCCGCGGCCAGCGCGGCTGGGTGGTGGAGAAGGTCGAGGACCTGACCACCGGCGACCTGGTCGCACCACTTCTGCACCCAGGTCTACGGCGGCGAGCAGGGCGAGGGCGACGTGCCCCGCGAGCTGCTGGTGCCGGCGCTGCCGCCGACGCCGAGGCGCTCGCCGACTGGCTGTCCGAGCACCGGGGCAGCCGGGTCACCCTGCGGGTGCCGCAGCGCGGCGACAAGAAGGCGCTGATGGAGACGGTCGCCCGCAACGCCGGCGAGGCGCTCCACGCGGCACAAGCTGCGCCGGGCCGGCGACCTCACCACCCGCAGCAAGGCGCTCGACGAGATCGCCGAGGCGCTCGGCATGGAGACCGCGCCGCTGCGGATCGAGTGCTACGACGTCTCGCAGATCCAGGGCACCGACGTGGTGGCGTCAGCATGGTCGTCTTCGAGGACGGGCTGGCCCGCAAGAGCGAGTACCGCCGGTTCGCGGTCCGCGGCAACGCCGGACGGCAGCGGCACCGACGACCTGTCCGCGATCAACGAGGTGATGCGCCGCCGGTTCGCCCGCTACCTGGCGGAGCCGCGGCGAGTCCGGCGACCTCGGTCCGACGACGCCGACGGCGCCGGCGCCGGGGACGGTCGGCGACGCGAGGCGCCGGCGCCGCGGCCGCCCGGCATCGACCCGCCGACCGGCCGGCCGCGCCGGTTCGCCTACCCGCCGCAGCTGGTCGTGGTCGACGGCGGCGCAGCCGCAGGTCGACGCGGCCGCCGCGGTGCTGGCCGACCTCGGCATCGACCGACGTGGCGCTGTGCGGGCTGGCCAAGCGGCTGGAGGAGGTCTGGCTGCCCGGCGACGACTTCCCGGTCATCCTGCCGCGCACCTCCGAGGCGCTCTACCTGCTGCAGCGGGTGCGGGACGAGGCGCACCGGTTCGCGATCACCTTCCACCGGCAGCGGCGCTCCAAGCGGATGACCGCCTCGCGCGCTGGACGAGGTGCCCGGCCTCGGGCGAGACCCGGCGCAAGGCGCTGCTGCGGCACTTCGGCTCGCTGAAGCGGCTCGCGCGCGGCCACCGCCGAGGAGATCACCGAGGTGCCCGGCATCGGCCGGCGGACCGCGGAGGCGGTGCTCGCCGCGCTGGCCCGGCCGGCCGCGCGGCCGGACCGGCGCGGTCGACCCGCGACCGGGGAGGTCCTCGATGGTGACGCAGCCGGACGCCGGCGGCCGCGCCGCGTGCCGACGGCCAGCGGCTGACATGCGTGCGCCGCGGCGGGGCGTGCGCGACGGAGGCGTGCCGCGAGCGGGACGACGACCGGGAGCCGCGGAGCCGGCGGCGAGCCGGTCGCGGACCGAGGTCGGACTACCGACCTGGTCGTGGTCACCGGGCTGTCCGGCGGCGGCCGCAGCACGGTGGCGCGCGCGCTGGAGAACGTCGGCTTCTACGTCGTCGACAACCTGCCGCAGGCGCTGATGCTGGACATGGCCCAGCTCGCGCTTCGAGGCCGGCGGCGCCGCCCGGCGTACGGCGATGGTGCTCGACGTGCGCAGCCGGGCCTTCTCCACCGACCTGGCCGGGCGCCGTGCGGGCGCTCAAGGACCGGGGCTTCTCGCCGCGGGTGGTGTTCGTCGACGCCGACGACGAGGTGCTGATCCGGCGGTTCGAGTCGGTGCGCCGCTCGCACCCGCTGCAGGGCGACGGCCGGCTGGCCGACGGCATCGCCGCCGAGCGCAAGCTGCTCGCGGAGGCCCGCGAGCAGGCCGACGTGATCATCGACACCAGCCACCTGAACGTGAACCAGCTGCGCCGCCGGGTCGAGGAGCTGTTCGGCGGCGAGGACGCGCGCCGGCTGCGGATCACCGTGCTGTCGTTCGGCTTCAAGTACGGCCTGCCGCCGGACGCCGACTACGTGCTGGACGCCCGGTTCCTGCCCAACCCGTTCTGGGTGCCGGAGCTGCGCGACGCACACCGGCCTCGAGGAGGGGTCAGCAGCTACGTGCTCGGCCAGGAGGGCGCCGACGACTTCGTGGCGACCTACGCCGGCCTGATCGCGGCGACCGCGCCCGGCTTCGAGCGCGAGGGCAAGCGCTACCTGACCGTGGCGGTCGGCTGCACCGGCGGCAAGCACCGCAGCGTCGCGATCGCCGAGGAGCTGACCGCCCGGCTGCGCGACATGCGGCTGTCGCGCCCACGCCTCGCACCGCGACCTGGGGCGGGAGTGACGACCGCCGGCGAGCCGGCCGGTCCGGGTGGTCGCGTTCGGCGGCGGGCACGGGCTGGCGCGCCTCGCTGCGCGGCGCTGCGGCGCTGCGCCCGGAGCTCGACCTGGACATCACCGCGGTGGTCACGGTCGGCGACGACGGCGGGTCCAGCGGCCGGCTGCGGGCCGAGCGGGACGCCCTGCTGCCGCCGGGCGACCTGCGGCAGGCGCTGGCCGCGCTGGCCGCCGACGACCCGGCCGCCGGCGCACCGCCGCGCTGCTGCAGTACCGGTTCGCTGCGAGCACCGGCTCGGCCGGCCCGGCGAGAGCGACGAGCCGCTGGCCGGGCACGCGGTCGGCAACCTGCTGCTGCTCGGGCTGATGGAGATGCTCGGCGACCCGGTGGCCGCGCTGGACCACGCGGCCGCGATGGTCGGCGCGCGCGGCCGGGTGCTGCCGATGGCCTCGGCACGCGGTCGGCATCGAGGCCGACGTGCGCGGCGCCGACCCGGCGCGGCCCGGCGAGGTGCGTCACGGTCCGCGGGCAGCACGCGGTGGCGGTCGACCGCCGGGCACGTCGAGGCGGTGCGGATCGTGCCGGCCGACCCGCCGGCCTGCCCGCAGGCGGTCGCCGCGGTCGCGCGACGCCGACTGGCTGATCTTCGGGCCGGGCAGCTGGTACACCAGTGTGCTGCCGCACCTGCTGGTGCCCGGAGCTGGCCGCGGCGATCGTGGCGAGCCCGGCCCGCCGGCTGGTCACGCTCAACCTCGCCGCCGACAACGAGACGCTCGGGCTGTCCGTCGGCCGACCACCTGGCCGCCCTGCACTGGTACCTGCCCGGACCTGCGGGTCGACGCCGTGCTGGCCGACGCCAAGTGGGTCGGGCGAGCCGGAGCCGGTCGCACCAGGCCGCGCGAGGCGCTCGGGGCGCGGCTGGTGCTGGCACCGCTGGCCGTTGCGGACGGCAGCCCCAGGCATGATCCTGAGTCGTTGGGCGCTGCACTGGTGCCAGTCCTGGGCGCCGCTCGTTAAGCACGAGGCGTACCGCGGCACACACTGTTCAAGATCCGGCGCATGAGGTGACAACACGATGGCGATGACGGCAGCGGTCAAGGATGAGCTGAGCCGGGTCGACGTGCCCAAGCCCTGCTGCCGCCGGGCGGAGATGGCGGCCCTGCTGCGCTTCGCCGGCGGCCTGCACATCGTCTCCGGCCGGGTGGTCGTCGAGGCCGAGCTGGACACCGGCGCGGTGGCCCGCCGGCTGCGGCGGGAGATCGCCGACGTCTACGGCTACCCCAGCGAGGTGCACGTGCTCGCCTCCGGCGGGCTGCGCAAGGGCAGCCACTACATCGTCCGGATCGTCAAGGACGGCGAGGCGCTGGCCCGCCAGACCGGCCTGCTCGACGTGCGCGGCCGCCCGGTGCGCGGCCTGCCGCCGCACGTGGTCTCGGCGAACGTCTGCTGCGCGGTGGCGGCCTGGCGGGGCGCGTTCATGGCGCACGGCTCGCTCACCGAGCCCGGCCGGTCCAGCGCGCTGGAGATCACCTGCCCCGGCCCGGAGGCGGCGCTGGCCCTGCGTCGGCGCGGCCCGCCGGATCGGCATCACCGCCAAGGAGCGCGAGGTCCGCGGCGTCGACCGGGTGGTGATCAAGGACGGCGACGCGATCGCCGCGCTGCTCACCCGGATCGGCGCGCACGCCAGCGTGCTGGCCTGGGAGGAGCGCCGGGTGCGCCGCGAGGTGCGCGCCACCGCCAACCGGCTGGCCAACTTCGACGACGCCAACCTGCGCCGCTCGGCCCGCGCCGCGGTCGCCGCGGCGGCCCGGGTCACCCGGGCCCTGGAGATCCTCGCCGACGAGGCGCCCAACCACCTGACCTCGGCCGGCCGGCTGCGCCTGGAGCACCGGCAGGCGTCGCCTGGAGGAGCTGGGCGCGCTGGCCGACCCGCCGCTGACCAAGGACGCGATCGCCGGCCGGATCCGGCGGCTGCTCGCCCTGGCCGACAAGCGCGCCCGCGACCTCGGCATCCCCGACACCGAGGCGGCCGTCACCCCGGAGATGATGGCCTGCTGAGCCTGCTCGGACGGTCGGCGCCGTCGCGCCGGCGACCGGCGCGGCCGAGCCGGCCCGGCCGGCGTGGTCGCGGCGGGCCTGGGTCGGCGTCACGGTCGTACGGATCGCGGCGGGTCGGCTCCGGAACGTGCAGGTCGGCGCGCCGCCGCTCCGCGTGGGCGGTGGTCGCTCGGATAGGGTCACGGGTGACGGCGACGGTGCCGGCAGCTCGGCCGACCCGCGCCGTGACGCCGCCAGTCGGCGCGGCGCTCCTCAGTCGGGCGCGGCGGCCGGACGCCCCTGTGCCGGCCGCTCACACGGCCGGCACGCAGACCCTCCGCCGGTCGCAGAATCCGGCGGACCGAAACGAGGAGATCCACCTGTGACCATCCGGGTTGGCATCAACGGCTTCGGCCGTATCGGCCGCAACTTCTTCCGGGCGGTGCTCGCCTCCGGCGCGGACATCGAGATCGTCGGCGTCAACGACCTCACCGACAACGCGACGCTGGCCCACCTGCTCAAGTACGACACGCATCCTGGGCCGCCTGCCGCACGAGGTGAAGGCCACCGCCGACGAGATCACCGTCGGCGGCAAGACCTTCAAGGCGTTCGCCGAGCGCGACCCGGCCAACCTGCCGTGGGGCGACCTCGGCGCCGACGTCGTGATCGAGTCGACCGGCTTCTTCACCGACGCCGACCAAGGCCAAGGCGCACGTCGACAACGGCGCCAAGAAGGTCATCATCTCGGCGCCGGCCAAGAACGAGGACATCACGATCGTGATGGGCGTCAACGACGACCTGTACGACGCCGCGCAAGCACACCATCATCTCGAACGCGTCCTGCACCACCAACTGCCTCGCGCCGATGGCGAAGGTCCTGCACGACACGTTCGGCATCGAGCAAGGGCCTGATGACCACGATCCACGCGTACACCCAGGACCAGAACCTGCAGGACGGCCCGCACAAGCGACCTGCGCCGCGCCCGCGCCGCCGCGCTGAACATCGTGCCGACCTCGACCGGCGCCGCCAAGGCCATCGGCCTGGTGCTGCCGGAGCTCAAGGGCAAGCTCGACGGCTTCGCGCTGCGCGTGCCGATCCCGACCGGCTCGGCCACCGACCTGACCTTCACCGCTCGGCCGGGAGACCTCGGTCGAGGAGGTCAACGCCGCGATCAAGGCCGCCGCCGACGGCCCGCTCAAGGGCATCCTGGTCTACACCGAGGACCCGATCGTGTCCTCGCGACATCGTCACCGACCCGGCGTCCTGCATCTTCGACGCCGGCCTGACCAAGGTGATCGGCAACCAGGTCAAGGTCGTCGGCTGGTACGACAACGAGTGGGGCTACTCGAACCGCCTCGTCGACCTGGTCAAGCTGGTCGGGCCTGACGCATCGTGAAGACTCTCGACGACCTGCTCGGCGAGGGTGTCTCGGGTCGGCGCGTGCTCGTGCGCGCCGACCTGAACGTCCCGTTCGACAAGAGCGACCCGGGCGTCATCACCGACGACGGCCGCGATCCGCGCGGTGCTGCCGACGCTGATCGCGCTGCGTGACGCGGGCGCCCGGGTGATCGTGTGCTCGCACCTCGGGCCGCCCGAAGGGCGCGCCGGACCCGAAGTTCACGCTCGCCCCGGTCGCCGACGCGCCTCGGCGAGCTGCTCGGCACGCCGGTCGTCTTCGCCGCCGACACCGTCGGCGCCGTCGGCCGCGGCCGCGGTCGACGGCGCTGGCCGACGGCCAGGTGCTGCTGCTGGAGAACCTGCGCTTCAACGCGGGCGAGACCGCGAAGGACGACGCCGAGCGCGGCGCGTTCGCCGACGCAGCTGGCCGCGTTCGCCGACTCCTACGTCGACGACGCGTTCGGCGCGGTGCACCGCAAGCACGCCTCGGTGTACGACGTGCCGGCGCTGCTGCCGCACTACGCCGGTGGCCTGGTGCTCGCGCGAGGTCGAGGTGCTGCGGAGGGTGACCGACGAGCCCGGAGCAGCCCTACGTGGTGGTGCTCGGCGGCTCGAAGGTCTCCGACAAGCTCGCGCGTGATCCAGGCGCTGCTGCCGAAGGTCGACAAGCTGCTGGTCGGCGGCGGCATGTGCTTCACGTTCCTCAAGGCCCAGGGCCACGAGGTCGGCAAGTCGCTGCTCGAGGCCGAGATGATCGACACCTGCGCGCGACCTGCTGGAGCAGGCCGACGGCCGGATCGTGCTGCCGGTCGACGTGGTGGCGGCCGACGAGTTCTCCGCGGACGCCGCGCACGACGACGGTCGGCAGCTCGACGAGATCCCGGCCGACCGGCTGGGCCTCGACATCGGCCCGCAGTCGGTGGCGCTGTTCGCCGAGGCGATCGCGCGGCGCCAAGACGGTGTTCTGGAACGGCCCGATGGGCGTGTTCGAGCTGGCGCCGTTCGCCGCCGGCACCCGTGGCGTCGCCGAGGCGATCACCAAGATCGACGGCTTCTCGGTGGTCGGCGGCGGCGACTCGGCCGCGGCCGTGCGCACGCTCGGCCTCGACGAGTCCGCGTTCGGGCACATCTCCACCGGTGGCGGCGCGTCCCTGGAGTACCTCGAGGGCAAGACGCTGCCCGGCGTCGCCGCGCTGGAGAAGCTGATGGCGGACGTCGACCCGCCGGCCGATCATCGCCGGCAACTGGAAGATGAACCTCAACCACTTCGAGGCCATCCTGCTGGTGCAGAAGCTGGCCGCCAGCCTCACCGAGCAGCAGCTCGACCGACGTCGAGGTGGTCGTGCTGCCGCCGTTCACCGACCTGCGCAGCGTGCAGACGCGCGATCGACGGCGACAAGCTGCAGATCGCGTACGGCGCGCAGGACCTCTCGCAGCACGAGGGCGGCGCCTACACCGGGGAGATCTCCGGCGCGATGCTGGCCAAGCTCGGCTGCACCTACGTGGTGGTCGGGCACTCCGAGCGCCGCGAGTACCACGACGAGGACGACGCGCTGGTCAACGCGAAGGTCAAGGCGGCCTTCGCGGCACGGCCTCACGCCGATCCTCTGCGTCGGCGAGGGCCTGGCGATCCGCGAGGCGGGCACGCACGTCGCGCACTGCACCGCGCCAGCTCGACGGCGGCCTCGACGGGCTCAAGGCCGAGCAGGTCAAGCAGATCGTCATCGCGTACGAGCCGGTCTGGGCGATCGGCACCGGCAAGACCGCGACGCCGGAGGACGCGCAGGAGGTCTGCGGCGCGATCCGGGCGCGGCTGGCCGAGAAGTACGGCGCCGAGGTCGCCGACGCGGTCCGCATCCAGTACGGCGGCTCGGTGAAGGCGGCCAACATCGCCGCGATCATGGCGCAGCCGGACGTCGACGGCGCGCTGGTCGGCGGCGCCAGCCTGGACGCCGAGGAGTTCGCCTCGATCGTGCCGGTTCCGCGGAGCACGTCGCCGCTGATCGTCGCGATGCGTGCCCGGCCGGCCACCGGTGCGGCCGGGCACCCGCTATTGTGTGGACCGCTGCTGTGCCCTTCGAGAGGAATGAACCCGACCATGCCGATCGCGTTCGCGTACACGTTGATCGTGTTGCTGGTCATCACCAGCATCCTGCTGACCCTGCTGATCCTGCTGCACCGCGGCAAGGGCGGCGGCATGTCCAGCATGTTCGGTGGCGGCGTCACCTCCAGCCTGGCCGGCTCCTCGGTGGCGGAGAAGAACCTCGACCGCTACACGGTTCTGGTGGGCATCGTCTGGTTCGCCTGCATCGTCGGGCTCGGGCTTCTGGCTGCAGGCTCGCGCTGCCCGGCTTCCTGACCGCGCCGTAATAGTCGTAGAATCTGCCGCGCGGTCCGGTTCTTCCGGGCCGCGCGGCGTTTCGTTTTGCCCCTCGTCTACGGCCGATCCGGGCCGTGCTAACGAGCCCTCGAGACAGGAGTGACGTCCGTGTCCAGTGGCAGCGCGATCCGCGGCAGCCGCGTCGGGTCCAGCCCGATGCGCCCCGACGAGCGCAGCGAACCCGCCCCGCGCCGGGAGGTCACCTACTTCTGCGCGGCCGGTCACGCCAGCGAGATCCGGTTCGCGGCCGAGGCGCCGGCGCCGGAGACCTGGGACTGCCCGCGCTGCGGCCAGCCGGCCGGCCTCGACCGGCAGAACCCGCCGGGCCGGCCGCGCGCCGAGCCGTACAAGTCGCACCTGGCGTACGTCAAGGAGCGCCGCTCCGACGAGGACGGCGGAGAAGATCCTGGCCGAGGCGCTCGCCAAGGTGCGCGCCAGCGCCGCGGCGAGTAGGTCGCTCAGCGTGCCGGCTGGCGCACCTTGGCCGCGGCGGCCTGGTCGAGCAGCCAGAGGTCTTGGCGAGCGCCGGTGCGCCTGCGCGGCCGGCAGGCACCTTGCTCGCCGCGCCAGCGCGCCGCCGCCGACCGCGTCGGCCTTGTCCGGCCCGGCGGCGATCAGCCACACCTCGTCGGCGCGTCTGGATCGTCGGCAGGGTCAGCGTGATCCGGGTCGGCGGCGGCTTCGGGCTGTCGTGCACGGCGGCGGCCGTGCCGGTCTCGTTGAGCACCGGGTGCCCGGGGAAGAGCGACGCCACGTGCCCGTCCTCGCCGACGCCGAGCATCAGCACGTCGAAGCGGGGCAGCTCGGCTGCCGCCGGCGGCGTCAGCTCGCGCGGCGTACGCGGGCGGCGGCCGCCTCGGCGTCGTCGCCGTCCGGGCCGTCGGAGGCCGGCATCGGCGTGCACCCGGGCCGGGTCCAGCGGCAGCGCGTCCAGCAGGGCCGCGCGGGCCTGGGTCTCGTTGCGGTCCGGGTCGCCGGCCGGCAGGAACCGCTCGTCGCCCCACCACAGGTCGACCCGCGACCAGTCGATCGGCGGCGGCGGCCGGCAGCTCCCTGACCGCGCGCAGCACCTTGGCGGCGATCCGGCCGCCGGTCAGCACCACGCTCGGCCGTGCCGCGCTCCGCCTGCGCGTCGATGATCTTGACGACCAGCCGGGCCGCCACCGTCGGCGCCAGGATGTCGGCGTCGGGAACCACCACGACCAGGGTCTCGCTCACTGTCGTCTCCTCACGTCGGCCGTGAAGCGACCGGGCCGCCCGCCGATGACGGCGGACGGCCCGGTCTGATCGTCGGGTCAGGCGGCGGTGCCGCCGGGGCCGGCCATCGCGCCGGCCGGCGTCGTCCGCGCGGGCGGCCAGTGCCGGGTCCTTCCAGACGTGCACCCGCATCGGCGGGCTGCTGGTCCAGGCCGGTGACGCCGGCCATCGCGCCGAGCGCCTCGGCGTAGATCTGGTCGGCGTCGAGCCGGCGCAGCTCCTCGGCCAGCTCGTCACCGACCGGCCGCTGCGGCAGCGGCATGTACCGGTCCTCCTGGCCGGTGCGGCTGAACAGCGCCGTGCCCTCCTCGCGGGTGACCGTGACGCAGTCGCCGTTGGCGCACTGCAGCTCGCACCGAGTGCATCCGCGGGGACCGGTCGGTGTGCTCCCAGCGCCGGCTCGATGCCGAGCCGGGACTGCAGCCAGCCCTGCATCAGCGCGGCGGTCGGGTCGGTCGGCGGCGCCACGATCGTCGCGCCGACGACCCGCTCCTCGGTGGTGTCGAACGCGCCGGCGACCAGCGTGCGCCACGAGCGTGATCCGGGTCCAGGTCAGGTCGGTGTCGCCGGGCGCGTAGTCCACGGCCCGCTGGCGCAGCGCGGCCACCGGGTCGGCGCGCCTGCGCGCAGTCGGTGATCCGGCGGTCGGCGACCACGCCGAGGAAGTCGTTGGCGATCATGTCCGGCGGCTCCTCGTGCCACCAGGTGACCACCGGCACGTCCGGGGCGAGCAGCGGCATGACCACCGACTCGGCGTGCAGGGCGAGCCGGCCGTACATCCGCATCACGACCGCCTCGGCCGGGCCGAGCCGGCCGCCGACGACGATCTCCGCGTCCAGCCGGCTGCGGCCCTCCAGGTCGGAGCGGACCACGATGAGCAGCCGGCACGGGTGCGCGGAGGCGGCGATGGTGGCGGCCGCCTCGGCCTCCCGGACCTTCTTCTCCTCGACCACGGCGACCAGGGTCAGGGCGAGGCCGGTGGCCACGCCGCCGGCGCTGCGCCGCTCGGCGGCCAGGGCCTTGACGACCTCGTTGCCGGTGGTGTCCCACAGCCCGATCATGCTCGCCTCCAGGCACCGGCCCTCGCGGGCCAGCATCTCGTCGGAGGCCCGCGGGCCCCACTCGCCGGCCCGGTACGGCTCCGGCTTGGTGCCCGCCCAGGCGGCCTCCAGCGGGTCGATGACCCGCCAGCGACTGCTCCACCTCGGCGGCGTCCGGGAACAGCGTCCGGTCGCCGACCAGCACGTCCAGCACGAGCCGCTCGTACGCCTCCGGGCTGGACTCGGTGAACGCCTCGCCGTACTGGAAGTCCATCGCGATGTCGCGGACCTCCATCGTGGTGCCGGGCACCTTGGAGCCGAACTTGAGCACCACGCCCTCGTCCGGCTGCACCCGGATGACCAGCTGGTTGTTGCCCAGCATCTCCACGTCGGCCGGGTCGAACGGCAGGTGCGGCGCCTTCTTGAACAGGATCGCGATCTCGGTGACCCGGCGCGGCATGCGCTTGCCGACCCGGACGAAGAACGGCACCTCGGCCCAGCGCCGGTTCTGGATGCCGAGGCGGACCGCCACGTACGTCTCCGTGGTGGAGTCCGGCCGGGATGTTCTTCTCCTCCAGGTAGCCCGACGGCGCGCTCGCCGGCCACCCAGCCGGGCAGGTACTGCCCGCGGACCGAGCCGGCTGCGATGTCCTTCGGGCAGGCTGATCGCCTTGAGGACCTTGAGCTTCTCGGCCCGTACCTCGCTGCGGGTCGAAGCTCGTCGGCTCCTCCATGCCGACCAGCGCGAGCAGCTGGAGCAGGTGGTTCTGCAGCACGTCGCGGGCGGCGCCGGACGGCGTCGTAGAACGCGGCCCGGGTGCCGATGCCGACGTCCTCGGCCATGGTGATCTGCACCGAGTCGACGTACTTGGAGTTCCACACCGGCTCGAACAGGCTGTTGGCGAAGCGCAGGGCCAGGATGTTCTGGACCGTCTCCTTGCCCAGGTAGTGGTCGATGCGGAAGACGTCCTGCGGGGTGAAGACCTCGTCGACGAGCTGGTTGAGCGCCATCGCGGTCTGCAGGTCGTTGCCGAACGGCTTCTCCACCACGACCCGGCGCCAGCCGCCGGACTTCGCGTTGTCGGCCATCCCGGTGCGGTCCAGCTGGTTGAGCACCAGCGGGAACGCGGCCGGCGGGATGGAGAAGTAGAAGGCGGCGTTGCCGGCGATGCCGTTGCGCTCGCGCAGCTCGTCCAGGGTGCTCGGCCAGGTTGTCGAACGCGGCGTCGTCGTCGAACGAGCCGGGCACGAACTGGAACTGGCTGGCCAGCCGCTGCCAGACGTCCTCGCGCCACGGGGTCCGGGCGCCCTTCTTGGCGGCCTCGTAGGCCAGCGACTCGAAGTCGCCGTCGCCCCAGTCGCGGCGGGCGAAGCCCAGCACCACGAAACCGGGCGGCAGCAGACCGCGGTTGGCCAGGTCGTAGACGGCCGGGATGAGCTTCTTTCGGGACAGGTCACCGGTGACCCCGAAGATCACCAGAGCGCAGGGCTCCGGGATCCGGGGAAGCCGACGGTCCTGTGCGGTACGCAGCGGATTACCCACGTGTCCATCCTGCCAGTTTTTTGGGGTCGTGCAGGGGTTACGCGCCAGTCGGCCGTGGAGCCGCCTGTCGGCGGTCGCGCCGCGGCAGCGGGTCGCTGCGGTCTACTTGGCGGCGTCGCTCGGGTTGCGCCGCGCCGGCGGCCGCGGCCTTCAGCGACTTGTCCACGCCCTCGAGCAGCTCGTTCCAGCTCGCCTCGAACTTCTCCACGCCCTCGTCCTCGAGGACCTTGACCACGTCGTCGAAGTCGACGCCGACCGCGGCCAGGTCGGCGATGACCTTCTTGGCGTGCGGCGTACGAGCCGGTGATGGTGTCGCCCCGGGTGCTCGCCGTGGTCCTCGTACGCGTAGATCACCGACTCCGGCATGGTGTTGACCGTGCCGGGCGCGATCAGCTCCTCGACGTAGATGGTGTCCAGGAACTCCGGGTTCTTGGTCGAGGTGGACGCCCACAGCGGACGCTGCGGGTGCGCGCCGGCGTCGGCCAGCGCCTGCCAGCGGTCGGAGCCGAAGACCTCGGTGTACGCCTCGTAGGCCAGCTGGGCGTTGGCGATCGCGGCCTTGCCCTTGAGCGCCTTGGCCTCGTCGCGTGCCGATCTTGTCGAGCCGCTTGTCGACCTCGGTGTCCACCCGGGAGACGAAGAACGACGCGACCGAGCCGATCTTGGAGAGGTCGTGGCCGTTCGCCTTGGCCTGCTCCAGGCCGGCCAGGAACGCGTCCATCACCGCCCGGTAGCGCTCCAGCGAGAAGATCAGCGTGACGTTGACGCTGATGCCCTCGGCCAGCGTCGCGGTGATCGCCGGCAGGCCCGCCAGGGTCGCCGGGATCTTGATGTAGAGGTTCGGCCGGTCGACCAGCCACCACAGCGTCTTCGCCTCGGCGACGGTCTTCTCGGTCTCGTGCGCCCTGCGCGGGTCCACCTCGATGGACACCCGGCCGTCCACGCCGTTCGACGCGTCGTACGCCGGGCGCATCACGTCGCACGCCCAGCGCACGTCGTAGCGCGGTCATCAGGCGGACCGCCTCCTCGACCGTGACGCCCTGCGCGGCCAGGTCACGCAGCTGCGCGTCGTACGCGTCCGCGTCGGACAGCGCCTTCTGGAAGATGCTCGGGTTCGTGGTCACGCCGACCACGTGCTGCTCGCGGCGCATCTTGTCCAGCGAGCCGCTGGTCAGGCGGACGCGGGAGAGGTCGTCGAGCCACACCGCCACACCCGCGGCGGAGAGCTCGGCCAGCCTGTCGGTCATTGCGCTTCAGCTCCTGCAGTGCAGTTGCCGGTCTTGTGACCGGTGATCTCGCCGACCTTGGCCAGGGCGGCGTTGGCCTTGGCCACCACGTTGTCCGCGGTGAACCCGAACTGCTCGAAGAGGATCTTGGCGGGGGCGCTGGCGCCGTAGTGCTCGATGCTGACCGCCTCGCCGGCGTCGCCGAGGATGCGGTCCCAGCTCATCCGGATGCCGGCCTCGACGGTGACCCGGGCCTTGACGCCGCGCGGCAGCACCTCCTGCTGGTACGCGGTGTCCTGCTGAAGAACCACTCCTGGCAGGGCATCGAGACGACCCGGGTCGGGGTGCCCTCGGCCTCCAGGCGCTCCTGCGCGGTCAGGCAGATGCTGCACCTCGGAGCCGGTGCCGATCAGGATCACCTTCGGGCTCGCCGCCGGACGCCTCGGAGAGGATGTAGCCGCCCTTGAGGGTGCCCTCGGCCGACGCGTACTTGGTGCGGTCGACGGTCGGCAGGTTCTGCCGGGACAGCGCGAGCGCGGTCGGCCGGTCGGTGTGCTCCAGCGCGCCGCGCCAGGCCCAGGCGGTCTCGTTGGCGTCGGCCGGGCGGACCACGTCGAGGCCGACGATGGCGCGCAGCGCGGTCAGCGTCTCGATCGGCTGGTGCGTCGGGCCGTCCTCGCCGAGGCCGATCGAGTCGTGCGTCCACACGAAGACGACCGGCAGCTTCATCAGCGCGGACAGCCGGACGGCGCCGCGCATGTAGTCGCTGAAGACCAGGAACGTGCCGCCGTACGGGCGGGTGCCGCCGTGCACCGCGATGCCGTTGAGGATCGAGCCCATGCCGTGCTCGCGGATGCCGAAGTGCAGCGTGCGGCCGTACTCGTTGCCGGGGAACGCCTTGGTGGCGTACTCCGCCGGGATGAAGGACGGCTCGCCCTTCATCGTGGTGTTGTTGCTCTCGGCCAGGTCGGCCGAGCCGCCCCACAGCTCGGGCAGCACCGGCGCGAGCGCCTCCAGCACCTTGCCGGACGCGGCCCGGGTGGCCAGGCCCTTCTCGTCGGCCGGGAACTCGGGCAGCGCCTTCGTCCCAGCCCTCCGGCAGCGTGCGCGGTGGCCAGCCGGTCGAAGCAGCTCCTTGCGCCTCGGCGTTGCCGGCGGCCCAGGCGTCGAACGCCTTGCTGCCACTCGGCGTGCGCCGCGCGGCCGCGCTCGACGACCTGGTGGGCGTGCTCGAGCGACCTCCTCGTCGACCGCGAACGGTCTCGTTCGGGTCGAAGCCGAGGATCTCCTTGGTGGCGGCGACCTCGTCGGCGCCCAGCGCGGAGCCGTGGATCTTGCCGGTGTTCTGCTTGTTCGGCGCGGGCCAGCCGATGATCGTCTTGCAGCACGATGAACGACGGCTTGTCGGTCACCGCCTTGGCGGCCTGGATCGCCGTCGCAGAGCGCCTCGACGTCCTCGTCGTAGTCGCCCTGGCCGGGTCGCCGTGCGCCAGTCCACCGTCTGCACGTGCCAGCCGTACGCCGCGTAGCGCGCGCCGACGTCCTCGTTCTTGGCGATCCGGGTGTCGTCCTCGATGGAGATCTCGTTGTCGTCGTAGATCACCGTGAGGTTGCCGAGCTTCTGCACCGCGGCGATGGCGCTCGACTCGTGGCTGACGCCCTCCTCGATGTCGCCGTCGGAGGCGATCGACGTAGATGTGGTGGTCGAACGGCGACTGGCCCGGCGTCGGTGTCCGGGTCGAACAGGCCGCGCTCGCGGCGGGCGGCCATCGCCATGCCGACCGCGTTGCCGATGCCCTGGCCGAGCGGGCCGGTGGTGATCTCGACGCCGGGGGTGTGCCCGTACTCCGGGTGACCCGGGGTCAGCGAGTCCCACTGGCGCAGCGAGGCTTCAGGTCGTCCAGCGCCAGGCCGTAGCCGGAGAGGAAGAGCTGAATGTAGAGGGTGAGGCTGGAGTGCCCGCAGGACAGCACGAAGCGGTCCCGGCCCGGCCCAGTGCGGGTCGGTCGGGTCGTGCCGCATGACGCGGTTGAACAGCAGGTAGGCGGCCGGGGCGAGGCTCATGGCGGTGCCGGGGTGGCCGTTGCCGGACTTCTCGACGGCGTCCATGGCCAGCACCCGGACGGTGTCCACCGCCTTGCGGTCGAGGTCGGACCAATTGAGAGCAGGATCTGTGGCAGCCACGTCGGTTGTGCTCCTCGGGCATGGTTTATGGAACCCTTTTCGAGCTTGACCCTATCCAGTCGGGCTAAACGCCTGCGCCGGCGAACGCCTCAGGCCCATACGCTGTGAGCGGACATGCCGGTCGACGGGTGTGACGCCTGCACCCGTGCCGGGTGCGCCCGAGCAGCGGAGACGGCTGCGCGTAGGCTGTCCGAGCGGTGCCGCCGGGTCGCCGCCCGGCAACGGCCGTGACTTGCCAGTGCCGATGCCGGAAGGTGGCTGTCCGTGAGCATGATCACCGAGCGTCCCGTCCCCGGACGGCCGCCCGGCGTGCCGGAGCGCCGCGGCCGCGGCGCCGCGCGTCCGAGACCCGCCGCGACCGGATGGCGGTGTTCCGCGCCTACCTCGCGCTGACCAAGCCGCGATCGTCGAGCTGCTGCTGGTCACCACGGTGCCGGCGATGATGCTCGCCGCGGGCGGCTGGCCGGACCTGGGCACTCACCGCGCGTGCTGGTCGGCGGCGCCCTGGCGGGGGCGCGGCGAGCGCGCTGAACTGCTACATCGACCGCGACATCGACCAGCTGATGCGGCGGACCAAGCGGCGCCCGCTGCCGGCGCACCAGCGTCACCCCGCGGGCGGTGCTGATCTTCGGCCTCACCCTGGCGGTGATCTCGGTGCGCTGATGGCGGCGTCTCACCAACTGGCTGGCCACCGCGCTGACCGCGGCCGCGATCTTCTACTACGACGTGGTCTACACGCTCTGGCTGAAGCGGCGCACCCCGGCAGAACACCTTCTGGGGTGGCGTCTGCGGCGCCGCCCGGTGATCATCGGCTGGGCCGCGGTGACCGGTTCGGTCGTCCCCGATGGGCTGGGCGCTTTTCGCGGTTGTCTTCTTTTGGCAGATGCCGCATTTCTACGCACTGGCCATCAAGTACAAGGACGACTACGCCCGGGCCGGCATTCCGATGCTGCCGGTGGTGCGCTCCGTGCGCCCGGGTCAACTTCGAGATCCTGCTCTACACCGTGCTCACCGTGGCCGCCTCGCTGGTCGCCTGGCCGCTCGGCCTCGGGCCCGATCTACGGCGTCACCGCGATCGTCATCGGCGCGCTCTTCCTGGCTCGAGGCGATCCGGCTGGTCGACCAGACCCGCGGCGGCGGCGTGCCGCTCAAGCCGATGCGGCTGTTCCACTGGTCGATCACCTACCTGACGATGCTCTTCATCGCGGTCGCGGTCGACGCTCTGGTCTGAGGTCGCCGGTGTCGGTACTGTCGCACAGGATGCCCGGATTGCGTCAGTGTCAACACTGTCCGTCACTCGTTAGGATGGAATCTCGTCGAGCGGCGCAATTCGGGCGTAATCGGCTGCATAACAATGCCCTGATCGGCTGAAACCCGCAGGTAATTGGAGTCACAAATACGCGCCGGGGTACCCGCTCGTGCCGCCGAGGTCTGCTTAGGCTGCGCGTCATGGCAGAAGGTTCCGTATACGACACTGACCTCCGGGATCAAGTCTTTCGCCGCCGGGCACGGCGGCGCGAAGGCGGTCATCGAGTACGTCGGTAAGCGCGGCGCCCGCATCGTCCTGGTCGGCGAGGACGGCGAGTGGTCCGACCAGTTCGCCCAGGACACCGGCGTCGCCCGGCAGGCGTGTGAGCACGCCGGCGTCGAGGTGGAGAACGAGTGGGAGCGCGAGCTCCTGGAGCAGATGCGCCCCAGCAACGACCTGTGGCGTTCGATGTCGCGCCGGAGCATGGCCCGCTGACGTGACAGCGACCCGCGACCCGGGAGCATCCCGGGTCGCCCTCGTCACCTGCGAGATGCTTCCCCGACCTCTGGGACGACGACCACCCGCTGCGCGACGCCCTGCGCGACGCGCGGCGTGACCGTCGACGCCGTCCGCTGGGACGACCCGGCGCCGACTGGTCCGCGCTACGACCTCGCCGTGATCCGCTCACCGTGGGACTACGTCGCCCGCCGCGACGCCTTCGTGGCCTGGGCGCAGCAGCGTGCCCCGGCTGGCCAACCCGGCCGACATCATCGCGTGGAACACCGACAAGCACTACCTGCAGCGAGCTCGCCGCGGCCGGCATCCCGGTCATCCCCACCGACTTCGTCGAGCCCGGCGAGACCTGGACCGCCGCCGGCGGCCGGGGAGTGGGTGGTCAAGCCCACGATCAGCGCCGGCAGCCAGGACACCGGCCGCTACCGGCCCTGCCCGGCCAGGCGGACCTGGCGGCCGCGCCACGTCGCCCGGCTCACCGACGCCGGCCGCACCGCGATGATCCAGCCCTACCTGACCGCCGTCGACACCGCGGGCGAGACCGCGGTGCTGTGCACTGCCCGACGCGACCGGCGAGCTGACCTTCAGCCACGCCATCCGCAAGGGCCCGATGCTCACCGGCCCCGACGAGCGCCCGATCGACCCGGGCAGCGAGGAGATCAGCCCCGCGCACCCCGTCCGACGCCGAGCTGGCGGTCGCGCGCCGGGTGCTGGCGGCGGTCCCCGGCGGCGCCGAAGCGCCTGCTCTACGCGCGGGTCGACCTGATCCCCGGCCCGGACGGCGCCCCGATGCTGATCGAGCTCGAACTCACCGAGCCGGCCCTGTTCCTCCGCGACGCCCCCGGCGCCGCCGCCCGGCTGGCCGACGCCATCCTCGCCCGCCTCTGACCCACCCGCTCGGCTGCCGACCGCGCCGCTTCTTTCTTCTTGTACGGGCACGCAACCCCTCAACCGCACCGGCCCGTCCCGTGGCGGCGCCCCGCGAACGTCCGCCCCTCCCGGGACCGCCCAGCGCCTCCCGGGTGTCCGGTGGTCCAGCCCACCCACAAGCCCCGGGCGCCCGCCCCGCCCACCACCCGCCGGCCCTGGAGGCCCCATGGGAGCCGGATTCGGGCCGTGGCGGCCAGCTGTGGGGGCCCGGCTGGTTCTGGTGGCCCTTGTGGGTGCCGGATTCGGGCCGTGACGGCCAGCCGTGCGGGCCGGGCTGGTTCTGGTGGCCCTTGTGGGTGCTGGGCTCGGGCCGTGAGGGCCAGCCGTGCGGCCGGGCTGGTTCTGGTGGCCCTTGTGGGTGCTGGGTTCGGGCCGTGAGGGCCAGTTGTGGGGGCGGGGCTGGTTCTGGCGGGACCCTTATAAGGATCGGGAAAGGGCCGTGAGGGCCAGCTGGGGCCGTGACGCGCGTTGCGGCGCGGTCCGGAGCGGGAGCGTCGCGGGCTCCGCGGCGTACCCGGGCAGGTCGGAACGGGATCAGCGGTCTGGACCGGATCGTCTGCCCGGAGTCGGCACCCACCTCTGGGGACGGCAGTGCCCGGACGCGAGCGGTGTCCGGCGATCGGGCCGTGACCACCAGGTCCCTCGCAGGGAGGCGAACCCCGGCGGACCCGCAGCCGACCCCCTCCACCCGGCCCAGGTCCATCGTGGGCGCGAGTGGGGCAGGGCGCGGTCAGCGGCGGGGACGGGATCCTTCGACGGCGACGGAACCGGCGTCGGGTCGGCCACCTCGGACTCCGCCAGCACCGGGCGTTCGCGCAGGGACCACAGGACGCCGAGCGTGGCCCACCACACCAGGCCGGCGCCGAGCATGTGTGCGGCGACCAGGATCACCGGGAGGTGGGTGAAGTACTGGACGAAGCCGATCAGGCCCTGCGCCAGCTCCACGATGACCAGCATGCCGGCGGCGCGGACCGCGGACGCCGGTGCCGGGACCGCGCGCAGGGCGAACCACAGCGCCACCGACAGGCCGATCAGCAGGAAGACCAGGTCGGCGTGGACCTGGGAGATGGCGGCCGGGTCGAGGCCGTTGCGCTTGGCGCCGCGGTCGCCGGAGTGCGGGCCACTGCCGGTGACCACCACGCCGACCGCGACGACCGCGAGGCTGGCCAGCGTGGTCAGCGCGCCGAGGGCGCGGAGCGGGGCGGGCACCAGGACGACCGGGGCGCCGTCACCCTCGTCGATCCGGCGCCAGAACGCGTAGGCCACCGTGATCAGCGCGATCGAGAGCAGGAAGTGCAGCCCGACGACCCACGGGTTGAGGTGGGTCAGCACGGTGATGCCGCCGATCACGCCCTGCATCGGGATGCCGAGGCCGACCGCGATCGACAGCCGGACCAGCGACTTGCGGCGGGGCCCGCCCATCGCGCCCAGGAAGCAGGCGATCGCGAGGGCCACGAGCACGAACGTGAGCATCCGGTTGCCGAACTCGATCACGCCGTGCACGCCCATCGCGGACGTCGTCGTATAGGACCCGTCGGTGCACTTGGGCCACGTGGGGCAGCCCAGGCCGGAGTCGGTGAGCCGGACCGCCGCACCGGTGACGATCAGCGCGACGTTGGCGACCAGGGACGCGAGGGCCAGGGGGCGCAGCACGGCGGTGAACGGGCGGTACAGCGGCTCGAAGGACTTCACGCGGACGATCGTACGCTCGAATTTGATCTTGAAAATCGCGTCCCCCGGGTGCCGGTGTGACGGATCACCGGAACCCGGTTTGCAGGTGCCGGAGGAAATACGTAACGTTGGCGTAGTGAAATACGAGGTGCTGGTCGGGAACGGTGCGGAGGCGTCAGCCGCCGTGGCGGACGGCCGCACCCGTGACCGGGTCGCCCAGCTGCTGCGTCGTGGCCCCGCCACCGCGGCCGAGCTCGGCGCGCAGCTCGGCCTGAGCCCCGCCGCGATCCGCAAGCATCTCGACGCCCTGCTCGCCGACCCCTGGTCGAGACGCGCGAGGTGCGGCGCACCGGCCCGCGCGGCCGTGGCCGCCCGGCGAAGGCGTTCGTGCTCACCGCCGCCGCCCGCGAGGATCTGCAACCCGCACCACTACGACAACATCGCCGCCGCCGCGCTGCGCTGGATCGCGCAGAACAACGGCC